>JAEZQY010000031.1 GCA_023441055.1 Bacillota bacterium | reverse complement strand
AAAATGTTACTAACTGAATAACAGAGATTTAATAATAGCCTATTTTGCAAGATATTCGAAGAAGGCGCTGACATCCTATAACAATGTGTTCACGCATCGGCGGACAAGCCGCCTCGGTCCCGGAAGATAAGTCGAAGAAGTGATTGCCGGGACACATCCCATCACCCAACCGCGGTCGCGGCCAGCCGATCGCACTAGTCGTGCGATTAGCAATTTAGGGTGATAGGACGTCGTGAACACGGAAACGTTATAGGAAATCAGCGCAATCTAACATATTAAACTGCACACATAAATCATTGAATATATTTATTGAGAGGAGAAATATCATGAAAGTTAATCAGAATGCTGATAACACTACATCGGAAGTGAAGCTTGGACGCACAATTCAAGTTAGACTTGTATCTGATTTAATAAAATCCCAAGAATACTATCGGGATGTACTGGGATGTAAGGTGGATGACTGGGGGCATGCTGAGCGAGACGGAATGTTGTTTATCTTACAACAGGCAAAATCTAAAAATGATATTAGACCCAATGTTGCCTCGCAGAAACGCTCTACTTATCCGACGAAATGGGAAGGACCTGAGCATGGATGGGATACATTTATCCACATAGCATGGGAAGACTTGGATCAATATGTTGAAGAGGTACGAAGTAAAGGCGGAATTATTGCTATTGAGCCATTTGCTGGAGTGCATGGCCAGTGGGAGTATAAAAATGCTCATATACAAGATATTGATGGTTACAATCTTGTATTGGGTGCAATGCGTAAGAACGAAAAAATATGATTGAAGTATTCGAAGAAGGCGCTGACATCCTATAACAATGTGTTCACGCATCGGCGGACAAGCCGCCTCGGTCCCGGCGATGGTCGAAGAGATCGACCATATGGCAGCAAGATATATCCAATTCCCTAACCGCATCGCGGCCAGCCGATCGCACCAATCGTGCGTTCTGGCAGCTTAAGGGGATTGGACATCGTGAACACGGAAACGTTATCGGAAACCATTGTAAATAGCTAGAAAACTAAGAGGTTAATGATTATGACCACTTTCAAAGATTTATTACATAAAGTTGACTTTGACGAAGTATGGGATCAATATATTTCTTATTATCCCGATTATCTTGACCAAAAGGATTATTTAAGATCAATATTTAATGACTTGTTATTGATAGATGCTAGAAGTAACGAAGAGAATATGATTATATCTATTGATACACAAGAATCAGAACAGTTTTCTGAACATTTAAATAATGATGGGAAAGAAATAGAAGCATTTCGAGTACACGGGAAAAATAATTCTATAGACTGGACAGGATTCTGGGATTTATCAGCTTCAAAGTGGGCAGATTGGCTTGGATATTTTTGAAAATGATGTATTAAATCGATTTAGAAGCGAACAAATAGTTGCACTATGTCTGTATGAAATGACTTGGTTTGGATACTCAGAAATTGAAATTGCAAATAAATTAAAAAAACTAGGAAATGAAGAATAATTATTGGAGATAATTCAAAGTAGACAATGGCATCCGATAACAATATGTTCACGCATCGGCGGACAAGCCGCCTCGGTCCCGGAAGATAAGTCGAGGAAGCGATTACCGGGACACACCTGCACCACCTAACCGCATCGCGGTCGGTCCTATCGGACCTTAAGGCGGTGAGGCGTCGTGAACACTGAAACGTTATCGGAAATTCCCAGAAAGCGAAGGTGGAACATGATTCAAAGATGTATAATGATTTTTCCAAAGTTCGATAATATCGAACTCATTGAAAATATCAGAAGTCAATTTGACCCATTATACAATCATGTAGCACCACATATTACTCTAGTTTTTCCATTCAAAAGTAAACTTATTGCTAGAGCTATTGAAGAACATTTAAAAGAAATAATTGCAGACATTAGACCCTTTAAAATTGGCCTTCAGGGTATAAGCAAAGAAGCTCACGGTTTTATGTTTTTAAATATAGTTGAAGGAAAGGATCAACTAATTGATCTGCATCATAAGCTATATCAAGGATTGTTAAAAGAATTTTATCCTGATTTTTTACGTGCTGATGGATATAAACCACATTTAACAGTTGGGAGAATACTGAACAAAGCTGATTTAGCAAGGACTGTCGAACAGTATAAGACTTTTGAAATACTATTTGAGGATGAAGTACAGAGAATATCTGTAGAAATAATTGATGAGAATGAAGATTCGTTTATAGAAATGATGATAAGTCTTATAGAGTGATTGAAAGCAAACTCGAAGAGGTTGGGAACATCCGATAACAATGTGTTCACGCATCGGCGGACAAGCCGCCTTGGTCCCGGAAGAAAAGTCGAGGAAGCGATTGCCGGGACACACCTACACTGCCTAACCGCGTCGCGGCCGGTTCCTACGGAACCTTAAGGCAGTGAGGCGTCGTGTACACGGAAACGTTATCAGAAATTACCGAAAGTCGGTGAAAACCATAAAACCATTTCCTCAAGATTATGAGTTAATTACTTTATTTGAATCAGAACCAATTATCTTATCTGAAGAGGTTCCTTGGTATTACAACACATTATTCTTTGAACTCTCAAGGGAAGAGATAGATTTAAATATAAGTATTGAGCCTGCTTGCAATCGATTAAGTATTCGAACAAGCAATAAAAAACAGGGGACTATATTTGAATTAGAATTTGAACCCATAATAGGACTTGAAATATACAAGGACAGTTATTCAGAAGGACTAATAATAATTATGGATGAAGATGATCCGAACGTGACATTAAAGCTTGAGACAAAACCATACATAAGACTAATAGGGACAGGTGACAGGAACTTTCGAAAGTAATTTCAATGAAGCCGGTAACATCTGATAACAATGTGTTCACGCATCGGCGGACAAGCCGCCTCGGTCCCGGTAGATAAGTCGATGAAGCAATTGCCGGGACACATCCATTCACCCAACCGCATCGCGGCCAGCAGATCGCACTAGTCGTGCGACGAGCAGTTTAGGGTGAATGGACGTCGTGAATACGGAAACGTTATAGGAAACCCCTGAAAGTACATATATAAGAAATGAACAGGAACACTTGTACGCCTTCCTGATATAGGATAAATTGGAACTACAATTGAATCTTGGGTGGGCGTGGCTTCCCTTCGAAAGGGGGTGAGCAAAGTTAAAGATGCGATTATCATCATGATCGGGTTTGCTACATTTATCGTTGCACTCTTAACATACATCGGGAATAACTACAAGAGAAAGTAAAAACCCACCCCAAGGTTAGCGCCAAAGGTGGGTCTTTGTCTTTTGAGAACTCAGAAGGGAGTCCATCCAAGCCAATTGTCGGGGCCAAGTGTTACAGCACTTGACCTTGTTAATCAAATCATAACATACGAAGAACTGATCGGCAATAATTTGGAAACAATAATATAACAGTACAAATGGATTGAAAGGACTAAACGCTATATAAACATTTAAAGAATACTAGTGACAAGTGCGTATGGAAGTAACTCAAGTAGTCAGGGCATCAGATAACAATGTGTTCACGCATCGGCGGACAAGCCGCCTCGGTCCCGGAAGTAAAGTCGGAGAAGTATTTGCCGGGACACCGACTAACCGCATCGCGGCCGCTCCCGTTGGTCGTTTAAGTCGGTGGGACGTCGTGAACACGGAAACGTTAGACGAAAGTATTGCTATTGAATAAAACCCCAAGGAGGAAAAAATGAGATGATATTTTTCGAGAAAACAAATAGACTATCAAATTTCTTCTTAGTTCTCTTTATGCTATTTCTTATTCTAACTATAATCTTCTTTGCAAGTAGCCAGTTCACCGAGGTTCTTTCTTATAACTTCACCAATGATTTAAGAGGAACAGTCTGGATGTTAGTTTGTTTTATGATCTCGATTTCTTCATTTATTGCAGGAGTATCACTTAAGTATTTGATAAAAGAAGCTAATGTTGAGATCCAATTACTTGAAGAAAGAATGAAAAGGAATAACTCTAAATAATACAAGGAAATTCGAGGAAGGCAATAACTTCGTCTAACAATGTGTTCACGCATCGGGGGTCTTCGCCACCTCGGTCCGCTGGAAGTGAAGCATATTTGAGGCAACTCAGGGTTCAAGGGAGCATAATCAGCGGACACATCCGCACCACCTAACCGCATAGCGGCCGGTCCTTCGGACCTTAAGGTGGTGGGACGTCGTGAACACGGAAACGTTATAGGCAATCAGCGCAAGGACAAAAGAAATATATGAAAACCACAAACCCGAAGGAGGAAAATAAAAATGGAAACAAACAATCATATTCAGGACATCAAAAAGAAAGTGCCACCGAATGCTAGCACTGTAATTCTTGTAAAAAGTGAGCAAGAGGCTGAAGAATATTACACAAAAGTACTTGGATTCGATGGCGGAGGTATTGGACATGTAACAAGAGATGATCTCTACATAATATTATCGGAAGCCAAAGATCCAACGGATGTGAGACCAATTAGTTCCTTAGAATTTGGACCTTGTTGGGATTTCTTTTGTGGTGTAGATGATGTAGCGGTTGTATGTGATGAATTTATACGGAATAGAGCAGTATTTGAAACAGAGCTACATACAACTGAGTTTGGACAACTAGAATTCACAATAAAAGACATCGATGGTTATAGGATTGCGTTTGGTGAGAAATCAAACAAATAACATTAATGTAGAAATACGAAGAAGGCGCTGACATCCTATAACAAAGTGTTCACGCATCGGGGCATGCGCCCCTCGGTCGCCAGGAGATAAGTCGGAAAGGCGGATTCAGGCGACACATCCATTCACCCAACCGCGGTCGCGGCCGGCCGAGATCGTGCTGGCGCACGACTCGTGCAACTTAGGGTGAATGGACGTCGTGAACACGGAAACGTTAGATGAAACCGCCGAAACCATTATTGAAAGAGGGTCGATGATGTGGTTATAAGTAGGATGGTTCAGGAAGATGAACTTGAAGACCTTTTACAACTTTATAAGTTCCTGCAGCCTTCAGATCCAGAACTCAGTAGAGATCACCAATTGGAAGAACATTGGAGAGACATATTACAAGATAAAGGTATGAACATCATAGTCGTTGAACAGGATGGAATACTTGTAGCGTCCTGCGTTTTGATCATAATAAAAAACCTTACACGAAGTGCTCGACCATATGGATTAATTGAGAATGTAATTACACATGAGAACTATAGAAGAAAGGGATTTGGGCACATGGCATTAGGGAAGGCCAAGTCACTTGCAAAAGAGAAGAACTGCTATAAAATTATGCTTCTAACCGGATCGAAACGAGAAGAAGTACATCAATTCTATGAGAGCGCTGGTTTTGAGAAGGGAAAGAAGACGGGATTTATATTAAACATGTAACAAGAAATGAAGCTTTTCGAAGGAGTCTGCGGCATCATCTAACAATGTGTTCACGCATCGGCGGACAAGCCGCCTCGGTCCCGGTAGATAAGTCGATGAAGGAATTGACGGGACACATCCATTCACCCAACCGCATCGCGGCCAGCCGAGATCGTGCTGGACGCACGACTCTGGCAGCTTAGGGTGAATGGACGTCGTGAACACGAGAACGGTATATGAAACCGGTACAAACAGAAGTAAAACCTGAAATACTCAATTAAGGAGAGGAGTTAGTTTAATGACATTTATTAACGATATTCATTATTTCAGAATACCAGTAACAAACCTTGAGGAATCTATTGATTGGTATACAAATTGCTTGCGACTTAAATTGCGAAGAAGGAAAGAAGATGAATTAGCAGTGATCGAAATATGTGAAGGAGGATCATTATTAGTATTGGTAAGAGCAGATGAGGATTCTCGAGGGCATTTTACTATTAATAATAACCCAGAATTTTCAGTCGGATTTACTTCGCCTGAAATACATAAGTTTTATGAATATTTAATTGGCAAGGGTGTTAAAGTTGATGAAATAAAAGAAGAAAGTGGGCATTTTTACTTTCATTTTTTTGATCCGAACGGAAATAAGCTTCAAGCACATTGGTAGAAAGAATTTTTAATAGTATTTCAAAGAAGGCACCGGCATCATATAACAATGTGTTCACGTTTCGCGGACAAGCCGCCTCAGTCCCGGAAGAAAAGTCGAAGAAGCTTATGCCGGGACACATCCATTCACCCTACCGCATCGCGGCCGGCCAGGCGCACTTGTCGTGCGCTGAGCAACTTAGGGTGAATAGACGTCGTGAACACGGAAACGTTATGTGAAACCCTTGTAATAGCTTAAAAAAAGAAGGAGGAATCGAGATATATGCAATTTCGTTCATTTGTTCCCCTCATCCTAATGTTACTTATTATGGGGTGTTCATCTTCGGATAATAATTCATCTATAGATAAGGAATACATGATAAAGACTGCGAAAATCGGAATTACTGATACTGAAATAACAGAGCAATATGGGGAAGATTACTTCGAAGAGTATGTTGATGGTGTTGATGTTTGGTTATTTAGTAAAACCAAGTCCGACTTTAGTTATAATCCTGATTTGAATAGGGTCGAGTATGATGAAATAAAAAAGGGTAATATTGAATATCAATTATTTGTTCTATTGAAAGACAAGAAAGCTTTTATGTACTCCTATTTTTATAAGAATGGCGAAATCTGGCAGTATGTATTAAATCCTGACGGAACAAGATTAGAAAGTCAAGTAAGTCATTAGCTCATTCAAAGAAGACAAGGATTTCACATAACAATGTGTTCACGCATCGGCGGACAAGCCGCCTCGGTCATGGAAATGATCGGATATTTCCGATCAAATGCAGCCTGACACATACATTCACCCAACCGCATCGCGGCCGCTCACTCCGTTCGCTTAGGGTGGTGGGACGTCGTGAACACGGAAACATTATGTGAATTCACAGTAAAATTTTTAAGAGAGTGTCTCAAGGAGGTCTGTATGAAAACCATTCTCTACATGATTAGGCATGCTGAATCACCATATGATGAAGGAAATGAAAGAACAAGAGGACTCACCGCAAAAGGTAAGGCGGATGCTGAAAAAGTAACGAAGTTACTTATTAGTGAAGATATAGACGTCTTAATTTCAAGTCCATATTCTCGAGCCGTTTTGAGTGTCGAGGGATTGGCTCAGCACTTAAATTTAGAGATAGAGACTTTTGAAGATTTAAGGGAACGCCATTTTTCTTCAGACTATATTAATGATTTAATATCAGATATTAGAAATAACTTCTACAACCCTGAATATGCCTTACCAGGTGGAGAATCTAACACGGATTGTCAGAATAGGTCAATTGCAGTGCTCAAGACCATATTAAAAGTACATAATGGAAAGAAAATTGCTATTGGAACACACGGTCTAGTCATGACATTGATGATGAATTATTTTGATTCAAACTATGGCTTAGATTTCTTTGATCAATTAAAGAAACCAGATATCTATAAAATGCAATTTGAAGACCTAGAACTAAAAGAAGTAAAAAGAATATGGAAAGAATAGATTTATGTAAGTTTATCAAAGAGGACTGTGACATCACATAACAATGTGTTCACGCATCGGCGGACAAGCCGCCTCGGTCCCGGAAGATGAGTCAAAGAAGTAGTTGCCGGGACACACCTGCACCACCTAACCGCATCGCGGCCGCCCTTAACGGGCTTAAGGTGGTGAAGCGTCGTGAACACGGAAACGTTATATGAAATAACGGCAGAACATTGTAGGACACACAGAGAAGCATATGTTAAAAGTCACTAAGATTAGTGTATACTTTAATGTATAAGTATTTGGAGGTGCGGCCAATGAGTCTTGAGGAAAAGTTAATCAAGGACTTCTTATCCTTGCCAGACGACAGAAAGAGAGAAGTAATGGACTTTGTTGAGTTTCTAAAGCACAAAAATCAAGTGAAGCTTGAATCCATGATGGATGATATCATCAATGAAAATAAAGAAGCTCTTAAGGAGCTCTCAAAATAATGAAAACACTTCAACTTGATGACATCATTTTATTTCACAGTAAGATTGTTAAATTGAAAGTGCTATAAACAAAGCCTTTCAAACATTCGATGGTAAGAGTTTGTATGATAGTGATATCAAGAAAATTGCAGTGATTGCTTATGCATTGATTATTAATCATGGATTTGTTGATGGTAATAAACGAATTGGAGTAGCTGTAATGCTGCTTTTGCTAAGACTTAATGATATTCGCATTAATTATTCCCAAAATGAAATCGTAGATCTTGGGATTGGAACAGCAGCCGGACAAGTAAAAGAAGAAGACATCGAACAATGGATTATCAGACATCAAGTGTAGAAAGCTTGATGTTTGTTTTATTTTGAATGAAGTTCTAAGAAGGCCGTTACTTCATCTAACAATGTGTTCACGCATCGGCGGACAAGCCGCCGTTATGTGAAACAAAAAAATAAGGAGCAGATAACATGCTAGCACTTAGACTTACTCAAAAACTTCTTACAGATATGAAGGTAGCTCCTAATGAATTAGGAGATGTTAATTCTTTATTTAGTTGGCACGTGAACATACTTCAACTAAGGAAGAAACATATAATATTCGTAAATGATTTAAGCCGTCTATGTATAGTCATTGACGGGATAAGGAGCTCTCAGTTAGTTAAACTGCAAGAGAAATTTATGACTGAACTCTATGAATATTTACAGTTAGAAGGGCTCAAAAAGAGCCATATTGAACAATATTTCTTTGAGGCAGGAAAAGTAGTCATTGGAAAAACAAATGATAGAAGTGTATTAGGAACCCTAAAAGAGATGTCTCTTTATTGTGAGGGTGTTGAATTTGATCATACATATGATCTTAGTGCATGGCTAAACAAGATGATCTACAAACCGATTGGTTATGAAGAACCTATTAAGGTCTTCAAGGAAGAATTAATAAGAAAGTACTCATAGGAATGTATTTCAAGGAGGCACTGGCATCACATCCATTCACCCAGCCGCATCGCGGCCGGCCGAGATCGTGCTCGGCGCACGACTGGAGCAGTTTAGGGGGCTAGGACGTCGTGAACAAGGAAACGTTATCTGAAAGAACGAAGCTTTATATATTTTGAAGGGATTTCATGGAGGGATATTATTGGAGCGAACTCATGATTCTTCTGGAGTACTGATTACTGATGAGCAGAACCGGGTGTTATTGGTTCACCAAAATTATGGAAAAAGAACATGGTCGCTTCCTGGCGGAGTTGTGGAAGCCGGTGAGTCAGTGTGGGAAGCAGCACTGAGAGAATGTAAAGAGGAAGTTAATATAGAACCAAAAAATATTGAATTGGCTGGGCTTTACTTTATGTCACACCGTAATGGATATATCTATGTGTTTAAAACAAATGAATATAAAGGCACGATTGAAATCGATCATAAAGAAATTGATGATTATGGATTCTTTAGTATAAATGAATTACCAAGACCAATTACGAACTTTACAGTAGAACGAATAATGGATGCAATTAGCAGTGATAAAACCATATTTAAGGAACAGAACGTAAGGGACTATAGAACTTTAGAATAATGTGAGCTAACTCAGAGTTCCTTCAGATAACAATGTGTTCACGCATCGGCAGACAAGCCTCCTCGGTCCAGGTTGAAAAGTCGAAGAAGTTAATGCCCGGACACATCCATTCACCCAGCCGCGGTCCCGGCCAGCAATAAATGCAGGTATTAACTGAGAGGTGATTCAATGGAGAATAAAGAAACGTTCGACTTTATAGCTAGTGAGTATGAAAAATATAGACCTACATATCCAGACGAACTATTTACTGATCTTATAGATTACTCTGGCATAAAACCCAATGCGAGTATCTTAGAGATCGGATGTGGATCAGGTCAAGCTACATCTAGTTTGGTTAATAGAGGATATACGAATATAACATGCATTGAACTTGGAAGTAACCTCGCAAAAATCACCTCAGAGAAGTTTGTGGATTACGCTAATCTTACAGTCATCAATTCTTCATTTGAAGATTGGAATGCAGAAGAGAATACATACGATCTGGCAATTTCAGCGACAGCTTTTCATTTTATTGAACCCAAATACGGATATAAGAAAGTAAGAAGATTATTGCGAAGAACTGGTTCCATTGGTTTCTTTTGGATTGTTCACGTCCAGCTTTACGATCAAATACATACTGAAATAAGAAGTATATATCAGCGCTATGCTCCCCACCTAGACGATTCTATAAAAGCTCGTCCGGAAGAAGTAATTATCGAAAGAAGACGACTAACCGAAAGCAATAATCTCTTTGAGAATATTATTGTAAAAGAATACCGTTGGATGGATACGTACAGTTCCGATAATTATATCTCCTTGTTAAACACTCATTCAAAGCATCAACAACTCACAGAAGACATAAGAAATCAACTGTTCTATGAAATGAGAAATATAATAGATAAGCACGGTGGTTTTATTAATAAGCAGCAAATGGTCGCTCTTTTTTTAGGGAAGAAATTCAGTGTTTATGGGAACTAGTCATTCGGTCTGGCAGCTTATAGTGAATGGACGTCTTGAACACGGAAACGTTAATTTAAATTGCTCAAAATAATTGTACTGTGAGGTGTGTCAATGAAGACAACTTCTTCGCTAGACGCCTACCTTGAGGCGTCTGAATACATAAATTTTTACGATAGTAGCATTCAGAATGTCATTCATTTGTTTAATCAAAATAATGAAATCGAAAGAATTATAGCAGTATTTGAATTCGTACGTGACAAGATTCACCATTCCTATGACATTAATTGTACAGATGTAACCAGGAAAGCATCTGAAGTTTTACAACATGGGCATGGGATCTGTTATGCAAAATCACATTTGTTTGCAGCCCTTTTACGAGGAATGGGGATACCAGCCGGTATTTGTTATCAGAGATTAACACTATATGATAAACCGGAAGATGGTCACTGCATACATGCTTTAAACACTGTATATATAAAGGAACTAAACAAATGGATACGACTCGATGCAAGAGGTAACAAGAAATATATAGATGCTCAATTTTCTATCGATAAAGAGAAATTAGCTTTTCCCATTAGAGAAGGATACGGCGAGATAGACTATAAGATCAATTATTCTGAACCTCATCCAGATATTATCAAAACACTAGAAAGCTATACCGATTGTATTATGATGTATCAACTTGGTTTACCAGACCAATTGTGAGGGTGATTCTGAGAAGGCAACAAGCAATAACTGCTATCCTGTTATTTTTATTCTTTATTACGAATTGTAGATTTGTGTTTATTGCCTTTGTTGTCATAAGTGACCCATTCACCAACAGGCTCACCCATATCAAAATACCCTGAGCGCTTTATTGTTCCATCAGGACGATACCATTCCCAGTAGCCTGCTGGCTTATCATCAATCACTTTTCCCTTTGACCACATTGTTTTTCCGTTTGCGTGGTACTTGATCGTCCAACCATCAATTATATCTAGTTTCTTTTCCTTGACACCGTTAGGGTGAATCAGGTCACATTTTTCATTATCCACGGCGTACCTCCGTAATCTGTCTTTTTGTTTATAATATCACAATTCTATGGTATCCGAAGTAACCGGTGACATCACATAAAAATATGATCACGCATCGGTAGACAAGCCGCCTCGTCGCCAGAAGACAAATCGAGGAAGCAGATCCAGGCGACACATCCAACTCTTTTATAGTTAAGCAAAGGTAATAGAGTTTAATTATAGACGTAATTTATAGACCAAGAATCATTGGGTTGGGTTAGAATAGTTTAAATTACTATTTAACATAAGGGGAAATAACAATGAACATTGCTTTTGCAATTAATTCAGATTATGAATACATAAAGAGGCGTGACCATCATATTTCAGAGTTTCTTATACAGTCAAAAATTAATAATAATGAAATATATATACTACGGAACCAAGATGGAAGTAATATCGGATGGATGAGGTATGGTTACTTTTGGGACAATGTGCCTTTCATGAACATGATTTGGGTTGATGAACATTATCGAGGCATAGGTGTTGGAAATAAAGTTGTTCTCTTCTGGGAAGAACAAATGAAACAAAAGGGTTTTCATATGATTATGACATCCACCCAGGCTGATGAAGGAGCACAACATTTTTACAGAAAGCTAGGTTATCAAGACGCTGGGTGCATAGTACTTGATACACAACCATTAGAAATTCTTCTTATCAAGAAATTAAACTAAATTAATTGATTAGATAGAAGATATTTAGGAGGTCACAAATGATTAAGTCAGTAAAGGAAAGTGAAATCGAACCATATCTCGAACTACTTGCGGAAGTTGAGCATACTAAACTGAACATGGCTATCCCTAACCATGAATTGTGGCTACGACGTCGAATTAAAACACATTTCGAAAGAGGAGCGCATTTTTTTGCTTATCATGACGAATCACTTGAAAACGCATTTGGGATAGTGACGGTACTACATGAGGAAGCGCCGACTGGTATTCCGGCTTTAGGTGCTAGGGCCGAAGTTCTCGACATTGGGGTCAGTAAGAATTTCAGAAGGAAAGGTATTGGGAGTATCTTACTAAAACATGCTGAAGATGTTGTTAGAACTCGAAATGCCTATTGTATGTATATGATGACATATGCTGAAGACTATGATGTCATCGCCTTTTATGGAAAAAATGGCTTTACACCAGTTGCTACGATTCCAGATGTGTTTGGACCCGGTGCCGAAGGAAATGTAGTCTTAAGGAAGGTATTAACGTAGAACGATAGTTCATTAATGTATGTATTTCTAAGAAGACGCTGACATGCTATAACAATGTGTTCACGCATCGGCAGACAAGCTGCTTCGGTCCCGGAAGATAAGTCGAAGAAGAGATTGCCGGGACACATCCATTCACCCAACCGCATCAATGCCGGCCCAGATCTTGCTAGTCGCACGACTCGTGGAGCTTAGGGTGAGAATGATATTAGAGGCTTCAGTACGATAGATAAAGCTGTAAAATCACAATCCTTGTTAACCATGAAAAGGAGCGTTACATGGAAGAGTTGAATGTACTACTCCAATTAGAAGGTAAAACTATCTCACAGGATAAGTATGGGAAGACATACTTGATTAACGACAATAATCTTGCTGCTGTATTGCTAGCAAGAGATAAGGACTATTTCATCCTGATTAAACAGTATAGAAGAGCAATTAATGACTTTACGATTCAACTACCTGGAGGCAGCGTTGAGAAGGACGAGGATATTGAAACGGCTGTTCGTCGAGAATTTCGCGAAGAGACGGGTTATCAATGCGGGAAGATTGAATTGCTAGGCTATTTACCTCCTGCTAGTTGGATAAGTAATGTAGTAACTCATGTCTACTATTCAGATGAAATTATCAATTTGTCTTGTCAGAAGTTAGAGGATTATGAACAAATTCAAGTTATAAAATTAAGTGTTGAGGATACGTTAAATATGATTAAAGACTGCAGAATTCATCCTTGGTTTTGCATCCTTATATTTGCCCGACAATTTTATTCATAATTTATTTGTACATCCCGATTTTATCAGTAAAGGTGCTGGTACTCATTTGGTGAATACTGCAATAGAAAAAATGGGTAAACCAGTAAAATTAAAGTGTGTATCTGATAATCATAGAGCATTGAAATTTTATGAAAAAAGTGGATGGAAGAAAGTTGTTGAAGAAGGTCATCCTGGTGAGAAGTATTGGATTTTAGTATATGAATAAATCCATATCCTGAATTTGATTGAATGCTATAACTTCATCATTTATACCTATATTTATTATGTTGTTGGAGGCGTGTATGCCAAGCAAACCGGTTGTTGTCATTTTACTAGTTTTGTTATTTACATGCTCAGCGTGTACTAATGCAAATACTGAAGGGGAAGAAGTATCATTTGAACAAGCAGAGACCCAACATGTAGTAGAAACTGAACAACCGCATCCAAAAGAAATAGTAGATGAAATAGCACTTCCAAGCAACCTGGATGAGGAGAAGATAGAAGAAAGTGTGGTCGATGAACACGTTGATCATTCTGCCTCAACATCGCCGGATGGAATCTATCGTATAGAATCATTCGGGGTGATAAAAGACGTTACAGCAGGCGGGCTATATCCTGCAGAAGGAATACGCTTGGTGCAAATCGAGACAGGAGAAGAGCTATGGTCAATGTCCCCTGGCTACTATGCTCAGTCCTACTTATGGTCATCTAATAATAGATATGTAGCAGTATATACAGAAACGAGAATTTCAGGTGAAACATTCATTGTTGATACTAAGACTATGACCAAGACCTCTCTTCCTTTTATTGAACAGGTGCGTAATAAATTGAATATGAACACGACGGTAAATGAATCTCGTCCCGACCCATATTTTAGATTTATAAATTGGATAGATGATGACCATCTTTCTGTAACTTTTCAGTGGATCGGAATTGGTAGTGATGGTTATGAAGGAATCTATATACATAATGTAACGGACAATAATCTAGTAGATCTTAAACTTAATTAGGGGATGAATAGATGAAAGAGATTATTTTTACAGACAAAGCTCAAAAACCAGGTGGTATGCCATATTCTCAGGCAGTTAAAGTTGGAAAAACAATTTATGTTTCCGGTCAGGGCCCATTTGATCCTGAAACAGGACAAAGGGTAGGAGACACATTGGAAGTTCAAGCAAGAAGAGCACTGGATAATCTAAAAGTTATACTAGAAGAAGCACATGCAAAAATGAGTGATGTTGTTCAAGTCACAGTTTTATTAGGTGAAGGATCAGGATTTGATGAATTTAATTTGATTTATAAAGAGTATTTTCAAGAACCGTATCCTGCCAGGACTATAGGTCCGGCAACAAATATGGGTTTTTTGGTTCAGATTGCTGCAATTGCTGTTATTGAATAAGGGAATTTTGTAAACGTGATCAGAGAAGCCGGTTCCTTCAAATAACATTGCGGACAACAGATTGAACTAGTCGTACGCACTTGCAGTATAGGGTGAGTGGACGTCATGATCACGGAAACGTTATACGAAGTAGCGAAATCTAGCTAAATTTGGAATGAGGGTGAAACTTTTGGGCATCAATAACATTAAAGAAAAGATTGTATTTGTCTTATCTATAATTGTGATTACTTTCTTAATTACTCAAAATTCCTTCCAAAACAGCTCATTGGAACTATTAAAAGAGCAGAACAAAGAGATAAATCAGGAATTGGATAAACTGAAGAGTAACTACGAAAATAACTTGAAAATCTCTATTTCGGATAAAGTAGTGGAGTATGATTATGGAACTGAATTATATGATTTGAAAAGATCTATTGAGACTCTGTTTTTAGCGCGAAATGGACAAATCTCTATTGTGAATCATGAAGAACGAGAGAGATCCATTGACTTGTTAAATGAGAGGGGAATCGAGTTAATTGAGGTTAGCGACCTCTTTGGAAGTCCTGCAACGATACTACTACCTAATGATACAATAATTAATAAATTTCATGATGGCATTGAATATGAATTACCGAGTCTATCAAATATCCGTGTTGGCATATCGGGAAGCAGTCATAAAGATAGTAAGTTTTTTGATGCTAGATCTTACTTGAGAGTTATTAGTTTTCAAGATAAGAATATTGAAAGAAATAAACGAAACGAAATCTATTTTGAACCATTATTCATGAAGTATAGTGACTATCTATTTACGAATACTTATTTTGATGGACCTTCAAAAGGAGAACGTAATGAGATGGTGCAAGACCTGTTTTATGTAGAATTGAATGATGAGGTTATAAGTGTACATATTCATAGACCTTTAAATATAGACGAAAGAATAATGGAAACAATTGAATTATTATTAAAAACATTTAAGCCATTATAAGAAAATATCGCAAATACATGATAAGAATAAAATCAGAGAGGATGATTTTGTTTATGGAAAGACAAAGACTTGAAAAATTCAAT
Source organism: Bacillota bacterium (assembly GCA_023441055.1). Lineage (GTDB taxonomy): Bacteria > Bacillota > Bacilli > Paenibacillales > UBA4045 > JAEZQY01. Next base: position 255,016 of record JAEZQY010000031.1, on the reverse strand, counting down.
TGTGAGATTACAACAAGAAAATACACATTAGTTGGACAATGTATTACTTCTAATTTTCCAAATGGATTCCCCGAGGCAGCTGTTAAAGTACAAACAGAATTTGTCGAAAGAAGAAATGAAATTGTGAATGCTAAGGATCATGAAGTCTTATTTTCGCCGTATATGTGTAATGGAATAATTGCAACATATTTTGCATGTTTAGAAGTGAGTGAACTATCAGAGGTACCTAATGGGATGATTGGTTTTAAGCTCCCATTATTAAAGTATGCGAAGATCAATTGTACGAACAAATCTATTGGTGAGGCATATGGAAAGATTTTTGATTGGATGAACAAGAATGGATATAGGCAGAGATTTCTGGACAGTTCATGTCCGATTGAGATTTTTTATTTTGAGGACAATCTAGATGAAGAGGATGTAGAAATTCTCATTCCAATTATTGAATAACATACTCATAACATTTGATTGGATGCTATGTTTATGAAATTGATTAGAAGGATAATCGATAGTGACATTTCTAATGCAACCATTGAGCGTAAAATCACTGCTCTATCGAATGACATCCAATTAACCTGCACGACCTAACCGCACCGTCTGAGGCGTCGTCAACATGGAAACATTAGACGAAATCTTCGCAAATCATAAGCAAACTAATGTTCTATATAAATGTGGAACATTATGGTACAATAGTACAGTACAATCGAATCTTGGGTGAGCATGGTATCCCTTCGAAATGAGGTGATATCATGGAGTTGAATGCTGCTTTAACAATCATGATTCGTTTCGCAACTTTTGTAATAGCACTTCTAACATACATCGGAAATAACTACAAGAGAAAGTAAAATCCCACTCCAAGGTTGAACTGCCGAAGGTGGGATTTTTGATCTTCTAAACCTAGAAGGGATAAACCATGTGAAATCTTCACAAACCAAAAAGGAATATAAATCTAAACAACAATACTCATTAATTGGAGCATAGAATGAAAAAATTGATTGCAATATTAATATGTTTACTTCTATTTTCAGCAGGCTGCAGTATAACACACAATGTAAATACCGTTTCAATTAAAGAATTAACACAAGACTTGAAAGAACTTTCTCCATCGATCGAAAGAGTCCAATTTAAGTTTACTCGTCCGAATCTTTATTGCAGAATAGATATGAGCAAGGAACCGAGTAAAGAAGAACTGGAATCGATTCTTACGGGAATTAAGGAATTTTCAACAGTTAATAACATCAATGAGATTGCTCGTAGTTTCAAATGGGGATTGGAAATATCAAATATTTATCTTGATATTAATACAGACGAAAATCAAAAAACAATTGAACATGCGTATTACGCTAGGTATTTCAAGACATTTGACACTAGTGATTACTCGGAAACAAATATAGAGGGTTATAAAATATGGAATGAACGAACAGAGAAATAATAACGACTAGCTTTTCAAGAAGGCGATGAAATCATATAACACGTTATCTGAATAATATGAGGGTGGAATCAATGATGCTGATATATCAAACCGACGATATTATCGTCCGCGAGCTGGAGAAACCAGATGAACCGCTTATGGTTTCCTGGTTATCAAACCCTATATTACTTGAATACTACGAAGGCCGGGACCGACCACATGATATAGATATGGTTAGGGAACACTTCTATGTTAATGATGATGAATACCGTTGCATCTTTGAATATTGCGGAAAATCAATCGGATATATTCAATTCTATCCACTAGATGAAAAGTCAAGAAGAAAGTACGGATATACAAACACTAATGAGAAGATCTATGGAATGGATCAATTCATTGGAGAAATTGAATACTGGAATAAGGGAATTGGAAAGAAACTTGTGAAGTCTATGATTGAACATTTAGTCAATCATGAAAAAGCTGACAAGATTGTGATGGATCCGCAAACATGGAACGAGCGTGCAATAGCCTGCTATGAAAAATGCGGCTTTAGGAAAATTAAACTGATGAAAGAACATGAACTACATGAAGGAAGATATAGGGATTGCTGGCTGATTGAATATTCGGCAAAGTAGTCAGTTTAGGGTGTATGGATATAGTGATCTCGGAAACGTTAGAGGAAACTAGCTAAATACTATATTGAAAGTGAGTAGAAGATGAGAAAAATCAAAGTTTATCATTATGATGCATTTTCAACAGCACCTAACAAAGGTAATCCAGCCGGAGTTGTATTGGAAGCTGATTCTATAGTAGAAGAGGATATGCAGAAAATCGCATATTCAGTTGGGTTTAACGAGACAGTTTTCGTTTTGAAATCTACACTAGGCGATCTAAGATTAAAGTATTTTACCCCTGGCCACGAGATAAATTTGTGTGGTCATGCAACAATTGCGTCATTGTATTGTTTAAAGTCACGAGGTTTCTTAACAGACAAAGAAGCAATTAATATTGAAACGAATATTGGTGTCCTGCCGGTTAGATTTGAATCGAACTATAATAACTTGTTAACAATTAAGATGAAGCAAGACATTCCTCGCTTTTTGCCGTTTAACGGGAACATTGAACAGCTAGCCGAATCGATCGGTCTAAAGATGGACGATTTGGATTTATCAAAACCAATTGTATATGGAAGTACGGGGACATGGACGTTATTGGTGCCTATAAAAAGATTACATGCTTTCGACAACATGAAACCTGATAACAAACTGTTTCCAGATATCTTAACTGAAAATCCGAAGGCTTCTCTACATCCGTTCTGTTTAGAAACACATGATAAAGAAGCATTCATGCATGCACGGCATTTTTCTTCACCTTATTCAGGGACTTTGGAAGATCCGGTTACGGGAACGGCATCTGGAGTATTGGGTGCGTATTATTCAACCTATATAAATAGCGATCTAAATGAAGTTGAATTTATTGTTGAACAAGGGCAAGAAATCAATAGAGATGGAAGAGTACTTGTGAATGTAGCAAAGAGTGAGCAGGATATGGATATATGGATAACTGGCACGGCAGTCTATGTTAATGAAATGATGATTGAGTATGAGTGAGTAATCGAAGAAGAACCAACAACCTCTAAATTATCGGAGGTGGAAGTATTTAATGAAGAGAATAAAAAACAAATCAAATGTACTTTATCTCTGAAGGAAATATCTTTGATGTTGGTCTCTTTAATAGAGAATTGATAATCTTCGTTTTCTACGGAAGTTTATGTTCAGTAGTTTTTCAATACTCAACACACTTTTATAGAAAGCGGTTAAATACAATTAAATGAAAGTGGAAGATAAAATAATGAAGTCCTTGTAATCGACTCGGTAATAATACGTTGGGGGGGCAATCATGGAAGAATCAATTATTTCGAAGACCTTCTTTTCTCTTAAGAAAAGATTAGAAACGAACAATAATGTCCTGATTTTGCAGCTTGAAGAAGGATATATCTCAGAAGCTACATGTACTTTTTATGATCCAATATCTGAAGAAGAACTAGTCGATTTCTCTAATCAAATAGGATATAGACTGCCAGACGACTATGTCGCTTTCCTACGATTAAGCAATGGGTGTAGGCTATTTGATCATCCTTTTTATGGCGGTGAGAATTATTTATACGGACTTCGAGAGATCTTCCAAAACACATATGAAGAACCATCTGACGGATACTTAAAGATAGGATACTTTTATCAAGAAAATATCTTTATCGATTTAAAACGTTATGATACCGGAGAGAAGAACTATTTATTTGTTAAAGAGCATATTGAGCAGTTTACTCAAAGTAGGGCTTTACAAATGAATTTTGAAATATGGTTTGATCGATTTGTGATTTGTCAAGGTACGAAGTTTTGGAATCACGCCATATTCACAGCAGATAATTATTATACGGCTAGATAGCTTTTTGATTGTCATTCAGGAAGTTGGCTACATCTAATAACAATGTGTTCACGCATCGGCGGACAAGCCGACCCGATCCAGAAAAAAAAGTAGGAGAAGTATTGAAGCAATGATTATATTGGGGGGATTTTAATGAGGGATAAAACAATTAAGAATCTCGATCAATTGTTAGAGATGTTAGATTCACAATTCAGACCATCTAATCAGTTCTGGGATCCATTCTATTCAGACCGGCAAAGGCCGGTTCCCTTTTTTAAACTTAAGCCAGATGAGAATCTTGCATCGTACATCGAAAGGGGAGTTATTCGAAAAGGAAAGGCAATGGAACTTGGATGCGGACCAGGGAGAAATGCAATCTATTTATCACGCAATGGATTTGTAGTCGATGCGTATGATATTTCGGATGTAGCTATAAAATGGGCTAGAGAACGGGCAGATGAAGCAGGACTTGACATAAATTTTAAATGCCAATCAGTATTTGATTTAAAACCTTATCTGGAATATGACTTTATATATGATTCTGGATGCATGCATGGAATACTACCGCACAGAAGAATTCAATACATAGAAATGATTTTCAATGGATTAAAGCCAAATGGTTATTTTGGAATAACTTGTTTCGCTTCGGGGTATGGAGAAATTGGTGGGCCCCAATTTGAGATGACAGACTGGGATGTTTATGAGGAGAAGACGACGAAGGGCGGATTGGCCTTTACTGAAGAAAAAATCAGATACTTGCTAGAGGATTATTTTGAATGCATAGAATTACGACAAATGAATGTAATGGATGAACAAGACAAGTTTTTCGGAGTTCCTTTTTTATGGACATCTCTATGGAAGAAGAAAGCATAATCGAAGATGGCAAAAGTGAAGTATATTCGAGTCCGAAGTAACTCAGGTGCAGGGAGACGAACTCAGCGGACAAATCCATTCATCCAACGCATCGCGGCTAGCTGATCGAAATAGTTGGTAGTTCCGGCAGTTTAGGGTGAATGGACCTCGTGAACACGGAAACGTTAGGCGTAACCAACGGAAACCATATTAGGTACAAGAAGCGGATTAATTATTGGGGGGGGTAAAGATGAAAGAAATTAACTATACCAATTATTTTTGGCAAGATGATGAAGTGCGATTGCGTGCAATTGAGCCTGAAGACTGGGAAGGTCATTACTATAATCGATTTGATACAACTGCAAGACGATTATTAGAATGTGCAGTTGAACTGCCACCGACAATTGCAGAGGCAAAGAAGTTTATCGAAACATTCTCTGATTTTTCATCTGGAAATGGACGAATTATGTTTACTATTGAAAATCTGAAAGGTGAGAACATTGGAGGAATAAACCTAAATAACATTGATGAAAGAAACGGTACTTTCAGTATTGGAATACAAATTGATCAGGATCACCGAGGTAAAGGGTATGGTACAAGAGCTACTAGAATTTTATTAAGATATGCCTTTTTTGAACGACGTCTAAACAAGTTTAACGATTATGTGCTTGAAGGAAATGAACCTTCAGCAGAAATGATGAGAAAACTTGGGTGTGTTCAAGAAGGAGTACGTCGAAAAGTTATATATACAAACGGGAAATACCATGATCTTATTCTTTTTGGTTTAACAAAGGAAGAATTTATAGAGAACGAAAAATAGATACAGGCTATACGATCGGAGGCAGCTCAATGAAGTTGGTTTTAAAATTAATTATAGGTGTATTATTGTCACAAATCATATTCATTGCAAATCCAGTAAGTGTTTCTGCATGTAATTGTTATATTCCGGAGAATGCAATTGAAGGATTAGAGAAATCTGATGCAGTATTCTCTGGAAAAGTAAAAAACATCAAGAAGGCTAAAGTAAATGGTGAAACTTATAATGCTGTGTTAATCGAAGTGGATAAGATATGGAAAGGGATAAATGAATCACAAAGTATAGTTTATACATCTTGGTCAAGCTGTCAGTTTGAATTTGAGATAGGAAGGGAATATTTACTTTATTCATATAAGAACGGTGATAATTACTATGTGATGAATTGTGGCAGATCAACAGATATCTTGAATGGAAAGGAAGACCTTGAATTACTTGGCCCAGGAAATGAACCAACTGAAATAGTAACCCTTTCATTTGAATACAATAAAGAGACTTGGATCTTAGGTACAATTGCAGTTGTGGTACTACTATGTACATCGATGATAATCATTAATAGAAGATTGAAAGAAAGAAAATAAGGATGAATGACAATCTGAAGGGAATTGATTGCCAGGATTCTTCCGGACCGACTAATCGCATCGGAGGATGGAGGTGGTATAAATGGGAGGATTAGTGTCTCAAAGGCACGAAGAACACGGAAACGATTTCTTCAATTCGTGCAATATATAAAACCAAATAAAACAAAGGACAATAACTATGATACTTGAAGTTGCTATGTTACAAGTAAAACCTGGATTGATTAAAGACTTTGAAGACAATTTTAAGATAGCATCAGATGTTATTTCTAAGATGAATGGCTATATAAATCATGAATTACATAAATGCATAGAGGATAAGAATAAGTATATATTACTGGTCCGATGGGAAACACTCGAAGACCATACTATAGGATTTAGAGAATCTAGTGAGTATCAAGATTGGAAGGACTTACTACATCATTTTTATGATCCGTTTCCATTGGTCGAACATTTCGAAGAGATTAATTTAAAACCATAAAGGACAATTCTAAATATGATGGGAGATTTATAATGAAAATAGTCGAAACTGGCTTCATTCTATTCCTGGAGAAATACGAAGAGAATGTAAAGTTCTATACTGATAAACTTGGTCTTAATATTCGAGAAAGAAAAGAAGGACTATCTAAATTAGAGTTTGGTGGAAGTTACCTAATGATTGAGGACAATGGAAAAGCAAGTGTAACTGAAAAAACAAGGGCACAAAATCCAACAGTAATAAGAATTGAAGTGCAAGACTTTGATGAAACCATTGAAGAATTCGAAAAACGAGGAATTTGTATACAAGTACATAAATTTAATTGGGGTACAATTGGAGTGATTATTGATCCGGAGGGGAACAGGATAGAAATAAAAGACTATTATCTAAGATAATTGCAGTTTGAAAAACAATATAGAGTAAAGGGATGTCATGACTATGACAAATGAGTTGGAAAATCTATTGGAACTATTTGGGGAATGGTTTGATTTTCTAGAATCCATAAAAGGACTAAATCAGGAAACCTGGAATTCAAGTATTGAACAAGGTAAATGGACAATAAAGGATATCATCTGTCATATCATGTTGTGGGATAAGTATTTTTATGAGGAAGCAATTAATAAGATTGTCGGTGGTGAAAAGCTAACACTCAAACACTTAAACTATGATGGTTTTAATAGCAAAGCAATTACTTATGCAAGAACCATCACAACCGATGAATTAATTGAAGAGGCAATCTATTATCGTGAGAGAATCATTAATGGAATCCGAACATTATCAAAGGAAGTAGTCGATCAGGAATATATAGATGGTGATGGGAACGTATTCTATATCCCTCAATACTTAAAGGACTTTATATGGCACGATCAACATCATGTGCATCCATTAAAGGAATATCTAAAACTCGATTAAAGTAATATTTAAGAGCACACACATGAATACGAGGAGTGAATTTATTGTTTACTCTAGTTAGTATATTAGTCGCAGTAATACTTTTAGGATTGTTTATACTTGGACTTATACAATGTAGAAAACATTCCTTTACAGCAGGCTATTATTTCTTTCTCATCTTACTTGTTCATACGATATCATCTTATATCTATCCTCTTTTTATCAGTAGTTACATAGATTCATTTGCTGAAGGTAGTACTGCTCCTCCAATGGGAATAACGGTTGGAGAATTAGTAGCTTGGTTTAGCATAATTCCTCGAATAATTGAAATTATTGCTTTCAGCATTTTAGTTATTGGACTATATCGAATGTGGAAATCAAAATGATGGGAGGATCAATGAAGGGATATATCAGAAAGCTTGTAATTTACCTGATTGTTACTTACTTCTATTGTGTTACTGGATGATGTTTGGGTTTGGTAGAACTCAGCAACCCGAATATATGTACAATCTAAAACCCTTTTCTACAATAAGCCACTTTCTACAATTCAGCAATATTAGTAGAAAGACTGCGATTATAAATCTAATCGGGAATATAGGGGTATTCATTCCATTCGGAATCCTAATGCCAGTTATTCTCAAGAAAAAATTACATACTATATTTATTGTGTTTTTATGTGGTCTGTTTATATTAGAACTTATTCAATTATTATCTAGGCGAGGCAGCCTTGACATAGATGATCTTATACTTAATTCAATCGGATTCTTTATCGGATATGGAATAAATAGAACAATTGCTTTACGGGTGCAATCAAGAAGAGGCGGCATCTCCTAACAATGTATGAACACGGAGACGTTATAGGGAATCAGCGCTTAAACCAAATGCAACGTCGATAACTCACACGGAGGATTTGATGCATGAGTATAAATTTCTTTCTAGTAAGGCATGCCATAAAGGAAAAAGCAATCGGAGATGTTCCTATTACCTCGATAGGGATTAAACAAGCACAAGCAACAGCTCATCATCTTAGTACTATACCAATAACCGCAATAGTTTCAAGCCCACTCCGAAGAGCTAAAGAAACCGCAGACATTATTGCAGAAGAAACACAATCAAAACCAAAAGTCGATAGTCGTTTGAGAGAACGCGCTAACTGGGGGGACTTACCAGGGCAATCCTTTCAAGAATTTGTCCAGATGTGGGACAGATGTACACGTGAACCTGACTATATACCACCTGTTGGTGATTCTGCTAGGCGTGCATGCGAAAGACTATCATCATTGTTAGCAGATCTAATAAAAGAGTATCCGTCCGGTAGTAATATTGTGATCGTTACTCACGGAGGATTAATAACGGATTATCTGGCGAATTCGTTTCCTGAGGATGTATTAAATAGGTTTCATCCTTATTTTATACCTGAACAAAGCAATCTAGTCTCTGAATGTTCGATTACTAAACTGATTTATGATAGTGAGAATTATACAATTGATTATTTTGCATCACAGGAACACTTACCAGTTGAGGGCATGTAATCAACAATTATTAAAACTATTGATCATTTGTTGGGATTCCTGAATACCATATCTATAAAATTTGATGTTTGGACTGTAACGGCTACATATCCTTTCGGTAATAAAATGATTGTCGAAATTAATACAAACAACGGTGAAATACTAGTATTAACAGAGGTGTAATCCGAATAATCACAAAAAACTAAGGGCGAATTGTATTCAGATCGATGATGCCAGGAACAGCAATGTCTTCACGAATCGACGGTCAGCTGCTTCGGTCCCGGTAGTAAAGTCGAGGAAGCATATGCCGGAACACTAATAAATAATAGTATATGCTCTATTGATAATCCAAGCAGCAGCGATGCAGCTTGGATTATTTATTTAGGTGCCGGTAAAAAGCTGCTTCATTTGGTGTGTAACTTAAAGAACTCGAGTAATTCTCAGCAAAAGAAAATGAAGGCGTTCGGAGTTGGATCAGATAACAAAAACTAGTAAAATACATGAAAGAGGATATAATGGAAGTAACATAACGAAGTCTAGGGCATCCGATAACTATGTGGTCACGCATCGGCAGACAAGCTGCTTCGGTCCTTTATATTTCTACTCTATTTTGACTGGAGGATAGTGTTTAAGATGAATAAACGATTATTAATTGAATCCATAATTGTATCGATCTTATTAATCATAATTGGCATTGGGTGGAGAAGTCTGCAGGGATTTATTTTAACTAAGGAATATATGCCAAAGATAACTAATGACTATGATTCCATAACAGTCTTAAATTCGAGAACGACATTTGGAATTCAATCTGATAATACCTTGTTATTGTATATTTTATTCTTTGTCTCATTTACTGCATTGTATTACGGAATAAGAAGTCTGTTGCGAAACCAAAGGAATGATTAAATGATAGAACTAAATATTCAAAGTGTCTCATTTAAATTACAAGAACCACATGACTTCGAATGGTTAAATGAGATGGGCGAAGTATTTACTGTGTTTGACCAGCAAGATTCGGGTAATATCTCTTTTGGAATACGAAACAATGATGAGAAGAAATTTGTAAAGTATGCTGGGGCAAAAACATCTAATTTCAATGGAGATACCCAAGAGGCAATAATTCAATTGCAATATGCAGTTGAATTATATAAAAAATTAAAACATCCGCACCTAATTTCATTGTGCGATCACTATTCATTAGCGAATGGTTATGTAGCCGTTTTCGATTGGTTCGATGGAGAAAGCCTCCATCCACATTGGTCATTCCCACCTCCTGCAAAGTATAATGATCCGCATTCGCCGTACTTTCGATACAAACAACTATCTATTGAAACAAGATTAAAATCGCTAGACGATATTTATACTTTTCATTTGAATGTTGCAAATAAAGGTTATGTAGCAGTTGATTTTTATGATGGAAGTTTGCTCTATGATTTTTCAAGAAATCGAATCAAGATATGCGATATAGACCTATATCGTAACAAACCGTTCATCAACACAATGGGTAGGTTATGGGGATCATCAAGATTTATGTCGCCTGAGGAATTTATGCTAGGTGCTAATATTGATGAAGTGACTAATGTATTTAATATGGGTGCAATGGCATTTTCATTACTTGGCGGCGAACTTGATCGTACGTTCACCAAGTGGGAGGCTGGGAAGGATCTATTTGAAGTAGCCTCCTTGGCCGTGGATCATGATAGAAAGAATAGATATCAATCGCTTAATACATTTTATGATGCTTGGAACTCAGCCTGCAACCAGTAAGAAGAAATATGTGAAGTATAAGGCGTCGTGATGGAGTGAGGGTTATACTATGAAGAAATTATTTCTATTACTAGCTGTTTTACTTATACTCAGCTCATGTCAGAATAATTTTAACAAAGACGAATGGATGAGCAATCCTGAAGATAGGCATACGATGTTGAATAATCTAATTAAGAGTCATAACTTGATGGATATGACACAGTTGAACTCACTGACTTATTGGGTGAGCCGGAACAGATAGTAGATGATAATAAATACGAGTATGTTTACTACTTAGGAAGGGCCGGTTTAGGTGTTGATGATCTGCTCACTAAGAATTTATTTTGATCAAGATGGAAAGGTAGAGAAGTACAGGATAAAAAGTGATTAAAACGTAATGGGAGAGAATTTAAAGAAGGTGCGTTGAGTGGTAGATCGAACAGGAGGATAAAATGAATCATTCTATGTTATTTCAATTAAACATGGCAAGGGATTGGTGTATTGAGGTAGCCGAATCCTGTCCAATGGAACTGTCGGAGATTAAACTTGATGTGTTTAACAATACGATTCACTGGCAAGTTGGGCATATTCTGACTGTAGCCGAAAGGATGATGTTACTTTCAGAAAACGCTACATTTCTCCCAAGTACCTTTACTACGTGGTTTGACTCTGGAACAAGGCCGACGGATTGGATTGAAGACCCACCCAAATTAGAAGACCTTATTGAACTTCTGTACGAGCAGCAAGCTCGGCTTCTCTCTATTACGCATGAACAATTGGATAATCGCCTCGATAAACCGCTTTTCGGTTTTACCAGTTATGGAGAATGCGCAGGATTTGTAGCGATTCATGAAACACTTCATGTAGGAAAGATGGAAGAAATGTTACGTGTAATACGACAGAATATTATAAGATAAGGACTGTGTTCGAAATGAAACCTTCAATAATTGTACAACAAGCTACCATTGAGAAGTTAGACGCTGTTTCTAAATTGTTTAATGAGTATAGAATCTTCTATAATCAAAAGTCTGATTTAGAGGGGGCAAGAAGCTTTCTATTTGATCGGTTCGAACACAGGGATTCGATTATTTTTATCGCTATAGAAACTGAAAATAACCATACTGTTGGTTTTATCCAGCTATACCCTACATTTTCTTCAATTTCGATGAAACGCTCTTTCATTTTAAATGATTTGTATGTGCGAGATGAATATAGAAAACGTGGAATAGCAGAGAAGCTGTTGGAAGCAGCTAAATCTTATGCGTATCAAACAAAAGCAAAAGGCATCGGATTAGAAACTGCAATAAATAATGATATTGCTCAGAGACTGTATGTGAACAACGGATATAAGAAAAATCAGGATTACTATCTTTATTATTTGGATTTATGATTGAACACTTATGAACAAATGGACAAAGTGTAGGTGAATCGAATCAATGAAGTACTCTGCAGTAGTATTAGATCTAGATGGAACACTACTTAATTCGGAAAAAAGTATTTCTGACAGAAATCACAAGAGTATCTCGGCTTGTCTTGAACGAGGAATGCATATAATCTTTGCTACCGCTCGTCCTCCAAGAGCCGTAAAAAGGTTCCTACCAAAGGAATTATTAGATGTTGGTTCTTTCGTATTTTATAATGGAGCCTTAATCACGAGTACTAGCATGGACATTCATATTCATGAACCAATTCCTTCAATTCTCTCCGCGGAAATACTTGATCATTGCCTATACGATAACCCGAATATTGAGATAGGAAATCTCAAGAGAATTGATGTTGCAAAAATACTGATAACCGGGGATATTAATAAATATAATAGTTACTGATAATGGACAGTTGATTCAGATCATGTCAAAGCGGGCATCAAAAGAACTTGGTGTGATGAAATTACTTGCTGGGCTGGGTATTACAAACGAAGAGGTTATTGTTTTCGGTGATGATTATAATGATATTGGACTTTTCAATACCTGTGGGTGGTCAGTTGCGATGGGGAATGCAATTAAAGAATTGAAGGATATTGCAAGTAATATAACCGAAACTAACGATAATGATGGCGTTGCTATTGAACTGGACAGGATTTTGGAGTAACTAAATAAGTGGGAGTACATAAATAAAGACAATAAGGAAATTCTAAGAAGTGGAGAAATTAGGAGCAGAATATGAAAGCAGTAATTATAAGTAGAATGGTAGTTTCGCTAATTACTTCGATTATCTTTTCAATTATTGCAAGTATCATCGTAATGAATACTTCATATGGATTCATCTCTTACTTTATTGCTTTTCTTATCTATGGTACCCCACCGATATTAATCATTGGTTTGCCATATTCACTTCTTATTGAGGTTTTACTTACCCGATTTAAAATAAAGAATAAATTGCTTCATTTGATCAGACTCATTTTTCTGTATGCAGGTGGTGGATTCGCTGGAGCATTACTCTATATTTATATTTTGGCTGCAGGGGATCCGCGAAAATATAAGGATTTACTCCCTCTAAGCATATTTGGTGTGCTTGCAGCTCTCTTGTATTTAATTATCATATATTCATTTAATAAATTATCTAGAGTATTAAGCTCGGCAAGAAAATAGTAACTTAGAAACTAAGTCGTGAAATAATAAGCGAGGGGCGATTTTATGAAGCCAAAGATTACTGTAATTACATTGGGTGTAGATGATTTAGAAAGGGCTTTAAAGTTTTATCGTGATGGACTTGGGTTTCCTACGGAAGGAATTGTCGGTACTGAATATGAACACGGAGCCGTTGCATTCTTTAATTTACAGGAAGGTTTAAGGATGGCCATTTGGAAACGTAAAGATATTGCGTTTGATACTAAACTTAATCAAACAACGGCAAGTCCTACGGAATTCACAATCGGTCATAACGTAAGCACTAAAGAAGAAGTTGATTCAGTAATAGATCAAGTAAGAAAAGCTGGCGGAACAATTACTGTTCCTGGCCATAATACATTTTGGGGTGGATATTCTGGTTACTTTCAAGATCCAGATGGACATCTGTGGGAAGTAGTTTGGAATCCGCAATGGGAAGGTTGAATTGTTTATGAAAATAGGTAAAAAGCTTGGAGAAGGTGCAGGATCTGAAGTGTTTGAGTGGGAAGACGAGAACAAGATTATTAAATTGGCGAAGCCTAATACAAGCATTGTCGCCTTACAAAGAGAATTCGAAAATTGTCGGATCGCATGGGAGTGCGGATTGCCGGTTCCCAAGCCATTTGAACTAATTACGATTGGAGAACGATCTGGCATTGTATTTGAACGTATATACGGTAAATCTTTATTGAGCCGACTTGTGGACGGCAATATGAACCGGCCCAATGGACAGCAACACTCCGACGATTTCTTCCAGGCTCGGCTTACAGCACGGCTGTTGTATCAAGTTCATTCGCATTCAGCATCCAATTTGCAAAATCAGCGTGAAAACATAAAGTATGCCATTAGCCGCACAACTTACTTGACGGAGGATGAAAAAACGACATTAATTGCCGATTTGAATCAACTGCCCATGAAGCAGTTTCTATGTCATGGAGATCCAAACCCGGGTAATATTCTTCTCCGGGAACGCGACGCAATTATTATTGACTGGAATGATGCGTCGATCGGGAATCCTGAAGCTGATCTAGCGGAATATGTCCTATTACTTCGCTTTGCTGCCATTCCATCATTTCTTAACCCATCTCCTACAATGCGTTCTGTTCTAGATTCAAAACGAGAAGAGAGTATTCGGATCTTTCTAGAGGAATACGCGAAGCTGTCCGGCATTACTTATACAGACATCGAGCCTTGGCTTGCTCCTCTAGCAGCACGTAAACTAGCAGCGGATGCTTTTTCTGAAGCTGAGAAAGCCTCGCTTGTAACCGAGATACGAAGAAGAATTCAGAGAAAGTAAGACGAATGGAACACTCTGGATCGATAACTAGCAGGATAAGTTGAAACATATAGGAGAACTTTCGGCAGAGAATAGAGTATTGTTTAGATGCTAATTTACAACCCTTTTTTATAGAATTCGATTACAAAAATTAAACCGGAGTAGAATAATATAGTAATCATGGAGCGTGAGCATATGGATCGCACTAAGATTCCAGATAGACCGTTCAATTCCAAGCGTCCGGGTGCCCTCGTCGGAGTCTTGTTGACCGTGACAGAGTATCTACTTGCACTATACAGAACCATTGGGGAGTTAAGAGGTGCCGGTAACTTTGGCCATTGTGCCGAGTGCAGAAGAGTTGATGAACTGGCCGAAATCACTCCGGAGCGAATGATCGCCCCCGAGCTGTCGCTCAAAAATGGCGCTGTCCTCCTGTGGGCTGGAACAGATTGCGCGCCGGTTCAAAAAATCAAGCAGCTGGCAGTAATGCATGGAATCGACTATCTGAAGCCGCTGAAGGAGCAAGATCAAGGATTTATCTCCATACTTTTATATGGATACGATAAAGAAACTGTTTCATTTTTTCATAACAAGAAACCGCGTACGGACTATTACCGCGGCTGTGTACATGACCTTAAATCCATGATCGACAAGCGCACAACGAGTAAAGGGAACTTGAGGATGATTTCTTTTTTCTCCTCGAAAACTGCTTGTCCGTCGTGCCATGGGACAGGGATGAGTATGTCTGAAATCCAACTCGGTGGTAGATCGCTGGCTGAGGCCATGAAGTTGCCAATACCGAAATTGCGTTCTTTTGTCATAAGCCTCCCCCAACTTATGGACGCGAACGAGCACGACACTGCAAGCCCTATTCTAAGCCAGCTTGAACCAATGCTTATTTACTTGAATAAAATTGGACTTAGGACGCTTAATCCAACCATTGAGCAGAAAGTCGTTTGCGAAGATTAAGAATATAGGGGGGAGTCTCCATGATTATTAGAGAAACTGATCAACATTTTGTCATGACAACACAACATGAACATGCTAATTTTTCTAGTAAAATTGCTAGAGGATTCGCAGAACAACTATTTATTGATAGTGAATTTATTACTGATGTTCTTATCGCAATACAGGAACATGATAGAAGTTGGATCAGATTGGATGATACGCCCACATGGAATGATCGAAATTCTGTTCCTTTTTCGTTTGTTGATTATCCACTTCTCCCGAAACTAGCTTTATATAAACTTGGATTAGATGAAGTAGAAGAAATGAATGAATATGCTGCTCTACTATGCAGTCTTCATTATACATCTTTTAAACATATACAACGCTCGAAAGTAACTGATGGTATTGAGTTTATTAAGAATGAGGCAAGACGACAAAAACGACTTAAAGCTAAATTGGGATTTCCTCAAGAAGAGATGATTATGGCTCATTTTAGACTTTTACAATTATGTGATGAGATTTCTTTGTATGTTTGCATGAATAATCCAGGAGTTGCTAAGGAGAATGAACACCCATGGTATAAGGAAGGATTTGAAACAACGATAGGTGAACAGAAAGTAAATGCGTATTGGCTTAGTAGTAGTGATATTTTTATTAAACCATTATTATTCGAAAACGAGACGACTGCAACAATTAAAATGAAATATGTCATGAAAGATTTAATCAATCGTGTTGGAATTGCTACTGCTTATAAGGACACAGATTTCACAGAACAAGAAGTTGTTTTCAGGGTCCATACATGATGAAGAAAGTACTTGTGCTGGGCTGTGCTGGTTCCGGAAAGTCCACCTTTTCATCACGATTAGGTCAAGTTACAGGACTTCCAGTCATACATTTGGATTCTTTGTATTGGAAATCTGGTTGGATTGCTTCAAGTGAAGATGAATGGGACCAGACCATCGATGAATTAATCAAACTCGATTCATTCATCATGGACGGAAACTACTCAAGAACCTTGAATAAACGGCTTATCGATGCTGACACGGTATATTTTTTTGATTTTCCACGGTTGCTCTGTATTTACCGCGTGATAAAACGAAGAATCATTTATCATGGTAGAACGAGAAAGGACATGGCTGATGGCTGCAAAGAGAAGATTGATTTAGAATTTCTTAGATGGATATGGAACTTCAAAAAAAGAAATAGAAGTCAAATACTTGAAATATTAGATCAAGTTAAGGATCATAAAAAACTGTATATCTTCAAAAGACCAAGGGAAATAAAGAAGTATATAAAGGCGAATATGTAGTGAATCTAATGAGGCATTGAAGCGATAAGTGACATAAATTTGTGTAAGGGAGTATACCATGGAAATGATAAACAAAAAACCAGTTGTGAGATCTGAAATGCTCATTAGAAAACCTGTTGAAGAAGTTTTTGAAGCCTTTATAAATCCAGAAATCACAACGAACTTCTGGTTTACTAAAAGCAGTGATCGGTTAGAAACTGGGAAACGAATTCTTTGGGAATGGGAGATGTATGGTGTCTCAGATGAGATTGTTGTGAAGGAGATTGTGAGAGACAGTCGAATTCTTGTTGAATCATCCGATGGCACTATAATTAAGTGGGAATTTACGGCATTAAATAATAATGAGACATTCGTTTCAATTGAAAACTACGGATTTGCAGGAAATTCCGATGAGGTCTTAAATCAATGTATGGACGCAATGGGGGGATATACCATAGTTTTGTGTGGACTAAAAGCTTTTCTCGAGCATAATATCGTACTCAATCTGATTAAGGATAAAGCTCCGAGAAAATAACAGGGAGTTGATGAATTGTTCGTATTCCTTAATACATTTGGAATTTTCGCAAGTGTGATCTTTTTATTAACTTTGATTGTGGGAATGGTTATCAGTAGGAAGAAATCATTCTCCGAGGGTTTTTATTTTTTCCTAATCATGATCCTGTCGCAGGTACACTCGTATGTACTACCGTTCTACACGAATAGTCTCTTTGATTATTATCAACGAAATATAGGATCAGAAGTAACACTTGGCGAAGTATTCATTTTAATTTCCTATATTGATAAGTTAATCGCTGCGGTCGCATTCGTCATATTAGTCATCGGGATATTCAAAAGAAAGTTCAGCTACATAAATTAAGTGATAACGCTTCATAATAGTTCTGTTAACTAAATTTGAAGCACTGCAAGAGGGGGTACATATGGATACTAACATGAGCGATGGCATGTATGATGCAATGGACAACAAGTACTTACCAATGACCTCGATAATGAGCGGGATAGGACATGAGGTTATCCCAGATCTCTATTATTTTACGAACCAAATTGTAAATGTCTGTTTTGTAGGTCATCTAGAAAATCCGAATGATTGGGTATTAATTGACACGGGCATGCCGGAGTCCGCTAACCGTATTGTTGAGGCTGTAGAAGACCGATTTGGCAAGAATAGCAAGCCCAGAGCGATTATTCTAACGCATGGTCACTTTGATCATGTAGGAGCAGTGGTAAGATTAGTTGAACAATGGAACATTCCAGTATATGCGCATGAAGCGGAACTTCCTTTCCTAACTGGACAGTTGAATTATCCTGAACCGGATGGAACTGTAGAAGGCGGACTTGTGGCCAAAATATCCCCTTTATTCCCTAATGAATCTGTTGATTTGGGAAACCACATTGAACCACTCCCCTCTGACGGAAGTGTTCCCTATATGCCAGGTTGGCGATGGATCCATACACCTGGACATTCCCCCGGACATATATCCTTATTCAGGGATGAAGACCGAGCTCTTATTGTTGGAGATGCCTTCGTCACAGTGAAACAAGAATCGCTGTATAAGGTAGTGATGCAGGAAAAGGAAATCAACGGTCCACCGAGATACTTAACCACGGATTGGGATGCAGCGAGAAATTCCGTTCACAAGCTTGAAGCATTAAAGCCTACTGTTGTAGTGACCGGTCATGGTCAGCCAATGTCAGGTGAAGAACTTACAGATGGTTTAGGGAAGTTAGCGAAGGAATTTAACCAAATCGCCATTCCTGATTATGGGCGTTATGTGTAAATCGCAGACACTGATTATAAGAAAGTGAATCAAGAGTCTTCACGACTATTGCGTCACTTTTTTTTTGATTTTCGGATTATTTTAAAATAAACGCTCGATATAATTAACGCCTTTACTTACAATAAAGGAAATTGGAGTAAAACAACGAATTGGAACAAAGGGAGAGATCGGAATGAAAACGTTTAAAACATGCAGGGGAGTGATTAACGATCGATTTAAAGCCCCGAAAAACCATGATCGTTTTCTTGATTAGCTGTCTTTTGGGAATGGCTGTAGCCGTTATTCAAACCTTCATTCACATTCAAGTTCACAGACCACCTATACTATTGCCAATATTTATCGTTTCTCTTATCGGCTTTACGGTTGTGATCAGTGCACTGTTATTCGACTTGATTACGAAAAAAGAGAAAATTGTGAAAGGTAAGATTTTAAATATAAAAGGAAGAATAATTACTATAATTACGGATAAGAGAGAATCAAAAAGATATAAGATTTTCAAAAGAGAAGTTAGAGAAGTATTGGAACCAGAACAAGAAATCGAAATAACCTTAACCATGCTAACCAATTATCCAGTATCTATTAAAATACAGAATGCTAGGAATTAAAAAGGAGGAGTATAGTGAATGAGGAATAGAACCGTTATCTGCATGATTATCATGTTTGCGATTGTTTTCATCTTGGTGCCGATCCAATCGGCGTTTGCAGACTCACCGATCACTTCAACTGATTTCTACAAGGCATATCTGGATGAGCCGATCGTTCAAGAAGCGGATGAAGCTGGTGTGATAACACAGGAACTAGCTGAGTACTTAGCACAGGAAGCTGCACCACTGGATATCCGGGCCGCTGTCATTAATGCGATCGGCTGGAAGGATGATCCGGAAGGAAAGGTCGACACTTATGTAAGACTTGCTTATGGTAAGACTTTTTCGGAACTTGATTTGTCTTCGCTGCGTGGAGATGAGCTATTTGTCATCGGGTATTTATATGCAATGGATGATTACTTTGATACGGAAAGTGCGGAGGAATTGCTGAGAAGCGCCAAGCAGAATATGAAGGATAGCTTTACTGCAGCGCTGATCCATGCGATCGTCAAGTCTCAAAACCCGATGTTATCGTCTTCATGGGAGGAAGTATGGAAGATAGCTGCAGCGGTCGCCTTCGATGAACGTTTGAACATGGATATGCGTCCGGAAGCAGCGGAAATCATCATTGATTATATGGTGCTCTATAGTGATAAGAAAGTGATCAATCCGTTCTCCACGGAGAGCCGGTTATTACTCCAAATTGATAAACAGACGTTTACACTGAACGGCGAGACATTCAAGATCGATCCCGAGTATGGAACGACTCCAGTGTTGCGCGAAGGTCGAGCTTATCTGCCGGTCCGATTCTTAACGGAGGCTGTCGGTGGAGTCGCTCATTGGCATAGCAGCACGAACCAAGTGTGGGTGAGCACGGCTCATGTCCAGATAGAGATGACGATCGGAAGTGATAAGGTTGTCGTAAATGGAGAAGAACGGATTCTGGATAGTGCCCCGTTCATAGCCGGCAACCGCACGATGCTGCCATTCCGTTTCATTGCTGAAGAGCTTGGTTTTGATGTCTCCTGGGATGACGAGACGAAAGAGATCGGCCTTACGCTCTCTTCTCAGAGGTAGAAGCCACAGTGGTTTCTTGTTTGCAATAATCGTATGGACAATAGCAGTATTAGGGCTCTCCACCTAGGAAGTATTAATAACTGAAACAATTATGGGGAATTGGATGAAAAAAATATATATTGCAATCAATCTAGCTGTCATATTTCTGATCTTCTTCTTGGGCAATGAAATGACTACCACTCCGGGACATAGCTCAGGCAATGGTAATCCAGCTATTCTACTATCAGTACCGTTACTAATTTGTTTTATAATTCTGGTCATCCATTGGTTTTACTTGTTAAAAGATAAAAGATTCAATATCCGAACCATTTTTATGATGGTACTTATCGTAATAATCCACTTTACCATAGGGGTATATTACCAAATCATAAGCTACAGAAATTATCGAGAATTTTTGGCACAAGTATATGCAGAACAGTATGGTAGTGTCGACTGGGAGTACATCAATAGTATAACAACAGGATTTTCCATACATATTAACAATCAGTTTTACAATTGGAACACCTGCTTACTATTCTTATCTTTATCATTTTTTATTTGGCTGATCAGTTATCTACTGAATCGATGAACCGATACGGGGCGATCTGATCGATCTGAACGATCTGTAAATTTTGGATAAGGATGATGAAACATGGATGTTCAAAAGTTGTTCACTGAATCACCACAATTTGAAACAGATCGACTACTACTCAGGAGGTTAACGCCCGCCGATGCAGGTGATTATTATGAATTTGCCTCTGACCCAATTGTTACAGCTCAAACTACATGGGCAAGGCATATCACAGTCTATGATTCAATTGAGTACTTAGAGAAGATCATGCAAAGATATGAACAAGCAGAGGAATATCACTGGGGAATTGTATATAAATCAACTGGTAGGTTAATCGGTAGAACGGGCTTGATTCGAATGGACCAAACTCATTCTAAGGCTGAACTAGGATACGTGATCTCGAATAAGTACTGGAACCAGGGTATCATAACTGAGGCAACCCATCCAATCTTGTCATATGGGTTCCAAGAGCTTGGAATAAACAGAATCGAAGCCAGATGTAATTATAACAATTTAGGATCGTATCGAGTAATGGAGAAACTGGGAATGGAGCTTGAAGGAATCCTAAGAAAGCAACTTAAAATAAAAGGGGAATTCCTTGATCAGCGAATGTATTCGATTTTAAAAGATGATTATTGTGTTACCAACGGATCAATGCAACAGTAAAAAGGGATTGAGAGGAACAGCATACCCATTGCTGAATTAATGAAGAATAGAAATGGAAAAGTCGTTTGTCCAAAAAACGAATGTGAGCGATTTCTTCGGAGGGGTGAACATGAACGATCTCTTCACAAAAATACAAAGCTATTGTCTTGAGTTCCCTGGCACAAGTGAACGATTAAGCCATGGTGCGCCTACTTTTTTTATTAATGATAAGCATTCCTTTGTACAATATCGGGTGAACCATCATGGAGATGGTAGAATTGCCTTATGGTGTTCTTCACCACCCGGCGTTCAAGAATTATTGATTGAGACCAATTCAGAAGTCTACTTTAGACCTCCTTATGTGGGGCATCTAGGCTGGATTGGTATGAGACTTGACCGTGCTGCAGAATGGGCAGAAATCTCTGGAATCATTAAAGAGGCATATCTAAATAGAGCTCCTAAGAAGAGAGTGATACAGTGAAGAGAAGGGTCTGGATTGCAATAAGTTGCATTGCTCTCGTGGCAGCTATTTATTTGACAATCCATTATAGCCGACCTAAGCATATAGAAATATCGATAGACAGCACCATTTATTCACCAGGGACTGAGTTTGAAAAACAAACAACAGTATCGATAATTGGTGACCAGCATAATCGATTGTTCGGTAAAGACTCCTTAACTGGGAAGTTGATCGTTGATCATGATTTGATTTATGAAATTAATCTGAAAAGAGACGAAGATCGTTTATTTCAGATACTAACGAAAATAGAGGATGGAAACCAAAGACTTCAATCCGTAGGATCTGTTATGGCTTCGATTAACTTAGAGCGAATATGGTTACAGTTAGACGATATCAATGTTAGATATGAACTAAACGAAGGCTATATATCAGGACCAGCTAAGGATAGAGAAGAAGCAAATATCGTAGCTAGAAGTATTGCTGAATAAAAGTAACGTAAGTGTCAATAGGAGGCTAACATGGGATACATCCAAGAATTAAGATCACTCATTGGGACGCGGCCAATTATCATGGCTGGAGTCAGTGTGATCGTTATAAATGATAAGAATCAAATCCTCTTACAGAAAAGAAGCGATACAGGAGATTGGGGAGTGATTGGAGGGGCATTGGAATTAAAGGAATCGTTAGAAGAAGCGGCAGAGAGGGAGTTGTTTGAAGAAGCTGGGTTGAAGTCGAATGACTTGAAGTTTATATGTATGCTCTCTGGTCAAGACATGTATTATCAGTACCCTCATGGTGATGAGATCTATAATCTAGTTGCTGTATTCGAGACAAGAAATTACTTGGGTAAGCCAACGATCAATGATGACGAAGGACTTGAACTGAAGTACTATAATTTGAATGAACCCATACAAGAGTTAAATGAAATGGCTTATCAGATATTAACGAAGGCGAAATATATTTCCGAATAAAAATTACATATGGTACGGTCAAACGATAAGAGTAGGTGAAATCATGAAAACCCAATTAAAAATATTGCTTTCATTTGTTTTGATAATGGTTATTGGAGCATTCGTCGTGTTCTTAAGCAAGAGTTATTATCCGTCATTACCAATAGAGGGTATTTCTAAGCGTGAGGCGGTAAGTCTTCTAAATAAGAGCAATCAGGATCTAGTAATGCTATATGAAGCCGAAAGCTACAATTGGTACGGGTTCAAGGGGAATCAACTTAATGGCAGTAAGGCTCTCGTAAAGGAGGCAGAACAGAGAAACTGGCTATTCCAAGAACAACTTGGTTCAGGTTATATATTCCAAGACAGCTCCAATTCGATTAAGATTGCTGAAAGTCAAATGTGGACAGGCAAGTATGTGCTATACAAAGTTGAAAATGATTAATGCTAGAAAATTATGACACTTTCATCTATGCGAAGATAAGAGGAGAAGATCAATGAGGTTTCAACCTAGAAGAGATCTGTGGTTATCCATTGTTATGTGGTCATGCATTGTTGTGCTGTGTGCAAGTGGTCTCACGCCAATACTTTTCGAAGGGGCCGGGATAGTTGGGGGAACGATCATTTTTATATTATGCTTCACGTTCGCGGGCCTCTCTACATGGCTATGGATCAATACGTATTATGAAATACAAGAAGATAATCTCTATATTCGAAGTGGACCGATCAGGCAGACAATCCCCCTCAAGAGCATTCACACAGTTAGACCAACTGTATCCGTATTGGCTAGTGCGGCTACGTCAAGCCGTAGATTGGAAATTTTATATGGTAAATATGATTTTGTCCATGTATCACCATTAGAAGAAGAGGAATTCTTGAATCAATTAACAATACGCTGTCCTAATTTGAAGATCGAATCACGTTGAAATCGAATCGAGGAGTGTTGGTTATGAATGATAAGTTTTCATTTACACGAATTGGGTATGTCTATGTCCCGACTTCAAATATTGACGAGTCGATAGCATGGTATACGACCCATTTGGATTTTAAACTGATGAATAAATTCCAGGATCGAGGTTCTTATTTAGCTGTTCTACATCACCCACATAAACATGCAATAGCATTACTGTTAATCGAAACTGAGGATACTAATAGGCTAGAGATAATTCGCAATGGTCAGCCCTTTCCAATAATGGCTATCAATTGTACCGATATCGAATCGACACATGCCGATCTGAGGAATAAGGGAGTTGCAGTTGAGGAGTTACATACGCTTGGATCTGGAGAAGCCAAGTATTTTTATTTCAGAGATAACCAAGGAAACTTATTAGAGGCAGCGTGGTCGATTTGGGATCTAGTAGATGAGATAAAAGAGGACTTCTAGTTTAAGACGGAACATGTGGAGGAAATCATGAATAATCTCAAAGCAGTAATCTTCGATTTAGACAACACACTGCTTGATAGGACGTCAACATTCTATCAATTCACGGCAGCATTGGTTGCGCATTATTTCCGTCACATCCAGAATATTGAGCCTATCATTGATCGAATCATTGATCTTGATCAGGATGGTTATAAGGACAAGCGCGCGTTGTTCGATGAACTACTTGAAGAGCTTCCTTGGCATGAAAGGCCTGAGCGAAATGAGTTGCTAGATTATTACTCCTTACACTACGTGAAGAATGCCTGCATCATGGATCATGCAATTGAAATGATTCAATATGTGCGTAAAACCTATAAGGTAGGGTTAATTACTAATGGCAGAACCTCCATACAATACGGGAAGATCGATCAACTCGGCATTCGAAATTTCTTCGATATCATTCTTGTATCGGAGGAAGTTGGTATTAAGAAACCACATGCTCGTATATTCGAGATGGCTTTAGAACGAATGAATGTAGCTGCATCCCAATGCGTCTATATTGGGGATCATCCTGTGAATGATATTGAGGAAGCGGGTAAAGCAGGGATGAATACGATATGGTTAGAAGTTAATCAGCCGTGGAATGAAGAAGTTACCGTTCAACCTAACTATCGCATTAACCGATTAAGAGACTTGGCCAATATACTCTAGAAGAATGCGATCCAGCGTTGAAGGAGATTACAAGAAGCCATGATGGACAATTATTGGAATCATAATACAGCCTTTCATGAGTGGCTTGTGGCAGATGCCAAGCTGCGAGGCGGACGAGTGCTCGACATTGGATGCGGGGATGGCTTACTCATCCATCGACTAGCGCCTTACGTT
The DNA here is from genome assembly GCA_023441055.1 of Bacillota bacterium. Taxonomy (GTDB): domain Bacteria; phylum Bacillota; class Bacilli; order Paenibacillales; family UBA4045; genus JAEZQY01. The sequence goes on along the minus strand of JAEZQY010000031.1, from coordinate 229,886 downwards.
CAGTATGTTGCCGGAATAGATGCTGATCCGAAGGCGATAAGCCGGGCACAGAGTCGGCTAGCAGATCTGACGAACGTTACCCTAGTAGCTGGGGACTTCCTAGATATGCCAATTCCTTCGCCAGAGGAACGTTATGATACAGTCCTATGTGTGGCAACCTTGCACCATATGGAGTTGAAAGCTGTGCTGTTACAAATTCGCGAAGTACTGGCTCCGGGCGGGCGAGTGTTAATTATTGGACTGGCCGCGGATAAATCAATGAAGGATTTACTAATCTCGGGATTATCGGTACTGCCGATTCGAATCATGGACAAGCTCCATGGAGGCATGCAAGACATTGGAGTTCGGATTGCAGAGCCTAAGGAGTCATTAAGCGAGATTCGCAGAGCGGCTCAGGAGCTGTTGCCAGGCGTTAAGCTCCGGCGACGTTTCTATTACCGATATTCATTATCATGGGATAAGCCCCGATAGGAGGAATCAGAATGAAGATGCTGCGAGCTATTCCCGTTCTGCCGGTGAAGGACATGAAGCGAAGTCTTATTTTCTATTGCGATATACTAGGGTTTAGTCTGGGCCATCACGAGAAGGGATTTGCAGCACTCTACATCAATCAAGTTCGATTCCTTCATCTGTGGGAAGCGAGTGATGAGACGTGGCAGACACGTAACAGCTTGGAGCCAATTGTCTCGGGAGCTGAATCATTCTTAGCGGGTACCGCAAGTTGCAGGATAGAAGTAGCAGGCATTGATGACGCTTATCAGCGTATGGAGCCATTAGGGATCGTTCATCCGAACGCGCCGCTGCGTGACCAGTGGTGGGGGGAGCGTGACTTCGGGGTTGTAGACCCTGACAATAATGTGATTACATTCTACGAGATAACGAACAGTAAGTAGCTGCGAATCTAGAGACTAGGGGAGAGGGTCGAGATGAAGAGTCAGGTTACAAGCGAGTTAAGACTGCTATTGCAAGCGATTGCTGATCGATTCATTCCAAGAGATGAATGGCCATCTGCAACGGAGGAACGGGTCATCGATTACCTGGAACTCCGCGCAGGTGAAGACCCGGTAAGCTGGACAACGTTAATTGTACCAGGGCTGCAGGCGCTGGATGCCGAATCTCAATCTCGATATAATCACTCCTATACGTCTATCAAGCCGAATGAACAAGATCAACTATTACAGGACATGGAACTGGGCAACTTGGAGGGCTGGCCGATCTCTCCGCGCTTATGCTTTGAGACCTTATTGGGCCTAGTCATGGAAGGCTATTACGGGAATTCAAGTTCAGATGAGCCGCGGCAAAATATAGCCTGGACGATGATCGGGTATCACCCCGGTAATGTCGCTGGCAGCGATACATCCGATCCGCAGCTGGCAACCAAGCGATTCGATCAGCTTCGCGATCATTATGATGCCATCGTGATCGGCGCTGGCGCTGGAGGATCGACCGTTGCTGCAGGATTGGCCGAGTCAGGTATGCAGGTGCTCATCGTTGAACGAGGGAGCTGGCTACGATACAGTCAAATCAGTCAGGATCATATGGCGAATCACCGGTTCAGCAAGTATGGACACAATACTGGACCGATAGGCGAAGGTTATCCGCGCACCATTCTAAGCGCTGACGGCAGTGAGCGTATAACATGGTCACATGAAGGTGATTATCATAATAATGCCATGACGGTGGGCGGCGGTACCAGAGTGTATGGCGCCCAAGCATGGCGCTTCCATCCCGATGATTTCCGTATGGCGTCGCGCTACGGCATTCCGGACGGAAGCTCGCTCCAGGATTGGCCGATCACCTACGAGGAGCTGGAGCCGTACTATGAGCGAGCAGAGTGGGAGATCGGGGTGTGCGGGGATTGCCACGCACATCCCGACTTAGGCTGGAGACGCAGCGGTTATCCGATGCCTCCGCTCCCCATGACGCTGGAGGCGCAGCGTCTAGCGCAAGCTGCTGCTAAGCTGGGCTGGCATGCGGGGCCTGTCCCGCTGCTCATCAACTCTATCGAGTACGACGGCAGACCGGCATGTGTGCGCTGCGGACAATGCGTCGGGTTCGCCTGTCCGACGAATAGCAAGAACGGCGGGCATAATACGATGCTGGTTCGAGCGCTGGCAACCGGTAACTGTGACTTGATCTGCGATACGATGGCAGAGCGTATCGATACGGAGAATAGCCGGCATGCCACGGGTGTCCGCTTAGTGATGGAAGTGGATGGTACGATCACGCGCAGACACATTCGAGCAGGGCATGTGATTGTTGCCGCTGGCGCTATAGAGAGTGCGCGGCTGCTCCTGCATTCGGCAACACAGACTGAGCCCGATGGAATCGGCAATCGGCATGACCAGGTTGGCAGACATCTACAGGGCCATGTGTACGCTGGGGCATATGCCACATTCGACGAGCTTGTACAGGATGGGCAAGGGCCTGGCGTCAGCATTGCCACAATCCGGTTCGCTCATGGCAATGCCGGCATTATCGGGGGCGGATTGCTAGCTAATGAATTCACACGGCTGCCGATTGTGCACTGGTCTAGAGCGCTCGCACCTGATGCCGCGCGATGGGGGGCTGCGGGCAAGCAGAACATGCGCGAATCCTATCTGCGCACCAGCCATGTACAGGGACCGATTCAGGAGATCCCCAACCCCGAGGCCAGGGTTCGACTCTCTCCCACCCTTAAGGATCGCTTCGGCATCCCGGTAGCTCAGCTATCCGGCAGTGTACATCCTGAATCGATTCGCGCCTCGCTGATGCTGGCGGAGCAAGCCGAAACTTGGTTATGGGCCGCCGGCGCTAAGCAGGTGTGGAGAACCCAGCCGGGCAGCGGCCTAAGCGGCGGCCAGCATCAGGCGGGAACGCTGCGCATGGGGGATGACCCTGAGACATCGGTCTCCGATCCGCTAGGCCGCATACATGGGTACGACAATCTCTGGGTGAGTGACGGTTCTGTGCATGTGACCAATGGCGGTGTAAACCCGGTATTAACGATATTCGCAATGGCTATGCGAGTAGCAGATCATATCAGGAAGGGAAGACAGACGTAATGGATATTATCACACAATCTCATAATGGCACGGACATCGCCATCATTAGGTCAGACGAGGTATTGATCACCGACGTCCAATCCGCATTGGATCTGCTCGCGACGGTCAGCTACCAGACGGGGACCAGTCGCATGATCATCCCGAAATCAGCGATTATCGAGGATTTCTTCGATCTGAAGACCAGGCTGGCTGGCGATATCCTACAGAAGTTTATCAACTATCAGATGAAGCTTGCCATTGTCGGTGATTATTCGAGCTATACGAGCAACAGTCTGAAGGATTTCATCTATGAAAGCAACCATGGCAAGGATTTCTTCTTCCTAGCTAGCGAGGAGCAGGCGATTGAGACAATTAGCCGTTGATCGGCCGTTGATACTCGCATCGGCATCACCGCGGAGGAGAGAATTGCTGCAGGGCCTGTGCGTGCCATTCCACATCCATCCCAGCTCCTGCGATGAGACGATCCCTAATGGCGCTATGCCGCATGAAGCGGTAGAAGCATTAGCCCTGCTCAAAGCGAGAGCTGTAGCAGAGCATTATGATTCTGGACTTGTGATCGGATCAGATACCATTGTCGTATGCGACGGAGAAATACTAGGCAAGCCGGTGGATGAACAGGATGCATGGCGGATGCTCTCCCTGTTGCAGGGCAGAAGTCATGAGGTTTATACAGGCATTGCGGTTGTCGATTCGGAAACCGGTGCTCATCGCGCATCTTATAGTCGTACAGTGGTCTATATGAGGCCGCTGCCAGACGCGATGATTGAACGCTATATTCGAACTGGCGAACCGAATGACAAGGCCGGGAGCTACGCCATACAAGGGATTGGTGCTATGTTAATTGAGCGTATAGACGGAGATTACTTCACGGTCGTTGGCCTTCCGTTGAATCGACTAGCAGATTTACTCGCTGAATTTGGTGTACAATTGTTATAAACTAGCTTGCGCAAGGAGCGATTGACATGTTACTGGATATTCGAGAACAATTGGACGACCCCGTGATTAGAGAGCTGATTGAATATGCGATATTCCCTGATCCAGAGCGTGTGGAACGCGCGCTGGAAGACTATAAGACGAATCAAGATCTGGAGATTTATGCATGGGAAGAAGAGGGTGCCGTCGTAGGAGTTATCGGGATTCGAATACAGCTTAGCACGATGGTTATCGAGCTTATTTCGGTAGAACCGGTCAGCCGCAGACTCGGCTACGGACGCGGACTTATATTGGAACTGCTTGAACGGAAGCAGCCAGAGCAAATAGTGGCCGAGACTGACGATGAAGCAGTAGATTTCTATCGGAATATTGGATTTACGATTACAAGCCTGGGTGAGAAGTATCCGGGCGTAGAGCGCTTCATGTGCGTGTATGAGGTCTAGCAAGCTGTCACACAATGCTCACAATCAAGTGTGATCTGCACACCGACTATTCCTAATCGACTGTGATAGGGTCATCTCATAGAGATGACCTATTACTTATAGAGGAGCGATAGTTGGATATGAACGATAAGAAGCGTAACAATCGGAAGAAGCTTATCCTGCCACATGAGCATGGTGGATGGGCGATGGTCAGTGCGCCATTCTTGTTAGGGATGTTCACAGGAACCGTCAGATGGATGCATCTCCTTTTATTTTTGGCATGGTTATGCTTCTATCTATCGTCTTACCCGATCCTGCAGTCCTGGAAGCGCAAGCTGGAGAGAGACCGCTACATCCGATGGGGCATCGGTTACGGAATGGCAGGTCTGTTCCTAGTCATTATACCTTTAGTTGACACCCCGCAGTTAGCCTGCTTCGCCGCGCCGCTACTGGTGCTTGTCCTCATTAACATCTGGTACGCCAAGAGGAAGTCAGAGCGGGCGCTGCTCAATGATGGATGCGCGATTCTCGTCTTCACGATTGGCGGTGCAGCCGCTTATCTGTTCGGAGGCGGGGGCTGGGACAAGATGATGGCGATGATCGTCATTTTCAGCTTCCTACACTTCATGGGAACCGTCTTCTTCATTAAGACCGTATTCCGTGAACGTTCCAATAAGCGCTATACCAATTACGCCTACTTCTATCATAGTATTCTCCTCATCCTTCCGTCAGTGATGGGCTTTCCATGGATGACGATTCCCTATGTACTCTCTATCATTCGCGTCTTCGTGTTCGCAGGGAAGCCGCTGCGGCCTTCACATGCCGGCATCATTGAGATTGTCTGTACACTGCAATTTCTATTCCTCTCCGTGTTTCTTATTCGCTTATAGTCGCGCGAGACTTGACAAATCTATCACCAATATGCTCTCTTAAAATAAGGATATATGCTTGTTAAGGGGGAACATTGTGGAGCACCTACACGGCACTCATGATAACATGCTGGTTACTCTTTCTTATATCGTTGCGGTCATCTCGTCCTATACGGTCCTGGTAATGGCAGCTCGGATCAGCGCATCTACTGGCATGCAGCGCTGGATCTGGCTGCTATTCGGAAGCTTCCTGATGGGAATGGGAATCTGGTCGATGCACTTCATCGGCATGCTCGCCTTCTCCTTGCCTGTGCCTGTCAGTTATGATACCTTTCTAGTCCTCGTATCGGTTGTGGCCGCGATAGCAGGTTCGTTGATTGCGCTCATTACTATTGGGGTGAATGAGCCTAAGCTGCGTCACATGTTGACAGGCGGACTATTGCTCGCGCTCGGAATCATCGCGATGCATTATATTGGTATGGAAGCGATGCAGATCGGAATCACCTATGATCCCTTCTACTTCTGGCTGTCGATTGTGATCGCTATTGTAGCATCGATAGCAGCCATCTATCTATCCATCTACTTCCGATCTGGTCGTGGGTCGATTTCGTATGTCATGAAGCTTGGCAGCGCGCTGGTCATGGGGGCGGCGATTGCGGGGATGCATTACTCAGGAATGGCTGGCGCGGTATTCCACCTGACGGCAGAGGACGCTGCTTCGCTGGGATCGGTATGGAATCAAACCGCGCTTGCTTATGTAATTGTTCTGGGCTCGATTCTGACGCTCGCCTTATCGCTTATTGGAATCTATATCGGCAGACGATTTGCCTATAAGGATACAGAGATCAAGCGGAAGTCAGATGAAATCTATCAGATGAATCTGGAGCTGCGGCAATTGAATGAACATCTGGAAGAGATGGTCGCACTTCGAACGGAGGAGCTAGCCACCGCACATGACGAAGCCATTCAAGCGAATCTGATTAAGAGTCAGTTCCTAGCCAACATGAGTCATGAGCTCCGCACGCCGCTTAATGCCATAATTGGCTACAGCGAGATGCTGCAGGAGGAGGCCGAGGAGCTCGGGCAAGCCTCATTCGTGGATGACTTATCCAAGATCAGCAAGGCGGGCAACCATTTATTGATGCTGATCAATGATATTCTGGACATCTCGAAGATCGAGGCGGGTAAGATGGAGCTTCACTTGGAACGCTTAAGCATCCAGGATGCCGTTCAAGACGTGCTGACGACCATCACACCGCTTGTTCAGAGCAAGGGGAATCAATTGCAGACTACGATTAAAGAAGATGGCATGATCGTGACAGATATAACCAAGTTACGCCAAATTCTAATTAATCTGCTCAGCAATGCGAATAAGTTTACGGATCAAGGCTCGATTGACTTCGAGGTGGATGCTGAGGTGAGAGAGAGTGTATCTGGTTATCGCTTCCAGGTAAGAGATACGGGGATTGGGATAACCGAGGAGCAGCTCAGCAAGCTGTTCCAGCCGTTCACGCAGGCGGATGCTTCGACGACACGCAAGTATGGAGGAACCGGCCTGGGACTGGCGATCAGTGAGCGATTCTCACGACTCCTGGGTGGCGAGATTGACGTGCAGAGTGAACCAGGTGCCGGCACGGTGTTCACGTGCTGGCTTCCAGCCGCACAGGCTCAGATGGAGATAACAACTATGTCCGAGCATACGGCAGCTCCTCAGACCATCTATGCAGATACAGGAGTAAGCATCCTATTAATTGATGACGAAGCGTTCAATCGAGACTTGATGGAACGCTATCTGGCTAAGACAGGCTGGACATTAGCCTTCGCTGATAATGGACGTGACGGATTAGTGCTTGCCAAGAAGCTGCGGCCGAAGGTCATCTGTCTGGACATTCTGATGCCGAGTATGGATGGCTGGAGCGTGCTCGCAGAGCTGAAGAATGATCCGGAGCTTGCGGATATTCCAGTGGTGGTCTGGTCAATGACGAGCGACCGTCAGCTCGGATACACGATCGGTGCGGCAGAGTACCTCACGAAGCCTGTACAGCGGGATAAGTTAGTCTCAGTACTGCGTAAGTATGTCGCTAATCAGGACTCCCAGACGGTTCTAGTAGTGGAAGACGATAGCTCTTCTCGTGAGCTGGTGACGAAGCTGCTCCATAAGGAAGGGTACTCGGTTATGGAAGCGTACAATGGCATAGAAGCGCTAGCCTGTATCACACGTGAGCAGCCCGCTGTGATCCTGCTGGATCTGATGATGCCAGAGATGGATGGCTTCCAGTTTATTGTGGAGCTGAAGAAGCATGATGCTTGGTCGAGGATTCCGATCATTGTCCTGACTGCTAAGTCCATAACGACTGAGGATCATCAACAATTGAACGGCTCGGTGAAGAAGATTATTCAGAAGGGTGCCTATCATCCTCAATCCCTATTAGATGAGATTCGAATCTATCTGGAGTAGGCAACATATGATCATAGAATTGAAGGCAGAATGGAGTAGTGATGATGTTCGCACAGCTCGAAGACATCCAATATGCTTTAACTGCATTAGAAGCATCATCAATCATCTCGATTACGGATGCCAGCGGCAATATGACCTATGTGAATGACCAATTCTGCGCGATCTCTAAGTATGACCGAAGCGAATTGATAGGCAAGCCTCATCGATGGATGAACTCGGTTGATCTGACGGAAGAAGCAGCAGCAGAGATTAGTGACATTATTCGCAAGGGACAAGTATGGCATGGCGAAGTGAAGAATCGTGCGAAGGATAACAGTGAATATTGGATCAGTCTCGTCATAGTACCGTTACTCAATCAAGAGGGCGGGATACGTCAATTTATCACCATAGGGACAGATATTACGAAGCGCAAGCATGATGAGTATACGCTGTTGAAGACTGTCGAGAAATTAAGTGATATCGAGAACGCGCTGGATGAATCCTCTATTGTTGCGATAACAGACAGCAAGGGCGTTATCACTTATGTGAATGATAAGTTCTGCGAGATTTCGAAATACAGCTATAATGAGTTATTGGGACGGACGCACCGCATTGTGAATTCGGGCTATCATCCGAAGAGCTTCTTCCAGACAATGTGGGAGACGATCAGTCAGGGCCGAGTTTGGAAAGGCGAGGTGAAGAACCGGGCCAAGGACGGTTATGAGTATTGGATGAATACAACCATAGTGCCCTTCCTGGATGAACAAGGCGTTCCTCGCCAGTATATCTCCATTCGGACGGATATTACCGATCGGATGATTGCAGAGGCGGCTCTGGCAGAGCGCACAGAACAGCTAGCTAAGGCACATGACGAAGCGATCCAAGCCAGCCTGATCAAGAGTCAATTCCTAGCCAATATGAGTCATGAGCTACGTACGCCGCTCAATGCCATTATTGGTTATAGCGAGATGCTGCAGGAGGAGGCGGAGGAGCTTGGCGAGCCGATGTTCGCGGAGGATCTGGCGCGAATCTGTAAGGCCGGTAATCATCTGCTGTCGTTGATTAATGACATTCTGGACATCTCCAAGATTGAAGCTGGTAAGATGGAGATGCATCTGGAAGAATTTATCCTTCGTGATCTAATTGCAGACGTATGCTCGACGATCATTCCATTAGCAGAGAGTAAGGGGAATGTGTTAGTAACGTCGACGGAGGAGGATGTCACCTTGGTCGCGGATGTAATCAAGTTGCGGCAGATCCTCATCAATCTACTGAGCAATGCGAATAAATTTACAGATGACGGTACAATTCGATTCGATATCTTCAAGGAGGAACGGAATGGGCAGGGGGGGTATTGCTTCCGGGTTGCTGATACAGGGATTGGCATTAGTCCGGACAAGCTCAGCAAGCTGTTCCAACCCTTCACGCAAGCGGATACGTCCACTACTAGGAAGTATGGCGGAACCGGCTTAGGACTTGCCATTAGCAAGCGGTTTACAGAGGCGATGGGCGGTCTTATTACCGTAGAGAGCGGGCTCGGTCAAGGCTCTACCTTCTGCTGCTGGCTGCCGCTCTTATCGAAGCAGTTGGAAGGTCAGGAGGAGGTGAATCGGGATGCCTAAGATTCTACTCGTGGAAGACAATGAGATGAATCGCGACATGCTTAGCAGGCGACTATCTCGCAAGGGATATGACATCATTACCGCAAATGATGGTCAGCAAGGAGTGGAGCGCGCAAGGCGTGAATATCCGGATTTAATTCTTATGGATATGAGCCTGCCTGTCATGGACGGCTGGGAAGCGACTCGTCAGCTGAAGAGCGACGCGCAGCTTGCTGCGATTCCCGTAATCGCGTTGACAGCCCATGCGATGGCTGGCGATGCAGAGAAGGCTTATCAGGCCGGCTGTGACGATTTCGACACGAAGCCAGTGGATCTGGAGCGGCTGCTTGCCAAGATGAATCGGCTTTTGGACAGCTAAGCGAATTGCATAAGGGAGGGCTATCATTGGCCGCGTTCATTGCAACCCAAGCCAAGGTTCTAATTGTAGATGATCAAGAACATAATATTAGTCTGCTTGAACGCATTCTAGGCAGAGCCGGCTTCACCGAGCTATACAGCACGGCTGATCCGCACCGTATTGAACAGCTCCTAACGGAGATTGAACCGGATATTATACTGCTGGACCTGCATATGCCCGGGATGGACGGCTTGCAGGCAGTTAGATTGATTCGCGAGCAGGTCGGGCAGGATCATTATCTGCCTGTCCTGATGCTGACTGCTGATAATACACCCAAGGCTAAGCAAGAGGGGCTTCAGGCAGGGGTCAATGACTTCTTAACGAAGCCATATGACCGGACAGAGGTCGTATTGCGCATACATAATTTATTACGGACCCGCTATCTGCATATCCAACTGCAGGAGCATAACGCGAGCTTGGAGCAGCGGGTGCTGGAACGCACGGAGCAGCTCTTCCAAGCGAAGCTAGAAATTCTTCAGCTGCTGGGACGCGCCTCGGAATTCCGTGATGATATGACAGGCAATCATACGCAGCGTGTCGGATTGCTATCCGAGCAAATCGCCAGCAAGCTGGGTCTGCCGCAAAGTCAGATCGATCTCATTCAGATGGCTGCTCCGCTGCATGATATTGGCAAGATCGGCATGCCCGATCATATTCTGCTCAAGCCTGGGCGCTTCGAGCCCGCTGAATTCGAGCAGATGAAGCAGCATACGACGATCGGTGCTCAGATCCTTAAGGACAGCTCCTTCGATGTCCTGCGTCTGGCGGAGATCATCTCGTTGTCTCATCATGAGAAGTGGGACGGGACAGGCTACCCGAACGGATTGAAGGGGGAGCAGATCCCGATCGAGGCCCGGATCGTAGCGCTCGCGGACTTCTACGATGCGTTAACGCATGAACGTCCCTATAAGCAGGCTTGGACGTCCGAGGAAGCGATTGCGGAGGTCAAGCGGCAGATCGGGGTCCATTTTGATCCGCGCGTTGTAGAGGCCTTCTTAGCTGTTGTTCATGCATCTCCAGACGATGTACAGGTTTAATCGCATAAGGTGATGGACGATAGGCGAAATTTGCTATATGGTAATAGAGGAATTATGGAACGGAAATTTTAGGCCACTGCGGCGGAAGGGAGGTCATTCATGAATTGGAGAGCGAAGTGGATCGGCAGCTTGCAGCACTTCGGTAGAGCATTGATGCTGCCGATGATTGCCTTGCCTGCCGCTGCCTTATTCCTCAGTCTGGCTAATCTGCCGTGGGGTATGATTGGGCTGCATGACTTCGATCAAGTTCTGAATCTAGCGGGCAGCACGATCTTCCAGTACCTGCCGCTAATCTTCGCTGTCGGCGTTGCGCTCGGATTAACAGAGAATGCTGGCATGGCGGGGATGTCCTCGCTGCTATCCTACTTCATTACCACACAAATCGCCAAGCAGTTCATGAGTGAGACCTTCCAGTTCAGCATCGCAGGAGGCATATTCCTCGGGCTGATGTCCGCATGGGCGTTCCATCGCTTCAAGACGATCGAGTTCCCGGAATATATTCAGTTCTTCGGCGGGTCACGCTTCGTGCCGTTATTCATCAGCTTTGCCTCGCTGGTGTTCTCCTTCATTCTGGTGAAGGCGGGACCGTGGATCTCACGATTATCGGAGCTGCTATCGGATCTGATATTAAGTACCGGAGCATTCGGTGTGTTCGTGTACGGGGCGCTGCATCGCCTCCTCGTGCCATCAGGCCTGCATCATATTCTGAATAATGCGTTCTGGTTCCAGCTAGGCTCCTATGAGACACCAGGGGGCAAGATCGTGCACGGTGATCTTCCGCGATTCTTCGCAGGTGATCCTTCGGCTGGCATCTATATGGCCGGCTTATATCCGATCATGATGTACGCGCTGCCTGCGATCGCGCTGGCTATCATACATGAAGCTCGCGAGGATCTGCAGCCCAAGGTCAAGGTGACCTTCACCACCGCCATGCTGGCGTGCTTCTTCACCGGTGTAACGGAGCCGATCGAGTTCGCGTTCCTGTTCGTGGCGCCCATGTTATACCTGATTCATGCGGTCCTATCCGGACTATCAATGGTCATTGTGTATATGCTGGACATTCGGCACGGGTTCTCCTTCGCTGGAGGCGCGTTGGATTATCTAATCAACCTGCATCTGTCGCGTAACGGCTGGCTTATTATCCCTATTGGCCTCGCCTATGGGGCGTTGTATTACTTCTTATTCCGTTGGGCGATACGCCGATTCGATCTGGCTACGCCTGGTCGTGAGGACGGGTCAGCGCTTGATGAGGGCGCAGGCGACATACCTTACCGGGCGCCGCTCATTCTGCAAGCGCTGGGCGGCAAGAATAATATCACGAAGATGGAAGCCTGTATTACCCGACTTCGGTTAAATCTGCAAGATGAGCATCTCATGGATATTGATGTGCTGAAGCACTTGGGCGCCGCAGGCATCATCCAATTGGGGGGCGGGAATGTTCAGGTTGTGTTCGGCACACTTAGCGAGCTGCTGCGTGAAGAGATGATGAAGCTGATGCGCAGAGACTTCCAGACGGTGACCTTCCACGCGCCCATGCAAGGTATGATGATCGCGCTGCAGGACGTACCTGATCAGATATTCGCGAACAAGCTCGTAGGGGATGGTGTGGCTTTCATTCCGGATCGCGGTGAGGTCGTTGCGCCAGTATCAGGGACGATTATCCATGTCCATCCAAGCAAGCATGCGATAGGATTGCGTACGAATGAAGGGCTCGAGCTGCTGCTGCATGTGGGCATTGATACGGTCCAACTGGGTGGCAAGGGCTTCGATTGCAAGGTGGCTGAAGGGGATGTAGTGGACCAAGGGCAGCTGCTTCTGCGATTTAATCTGAAGAAGGTACAAGCCAATGCCAAGTCATTGGCGACACCGATGGTAATCACTAACCCTGACAAGGTCAGGTCTTGGAGCTTCGCGCCGTTCAAATCGGTCAAGCTGGGACAGGCCGCTGTCATGTCAGTCGTACTTAGGGAGGATAAGATTGATGCAACTGCAAACAGTTAATGGGATAGCAGCCTCGTCTGGTGTAGCGATTGGCAAGGCGTTCGTACTGCCGACTTGGGAATGGGACATTCCAGAGAAGGATATTGATGTGACGCAGCTCGCGGATGAATTCGATCGTCTGTATAGAGGAATTCGTGAATCCAAGCATGAGCTGGAGGAGATCAAGCGAGAGCTGACTCCTGTCATCGGCAAGGAGAATTCCTTAATCTTCGATGCGCATCTGGCCATTCTGGATGATCCGGAATTTATGAGTGAGGTAAGCGGAATTATTCAGCGTCAATATAAGGTCGCGGAGGTAGCGGTCAAGGAAGTGATTGATCAATTCGCCTCCATGTTCGATCGGATTGACGATGAATACATGAAGGAGCGTCGGGCCGATGTGAAGGATGTCGGCAATCGACTGCTCCACCACTTGATCGGCGCTCCGGATATTACACTGCCTACGAACAATGATCCTTTCATTCTGGTTGCGAAGGAGCTATCTCCTTCTCAGCTTGCAAATTTGAATCCTGAACGCGTTCTGGGAATCGTCACGTTGACAGGCGGTCGTAATTCTCATGCGGCCATCATCGCTCGATCGATGGGTATCCCATTCGTTATTAGTCTGGAGGACCAGATCATGTCGCCGATACAGACAGGCGATGAGCTGATTGTCGACGGCGATGAAGGCGTAATCTATATCCATCCGGAGCGAGATCGTATGGAGCAATACAGGACGCGTCAGCAGGCGTTGCTGGAATCTCGCCGCAAGCTGCAGGAGAATCGCTTCGCGCCGTCTATTACGCGTGATGGTACAGCAGTTACGATTAGCGCGAATATCAGTTCCTTCAAGGAGCTGGATATGGCGATAGACAGCGGGGCTGAGGGAGTCGGCTTATTCCGCACGGAATTCCTCTATATGGATCGCGGCGAATTCCCTGATGAGGAAGAGCAATACCAGGTGTATAAGCGCGTAGCAGAGCGACTCGAGGGGCAGTCCATCGTCATCCGGACCCTGGATGTCGGAGGAGATAAGCTGCTGGACTATTATCCATTCCCGGAGGAGGATAATCCGTTCCTTGGCTATCGCGCCATTCGCTTCTCGCTGGACCGTCAAGACATCTTCAAGACGCAACTGCGCGCTATACTTCGAGCAAGCATGCATGGGAATGTGAAGCTGATGTTCCCGATGATTACCTCGATTGAGCAGTGGCAGCAAGCGAATGCGGTGTTGGCTGAGGCTAAGCAGGAGCTGCGGGCCGAAGGAATTCGTTATAATGAGCAGCTAGAAGTCGGAATCATGATCGAGGTGCCTGCTGCCGTCATGATCGCGGATTGGCTGGCTGAGGAGGCCGATTTCTTCAGCATTGGTACGAATGATCTGATTCAGTATGTTCTTGCTGTCGATCGGATGAATGATGAGATTGCTGACTTGTATGATCCGTTCCATCCGGCTGTCATTCGTATGCTGCAGCTGACGATTGAGGCGGCCAAGCGGCATCATATTCCAATTAGCGTCTGCGGAGAGATGGCTGCCGATCCCTATGCGTTGCCATTGCTGGTTGGATTAGGCGTGCGGCAGCTAAGCATGTCAGTAAGAGGAGTTGTCGAGCTGAAGGGGCAGCTGCTTAAGCTTGACGCATCAGCCAGCGAGGAGCTGGCTGCGCAGCTGGTGCAATGCCGAACGGGAGTCGAAGTGGAGACGCTTGTCCGTCAATTTATTGAGCATGGGTCCGAGACGGTATGAGACGGATTAGATGGTTACGCTGGATACCTGCTGTGCTATGGATGGGAGTTATCTTCTGGCTGTCTTCTAGAACGGGCAGCGAGCTAGGTGCATTGTTCCCGATCGTGGAACGATTCGCCCCTTGGATGGACGGGTTTAACTTTGGACACTTCGTGGCTTATTTCGTACTAGCCCTGTTCTTCTGGTGGGGGTTTGACAGTGATCGGCTATCGATTAAGATTGTAGTGGTCGTATTATGTCTGCTCTATGGGGTGACGGATGAATATCACCAGACGTTCGTAGAAGGCCGATTCGCGGACCTGCAGGATCTCCGGAATGATGGCATCGGCGCGATTGTTGCTATGCTGTTCGTTTCCATGCCTGTCGTACGCAGAATACTAAGACGTGTATAGCCTTCCATAAACTACTACGCATGCCGCAAGAGGATTCCAAATTAACTTCTAGAATACGTAACTATGAACATGATTGAACATGAACATAAGGACGATCAGGAGTGTGAATTGAATTGCTTAAGGCATGTGAATGTGGTCAACTCATGGATCTTCAGCTGCGAACCGTGATTTATTCCAATAAGGTAGAGATTGAGAATGTCCCCATCCATTCGTGCGAGTCTTGTCAGCGCGCTGAAGTGCTGTCAGGCTTGAAGTCTGAAATTGCTCGGCTGATTGGTGATTTAGGCCATAATCCGGGGAAACATAAGCTGAAGTTTAATGAATGCAATGAATGGGCGAATATGCTGACGCAAGCGGCTGATCCTGAATTGGCTCAACTGTCTATTCAGGGGATAATCGGTAATCGTATTGATGAGCTGCTAGATCTGCTGCTCGTAGCCAAATCCGTACAAGATGAGCGCTGGGAAGAGGAGCTGACGGAACGGCTGCAGCAACTCACTTCCGCTATTCCAGTGTAAGAATAGCTTGATACGACAACACAATCGAGCTACATAAGTCCCAAATTCGGGACTTTTCTTGCATTTTGTGCATTTATGTACATGATTACATTGCGAAATGCGCTGAAGTAAAGTATCATAAATTTATTATGCGTTATTGGGGAGATTGAACAGTGACAGTTACCATTTACGATGTGGCAAGGGAAGCGAACGTGTCGATGGCCACCGTTTCTCGTGTTGTCAACAACAATCCGAATGTGAAGCCGCAGACTCGCAAGAAAGTATTCGAAGCCATCGACCGTCTTGGCTATCGTCCGAACGCTGTAGCCAGAGGACTAGCTAGTAAGAAGACGACTACAGTCGGTGTGGTGATACCGGATATATCCAATTCAATATTCGCTGAAGTAGCCCGAGGTATTGAGGATATTGCGAATATGTATCACTACAATATTATTCTCTGTAACGCGGACAAGCGTAAGGAGAAGGAGATCCGTGTAATTAACACCCTGCTGGAGAAGCAGGTGGACGGGCTCTTATTCATGGGCGGTGCAGTAACGGAGGATCATATTCTGGCCTTCAACACCTCCTCAGTGCCTGTCGTGCTATGCGCGACATCAGAGGATAATGAATCGTATCCATCCGTCGATATTGACCATGAAACCGCCGCATATGACGCTGTGCAGCATCTGCTGACCGAAGGTCATCGTTCGATCGCTATGATCAGCGGACCGCTGGAGGATCCGATGAATGGCTTCGCGCGCTATCGCGGCTACAAGAAAGCGCTGGAAGAAGCTGGCCTTCAGGTGGAAGAGTCCATGGTACGTATCGGTAACTACCGCTATGAGTCGGGCATTGATGTGACGAAGTACTTCCTGCAGCTTAAAGACAGGCCGACCGCGATCTTCTCGGCCAATGATGAGATGGCGATCGGTGCTATTCATTGTGCGCAGGATTCCGGTATTCAGGTACCGGAGGAGCTGTCGGTCATCAGTGTGGACAACGCTAGAATGGCATCCATGGTTCGACCGCAGCTGACGACTGTTGCTCAGCCGATGTACGATATCGGCGCAGTGTCGATGAGACTGCTGACCAAGCTGATGAACAAGGAGAACGTGCAGAATCAGCGCGTGATTCTGCCGCATGAGATCATTCATCGGCAATCCGTAGTAAAGCCGTAGTAGTTCGAAGTGCAGGCTCACAGATGTGAGCCTTTTTTTCTATTTATAAACGCTTAACGGATAACGCTTTTACTTACGAAGTAGTTTGCTACGCAAACTTGGAGGGCGGCAGAGCCGTTTAGCGTGGCATATTATACTAGCAACATTCAGTCGAGAGGAGATTAACTATGTCTTACGGCATCACAGCGATCATCGGAGCGATGGATGAAGAGATCGTGCGCATCTTAGAGGAGCTTCAGGATATCGAGGAGGCAATATATGCCGGTATTACTTACTATCGGGGACGCTGGCATGATGCGGATGTTGTGCTGTGCAAGTCAGGGGTAGGCAAAGTGAATGCCGCGGTCTGCACGCAGCTGCTCATCGAACGCTATCGAATCAGCCGTGTTCTATTCACTGGAGTCGCGGGGGCCGTTGAGCCGTCGCTGGAGATTGGCGACCTAGTGATCTCTACAGATTGTGTGCAGCATGATATGGATGCTGCGGCGCTTGGATATCCGCGCGGAGTTATCCCATTCGCAGAGGCATCCACCTTCCCTGCGGACGCAGATCTGATTCGGCTCGCCAGTCAGGCCGGCGAAGCGCTGGGTGAGGAGCGGCGCGTCCATCTAGGACGCGTGCTGTCCGGGGATCAATTCGTAGCAGATAAGCATTATGTGATTCAGATGCGTGAGGAGCTTCAGGGGGCATGCATAGAGATGGAGGGGGCGGCAGTGGCACAGGTGTGTGCAATGAATCGAATTCCGTTCGTTGTGATCCGATCGATCTCAGACAAGGCTGATGGATCAGCCTCAATGAATTTCGCAGCGTTCACGAAGCAAGCCGCCCACAATTCCTGTCAGCTCGTCTCTCATATGGTGAGGTCACTCCGGTACATATAAGAGGGAGAGCTCGCGATGCTGGGCATTCTTCTCTGTGATCTCTTGCCGCCTGGGAACGTCCTCCCAGGCGTTCTTATCGTCCAGCCAATGGGTTGGCAGCGGATAGGGGGAAAGCTTGCTATATGTGCTCAGCCACTCCTCAGGTAAGGGCATATTACCGCTCAGCAGCTGATCGGCCAGTGGATGCTCGGTCATTACGAGCCAATTCAATGACCAGGCGCGAGGGACTACGCGCCATATATCATAGCCGCCGCCGCCGATTGCGACCCATCTTCCGCCGCACCAAGTATCGGCTAATCGCTTAATCACCCTAGGCATCTGCAGGTAGATTTCCATGCTGCAATGCTGATGAGAGAGCGGGTCGTAATAGTGGGCATCACAGCCATGCTGACTGACAATCACATCTGGCTTGAAGAATGCTGTGACTCGCTCGATAGCCGCTGTGAAGTTGCACATCCAAGATTCATCCTCCGTGAACGGCTCCACCGGCAGATTAATGCTATAGCCGAAGCCGGCATCCTCGCCGCGTTCACTGGCGAAGCCGGTTCCGGGGAACAAGTACTTGCCAGTCTCATGAATGGAGAATGTACAGATATCCGGATCTGCGTAGAACGAAGCTTGAACACCATCGCCGTGATGCACATCCGTATCGATGTAGAGCACGCGAGCACCGTATTGCTTCCAGATATGGGAGATCGCGATGGAAGCATCGTTATAAACACAGAACCCAGCGGCTTTATTGGCGAATGCATGATGCAAGCCGCCGCCCATGTGCATGGCGTGGCGATATTGACCGGACATGACCAGATCAGCAGCAGCAACTGTGCCTGAGGCGATCGCCTTGGATGCCTCATGCATGCCTGGGAAGAAGGGCGTATCGCCATCATTGCGGCTTAGTCCATAGCGCTCGGCTTCCTCGATGTCGATGAGCGCGGGCCGATCGACGCTCAGCGCCTTGACGGCGGATACATATTCCTGTGTATGGACCTGTAGAATGCTCGACTCCGGTATGGGCTGAGGACGAATGATTGATGCCTCAGATAGCGCTCCTACTGCCTGCAACAGCGCCATCGTAGACAGCAGCCGTTGTTGATCGAATGGGTGTTCATCCGAGAATCGATAATTGAGCACAGCGGGGTCGTATATATATGCTGCGGATTTATTCACGATAGTCCCTCCAGTTAGGCGTCGTTACGGAATAACTTCCGCTACATGAAAGCGAGAAGTAATTCCGTATCGAGCCCTTAGTACATGAATCGTTGACGGAATCGGACGCGGTCGAATTGCTCGACAGACGACAGCGGAACCTCGCTGCCGACTCTGACCATCAGGCAATTCGCAGGATGCGAGCAGATCTCCGGGTCATCTGTAGCGAACCAGACCATGTCTACGCACTTCATCAGATTCTCCATCATCTTCCGGTAATCCCAGACGGATAATCCGCTGCCATCCAAATCCCAATGCCAATAATATTCCGTTGTGAATACGATCGCGTTATCCAACTGGCCTTCCTCGAACGCAAGCTGGATCAATCGCTTGCCGATGCCGTATGCGCGATAAGGCTTGGCAACCTCAATCGCACCCAATTCGATCAGATCGACCATATTCCCCTCGGACCAACGCTCCAGCTCATCCGCATAGTGGAAGGTCACATAACCCACAATCTCTTGACCGTCCAGCGCCGCGATAATTCTGCCCTCTGGTAAGCCTGCGATCTCAATCAAGGCTTCATGCTGATCATTGGGACGCCTGAACGCGCTTAAACCAGGATGCATCGTGCATGCTTGAATATAGTCCGGAGTCAGCGGTCCGGCTAGCAGCAGTTGTCTATCCTCATAGGGAATTTGCTGGGACTGATAGATTTTGCGATGCTCCATAAGCGTGCGGCCCCTTTCCTCGTTACGTGAGAATATACCCATATTGTAACACATCAAGAGCTAACTTTATTGCGTTGATTCGAACATCCGACGTAGTCTTAGAATTAATCGTGTGGTATACTGTCTTTGTCACATTTCGGTCACATCACTTGAAATGTAAGCGTTATATCTCTAAAGTATTGGGGGAAAGTGTAGTGGATAGTATGAAGCAGCAGGAGATCATACCCGCAACGGATTTAAATCCAAATCTTAAGAATTACGATGAGGCCTATGCCGCATTCGATTGGTCTGAGATTGAGCAGACGTTCAGCTGGAGTAAGACAGGCAAGGTCAATATGGCATATGAAGCAATCGATCGACATGCCGAAGGCAGGCTTAGGGACAAGACAGCTTTGCTCTACAGCGACCCTGTTCGGAACGAACAGTATACGTATCAAGAGCTGAAGACGCTCTCCAATAAATTCGGCAACGTACTGCGGAATCTGGGGATTAAGAAGGGTGACCGCGTCTTCATCTTCATGCCGCGTACGCCGGAATTATATTGTTCGCTTCTAGGCGCGCTTAAGATCGGAGCGATCGTGGGTCCGTTATTCGAAGCGTTCATGGAGATGGCTGTACGTGATCGACTTGAGGACAGTGAGGCGGTTGCGGTCATCACGACACCAGCGCTTCTAAGTCGTGTGCCTGTCGACGAGCTGCCAGATCTGAAGCATGTCATTCTAGTGGGCGATGAATTGCCGACTGGAGATAAGTTTGTCGATTACCAACAGGTGATGGCGGACGCTTCGGAGGAGCTGGAGATCGAGTGGGTGGACCGCGAGGATGGCATGCTCATCCATTATACATCTGGTTCAACCGGCAAGCCCAAGGGTATCCTGCACGTACATAATACAATGATCCAGCATTATCACACGGGGCGTATCGTGCTCGACCTCAAGGAGGACGACGTATACTGGTGTACCGCCGATCCGGGCTGGGTGACGGGAACATGCTACGGCATCTTCGCGCCGTTCCTCAACGGTGTGACGAATGTGATTCGCGGGGGACGCTTCAGTCCGCAGGATTGGTACTCCACGATTCAGAATAATAAGATCACAGTTTGGTACAGCGCACCTACTGCATTCCGGATGCTGATGGGCGCAGGCAATGAGGTGCTGAGTAGCTACGATCTCTCTTCGCTGCGTCATGTGCTTAGCGTCGGCGAACCACTGAACCCGGAGGTTATTCGTTGGGGGATGAAGGTATACAACAAGCGAATTCATGACACCTGGTGGATGACCGAGACTGGCGCTCAGCTGATCTGCAATTATCCATCATTGGCGATTCGTCCTGGCTCGATGGGTAAGCCGATTCCCGGTGTAGGCGCTGCGATTATCGATGATCATGGCAATGTACTGCCTCCATACCGCATGGGTAATCTCGCAATTCGCACGCCATGGCCTGCCATGATGCGCAAGGTATGGAAGAACCCCGCCAAGTATGAGGAGTACTTCCGCCTGAAGGGCTGGTACGTATCCGGTGACTCCGCATATATGGATGAGGATGGCTACTTCTGGTTCCAGGGCCGGATTGATGATGTGATCAACACGGCAGGGGAACGCGTAGGTCCATTCGAGGTAGAGAGCAAGCTGGTCGAGCATCCCGCTGTAGCGGAGGCTGGCGTAATTGGCAAGCCAGATCCGATGCGCGGCGAGATCATTAAGGCATTCATCGCGCTTCGCGAGGGGTATTCACCTTCTGATGAGTTGAAGGCGGAGATTGCGCAGTTCGTCAAGGTTGGCTTATCAGCTCATGCGGCGCCGCGTGAGATAGAATTTAAGGATAAGCTGCCCAAGACGCGCAGCGGCAAGATTATGCGTCGCGTGCTCAAGGCATGGGAGCTGAATCTGCCGACAGGGGACCTGTCGAGCATCGAGGACTAATCATTTCATCGTGAATGCGACGAATAAGCAGGGGCTGCATCCGAGGTCATTATGACCCGGGATGCAGCCCCTGCTTCATTGCTGCTGCTTTAATTATCCGCCTTCATCTCCACCGCCTGCGACGGAGAGGATTCGCCGTTCGGATTGATAGCCGTCACATAATACCAGCCTTCCGAAGGAAAGGAGATATACTCAAAGCGGTTCTTATCGGTGGAACCAATATTCGAATATGAACCATCAACAGTTCCGCTGTAGAACACTCGGTACTGGTTCACACTCTGGCTCGAAGCATTGGCTTGCCATTCCAGCAGGATGCCAACTCCGTCGTCTCGTGAGCGGATGCTAACTTGCGTCGGTGCGGATGGCACGCCCGTTCCTGTCACAATGTCATCAGAGCTGCCTGGTTGCGCTGGATCCAGTGGATCGGGCAGATCCCCAATGATGTCGCCGCTCTCTGGATCAATATGCTGAACGGGTGGCAGCAGGCTTGGATCGACAGCAGTGCCGCTAGAGAATGCATAATTGCTCGGCATAGATTCACGACCTGCCACATCGACCGCTGTGATGTAGAAGGCGTCATTAGCTGTGCGTGCGCCTACCATGAAGGTTGGATCATCACCCGCATAGACGACCAGACCTTCGAATCGGTTGAACGGCGCGAAGTCCTTCGACATGTAGATGCGATATCCGATAATATCCTCCGCGGCAGCAGGGGTGAAGGTGATGCGATAATTGCCGCCTTCCTTGACCAGCTGCACGCCGGTAGGCGCATCTGGAGGCGCGCCATCGTCAATGCGTGGATCCATGTCCGTAGGCGCATCCAGATGGCTGTCCTGCGTGATGTAATAGGAAGGCGATCTCGGAACACCACTGACGATCGGGACGGCCTTCGGGAATTGCTCGAAGATCGCCGTGATCTCATCGATGATTGCTTTATTCGACTTGGCTCGGTTAACGAGTACCTTCTGCTGAATGAAGTCTGACGGCGTCGACGGCTGAGGGATATAGTTGAACTTGTTGTACCGAATAAACGACGCATTCACAATCATATCCTCTTCTTCTCTAGGCAGATACTGCTTGTTGAAGAGGTCGGTAGACAGCATGCCGAGCGCGGATGTAAGCTCGTTCGGAATCTTGCCGGACACACCGGACACGGTAGAGCGCACGATTGTCTCAGGCTGCTCCATCGCTGGCTCATCGAACCATTCCGGCTTCAGCTCCACGGCGGCATTCATAATTTTGGCCCAGATCAGCTTAGAGCGATTACGCGCATCAGATGTAGCTAATCTGGCTTGCTGGTCGTACCCCGTCCATACTCCAAGTGATACCTCTGGCGAGTAGCCGACGAACCACACGTCAAAATCATTGGAGGTCGTACCGGTCTTCCCGTATATCGGAATCTCGCCGTACTTCTCGAAGTTATTGCGGACAACACCGGCTGTACCGCTCGAGATAACAGTGCGCATCATATCCGTCATGAGGAAGGCCGTCTCTTCAGAGAAGACGGAGACAGGCTCTACCACATGCTGATAGATGACCTTATTATTGGCATCTGTAATTTTCTCGATCATGAAGGCATCGGTGAATTCGCCCTTGTTGGCGACTGTTGCGAATACATTCGTCATCTCTTCTACAGATACGCCATGCGTTAAGCCCCCGATTACACCGGTCTGAGACTGGTAATCCGAATTCGTTAATGTTGTAACTCCCATACGCTTAGCGTAATCCCATGCTGTCTCGATCCCCACACCGCCGTATTCCTCGAGGAATAGCTTGAGTGCAGGTATGTTATAGGATTGGTTGAACGCATGACGAGCGGTCAATAACCCTTGGTATCGGTTATTGTGATTGACTGGGATATGCGCACCCTTGCCGCCGTCCTTAAGGATGATTGGCGAGTCATCGATTGGTGACCCGGGACTGATCAAGCCCTGTTCAATCGCCGGCAAGTACGCCAAGATCTTCATCGCGGATCCGGGCTGGCGTACCATCTGAGTGGCGTGATTAAGCTGCTCGATATAATAGTCTCGGCCTTCAATCATACCCAGAATTCGGCCAGACGCATTCTCCATGAGCATGGCGCCGGTCTGTTCAATGCCTTTCTCTGGATGATCCTTGGAGAAATTGTCAGGATTCTTAGCGATCTCCTGCATGGCTTCGTAAATTGTCTTATCGATCGTCGTATAGATCTTATACCCGCTGCGGTTCATCATGTCGATGGCATCCTTCATCAACTGCGCATTCGCCCTGGAATTCAGCTCCGCCTTAGTCAGGGAAGGGTTCTGCATCTGGAGCAGCACCTCAGCAGCGCGATGCTCGGCTTCGATCATGAGATAGGGATAGGTCGTGTACGCCTTCGCCTTAGTAGGCGCGAGTGTAGGCTTAATATCGAATCGCAGTGCTCGGTCGTATTCATCCTGAGTGATCTTACCATACTTGAGCATCTCGGACAGGACAACCTTCTGTCTATCCATCGCCTTATTGAAGCCATCCTCATCGAATCGCCCATACCCGTCATACGCCGAATAATCGCTTGGCGCCTTGACGAGTCCTGCCAGATAAGCGGCTTGCGCAATATGCAAGCGGCTCAGATCCTCTACATCGAAGATGCCCTTGGCCGCAGCCTTGATTCCGAATACCTGATAGCCGTTAGAGCCGTTGCCGAACGGCATCTTATTCAGATAAGCGAGCATGACTTCATCCTTCGTGAAGATTCGATTCATCCGCAGCGCCAGGAAGATCTCCTTAAACTTGCGGGAGTCGGTCTGCTCCAGACTGAGGAAAACTCGGCGGGCTAGCTGCTGTGTAATCGTACTGCCGCCGGTCTGCGTATCTTCATTCAAGAACTTCTGCTTGGTCGCCCGTAACGTGCCGATCGGATCGACGCCATAATGCGTCTCATAGCGATGATCTTCAATGGCGATGAAGGCATCCTTAATCACCTGTGGAATCTCGCTGATCGAACGGGCTAATCGGCGATCCTCCTCAGCACGCAGCTGTCCAATCAGCTGCCCATCGTTGAAGTAGACGAAGCCGGTCTGGTCATATTGATTGACCGCGTCCTTCATCGACAGGGCGTCGCGTAAAGGTTCGTCCTTCACCAGTGACGTGACATATCCAGCAACCACGCCTCCTGCCAGGAGAGCGGAGATTAATCCGAATATGAATAACCACTTGAATCCAATCCAGAAGACGAACAAGAATTTCTTGATGAATATAATGATTTTCTGTGCATGCGTGAGTTGGCTTACCATTCCATAATCCTCCTTAATAAAACAACAACATTATAGCATAATGCGAAGCTGGAGTTGAACAGTTGAATTATGCTTGCGCTAATATGCGAATCTCAACAATGGAATATATGAGGTAAGACGCGAGCAGCGAGCGGATTGTTTCATATAAATGGTTTATACCGATGTTTTTTTATTGACATTCATGTGTATGAACAGCATAATACACTTAGAGTGTATGAACCACTTAATACATACACTTATCCGGAGGATTTCTTCTAGGAAGAGAGGTGTCATGATGCATTCGAATATGGAATGGTCGCAAGTCCGCTTCAATGGCCGGGATCCTGTGTATCTGCAGGTCGTCCGCCACTTCAAGGAGCTGATGATCACAGGTCGATTAGCAGCCGGTCAGGTCATTCCTTCACGAAGAGAACTAGCGGTACTAGTGAAGATTAATCCGAACACTGCACAGCGAGCCTATAGAGAGATGGAGGAACAGAGATTGATCGTGACGGAGGGTAATTCACCGAGCCGTGTTACACAGGACGAAGCTGTGCTGATCGCAATTCGATCAGAGCTGCTCAGTGAGGCGATTGATGCCTTCGTCCTATCCATCCGGAACATACAGATCCCAATGGATGAACTATTGGCACTCATTAAGCACAGGATGACGCACATCGATGACGTTGGCAAGAAGGGAGAGGACAGGCATGATTGAAGTGATAGACGCACGCAAGCGATATTGGCGGCGCCACGTATTGAAGGGAGCATCCTTCACCGTAGAGAAGGGCAGAATCACCTGTCTCGTTGGTTTGAATGGTTCAGGTAAATCCACCTTGCTCAAAGCGATAATGGGTCTTGTTCCCTTAACGGATGGCGATGTCCGGATCGACGGCCAGGCGATTGACACAGTGGCGAGGTATGAGCGGATTTCCTTCATCCCGGATCATCTAATCATGCCGTCGTCCATGCGCCTGTCGGAAGCGATGCAATTCATGCAGGACTTCTATCCGCATACATGGGATCAATCGCGAGCAGACGAATTGATGCGGTTCTTCACGCTGAATCGGACCGATAAGATCGCTGCCCTATCGAAGGGGACTGCTGCGAAGTTCAATCTAGTGCTGGGACTAGCACAGCATACGGAATTTGTCTTGATGGATGAACCCTTCTCAGGTATTGACCTATTCAGCAGAGAGCAGATTGCCGAGGTGTTCACCAGCGAGCTGATCGAGGATCGCGGTGTGCTGCTAACCACTCACGAGATTGGTGAGATGGAGCATCTGATTGATAAGGCCATCCTGCTCAAGGACGGCGAGATTGCCATGGCATTTGACACAGAACAGATGAGACATAGCGCGAACAAGTCGATCGTGGATATCATGCGGGAGGTGTACCGGACATGAAGAATTATTTGCGACTGGTCCATATGGAAGTGCATCGGTTCCGCTACAACTTACTCGCGCTGATGCTGCTGACCGCCATTATTCAATTTGTAACACTTCTCATCACTACCTTAAATCAAGTTGCGCAGCGCTTATCTCCAGATTGGCTGGCCTCAGACACCAATTTCAACAGCTATGGCTATAATCTGCAGGGAGACAGAATATCGTTCGCGGCGATCATGAATTATGCGGATCAACCGTACTCGATATCAATCCTACTGTGCATCACGGCATTGCTCATCTATGTTGGCTGGATCTGGTACCGTGACTGGTTCGGCCAGCGCACGTTCATCTATCGTCTGCTGATGCTTCCTAGCGCCAGGATGCAGCTATACTGGGCTAAATTAACAGCTATTTTACTATTCGTATTCAGCCTGGTCTCCTTCCAATGGATTCTGCTTCTGCTGCAGAACCAGCTGTTCAAGGTGATCGTACCTGCGGAATTATACGCGGACTCGCGCTACTCCGATGTGATCTGGGCTAATGAGATCCTGCGTATGCTATTGCCGAGCAATTTCGATGAGTTCATGATCAAGTATGGCGCAGGCGCGATTGGCGTCATCATGATCTTCACCGCGATCTTAATTGAGAGAAGCAGCGGTCGCCTTGGCATTCTGTTCGGGTTAGGCTACGCGGCGTTAAGTGGGGGTGTGCTGTTCTCGGCAATGGTGATCTA
This sequence comes from Bacillota bacterium, assembly GCA_023441055.1. Taxonomy (GTDB): domain Bacteria; phylum Bacillota; class Bacilli; order Paenibacillales; family UBA4045; genus JAEZQY01. Next base: position 203,297 of record JAEZQY010000031.1, on the reverse strand, counting down.
TATCGATCACAGCATCTCGTTCTTGTACCCGAATGAGATTCTAGCAATCGGAATTGTGCTGCTTGGGTTGATAGGCGTGGGTTCGGTCTGGCTCAGTTCGCGCTTACTTACGAAGAAGATATCGGTATAGAGAGGAGGGCCTTCATGAGACGATATTTAATCACGCTATTGATCACCATTGTAGCCATTACAGGCATTGGATCCTACTATGTATTTGGGGCGCTAGAGCATCTTCCACGGTACAAAATAGAAACCACACGCGGCAGCGCAAACGAGTTTGGATTAATCAAGCTCAGCGGCATGTATACCACGGGGGCTGGCTCCCAGTCCATTGAACTAACGTTGAACAGCATTACACACAAGTCCGAGCGTTCGTTCTACGAGAACTATCTGAGTCCGCGCGATTGGTTCTATAAGGACTGGGAAGTCGCTCCGCTGGTAGACGCCTATCGCGGATTTATGCGCGGCAAGATCAATAAGTCAAGCTTCTACTTGGATGAAGAATGGTTGATATATGCAGAGCCGGTACGAGACACAGATCGCTCATCCGGCGGCATGATCAGCGTAGCGGTGGAAGCGATGCATCGGTCAACCGGAGAGGTGCGCGCCTTCAATACGGCGCTGGATAGCAGCAGCAGGGATGGGCGCTGGCCATATCTTGCAGATGTGCAGCTGATCGGTCAAGAGCTGCATCTGCTGCTTGGGATCACACATAAAACGTATCAATTCAAGGACTATATTGTGAATTTCACGGATGGCGCATTCTTGCGAGCCGTATCCCCGCCGACGCCCGCATTCGCATTCGGTGAGGAGGGGGAGAATCGCAATATCAGCTATGTTAGCCGGGCCTCTGATATGGCACCTGATGATATCGCTGTGTTGTCGGTGACAGATTACAGCTCTAGCAATAAAGGAATGATGATGCGACAGGAGCAATTCCTAGTCTATCGCTACTCGACTGGCGAGTGGCTGACGATCGTTGGCGAGGGGCCTAGTGACCTAACATACAGATCGCTTAACGCCCATCAACGGGGAAGCTTCGTGACGGTCAACAAGCAAGCAGAGGAGCAATTGACATTAACCAATCATGCCATCCTGACGGACCAGACGGTGACGGACGAATATGTGTATACACCAGACCAATTAGGCGGTCAGCGTATTGTCAGCTCGCTGGTATGGGAGGATCGAGCGTATGTGCTGGTCGTGGCCAACCACACGCCAGTCATCACTGTCATCGACCTGAATAACGGCGGGATTGCTGCTCAAGGCATCGTTGTCTTCGACGGACCGGAGGCTGAAGCAGGTATGCGCATGGAACAGCTCGACCTCTACAATCTATCATTGGACTTGCGGGGCCGGTGATATGGCTGTGCAGGGGGATTTCGGACATCGGTTGGAGATATTGAGACGAATGGAACTTGAAGCTTATCAGTCCGCCTACTATATCGTCCAGGATGAGAGGAAGGCCGTTGAGATCGCCAAGGCGGCAATGCTTGATTTTGGCCGTAACATCAACCCGTTTCAAGCTGGTGATGCCGATACGCGCAAGCTGCTGCGACGTGCCGTGATGAAGTGCAGCCTACCGCTCATTCAAGGTCAGCTCTAGCAGCGAACAATCGACTGCCGGCTCGATCATTCGAACCGGCAGTTAGTTGTATTTCTATTCAAGCTGTTCCCTTAGCCTTCTTCGCAGTCGTGCTCTTCTTCTTGGGCTTCTTGGTGCTCGGTCCTGGATCGACATGTGCTTGTACCGCTTGTAGAGAGGCTTGCAGCGCCTCCATAAGATCAATAACCTTGCTCTGTCCAGCAGCGGCTGGCGCTGTGACGATATCGGATTGTTCGCCGGCTGCTTTTCTTTCAATCAGGTCAAGAAGGGCTGCGCGGTATTCATTCGTGTACTTAGAAGCATCGAACGGCTCGCTGAGTTGTTGAACCAGCATCTTGGCCATATCTAATTCTCTGTCATTCACCTGAGTAACCTTTGGTAAATTAGGAACTTGACTAATGGCTCTGATTTCATCCGGGAAATTCATCGTCTCCAAACATAGACAATTCTCGACGACCCGAATCGCCGCAAGATTGGTTTTGTTACGAATGTTAATTGTTGCAATACCGATTTTGCCGGTCTGTTTAATTGCTTCTAATAGCAGCGTATAGGCGCCTCCTCCTGTCATGTCGGGCGAGAGGTAGTAGGGCTTAATGAAATAAATGGGATCAATCTCAACGAGATCAACAAAGTCTAAGATTTTAATGACTTTAGCGGAATCGGGTTGTATAGCCTCCAAATCTTCCTCCTTCACGACGACATAGCGATCCTTTTCGTATTCAAACCCCTTTACGATTTCTTCGGCAGCTACTGGTTTATCGCAATGGGGGCAGGTCTTCTCATATTTAATCGGCATCCCGCAATCCTTATGGAGCTGTCTAAAATGAATATCACGATCCTCTGTTGCTGCGTGCATTTTTATGGGTACATGCACCAATCCAAAGCTTATCGCACCTTTCCAAACCGTATGCATCCCACACCTACCTCCGTTCATTTTTCATTAACTTGCTCCGAATCGATGGATTTATACAGGAGGGCGGAGAATGTGAGGGAGGTGATATATCGACAAAAGCCCGTGACTCCCAATTAGGAGTTACGGGCTTTTTGTAAAACCAGATGCTGCTCACGCAGCGTAGCAATTAACGGCTGTAGAATTCGACGATTTGCTTCTCGTCAATTTCTTGAGGCAGCTCAGAGCGCTCTGGCAGACGAACGAAAGTTCCTTCCATTGCCTTCTCGTTGAAGTCGAGGTAAGGATGCAGGTAGTTGCGGTTCGCAATAGCTTCCTTAATGGACTTCAGGCTCTGGCTTCTCTCGCGGAGGCCGATTACATCGCCAGGCTCGCATGTATACGAAGCGATATCGACCTTCTTGCCGTTCACAGTCACGTGACCGTGGGAGACTAGCTGACGAGCGCCCGCGCGGGAGTTCGCCCATCCGAAACGGTATACCAGGTTGTCCAAGCGGCGCTCCAAGAGAATCATGAAGTTCTCACCGACGATTCCCTTCATAGCAGTAGCCTTGGAGAATAGATTACGGAATTGCTTCTCGCCAAGACCGTACATATGGCGAAGCTTCTGCTTCTCAGCCAATTGCAGGCCGTAGCCGCTGATCTTACGTCTTTGGTTAGCGCCGTGCTGTCCCGGAGGGAATGCGCGCTTGAGTTCCTTGCCAGTTCCGCTCAAGGAAATACCTAGGCGGCGGCTTAATTTGAATTGGGGTCCTGTATAACGAGACATGAATCTGTTTGCTCCTTTGTGAATATAAAGTAGGTTCAAATGGATTAGTGTACTCGGTTGGTATTGTGCCCGGAATGTTGCCGGATACGTTAATGATGGAGCTATTAACGCCTGCTGCAGGAAAGTTCAGCCGCTGTCCCATAGCGCGACTCACCGGTGAGGGTGACACAAGCCGTTCTTTGTACTCAACTACTGATTTTATAAGATAACCACTCCCTATGTCAAGAAGAAATGCCTGTACATCAGGGTATTATTATTGTATGATTGTTATAGCCGTTGGTAAATCCATACATTTGGCTGTGTTACTATGTGAATAAGCCTGTTAGGCTATTTAAGATAAAGGAGCAATGCTCGGGATGTTCGATCTTCAATTAGAAGATCGTCTACTAGCACGGAGACGCTTTCATGAATGGCTGGCGATCCAACAACTAGAATTCACACTCGATAATATTGCTTTGCTCTTAGTTGCAAGCGATGGGACGATCATCGCGCGCGTGTCCGGCTTTGACGATGCTATGAACTTCGCAATACAAGAACTCCAAGAGGGTGCCAGCTGGCGCTTAGAATCTTCGGACTATTCAACCGACGGCATACACTTCGCTCACTCCGCCTCCGCCCTTCAAGTTACCAAGCCAGAATATGAATGTTGGTTGGTTATGCTCGTTACTCGTCAGTGCAAGGAGCTACTTCGCATGGTCGGTCTTCTGGCCCGGCTGTTCAGTCAATACTGGGATGCCAATGCCCAACAGGCTTGCGAAGTGAATCATTATCTGCTGGACATGACGAACTCCCTGTTCGGCAAGATCGAGGTGGGAGAGGTGTTGTCCGAGACGCTCTCCTGGCTATTGAAGCGGTTCTCCGATAATCAATTTGAGCTATTGTTGACCCAGGATAACAATACAGAGCAATATGCCATTCGTCAGCTTAATATTCAACCGGCTGGTACAGATATTCGCAGCAAGGCCTATCTAAGTGGACATTATACGGTTATACGCGCGGATGGGCGAATAGAGGCTGCTGCTCCTCTCAAGGGTAAGCAGGGCAGCTATGGGGTGTTGTACCTGTCCACGGAGGAAACCGCCATGTCGCAGGCGGATATAGCGTATCTGGTCTCGCTGGCGGAATGCGCGGGATCGGCCTTCGAGGTTGCGAAGCTGTACGAGCAATCCACGAAGCTGGTGAATGAGCTTCGCATGATTAATGAAATTACGAAGCGCTTAAATCGAAGCCTGCAATTGAATGAAATCTACAAGCTGGCTGCGATAGAGCTGCTGCACGCCTTCGACGCGGACTATTGCTGTATCCTTATGCTGGACGCTGATCGCAAGCATCTCGTGGTGCAAGCGAGCAATGCGGAGCCGCTGCTGCATGCCAAATTCGATATCCAATACGGTTTCAGCGGAATGATTCTGCATTCTAAAGAACCGGTCATCATCTCCGATTATGAGGATGAAAAGCATGTAGATTCCGAGCTAATGAAGCTCACGCAAGCCCGATCATTGATCGGCGCTCCCATCATATTCGGGACGGAGACGATAGGCGCGATTCTGCTCGCGCATAAGCGATCGAGTTACTTCTCTTATGATAATTTCAAGCTGCTGCAGGTGCTGTCAAGTCATGTGAGCCTATCACTCAACAATGCTGGCTTGCATGCTGAGATGCGCAAGATGGTCATTACTGACCAATTGACAGGTCTGTATGTGCGGCACTATCTGTATGAGCAGATTCAAATTCTTCAGCACAAGGATTCGTGCGGCTCGCTCCTGGTACTCGATCTGGATGATTTCAAGAACATCAACGATACGTACGGTCATCAGATCGGGGATGAAGTGCTCGTACAGGTCAGCGATATCGTCAGGCGCAGCATCCGCGATTCTGATATCGCTGCCCGCTGGGGCGGAGAGGAATTAGCCGTCTATCTGCCACAGATGACAGTTGATCACGCGTATAAAGTTGCAGAACGAATAAGAAACTTAATAGCAAGGGAGACAGAGCCCAAGGTGACGGTATCAACCGGAATTGCGGATTGGACTAGTGACAGAGGGAAGACAGGCTTCGACTTACTGTTCCATGATGCCGACCTAGCCTTATATAAGGCTAAGAATTCCGGCAAAAATCAAATTCGTGTAAGGGAGACATAGAGGGCAGATGAGGGATCCAAGACTACAACAGCTTGCCAAGAATTTGGTGCAATACTCCACTCGGGTTGAGCCAGGCGACAATGTTCTGATCGAGATGATCGGCACAGAGCGCGAGCTTGTGAATTGCTTGATCGAGGAAGTGCAGCGACAGGGAGGCAATCCTTATGTGGAGCTTAGCGATCGCGCTGTACTCCGCTCGATCCTGCTCGGCGGGACCGAAGCGCATATGAAGCAATGGGCCGAGATCGATTTGAATCGAATGAAGCAGATGCAGGCCTATATCGGCATCCGTGCCGGTGAGAATGCGAATGAGCTGTCAGATGTCCCTAGTGATCGAATGAAGCTCTATGACACCTATTATCGTCAACCCGTACACCTAGAGCAGCGCGTCAAGCATACCAAGTGGGTCGTGCTGCGCTATCCCAATGCCGCCATGGCGCAGCAGGCCAATCGCAGTACGGCGGAATTCGAGAATTTCTACTTTCAGGTGTGTAATCTGGATTATAGCCGGATGTCGATCGCGATGGATCCGCTCAAGGCGTTGATGGATCGTACGGATCAGGTCAGAATTGTGTCGCCTGGAACCGATTTGACATTCTCTATTCAGCATATCCCATCTGTGAAGTGCGACGGCCACCGCAACATCCCTGACGGGGAAGTATACACTGCGCCTGTTCGCGAGTCGGTGAATGGGACAATCTCCTATAACACGCCTTCCGTCTATGCCGGCTTCACTTTCGAGAACATCCGCTTTCGATTCGAGCATGGCCGTATAGTCGAGGCGACCTGCAATGATACACAGCGTCTGAACGAGGTACTCGACTCGGATGAGGGCGCGCGGTATATTGGTGAATTTAGCATTGGGTTTAATCCGTATATCACGACGCCGATGAAGGATACGCTATTCGATGAGAAGATTGATGGCAGCCTGCACTTTACCCCAGGCCAAGCCTATAAGGAGGCAGACAATGGGAATCGATCATCCATTCACTGGGATCTCGTATTAATCCAGCGTCCTGACTACAGCGGCGGGGAGATCTGGTTCGACAATCGTCTGATTCGTCAGGATGGCCGGTTCGTTGTGGATGAATTAGAGCCGCTAAATCCGGAGAACCTGAAGTAACAGAAGAATGGAATTGGAGCATTGTCCAAAAGTAAGGGACTGAATTTGTAAAATCATCCCTTGCGTTACGATTTGAAATCAAGGTATCATGTTAGTGTATTATGTGCTAGTGATCGATCATATGGAGGGATTAGCGATGTCCAATAAGAATGCCGCAATCGTGGAGATTTCCCAAGCTGCTAACAAGTTTTCTTCATCCATCGTCTTGAAGTATGAGAACAAGTACATCGATGTCAAGAGCATCCTAGGGTTGTTCACAACACTGGTAAGCGCCAGTCAATACGAGCTTCATGTTCACGGCCCGGATGAAGCAGAAGCGCGGTCTGAGATGCTGAGTGTATTCGCCAAGCATGACTTGAATGTGAAGTTGGCAGAATAGATTAGATCAATCGGACTATATACGGCTCGCCTATTCGATCAGAATGTTCCAGATCGTGTGGGCGGGCCGTTTACTTTTGCGCCAATATCGACTAAACTATAACGTATAAGAGATGGATACTGCTTAGCGCAAGGGGGATTCCGATGTCTTCACCCGAAATATCGATAGACTTATATACCAAAGCATTGAATCTTCTGCAGGAAGATGCCGATAAGATCGAGAAGCTGATCGAAGTGCAGATGGATACATTGACGAATCGGAGATGTCCCCTCTACGAAGAGGTTCTCGATACCCAGATGTTCGGCTTGTCCAAGGAAATCGATTTTGCTGTTCGCGCAGGGCTGCTTCCAGAGCAGAAGGGCCGGGATATTATCAGCAAGCTGGAACGTAATCTGGCTGTACTGTATGATGCATTGAACAGGAAGTCGCAGGACGGTTCATGATACGCTGCAACTAATCATCCAGACTGTATGCCCAATAAGCTGTACGCAGGCTAATGGGATACAGTCTTCTATTTCTATATGCACATTTTTCATCTTAGGAACGGAGGGTTCAAGCTTGGAGCTAGGATTAAGGGGGAAGAACATCGTTGTCACCGCTGCCAGCCGAGGGATTGGCTTAGCCGTTGCGGAGCGTCTGGCTGAGGAAGGGGCGAATCTGCTGATCTGCAGCAGAAATCAGGAAGGAATCCAGGACATCGCTGGCCGGTTGTCCCGACTATATGGGGTCGATGTCTACGGCATACAAGCAGATGTGTCAGATTCAGCGGAGCTAACTCGTCTACTCGATACCGCTGCAGAGAAATTTACTGCCGTGCATGGCTTGCTATGCAATACCGGCGGCCCGCCTAGCGGTAAATTCCTTGATCTGTCCGATGCGCAGTGGGAGCAAGCCTATCTCTCCATCCTGATGAGTGTAGTTCGTCTCGCCCGAGGCTTGTATCCGTTGCTGCGATCTGAGGGGGGGCGTGTGCTGACAGTCGCATCCTCCTCGGTGAAGGAACCGATAGCTGGACTAGTCCTGTCCAACGTATTCCGCGCTGGTCTTGCCGGCCTAATGAAGACCTTATCATTAGAGTTCGCGCAGGACGGCATACTGCTCAATACGATATGTCCAGGTCGAATTGAGACAGACCGCTTGCGCGAGCTGGATGAAGCCAGGGCGCTCAGAGAAGGGCGCGATATGGAGGAGATCCGAGAGGAAGCACTGCGGCATATTCCACTGGGCAGATATGGACGGCCAGATGAATTTGCTGACTTGGCAGCGTATCTATTATCGCCGAGGAATAGCTATCTGACTGGCTCAGTGTACGTTGTAGATGGTGGATCGATGAGAAGTCTATAGGGAGGTAATGCGAATGCAAGAAGAACAGAGCAACGGAATGATTCGAATTGCCGATGATGTGGTAATCACGATCGTCGCGCAGGCCGCGCTGGAGACAGAGGGGATCGCAGGAATGTCAGGCGGTATCTCGGAGGGATTGACCAAGCGTCTGAGCGGCAAGCAAGTTCAGAAGGGGATCGTCGTTCACGTCGAGGCGGCAGCAGCGACAATCGATCTGCGCGTTATCGTTCACTATGGCGGGAAGATTCACGAGGTATGTGAGACACTGCAGCATAACGTGAAGGAGGCCGTAGAGAACATGACCGGACTTCAGGTCACGGGCGTTAATGTGAAGGTCGACGGCGTTGTGTTCAAGGAAGATACGGCGGCTGAACCCAGATAGAGGAAGAAGGCACTCACGAGTTAATCGCGAGTGCCTTCTTCTTGTCGCAGCTTCTCCTGCTTGCTGTTCTCCCGTGAGATGCACAGCAGGATGCCAACTCCGAGCATGGTGCTTAAGAGCGATGAGCCGCCGTAACTGATGAACGGCAGCGTCACCCCAGTGATGGGGATCGCGCCCGTCACACCGCCTATATTCACGAGCGCCTGAACCGCGATGAGCCCGACAATGCCGGTTCCGATTAAGGTGCCTGCTACATCCTGACAACGGATCGCTACGAGCAGCGCTCGCCAGAGGAAGAGGATGTAGACGAGCAGGAAGATCCCCGCCCCGATGAATCCGAGCTCCTCACCTATTACCGCGAAGATAAAGTCGTTATGTGCCTCCGGCAAGTAATGCAGCTTCTGAATACTCTGTCCGAATCCCGCGCCGGATACACCGCCGTGTCCAAGCGCATACTGGGATTGAATAAGATGATAGCCGTCTCCTTGCGGGTCCTTCCAGGGATCCAGGAAGGAGGTCAATCGCTTAATCCGATAGCTGACTTGTCCGCCATTGCTGGCCTTGAGCAGCTGAGTTCCGACAACGGCACCCAGCATGGCAAGCCCGGCGGATCCAAGGTAGAACAGATGCTTGAATCTGGCGCCGCCAGCAATAATCACAATGCACGATGCCATTAACAGCACGAGCATGGAGCCTAGATCCTTCTGCATCAGGATGAGACCGCACACCGCAGCCAGCACAATTAGCACGGGCATTAGGCCTGTCTTGAAATCCCGGAACTTCTCTTGCTTGCGGCTAATGATAACGGCGAGATATGCGAGGATGCCGATCTTCGCCACCTCGGTAGGCTGTCCACCGAATGGTCCAATGCGGAACCAGCTCTTCGAGCCTTTCACTTCCGTACCGATAATCAATACAAGTATGAGCAGAATTACACTGAACAAAAAGAAAGGGATGAACCCTTTCTTCAGCCTCGCATATGGCGTATTCATCGTGATGAATATCAAGAATGTGCCTATCACCGCGAATTGCGCTTGCTTCTTCACATGGAACAGAGGATCTTCAGAAAACGTAATACTATAGCTTGAGCTGAAGACCATCACAAGTCCGAATCCCACGAGCGCAATGGTCAGGAACAATAGGATGAAATCTGGTGTTCCTCTTCTGGTGGCATTCATGAGATCATGCCTAAGCCAGCTGTTGCTTAAGTTGGGAGAGCTTCTGCTTAGCCGCGTTCATAATGGAGTCGGGAATCGGTGATTCGTAGTCCAGTCCATGCGGGAAGGTCACTCTGCCTATGTATACGTCTTCGATATCCAGTACCGCTTGTGGATCCTCCAGCTTGCCTTCAACCGCTCTGGTGTTAATGCGCAGGAAGTATTCCGCATTGCGAACCGTATCCTCAATCTTGAAATCATACGTTGCGCGGTAATATTCCCATTGCCATCTGACGAATCCGAGCTTCTCTGTTAGTTGGTCCAGCAGTCCAAGCTCGCTCTTGAGGCCATTCAGGCCAGTGTTCTCAATAATCATGGATATTGTCCCCCTCCAAGTATTGTGGAGCCTATATTCTCCGAATTACGATTCATTATTCATTTGCACGGTTTCGTGACATTTATCATGATAGTATGTTTACCGGCGTTCTGCAAGTCATTTGCAAGTGATTTCAGCTGGATTTAGCCTCGTGTTTGCTGTATTGTTGAAAAATAACAGATGTCCATCACGACCCTATCAGACAGGCTATGCATAAGGGAGAGACTATCGATGATCGATCAAATCGAGCAATTATCCGAGCTGTTCCCCAAGATGGTGGAGTGGAGGCGGTATCTGCATCAGCATCCAGAGCTATCGTATCAGGAGCGCGAAACCTCTGATTATATTGCGAGCTTGCTAAGTGAATGGGGCATCGAGATAAGACGGGGATTAGCAGGCCATAGTGTCATCGGTATCATTGCCGGTGAGCGACCGGGCCCGACAGTTGCGCTGCGGGCGGATATCGACGCCCTGCCGATCCAGGATCAGAAGCAATGTGAGTATGCCTCTCAGAATCCCGGGGTCATGCACGCATGCGGCCATGATGCCCATACGTCTACCTTGCTGGCGCTGGGCAATTTCTTCGCAGCGCGCCGAGCGCAGCTGACAGGAACAATCATACTCGTGTTCCAGCATGCGGAGGAAGTATCGCCCGGCGGCGCGAAGGCGATTCTGGAGACCGGCATCCTGGATCAAGCGGATGTGATCTATGGCGTTCATCTCTGGTCGCCCTTGCCGGCCGGGCAAGTATTCAGCGCGCCAGGCACGATCATGGCTGCCGCGGATGAGTTCAAGATCGAGATCACTGGTATTGGCGGCCATGGCGGCTTGCCGCATGATACGGTAGACAGCATCTACATTGCCGCGCAGACGGTAGTCGCCCTTCAGTCGATCGTCAGCCGCAATATCAACCCCCTGGAGCCCTGCGTGGTGTCGATCGGTGTTATTGAAGCGGGAGCCGGCTTTAACGTCATCGCGGAGCGTTGCTCGATTGTCGGTACGGTTCGAACCTTCAGCGTGGCTGTCAGACAGCAGGTTGAAGCGCGCATGCGTCACATTATTGAGGCGACTGCGGACATGTATGGCGGCAAGGCAGACTTCCATTATATAAAGGGATATCCGGCCGTTAGGAATGATGACGATGAGGCGGCTAGATTCACCAGGGTAGCGAGTGAACGATTCGGCTCGGAGCAGACTCATACCCTGACGCCGATCATGGCAGGGGAGGACTTCTCCTATTATCTTCAGCAGCTGCCTGGCTGCTTCATGTTCGTCGGCGCTGGGGCTCCCAACCAGGAGACCGCATACCCGCATCATCACCCCATGTTCGATATCGATGAAAGCGCGATGCTGCAAGCCGCGGAGCTGCTGGCAGCAATGGCCATCACTTATATGAATGAGCGAACCTGAACCCGGTCATCCTATACGGGAAGGGAGCGATGATCATGCAGAAGACACTGAGGGAGATTATGTCGCCTGATGTCGTCACAGTTACGAAGCAGGATAATATCTATGAGATCGCCGTTAAGATGAAGGAACATGATATCGGCTTCGTCCCGGTCGTTGAGGGCAAGCGTGTCATTGGTGTGGTAACAGATCGCGACTTGGTTATCCGAGGCTACGCCGAGAAGCACTCTGGCTCCACAGCTGTCGAGGAAGTGATGACAACGGATTGTGTTCGCACGAATCCCGATACAACGGTTGATGAGGCAGCCAAGCTGATGAGTGATAAGCAGATTCGCCGTATTCTGGTGGAGGAGCAGGGCGAGCTTGTCGGGATTGTCGCCATCGGCGATCTGGCGCAGCGTCAGATGTTCGAGAATGAGGCGGGCGAGGCGCTGAGCCGCATCTCCGAGCCGAATGCAGAGCTAGTGGGTTCGGGAAGGTAAAGGTATACGATGGCGTCACAGGCTCGGCAGTCCGCGACCCGCGGAATGTCGAGCCTGTGCTGGTATAAATCCCAATAGGAAATAGTTCTAATTTACCTGTCATTCGTGGTATGATGTTGGTTGGCAGTCAATTCATGAAGAAGGGTGGTTTCCGGGAATGAGCATCATGGAACGCAATGCGCTGGATATGGCAACACTTCTCCTGCATGCTTATGATTTAGGAGATATGGTAAAGGCTTCATCGGAAGTCTCTCAATATATATACTGGAAGGCTCAAGTTGAGCAGCATCCTGAGGTGAAGCAGCTGATCTACAAGCTGAATGAGCGGAAGGAGATCTTCGAGCAGTGCGAGCGATTCGGACATTATCATCCGGAGTATCACACCGCGCTGGACAAGGTCAAGGAGGTTGAAACCGAGCTGGAGACCATCGAAGCGGTCGCGCGGTTCAAGCAGGCAGAGAATGCGCTGGACGAGCTCTTATATACGGTTTCCGAAGTGATCGCGCATGCCGTATCCGATTCGATTAAGGTTCCGAGCAATAACCCGTTGCCGCATGGCAAGGGCTGCGGTTCGGGTGGAAGCTGCGGTTGCGGGTAAGGATAGGCCGGCTATCGCCAAGCGGGTGTTGTTTATTTTGATAAGGGAGTAGGAGGATTCCAATGTTCCATGAACGCGCGGGAATGATCGTGTGGGTCAGCGATGTGAAGCAGGCCAGAAATCTGGAGAAGTACGGCACGATTCATTATATATCGAGGAAGATGAGATATGTGGTGCTGTACCTGAATGCGGAACGCTATGAGGATACGGCCAGGAATGTCGCCAAGCTAGGCTATGTGAAGCAGGTTGAGCGCTCCATGCGTAATGAAATCAAGACCGAATACAGTTCAAATAGCTCAGATAAGACAAAATTCCACACATTCTGACAATCTTTTCACGAATGTTGTTGTAAGCGTATCCGGTAATGGGGTAAAATAGGATAAAGACACCATGCGAATGGTTCCTGAGACCTATTATCGGAAGGGGTGCCCGTGATGAAGGATCGAATTGCGGACCGCTGGAGTACCTATGATCCCCATTATGTGATGCTGACAGATAAACGTGTCGCTGATATTGTCATTACCAACCACGCAGCAACTCGCTGGAATGACCGAATCGCGAATAGGGATGATTCTGTCTCTCACATCTGCGACTACTTGTGGGACCGATTGAATAATGGCCAGATTATCTCTTACTATCGGAACGAAGAGGATGTATACTTAGTAGAGGATGACCTCGTCATGGTCGCGGAGTTTACAGAACTGGACAATCAAGTGAATCTGTTAGGTGAACCGCTGCATAAGATGATCATCGTGACCTTCCTCGGCCGAATGTCTGAGACGATGGAGCTGCGGGATCTGAAGACGTATTATTCTTGGCTGCGGCATTCCAGGCGGATGACATTGATTAAGAACAGCAGGAAGCGCAGATAATCGATAGCGAATGATCCAAGCGCATGGCGATGACGTCTGCGCTTGTTTTCTGGTCATGGAGAGGTGGGCATATGGCGGTTAATTTTCATCAGCTTCATATCTTCTATACGGTAGCGGTCATGGGCAGCTTCTCTGTCGCCGCGCAATCGCTGCATATGACGCAGCCCGCAGTCACGATGCAGATTCAATCGCTGGAGGATTATTACGGAACGAAGCTGTTCCACAGGACGAGGAAGAAGGTCGAATTGACAGAGGCCGGCAAGGCATTGATGCCCTACGCCGAATCGGGTATTGCGCTGATTCGCAGCGCGAACGAGGCGATGTCCCAATTCACGCATGGTCTGGAGGGTAAGCTGAATCTAGGCGCGAGCTTCACCTTCGGGGAGTTCATCCTGCCGCGGATTCTCGGGGTGTTCGGCAATGATTATCCGCACATTGCGATCAGTATGCGTGTGATGAATACGAAGCAGATTGTCGAGGAGGTGCTGAATCATCAGCTCACCTTCGGTCTTGTGGAATCGGAGGTTCAGCATCCGAATCTGCATATTGAATCGGTGCTTAGTGATGAGCTGAAGTTGATTCTTCCTGCTCAGCATCCCTTGCTGCAGAAGCCGCGCATTTACTTCGAGGACCTATTGGATTATCCATTCATCCTCAGGGAACAGGGGTCGGGTACACGCGAGGTGATGGAGAAGGAGCTGCTCCAGCAGGGCATGGATATCAGCCTGCTAAGAATTATTATGGAGATTGGCAATACGGGAGCGATTAAGTCAGCGGTTGAGGCCAACTTCGGGCTATCGATACTGTCCCCCACGGCAGTCAAGCATGAGGTCGCGCTCGGGCTGCTCGCTGTTCGCGACATCGTAGATTGCCGGTTCAAGCGGCAGTTCAATGTCATCTATCTGGACTCCACGCTGCTGCCGATCTCGGCTGTGTCCTTCCTAGCCTTCCTAAGAGAGAATGACCTGAATCAATGGATCTTATAACTTATCAAAGAGAGGTCGCGCTTCGCCAGTTGGCGATACGCGACCTCTTGCGTTACGATTTCATCTCCTGCTTCAGACTCTTCAATCTGGCTTCATCTGGCGTCACGTACAGGGTGCGCTGTTTATCGTAGATCACGAATCCAGGCTTAGCACCGCTCGGCTTGCGAACATGACGGATCAGCGTATAGTCAACCGGCACCTGGCTCGTATCACGGGCCTGGCTGTAGTAGGCTGCCAGCATCGCAGCCTCCAGCAGCGTCTGCTCTCCGAACGCACCACGGATGACCACATGCGAGCCTGGGATATCCTTCGTGTGGAGCCAGGTGTCCGAAGCGCTGGCGATGCGATTGGTTAAGTATTCATTCTGCGTATTGTTCTTCCCAACATAGATCGGTACATCCTCGCTGGATGTATAGCAGGTTAGCGCGGGGCGTTCGTTCTTCCGGCGCTTCTTAGGCTGCTTGCCGCGACGCTTCACATAGCCCTGTTCAATCAATTCCTCGCGAATTTCCTCAATATCGGTCATCGCTGCTCGCCCTAGCTGCTGCAGCACATTATCCAGATAGTGGATCTCTTCACGCGCGCTCTCGATCTGTTCTTGAATAATGGTAATGCTGTTCTTCATCTTGCTGTATCGCTTGAAGTAACGCTGGGCATTATCGGCTGGCGATAGAAGCGGGTCGAGTGTGATCTTAATCATCGCCTGCGCTTCATCATAATAATTGAGGACCTCGATCTCTCGGTCGCCCTTGGCAGCCAGATGCAGAGAGGCTGTCAGCAGTTCTCCCAGGATGCGGTAGCGATCCGCGTCCTGCGCATCCTCGATCGTATCCGCCAGCTTCTGAAGCTTGGTCACATTCTTAGACCGTTCATTCTGGAGCAGCTTAATCAGGTCAGATACGCGCTGCTTGACCGTATCGCGCTCTGCCTTATCACCGTAAAAGCCCTCTAGGCAAGCATTAACCGTATCCCATTGTTGGCGCTCGCCCTGCACATGCTGCAGATCGATTACGGAGAAGACCGACTTGCCTGATGCCGGAGTGACGATGTTGGGCGTCGGCTTCCCCTCACGCAACGCTCGAATGGCTAGGCTGACTGACTCGGCGAGCTGAGAGATGACCTCTGATAACGCATGGTCCTCGAACTGACATCTGGCGACGAATTCTCTAGCCGCCAGTGGGCTAATCCCGCTGAAGCCTGCGACCAGCGCATGCTCTACCCGCTTGGCCAGCGAGGCGAATGCATCCTCATGCTGCTCGATGCCGGTGCGGATGATGGCTTCCATCGCACGCGACTCGATATGGAACGGATCGGCTTTCTGCTGATCCGGCGGGCTCGTATAGGCGCTGCCGGGCATGACAATGCGGTATGAGCTGATTGCCGGGGTCACATGATGAATGCCGTCCATGATGAGATTCGTATCCGGATCGATCAGGATGATGTTGCTGTGTCTGCCGGTCAGCTCCATGATGATCGTCTTCATCCGTTGATCGCCCAGCTCATCTCGCTGCTGGAGCTGGATATGGATGATCCGCTCGTTACCGATCTGTTCGATGCTCTGAATGACGCCGCTCTCGCAATGCTTCCTGAGCAGCATGCAGAACATCGGGGCTTCCAGCGGGTTCATATACGATTGGGTTGTAAGATGCATCCTCGGATATGTGGGATTCGCGGATAAGAGCAGCCGGTGTGTGGCGCCTTGGCTGCGCACCTGCATGATAATGTCATGCGCATTCGGTTGATGAATCTTATGAATCTTGCCGCCCGTCAGCATCTGGAGCTCACGGGTCAGCGCATGGACAACAAGACCGTCTAATGCCATAGTGAACAACTCCTCATGCTCTATCATGCCATAATTCCCGCCAAAACTTAAGTGAGAGAATGTGTATCATCATATTTTCCAGCTTGTCTGAATAGAGTGGGAGTAAGTTGATGATGATCAGGAGGGACAAGAATGGACGCCAAGGAGTGGTACCAGATTGACGCGGAAGCGGTATGCGCGCAGCAGCAGACCAGCAACCAGAAGGGGCTCACCGCGGAAGAGGCAGGCCGCAGATTGGCCGAGCAGGGGTTGAACGAGCTGACGGAAGCGAGGAAGGTATCCGCTGCGGCGCAGCTGCTCAATCAATTTAAGGATTTCATGGTGCTGGTGCTGGTAGGGGCAGTAGTCATATCCGGCTTGCTCGGTGAGTATTTGGACGCAATCACCATAATTGCGATCATTATTATGAATGGCATACTTGGTTTTATTCAGGAGTTCCGCGCGGAGAAATCGTTAAGAGCGCTTAAGCAATTGGCCTCGCCGATGGCTAAGGTGCTTCGCGACGGTGAGGTGGATCTTGTTCAGGCTAGTAAGCTCGTATGCGGCGATGTCATCGTGCTGGAGAGCGGAGATCGTATCCCCGCAGATGTGCGGCTGATTGAGACGAACAGCCTGTATGTCGAGGAATCTGCGCTGACAGGTGAATCTGTACCGGTGAACAAGACCCATCTGGCCATTGCGCATGCAGATGTGCCGCTGGGTGATCAGCGCAATCTCGGATTCATGGGCACGATGGTGACACGTGGCACGGCCAGGGGCATCGTGGTTAGAACGGGTATGAACACAGAGATGGGCAAGATCGCCCACCTCATTCAGAATACGGAATCTGGGGAGACACCGCTGCAGCATCGACTAGAACAACTAGGCAAAATACTAATCATCGTCGCGGTCATTCTGACTGTCATCGTGGTGTTGGCCGGCATTATGCACGGACAGCCGGCTTACGGGATGTTCCTCGCGGGTGTCAGCCTAGCAGTCGCGGCGATTCCCGAGGGTCTTCCGGCAATCGTGACCATCGCGCTGGCGCTTGGTGTTCAACGGATGATCAAACGCAGGGCGATCGTGCGCAAGCTGCCTTCAGTCGAGACCTTGGGCTGCGCCTCGGTGATCTGCTCCGACAAGACCGGCACATTGACCCAGAATAAGATGACGATCACCCATCTGTGGATGGAGGGCAAGCTGGTAGATGTCAGCGGCTCCGGCTATGAGCCTGTTGGCGAGTTCACCTGCAACGGTCATAAGCTGGATGGGAGGAGCAATCCCACATTGAACCGGTTGCTGCAGGTGTCCGTGCTGTGCAATAATGCGGTGCTCGCTCAGGAACAGCAGACCAGCTCTGGCTCTGGCAAGCACAAAGCGGGAACGCAGAGCTGGATGGTGAAGGGCGACCCTACGGAAGGCGCGCTTACGGTACTCGGCGCGAAGGCAGGTGTAACGAGTCACTCTCTGGAGCCGCAATATGCACGGCTATGTGAGTTCCCATTCGAATCGGAGCGCAAGCGCATGTCAGTGGTCGTCAGGCATCGGGGCGCACAGCAAGTGATGGTGAAGGGCGCGCCCGATGTGCTGCTCGGATTATGCACCTCGATCATGTGGGGAGGCAAGGTCATCCCGCTCACTGGAACACTGAGGTCGGCGGTCATGGCAGCGAATGAAGGGATGGCGCGCGCCGCGCTGCGCGTCATTGGTCTGGCGTATCGGGAGGTGAAGTCGCACGAGCAGATTGGCGATGCAGAGTCAGCTGAGCGGCAGCTCATATTCATCGGACTGACCGGCATGATTGATCCGCCTCGCCAAGAGGTGCGCTCTGCGATCTCGCTCAGTCGCAAGGCGGGAATCAAGACGGTGATGATTACAGGTGATCATCAGACAACAGCGGAAGCTATAGCATCGCAGTTAGGCATTCTGCCCAAGAACGGCATCGCTGTTACAGGCGCGCAATTATCCGGCATGAGCGATGAGCAGCTGGCGACGCAGGTCGACGATATATTCGTCTACGCGCGCGTCTCGCCGGAGCATAAGCTGCGTATCGTGAAGGCGCTGCAGCAGCGCGGGCATGTCGTTGCCATGACCGGTGACGGTGTCAATGACGCACCAGCGATCAAGGCGGCGGACATCGGGATCGCGATGGGCATCTCCGGTACAGATGTGACGAAGGAGGCTTCATCGCTCATCCTTAGCGATGATAACTTCTCGACGATAGTAGCCGCCATAGAAGAGGGGCGAGGCATCTACGAGAACATTCGTAAATTTATCCGTTATCTGCTCGCTTCGAATGTCGGGGAGATTCTCACGATGTTCATCGCGATGATGATGGGCATGCCGCTCCCGCTCGTTCCGATACAGATTCTATGGGTGAATCTTGTGACAGATGGTTTACCTGCGATGGCGCTCGGTGTCGATCAGCCTGAGAAGGATCTGATGCAGCACAAGCCGAGAGCGGCTAGAGAGAGCATCTTCTCCAGACGGCTTGGCTGGAAGATCATCAGTCGCGGGGTACTCATCGGCATCTGTACACTGATCCCATTCTGGCTGGTGCTGCGTCACGATCCGGGCAGCCCGGAGCAGCTCGTGCTTGCGCAGACGGTTGCATTCGCGACACTCGTCATGGCACAGTTAATTCATGTGTTCGATTGCCGCAGCTCACGATCGATCTTCCACCGGAACATCCTGCAGAATCGATACCTGGTGCTCGCTGTATTGTCATCCGTCCTGCTGTTGCTTGGTGTGGTCTATATCGAAGCGCTTCAACCGATCTTCAAAACCGTTGCGCTAAGTTCGACGGAATGGGTGCTTGTGCTCGTATTCGCGGCAATTCCGACTTTCTTCTTCGGAATAGGCAGCTTATTGTCCGGGCGCAGACGCGGCTCACAGGGTAGAGGTGTCAAGAGCGGCTCCTTCAAAACCGCATAAAGACTATGCATCCCCCATTTTTTGCGGTATGATAAAGAGCAGCACATTTATCGCCGCAGGGGGATTTTTCTTATGCAATTCACGAAGATGCACGGATTGGGGAATGACTTTATTATCGTGTACGGCGAGCAACAGCTGCCGGCGGATGCTAGTGAGCGGTCCATTCAACTGTGTGATCGATACTTCGGAATAGGGGCGGACGGACTCGTCTATATCCTGCCTTCGGAGCGCGCTGATTTCATGATGCGGATTATGAATTCAGACGGTTCGGAAGCCGAGCAGTGCGGCAATGCGATACGATGTGTGTCGAAGTATGTATTCGACCATGGCTATACTCAGAAGACCGAGCTTACAATTGAGACGATCGGTGCAGGGGTTCAGCCTGTTCAATTGCAAATTGCAGACGACAAGGTGGCTCAGGTGCGTGTTGATATGGGTGCTCCGATATTGGACGGACTGCAAGTGCCCACAGCGATCGATCGCAATCCCGTCATTGCCGAGCCGATCACGGTTGAAGGACGTACCTTTATCTTCACGGCTGTATCAATGGGGAATCCCCATTGTGTAATCTATGTGGATGACGCCGCCGACTTCGAGCTGCAGGAATGGGGCCCTAAGTTGGAGACACATCCGTTGTTCCCGCGCAAGATCAATGTGGAATTTGCAACAGTGAACGCGCGGAATCAGATCGATATGCGAGTGTGGGAGAGAGGCGCTGGGCCTACACTGGCATGCGGAACCGGCGCTTGCGCGACAGTGGTGTCGTCTGTGCTTAATGGACTTACCGAACGCGAAGCTGTGGTATCGCTGAAGGGCGGCGACTTATTCATTGCATGGGACGATGCAGATGGTCATGTGTATATGACCGGTCCTGCAGCTGAGGTATTCGAAGGAAGCTTGCTGTAGAGTGGAAGAGCCGCGAGCGCAGGCATGCCCGCTTGCGATTTTTATCATGTTAAGGATGGAGTTGCGAAGCAATTGTTGACACGTGATTTGCGTGCCGCGCTGAAGGAGCGGCTGCTCATCGGCGATGGCGCTATGGGCACTTACTTGTATCAGATCGGATTTCCAGTCGGCATATCGTATGAAGAATTGAATCTGTCGAATCCCGAGATTATTGCGCGCGTGCATCGCGAATATTATGAGGCAGGAGCGCGTGTGTTCGAGACGAATACCTACTCGGCCAACCGTGTGCGGTTGTCCAAGTTCGGCTTGGAGAATGAAGCCGATGCGATTAACCGCAGAGGGGTAGAGATCGCTCGCAGCGCCATTGGACCTGACGGTTATGTCGTTGCTGCAGTAGGCTCTATTCGTTCGGGCCAGCGCAAGAGTGTGCGCACGTCGCAGCTTACCGCTGACTTCGAGCGTCAGATCGGTGTACTGACGGATTCGGATATCGATGGTATCCTGCTGGAGACGTTCTACGATTATGAAGAGATGCAGCTCGCTCTCAAAATTGCCAGACAGCTCACTTCATTACCCGTTATTTGTCAATTCGCCGCTGAAGATGTCGGACGGACAAGCGACGGCTATGCGGTCGATGAAGCATTCGTTCGGCTGCTGGATGCGGGGGCGGATGTCGTCGGCTTTAACTGTCGCACCGGACCAACCGGAATTAAGCGTGCGCTGGAGAAGGCGGGCTTATCACCGGATACGCCGGTTTCCGTTTTCCCGAATGCGGGAATACCTGATTATGTGGACGGGCAGTATCGCTATGTCGCGACACCAGAGTACTTCGCTAGCAGCGCCAGACAATTCGCAGATCTAGGCGCGAGATTAATCGGGGGCTGCTGCGGAACGACGCCTGACCATATACGCGCGATGGCTGAGGCGCTCGAACGCTATGAGCCGACGGTGCGTGATCAGAATCGCCCCGTTGCTAGCTCCGTCCGTGAATCGATCGTGGCGCAGGATTCTCCAGCTGGTGGTCCAGACAACGCTGGCGCCAGCAATGAACCGAACATAGTCGAGCTGGTCAGACAGCGCCACACAGTGATCGTGGAGCTTGATCCCCCGAGGGATCTGGATATCAACAAGTTTATGAAGGGCGCGGATGCGCTCAAGCAGGCTGGCGCAGATGCGATTACGCTAGCGGACAACTCCATGGCAGTTACACGCATGAGCAATCTGGCGCTAGGCTATCTAGTGAAGGAGCGATATGATCTGCGCCCGCTCGTCCATATCGCCTGCCGGGATCGCAATCTAATCGGCACCCAATCGCACTTAATGGGACTGGATGCATTGGGGATTGATCACGTGCTGGCGGTCACTGGTGATCCGGCGAAGTTCGGTGATCTGCCTGGTTCGTCATCGGTTTATGATCTGACTTCATTCGAGATCATTAAGATGATTAAGCAGCTGAATGAAGGAATCGCGTTCTCGGGCAAGCCGCTGAAGCAGAAGGCCAACTTCCTGATCGGCGCCGCGTTTAACCCGAATGTGAAGCATCTAGACAAGGCGGTTGAGCGGCTCGAGCGGAAGGTAAGAGCGGGAGCGGATTATATTATGACCCAGCCTGTCTATGACGTCGAGCTGATTGAACGTGTTCATGAGCTGACCAAGCCGCTCGATATTCCTATCTTCATCGGCATCATGCCGCTGGCTAACGGACGCAATGCGGAATTCCTGCACAATGAAGTGCCGGGCATTCAGCTGTCAGATGACGTGCGCAGACGGATGAGCGGGCTGGAGAAGGAAGAGGGGCGCGCCATGGGCGTTCAGATTGCGCAGGAGCTTCTCGATGCCGCGATCACCCGATTCAATGGGATTTATCTGATTACGCCATTCCTGAACTATGAGATGACAGTCGATCTTACACGCTATGTTTGGGACAAGACCGGAAGCAAGAAAAAATCGATGAATGGAGCATAGCCAAGCTACTTGTACGCCTATGTAAAATCCATTATACTTAAACGGACTCTAACCGATTTACAGCTTTTTCTTTAGGGAATCAATTTCATCATCTTTCTTACATGCTATTTATTAGAAGGGGGATAGTCGGATGGCGATCAAGCTCATTAATATCGGATTCGGCAATATCGTATCAGCGAATCGGATTATATCGATCGTAAGCCCGGAATCCGCACCAATCAAGCGCATTATTCAAGAAGCTAGAGATCGCCATATGCTCATAGACGCGACATATGGACGCAGAACACGCGCAGTCATCATAACAGACAGCGACCACGTCATCCTATCCGCTGTGCAGCCGGAGACGGTTGCCCATCGATTATCCAATAAGGATGACGATCAAGACGAATAGAAGATGAGGGACATGATGAGCGAGGGATTATTGATTGTATTGTCCGGGCCATCCGGAGTCGGTAAGGGAACGGTCTGCTCTGCGCTTCGGCATATCGCGCCGGAGCTGGTCTACTCGGTATCCGCTACGACGCGTGCGCCGCGCGCGGGCGAACAGGATGGCGTGAACTACTTTTACAAATCCAGAGAGCAGTTCCAGTCGATGATCGAACAAGACGAGCTATTAGAGTGGGCAGAGTATGTCGGCAATTATTACGGCACACCGCGCAGCTTCGTGGCAGACACGATTCGCGGCGGGCGCGATATCATTCTGGAAATTGAAGTGCAGGGCGCCCTCCAGGTCAAGGAGCGCTTCCCGGAAGGCATATTCATCTTCCTCTTGCCGCCGTCGCTCGAGGAGCTCAAGCAACGGATCGTCATGCGAGGGACGGAGACAGAGGACACGATCAGCAGTCGATTGGCGGTTGCCTCAGAGGAGCTGAGTCTGCTCGAGCATTATGATTACGCGGTAGTCAATGATGAGATCGAATTGGCCTGTGCTCGCATACAAGCGATTATTACCGCTGAGCATTGCCGTAGAGAACGTGTATGGCCTGTGATACAACAAAGAACGATAGGAGTGTGAGCGCGTATGTTATACCCATCCATTGATGAGATGACGCAGAAGGTTGACAGCAAGTACTCGCTGGTTGTTGCCGCATCGCGAAGAGCAAGACTGCTGAGAGAAGGCACGAAGCAGATCATTGCGAATCCGAAGTCGCATAAGGACGTCGGTGTCGCCTTGGAAGAGATTTATCTGGATCATATCGTATACGAGAAGGTAGAATCATAAGCGATAAGCAACAGGGAAGGACGTCGATAGACGTTTTTCTTGTTTCTAAGGAACTTATGAGACAGGGGGAGAACCATATGCTGAAGGGGAAGACCATTGTACTGGGAATAACCGGCGGAATCGCAGCCTATAAGGCGGCAGCGCTGTGCAGCAAGCTTAAGCAGGCTGGCGCGGATGTGCATGTCATCATGACAGCCTCGGCAGTTAAATTTATCGCGCCGCTGACCCTGCAGACCTTATCCCGGAATCGGGTCGCTGTCGATACCTTCGATGAGGAGGATCCATCTGGCGTGCAGCACATTGATCTCGCGGATTCCGCAGACCTGTTCGTGATCGCGCCTGCTACTGCTAACGTGATCGGCAAGCTGGCGTGCGGTATCGCGGATGATATGCTGACGACTACTTATCTCGCGACATCAGCTCCGGTGCTGATCGCGCCTGCTATGAATGTTCATATGTATGACCATCCCGCTGTGCAGGCCAATATGCATACCTTGCGCAGCCGCGGCGTTCTCTTCCATGAACCCGGTGTCGGTCAGCTTGCATGCGGCTATGTGGGCAAGGGCAGAATGGCGGAACCGGAGGAATTGGTCGCGACGATCGAACAGTTCTTCCGTCCGTCGGATAAGCCGTTATCCGGCAAGCGTGTGCTGATTACGGCTGGCGGGACACTCGAGCGAATCGATCCGGTTCGTTATATTACGAACGATTCCTCAGGCAAGATGGGATTCGCCATCGCCGAGACGGCGAGGGATATGGGCGCTGATGTGACAGTTGTATATGCGCGCGTATCCGCGCCGCTGCCGACAGGCGTTCAGCTCGTTCAAGCGAATTCTGCGCTGGAGATGTATGAGGCGGTGACCGAACGGTATAGCGAGACAGATATTGTGATTAAGGCTGCGGCGGTAGCGGATTATCGAATCGAAGAGGTTGCGGCTGTCAAAATAAAAAAATCCAGCGAAACGATGACGCTGAACCTGGTGAAGAACCCAGACATTCTGAAGACGCTGGGCGAACAGAAATCGCATCAATACCTCGTTGGCTTTGCAGCAGAAACCGGGGATTTGAACACACTCGCCATGGAGAAGCTGAGGCGCAAGAACTGTGATCTGCTCGTTGCGAATGATGTAACAACACCAGGCGCTGGGTTCGCGGTGGACACGAATCAGGTGTCGATCTTCGATAGCGAAGGATTGGTCGAGGAGCTCCCACTGCTAACGAAGCATGAGACTGCCTCTAAACTGCTCAGGCTCGTCGCCGCTAGATTGGCAGAGCGGAGTGAAACCGCGCAATGAGAGAATGGATTGCCAAGGTGATTGTGGATGTGCCGGCCAAGCAGACCGACCGCGCCTTCGATTATATCGTGCCCACGGAATGGGCTTCATGGGTCGAGATTGGCAGTCGAGTAAGCGTGCCGCTCGGTCCGCGCATGGTACAAGGCTTCATCGTAGCCCTGCAGGATGAGAGCGATGTCGCGATAGCCAGGATGAAGCCGATCGCGCAGGTGCTGGATATCGTGCCTCCGCTTACACAGGAATTAATCGAGCTGGGCAAGTGGATGAGTCAGACGTACATCTGCCCAGAGGTGATCGCCCTGCAGGCGATGATCCCTGGCGCGCTGAAGGCGAAGTATGAGCGTGTTCTTACTGCAGCCCCCCAAGAGGGCGACAATGAGCTGCTTCTGCATGAGGAAATTCAGATACTCGAATTTGTCGCAAGCAGGAAGCAGGCAACACCTGAGCTTGTGCTGGAACGATTCCCAGGTACAGAATCGGCGATTAAACAGCTGATTCAGTCCGGTCTGCTGCTGGAGCTGCAGACCGTAAAGGATCGCTTGAAGCCGAAGCGCGTATTAACCGTTCTGCCGCCTGCTCAGCTGGCAGCGATCGATAGCTGGATCGCGCAGCTGCCAGCGAATTCCAAGCGTCAGAAGGATGTGCTTGCTTATATGCAGGAGCACCCTGAACCGATCGTGCTGGCAGAGTTGACCGCTGCGCTACGAGTCAGCTCCAGTACAGTGAAGGCGCTGGCGGATAAGGGATATCTCACCATCGAGGAGCGCGAGGTGCTCCGCGACCCATATGCCGGGCGCAGCTTTGAGCCGACTTCTGCGATGGCGTTCACCCCGGAGCAGCAAGCGGTCTACGAGCCGATCAGCGAGGCGCTGGATGAGAGGCGCTATGCCCGCTTCCTGCTGCATGGCGTAACGGGCAGCGGGAAGACCGAGGTGTACCTGCAAGCGATCCAGCAATGTCTGGCGCAGGGCCGAGAGGCGATCGTACTCGTGCCGGAGATTTCATTAACGCCTCAGATGGTTGACCGCTTCAAGGGAAGATTCGGTGATCAGGTGGCTGTGCTGCACAGTCGTCTCTCGCAGGGGGAGCGTTATGATGAATGGCGCAAGATTCAGCGTAAGCAGGTTTCTGTAGCGGTAGGGGCCCGCTCTGCGATCTTCGCCCCATTCACCAAGCTTGGACTAATGATAATAGATGAAGAACATGAGTCCTCCTATAAGCAGGAAGAGAGCCCGAAGTACGAGGCGAGGGAAGTGGCTTATGAGCGGGCGCGTAGACTGCAAGCTGTCGTCGTGCTCGGTTCGGCTACTCCATCGTTGGAATCGTATTATGAAGCGCTGCGCACACATAAGCAGGAGGAATCATCAGACCAGGAGCTGCAGCTGCTGGTTATGGACGCGCGAGTAGGCGGTCGTCCGATGCCTGCTGTTCAGCTTGTCGATATGCGAGAGGAGCTGAGCGGCGGCAATCGCTCGATGTTCAGCCGCGCCCTCTATGACGCTATTCATACACGTCTGTCACGTCAGGAGCAGATCGTGCTGCTGCTCAATCGCCGCGGTTATGCCACCTTCGTGCTATGCCGCTCCTGTGGATACACCGAGATGTGCCCGCATTGCGACATCGCGCTGACCTATCATCAGCATGTCCGCAAGCTGCGCTGTCACTATTGTGGACATGCGGATGATGAGCGGCGCATATGCCCTTCCTGCGGCAGCGAGCATATCCGGCAGTTCGGTACTGGCACACAGCGGGTAGAGGAGGAGCTGCTGCGGACGTTCCCTGGCATCCGAGTCATCCGAATGGATGTGGATACGACGACGGAGAAGGGCTCGCATGAGAAGTGGCTCAGTCAATTCCGCGACAAGAAGGCCGATGTGCTGTTAGGCACTCAGATGGTCGCCAAGGGGCTCGACTTCCCAGACGTTACCTTGGTTGGTGTGCTTGCGGCGGATTCGGTGCTGCATCTGCCAGACTTCCGCGCAGTTGAGAAGACGTTCCAGCTTGTAACCCAGGTGGCGGGGCGCGCGGGCAGACATCAGCTGCCGGGAGAGGTCGTGGTCCAGACTTATAATCCCGAGCACTACAGCATGAAGGCAGCGGCTAAGCATGATTATCGTGTGTTCGCGAAGACCGAGCTGAGTCATCGCGCCATGCTCCACTATCCGCCGTATAGCAAGCTTGTGTTGATTACGTTCGCCCACGAGCATCCATCGCGCCTCATTCGAGCTGGCGAGTCGGTAGCCGGGGCGATTCGAGAGCAGTGGCGGCAATATGCGCTGGAGAATGGACGTGAGCTGGAGGAGCTGGATGTGCTAGGTCCAACACCTTCACCGATACCTAGGCTAAAAGATAGATATCGCTATCAATGCATGGTAAAATATCGAGGAGAAAACCTCATCGCGAAGTGGATTCGCAGCGCGCTGGACACCGTGCAGGACGTGGTGGTCAAGGAGAAGCTTCAGATCAGTGTGGATGTTGATCCGCACCATATGATGTGAGGCGGTTGAGGAAGGACGTATAGAAAGGTATGGTGTCGTTATGGCAATCCGTATTATCGTGAAGGAACCGGATTCGGTGCTCAGAGAAATCGCCAAGCCTGTGCCTAAGGTAAACGCCAATATCCAGAAGCTGATGCGGGATATGGCAGATACGATGTATGACGCTAGCGGCGTAGGGCTGGCTGCGCCTCAGATCGGCATTCTCAAACGGGTAATCGTTGTTGATCCGCATGATGAAGTGACCGATCTGATCGCACTGGCTAATCCCGAGATTATTGAATCATCTGGCGAGCAATTGGGACCGGAGGGGTGTCTGAGTATCCCGGGACTCAATGGTGATGTATTGCGCAAGCAGCGAGTAAAGGTGAAGGGCATAGATTATAACGGGAATGAAGTTGTGATTGAGGCTGAGGATTTCCTGGCCCGAATCTTCCAGCATGAGATTGATCATCTGAATGGCGTGTTATTCACGGATATCGCGAATTCGGTGTACCAGACTCCGCCTGCCGAGCCGGAGGAGGAGTGAGACAATGAAGATTGTATTCATGGGTACCCCGGCGTTCGCGGTTCCATCTCTGCGTGGATTAATCGATCAGGGCTATCAGATAACCGCGGTCGTGACCCAGCCAGATCGGCCGAAGGGCCGCAAGCGTATTCTATCGCCGCCTCCTGTGAAGGTGGAAGCGGAGGCCTATGGAATTCCTGTGCTGCAGCCAGAGAAGCTGCGCGATCCCGCCGCGATTGCCGAATTGGCGCAATATGCGCCTGATCTGATCGTGACTGCTGCCTACGGTCAGATTCTGCCTAAAGCGGTGCTTGAGATGCCGCGATATGGTTGTATTAATGTGCACGGCTCCTTATTGCCCAAGTATCGCGGCGCAGCTCCGATTCAATATGCCCTTATGGACGGCGAGTCGGAAACAGGCGTCACGATTATGTATATGGAAGAGGGTCTGGATACAGGCGATATGATCAGCAGCGTTCGCGTGCCGATTGAAGATGAGGATGATACGGGCACTTTATTCGATAAGCTGAGCGAGGCCGGCGCGGCGCTGCTCTTGAGGACAGTGCCCGAGCTGCTAGAGGGACGTGTGCAGGTAACGCCTCAGCGTCATGAGGATGCAACCTACGCGAGGATGATCAAGCGTGAGCATGAACGCATTGATTGGACGCAATCCGCGCTATCGATCCATAATCTGATTCGCGCGCTGCGTCCATGGACGGGCGCGTTCACGACCGTGGAGGGCACTGCGCTCAAGATTTGGAGAGCTGACAAGCCGCAGGCATCCGATTCAGCGTCTAGTTCCGCGCCTGGTACAATCATAGGGATCTATCCAGGCGCCTTCGAGGTTAGCTGTGGGATCGGTGCCTTGCTCGTAACGGAGGTCCAGCCAGCCGGTAAGACAGCTATGCCAGCCGGCGAGTTTCTGAAGTCCGGTCGTCTGCGTATTGGCGATCAACTCGGCGGGGAGGCAGCGCATTGACTCATTCCATTACCGCTCGCGAGTTGGCGATGGATGCGCTAGTGCGCGTCGAGCGGGAGAAGGCCTACAGCAACCTGGTTCTGAATCAGCTGATGAACAAGCATGAGCTGACGCGCAGTGATGCGGGACTGGTGACTGAGCTCGTATACGGCACGATTCAGCGGATGAACACGATCGATTATTATTTATCCCGCTTCGTTAGTAAGGGAATTAGTAAGTTGGAGCCCTGGGTGCGGCAGCTGCTGCGCATCAGCTGCTACCAGCTCATCTACCTAGATCGTGTCCCTCCGCATGCGGTAGTGAATGAAGCGGTCAAGATTGCAGGCAAGCGCGGCCATAAGGGGATCTCCGGCATGGTGAACGCTGTGCTGCGCAGTTCGCTGCGCAGACCAGAGGAGCTGAAGCTGCCAGTAGGACTGCCGGCCGCTCAGGAGATTGCGCTGACGCATTCCCATCCGGTATGGCTGGTGGAGCGCTGGCTGAACCAGTTCGGTGTCGAGCTGACACGCGCAATCTGTGAAGCTAATAACCTGCCGCCGAGCACGAGTATTCGCGTTAATCAGACACGTATATCAGCAGAAGCGTTGATCGAGGAGTTAGCTGAGCAGGGTTATGATGCTGCGCGATCCGAGATCGCGCCCAGCGGTTTAATCGTGCAGGGCGGCGGTAATCTGGCACTGGCAGATGGCTATGCAGGCGGGCGCTATTCGATCCAAGATGAGAGCTCGATGCTGGTCGCTGAACTGCTTGCGCCAGAGCCTGGTATGCGGGTGCTTGATTGCTGTGCCGCTCCAGGCGGCAAGACGACCCATATCGCGGAGAAGATGGCGGATGAGGGCGAGGTGCTGGCGTTCGATATTCATGCGCATAAGAAGCGGTTGATTGAAGCGCAGGCAGATCGGCTCGGTCTGCGCTCGATTGCTGCGGAAGCGATGGATGCCAGACAATTGGGGCAGCGCTTCGAGCCGGGCACCTTCGATCGCATTCTGCTGGATGCCCCATGCTCAGGACTTGGCGTCATCCGGCGGAAGCCGGATCTGAAGTGGACGAAGACCGCCGAGGATATCGCAGCGGTAAGTGCGATTCAGCGGGAGCTGCTGGATACAGTCGCGCCGCTGCTTAGACCCGGGGGCTTGCTCGTCTACAGTACTTGCACCCTGGAAGCGGATGAGAATGAGCATAGGGTGGATGCCTTTCTCGCTGCGCATCCGGATTTCGTCTGCGATGAATCAGCGGCTGAGCGCTTGCCGAAGCTAGCTGAACACTTCATTCGGCCAGGGATGCTGCGCCTCTTGCCGCATCATTATCAATCGGACGGCTTCTTCATTACCGTACTCTCTAAATGTGCCATTTCACCGCTCGCGTGAGATGTGATAGAATAGAACACAGGTTTGCAGGAATGGCGAACCCAATCAGGAATGAATAAATAGCAGAGCAGTTAAACTGCGTGCGGAGTGGAATGTGTTCATTATGAAGCCTTTAATCTATGATCGAAATCTAGAAGAACTGCAAGCATGGGCTGCCGAGAATGGGGAGCCCTTGTTCCGCGCCGGTCAAATCTTCGACTGGCTGTATGTGAAGCGCGTTTCAAGCTTCGAAGAGATGAGTAACTTGCCCAAGTCGCTGCGAGTAAAGCTGGAGGAGCAATTCGACTTCGTCACGCTGACGGAGATCACGCGCTTCGAATCCAAGGATGGCACCGTAAAGTTTCTATTCGAGCTCCGTGACGGCAATGCCATTGAGACCGTCGTCATGAAGCATAATTATGGGAACAGCGTATGCGTGACTACCCAGGTCGGCTGCCGTATCGGCTGTACGTTCTGCGCTTCGACGCTCGGCGGTTTGAAGCGAGATCTGACCGCAGGCGAGATTATCGCCCAGATCGTCAAGTCACAGCAGATGCTCGATGCCAGTGGTGAACGAGTGAGCAGTATTGTGGTGATGGGCATTGGCGAACCATTCGAGAATTACGACTCGCTGATGAAGTTTCTGCGTGTGGTCATTCATGAGAAGGGCCTCCATATTGGAGCGCGTCATATAACGGTCTCTACGAGTGGTATTGTACCTAACATCTATCGCTTCGCGGATGAGAATACACAGGTTAGTCTAGCGATTTCCATCCATGCGCCGAACGATCAGCTGCGCTCTAAGCTGATGCCGGTCAACAGGCGGTTTCCGTTCCAGGACGTCATGGCGGCCCTTACGTATTATTGGGAGAAGACGAGGAGAAGAGTTACGTTCGAATATGCGCTCATCGGCAGTGTGAATGATCAGCCGGAGCATGCTGAGGAGCTGGCCAAGGTGCTGCATGACTCAGGCATCCTGTGTCATGTCAATCTAATTCCTGTTAATTACGTGCCGGAGCGCAATTATGTGCGCACGCCGCGCGATGATATATTCGAATTCCAGCGTATTCTGGAACGCAATAAGATTAACGCAACGATTCGGCGCGAGCAGGGCAGCGATATCGCGGCTGCTTGCGGCCAATTACGGGCCCAGCATATGGAGTCTAAGGCGAAGTAGGTGACCGGTTATGAACACAGTACTGCGGACGAATGTCGGATTGATTCGGACGGTGAATGAGGACAGAGCAGCGATTAGAAGCGATCTAAGCGGCGTCACCATCTCACTCTTGGCGGATGGTATGGGCGGACATCAGGCTGGCGAGGTCGCCAGCCAGACCGCGATAGATGTGCTTACGCGCGAGCTGAGCGGGATTCATGCGGAATTGCCTGAGCTGGAGCTTCAGGCTATTATTGCGCATGCCTTCGAACAAGCGAATGCGGAGATCTATCGCCAAGCAGTCTCCAATAGTCAGATGAGCGGCATGGGTACAACCATTGTGGCCGCGATCTCAGATGCAATCCGGCTTACGATCGCGCATATTGGGGATAGTCGTGCCTATCTATATCGCAAGGGCAAGCTGCAACAGCTGACAGAGGATCATTCCCTCGTGAATGAACTGCTTAAATCCGGGCAGATCACCGAGCAGGAGGCGAGCAGCCATCCGCGGCGCAATGTGCTTACGCGAGCACTCGGCACAGATTCTGTGGTAACAGCGGATATCAAGCATCTGGAGTGGGCGCCTGGTGATCTGCTGCTGCTGTGTTCAGACGGTCTTACGAATCTCGTCAAGGAACAAGTGATCATACATACACTGCGCGGGAGCAAGACGTTGGAATGGAAAGCGGATCGATTGATTGAACTGGCACTTGCTGGCGGTGGAGACGACAACGTAACAGTTGTTCTTGTTGCGCATGAACAACTGCCTAGACAAAGGGGGGATAGCAAGTGATCGGGCATACGCTGGGCGGAAGATATGAAATGATTGAACGTGTCGGCGGAGGCGGGATGGCGCTTGTATACAAGGCGCTTGATACGCTTCTTGGCCGTAAGGTAGCCGTTAAAGTCCTGCGTCAGCAATTCACGAACGATGATGATTTCATCAAGCGATTCCGCCGTGAAGCGCAAGCAGCCGCTTCGCTGTCACATCCGAATGTGGTCAGTATCTATGACGTCGGCCAAGACGGGGATGTTCACTATATCATTATGGAATTTGTAGAAGGCCTTAATTTGAATGAGAAGATTAAGGAACAGGCTCCGCTGCAGATCGAGGACGCAGTGAACATTGCCAGTCAAATCTGCGACGCGTTGGAGCATGCGCATCAGAATCAGATTATTCATCGGGATATTAAACCGCATAACATCATGATCGGGAAGAATGGTCGAGTGAAGGTGACCGACTTCGGAATTGCACGAGCGGCTACCGCGACTGATATTACGGAGACAGGCTCAGTGCTGGGCTCGGTCCATTACTTCTCTCCTGAGCATGCGAAGGGACTTCAGCAGGGGGCTAAGTCAGACCTGTATTCATTGGGTATCGTTCTCTATCAGATGCTGACGGCAAGATTGCCATTCCTAGGGGAGAGTCCGATTAGTGTCGCATTAAAGCATCTGCAAGAGAAGGTGGAGGAACCGCGTAAGGTAAATCCGCTCATTCCTCAGAGTGTAGAGAATATTATTCTGCGGGCACTGCGTAAGAATCCGGATGAGCGCTATTCTTCTGCACGTCAGATGCTGAATGATCTTGAGACTTGTCTGCTGCCGGAGCGGCGCAATGCGCCCAAGCTGCAGCTTATCCCTGACGGCGAGCGCGCCGAACAGGATGAGGAGCGCACGTTGATCGTGCCTGCCATCCGATCGAATGGAGCGATGGCTGGTCAGGGTGGGGAGGCCAGGCGCGTGGCTGGCGTCCAGCAGCACGAGCAGTATGCTGACGAGGAGGAGACAAGACGCCGATCATGGGGCTGGATTACACCCGTTATCTGGGTGGTGCTGATTCTCGCTCTCCTCGGTGCGATGTGGTATGCGGTTGGATGGCTCAAGGAGCAGCTCGCCGTGCCAGAGGTCGAGGTTCCGAGTGTGATCGGGATGACGCTGACAGAGGCGAAGCTTGAACTGGCTGAGCATGGTCTGTCGATTGCCGAGCCGATTGCGCGTGAGACCAGCGATGTGTATCCAATCGATGTGGTCATTGAACAGGAGCAGATCGGAGAATTGGTCAAGCGCGATATTACTCAGATCCAGATTGTGCTCAGCAGTGGACCTAAGCTGCTCGAACTAGACGATTACATCGGACACCGCTGGACAGATGTTGAGAATGCCTTGACAGCTCTCTCGGTTGAGGGCGTTATATTCGAGCAGAAGACGATGCTCAATGATGAACCTGCAGGAACGGTTATTGAGACATCGCCTAAGGCAGGCGAAACGTTCAATCCGAAGGAGACGACAGTCGTAATCACAGTCAGCGAAGGCATGGGGACGATCACGATGCCTGGCGTCACGAATTACAAGCTGAACATAGCTGAGGAAATTCTGAAGCAGCTTAACATTAATTATAAGGTGTATTACGAGAAGACATATGCTGCTCCAGGTATGGTCTATAAGCAGTGGCCTTACAATAAGGGTGATGAGATGGATCCGAATGAGGAAGTGTCCATCTACGTAAGCGAGGGCTTGCCGGATGACGCGGCAGAGGATATCCGTTCGGTGCGCGTGCCACCGAGCGCGGCGGGCGTATCGACCAAGGTAGAAATTTATGTGACAGATGCTTACGGTGATAATGTGCTGCAGGTGGAGAAGAATATTACGGTAGAGACGCCGTTCGTCGTCAAGCTCGTCCTCTCACCGCAACGCACTGGAGTTATCTCAGTGATGCGAGATGGTGTACTGCATGATACGATCACAGTCACTTATGCGCAGGCGCTTGGCGGTATGCAGCCGGATCGCGATGTCGATGACGATGAACCGGATGCGTCTAGTGAAGACAGTGGAGCTGAAGGCTATATCGAAGTGCCGGATGAAATAGTTGAAGTATCGACAGAATGATAGAATGACATAGCGACAGACTGATAAGGTACGGCGAATAGGAGGCGCAATATGCCGTTAGGTCTCATTACGAAGGCGTTAAGCGGATACTACTATGTGTTACCTGATGAGCATCCACATGCATCGCCGATCCAATGCAGGGCGAGAGGACTGTTCAAGATGAAGGGGCTGACCCCGCTCGTAGGCGATCATGTGGTGTTCAGTGAGACGGAGAACGGAGAAGGAACTGTTGAGGAGCTGCTGCCTCGTTCGACTGAGCTGATTCGGCCTCCAATCGCGAATGTCGATACGGCACTTCTCGTATTCGCAGTAACGGAGCCAGGACTTACGCTATCCTTGCTGGATAAGTTCCTGGTGCATACCGAGCGGGCCGGCTTGCAATCGATTATCTGTCTGTCCAAATACGATCTGCTTGATAATGCGGATGATGAGCTCATGGGACGGATCACAACGATTCAAGCGTATTACTCGAAGATTGGATATACGGTGCTGCTCTGCAGCGTGAAGACTGGGATCGGCATGGAGGAGGTCAAACTTGCGCTGTCTGGCAGGAAGACTGTCTTCTCTGGGCAGTCCGGCGTTGGCAAGTCCTCACTAATTAATCAATTGCTGCCTGAGCTTAATATTGAGACGAACGAGATCAGCAACCGAATGGGACGAGGTAAGCACACAACCCGTCATGTTGAATTTATTCGTCACCCGAATGACGGCTGGATTGCGGATACGCCTGGATTCAGTCAGCTTGATTTCACCGGGATTGAAGCAGAGGAGCTATCCGATTGCTTCGTCGAGATGGGCTCACGGAAGCGTTCGTGCAAATTTCGCGGCTGTCTGCATCGCAGCGAGCCAGACTGCGCGGTCATTGAAGCAGTTGAGTCTGGGGCGATTAAGCAGAGCCGATTCGAGCATTATCTGCAATTTCTAGAAGAGATACGTGAGAGGAGACCGAGATATTAATGGGAGAGATCAAGTTTGCACCCTCGATATTATCCGCTGATTTCGCCAAGCTGGCAGCAGAAGTGCAAGAGGTGGAGCGTGCTGGAGCGGATTGGATACATGTTGATGTGATGGATGGCCACTTCGTGCCGAATATAACGCTAGGACCATTGGTTGTCGATGCGCTCCGCCCGCATACGAAGCTGCCGCTGGATGTTCACCTGATGATTAGTGAACCGGCGCGCTATGTACAGGATTTCGCCAAGGCAGGGGCAGATTATATTACGATCCATGCGGAGGCTGACATTCATCTGCATCGCACGATTCATCTTATTCGTGAAGCCGGCGCTAAGCCCGGTGTGGGCATTAATCCTGCTACACCGGTGGAGCAGCTCGCTCCGATTCTGAGTGATGTTGATCTGGTGCTGCTCATGACGGTGAATCCTGGATTCGGCGGACAATCCTTCATACCGAGCGTACTGGACAAGCTGCGTAAGCTGCGTACGATGCTGGCTGAACGCGGATTATCACATATCGATGTTGAGGTGGATGGCGGAATTAATGCGAATACAGCTCCGCTGGTTGTCGAAGCTGGAGCGAATGTGCTGGTAGCAGGCAATGCGGTGTTCGGAAGAGCGGACCGCGCGGCTGCGCTGAGCGAGCTCCGCAAAGCGGTGGAATAAGCGTGAACGGCGCTGCATATACTGGGATACCAAGGGCCATAAGTCCGCGGTATCCTTTTCTTATTATATAAGCTTTATAAGTTCTCTACTTAAAGGTGCTTATTTATCGACGCTAAACGGAAACGCCCTGCGAAGTTCCATGTTTGCGCAGCCAACTACTTCGTAAGCATAGCGTGGCAGAGCCGTTTATCTGGTTCTATGAAGCACGAAACTGGGCGTAATGCATACAATAAGTATGACTGAATATAGCAGCTACACTAACCGTTGGGAGGGGTCAGCGTGAAATTTTATACGATCAAACTGCCGAAATTCTTGGGAACCTTCGTCAAGGCTGTATTGAATACCTTCAGCAAGCACTGACGTTTCTCAAACTCCCTTTACTTAGCATTCGGTTGAGTCATGATTACTTATTGCAGTGGGTTTACGTCTTGTATATTGAAAAAAAGCACCCTAGGGTGCTTTTTGGCTCTTGGTGGGACTGTGAAGCACTAAGCGCGAACAACCTTGCCAGACTTCAGCGCGCGGGTGCTGACGTAAACTCTTCTTGGCTTGCCGTCTACTAGAATGCGAACCTTCTGTACGTTGACTCCCCAAGTACGCTTGCTCTTGTTGTTAGCATGGGACACATTGTTTCCTTGCTTAGGGCTCTTCCCTGTAATGTAGCATTTGCGAGACATTGAATACACCTCCCTATAAGAATCCGAGCTTGCGATCACTTCTGATCGAGCCGGATAGTTCCCTCGTATCTGAAGCACACTCTTACTATATTATCATGCGGTGATTATTGGAGTCAACAGAAAGCTTGTCAGATTACGGAACATCAATCCTTGTTTTGTTGTTTATTTCTTCACAAAGTTATTGTACAATAAGGGTTAAAGTTTGCGAGGCTTACGAAGGGATGTGACAAGCATGCCGTTGCAACTGACTTCTGAACATGGGAAGATCTATATCTCCGATGAGGTGATTGCGACGTTGGCCGGTTCTGCCGCCGCAGACTGCTACGGGCTGGTTGGAATGGCTTCTCGGAAGCAGCTTAAGGATGGGATTGCCGATCTGCTCGGCAGGGACAATCAAGCTAGAGGTGTTGAGGTTAAGCAGGAGAATGGCAGCACGACCATTGATCTGCATATTATAGTCAGCTACGGGACGAAGATCTCGGAGGTCGCTCATAATATTCAGTCTAAGGTACGATATGTGCTGAATGATGTACTGGGTCTACAGGTGGAACGCATCAATATCATTGTGCAAGGCGTACGTGTGAACAGCTAGGAGGAATGGTGTTGGGCAAGTATGAGATAACGAGCAGTGATTTCGCCTTGATGGTGCTGACCGCGGCTGATCGGCTGCGCGGCAATGTCGAGCAGGTCAATGCATTGAATGTATTCCCGGTTCCGGATGGTGACACGGGCACGAATATGAATTTGACGCTTACGACAGGGAGTCAGCAGTTGAAATCAAGCTCGGATTCCCACCTAGGCAAAACAGCGGAAGCGCTTTCAAAAGGGCTTCTAATGGGAGCCAGAGGGAATTCAGGCGTTATACTGTCCCAGCTGTTCCGCGGCTTCTCGCGTGGGGTAGCGGATCTGGAGACAGCGAATTCGCAGCAATTAGCAGCAGCTTTCCAGAGTGGAGTAGAGACCGCGTATAAGGCTGTAGTGAAGCCGGTGGAAGGGACAATACTGACTGTGGCCAAGGAGTCCGCCAAGTCCGTTGTCCGCGCTTCCTCTTATACGAATGATATTATTGAACTGCTCCAGGAGCTGATCGCCTCTGCCAAGGAAGCACTCGCGCGCACGCCAGAACAGCTGCCGATCTTGAAGCAGGTCGGAGTAGTAGATGCAGGCGGTCAAGGACTTGTGTTAATCTACGAGGGCTTTCTTCAGGCGCTGGAACGCGGGCGGGATGGCTTTGTTCAAGTGCATTTGCCGAGCATAGCTGCCGCGCCAGCCGTGACTCTGCATCAGGAGCATCTCCCTGTCCAATCGCAGCTCTCAGCAGAGGATATTGAATTTGGCTATTGCACGGAATTCATTATTAAGATGCACCCGCAAGGTCAGGCAAGCTTCGATGAAGACGCGTTCCGCGAGGAGCTGACGCCATTCGGCGATTCGATGGTTGTGGTCTCCGACGATGATCTCGTGAAGATCCATATTCATGCTGAGCATCCTGGGGAAGTGATGACGCGTGCCCAGCAATTTGGGGAATTGATTCGCATCAAGATAGAGAATATGCGTGAGCAGCACAGTGAAATTGTGTCGGACGCACATGCTGTTGGTGTGCACGCAGCGGCTCCGGCGGTGATGACGTCGCCTTCGCATGCTGCAGCTGCAACGCCAGCAGTGCCTGTGCCAGTGGCGAACAAGCCAATTGGACTCGTTGCTGTCGCTGCCGGTGATGGATTATGCGATGTATTCAGCAGTGTAGGTGTAGACTATATGCTCTCTGGCGGGCAGACCATGAATCCATCGACAGAGGATATCCTTGAAGCAGTGAAGTCCGTTGCTGCAGATACGGTGTTCGTCTTGCCGAACAATTCGAATATCGTGCTTGCGGCCGAACAGGCCAAGGAGCTGTCCGACAAGCCGATTCGCGTCATTCCGACCAAGACGATCCCGCAGGGATTATCGGCTGCGCTGGCCTTCAACAGCGAGGCGGATGCCGATCGTAACGAGTCCGCGATGAACGCTGCGTATCAGGCTGTACGATCAGGCTCGATTACGCATGCGGTACGCGATTCCAGTATCGGTGATCTCACGATCAAGGAAGGCGATTATCTAGCCATGCTCGACAGCGATATCGTAGTTGCCAATCCAGATCTTGATGTGACAATGCGGCAGCTGATCGATCAGATGCTGGCGGATGGCGAAGAGATCGTTACGGTATTCACTGGGCAAGACGCTGATTCCGAAGCTACTGAATTGCTGCGTGCTTACATCGAAGAGCACTACCCCGATGTGGAAGCAGAATTTCACGGGGGCGGACAACCCGTCTATTATTATCTGATCTCAGCCGAATAATAACTACGATCTTCGCATAATGCGACATCGAACAAGGGAGAGTGTTCTAGGATGGCCAAGATTCGAATCGTAACCGACAGTACAGCAGACATCTTAATCGAAGAACGACAGGCGTTGGGGATTGAAGTGATTCCGCTCAAGGTTCACTTCGGTGAAGAGACGTTCTATGACAACGGCAAGGATATTACGCATGCGCAGTTCTATCAGAAACTGTCTGAATCCGAGGCGATGCCGACCACATCACAGCCGTCACCCGCCGACTTCGTGGAGATTTATAAGCAGCTGAAGGACGAGCCAGACACGCAGATTATCTCCGTTCACCTAGCAGCGATTCTCAGCGGTACGTACCAATCCGCCATGCTTGCGAAGGCCATGCTGGAGGAGGAGGGCGTCAGCGGCATCCATGTGGTGGATTCCCGTTCAGCCAGCTCTGGTATTGGCCTGATGGCGACCATGGCCGCTAAGCTTGCTGCGGAAGGGAAGACCGTCGATGAGATCCTAACTGCGATTGAGCAGCTACGGGCATCGGTCAAGATTTATTTTATCGTGGATACGCTGGAGTTCTTGTCAAAGGGCGGTCGAATCGGCAAGGCGTCCGCCATGATCGGCTCTCTGCTTAATATTAAGCCAATCTTAACACTAGATGATAATGGACAGGTGTCACCTGTGGATAAGGTGCGCGGCCATAAGAAAGCGTTAGCGCGCATTATTGAGCTGCTCAAGGTTGATTTCGGCAATCAGCCGGTTCGTCTGATGGTGGCTCACTCCGAGTCTCTAGACAGCGCCAAGGGCCTGCACCAATTGGTCGCGTCCGAGCTTGATGTTGAATTCATGAACTATACGAATCTAGGTCCAGTCATCGGCACACATACCGGCCCTGGCACGCTTGCTGTGTTCGTAATCCCGAGATGATGAACGGACTTGCAGCAATTCCTGTACGTCAGATCACGGGTGTTGGTCCTCAGAAGGTGAAGGAGCTGGAGCTGCTCGGCATTGTCAGTGTGCTCGATATGCTCGAATACTTCCCTTACCGGTACGAGGACTATCGCCTCCGTGATCTGGCGACCGCACAGGATGGTGAGAAGATAACGATTCAGGGTCAAGTGTACGGTGAACCGACGGTGCAGATCTGGGGACGCAGGAAGTCCCGATTGGTCTGCAAGGTAGCGGTTGACCGTATCTTTGTGTCGGCTGTGTGGTTCAATCGGCACTTCCTGCGGGACCAATTGACGCATGGCCGCGAGATTGTACTAACCGGTAAGTGGGATGCCAGACGCAGGCAGCTGACGGTGGCCGAGTCGGAATTCCCGGGCTCGCGATCTGCGAAGTCAGGCACACTCCAGCCCGTCTATCATGTAGGAGGCGGTGTGACCCAAGCTTGGCTGCGCAAGACGATGAAGCAGGCGCTTCAGCAATTCGGCGAACAGCTCGAGGAGATTCTGCACGATGAGCTGATTACCGAGAATAGCTTGCTGTCGCGCAAGCGGGCGATCTATGCGATTCATCTGCCGGAGGAGACGGAGGACGGGCTGGAAGCGCGCAGACGGCTCGTGTATGAGGAGCTGTTCCTGTTCCAGCTGAAGCTGCAGGCGTATCGTGCGCTGAGTCGCAAGAAGGCGGACGGTATCGCGCATGCTATTGATATGGAGCGCGTGTACGATTTCGTGCGCGGTCTGCCGTTCAAGCTGACAGATGCGCAGAAGCAGGTCGTGCGCGAGGTGATGACCGATCTGCAGAGTCCGTATTCGATGAATCGGCTGCTGCAGGGCGATGTCGGTGCCGGCAAGACGGTAGTCGCCGCGATCGCGCTGTACGCCGCATGGACGGCGGGCTATCAGGGTGCGCTGATGGTACCAACAGAGATTCTAGCCGAGCAGCATGCGAAGTCCCTAGAGCGGCTCCTGGCACCGCATGGGATTGGCGTCGGGCTGCTCGTAGGGGGCTTGCCGGAGCGCAAGCGTCGTGAGATGCTGAGCGCCCTGCAGATGGGCATCGTGCATGTCGTGGTCGGAACACATGCGCTTATTCAGGAGGATGTGTTCATACAGCGACTCGGGCTCGTGGTCGTCGATGAACAGCATCGATTCGGCGTAGAGCAGCGCGGCATGCTGCGGCGCAAGGGACTGAATCCGGATGTGCTGACGATGACGGCTACACCGATTCCGCGCACACTGGCGATCAGCGCATTCGGGGATATGGATGTCTCGACGATCGATGAGCTGCCGCAGGGACGACTGCCGATTAAAACATATTGGGTTCAGCCCGATATGCTGGCGAGAGTGATCGGATTCATACGCCGAGAGGTGGAGCAGGGTCGACAAACCTATGTCATCTGCCCGCTCATCGAAGAATCGGAGAAGCTGGATGTGCAGAATGCCGTAGATATGTACAATCAGCTGTCGCACGAGCTGCGCGGCGATCAGATCCAGGTTGGGCTGCTGCATGGACGAATGACTGCAGCAGAGAAGGATGAGATCATGGGTCGGTTTGCCGAGAATGAGCTTCAGGTTCTGGTATCGACAACGGTGATTGAGGTAGGGGTGGATGTACCTAACGCGACACTGATGATTATCAATGACGCGGATCGGTTCGGCCTTTCGCAACTGCATCAGCTGCGGGGACGAGTCGGACGCGGTGCGCATCAGTCTTATTGCGTGCTGATCGCCAGCCCGAAGTCGGAGACCGGCGAGGAACGGATGCGCGTGATGACCGAGACGACGGATGGCTTCGAGATTTCACGACAGGATCTGAAGCTGCGCGGTCCAGGCGAGTTCTTCGGCACGCGGCAGAGCGGAGTTCCTGAATTCAAGCTCGCGGATATGCTGCGCGACTTCGATATCTTGGAGCAAGCGCGCACAGATGCAGCTAGGCTTATTAGCGATCCCGATTTCTGGACAGGCAGCGCCTATCTTGGGCTTCGTACGTTCCTGCAACGGGAGCAGGTATGGGATGCGGAGCTGCTGGACTAAGAGAATTGCTTAGCACATTATACCGCCGGTGGGCATAAGATGAGTAGAAGCGTATACTCAAACGTACGGAGGCGAGTGTGTGAGCTATCAGAAGTATGGCATCCCCTCAGAATTGGTGCAGCGTGTGAAGCTGAAGATGAAGAATCCGTCGACCAAGGAGAAGATCAAGCAGCTGGTGGACGGTGTGAGCAAGTATGACCTGCAGGATCGCGTCAAGGTGCGCAAGCTGGTCGGCCAGGCTGCCAGATACCTGCATGAGAAGTTGACGGATCAGCAGGTGGAGAATATTGTCAGCTTCGTCATCGCGCAGAAGATTGACCCGAATAACACCTTCCATCTGATCAAGCTGTGGAGCATGTTCCGATGAGCTGTAGAACAGCTGTTTGGATGTTCGAGCGTCTGTAGCGTGTGTGATGATTATAGGTCTAATCAGAGAGAACCGGCTCTTGCTGCCCTGGGGGCAGGCGGGCCGGTGTATTTGGCTGTGGACATATAAGGGTGGGCGCTTGAACTGTAAAAACTGCATATCCAAGGCGGAATATCGCATGAATAAACAGGGTGACCTGCATCATGTGCATTTGGATGAACATCTTGATTTCATGACCAATATTAAAGGATCATGGTGTAAAATGTTGAATATATACTACAGAAGGAACTTCGGAGGAACCGCAGCAGCGTATACGGCGTACGTGAGGGAGGACGAGAATGAAAGCACTAATCGGTTGTCGAGTCTGCGGTCAACAGGTCTCGCCGAATGCCAGAATGTGTCCGCATTGCGGGGAGCGAACGCCGCAGCCGTACAGGGATCGATTCAAAGATTCACTACTAGGTCTGCTTGCTATAGCCTTAATCCTCATGGTCGTAAGCGGCATTATCATGGTCGTCTATTGGCTGGCCAGGTA
Organism: Bacillota bacterium; assembly: GCA_023441055.1. Lineage (GTDB taxonomy): Bacteria > Bacillota > Bacilli > Paenibacillales > UBA4045 > JAEZQY01. The sequence continues at coordinate 160,765 of JAEZQY010000031.1, read as the reverse complement.
GTCTGAAGATAACCCAATGGGTAGGTTTACTAATAGATCAATCATCATAGGAGGTACATACAGCAATGAGTTTACTAGGACTGGTTAGACACGGGATTACAGCTTGGAATAAGGAAGGCCGCGCGCAAGGGCACACAGACATTCCATTAGACGAGGAAGGCATCCTCCAGGCGAGGGCGCTGGCTGAGCGATTAAGCGCAGAGGAGTGGGACGGGATTTACGCCAGTGATCTGTCCAGGGCGAGACAGACTGCCGAGATTATCGCAGAGCGCATAGGTATTGCGGATCTACGCCTAGACAAGCGGCTGCGCGAGATGTATTGCGGCAAGATCGAGGGAACCACTGAGGATGAACGACTTGCGATGTGGGGAGACAATTGGAGAGAGCTTGATCTGGGAATTGAGTCAGGCGAAGCGCTGGGAGAGAGAGGCGCTGCCTGTATGGAGGAAATCATGCGGACCCAGAGCGGTCAACGGATCCTCGTCGTTAGTCACGGCGCCTTATTAGGGTGGAGTCTGAAGCGTCTCATCCCGCATGTAGATACACAGGAGCATCTGAAGAACACCTCGATCACGAAGCTGAAGAGAGCCGAGCGCATCTGGGAATGCGATCTGTATAATTGCACCTTGCATCTGGGAAGTTGACAGCATGGGGAAGAACATTGGAATCAGCGACCGGGACCGAAGGTTCGTGCAGCGTTGGACAGCGTTTCGCGCCAAGGGAAGGATACGATATACCCTCGGCAGGGGAGTGTTGCTAGGGCTGGGTTTATTCGCGGTGTGGCTGCTGGTTACCATCATCGAAATTGCTCTGTCGGAGTTTAAGCTGGCCATGTATCAGCAACATCCATGGGACTACCTGGGCAAGTCATGTGTCATCTGGGCGGTCTGCTATCAGATCATTGGGGTTGTGTTAGCGAACGGCATGTGGACCAAGAAAGAAGAGAAGCTGCAGTACTTATCGTGATATCACGTGCAATGATAGGTGAGATGGAGGGCAAGCGATAGATGAATGTCAACGAGATCAAGCAGAGAGTCAGTCGCAGTGAGCGGATCGTCTTCTTCGGCGGGGCAGGTACATCGACAGAGAGCGGTATTCCAGATTTCCGTTCGGCGAATGGCTTGTTCCAGACACTGGTGGGGGCGTACTCGCCTGAGGAGATCTTAAGCCGAGATTTCTTCCTGAATCATGTGGAGGAATTCTACGCCTTCTACAAGCAGAGGATGCTGTATCCGAATGCGGCGCCCAATCGCGGGCATATCGTGCTGGCAGAGCTCGAGCGACAGGGAAGACTACAAGCAATCATCACGCAAAATATAGACGGCCTTCACCAGAAGGCTGGCAATCAGAACGTGCTAGAGCTGCACGGCAGTGTGCATCGCAATCACTGCATGGATTGTCATAGCAGCTATACGCTCGATGACATCTATCGCTCGGGTGATCGCGCGCCTCGATGCACGGCTTGCGGAGGTCTGGTCAAGCCGGATGTCGTGCTCTATCAGGAGGGGCTGGACATGGACGTTCTGCATCGGGCCATCCAGTATATCGAGCAGGCGGATGTGCTGATTGTGGCAGGAACCTCGCTCACGGTACAGCCGGCGGCCAGTCTTGTTCGACATTATCGGGGAGATGCGATGATCCTGATCAATAAGTCAGCAACACCATACGATGAGATTGCGAATGCCGTGATTCAGGACGGCTTCTCAGACACACTTGAAGCATTATTCGAACCAGCATAACTGCATCGAAGGGGCGCGGAGGAATGGGACGATTCAGTGATAATCGGAGAATCGAAGAGCTGTCGCTGAATGCATGGCCTGCATTGCAGACCTACGTGCATGAGGGTTGGCTGCTGCGGTTTGCCAACGGCTATACGAAGCGGTCGAATTCAGTGTGCGCTTTATATGGTACGTCGAGTGAAGAGCTGGAAGCGAAGATTGCCTATTGTGAGCGGGAGTATGAGGAACGAGGTTTATGTCCTATTTTCAAAATTGTGCCGTTCGGTCCCTCGCAGAGCCTCGATCAACAGCTGGAAGAGCGCGGCTATTCAGTGGTTGAGCCCTCAAGTGTGCGCGTGCTGCGGGACCTAGACCATGTGCGCGCGCCTATGGGCTTACATATGACCGTAGAACAATCGTTAAGCGAGCAGTGGCTTGCTCTGGTTGCACAGCTTACGGAATTACCGACAAGGCATTTAGACGCAGCGCGTCAGCTCCTTAGTGTGCCGGGACGAAGGAGAGGCTACTTCACGTTGTATCATGAGGGGCTTCCGGTATCATGCGGACTGGGCGTACTCGAGAGCGGGTATATCGGGCTGTATGATATCGTGACGGATCGCCGAGTCCGCAATCAGGGTTATGCGGAGATGCGTATTCAGCATATGCTGCACTGGGCCAGAGAGAATGGTGCCGTCAGCTCGTATCTGTTGGTCGTCAAGCAGAACCTGCCTGCGATTCGATTGTATGACAAGCTGGGCTATGAGGAGATTTATACGTATCATTATCGGGTGCGGGATTAGGGGATCGTTGGTTGATGAACAAGAGGAGTGCCGCTTGAACGTGTGTAGCGTTCTTGCGGCACTTCTTGTGGGATTATACTAAAAAAGTTCATTATATCCGCACCATAGTACCTGTCAAAGCAACAGTATACTAAAATAATTCATCATATCCGCACCATAGTACCTGTCAAAGCACCAATATACTAAAAAAATTCATCATATTCGCAGCTTGCCTCAACTATCCATCCTGCAATCGCAACACTACTGCTCCAATGTGCAGCCGAGCGATTGCAGAAACTGACGGAAGCCGGCAGCGCCATGCTCATCGCGCTTATAGACACCGGAATCCATGAGTACAGCCAGGAATTTCAGTCCGACCTCTTGCTCGAGCAGCTGTTCGGCTGCTTCCTCCGAGAGCGCGGTACCGTGCTGCAGCAGCAGCTCTTCAATCCATGCAGCGTGCTTCTGCAAGGGGTGACTGTCTGTGCGGATTGCGGCGGCCTCGTATGCTTCAGCACCGGTCAGATAACGAGCGATCTCGGCCAGTTCGGTCTTCAGGCGGCCAGGCAGTACGGCAAGTCCCATCACTTCAATAAGTCCGATGTTCTCTTGCTTGATATGATGCAGATGCTGATGCGGATGGAAGATCCCGTCAGGATGCTCCTCGCTGGTCCGGTTGTTGCGGAGCACGAGGTCCAGTTCCAGCTCGCCCTGCGCATTATAGCGGGCAATAGGTGTAATCGTATTATGCGGAACTTGCGCCTCGCTATGCTGCTCGCCGGGGACGCTGTCACCGGAGGAGTACGCGATAATAGCCCGCTCCGGATCGCTATATGCACGCCAAGCTGTGAGGATACGATCGGCTGCGGCCAGCAGCTGCTCCTTATCCCGACTCCGCAGTCGGATGACAGACAGCGGCCAGGCCACGATGCCTACCTTCACTGCAGGATGCTCTGCATGTCTGAATTCTGCCTCGATTGGCGCTCGCTCCATCGCGAATTGGTGATGCCCGGCTTGGAAGTGATCATGGTTCAGAATCGAGCCGCCTACGATCGGCAGGTCTGCATTCGAGCCGATGAAGTAGTGTGGGAACAGCTCGATGAATTCCACTAATCGACGGAATGAATCAACCGAGATGACCATCGGTACATGCTTCTGATTCAGCACGATGCTGTGCTCATTGTAATACACATAAGGCGAATATTGCAGGAACCAGGTCTCGCCTGTCAGCGTCATCGGAATAATGCGATGATTATGTCGTCCGGGGTGATTGAGCCTGCCGGCATATCCGACATTGTCTTCGCAGAGCAGGCACTTCGGATAGCTGGCCGATGGCGCATTCCGCAGCAGCGCGATCTCCTTGGGATCCTTCTCCGGCTTGGACAGGTTCACGGTAATTTCGATTACGCCGTAGGGCGTCTGAGTCTGCCAGTATATATTCTTCTCCACGCGATCCAGTCGAATATAGTTCGACGCGATCGATTGCTTATAGAAGAACGACGTAGCGCTCACGGGTGATTCATCCTCGACCAGCTGCCAGAACCTGCGGTTCATCTCTGATGCGCGCGGCATGAGCAGGCCCATAATTCGCGCATCCAATAGATCGCGATATGTGCCGTTATTGTCGGGCAGCAGCTCGGTAAGTCCGGCATTCGCTGTATAGTCCAGAATGCGCTCCAGAATTGGGACGGCGCTCTCTGGTACGTCCGCTTCTGATACCTCACCGTCGAAGGCGACAGGCTCATCGAACCCGAATAGCGCCAGCAGCGCGTTCCGAGCTGGAATAACATCCGCTTCTTCGATTAATCCTTGCTTCTGGGCGAAGAGGAGCAAGCGTTCCAGCTCATAGCCAATTTGAATGTCGTTGTTTGTCTGCATTAAGCATCACCGTATCCATCGGGATGGTTCTTATGCCAATTCCAAGCGTCACGGATAATGGCTTCTACGCTGTCCTTCTTCGGACTCCAGCCAAGCTCGCGCTTAATCTTGTCGGAGGAAGCGACGAGCACGGCAGGGTCGCCGGCGCGGCGTTCTACGATCTCTGCTGGAATCGGATGCCCGGTTACTTGGCGAGCAACCTCGATCATCTCCTTGACCGAGAAGCCCGTGCCGCTGCCTAGATTGTAGACCGTACTGTCGCCGCCAGCGCGCAAGCGATCGAGCGCGAGCAGATGGGCATCTGCCAGATCGGAGACATGCAGGTAGTCACGGATGCAGGTACCGTCAGGCGTTGGATAGTCATCGCCGAAGATGGAGATATGCGCGCGCTGACCGAGCGGCACCTGAAGAATGAGCGGCACCAGATGCGTCTCCGGCGCGTGATCCTCGCCAATCGCGCCGCTCGCTAGTGCTCCTGCCGCATTGAAGTAACGCAGCGCGGTATACTTCACGCCGTGTGCGACATCGAACCAATGCATCATCTTCTCCATGGCAAGCTTCGTCTCGCCATACGTATTCGTAGGCTGTGTACGATCGGTCTCGACGATCGGCACCTGCTCCGGCTCGCCATACGTAGCAGCGGTAGAGGAGAAGATGATCTTATCTACCCCATGCTTATTCATCTGCTCGAGCAGACATAGCGTGCCATATACGTTGTTATGGTAATAGGCATAAGGCTCCTTCATGCTGACGCCAACGAGTGAATTCGCCGCGAAGTGAATAACCGAGTCAATCGCATTCTCCTCGAATACGCGGCTGAGGAATGCGGTGTCGCGGATATCTCCTACATAGAGCTTGCCGCCCAGCACCGCATCGCGATGACCTTGCTGCAGGTTGTCGACGACAACCACATCCTCGCCCTTATCCAGCAGCGCCGCCACGCAATGTGAGCCGATATAGCCGGCACCGCCTGTTACTAATACCGCCATGATTACTTGACCTCCTTCACGCCATCACCGATATCGCAGACATAGAAGGCTGCATCCAGACCAGTGACTGCTGCGTACTTCTTGCCAACCTCATCAATGAATGTGTCGATCTGATCCTCATTGACCAGCGATACGGTGCAGCCACCGAAGCCTGCGCCAGTCATGCGCGAGCCCAGCACGCCTTCCACCTCTAGAGCGGCATCAACCATGGTGTCGAGCTCTAGGCCTGTTACTTCATAGAGATGCTGCAGCGAGCGATGCGATGCAATCATCAGCTGACCGAAGGCGGCCAGGTCATTGACTTCCAGCACCTTCATCGATTGCAGCACGCGGTCAATCTCCTCGATGACATGGCGGGCGCGCTTGCGGATAATCTCGTCGGGGATGAGATGTTCGTTCGCATTGTATTGCTCAAGCGTCAGCTCGCCGAGCAGCTTGATCTGCGGGAATGCGGCTTGCAGATGCTTCACAGCTTGCTCACATTGCGAGCGGCGTGTATTGTATTCGGACTCCACGAGTCCGCGGCGCTTGTTCGTATTGCCGATTACCAGCTTGTACTCTCCACTGCGGAACGGCACATGCTTGTACTCCAGCGTGTCGCACATCAGCAGTATGGCGTTATCCTTCTTGCCATTAGCGACCGCGAATTGGTCCATGATGCCGCAATTAACGCCAACGAATTGGTTCTCTGCCTCTTGCGCAATCAGAGCCAGCTTGACCGTGTCAATGTCGCTGACTCCTGCGATGCTGAGCAGAGCATAGCCTGTCACGACTTCGATGGATGCAGAGGAGGACAGCCCGGAGCCATTAGGAATTAGTCCGCTGAACAGGATATCACTGCCGCTGATCGAGTAGCCATGACGCTGCAGATGGTAGGCCATCGCCTTCGGATAATTCATCCAATCATCCGCTTCTTCGTACTTCAGCTCATCAATGTGCACTGAGCCGCTTAATTCGAAGTTGGTGGAGGCTAGATTCAGCTTGCGATCACCGCGAGGGCGAATCAGCGCCGTTGTACCGAAGGTGAGAGCTGCCGGGAATACGTAACCGCCGTTGTAATCGGTATGCTCGCCGATCAGATTAACTCGGCCTGGCGCGTGGAACACGCGTATGTCGGCCTCACTCCCGCCGAATTGCTCGATGAAACGCTGCTTTAATGCTTGAATATGTGCCATAGGTTCATCTCCTGACCTTGATTTAGTGTGTAATGATAGCTTAAGTATAAGCCAGTCAATAGGAATTGACTATGGAGCTATGTTATCTCGATATGGAATTTTGTTAGATTTCGAAGCTGATCATAGATGAGATATCCCGCAATATTTGATACACTTAGAACAGGATTTAAGTACAAAGAGGGCAGAGGAGGACAGCTGCGATGATACAGGATTCTTATGATGTTACGTCCAACCCCTATGAGAAGCAGGACGAGTCGCTGCGCATTCTGTTCGCTGGTCACAGTCAGACACGAAGCGGCCATCAGAACGGTCCGAAGGTATTCGATTATTATCTCATCCATTATATCCTCTCCGGCAGAGGGGTATTCACCTGCGGCGATCGCCAATTCAAGCTGGCTAAGGGAGACAGCTTCCTGATTGAGCCAGGCAAGCTGGTGTCCTACAGGGCCGACACGGAGGAGCCGTGGCAATACCGCTGGATCGCGATTCAGGGTGCCTCGGTGTATGGATTAATGAGTGGCTGCGGCATCGACTGGCAGCAGCCGATTGTACGCATGGGATCGAAGTCTGGGATCAGTCGGTGGGCCGAGGGGATCCATGCCGCCTTCAAGGAGCGCAAGACAGGCGGCGAGCATCGCGCGCTGGGTTATCTGTACCTCATTCTTGCAGAGCTCGAGGATACACTGAAGCCGGAGGGGCATCGAGCGTCTGAGTCCGGATCGCGAATCGCCCGGCATATTAAGCAGGTCACCCAGCAGCTGACGACGCAGTATGCGGAGCCCATTAGCATCGAAGCGCTGGCGGACGATCTCGGATACAATCGCGCATACTTCTCCAAGATGTTCAAATCCTATAATCATGTCACACCGGTAACCTTCTTACTGCATCTGCGCATTGGCAAGGCTCGACAGCTGCTGCGGGAACGACCTGAGCTGACGATTGAGCAGATCGCCTATTCCGTTGGCTTCAACGACCCGCTATACTTCTCCAAGCAATTCAAGCGGATGCATGGACAATCGCCTAGCGCTTACCGGAAATCAGTGGAGCATCTGCAACGCGAATAGGTAGAGTATGCCCTATAGTGATTCTTTCATGTTTGCACTGCGCGCATCTGTGGTACACTGCTGACAGATGGAACTACAGTTGAATCTATATAGAAGAGAGTGATGCGAATATGGCAAGTAATGGACATGACATCTTAACGGATATCCAAGAGACGGCGATACTGGTCAGCTTAACCGGCGGGCGCGAGAGCCAAGCCAGAGATGAGATGTCGCTGCAGGAGCTGGAGCGGCTGGCACATACAGCAGGAGTAGAAGTGAAGGGTACGATGACGCAAAATAAAGATCGGCCAGACACGAAGTGGTTCATCGGCCAGGGGAAGGTGCAGGAGGTGCGCGAAGAGGTGGTGCGCCTGCAAGCGAATACCGTCATCTTCGATCAGGAGCTCTCCGGCGCGCAGGTGCGCAACCTGGAGCAGGCGCTCGATGCGAAGATTATCGATCGCACGCAGCTGATTCTGGACATCTTCGCCCAGCGCGCGCGATCACGCGAGGGCATTCTGCAGGTGGAATTAGCGCAGCTGAGCTATCTATTGCCGCGTCTATCCGGACAGGGGAAGAACCTGTCCCGTCTGGGCGGCGGAATCGGCACGCGCGGTCCGGGTGAGACGAAGCTGGAGACCGACCGCAGACATATCCGCAATCGGATCAACGAGCTGAAGCAGCAACTGGCCGAGGTCAATCGCCATCGCGCGCTGCATCGGGAGCGCCGCAAGAAGGTCGGCGTGTTCCAGGTCGCGCTGGTCGGCTATACGAATGCGGGGAAATCGACCTTGCTTCGCGAGTTGACGCGTTCCGATGAAGTATTCGTCGAGGATAAGCTGTTCGCGACACTCGATCCGTTGTCACGAGCGCTTAAGCTGCCAGGGGGCAAGGAAATCGTCGTCGTCGATACCGTCGGCTTCATCCAGCAGCTGCCGCATGATCTGATCGCTGCATTCCGATCGACCTTGGAGGAGGCGAATGAGGCAGATCTGCTGCTGCATGTGGTTGACTGTGCATCGCCGCTGAGAACGGAGCAGATGCAGGTAGTTGATCAGGTATTAGACCAGCTTGGCGCTGGGGCGAAGGAACGGATCACCGTGTTCAATAAGATCGATCAATGTCCGCCTGAAGAAGCAGAGTTATTGTCAGACCGCTATGATAGCGTGAAGCTGTCCGCTTTTAATACGGACGATCTGGAACGACTTAAGCGACGTATTGAAGAGCGTCTCAGCGGTGGCATGCAGACGTACCGAATTCCGGCTGAGCGCGGTGATCTGATCTCGCTCGTCTATCGCGTCGGTGATGTGCTCGAGGCAGAAGCGGATGATGATCATATGATCTATCAGGTGATGACGGATCGCAAGGAATATGATTCAATTGGTTATAAGATTGCCGACTATCAGGTGCAAGCAGACAGCGCGCAGTTCGATGGAGCGCAGCCTTAATACAGATTGGGAGCAGGATGAAATCATGACAGGAAGAGATAGCCGCGAGCAGCATCTAGCGCAGCTGGAGCAAGTGGAAGAACGAATATACGCTAGACTTCGCGAGATTGATCGATTGATTGACCGCAATCAGTGGAAGGTTATAGAGGCTTTCCAGCATCATAAGGTAAGCGATTTTCATTTTGCCGGGTCGACGGGGTATGGCTATAATGATCGCGGCAGAGAGATCCTGGACCTGGTGTATGCAGATGTATTCGGCGCAGAGGCGGCATTCGTGCGGCCTCACTTCGCGTCTGGGACACATACGATATCCGCGGCGCTGTTCGGGGTGCTGCGGCCTGGGGACAAGCTGCTCTATATTACCGGCAAGCCCTATGACACGCTGCATAAGGTGATCGGCGTTCCTGGGGAGGAGACGGGTTCCTTGCTAGAGTGGGGGATCAGCTATGATGAGGTGGAGCTGCAGGAAGATGGCGCGGTAGATTGGCCGCAGGTTCGCGCTAAGCTAACTCCGGATGTGAAGGTGATTGGCATCCAGCGTTCGCGCGGCTATGCGTGGCGCCGCTCATTCTCTGTCGAGGAGATCGGTGAGATGGTGCGGGAAGTGAAGAAGATCAATCCGAATGTGATCGTATTCGTCGATAATTGCTATGGTGAATTTACGGAAGAATTGGAGCCTACACAGGTGGGCGTGGATCTGATAGCCGGGTCGCTGATTAAGAATCCCGGAGGCGGCTTAGCACCGTCCGGCGGCTATATCGCTGGGCGAGCTGACCTGGTAGAGCTATCCGCGAATCGACTGATTGCCCCAGGACTCGGCTTCGAGGTAGGCGCCATGCTGGGTACGATGCGCGCGTTATTCCAAGGGTTCTTCCTGGCACCGCACACAGTCGGTCAGGCGCTCAAGGGAGCCGTGCTGGCCGCGGCGCAATTCGAAGAGATGGGCTTCGCTACTCAACCGAGCTGGCGGGATTCACGTTCTGATATTATTCAGGCTATCCGTTTCGACCGACCGGAGCAATTAATCGCATTCGTACAGGGCGTTCAGAAGGCGTCAGCGATTGACGCGCATGTTGTACCTGAGCCATGGCCGATGCCGGGCTACGAGCATCCTGTCATTATGGCGGCAGGTACCTTCATACAGGGGGGCAGCCTGGAGCTGTCTGCTGACGCACCGCTTCGTGAGCCGTATATTGCCTATATTCAGGGCGGTTTAACCTACTCGCATGTGAAGCTTGGCATTATTAAAGCGCTTGAAGGCATGTAAGCTGCAATTCATTGTTAACTAAACTAACATTGATTGACATGTTTATAGTGTGCAGGTAAAATAGAGCTATATAACATGAGAACTTGTGGAAGGTTGATGCGCTGTGAGTAACGATATCCGCAGGAATATGGCATTGTTCCCGATTGGTATAGTTATGAAGCTGACTGATTTGACCGCCAGACAGATTCGCTATTATGAGCAGCATGAATTGATTGTGCCTGCTCGCACGAATGGGAATCAGAGATTGTTCTCCTTCAATGATGTGGAGCGATTGCTAGAGATTAAGGCGCTGATTGAGAAGGGCGTGAATATTGCCGGAATTAAGCAGATGCTAACCCCGGTCAGCCGTGATTCTATTGATGCGACATTCTACAATGAGCAGACAGAAGTGAAGCGAAAGGAACTATCCGAGACTCAGCTGCACAAGATTCTGAAGCGGCAGCTGCTTACCGATCGTCGACCTGGGCAGGTCTCGATGATTCAAGGTGAGCTTTCACGGTTTTTTGGCACAGGCGCGATTAAACGCTAATCCATGACGTTCAACTGTCATCATGTCCCAGATACTTTCATTTAGGAGGAGTAACCTTGAGCTTTACACGTGAGGATATTATTCGCAATGCGAAGGAACAGAATGTGAGATTTATTCGTCTGCAATTCACTGATATGCTCGGTTCCATTAAGAATGTTGAGATTCCGTTCAGTCAGCTGGAGAAGGCACTGGATAATAAGATGATGTTCGACGGCTCTTCCATTGAGGGTTATGTGAGAATTGAAGAGAGCGACATGTATCTGTACCCGGATCTCGATACATGGATGATCTTCCCCTGGATTGCGCAGGACCGAGTGGCCAGATTGATCTGTGATATCTATATGCCGGACGGCACACCGTTCGCAGGCGATCCTCGCGGTATTCTGAAGCGCAATCTGCAGCTAGCCAAGGAGATGGGCTTTACAACGATGAACGTAGGCCCTGAACCGGAATTCTTCTTGTTCAAGACCGATGAGAAGGGCAATCCGACGATGGAACTTAATGACCACGGCGGTTACTTCGATCTGGCGCCGATGGATCTGGGCGAGAATTGCCGTCGTGAGATCGTGCTCGTATTGGAAGAGATGGGCTTCGAGATTGAAGCCTCCCATCATGAGGTTGCGCCTGGACAGCATGAGATCGACTTCAAGTACGCTTCTGCGATTAAAGCAGCGGACCAAATTCAGACCTTCAAGATTGTCGTGAAGACGATTGCTCGTCAGCATGGCTTGCACGCCACCTTCATGCCGAAGCCGCTCTTCGGTGTCAGCGGATCAGGCATGCATGCGCATCAATCGTTGTTCAGCGGCAAGGTCAACACATTCTCCGACGAGAATGATAAGCTAGGTTTAAGCGAGACTGCTCGTTATTATATGGCCGGTATCTTGAAGCATGCACGCGGAATGACGGCGATTACGAACCCGACGGTTAACTCCTACAAGCGTCTGGTGCCAGGCTATGAAGCGCCATGCTATGTAGCATGGTCTGCCAGCAATCGCAGTCCAATGATTCGCATTCCATCCTCTCGCGGACTCAGCACACGGATTGAGGTGCGCAACCCTGACCCGGCAGCTAATCCATACCTAGCGCTTGCCGTTATGCTGCGCGCGGGACTCGATGGCATCGAGAACAAGCTGTACCTGCCTGAGCCTACCGATCGCAATATCTACATCATGTCCGATGAAGAGCGATTAGAAGCCGGAATTCCGAATTTGCCAGAGAACTTGAGAGAGGCGTTGGATGAGCTGGTCGCGGATGAGGTGATCTGCGACGCGCTGGGCGATCACGCGCTAACACACTTCCTAGAGCTGAAGGAAATCGAGTGGGATATATTCCGCACACAGGTTCATGATTGGGAGAGAGATCAGTATATGACGTTGTACTAGAATAGCAATAGAAAAAGCGCTCATTGCCGGACTAATATCCGACAGTGGCGCTTTTTTTTGGTTAGCTTAATGCATATCTCGGAACAGCCCGATAACCTTGCCCAGAATAGACACCTGCTTCAATCGAATCGGCTGGAGCGAGGTGTTCTCAGGCTGCAGCCGGATGTGGTCCTTCTCCTTGTAGAAGGTCTTGACTGTTGCTTCATTGTCTTCGTTCATCGCGACGACGATATCGCCGTTCATGGCAGATTGCTGCTGACGGACGACCACATAATCGCCATCGTGAATACCGGCATCAATCATACTGTCGCCGGATATGCTCAACATGAAGATGGATCCATGATCGGCATAGTGTCTAGGTAACGGGAAGTAATCCTCGATATTCTCAGTTGCCAGTATCGGCTCGCCGGCAGTAACCTTGCCGACTAGCGGCACTTGTGTTACGGAGAGGTTAAATTGCGCATGATCATTGTCGCCGTCTGTAATCTCTATAGCTCTAGGCTTCGTCGCGTCTCTGCGGATGAGTCCCTTCTTCTCTAGGCGTTCTAGATGGCCATGCACCGTAGAACTGGAAGCCAGACCAACCGCTTCACCGATCTCGCGTACGGAAGGCGGATAGCCCTTGTCGCGAACCTCGTTCTTAATGAAGTTCAGTATCGCTTGCTGGCGATTCGAAATCTTGGTCACGCTCAATCACCTCATATAATGGAAGTATTTTTTTTATCATAACATAGAACAACCGTTTGTACAAACGGTTGTTCGAAAAAACACTTGACGGGAACGATTGTTCTAGTTATAGTAGGAATAGGAACAGAGGTTCCCAAGAACGAGTGTTTGGAGGATGTTGATCATGATGCATACAACTTACGCAGGTGGTTATTACTATAGAGGAAAGACAGCTGTGGTCCATTCCACGCGCAGCAATCCTACGCGATTCGTCAGAGTGCTCGTATTAAGTGCATTAGTGTTCTTCAGCATTCTGTTCGGGGCTATGATGCATGCTTATGCAACTAATGGAGAACAGACCGATGGCACTTCCAGCTCGCTTAACAGCACGGTGTCCATGCAAGCGGTCAGCAACAGCGTACTGCCAGTCGAGCCAGCTTATGAGCCCTACATTGTCGAACGCGGAGATTCCTTATGGCTAATTGCGAAGCAGTACTTGCCTGCGCACCTCGATATCCGGGATTATATTGGAGAGATCAAAGCGATGAATCAGTTGGACTCAGCCATGATATACGAGGGTCAATTGCTGCAAATTCCGATCATACACTAATGCAGAGGTGGATCTTATGGATTGTTCGTATCGCGTTCGCATCACCTCATGACCATTGGTATGATGTTCGCGTGTCGTTCGCATGATCATTTAGGAAGAGAATGGCATGTGTTTTTATACGAAGAGCCGAGACCTTGGTCGGCTCTTTTCTTATGCTTGGAGAAGCTATCCCCGTGATCTGAACTTCTTGACTTTAGCAGTCGCTCATGGCAAAGTTATGGAGTAGAAATGGAGGCTGAATAATCGGATGAGTTATAGCATGGATGATGTTAAGAAGCGCTTGGACGACCTGAATCAGAAGATGCTGGAAGGCGAATTAACTGAGGGGGAGAAGCGAGAATATCAAGTGCTCAGCAACCTCAATATGGATGCCTTGGTCGGTCGTATTAATGATCTCTATCATAAGAGCAAGTCTGAGGCAGGTCTTACGGAAGGCGAGCAGCATGAGCAGGCTGTCCTCCGCAATATGTATCTGGATTCCATTCGTCAATCGATGAGGGGCCAGCTCGATCAAATCGAAATCGTGGATGAGGATAAGGAGTGACCTAGATGTCGCGCAAGTGGGAACGACAGGTTGAACGCAATGCGAAGCGTGTCAATGCGCAGCGCAAGCGGATGGGTCAGGCAGCGATTGGCGACACGGTGAAGCGGAAGGTGGATAATAAGCATCAGGGTCGGAGCATTATCCTGCCGGTCCTGTTACTGTTGATCGGATTATCGTATATGGTCATGTTCTGGTCGATAGACAGGAGCGGACTATACTGGGTAACGGTAGGCAGTTATGTGCTGCTGGCGCTCATTATCTTCTTCATACGCCGCCCATTCCTGACCATAGAGAAGCATGAGCTTACTACGCGTAAATTCGCTGGCTTCAAGACAGTGCAGGCCGCCGATATTGAGGAGATCGAAGTACAGAAAGGTTATGTGATCATCTCGCTGAGGAGTAAGAAGCCTAAGTGGGTGTTCACACGCTCGATCAATCGCTTTAATACGGATGAGCTGGCTAATAAGCTTCAAGAGTTCGCGAAGAATAATCAAGTTACCTTTATTGAACGATAGGGAGAATGGGGAGACATCATGGCGATTAAGGCTGTTCTATTCGATTTGGATGATACACTGCTATGGGATGATCGCAGTGTGAAGGAGGCGTTCGAGGCTACTTGCGCCTATGCGGAAGCGAAGAGCGGCATACCCGCATCCAAGCTCGAGGAGGCGGTGCGCGAGGAAGCGCGCAAGCTGTATGCGTCGTACGAGCCATATGCGTTCACTAAGATGATCGGAATTAATCCGTTCGAAGGGCTGTGGGCCAGGTTCAAGGAGGGGCATCAGCCTGAATTTCGTCAGCTCGAGGCGATTGCACCGGTCTATCGCCGCCAGTCTTGGACGAATGGATTGCAAGTCTGCGGTGTAGAAGATGCTAGCTTAGGGGGAAACCTCGGCGAGCTGTTCGCGCAGGAGAGACGGAATCGACCATATGTGTATGAAGAGACATTCGAGGTGCTGGAGCTGCTCAAGCAGGATTACAAGCTGTTGATGCTGACGAACGGATCGCCGGATTTGCAGCGGGAGAAGCTGGCTGGGGCACCGCAACTGGCCGCATACTTCGATCATATTGTCATCTCAGGTGAATTCGGTGAGGGCAAGCCGTCCCCGCGGATCTTCCAGCACGCTGCGCAGCTACTCGGTATAGAAGCACATGAAGGGTTAATGGTAGGCGACAAGCTGACGACGGATATTCTGGGCTCGAACACGATTGGGATGCCGAATGCATGGATTAATCGCCATCGGGTTACGCGAACAGATGAGATTATTCCGAAATTCGAAATTCGGAGCCTGCGTGAGCTCCCAGCGATTGCGCAACAATTGTCCTTATAAATTGTATATGACGAACCATCCATATAGAAAACCCGTTCCGGATGCGCGCAGCCGATACGGGTTTTCTAGTCGGATTAGGCTTTCAGTTAGGCTTTCACGAAGCTCGCATCCTCGAAGGGATGCGCGATCCAGCCTTCTGTCTCTATGAATAGACGAACTGCTACGATCTGTCTATTCTCCATGAGTGTGAAGAAGTGAGGATGATGCTCAGGTACGGAGATCACGTCGCCTGCTTCCAGCTCTACATCGAAGTAGCCCACTTCCTCAGAGCCCTTAATGACGAAGATGCCCTTGCCTGCTGTAATCGCTCGCACCTCGTCTTCCGTATGCGTATGCACGGATTCGAATTTCTTCAACAGATCATCCAGGTTAGGCGTCGCGTCTGATAAGGCGATGACGTCCCAGGTCTTATAGCCGCGGCGACCGGCAAGATCGCGAATTTCGGTGTCGAAGGTGTTGAGAATCTCTTGCTTATCTTCATCACTTAGAATGAATCGCTCTTGAAGAGATTGTGGAAGCTTAGCAGGGTTCCAGTGTTCATAGAGTACCTCGAATTGATCGAGGAACGCCTTCACATTCTGTTCGCCCGTGATGCGCTCGTTGGTGTTGCGAATTCGAATTTCTGCCATGTTGTTTCCCTCTTCCTATTTGATGTGTTGAACGTTGTCGTTTAGAATGATTATAATCGAACCGAGAATGATTGTCACTCCATCTTTCATAATTCCGATTAATCTGGTAGACTTTAAATAGTTTTGAGAACGAAGAATGGTGTAGGAAGGAAGTTAGAGATGAAGAAACCTGCTTTGGACCAATTGCTAGGAGAACGAATACTGATTCTGGACGGTGCCATGGGCACGATGATCCAGCAGCGCGACCTGACCGCCGACGACTTCGGGGGAGATGATCTGGACGGCTGTAATGAGATATTGTCCGTTACGCGTCCTGATGTGATATCGGACATTCATGACGCCTATTTCGCTGCAGGAGCAGACATCATTGAAACCAATACATTCGGGTCCGCTTCGGTCGTATTAGCGGAGTATGATCTGCAGGACCGAGCCTATGAAATCACAGCGGCGGCGGTTAAGCTGGCGGTGGATTCGGCTAATCGATTCACGACGCCTGAGCATCCTCGGTATGTAGCGGGGGCGATGGGACCAACGACGAAGACGCTATCCGTGACTGGGGGCGTGACCTTCGATCAATTGACGGACAGCTATTATGAGCAAGCGCTGGCGATGATCGAAGGCGGCGTAGATGCCTTGCTGCTCGAGACCTCACAGGATACGCTCAATGTGAAGGCCGGGAGTATTGGCATTCAGCGCGCTTTCGAGCAGACGGGCAAGCAGCTTCCGATCATGATATCCGGTACGATCGAGCCGATGGGCACCACGCTGGCTGGACAGAATATTGAAGCCTTCTACATTTCGTTGGAGCACTTGAAGCCTATCTCGATCGGTCTGAACTGCGCGACGGGACCGGAATTCATGCGCGATCATGTTCGTTCGCTATCGGATATCGCCAGCACGGCTGTCAGTTGCTATCCCAATGCTGGTCTGCCGGATGAGGATGGCAAGTATCATGAATCACCGGAATCTCTGGCGAAGAAGCTGGGCGCATTCGCTGAGCAGGGCTGGCTCAATATTGCAGGCGGCTGCTGCGGCACGACACCGGAGCATATTCGAGCGATAGCTGAGACGATGAAGCAGTACAAGCCGCGTGAGCGGAGTGGCTCGCATCCGGCCGCTGTCTCCGGGATCGAAACCGTGTATCTGGAGGACGATATTCTACCGATCATGGTCGGGGAGAGAACGAATGTTCTGGGATCGCCGAAGTTTAAACGAATGATCGCTGAGGGCAAGCTGGAGGAAGCTGCGGAAATCGCCAGAGCGCAAGTGAAGGGCGGCGCGCATGTCCTGGACGTTAGCTTGCAGGACGCCGAGCGCGATGAGGTTGAGGATATCGAAGCCTTCATGAAGGAGCTAGTTAAGAAGGTCAAGGCACCGATCGTCATTGATACGACGAATGCGGCGGCGGTTGAAGCCGCGCTGAAGTATTCGCAGGGTAAAGCAATTATTAACTCCGTTAACCTTGAAGAAGGTGAAGAACGGATTGAGAAGATTGTGCCGCTGGTGCATAAGTATGGCGCGGCGCTCGTATTCATGTGCATCGATGAGGAAGGTCAATCGGTATCCAGTGATAAGCGCTTCGCGGTTGCGAAGCGTGGATATGAACTATTGACGCAGAAGTATGGTGTGAATCCGCGTGATATTATTTTCGACCCGATGGTGTTCCCTGTAGGTACTGGAGATGCTCAATATCTCGGCTCGTGCAGCGAGACAATTGAGACGGTGCGCAAGATCAAGGCGGCATTCCCTGAGTCCCGTACGATGATGGGGGTAAGTAATGTGTCCTTCGCCTTGCCTCCGGCTGGCCGCGAGGTGCTTAATTCGGTCTATCTCTATCATTGCACGAAGGCCGGACTCGATTATGCAATAGTGAATACGCAGCGTCTGCAACGTTACGCCTCGATCTCGGAGGAGGAGCGCCGATTAACCGAGGACTTGATCTACAATACGAATGATCAGACACTCGCAGATTTCGTCGCGTTCTTCCGTGTGAAGAAGGTGGAGAAGACGGTCAAGACGTCCAGCCTGCCGCTGGAGGAGCGATTGGCCACGTATGTGGTTGAGGGAACGAAGGAAGGCCTCATTCCGGATCTGGAAGAAGCGCTGAAGAAGTACAAGCCGCTGGAGATTATCAACGGACCGCTGATGGTCGGGATGGACAAGGTTGGCAAGCTGTTCAACGCGAATGAATTGATTGTCGCAGAGGTGCTGCAGAGCGCTGAGGTGATGAAGGCTTCTGTCAGCTATCTGGAGCCATTCATGGAGAAGAATGAGAGCTCGGTCAAGGGCAAGATTATCCTCGCAACGGTGAAGGGCGATGTGCATGATATCGGGAAGAATCTCGTGGAGATCATCCTCTCGAACAATGGCTACCATATTGTAAATCTGGGCATTAAGGTGCCGCCCGATCAATTGATCGAGGCTTACCACCGCGAGAAGCCGGATGCAATCGGTCTGTCTGGCTTGCTGGTGAAGTCTGCTCAGCAGATGGTCATCACCGCGCAGGATCTGAAGAATGCAGGTATCGATGCACCGATTCTGGTCGGCGGCGCAGCGCTCACCCGGAAGTTCACCAAGGAGCGGATCGGTCCTGAATACGACGGACTGGTGCTCTACGCGAAGGACGCCATGCATGGACTGGATATCGCGAACCAGCTCGGCGATCCGGAGCAGCGTCAGAGGCTGATCGAGGAGATGCGCGAGCTGAAGGAATCGCTGGTGCAGAACGCCGGTAAGCAGGAGAAGAAGATTGTGTCTACGCGCGCTGTGCGCTCGGATATCGATCCTCATGCCCCTGTATTCCTGCCGCCCGATCTGGAGCGGCATGTGTTGAAGGATTATCCGCTTGGCCATATCATTCCTTATATCAATCAATCGATGCTGCTCGGACATCATCTCGGCTTGAAGGGGAATGTAGAGGAGCTGCTGGCTTCTGGCAATCAGAAGGCGGTCGATTTGAAGCAGGTTGTGGATGAAGTTCTGGAGAGCGCTATTCGCGACGGCATCATCCGCGCGCAAGGGATGTATCAATTCTTCCCTGCACAATCCAGCGGTAACGATATCCTGATCTATGATCGTGAGGATCATTCGAAGATCATACAGACATTCTCATTCCCGCGACAGCAGGTGGAGCCGTATCTATGTCTGTCTGACTTCCTGAAGTCCGTGGAGAGCGGTGTGATGGATTATGTAGGCTTCCTGGTCGTAACAGCTGGACAGGGCGTACGGGAACTGTCCACGGAGTGGAAGGACAAGGGCGATTATCTGCGCTCACACGTGCTGCAGTCTGTGGCGCTGGAGACCGCTGAGGGCTTGGCGGAGCGTATCCATCATATGATGCGTGATACATGGGGCTTCCCAGATCCGCTGGAGATGACGATGAAGCAGCGTCATGGCGCGAGATACCAAGGCATTCGCGTGTCGTTCGGTTATCCGGCTTGCCCGAATCTCGAGGATCAAGGCCCGCTGTTCGAGCTGATGAAGCCGGAGGACATCGGAATTGAGCTGACAGAGGGCTTTATGATGGAGCCGGAGGCCTCTGTATCTGCGATGGTGTTTGCGCATCCGCAGGCGAAGTATTTTAATGTAGAGAAGGCTTAGGGGCTAGGTTAAATAGTAGGAGGTTCGCGCAATGGAGCTGATATTCTTGGGCACT
This sequence comes from Bacillota bacterium, assembly GCA_023441055.1. Lineage (GTDB taxonomy): Bacteria > Bacillota > Bacilli > Paenibacillales > UBA4045 > JAEZQY01. Next base: position 141,119 of record JAEZQY010000031.1, on the reverse strand, counting down.
GGCGCCGGTATGCCTTCGAGCCGCAGGAATGTCACAGCCATTGCGCTCCGCCTGACGGAGCAAGGGAATGCGTTCTGGCTGTTCGACTGCGGCGAGGCGACTCAGCATCAAGTGATGAAATCTGCGCTTAAGCTGAGCAAGCTGGAGCTGATCTTCATTACTCATCTACATGGGGATCATCTATTCGGGCTGCCCGGTGTGCTGACGAGCCGCTCTAACCAGGGGATGAAGACACCGCTGCGCGTATTCGGACCGCCTGGATTGAAGGATTACATTACGCTCACACTCCAGATTAGTGGTTCCTATCTGGGGTATGAGCTGATTGTTCATGAGCTTAGCGAGGCAGATGCTGCCGGTGATGAGCCGATCTACGAGGATGAACAATTCCGCGTCTATTGCGGTGCGCTGGAGCATCGAATCGCTAGCTTCGGGTACCGCGTGGAGGAGAAGGAGAGACCGGGCAAGCTCGATGTAGAGCGGCTTGCTGCAGACGATGTTCCCTCTGGTCCGCATTATGGCCGATTGAAGAATGGCGAGGATATTACGCTGGCCGATGGCAGGCTGATCGCGTCTAGCAAGTATGTAGGCGCGCCGGTGCGAGGCCGTGTGGCAGCCATTATGGGGGATACAAGAGCGACGGATGCTGTGCGGCGGCTTGCCGCTCACGCCGATGTACTCGTCCATGAGGCGACCTTCGGTCGTGAAGCCAGGGAACTGGCCAGCGCGTATTATCATGCAACAACCTGCGATGCTGCTGAAGCTGCAGTGGCGGCTCAGGCACAGGCGCTAATCCTCACCCATATTAGCGCTAGGTACCAAGAGGATGATGCCGATCAGCTGCTAGCCGAAGCGCAGGAGATCTTCACGAATACGTATATAGCTGAAGACTTTTGGACATACCCTATACTAGCTACAAATAGCTGACGATTGAAGCAGGAGAACCCGCCTATGATGTCGAATCATGTATATTAGGTACATAGAGTCAGATTGCGAATTGACTTTTCTCCTGATGGATTGTAACCTATTACTGTTTTGGATATTTCAGAAAGCGGGATGAATAAATGAGATATATGGAAATCCAAGGTGCTGGACCGCTGCGCGGCACAGTCCGAATTCCCGGATCCAAGAACAGCTCCTTAGCCTTATTAGCAGCATGCTGTCTAACGGAAGAACCGGTTACCTTATCCGGTATTCCGTTTATATATGACGTACAGGCGATTCAAGCGATTATGCGGGGAATCGGGCTGTCGCTTGAGCGACAAGGATCAGGCGATATCACCATTCACTCTACTCAGCCCGTACACGGTGAACTCGATTATCGTTTAACGTCGAGCTATCGCGCATCCTACTACTTCATCGGTGCCCTATTAGCCAGATGCGGCAGTGTATCGATCGGTTATCCAGGCGGCGATGACTTCGTCAGCAGACCGATTGACCAGCATCTGAAGGTGTTCGAGGCGCTAGGCGCTAAGGTTGAACTGTTCGAGGATCATTATCGGGTATCCGCTGAACGATTGGTCGGGGCGGATATCTTCTTCGATATGATTACATCAGGCGCTACGATGAACGCGCTGTTAGCCGCATCGTTAGCCAAGGGAACGACCATTCTGCGCAATGCAGCGACCGATCCAGAGGTGGTCGACACCGCTAATCTGCTCATTCAGATGGGTGCTAGGATTCGCGGCGCAGGTACACGCGAGATTCGCATTGAGGGTGTTGACAGTCTAGGCGGATGCCAGTACTCGGCTATTCCGGATCGCCTCATCGCAGGCTCATTCCTGGCGGCGGCTGCCGCTACACGTGGTCAAGTGACACTGGACGGCGTCATCCCCGAGCATATGGGATCTGCGCTCAGCAAGCTGGAAGAGATGGGTCTGGAGCCTATTGTGACGGACACGACAATCTCCCTTGACGGTGATGTGCATCTGAAGGCGGTACGCATCCGGACCGCGATGTATCCAGGCTTCGCGACAGATCTGCAGCAGCCGTTCACTGCTATGCTGCTCCGCGCGGGCGGGCGCAGCATTGTAACTGAGAAGGTATATCCGAAACGATTCAGCCATATCGATCAGTTGATCCGCTTAGGCGCTGACATCGAGATGCGCGGCGCAAGTGCATTCATCCAGGGCGGCGCTCCCTTGCGAGGTGACTGGGTGCATGCGACTGATATACGCGCCGGCGTCTGTGTGCTGATCGCCGGGCTGATGGCTGAGGGCACGACCCGACTGACCGGCGTTGAGCATCTCGAGCGCGGTTACGCGGATATCACGCAGGCGTTCCAGCAGCTAGGTGCGCAGGTGAAGATGGTGGATACGGAGCAACGTAATCCGCATCCGATGGAGCGCGCTCAATCGAACTGACAGAAGAAGCAAATAACTATGATTTCCCGGGTAAGCGCAGGAAGTGACATTTCTTGCGCTATTGTTGTTTCCACTAACGGATGAATCCATTTCATATCGTTCTCATCGTAGCTGTTTAAGCCATTATGAAATAGATTCGGATTGTCACACGAACATATATTCTGTACAATAAGAGTATTATGGATGCAAGGGGAAGCTGTGTATGAATCGCATAACGGGGAAGACGGCGACAATTGAGGAATGGATTGAGCAGCTCCGGCTAACGCCGGAGGTGATGAGTCAGGTCACGCATTGGCGCACCATCCCGGAGCGAGCGGCGAAGCTGGCTGACGCTCCAGCGACGCTGCATGCCAAGATTAGAGCTGCGCTGGCAGACAAGGGAATCCATCAATTATATACGCATCAGGCCGCAGCGTTCGAGACCGCCGAATCCGGTCGCCATCTGGTTGCGGTCACACCGACGGCCTCAGGCAAGACGCTATGCTATAATCTGCCCGTGCTGCAGGCGATGATGGCCGATGACAGCGCCCGGGCCTTATACTTGTTCCCGACGAAGGCGCTGGCGCAGGATCAGGTTGCTGAGCTTCAGGAATTCGTCAATCGGATGGAGGTCGACCTGAAGGCGCATACGTATGACGGGGATACGCCGCCAACTGTCCGTCAGGCGATTCGCAATGCCGGACATATTGTGGTGACGAATCCCGATATGCTGCATTCGGCGATTCTGCCGCATCATACGAAGTGGGTCAAGCTATTCGAGAATATACGATATATTGTGATCGATGAAGTGCATAGTTATCGGGGGGTATTCGGCTCTCATGTAGCGAATGTGATTCGGCGGCTGAAGCGCATTTGTCGATTCTACGGCTCTTCGCCTGTCTTCATCTGTGCTTCGGCCACAATCGCCAATCCGAAGGAGCACGCAGATCGACTGATTGGGGAGCAGACGGTGCTGATCGATAATAACGGCGCGCCTGCTGGGAAGAAGCACTTCGTCTTCTATAACCCGCCGGTCGTCAATCAGCAGCTAGGCATTCGGCGCAGCAGCGTGCTCGAGACGCGCAAGCTGGCGGCGATGCTGTTGCGTAATGGCGTGCAGACCATCGTATTCGCGCGCAGCCGCGTGCGTGTCGAGCTTCTGCTGACGTATCTTCAGGACCTGGTGAAGAACGAGCTGGGGACGAAGTCCATACGCGGCTATCGCGGCGGCTATCTGCCCAAGCTGCGCAGAGAGATCGAGCGCGGTTTGCGCAGCGGCGAGATCCGCGGCGTAGTAAGCACGAACGCGCTGGAGCTGGGGATCGATATCGGCCAGCTTCAGGCCTGTGTGCTCAATGGGTACCCAGGCTCGATCGCCAGCGTCTGGCAGCAATCCGGCCGCGCGGGCAGACGGCAGGAGAGCGCGATTACGTTTCTCGTCGCAAGCAGCAATCCGCTCGACCAATATATCATACAGAATCCGCAATTCTTCTTCGATCGTCCGCCTGAGCAGGCGCGCATCCATCCGGATAATCTGCTGATTCTAATTGACCATATCAAGTGCGCGGCCTATGAGCTGCCATTCGAAGCCGATGAGACATTCGGCTCTGAATCACTAGCCGATATTCTAGAGTTCCTAACGGAGGAGCAGGTCGTGCACCGGGTCAAGGACCGCTGGTTCTGGATGGCCCAATCCTTCCCTGCCAGCAATATCTCGCTGCGCACCGCTGCCCAAGAGAACTTCGTGATCATTGATAGGACGGAGGGGGCTCGTGTGCTCGGCGAGGTGGATCGCTTCAGTGCGCCGACGCTGATTCATGAGGAGGCGATCTACATCCACGAGGGTGTGCAGTATCAGGTGGAGAAGCTGGATTACGAGGAGAAGAAGGCCTGGGTGCGCCAGGTTGCTGTTGACTATTATACCGACGCGAACATGGCCGTGGAGCTAAGTGTGCTTCATATGGATCGGGAGCATACGCATCATGGGCTGGACCGCTATTACGGCGAAGTGACTGTGAACGCGAAGCCGACGATCTTCAAGAAGATTCGGCTTCGCACACATGAGAACATCGGCTCTGGCCCGATCCATCTGCCAGAGGAGGAGCTGCATACCAGCTCTTATTGGTTCTCGCTGAATGAGCAGGCGACCGCGAGCATGTCGGCGAATGATCTGCAATTCGCGCTGCTCGGCCTCGCGAATGTGCTCGTTCATATCGCGCCGCTCTATCTGATGTGCGATCCATTCGATATCCGTGTGATCCCGCAGGTGAAGTCGAAGCATGACAAGCGTCCGACGATCTACTTCTATGACCGATACCCGGGAGGGATCGGACTTAGCGAGCGGCTGTTCGATATTCATAGCGAGCTGCTCGATCAGGCAGTCGCACTCATACAAGGCTGCACCTGTATCAGCGGATGTCCGGCCTGTGTCGGTCCGATCGAGGAGGTCGGCCTGCTCGGCAAGCAGCATGCGCTCGGCCTACTGCATGAATTGGAGGAGAAGCGATAATGAGCGGGCTGCGAGATCGCATACAGCGACTTAAGGGCGCCGGCGCCGCTGCGGGAGTACCGACAGCTGACGCGCCCGTGGCGCACGAGCCTCCTGTAGAAGCGCTGCCATCTTACAGCCATGTCGTGGATACGGATGAGGGCCGCTTTATTATGCGCGAACGTAGGTACCCGAGCTCGCATACGCACGGCCTATATCCGTTAGGCGAGCTGAAGGGGATGCATAACCGGCTAACGCGTGTCTCCAAGCGGTTCGAAGCGCTGCGATCCGTTGCTTCTCATGAAGATCTGCTGTTCTTCGATACAGAGACTACCGGTCTAGGAAGTGGTACGGGGAACGTCCCCTTCATGCTGGGTCTAGGCTTCTATGAGGCCGAAGAATTCGTCGTCCAGCAGTTATTCGTTCGCGACCCGAGTGAGGAATACGCGATGCTGCATTATCTGGCCCAGGTTTGTGCCCGCTATACGCATCTGGTTACGTATAATGGCCGATCCTTCGACTGGCCGATTGTGCAGAACCGGTTCGTGCTGAACCGTCTGCCCTTCGATTCAGGTGGACTGGAACAGCTTGATCTGCTCTATATCTCGCGGAATTTATGGAAGCACAGTTTGGAATCCTGCCGACTCAGCAAGGTAGAGGAGGAGCGGCTCGGTATCGTCCGCCACGAGGATGTGCCCGGCGCGATGGCGCCTATGCTCTACTTTCAGTATCTTGCGGATCGCAAGATAGAACCGATGGAAGGCGTGTTCGAGCATAATGAGCTGGACGTGCTGACCTTGGCGACACTGACTACACATATGGGCTTCATTCTAAGCGGGGACATCGATTGGTCCAAGCTGGTCGATGAGGATTTATTCCGAATCGGCTTATGGCTGATGAATGCGGAGCTGCAGTCAATTGGACAGGAGGCGATACGAGAGCTGCTGCGCAGACCAGTCCAGCGAATTGCGAAGTATTACGCGCCGCTCGGGATGCTGTATAAGAAGCAACGCACGTATGAGCAGGCTGTATCGTTATGGGAGCTTGCGATCACGTATTCGTCCGGGAATAAGTTGCAGATGGCCGCTCTGCAAGCGATCCAACCGTTAGTCGAGCTGGCGATCTATCACGAGCATACCAGCAGACAGCTTGCCGAGGCTTTGCGATATACAGAAGAGGCGCTTGCTCGAGTGGATCGTAGATTGGCGCTGCAATCTGGCACGAATAAGGACCGCACACTGAAGCAGGAGCTGAAGCATCGACGCAATCGGTTGCTGGGCAAGCTGGGTCATGCAGTCCAAGAGGATGATGGGCAGTTATCGCTGCCATTATGATAGAATAACGTTGAGGAGAATCAGTCGATGAGCGACAACATGCTAGGATTCATCGTAGATCTGGACGGTACATTATACCGCGGTGGCGAGCGCCTGCCAGGCGCTGCTGACTTCATCGAGTCTGTTCGCTCCAACAGATGCAGTCTGCTGTTCATGACGAATAATTCAACGAGAACGGCAGTTGAGGTTGCCGAACATCTTACGTCGATGGGAATTACGGCCAATCCGGATGAAGTGCTCACTACATCACAATCTGCTGTACGATACCTGGACGAGGATGCGCGGGGCAAGCGAGTCTACTGTATAGGTGAGCATGGATTAATGCTGCCGCTGGAGGCTGCAGGCTACAGCTTGACGGACGGTACAACGGGAGCCGATTATGTGGTGCAAGGCCTGGATCGCGAATTTGATTACAGCAAGCTGACGATTGCACTCGATCTGATCAGCGCTGGAGCCTCGTTCGTCATGACCAATCCAGACGTAAGGCTGCCGATGGATCATGGCTTCCTCCCGGGCGCTGGCTCGATTGGAATGGCGATTAGCACCGCGACCGATGTGAAGCCAGTCATCATCGGCAAACCGTCTACGATCATGATGGGGCATGCATTGGAGCAAATGGGGATGCCCGCCTCAGCGGTGTGGATGGTTGGCGACAATATGCGGACAGATATGGCCGCCGGTAAGGCGGCAGGCTGCCACACGGCGCTGTTGCTGACAGGGGTGACAACCGAACATAATCGTCATCAGCATGAGCAGGAGCTGGGCTTCAGCTGTGATTATGTCGGCGCGACGTTGACCGACTTCGCGAAGCATCTGGGTTGGTAGCCCAACGATACTAGGAGGATAGCTATGATACATGTGTACCTGGATGATCTAAGGCCTTGTCCCAAGGGCTTCGTGCTGGCGCGCAATGCCGCCGAGTGCATTGAGCTGCTCCGGTCCTGTGAGATTGACGTCCTCTCGCTGGATCATGATCTTGGCTGGGATGAGCCGACTGGCTATGACGTTGCGCAATATATTGTCGAGAGCGGGAAATACCCGCGGGACATCTATATGCACTCCTCCAGTGCAATGGGGCGTTCGAATATGTTCCAGCTGCTCTACAAGCATAAGCCAGAGGATGTCATGGTACATATTGTGTCAATGCCGGATGAATTATTACTAAGAATCGGGAGAGAGGCTGAGTCGCATTCATGATTAAGCTGACGAATATCCATTTCAGACGAGAAGGCAAGGCGATCCTGCAAGATGTGAATCTGACGATCAGAGACGGGGAGCAGTGGATGCTGCTTGGCAGGAATGGATGCGGCAAGACCACCTTGCTCGAGCTAATGACCGGCTATCAGTTCCCAAGCTCAGGCACGGTGGAGGTGCTGGGCTATAAGTATGGCGAGGTCGATCTGCGAGAAGTGCGTAAGGAGATCGGATACATCGGACAAACCCTACTGGAGAAAATGAACCTAAGCGACCCGGTCTGGGAAGCGGTCGCTACAGGAGAATACGCCTTCTTGCGCTTCTATCAGCATATACCCGAGGAGGTTGTGGAGAAGGCTCGGCGCATACTGGAGCTGCTCGATATCGCTCATCTGTGGGAGCGGCCGCTCGGCGTTATCTCACAGGGTGAGCGCAAGAAGGTGCTGCTGGCCAGAGCGATGATGGCTTCACCAAAGCTGCTCATTCTCGATGAGCCCTGCGCAGGCTTAGATATCTATGAGCGCGAGAAGCTGCTTAAGGGCATTAACGAATTCGCAAGCCAAGGCGTGCAGATGGTCTATGTGACCCATCATCTGGAGGAGATTATCCCGATGTTCACGCATGTCGCCTTAATCGAAAGCGGTGAGGTCGTCGCTGCTGGGCCGAAGCGAGACGTGCTGACCAATGAACTGCTGGAACGGACATTCGATGTGAAGCTGCAGGTGGAATGGTTCGAGGAGCGACCTTGGGCGCGTGTGTTGTAGGGGATCGATTAGAGGATAGTACGAGAAGCATCAGTGCTGGGAGTCGCAAGGTCGATAATCTGCGCTAACGGAACCAGATAACGTTATTCCTCTCAGAATAGCCAAATGAAAAATCTAACGGAACGAGCGGACTTTATTAGCATGGAAATTTGCCGAATCGCTTCTGAATTTATCATATAGCGCCCCTGTTGTCCGTTACAATTAGAAGGATGGATAAATAGACTGAATAAGGTTGTACAAGTCCGTTACAATTCTTCGGAGTAATTCTAGTTGGACAAAAAACAACCTTTCTTATATAATATTTCCAAATGGCAAAGCATGCCTACTCAGTTAATAACGACAAGGAGCGCTTGTTCGTTATTGCTGTCGGTATCGGCATGCCTATCCGATCGCAATAACGGACCAGCCTCCTGTTGAACAGACGGGGGGCTTTGTTGTTGATGGAGACGGGGAAGAGGCATGGCGAACAGCTGGCCGAAGGACGGTATAAAATTATCGGCATTATCGGACAAGGTGGAATGGGGACGGTTTATGCCGCTGAGGATCGTCGATTGCCAGGTAAGGAATGGGCGATCAAGGAGATCCGTTCATCCGGTACACAGGCAGAAGCGTTAGTGAGCGAAGCCGCGATGTTGGTGAAGCTGTCGCATCCGAATTTGCCGCAGGTTGTGGATTATTTTGCCTCGGAGGATGGGGTGTGCGGATATCTAGTGATGGAGCGGATTGATGGGGAGACCTTAGAGAAGAAATTTGAACGTAGCGGCAAGGCGATGCCAGTGCGGGATGTACTGCGTTATGCGATTCAGATCTGCGATGCGCTAATCTATCTGCATGGTACGAAGCCGAGTCCTACGATTCACCGCGACTTGAAGCCGTCCAATCTGCTGATCGATGAACATGATCGCATCGTACTCATCGACTTCGGAACAGCGAGAACGTATAAGACAGGGCGGGCTCAGGATACTGTACGATTAGGCACGCTTGGATTCGCGGCACCAGAACAGCTGGCTGACGAGCAGACCGATCCGCGCACAGATCTGTATGCGCTCGGTTGTATTCTGTACTATCTACTAAGTGGAGGGCGCTATCGCCTGTCGGCTGCAGAGCCAATTGGTGAAGCCTTGATTTCTTGTCCCAGCGATCTAAATTCCTTAATCGAGAAGCTGCTGCAAGCGAATAAGGATGAGCGATATGCATCTGCCCTGCAAGTGAAATCGGAGCTGTCAGACATCTTGGATCGGATTCGCGCGAATCGATCGGCGGAGGCAGAGCCTACGGGGATGCTTCGCGTCAATCGAGTAACCCCCCAGCGAATCATCGCCATACTAAGCTTGTATGCTGGCGCAGGCTCGACCTTGGTAGGGCTAGCAATTGCCAGTCTACTTCAACGCGCGGCCATTGACCATAGTTATCTAGAGCATCCTGCGGGCAGGCTGATCTTGCCATCCTGGGTGAAGGCTGCAAGCTCAGATTATACGACCTGGTTGCCCGATTCGGAGTGGAAGCATACTCAACATGATTGGTCAGCCGAGAGTCAGCTGCGTCTTCTATTCGAACAACGCAACACAATTATGCTAGCCGACCTATCGGACTGCTGGGAGAGCGATACGGTGTCTGAGTTGATTCAGCTGGCAGATGATCTGATCGTGGTGACCGGACCGAGGCGATTTCAGATCGAGAGTGAGCTGTGTCAGAATCGATTATGGCAGCTTGAGGCATTAGCCGAGCGAGGCAAGCATGTTCATCTGTTCCTGAATAATTGCGACTCCCTGCCAGTAGCGGATCGCATAGACGTTGCGGCAACCAGCTATGTGAGGCTGCCCTATTGTGCCGCGCTGCGCGATTATGAGTGGCAGGAGAGGCCGGATAATCTGCTGCAGGATAAACGTTACGACAGCTGGAGTAAGCCGATCGACCACTGGTTGAGTCAGCGTTTACGAGATTGGGGATTTCTGGTGCAAGTCGGGGATGCGAAGCGACGAGGCTGGTTCAGATGATAGATGAAGAGAAATAATAGTTGATTCATCGGGCGAATAATCGTATAATAATAACAAATTTAACAAATAAAAGCGGAAGCACCGCTAGCACAGGACTGATCCTGGGTTAGCGGTGCTTTGTTTATTTTGGAGGCAGGAGGGGGAATGGGGTTGAAGCTGTTACTTGCAGTTGAGGACGAACGGTACGGCGTTATGCTGATGCGTTCGATTCGGCAGTCGGAATGTGGGGAGCCATTCATCGTCAGTATGCGAAGCTCGCCGCTGGATGTTACGGATGAGCAGCTAGCTCAGTATGATGTACTGCTCGTGGATGCCCATATGCACCGTATCATGGCTGATCGATTAATGACGACATGCGCGGTATTGCTTAGCGAGTATGAAGCAGCAGTTGAACAGGGGGAGGAAGGGCGAGCGCCTGAGGTACTGCCGATTGTGTACAAGTATCAGTCCGTGAATAGCTTGCTCAGCGATGTGTTACAGCATTATGAGCGACATTCAGGTATTAGAGCGAAGCGACTAGCCGTAGAAGATAAGTCTACTCGGTTCATCGGCGTATACTCAGCATCTGGCGGCACGGGTAAGACGACGATCGCGGTCGGTCTGGCCGAGCTGCTCGCGGCTGCGGGCAAGCGCGTTTTCTACTTGAATATGGAGAGCATGCCGAGCAGGCTAAGCTCACAGCAGAGGGAGGAGCCGAAGTTCTGTCGTATTCTGTACCAGCTTAAGAGAGGAGATACGAATGGTATTCGCACACTATGGTTTAGAGACATGGAGAAGGGGTTTGATACATTCCCGATCCCTGATCATGAGGCGGAATGGGCAGAGTTCAGCGGAGCTGATATCCGTGATCTACTCGCGCGCATTGCGGAGATTGGCGAGTATGATTGTGTGGTTGCGGATCTCGAATCTTATGTGAGCGAACGCGTAATCTATACGATTGCGGCATGTACGGATGTGCTGTGGCTCATTAGAGACGATGTGGACGGCCGGTTTAAATCCACATTCGCTGAGCGCGCGATTCAATCCAGCTTGCAAGACCATCTGGACCAGGTGCGACGTACGATTACGGTATCCGCACCTGAGCAGCCTGCAGCATCGTCTTGTCTGCCTTACTTGAAGCTGCTGGGGATGGAGGTGAAGGATTCAGATGCATGACGGGTACACAGTGATTCGAGAAGCGATCATGGGGCAATTGGAGCAATCCCCTTATATGAGCGACGAGGAATTGAGACGATGCATCGATGAACGAATATTCGCCGGGCCCTCAACCGGTTATCGTTCGACTGAGGATCGACTGCAATTGGCTGCGCGCTTGTTCCATTCCTTCCGGGGACTGGATGTGCTGCAGCCACTGATTGATGATCCCAGCATCACTGAGATCATGATCAACGGCAGTCGGCATGTCTTCATTGAACAAGCCGGCGTGACGGAACAGACCGACATCGTTATTGAGAGCGATGACAAGTTAGCTGATCTGATCCAGATGATGGTGGGCAAGGTGAATCGAGCTGTGAATGAGTCGCATCCGATTGTGGATGCTCGATTGCCAGACGGCTCGCGTGTTCACGTTGTTCTGCCGCCAATTGCGCTTGGTGGACCGACAGTGACGATCCGTAAATTCCCGGCTAATCCGTTCTCTCTTACGGAGCTCACCCAATTCGGGATGATGCCGATGGAGGTGTACGAGCTGCTGCAGAAGCTTGTTCGAGCCAAGTACAACATTTTCATCGCAGGGGGAACAGGATCCGGCAAGACCACTTTATTGAATGCTTTGGCGCAATATATCGGCAGTTCAGAGCGCGTCATTACCATAGAGGATTCAGCTGAGTTGAAAATTAAGGGTATTCCGAATTTGGTCGGAATGGAGACGCGGAATGCCAATTCCGAGGGCAAGGGGCAGATAACGATGCGTGATTTAATCCGCGCTTCGCTGCGCATGCGGCCGGACCGTATCGTCGTCGGCGAGGTGAGAGGGGCAGAGGCTTACGATATGCTGCAGGCGATGAATACGGGCCATGAGGGCTCACTCAGCACCGGCCATGCGAATTCGGTTCGAGATATGCTCTACCGGCTGGAGACGATGGTGCTGGGAGGGATGACATTGCCGATCGAGGCGATTCGCAGACAGATATGCGCAGCGATCGATGTGGTCGTTCATCTGTCTAAGTTCCGCGATCATGTTCGGCGTATCGACGAGATCAGTGAGTTGACGGAGATGCGTGACGGTCAGATCGAACTCAATCCACTCTACATCATGGAGAGCGGCGGGCCCGATACCTCAAGCGCGAGTATGCCTAGCTTCCAGCTTAGATCGACCGGTCAATCCCTGACCCGGATCGAGAAGCTGGTGAAGGCGGGGATCGTATGATGCGCGTTCTAAGCGTTCTTGGAATCCGTGTGCTGATCGCAGCCGCCGGGGTCGCCATCTGTTACGGGATCGGCCACTTATTCTACCAGCATACGGCTGCTTCGGCTCTGCTGTCGCTGCTGGGCTTACTCAGTATACCGATCTTCGAGCGATTTATGGCCGCACGTAAGAAACGCACCTTAGTTGGACAGTTCAGACAATTCCTATACGCCTTGTCTACATCTCTGTCTGCTGGACGTTCGATCGATAACGCGCTAATCGCCGCTGAGCAGGATCTCTCAGTCCTGCTCGCCTCTGATAAGGGGGAGATGGTGCGGGCATTAGGACAAATTAACGGCAAGGTGGCCAACGGCGCTTCTCCTGAGCAAGCCTTTCACTATTATAGCGAGCAGTCGCAAGTATCGGATATTCGACAATTTGCAGAGGTGCTCTTGATCAGCAGACAGTCTGGCGGCGATCTCGTCGAATTGATTCGTAAGACCGCGAATCTGATCGCGGAGAAGATCGAGATTGAGTTAGAGCTGCAGACGATGACCGCGCAGAAACGATTTGAAGCCAGAGTGCTGATGATTGTGCCCTTCCTCATGATCGGTTTCCTCGCATTGGGATCGCCTGACTATATGGCGCCTCTCTATCAGGGGGCAGGCAGGTTGATTATGACCGTGGTCCTTATGACCTTACTGCTAGGTATGGTATGGATCGGCAGCATTATGCGCATGGAGGTGTAGTCGTATGCTGGAGAGAATTCGCCTGAAGCTACTAGTCTTATGTGAGTATCGTCACGAACAATGTGAGGCCGCCTACCGGAAGTTTCTGCGGGATTGTATCATTCAGACCAGCTTGCTGCTGACAGCTGCGCTCCTGATCATCATGAGCGATGATCTGTCGATCGGGCTGAATGTGATGATTGGTCTATTTCCACTGCTATGGCCATTCCTCATGATGAAGCGACTGGATACTCGAATTGCCAAGATGAAGCTTAAGCTGGTTTTGGAGCTTCCGCTGTTCCTGAACAAGCTGCTGCTGCTCTTACAGGCTGGCCAAACCTTGCACAGCGCGATGCTTCGAGCAGCTGAAGCCTATGCTTCTGATGATGCGCACCCGCTGGCCAGACAGCTGGCAATCGTGCATGCGCAATTGGGACACGCTGTTCCGTTCGCGCAGACCATTGAAGGTCTTGCTCGCCGCTGCAGTACGCAGGAGATCACGTATTTCACTTCAGCGATCTTAATGAATTACAAGAGAGGAGGTGATGAACTCGTATCCGCGCTCAGAGGCTTATCTAGAGATTTATGGGAGAGGAGGAAGGCAGCGGTTAAGTCATTAGGGGAAGAGGCGTCGGCGAAGATGATCTTCCCGCTTATGCTGATCTTCATGGCGATTATGGTCGCTGTGGCAGCACCTGCAATTATGCAATTCAATTAATAGGAGGTAGATGAGATGCAACATTGGCAGAAGGAGCGCTTCGCGAAAATCAAAGCATTAATTGCTGATGATCATGGCATCGGTACACTGGAAATCATTATGATCGTCGCGGTGATCGTCATTATTGCCGTCGCATTCCGCAAGTGGATTCTAGCTTGGATCCAGAAGCTGTTCGATTCAACGAATGATGAGCTGAAGAAGACCGGCACCGATGGTCTAATCATACCAGGAACGGAATGATCAGGGACGATTCAGGCAAGCTGGTGTTAGAGAGCGCATTGCTCTATCCGCTCATCCTATTGCTCACGGTCAGCGCTGTCCTATATGGAATGGGAGCGGGTGTGCAATCCGTCTCCTTCATTCGATCTGATGCTGCTGCGTCGAGAGCATCATTCGCTTGGGACAACAGCTATCGCAATCCGGTAACCGGGGCGTTCGTACCCGGCATGTATGACGGGTTGTACTGGAGACTTACATCGGATTATGATCAATCGCCGCTTGCTCGTAAGAAATTGGATGCCGCATTGTCATACCTGGGAACACACTCAGATAAGGATGGCGAATTCCGTAACCGTATCTGGATGCGTGAAGTGAAGATCGCGCTAGGTAATGCGATAAGCTTGCCCAGCTTCGTGACGCAGCTGTTCGGGCATGCGGCCGTTGAGCAGCAATCGGATGCCATTGTAACCGACCCTGTGGAATGGGTACGTAATGTCGATACCGTCCGCATGTATTGGCCGCTGATCAAGAACAGCATAACGACTGAGCAAGCCGAGCAAATCGTTGACGAATTCCGCCGCAGACCAGGGGTGGATACGGCCATTCCGGTGTTCTATACCCATGATGAAGCCCGGGCCTATCTGCAGCGATTGGTTGATGGCAGGCTGAGCAAGGAGGACACGAAGGACGTTGGTAAGTGGCGGATGATCGATGCGCGCGATTCTCGCAACATTGCCCATCAAGCTTACTACGGATCGAAGACGAACAATCAGGAAGTGAGGGAGCAGATGCTTAAGGACGCCGAGCTGCTGCGCAAGGGCAAGGTGAACGGTGTCACCTGGCACTTCTTCAGGCGCCATAGGGATCAGTCCATCGGTCCTAGTGACGCACTCCGCAAGGAGCTGGAAGAGAGGGGAATCGTGATTGTCATTCATGAATGATCGAGGATCGGTAACGATCTATTCCTTGCTAATTATATTGCCCATTCTACTATTCATGGGACTACTGCTAGACATCGTACGCTATTATGCGATTGAAGCGCAGGCAGAGAAAGCTGTCAAGGCTGCCGCCAGCTCAGTCCTGTCCGCCTATGACCGTACATTGCGCAATGAATATAGCTTGTTCGGTCTGGCGGCCACAGAGCAAGAGCGTATGGACATCGCGAATCGTGTACTTACAGGCGGTGGTTCATCGCTTCGGTCTGAGCCTGCCCCGCTGGATAGATGGACTAGCGTCCATCCAAGCGCACAGAGCGTCCAAGTGGAGTCCGTATATTCCTTGGCCGATCATCGTTTCCTTAGAAGACAGATTATGGAGGAGATGAAGGTCAAGGCCCCAATCGAGTTCACCCGGAATGTATACAGCAAGTGGAAGGACATGGCGCCTGATATCGAACAGGCCTCCGAACAGGTGCAGGTTTCCGAAGACGCTGAGAAGCTGTTGATGCGTAGAGAGACATTACTGCGCCAAGCTTTCGACATGCTAGAGTCCATGAGTCCTGCCATGAATGAGGGCCATCGTATTCTCAGCCAGCCGAGACCGCAGCCGATATTGGCTGAACAAGAGGACGAGAGTGCGGTTGAGGATGAGGCGCTTGAACCATTGCCCAATCCATATGTCGACGCATTCGCAACCTTCGCAAGACTGCAGGCTAGTCTGTATCAACTGCGTGAGAAGCTGCAACAGGTTCGGGAGGTGGAAGAGCAGATACAGACCATGATCAATCAGGATGATCAACAAGGGGACGTATTGGGCGATATCTACCTGCTCGGTTATGCCTATCTTCTGGACTATGAATTAGGCGCGGCTAATCCGGTAGCTATGTTCGGTGCTGCGACACAGGCTGCTAATCAGGAAGGAGCAGGACCGAATGATCTGTCCTTCTACTCCGCCTTCTCCGCTTATCTATCTCAGAGGCGCGTAGCGGAGACGGAGCGGCGAGGCGCTTATGACAAGCTGGAGGAGAGCAAGAGGGAGCAGCGGAATAAGACCGCGCAGCAGGTAGAGCAAGTGAAGGAGGTGCTGATCGAGCAGCTGTGCGGTATCGACGACGAGCAGCATTATACGAGCTTATCCGCCTACTTCGAGCAATACAGGCTCTTCAATACAGAGCAGACGGACGGTGCATCCGATGGTTCTCCTACTGGAGCGTTGGAGCAATCGCCTGACGATCTGCAGAAGCATGCGATATCAGGATTAACACAATTATCTACGATACTTAGAGATATTCGCGATGAAGCGTACATCAATGAATATGTGCTTCTCTACTTCAATAATCGTGTGAGTTCGCAGCAGAACCAGCCCATGCTTACGAACATGGACGCTCATCTGCTGCAGGAGCAAGAGGTAGAATATATTCTATATGGATTACCGAGCTGCAGCGGGAATCGAGCGGCTGCTTACGCGGAGCTGTTCACCGTCCGCTTCGCGGTGAGAACGGTTGAGGCGCTGCTAGATGTCCGCAAGGCGGCTGGCTCACCGATGCTGATGGTGCTTACCGCTGCTGCGGAAGGTGCAGCTAGAGCGTTTCAGGATATGACCAAGCTGATGCGGGGAGAGGCTATTCCCGTGTTCGCTAAGGTGCAGGCCCTGAAGATGGGGTACAGCGACTATATGCGGTTATTCATGGCGATCCATTCCAAGGAAATGAACAAGATGTCGCGTATCCAAGCGCTCATTCAATTGAATACGGGCAGCGATCTCAGGGAACGGCCCGTCTATATGCGACTCTCTTCTCATACAGAGATGACGATGTGGATGCTGCCCTATGTCTCGACCGTCTTGATGCGTACTGATGAAGGAGAGGAGGGCAGCGTATTAACAATCAACAAGGAAGCAGTAATGGCTTACTAAGAGGCCGGAATGTGCGCAATGTGCTGGCAAGCTTACGATGCAATCGGGCAGTAGTGACCGTTGAAGCTGCGATTGTGTTTCCGTTGATGCTCACCTTGATTGTGCTGTTCATGCTGTTTATGAGAATGGTAATTGTTGAAGTAGTCGTACAGAAGGCGGCATCGCAGACTGCGCACCAGCTGTCTAGTGTGCTCTATCCATTCGAAACGGTTCTGCTGCGTTCCGAAGAGGTGCTAGACCAAATCGATATCCAGCAGATGGAGTGGATCCCTGCCTCGATCAGGGAGCTGCTTGATAGCTTGACTGCGAGCTCAGAATTACCTAAGGATCAATTGGAACGTCTGCTAGCTGCTGGATTAAAGCCGCTTGTATGGTCGTATATTCCTGAGCATCTGCAAGGTACGCTCATCCACTATGATCGGTTGGATGTTCATCGTGTTCAGATGCCGTATCTATTCGATCATGATCCTTTTTTTGATATTGAGCTTCATTATGAGCTTCCGATTACACTGCCATTCTATCATCGGGTCGTGACAATCGCGAAGCTAGCCAGTGAAAGGGTGTGGTTCGGATCATAGATCTAGCTATATGGTCGGCGATTGCCGTCCATACTACAGTCGCCTTGGTCAGCGATCTTCGCACGAGGCGTATCCCGAATAGATGGAATGTCATTGTTGGTCTGGCCGGCTTGGGTTATCACAGTATCATGGACGGCTCATCCGGATTGCAATACACACTGATGAGCATGGCGCTGATGCTGGCCCTCTCATTCACACTGCAGTTATGCGGCGCGATCGGGGGCGGCGATGTGAAGTGGTTCGCTGCACTCGGAGCATGGTCAGGCTTACGATTCAGTCTGACAACCTTCATGCTGACGATGATCATTGCAGGATTAATTGGAGCAGTTATGCTAGTCGTGCGTGGACAATTGTGGCTGCGTCTCAAATCCTGGCTGCAATCACTCGTCATTACGCTGATGTACCGGAATGCCGATCCAATAAAGGCTAGTCGTAAGCTTGCGACGATCGAAATGCCGCTCATGATCGCAGTTGCGCCCGCAGTTATCTTGTCTTACTTGCAAGCGTTGGGAGGGTGGATGCAGTTATGAAGCAACAAATTTATGGACTCGCATTTGATTATGAAGGCGGTGCCTCAACATCGCTTGCCATACAACCGAATGCTTCGGACAAGCACCAGCCAATTGCGTATCAGCTTAGAATGCTCAGAGAGCAGCGGATCCCAAGAATGCTGCCAATATCGAGTGAAGAGGTGAATGGAGAGCTCGTATTGCGTTATGAGATCACAGCGAAGCGGAGATTCGTCCAGCTGCTGCATGTGCAGCCGCCAGACATTCAATTGGCGCTCGAAACGGCTTATCAGCTCGTACATGCGCTTCGTGAGTGTTCGGCCTATATGCTGGATGAGAACCAAGTCGCATTGCATGAGGATCTGGTGTTCAGCAGCGGCAGTCTGCGTGACTTTCAGTTATGCTATCTGCCGTTTGAAGGGTTGAACAAGAAATCAGTAACCGAAGAACTGAGATGTTTGCTGTTGCGATTGTTCAGTGCAGTCGAGGGGGGCTTCGAAGGGAAGATAGCCATGCTATTAGGCGTGCTGTCCGATGAGAATTATTCGTTGAAGCAGCTTGAGGAACAGCTTCAGCGTGTATGGTTAAAAGGAGATATAGATAGCAGCGAAACGCTGATCGCTTCACCTACAACCGAGAGGAGGAGCGGGGAGTGGCTAACGCGTGTGAAACGATGGCTGCAGCAACGCATCCCTTCGACAAATGCCGTTAAAGCAGGAGCTGCGTTGAAATCAGAAGAGCGTACCAGTCAGCCTATTGCTATAGAAGCGGCGAATGATAAGCCAAGTGGAAGAACGGAGCTGTTGTCTAACCATGAACCTGCCATTAGCAATGAGATTATACTGTGTCTGTCTCGCGATGGGGAGGAAACTAAGGTTGCGATGACTGAAGATCGGTGGATAATTGGCAGGAGCGGAACAGGGATACATCACACCGATCTATCGGAGGGCGTCTCGCGCATACATGTAGAAGTCAGTAAGCATCGTGATGGGCTAGAGGTGAAGGATCTAGGGTCCCTGAATGGCAGCTATCTCAATGGCGAGCGGATGATTCCTTACAAGGCGTATCCGTTCACGCATACTGATGTATTGAAGTATGCGCGAACCGCGTTACGTGTTACTTCGACTCCGTAACCCCATCAGCTTCCTCAGCTTCACTAGATTCCTCAACCTCATCGGATTCTTCCTGGATTCCATACTGTTCGCGGACTTCCTGCAGCTTTTGTTCGATCGTCTCGCGATTCTCCGTACTGACCGCGGTGAACGGTCTATCTAGTGCATGTTGGAAGCTCTCGATAGCGCCTTCGACATCTTCCTTATGGAGCTTCAACAAGCCAAGATGATAGAACGCCTCTGGGAACTTGGGGTTCAGCTCACTTAATTTCGTGCCAATCTGTTCAGCTTGATCCCATTCCTCCCGCAGGATATGCGTCAATAAGAGATTGTCCAGAATGATCGCATCTGTATCGTTATAATCAAGCGCCTCCAGGTTGTAGTCGAGCGCGCGATCCAGATCGCCCTGCTCGATATAGAAGTAACCCAGGCTGCCATAGAGTACGGTAGTCTTCATCTTCTCATGCAGCGCTTCCAGCATGTGAATGGCCTCTTCCAGATTGCCCTGCTTCCAGACGATAAGGGAGCGGGTCATTTCAATGCTAGCGCGCATGGGAGCAGTAATCGACTTATTGCTAATCAACTCGTTCATAAGCTTCTCTGACTTCTCAATCTGGCCGTCCTTCAAGCAGAGATAGGCATAATTGGACAGCGTTGCGGGGTTATTCGGATTAATCTTGTAAGCCTGATCCAACAGTCCGAGCGCAAGCTGACGATTGCCATTATTATTCTCCATGACGGCTCTCTGCGTGATCATCGCGTCTCGCTTGCTATAGATGAGATAGCCGATAATGGCTAGGATTGCCGCAATACCTAGGAGGATATGTATGGAGAAGGAGAAGTATAAGACGATTGCGACGATCACATACGAGACAATCTTCGAGTAGTTGTTCATTAGGACGATGAACCTCCAATATATAGATTAGATCATTAGTATAACGAAATTAATTGGTAATCTCAACGAAGGGCGAATCCCCAGAACCATCAAGCATGATACGCCTGCCTTCCGGCTTGACAAGAGGAGCCTGGCGTAACTCGCCATGGCTCCTCCTTCAAGTGCGAAGCTTGACAATACTGTGGAGTATCTCCGGATAATCCGTAATGATACTCTTCACATTATAGCGCAGCATTCTGCGCATCTCCTTCTTGGAGTTGACGGTCCAGGCATGTAATTCCTTGCCGTTCTGATTCGCCTTCTTCACTAAGGAGCGATTGACCAGCTTGCTCTTGATGCTTAATACGTCGATATCGCTGGACCATAGCTGCTTCGTTAATGATTTCTTCTGATTCACGATTAGTCCGGTTTTGATCGCTGGGTTAATCCTTTTTATTTGCTTGATCGCGCTTTCATCGAAGGAAGTCACGATACAATGTTGTATGAAGTCCATCTGTTCGATCAGTTCGGCAACGGCTTCAGGCAACAGACTGTCTGGTGCATAGAGCTTCAGCTCAATGTTCAATTTAATCTGATCCCGCGCCAGCTCGATAATCTCAGGCAAGGTTGGAATTCGTTCACCGGTGTAATCTGCGCTGAACCAGCTTCCTGCATCCGCACGCTGAATGTCTTGATAGGATAATTCAGTTACCGGATTGGCATTGCCTAGCTTGATTAAGGTGCGATCATGATAGAGCACAATCACGCCGTCCTTGCTGAGCTGGACATCGATCTCGGCAAAACCTGCGCCATGAAGTATCGCTTGGTTGATCGCGCTAGCCGTATTCTCGGGAGCGGTTCCCGAGCTTCCTCTATGGGCAGTAATATGGTCATACGTATATTGAGCGCTAATCGCCGTGGAGGCTCGAAAGGGAATGAGAAGAGTTAGGAGCAATAATAAGAGCAGTGTACGCTTCATCATGATGGTCACGTCCTTCTAGTCGGCAAGACTTCGTTGTACTTTTATTATAGAAGGGTGTGGTAGCGCTTTCAATCTATTTTAGATTACGTTTATATTACGAATTATTACAAGGTCCGCGCAGAGGAAATCCCTCCCAAGGGGAGGGGTCCTCACTTCTTGCTGATTCGCGCTGCAGGGCCGGTCGAAATGGCGCCGCATGCGCCGCGAGAGACGATGACGAGCAATACGAAGAGAACTAATACAACAGCAGTAGAGGAGCCCGAATTGTGTACATGCATGGGCTTTGGCGCACATGGCATAGCGGCAGTCTTCATGGGCATCTGCATGGCTGGTTGCTGCGGATGGTGGTGATGGTGGTGAATAGCTGGCTTCGGGCTCGGACAAGGCTTCGAGTAATAAGCCGGCATGGGCTTCGCAATAGGAGTAGGAAGAGGCACTGGTGCAGGCATCGGCGCAGGCATCGGCGCAGGCGCTGGGGCAGCGATTGGACTATAGGCTGCTGGAAGCGGCATTGCTTTCGGCGGAGTTTTCTCCAAAGAATCATACACCTCCCAACTGTTCAACTACCATTAGTCTATGGACGGATGACTTGTTGAGTCACGGTAAACACCTAGTTATCATGAATTGACTACAGTGGAGGTAAGTGATCACATGAAAAAAAGCTGCTCGCTGATACGCTAAGGCGTAGTCAGCTTGAGCAGCTTCGGAGTTATGACGATTAGTCCGCCTCGGGTTCAGCGGCGTTATTCATATGCTTATCATACCAGGGTTTAAGCTGGGTCAAGATACAGAAGGATAAGACTGCATTCAACAACCAGACGCTGAGAATGCCGACCGAGGAAGTGAACATGATGGCTTGATAGCCATTAAGCTTCATGACGATCATAGCTTGTAACACGAGAAGTAAGAATCCGATAACCGCTGAAGCGCCTATCCGTATCATTCGTCACACCTACCCTGATAAATAGTTTCGATATTATGAATGTTAACAGATTGTTCACGATTGATCAACCGCTTCTCGTCATCCTGTTCATGACATCACGAAGAAAACCGGTCCCCATAATAGGGAGCCGGTTTTGTGTTAAGTCTGTGATTTGGATACTTTATTTCATCTCGCTGAGCCACTTGGCTAGGTTGCTAATTTCTGCAGCGCTTAGTGTATCCTTGAAGGCAGGCATCATAGCGCCCTTGCCCTTCGTGATAATACCTGCAATCTGTTCTTGGCTCAGTGTAGCGCCAATATGCGCCAGCTCTGGGCCGCCCCCGCCTTGCAATTGATCGCCATGACACATCAGGCAGCTGGTGCTGTAAACAACCTCAGCAGCTGCAACGTCTAGCGCGACGTCCTCAATTGGTGTCGCTTCTCCTTCATCTACAGCTTGATTGTCTTCAGCGTCGGGAATCGAAGTGAGTAGAACCGACAATCCTAGCAAGATAGCTGCACAGAAGAGAGCGAACATTGTCCACTTATGCATGTCTCGAACCTCCTTCTGAATCATATTATCGTTTCTTTTGGTGCAATTTACAAGAGGAGGGCTCCAATCGTTCACGAAATCGCCTTTATTTATGTGAAGAACCCCCGGTGCCTTGTGACATCGGATATGGCGCGGGCCGTATTCGTCAGCTGTACACCAACATCTCCAGTCCGATTAACCCCGTTAATACGAGCATTGAACCGAGCAGCAACCACCCATCCAGCTTGCCCCAATTTAGTCGCTCAGCCATCGAAGGCTGATATCCAATCCGACCAATGCCTCTGGCAGTCAGCATATTCGTCAGCGCGTCACCGATCCGCAATAGCGCGATCAAGAAGGGAATGGCAGTCGCATGCAGATGCTTGAATGGAACGCGCCCCGGTCGATGGGCGTACTTGCCGCGCGCAGCTGCAATTAAGGCGAAGCGCCGCCATTCATCCGAGAGAATGGGAATGAAGCGGACGGTTATTGCTGCTGTCAGCGCGAACGGTTCGAATTGGATTCGGAGCCTTGCCATTCCGCTTAGACCTTGCTCCAACGCACGCTTCAGCCTCAGAGGCGAGATGCCGGCGAGCAGGGCAAGACCTATCAACATGACCATTACTAACTTACCAAAATAATAAAAGGTTGCAATCGCGGCCTCTGAATCAAATGTAAAACCAGCTTCCAGCTTCATGCCTGCAGCTATCGTAACGACCAAGGTGAATAAGGAAAGCGCCAGCGCAGGCTTCCTCCATAAGGAAGGCGGTACACCGGTGAAGCGAACAACAAGCAGGGCGAGCGCGGCGCAGAGCAGCCAGCCAGCCCAGGAGCTCTGCAGCATGATACCAGGCGTTAGGAGCATATAGGCCAGCCATATCATTCTCGGGTCATAGCGATCCATTCTCGCTGCAGGCCGCTGAGGGATTGCATTCCGATTATCGATTGCTGTCTCGCATACCTGAGGTACAGCAGGTTCTAGCCTGTCATTGATCGTCGGTCCAGCAGCAATCCGCTCTGCAACAACAGCTGCGCTAGGCCATCCGCTGGGTATCGCATAGCCCATCCCGCGCAGAAGACGATTAGTCTCTAGTTGCTCAGGAATCGCCATACCTGCCCGTTCGAATAGCTGCGGGTTCTGCGCGAGCTCATCAGGGGAGCCTGTCCAGACGATTCGTCCCTCTGAGAGTAAGACGATCTGATCGGCAGCTTCGAGGAGAGTCTCGGGCTCATGGGTGACCACAATCGTCCCCTGACCGCTAGCCTTACGTTCATGCAGTCGATCACGGATGAGGGAGACTTGCGATTGGTCCAGTCCGACGGTCGGTTCATCAAGCAGCAGCCACAACGGGTTCGCAGCATCGAGCAGCGCGAGCGATAATCTGCGCTTCTGTCCACCGCTCAGCAGGAAGGGATCGCTGCTTAGTCCCTGATGCTGGTCATCCAGCATGTCTATGACGGTACGCTTAGCGCTTGCAAGCGATTGCGGTAGAACGGCATCTCGATAAGGTCTGCACGTATAATTAAATTCCTCTTGAATGGTTCGCGCGAATAGCTGCTGCTCAGGCTGCTGCGCCGCATAACCAAGCATAAGCAGCAGCTCGCGAGCTGGTTTATGCTTACCCCATAAGGGGAGATGACCGAGCTGCAGCTTGCCTGACTGCGGTTTACGCAGGCCAGCCAGTGTCTCCAAGAGGATGGTCTTGCCGCTGCCATTGTTGCCGAGTATAAGAGTGACCGTGCCGCATTTGAACGTATGACTTAGATGTTCCAGCAGCTGCTTGCCGGATAAAGCAACAACTAACTCGTGGATATGTAGATCAGCGCGCATCATGTTGCAGGGCCTCCGTTAATTGGCTGACAGTCAGCGGATAGCCAATGGTCTTGGACTGATTCCTATGCAGGTGAAGCGCGATACGAATCGGATAAGGAGGCTCGAAGCCCGCTTGCTCGCACGGTGTAGCGGACATCATAGGCAGGTGGGCAGTGCCATAGAAGAATTCCCGCGTCGTTCCCTCATAGCGAATACGTCCTTGATCCATGACAATCACACGGCTGCCCTCTGTCACTTCATCGAGCTGATGAGTAAGCCAGATGATCGTATGACCGTTCTGATGCAGTTGCCGCGCCAGCCCGAGCACCAACGCCTTGGACTTGCTATCCAGCATCGAGGCCGCCTCATCGAAGATCATCAGCGGCGCTCGGCAAGCGAGGCAGCACGCGATGGCAACTAGCTGTCTGCGGCCGCCTGACAGCTCCTTAATCGGACGATGCATCTGGGACAGCAACCCGGTCTGTCGTAGGATTCGCTCAGCGGTCAGAGGAATATCGGCAGCAGGCTCTCCGCGTGTCTCCAAGAGGAAGATCAGCTCCTCCCAAGGCGTCTGACCAAGGAATGGATGTGCTTCTTGCATGACATAGGGAATAGGCTCGCAATTCATCAAGCTCCGTTCAATGCTGCCTGTTGTAGGTTGCAGGATGCCCGACAGTACCTTCGCTAGCGTAGATTTGCCGCTGCCGTTACGACCGACAATACTCAGCCATTCACCGCTATGGATGTCAAGGGAGAGGCGGTCCAGCAGGATGCGGGATCGCTCCCCTTCATCCGTATAGACAGTTACTTGTGATAGCTTCAATGTAAATTCACTCTTTTCAAATGCGATTACGCATGATACAATCCGATAGAATTATATTGTAAACCAATAAATATGAATTCAGGTTAACAAATGAGAGGAGAAAAATCAATTGAAATCTACAGCATGGAATATCCGCGGCATGGTGTTCACAGCATTATTCGCCGCCTTGTTCATCGTCTTCAGCGCAATTAAGTTTTATTGGGGATCAAGTACCGTGCCGCATACGCTTCAGACGCTAGCGATCATGCTAACAGGCGGGCTGCTAGGTGCACGATATGGCTTCAACAGTATCTTCCTAGTCGTCGTGTTAACCGCTCTCGGACTGCCGCTGCTGCACGGTGAGGGCGGCTGGGTTCTCATTACAGGAAGAACTGGCGGCTTTATCTGGATGTTCCCAATCGCAGCGCTTAGCATCGGTTGGTTCAGCCAGCGCATCAAGGGGAGTAACTGGGTGTCGTTCCTGTTGCTGTTCCTCGTGATGGAAGTATTCGGATCCCTGCTGCTCTATGTAAGCGGTGTGCCATGGTTCGCTCATGTGATGGGCTTCTCACTGGAGAAATCGCTGGCTTTAGCGGCCTATCCCTTCTTAGTAACTGATATGTTGAAGGCATTGATCGCGACAGGCATCGTCTTCAGCCTACGTAAATATATGCCAAGACTATCACAAACATAAATTTTTCGCATATCTCAACTTTCTCACTTCTATTACAATGAGGAGGGAAGAGGAGGAGATATCCAAGTGGAGAAAGCGAGATTGGGTCGAACGGAACTGAATGTTACGAAGCTGGGCTATGGGGCGATGGAAATTCGAGGGCCTCGTGTATGGAGCGGACGCCCGGTTACGGGTGAGCAGGCGGAGCGAATCTTGAATGAGGTGCTCGATGCCGGCATCACCTTCATCGATACCTCTTATGATTATGGACGCAGTGAGGAATTTATTGGGCAATATATCAGCCACCGCAGACAGGAATATACCCTAGCGACGAAGTGTGGCTGCACCTTCGTAGATTGCGGTGATCATGACGATACGCCGCATGTATGGACACGCGACAATTTATTACATAATATCGATACCAGCCTAACTAGAATGAAGACAGACTATATAGACCTGCTGCAGCTGCATGGGCCAACTGTGGCACAAGCGGAGGAGGGACGTCTGGTAGAGGTGCTAAGAGAGATCCAAGCGACAGGCAAGGTGAGATGGATCGGCATATCATCCTACCTGCCGCATCTGCCAAGCTTTATCGAATGTGGCGATTTCGACACATTTCAGATCCCATACTCCGCATTGGAGAGGGAGCACGAGGCGTTGATCGCTCAAGCAGCGAGCAGCGGTGCTGGCATTATACTGCGAGGCGGCGTTGCCCAAGGCGAGCCGGGCGTGGGCAGAGGGCTCTCAGAGCGATGGGCGAGATGGGAGAAGGCCAACCTGGATGAGCTGCTAGATGAAGGTGAGAGTCGCACCGGCTTCTTGCTGCGCTTCACACTCAGTAACCCGAACCTATCGACTACGATTGTGGGGACGATGAAGCCCGAGCATCTAAGAGAGAATGTAAAGGCGGCCAATAAGGGGCCGTTATCCAGCGAGATCTACGCGGAGGCGATCCGCAGGCTCAATGAAGTGAACTCATTCATGGAATAGGTAGATATGAAGACCAAGTGTATCCGCACTTGGTCTTCTTCATATTGCTGAAGCTTGCGTGTACAGCGGATTTGCGTTAATCTCAGTGGAAGAGCACATTTGTCGGCATACGGACTAACTTCAAGGACGGAGAGGATTAGAAGCGATGATCACCGTAAGAAATCTCAAGAAGCTGGTAGGACAAGAGAGATTCCCTCTATTGCGCAATGTGAATTTACATATAGATAAGGGCGAGTTTGTGGCCATTATCGGGATTGGCGGGAGCGGCAAGACGACGCTCATGCAATGCATGTCCGGCCGTGAGGGCTGGAATGAAGGCGACATCACCTACCTAGGTGAGAGCCTACAGCAGATGAATATTATTCGGAAGTATCGTTATCGTAAGGAGAGCGCATACCTGTCTCAGCAGCCAAGCCTGAACATTAACCGGTCCGCCGCGAAGAATGTGTTATCCGGCCGGTTCCGCAAGGTCGGTCTGGGCAAGGCAATGACAGGTGTCGTGTCCAAGGATGAGCACTTCACAGCTTATGATTATCTAGATAAGGTTGGCTTACTTGATAAGGCAGCGATTAAGGCGAGCAGTCTGAGCGGTGGAGAGAAGCAGCGGGTTGCTATTGGCCGCGCACTTGCCTGGGGTGCTAAAGTCATCTATGCGGATGACCCGGTGACGGGACTGGATCCGCAATCAGCAGCGCGTGTTATGGAAGACTTCAAGCGTCTGTGTGAGGAGGATGATCTGACGGTCATCTGCTGTATGAACAATATCGAGATGGCCGAGAAATATTGCTCCCGTATCATGGGACTTGGCGGCGGTGAGATTGTGCTGGACGTCTCGAATCGAAGATTAACACAGCGCGAGAAGCAGCTCATCTTCGATTCATAGTCATCCGATAGCGATTACCAAGGAAGCACATAGAGGAGAACCGCGAAGAAGTGCAGGATGCTGCCAGCCAGCACGAATAGATGCCACACCATGTGATGGAACGGGAAGCCGCGCCACACATAGAAGATGGTACCGAGTGTATAGGCGAGTCCGCCAGCTAGGAGCAGTGCAATTCCACCAGTTGACAAGCCGGCGATTAACGGCTTCCAGGCAATAATAATAATCCAGCCCATCGCGATATAGAACACGGTGGAGAGGTAGACGAAGCGCTTCGTGAAGAACGCCTTGAATACCGTGCCGAGTAAGGCGATTCCCCATACGATGCCGAACAGCGTCCAGCCTAGAGGTCCCTTGACGATGGTTAGCGTGAACGGTGTATATGTACCTGCAATGAACAGATAGATCGACGTATGGTCGAAGATTTCGAACAAGTCCTTCCACTTCCCGGCAGGCGCGCTATGCACAAGTGTAGAAGATAGATACAGGATCAACATGGTCGAGCCGAAGATTGTAAAGCTGACGACATGCCACGCCGTGCCATAGAGGGATGCGAATACGATGAGCAGCACGAGCGCTGCGATGCTTAGGACAGCACCTATACCATGGGTGATGGCATTGGCAATTTCTTCTCGTTTGGAATATGTGTAAGTGTTAACCATTTCTTCGACCTCCAGTTCAAACTTACCTCTAAGTATAACATAAATAAAACCTACTCAGCGTGACGATTGCGAGTCAGAAAGGAAGGATTGTTGATGAACCGGCGGTTTGTCATTGAAGCGGTAATGTTGGCCATTTATGGACAATTGCTGGTGCCTGGCAGACCAGTGGAGTATATAATCCCTTATACATCCATATTGGAGTTATATGAGATGCAGGATAGCAGTGAACCGGTTATGCCGGAAGAAGGCGAGGATCAATTCGTGAAGGAGAAGATCCGTGAATTGATCGCTTACTTCGAGGACCCGTTCAATAAGAAGAAGCTGGAGCGAATGCTGACGTCTCCATGGAAGAAGAGCGCGCCCATGCCGGTGAATGAACATACATCGCTCGTGGTCATCTATGCGATCGAGAACGCGCAATATGGCGAGCTTCTAGACCCAGTTGAGACAGAGCTGGTGCTCGTATCGATTCGAGAACAAGCGCCTATGATTACAGACCAATTTGAATTATTAAGCAAAATTATCGAGGGCGGCATCACCGCTGTCGCCTATGATATCGAGGATTTCGAGTATGCGCTCGAAGATCCAATTGGTTAGGATTACCATTGAATTCTGATATGCTCCCATGATAGTGTAATTTCAAATAGCATTCAGGAGGAGAGAAATGAGACGTTGGCGCATTTCTGGATTATTGATTATCGCTATTCTATTATTACCGATTCATGCTTACGCGGACGAGGTTACACCTCATCTGAGCGTACAGGTTCAACTGCATGAGGAATTGATTGCGTTCCCAGACGCACAGCCTTATAAGGACGAGCATCATCGGATCCAAGTGCCACTCCGATTCGTATCTGAACAGTTGGGCTATAGGATTGAATGGGCCAAGGTGGAATCCAAATTCTTAATCACATTAATTGATGAATCCAATGTGATTCAAATGGAGACAGATTCGCCTATTGTCGTACATAATGGTGAGATGATTGAACTGGATACAACACCCGTATATCGGGAAGGCAGAGTCTATGTCCCGCTACGATTTCTAGCTGAGCTATGCGGGTTATCGGCGACTTGGGACAATGACAATTATGTCGCGATTATTCATGAAGCGGATGTACCTGCGGTATCCGCCTATGTGGCACCGCAATGGAAGGTACTAGACC
The DNA here is from genome assembly GCA_023441055.1 of Bacillota bacterium. Classification (GTDB taxonomy): domain Bacteria; phylum Bacillota; class Bacilli; order Paenibacillales; family UBA4045; genus JAEZQY01. The sequence continues at coordinate 111,646 of JAEZQY010000031.1, read as the reverse complement.
ATGTAACTGCATATGCTTATACGTCGGAGCCGGACGGCAAGGGCGGATTCAAGGCTAAGGATTATTCCGGTTATGACGTCGGATTAGGCACAATCGCGGTCGATCCCGAGGTGATTCCACTCGGTTCTACGTTGTATATTGAAGGGTATGATTACGAGGGTCTGCCTGCCGGCGGCATGCTGGGCCGGGCAACCGATATCGGCGGCTCGATCAAGGGGAATAAGATCGACATCTTCATCCCGGAAGCTCGCAGCAAGGTTAGACAGTTCGGCATTCAGACTGTGAAGGTCTACATCCTTCAGGATTAGGTGAAACCCCTGACAGATAAGCAGAAGAGGAGCAGTTGCAGTGGTGGATGAACAGACGCTGCTTCAGCAGGTGCTGGATGCATATGAGCATCAGCACTGGGAGATGGTGAACAGGAGCGGGGCAGGCACGAATAACACAACTCGGTTCATTCGTATGGATGGACAAGCGTATGTACTCAGACGTTATGAGACACATCGGGATGCTGCCAAGGTGCGCTATGAGCATGCGGTACTTCAATCGCTGCAACAGCTGGACCTATCCGTTCATACACCGGTCCCGATCATGAATAAGCAAGGCCATACCTATACGATATTAGCGGCAAGCGATAACCAGCTTGCCGCTATATTCACGTATACGGAAGGTTGTAATCCGAAGCTGGAGACGCTGGATGAGGTGTATGGGTATGGCAAGGCGGTCGGCGAGCTTAGTCAGGCCTTGCGTCGTGTCGAGCTGCCCCTTACACCTGTATATGCACCCTACTATCAGATCGAAGCATCTTATCCGTTGTGCGCCACAGACGTATTGGAATCATTCTGTCTGCGGCCCAAGCCGCCATTCGATGCATATGCTGCGGAGTTGACCTTGATCTGGACGCATTATCGCACATTCACCCAGTTGCTGCCGCAATTGATCGAGCTTCCCCAGCAGCTGGTGCATGGCGATGTAAATCGGACGAATATGCTTGCTGATGCCGCAGGTGAGATCTGCGCGATACTGGACTTCGAATTTGCGACGATGGACCTGCGATGCATGGAGGTGGCTGTTGCCCTTACGGATATATATCTTCCTGCACAACCGAGCCATGAGATGAGTCAGCGCGTAACCGAATTCATGCGCGGCTACACCGCGCATGCCCGCTTAACAATGGAGGAGGCCGCGGCGATTCCTCATTTATTTATTTTGCGGAAGCTTGATGTATTCTTACACTTCCTTAGCCGCTACTTCGACGGTGTGAATGACGAGACGCTGGTGATTCGTTGCATGTCTGAGCTGGCTCAGCAGCTGACGACCGCCGAAGCGGGCTTGCTGGAATTGGAACGGTTGATGCTTGCATTCAGCGACTTCTCTGCTCCTGCAGATGCTTCGCGATGAGATCGCCATGGAAGCGGCCGGTCTCAATGAACACCTCGTTCGCATTAGAGCCGGAAGCAATGACCCCTGCGATATAGAGACCAGGAATATTCGTCTCCATCGTCTCAGGATGGATGACAGGCTTCTCCGTCTCATTATCCATATGAACCCCGATGCTCGTCAGGAAGCGGCGATTCGGCTTAAATCCGGTTAACGCCAGCACGAAATCATTGTCCAGCTCAGTCAGTCCCTCGTTCTGCTGGTTGATTACGATCGAGCCGGGCTTAATCTGCGTGACCTGCGATTGGAACATCATGCGAATGCGTCCTTTCTCGACCAGACTGCGGAAGCCTGGCAGTACCCATGGCTTGATCTGCGGCGAGTAATCCGATTTGCGATAGACCACCGTCACGTTCGCCTCTACCCGATGCAGCTCCAGCGCCGCGTCAATTGCGGAATTGCTGCCCCCGATAATAGCCACATTCGTCCCGGAATACGGATGCGCCTCCCGGAAGAAGTGGCTGACCTTGTCCAGCTCCTCCCCAGGGATATCAAGACGATTCGGATTATCAAAATAGCCCGTGGCGATCACAACATGATCCGCCTGATAATGCTTGACTTCGCCCGCGCGCGTCTGGCTCTCTACACGGAAGCCAGGCTCAGTCGGCTGCACTGCCGTAACCTCCTCGTAGCTGTGAATACGCAGCTGATGATGCTTAGCCGCCTTGCGATAATAGCTTAACGCCTCTGCGCGATAAGGCTTATCATTGGCAGTGGAGAAGGGGATATCACCGATTTCTAGCAGCTCAGGGCTGCTGAAGAATTGCATGTTCGTCGGATAGAGGAAGATCGAATTGACGATCGATTCCTTCTCCAGTAGGAGCGGGTTCAGCCCGATCCGCTTCAGCGAGATCGCTGCCGCTAGACCGCAAGGGCCAGCTCCGATGATGATGACTTGCTCTTGGTGGTTCATTGCTATACCTCCATGAATCAGTTCGTTCGAATAAGGATATCGTAACATAAAGAAGAGATTCGCCTCAAATTCGGCAAATCTCTACTGGGCATTCAGGGAAAGTCGGGCAATGGCAGGTCTCGCGCAGGTCGCTCAGCTTCTTAATGATCAGGTGCCCGTTCTTGGTCGTTAATGTTCCTGCGCTCTTCATATCGCCGAGCATCCGATTGACGCTTTCGCGAGTCGCTCCGATAATATCAGCCAGCTCGGAATTCGTCAGCTTGATATCAATCCGGATGCCTTCAGGCGTAGCGATTCCGAAGGAATTACTAAGTCTGATTAGGGTTGATGCTAATGCGCCAGTCTTGCCATAGAGGAGCAGATCACGGAATTTCGATTGGGTCAGGCGATGCATCAAGCTCATCCAGGACATAAATTCAATCGCGAAATCGCCGTGTCGATAGAGTAGAATTTCCAGATCCTTGCGCTGAATAACGCCCACTTCCGCGTCGAGCAGCACTTCAGCGCTGTATTGGTGCAGGGATTCAGTAAAGCCGCCCATCTCCATGACGAGATCGCCCTTCTGCTGGATCGACATAATCATATCTTTGCCATCCTCGGTTGACTTCGTAATCTTAACCCGCCCGGAGTGAAGGAAGAACAGGTAATCTGCCGCATCGCCTTCCCAGAACAAGTATTGACCGGCTTCCGTCTTCCTAGGATACATAATTTCCTTCAGCAGCTTGAAATTGTCCTCCGATATATAGCCCTCGATCCCGTAAGCCGCCTTGCTCCGCTCGCAGCCTGACGAGTTGTTAGTTCGTGTATCCATTGCAGTAATGGCCATGCTCTCCAGCTCCCTTAGTGTTGTTGTTACATTTATCATAGCGCGAATCGATAGACGATAGTATCAGGAGAACTCCTGAACTTCATGGGGGGAAAAACCCCTAGCGAATGTGAGGAATGTCACAGGAAGAGGAGAATAACCCTGGTTAGCTTTTCAGGGAATTCCCCAGCTTACAAAGGCATGATTCCGAATTACAATGGTTATACCTAACATTTTATTATGGATGAAGAGAGTGGAGGAACGATGATGATTAAGGTTCGATCCGAGTTATCCGACCAGTTGGATGCCTGTCGTGAACGAATCGGGTCAGACTTCTTGGCGATTGCCAAATTAGATCAACGCGATAATCGGCTTCGCTGGGAATACGCGTCGGGCAATACCAATGAACGATTCTATCAGATGGCTCAACGCCCAGGCTCCGGGATTACAGGACAAGTGATTCGGTATGGGCGCCCGTTCATCCTGGATCGTTCGAATCCAGAGCTGGAGCTTCTGCGTAATCAATATCCGATCATGCTGGTTGAACAGCTAGTCAGTGTGCTCGCGATTCCACTGCAGCAGGATCGCCGGATCGCTGCCGTCCTCCTGTCCGGACATCGGACGGAGCAGCTGTATGACAGCGAGGACATCAACCAACTGTATCAAGCCGGCCTAGAGCTGTTGCATAATTTGTAGTTGCTCCAGTTACAATTGCCTGCGATGTGAGATGAATCCATTGATTGGATTCATCTTTTTGTATTATGATGGGGTGTGAGGTGGATGCATTGATTCGATTATTAATTGTAGATGATCACGCAGTCGTTCGCTCCGGACTGAGCGCGCTACTGAGTGATAACGAGCTTCTAGAAGTTGTCGGCGAAGCGGCGGAAGGCAAGGAAGCGATCGCGCTCGCCGGGCAGCTGCAGCCGGATGTTGTCTTGATGGATCTGAGCATGCCTCATGGCATGGATGGCATGACGGCGACAACGTCATTGAAGGAGCTGTTCCCGGATATTGCGGTGCTCGTGCTGACGATGCATGACGATGAGGATTACTTATTCCGCGCGATACATGCAGGCGCGTCCGGATATATTCTTAAGAGCGCGCCGCACGAGGAGCTGCTAACCGCCATTAAGCTGGTAGCCGAAGGGAATGCTTACCTGAACCCCACGGCTACCAAGAGACTGATGGGGGAGTATCTGGATCGCGCGAACCAGAATGAACAACTGAATGATCTACAGCAGCTTTCTGAGCGCGAACAGGAGGTTCTGTCTTGGGTTGCCAAGGGATATTCCAACAAGGAAATTGCGGAAGGTCTCATTATTAGTGTCAAGACGGTTGAATCCCATAAGTCGAATGTGATGGAGAAGCTGGGGCTTCGCACACGCCCTGAGCTTGTGCAATATGCGATGAAGAAGGGATTGCTGAACTTTGAGTGAGCAATGGATCGATCGTTCAGGCTGGTCGGGATCGTTGATGTCGGACTTGTTTGAGGAGCTGCGTGATCAGATTCCGGATGAGCGTTACCGCGTGCAGGTGATGAAGGCTCTCCGCCAGCTGAGCGATTTGAAATTCGCGCTCGACGAGTCGTCGATTATCGCGGTGACGGATCAGAGAGGCAAGATCATCTATGTGAACAGCCGCTTCTGTGAGATCTCGCAATACTCGCGCGAGGAATTGATCGGCTCGGATCATCGCATCATCAATTCGGGCTATCATGACAAGGCATTCATGCGGAATTTATGGGATACGATACGCGCGGGACTAGTGTGGCGCAATGATGTTCGGAACAAGGCGAAGGACGGCTCTTATTATTGGGTGAATACGACGATCGTGCCCTTCCTGCTAGAAACTGGGGAGCCATTCCAGTATCTCGCAGTTCGTCATGAAGTGACGAAGCTTAAGCAGACCGAGGAAGAGCTTCAGCGGATGATGGTTAAGGTGATGCAGATCCAGGAGGAGGAGCGCAAGCGCATCTCCCGGGAATTACATGATGGCATTGGCCAGAGCATGTTCTCCCTGCTCATCCAATTAGACCGATTGATCGCCAGGAATGGCGGCTCTGCGGAAGAGCTAGGCAGCTTACGGCAGGATGTGACCTTCCTGATGGAGGATATACGCGGACTGGCTAGAGAGCTCCGTCCATCAGCGCTGGATGACCTCGGCGTGCTGCCGGCTATACGATCCTATATCGAGTATTATTCCGAGCACTACGGTATTCGTGTTCAGCTGCATGGGCAGCTGAAGGATCGATTGGAGATGCATGTCGAGACGGCAATCTATCGCATCATGCAAGAGGCATTGACGAATGTCGGACGGTACGCGCAAGTGTCGGACGTAAAGCTATCCCTGCAGGATCACGGTGATCATATCGAAGTCCGTGTCCAGGATGAGGGGATTGGATTCGAGCGCCATGCAAGCAAGCAGGGGGTTGGGTTATTCAGTATGGAAGAGCGGGCAAGAGCCGTAGGGGGGCAGCTTACGATCCGATCTGCGGTCAACGAAGGTACTGAGGTGATTTTTACTGTACCGAAGCGTCATGAATCCGTATAATGGGAGACGACCTATTTTATATAAGAGAGATTGGAGTTTGGAGAACGCATGAGTCTGTTAACCGTAGAAGATCTAAGTCATAGCTATAGCGGCAAGATGTTATTCAAGGATGTATCGTTCCGCCTGCTCGCTGGCGAGCGCGTCGGTCTCGTCGGTGCCAACGGGGTTGGCAAGTCGACGCTGATGAATTTAGTTACCGGACAATTGGTGAGGGACAGCGGCAGGATCGAGTGGACACCGCGTGTGCAATACGGCTATCTGGATCAGCATTCGAAGCTGGAGCCTGGGAAGACGATTCGCGATGTGCTCAAGGAGGCATTCTTGCCTCTGCTGGAGCTGGAGCAGGAATTGACTGGGATCACCGAGCAGATGGCGGATGCCTCGCCAGAGGAGCTGGAGACACTGCTCGAGCAGATGGGCGAGATTCAGGAGCGGCTGGACGCGAGTGGCTTCTATACACTGGATGTGAAGGTGGAAGAGACGGCGAATGGGCTAGGCCTGGGCGCAATCGGCTTGGAACGAGATGTCGCCACGCTTAGCGGCGGTCAGCGTACGAAGGTTCTGCTTGCGAAGCTTCTGTTGCAGAAGCCGACTGTGCTCCTGCTCGATGAACCGACCAACTATCTGGATGTCGAACATATTGAGTGGCTGACGGATTATCTGCAGAATTACCCGTTCGCCTTCATGCTCATCTCGCATGATACCGAATTTATGAATAAAGTGGTTAATGTGGTGTATCATCTGGAATTTACGAAGCTGACACGATATACAGCGAATTATGAACGGTTCCTCGACATGTCCGAGATCAATAAGAATCAGCATATTGATGCGTACGAGAAGCAGAAGGAATTCATTAAGAAGCAAGAGGATTTTATCGCGCGCAACAAGGCCAGATATTCCACGAGCGGCCGCGCGAAGAGCAGGGAGAAGCAGCTTGCCCGCATGGAGCGCATCGATCGGCCTGAGGAAGCGGCGAAGCCGACCTTCGGGTTCAAGGAATCGCGTGCAAGCGGACGGATTGTATTCGAGGGTGTTGATCTGGAGATCGGCTATTCGCAGCCGCTACTGCCTAAGATGAATATGATGATCGAACGCGGCGAGAAGATCGCAATCGTCGGCATGAACGGTGTCGGTAAGTCTACCTTGCTGAAGACGATACTCGGTAAGATCAGTCCGCTGTCAGGCAAGGTGTTCCTGGGGGATTTCTTGTTCCCGGAATACTTCGAACAAGAAGTAAAGTCTGGCACGCAGACGCCGATAGACGATGTGTGGAATGAATTCTCCTCGCTTAATCAGCATGAGGTTCGCGCCGCGCTGGCGCGTTGCGGTCTGAAGAATGAGCATATTACTAGGCCGATGAACAAGCTCAGCGGCGGTGAGCAGGCGAAGGTGCGCCTATGCAAGCTGATGATGCGCGAATCGAATTGGCTGCTGCTGGACGAGCCCACCAATCACTTGGATGTAGCAGCTAAGGAGGAGCTTCAGCGCGCGCTGAAGGCGTATAAGGGCACGATCATACTGGTATCCCATGAACCGGATTTCTATGAAGGCTGGATCACGAAGGTGTGGAACGTGGAAGAATGGTCGACAAATCGATGATGGATGAACTGCCGATGCTGAATGGGCTGCCGATTCTGATGGTTGGACTAATCGCCTATGTGGGCGCGTTGTCACTGTATGGATACGTGTTGATGGGTGTAGACAAATCCAGATCACGAAAGGGGAGGGGCGCGCGGCGCATCTCGGAGCGGCATCTGATGCTGGTCGCGGCGGCGTGCGGCTCTCCTGGCATCTGGCTCGGCATGCGGGTGTTTCGTCATAAGACGAAGCACCCTAAGTTTGTGTACGGTGTGCCGGTCATCTTCCTGCTGCAGCTAGCTGCGCTGTGGTGGTTCCTGCGCTGATAAGCTGTGCTTGAATCGCCTTGCTATTCTGAGCGATTCTGATAAGATAATAGAGGATATTGATTAAGTAAAGGCGGTAAACTTATATGATTAGTACAGAGAGAGTGACTCTGCGTTTCGGCGGAAGAGCGCTATTCGAAGATGTGAACATTAAATTCTCGCCAGGCAATTGCTATGGCTTGATTGGAGCTAACGGCGCAGGAAAATCTACCTTCTTGAAGATTCTATCAGGCGATATTGAGCCGACCTCCGGATTCGTGCATGTCACACCGGGCGAACGGATCGCCGTGCTTAAGCAGAATCATTACGAGTATGATGAATTTCCGGTATTAGAGACCGTAGTAATGGGGCATGCCAAGCTATATGCGATTATGCAGGAGAAGAACGCGATCTATATGAAGTCCGACTTCTCAGATGAGGACGGTATGCGCGCCGCCGAGCTGGAAGGCGAATTCGCTGAACTGAACGGCTGGGAAGCGGAGGCCGATGCAGCTGAGCTATTGATTGGCTTAGGCATACCGAAGGCAAGCCATGATCTGAAGATGTCTGAGCTCGAAGGCAGCGAGAAGGTGCGCGTGCTTCTAGCGCAGGCCTTATTCGGTTCTCCGCACATTCTGCTGCTCGATGAGCCTACGAACCATCTGGATTTGGAGTCGATTAAGTGGCTGGAGAATTTCTTGGCCAAGTACGAAGGGACTGTCATTGTCGTATCTCATGACCGTCACTTCCTTAACCAGGTGTGTACGCATATTGCGGATATTGACTTCGGCAAGATTCAGATGTTCGTCGGCAACTATGATTTCTGGTATGAATCCAGCCAGCTGGCGCAGCAGCTCTTGCGAGAGTCGAATAAGCGCGTTGACGAGAAGCGCAAGGAGCTCGAGGAGTTTATTCGACGATTCAGCGCCAACGCATCGAAATCCAAGCAGGCAACCTCACGGAAGAAGCTGCTGGAGAAGCTGACGCTCGAGGATATCAAGCCCTCGAATCGGAAGTATCCGTTCATTAACTTCAAGTCAGAGCGTGAAGCGGGCAAGCAGCTCCTAGCCATTGATATGCTGTCTAAGCAAATCGACGGCGAGCAAGTGCTGAATCGATTCTCACTGACTGTTAATAAGGGCGATAAGATCGCCTTCGTCGGCCCGAACGGGCAGCCTAAGTCTGTTCTGTTCGATATTATCTCAGAGGAGCTCGAGCCGGATGAAGGGTCTTACTCTTGGGGAATTACGACAGCACGCGCTTACTTCCCTAAGGATAATTCCAAGTACTTCGAATCAGATCTCAATCTGATCGATTGGCTGCGCCAATATTCTAAGGATCAGGATGAATCCTTCATTCGCGGATTCCTGGGTCGTATGCTATTCTCGGGTGACGAGGCATTGAAGAAGGTGAATGTGCTGTCAGGCGGTGAGAAAGTGCGCTGCATGCTCTCCAAGATGATGCTGTCCGCGCCTAACGTGGTTATTCTTGATGAACCGACCAATCACCTAGATCTAGAGTCGATCACTGCGCTTAATAACGGCTTGATCTCCTTCGACGGTACGATCCTGTTCACATCCCATGACCATCAATTCGTACAGACTATTGCTAACCGTATCGTGGAGATTGCGCCAGGCGGTGTAATGGATAAGGTCTGCACATTCGATGAGTATCTGGAGAATCCTGAAGTGTTAGCTTTCCGCAAGGAAAATTATTAATTGGGAGGGCGCATAGTAGTGCCCATACTAGAATTGAATCAGGTTTCAGGCGGCTATAACCCGAGGAGAAGTATTCTCCACGGGTTATCGTTCCATGTAGGGCCCGGTGAGATGGTCGGCATGATCGGCTTGAACGGGGCTGGCAAGAGTACAACCATGAAGCATATACTCGGTCTCATGGAGCCGAGAGAAGGTGTAATTCGCGTCAAGGGCAAGCTGTTGTCAGAGGCGCCGGAGGTGTACAGACAGGCCTATGCCTACGTACCGGAATCACCGATGGTGTATGAGGAGATGACGGTACGCGAGCATATGCGGTTCGCAGCGATGGCCTATGGCATAGAGGAATCGCGCCTAGAGGCCGAATCCGAGACGCTGGCATCGCTGTTCCAGATGAATGCGAAGCTGGACAGTCTGCCTGGACACCTGTCCAAGGGGATGCGTCAGAAGCTGATGCTGCTGGCGGCCTTCCTGGTAAGGCCCGAGCTGTATCTGATCGACGAGCCCTTCCTCGGACTGGATCCGCTCGGCATTCGCGCGCTGCTGGAGCTTCTGGATGAGCGGAAGAGAGAGGGGGCAGGCATACTGCTCTGCTCCCACATTCTATCCACCATAGAGCGGTATTGCGATTCGTATGTGCTGCTGCATGAAGGCCGTATTCTAGCCAGCGGCAGCCTTGAGCTGCTTAGAGAGAAGGCGGATTTACCGGGCCGTTCATTGGAGGATGTCTTCTTCGCGCTGGTGCGTCAGGAGGCGGCAGAGTGAAGCCAAGCCTTGAACAACATTCATTGGCCGCTATCCGGAAGGCGCGTGGCGCGCGATTCTGGCGCTGGGTCATGCCGTATCTTCGATTGCTGGGCGGTTCTGTGCCTGGGATCCTGTTCTCCGGGTTAGTCTTGATGCTCATCTATAGTCGGATCGTTGACGGCTTGCCTGATACGTTCCCAGCGATCGCGGTAACCACTGTTATTCTTACGGTCGCGGCGCGCACAGTCGTGGTCAGAACGTATCTGGTGCAGGCTGATCTGATCTACTTGCTGCCGATGCAGAGTAGAATGGGGGAATACTTTCGAGCCTGCATGCCGGCATCCACACTCGTACAGCTGCTGAAGATCAGCGCATTCTGGGCAGTACTCTGGCAATTGTACCAGGTACATCCACTGGCTGCGGGTCGATCCTTCCTCGTGATCGGGTCGCTCCTGTTGCTTCTTAAGCTTCTCAGCTTATATGGGTGGTGGATGGAGAATCGGATTATCCATGCGTATACACGTATAGGCTTCTCCGCGCTGCGTACGCTCTATCTGCTCGCGCTGATCTATGCCGCACTAGCATGGGGGACCGCCTACGCTTGTCTTGCGATTGGCGCGGTGTCGATTCTGTATATCGGACTGCTCCAGCTGCCCCGCAAGTCAGCAATCGCCTGGGAGCGGCTGATTGCATTGGAGCGCAAGCGTAACGAGCAGTGGATCCGCCTGTTGCAACAGTTCGTCGAGGTCGGCGGTTCATCGTCAACAGCTCGCCCAAGCGTATTCGCGCGTACAGCGCGGTGGATCCCGTATAGACGAAATCTAGCTTATCATTACGTATCCTTGATCGTCTGGAGCCGCTCGCCAATCTCCAGAATCAGTCTGAGCTTACTGCTTACAAGCGCAATCATCATCTGGATTATTGATGAGCTGTGGCTGAAGGGAATCGTATGGATCATCGCCGTGCTCGCGCTTCGGATGCAGCTCAGAGAGCTGGAACGCTATCAGGCGCATAATGATTGGTCCTACGCCATTCCAATGGCGGGGGATCGACAAGCTGCTGCACAGGCTGTCGCGCGTTGGGTATGGATGTGCGCTCTATTCGCGCTGCTACTTGTGTCAGCTGTCTCCTATTGGGTATACTAGATACGGAGCGTAGCTTCAAACTATCTCATCGAATGATGAAGGGGGATTATCCATATGTCATTCACGTTGCAAATTGGACAACCGGCAATCGACTTCTCCTTGCCGGCAACGGACGGTAAGACTTATTCGCTGCAAGACTTCGCAGATGCTAAGGTGCTGGTGGTATTCTTCACCTGCAATCATTGTCCTTATGTAATTGGATCGGATGAAGTAACGCGCGAGACCGCATTGAAATACGCGCCACAAGGCGTAAAGTTTGTAGGGATTAACTCCAATAGCGTGGCTATTAAGCCGCTGGACTCTATCGAGCATATGATTGAGCGCATGAGTGAGCAGAACTTTCCATGGACCTATCTGCGCGATGAGAGCCAGGAAGTCGCTAGAGCATACGGCGCACTGCGAACACCGCACTTCTATGTATTCAACCAGGCTCGCAAGCTTGTGTATACGGGACGAGGTGTGGATCAACCGCGCGATACTTCGAAGATGACCGTGAATGATCTGGATCGCGCGCTCGGCGAGCATCTGGCTGGCAGCGCGATCAGCGTGCCGCTCACGAATCCGATCGGCTGCAATGTAAAGTGGGACGGTCAGGATGAACACTGGATGCCGGGCGAAGCCTGCGACTTAGTGTAGCGTGTTCTATTTGTATCTAAGTAGATAAGACGACTAGAGCTTCGCTTCTCTGAGCGAGGCTCTCTTCGTTGCTTGGCATCATGGAGGGGAGAAGGCTTGTGAAACGTATTATTGCCTGGTTGACTAGGCTATCAGCGCTGGAGCGCCCATGGTCTTGGTTAGGATTAGCTGGTATGCTGTTGTCCGCAACGCCATTCTATCTAGCATCGGGCTTCGATATTGCGAGTGGACTAGGTGTATTCGCGGATACGATACTCTATTATTCTGCTATGCTAGCCGCGAATATACTAGGGAGCTATCTGGTTGGCGGCTTGCTCCTGCTGCTGCGAATTCGGATTCCGCGTTTGTTCGCCGGCGGCGTGGTCATGCAATTTACGATTCTGTTCCTTACGTTTTATGTGAGCAAGGTGAATGCGCTCGGCGCTGGTCTGCTGTCGCTTGCTATTATGCTGATTGGCTTCCTGGTAGGCGCTGCTGTCTATCTCTTGATGTTCACGAATAGAGGCAAGCTAATCAAAATTGGCTGTTCGGCCGTCGCTTTCACATTATTCATTAGTGTCTTCTGCTGGATATTCATCGATCTCCCAGCGATCTCTTGGACGGGACAGCAACGCGAGGCGGCGCAGCGCTTGAAGCCATTGCCGCTGATCGCTGCGAATCCCAGCCTGCCGGGTCCATATGATTACCATTCCTTCACCTATGGCAGTGGACAAGACCGACAGCGATCACGCTTCGCTGAGCGGGTCGAGGTCGTCACACCAACGGTGGATGGCTCCGCTATTATCGAGGATTGGGATTGGTCGCGCGAATGGATGTGGGGGTACGGCATTGAAGAGCTTCCCCTGAATGGAACAGTATGGATGCCGGAGGGAGATGGCGTATACCCGCTAGCGCTGATCGTTCATGGCAATCACAGCATGGCTGATTTCTCAGATACCGGCTATGATTATCTGGGCGAGCTGCTTGCCAGCCGCGGCTTTATTGCAGTCAGCGTCGATCAGAATTACATCAATCATTCGACCTGGGAGGGCGGCCTGGATTCGCTCAGCGAGGATATGACAATCAGGGCATGGCTGCTGCTGCAGCATCTCATGGAGATCGAGAAGCTCGCAGGCTCGCCTGACAATCCGTTCACTGGCAAGGTAGATATGGAGAAGATTACGCTGATTGGGCATTCCAGAGGCGGTCAAGCCGCTATACTGGCGGCGAATTTCGATCGATTCTTCTATGAGGAGAAATATGCAGATTATCGGATAGGGCGCGAATTTGATATTAATGCGATCATAGCCATTGCTCCGACAGATATAGCTGTTTATAATCGCAATCTTACAATTAACAACATTAATTATTTATTACTTCAAGGATCGAATGATGCGGATGTGACAACATTCGCCGGTGACCGCCAATATAAGCGAATTCGGAATAGCGGCCAAGCGCGTTCCTTCAAGACATCGCTCTACATTCAAGGCGCTAATCATGGTCAATTCAATACGGAATGGGGCCGGAGGGATCTGACTCATCCTATTCAATTATTCTTGAACGAAGCGGACCTGATCTCGGGTGAGGAGCAGCGGACGATCGCCAAGGTCTACATCTCAGCCTTCCTCGATGCGGTCTATCAGGATGATTCTCCCTATAAGCCGATCTTCCGGGATTATCGCTATGCGTTGCAATGGCTGCCGAGCACGAAGTATGTGAGCCGCTATATGAATTCCAATTTCAAGCTGATCACCGATGCTGAAGAGGATCAGGACAAGGAGGAAGGCAGGAGCGGCGCAGCGTTGTCCGCGAATGGGATGAACGTGTGGAAGGAAGAGGATCTGAAGAATCGGAAGAACCTATCACAGGCGAATCGCGTCATACGTCTGGATCCCGAGCAGACCGGCGCATCCTATGTCATCGAGTTCGGCGAACAAGCTCCTTATCTAGAGCAGGGACATATTGAAGCCTTCTCCTTCGCGATGGGTGTACTCAGCGGTGATAAATCGAAGGTGCGTTCCGTTACGATCACATTCACGGATTGGAATGGCGCTGTATCTCGAACATCGCTTCATTCCTTCGTACCCGTGCCGGGTCCTATTCAGACGCGATATCTCAAGATTCCTTGGTTAGAAAAAGCCATACGGGACGGTGGACTCAGCACCTCCTCGGAGCCGGTGCTGCAAACCTATGTCATCCCCATTGCGGATTGGATCAACGGAACGACCGCATTCGATTCCGCCCATATCCGTCAGATTATGATTCGTTTCGAGTATCCAGGCAAGGGCGACATCATGCTGGACGAGATAGGCTATTACGTCTCTGAATGATCGGGTATAATGGCATGTAGAAAGGATGTGGCTAAACATGGAACAGAGAAGATACGGCAATACCGACATGTTGGTCAGTACGCTAGGCTTCGGCGGAGCTGAGATTGGGTTTCAGAACGCATCGCCGGCTGATGTAGAACGATTGCTGGGCAATGCGCTGGATACCGGCTTGAACGTGATTGATACGGCTGAATGCTACCGTAACAGTGAAGAATTGATCGGCAAGGCGGTGTCCCATAGACGGAAGGATTATTATCTATTCACCAAGTGCGGACATACGGCTGGTCTAGAGGGCGAGCACTGGGAGCCGGATATGCTCGCGCGCAGTATTGATCGAAGCCTGAAACGGTTGAATACGGATTATGTAGATATGATCCATCTGCATACTTGTTCGGAGGAGGTCCTCCAACAAGGGGCTGTCATCGAAGTGCTCCAGAAGGCCAAGCAGCAAGGCAAGACGCGCTATATCGGGTATAGCGGCGATGATCAAGCCGCGCGCTATGCAGTGGAGACAGGCGTATTCGATTCGCTGATGACATCCGTGAATATTGCTGACCAGCAGGCAATCGACCTCACCTTGCCTGAAGCTATAAAACGCGGCATGGGCGTAACGGTTAAACGGCCGGTCGCGAATGTGGCGTGGCGGACGGGCAGCAAGCCTGACGATAGCTATGCGCACGCGTATTGGGATCGGCTGCAGGAGCTGCAATATGAATTCCTGCAATCCGGCGATCTGAATGAGACGGTCAGCATTGCGCTTCGCTTCGCCTTGACCACGGCCGGTGTACATACGGCGATTGTTGGTACGAGGAATCCGGATCGCTGGGCGACGAATGCCGCAATGCTCGCGGAAGGTCCGCTGCCTGCGGAGCTATATGACTCCATTCGCGAACGCTGGCAGCAGGCAGCAGGATCAGATTGGACAGGCTTAGAATAGGGAGGATGAGCGAGATGACTAAGCAATCGATTCGTCATATGGTGATCTTCAATTTACAATACCCGGTTGGTTCTGCGGAAGCAGAGAAGTTCCTGGAGGATGGCAGATCGCTGCTTACTACGATCCCAGGGGTGAATCAATTCAGCGTATTCCGGCAGGTCAGCGTGAAGAATGATTATGATTACGGCTTCTCGATGGACTTCAATTCTCAGGCTGATTATGACGCATATAATGCTCATCCAATTCATGAACAGTTCGTTGAGAATCGCTGGAAGAAGGAAGTTACACGGTTTCTGGAAATTGATTTCACGGAGAAGTAAGAGGAACACCCATTCTTGACAACTCGGGTCAAGTGTACAGCCCGCCTCACACATAGATGAATATACTGACCTTGGATATGTGGAATGAGGAGGGATCAGCTTGAGGCGGGTTGCGAACAAGTGGGTAAAGTTTCAATCACTGAATCAACATACCGGTATTGCCAGGCATATCCCTGAGATGCGGCGCTATTCGACCGCGGCGCTCAGCGAGATGCTTGGTCGATACGGGTTTGTTGTCGTGAAGCCGCTTGTTGGAACGGGCGGCAGCGGTGTGGTCAAGATTGAGCGCGTCAGCGAGGGAACGTATCGGTATCATTATAAGCAGACACGCAAGACGGTGAATTCCATGGAGTCGTTAATCAGACGGATTAATCGGATACGAAACGGCCGTCGTTATATGATTCAGCGAGGTATTCATCTGGTGACAATCGGCGGCAGGCCGGTTGATTATCGCGTGAAGATGGTTAGGGCTGGCGCGCGCTGGCGGATTACCGCCGTAGTCGCTCGTATTGCTAGGAGGGGCCAGTTCATCACCAATTTATGCAGAGGCGGAGAGATGAGCAGAGGCTATCATGCGCTGAGACATTCGTTCCCGGCGAAATCGGCTAGGCTGAAGAAGGAGACGATGCGAGGCGTGGCAAGGACAAGCACCTATGTGCTGGAGCGGAGATATCCGGGAATAGGTGAGCTGGGTTATGATTTCGGTGTGGATCGCAGTGGCCGAATCTGGATGTTCGAAGTCAATACAAATCCGCACTAAGCACCCCCTTAAATTCATATACTGATACGAATTGTATCTATACTTTGAGTAGGAAGGGTGTTGGCAATGTGGAAGAAGACTTCGATGTTGGTGCTCGTATTCAGTCTAATCCTGATGAGCAGTATCGCGTACGCGACTCCGGGGAAGCAGGGAAGTAAAAAAGGGCATGTGAGCGATCGCGATGCCTGCTATAACGCGGTTGTGGAACTGAAGCAGAAGGCCGAGAAGCTGAAGAATGAGCAGGAGCGCAAGAAGCTGTGGGACGACATCATGGCGCTCAAGGCGAAGTGCGAGAAGATGAGCGAGCATGATAAGAGTACGGATGACTATGCGCATTATAATGACTCGCTGATCGTATTAGCAGACAAGACCGCGCTGCAGATTGGATATGCATCAGGTGACTCGGCCAGCCGCGTGAGTCAGGCGATCAAATTACCAGCCAAGGGGAGCAGCGGATCCACCATTAAGTGGACGTCCGGGTCACCGACCTATATGAGCGACAGCGGTCAGATCATCACGCGGCCGACAGCTGGGCAATCCGCTGTAACCCTTGTATTCTTCGCGGCCATCCAGTATGGACGCGCAATGGATTACAAGACCTTCACCATCACCTTGGATCCGAACGCTACGGAGACCAGTCGTGTAGCCGCCGATAAAGCAGCGCTCGAGATTGATTTCGGCGGAAGCGATGTGGCCGCGCGGGTGACTGTGCCATTCGATAAGCTGCCTGCAACCGGCTCTCATGGATCAGTGATTACCTGGCAGTCAAGCAACACTGGTATCATCAGTCATGATGGCAAGACGGTGAACCGTCCGGTACGCGGAAGCGGCGATGCGGTGGTTGTCTTGACAGCAACGATTAGAGCAGGCTCTGTTGCAGACACCAAGATCTTCGTACTGACCGTGAAGGCGCAGTTCTCGGATGAGGAGCGAATCGCCGCGGATAAGGCGGAATTGGCAATCGGGTATTCATCCGGCAATTCGGCGTCCCATGTGACGGATAATCTTACGCTGCGGACGAAGGGCGTCTATGGCAGTGATATCGTCTGGCTCTCCTCTAACGAAGCGGTGATTTCGAATACAGGTGTGGTGAAGCGGCCATCTCGCTCTACTGGTGATACTAGCGTGAGCCTGACGGCGATCATTCTGAGCAACGGAAGAGCGGAGTATAAGGTGTTTACGATGACTGTGAAGTCGTTATAGGCTTCAATACGTTCAAGCAATAGGCGAAGAGGCTGTTTCTGATTGGTCATGTGATGACTGCTCAGAAACAGCCTTTTTTGTTGCCACGTATAATTTCACCCTCAGAACTTGAATTGTTCGTATTGACATTTGACCGCGTAGGAGACAAAATATAGGAAAGAGATGGATTATCGATAATCGATAATACGAAGGTGGTGATCGCTTGTCATTAATACCGAGCTCGTTCCAATCCAAATCCATAAGCGACAATGTCTATACCGAATTGAAGAAGGCCATTATCTCTGGACAGCTGTCCCCGGATGAACGGTTGATTGTTCTGGATATAGCAGGGCGGTATGGAATCAGCCAAGCTCCAGTCCGGGAAGCGCTGGAGCGATTGAAGCAGGAGGGCCTGATTATCGGCCGCACGAATAAGGGCTCCGTCGTTGCGCCGATATCGGCCAAGGAGATCAAGGATCTGTATGTGCTGCGTGAAATCATTGAAGGGTTCGCGGTGCGTGAGTCGATGCAGCGGATGAGCGAGGACGATTATACCTACCTGGATCAGGTGCTCGAGCAGATGGAACAGGCTGTCCAGCGCGATGATATGTGGGAAATTCTCATGCAAGATATGGAGTTTCACGGCTTCTTCTACCGCAAGTGCGACAATGCAGCGGTGCTGGATCTATGGGAACGAATGAAGAACAAGGTGATTCGGTTTATGGCGCTCTCCAATCGTTATTATTCAACGGAGAATCTAGTAGACTGGCATATGCGCCTCATTGAAGCGCTGCGCACAGGTGAAGCAGCGATAGCCGAAGCGAAGTTTATTGAGCACATGCATGCCTATAAGGAGCTGCCATTGGAGTGAGGGGTATGGTGAGCGTTCAGCCGTTCTACATAAGGGGGGAATAAGTATGAGAAGCGAAATGTCGTTGCTCGAGGATCAATTATTCCATGGATTTATGAAGGATCATATTCTGAAGGAGATTGTAAGCGGCTCCAGCGGACAACATCGACCGATCCGCGAGCTGCTGCTGCGCTTGCATGTAAATCCTAACTTTAAGTACCCGACCGTCGCGCTGTTCGAGCCCGATCCCAGTCTAGCCCCAGATGATCGGGTCCGCGCAGCGGAGAAGGCTAAGCATGTGCTGACTAAGCATGTCATAGGCGGTCCAATTGTATTCTTAGATGATGACCGCACCGTGCTGCTATTCTCCTGGGATGATGGCAAGCTTGTGAGGGAATGCCGCAGCTTGCTTCGCTCCCAGTTCGTAACCTCATTCAGCGTCGGAGTCGGATTGCCCGCCAATTGGCTGGCGGATGTGCATAAATCTTACTGGCAGGCAGATCGCGCCCTGCAGGATATCTTCTATCAGGGTGTCGGACAATTGGTGCAATTCGACCAGCAGTACGAATATGCGAGGCTGCAGGTGTACCCGGCAGCCAAGGAGAAGGAATTGTTCGATCAGCTGAAATCGACAGAGGAGCTGGAGGAGGTAGAGCTGGCAGTACGGGCATTCTACCAGCATGCGCTTAGCAGTGGCCCCGTCCATGTGAATGATGTGTACGAGCTGACCGTTCGGCTGCTGGCAGGAATTGAGAAGCGCGGTGTCATCGAGTCCAAGGATGCAGGGGATGTCATCCGTCATGAGATTACGTCAATCATGCGCATCAAGACGCTGCGCGAGCTGGAGCGATTCGTCAGCCGCTATCTGCATGATGTGCGCGAGCATATGGATCAGAGCGGCAAGGACAGCCATCGCAGCATCATTAAGAAGACGATTCTCTATATGGAGGCTGAATGTCAGAATGCGACATTGGACAGCGTAGCACGCAAGGTGTACATGACTCCTACGTACCTAAGCTTAATCTTCAAGATGAACACCGGTAAGACCTTCATCGAGCAGCTCACAGATATTCGGATTGAGAAAGCTAAGAAGATGCTGCAGACGACCTGCCTCAAGAACTATGAAGTAGCGGAGCATGTGGGGTATCAAGATTCCCGTTACTTCAGCCAAATCTTCAAGAAGCGTGTTGGCGTATCGCCCAGTGAATATCGTGAGCTGGCTGGAAGCTAGCTAAAATCAAACAGGCTGCCCTCGCGGCAGCCTGCTTCATCCTATCGATAATATCGAATATAATCGACCTGCATCACATTCGGGAAGACGGTCGTGTGATCAGGCTCCAGCATGCCTTCGCCGCCAACCTGCGCATGAATCGATAGATACATAGGCTGCTGAAGAATGGAATGGGACTCGGTGAACAGTAAGACGCTGTCCATATAGTAGGCTACCGTCTGCTCCGACCATTCTATGGTGTAGATATGGAAGTCGTCTGAGGTGTCTGCAACCGTGCTCACCTTCGATGATTGCGCAAGGTCGCCCGATTCGATAGGAACAATTCGGTTGTACAGCTCGTCCGGTCGGGCGCCGTCTACCTCAGCGATCGTCAGGGATGGCAGGCGTTCAGCGTTATCTGTAATCAATTGAATAGACGTTGTAATCCCTTGGCCCCTGGGCATCTTAGCCCGGATGTCGAGACGCCCGTATTCGAATGTCATCTTCCCGCGAGTCGTAATAGAACCAGAGGAATAAGGAGGATCTTGCGCATAGTCTTGTAAAATAAACAGATTGAGCCGTCCGTCCTCGATTGCAATAGCGTCAGGAGAATAATACCAGCTGTCAGGGGTATAGTTGTCGAACTCCTCCTGCCACACTAGTCGCGGCGAAGCAGCCGTAGTGGGCTCGGCGATCGTTAGCTCTCGCGCGAGCAGTTGATAGATGATAACTACGAAGACGACGAAAAGCAGAATCCAAATAGGCGTAAATTTCTTCAGATAGGAACACCTCGTTCTCTAGCAGATGCGATTCATTGTTAATTTACGATACATAATGTATCATGTCAAGCGCTGTAATGAAAGTTGTTCCGATTAGGATTGGCGGCAAGGAATGGATAAGCTATAATTAATTTAACTAGAAATTACAGCAGCTGCGAGCACCCGACGATTCGTGATGATGTCGGGGTTTTTTATTTTAATGGGAGAGGTAGGGATTTGATGGACGTATTCGGAACGATTCTGTTCTACGCGGTGGGGCTGCTGATTGTCTTATTGATTCTATATTGGCTAGTCTGGCGCGTGATTCATGATTCAGAGCTTGCCCAGGATGTGAAGGACATCAAGCAGCTGCTGCTAGAACAGCGGCAGTTCCCCGTGGAAGGTGACGCTCCAGCACTCGATCCTTCTTCGGCGTCAGAATCCGAACCGCTTGAGATCGATTCCTGTCCGGCCTGCGGCGAACGGATAACTCATACGGATCAGATTTGTGGGAGCTGTGGCTTGACGCTGATCAGCGAAGCTGAGGACAGATCATGAATAATCACAGTGCGGTCACCCTATGAAATTAAGATATCAGATTCTGTTATTCATTGGTTGTCTAAGTTTAATTCCGCTGGCGTACTTCGGCTCCGTCGTCTGGACGAAGCATCAGGTAGTAGACAATGCGCGCGCGTATCTCGAGGCGGCCAAGTCGAGCGGTCAATTCAAGCTGATCCACGTAGCCAATGTAACTGCTGATTATGATGATGGCTGCGTATGCATCGGTCATGCTGATCTGACGTTCCTTGCCGATGATGAACCCCAGCAGGTAACGGCAGTCTTCACGGTAGCGAAGGGAGGCCGGCCTAGTCAGATATGTGCGTTGGAGCATTCGAGCAGCTCACTGGAGCTTAAACAAGAGCTGGAGCGATGGAATCAGCAGGAGTGCTGGGGAAGGTAGATAATGCGATGAATAGAGTAGGGAAGTCAATGATGATTATGATGCTGATCTTGACGACGATTATAAGTGGAGTCGGTCCAGGTGCACAAGACGTTCGAGCAGAGGAGGAACGGAGAATGACAAGCTCTCTCCAACAGGTCGTGGATGCGATGCATCCAGGCTGGAATCTGGGCAATACGTTCGATGCGACTGGCAGCGAGACCTCATGGGGGAATCCGTCGACCAGCGAGGCATTGATCCAGGCGATTGCCGATAGCGGCTATCGCAGCATCCGCATCCCGATTACATGGGGTCATCGTATGGGGCAGTCGCCGGATTATACCATTGAAGAGAAGTTCCTTGATCGCATCGAGGAGGTCGTGAATTGGGCGCTGGATGCAGGTCTCTATGTCATGATTAATACGCATCACGATACGCACTGGATCTATCATATGGAAACGCAGCATGATGAAGTATTGACGAAATTCAAGGCTGCATGGACGCAGATTGCTGATCGGTTCAAGGATTACCCGCATACGCTTCTGTTCGAAGGGCTAAATGAGCCGAGATTCTCTGAGGATTGGAATGCGGATGCGCCGGTTTATTTTGAGATGGTAGATGAACTTCAGACGAGCTTCTACCATATTGTTCGTGATTCCGGCGGTCTTAATAAGAATAGGCCTGTTGTACTGACTACGGTGACGGGTTCACCGGCGCAGGACCGGCTAAATGCCCTGTCGGAGACGATAGCGAAGCTGGATGATCCGAATATCATCGCCACAGTTCACTATTACGGCTTCTATCCGTTCAGTGTGAACCTTGGCGGCGCAACCACCTTCAATCCAGAGACCATCCAGGATATCGAGCAGACCTTCGATCGCGTACATAACACGCTGGTGGCCCAAGGTGTCCCGGTCATCGTCGGCGAGTACGGCTTGCTCGGATTCGATAAGCATGTCGATGCCGTTCAGCAAGGTGAGAAGCTGAAGTTCTTCGACTATGTCGGTTATTACGCGAGGGAGAAGCAATTGGCGCTGATTCTGTGGGATAACGGGCAGCATTATGATCGCCGCGCTTTGCAGTGGCGGGATGAGACGCTCTATCAGGTGATGATGAGCGCGCTGTCGGGCAGATCGTCCTATACGGCCTCGGATATGATCTTCTTGAAGCAGGGTGAGGAAGTCCAAGATGCCGCATTGCCATTAACCCTTAACGGGAATTCGCTGGTTGAGATCAAGCAAGGCGATCGCGTACTAGTTGAAGGTGGTGATTATGACTGGTCGGAGCAAGCTTTGATCGTTAAGCGTAGCTTCTTGGAAGGATTAGTGGGGGAGCCTGTAGGGCTTGCGGCTGAGTTAACTGTCCGATTTTCAGATGGTGCGGATTGGACGATTACGATTATTCGTTACGCCCAGCCAATACTGGAGGATACGCAAGGAGCGGATGCATTAACGCTGATTCCAACCCGCTTCCATGGTGACCTGCTTGCATCGATGGAGGCCAGGTATGTCGACGGCAGCATCGCCGGACCTCAGAACTGGACGCCGTTCAAGGAGTATATGAGCGCATTCGAGCCAGATTATACCGGAGATAAGATCAAGCTGACGAGCAGCTTCTTCCGAGAGGTGAACGATGGCGAGCTGCAGCTGATGTTCCGATTCTGGAGTGGGGAAGAGGTGGCGTATAAACTGACGAAGGCAGGCTCGAAGATTACGGGCCTATCCACACAAGCAGACACCGAAATGATTGCCGAGGAGGTTGAAGCGCAGCTTCAGAGCAGCTCTAGCGGGACGTTGGTCAGTGAATCAGAGGAAGTGAGCAGCGCGTCTGTTAGCAAGGCCGACCATGTGAGCGAGAAGAGTCAGCACATACATAGATCCAGTCGTGGCGGCGCAGTTGCCGCTGGCGCAACAGCGGCACTGGTCGTTCTTGCTTACGTCATACTGCGCAATAAACGCAAGGATTAAGCTTACCGAGCGTATACAAGAAAGCTGTCACACCAGCCTAGGGCTAGGGTGACAGCTTTCTCCGTTGGATCCGATGCTTACCTATAAGCGCACATCGCTGGAATGACCATCTCCGGTCTGCTCGCGCGCCTTCTCATGCTCCTTGCTCCAATCCAGATGGCGATAATCTGCGGCTGCAGGGTCCTGCTCGAACCAGCTAACGAAGTCGTCCCATAGCGCCAGCGGCCAGGTAGAGTCAATCTGTGCGGTCGAATACGTACCCTCACGCAGCCTTACGAAGCCGAAGATATCGCGGATCTGCGATTTCTCCGCCTGAACGACGACCGTCTCGGCCAGATGAGGCGGGATGAAGATTACACCAGCGGGCGTTCCTAGCACAACATCGCCTGGCAGACAGATCGCCCGTCCGATACGTGTGGGTGTATTCATGCCGACCATCGTCACATCATCGATGGCGGTCGGATCACTGCCGCGATAATAGACGTTGATATTCTCAATCTCAACGACTTGTTGATTGTCGCGGATGCCGCCCCAGATGACCGCGCCACCGCGCTTCGTGCGAGCCGAGATTGCGGTACCCAGATTGCCGCCGATATAGGTCCCCTTGTAGATCTTATCGAACATGTCCACTACGACGACATCGTCTTCTACCAATTGATCAATGACCCATTGATTGAAGAAGCCTCGCCGGCCTTCCTGCTCATGACCGTAATCGAGCAGAGACTGATGCAGGTCCGGACGCTTCGGTACCATGACTGCCGTCACTGCGCGACCAACCATGATCTGATCAGGATGAATAATCTTGAATTCTCCCTCGAATTGAAAGTGGTAGCCGTTGTGCCATAGCGGCCCCCAAGCTTCCTCCAATGTGATCTTCCTCATGCGCCGCAGAATATCTTCAGATACTCTCGGTCTTCCATTCGGGAATCGCTCGCCCTGCCACAGAGGAGTCAGTTGTACAATGTCGTTATGATCATCAAATTTCATGCCTTCACCTCAATCGATGGATTAGAATGCTTGCTTTCA
This sequence comes from Bacillota bacterium, assembly GCA_023441055.1. Taxonomy (GTDB): domain Bacteria; phylum Bacillota; class Bacilli; order Paenibacillales; family UBA4045; genus JAEZQY01. Next base: position 87,550 of record JAEZQY010000031.1, on the reverse strand, counting down.
TTATTGAAGGAAGCGATCCGGATGTCGATGGGAGGTTCTTTCACATTTTGCCATGACGGTATAAATAATCCCCCCTAGGCTCTTGAATATCTTGGAAATTTCACCTATGAAGTTGAACTTTCTCGCCTGTTGCAAGTTGGCAGATCTCGTTATTATGGAGACCAAGAGAGGGGGAACTTGTTTGAAATTGAAATACAATGAGACGAATATAGCCGGATATGTCTTCATCGGACCATGGCTAATTGGCTTTCTATTGCTGACCTTATGGCCGATCATCCAATCCTTCTATCTATCGTTCACCGATTACTCCCTGCTGGCAGACCCCGTGTGGACTGGGTCGGATAATTACGTAAGGCTCTTCACGAATGACGATGATTTCACGAAATCGCTGTCTGTCACGTTCACCTTCGTATTCGTATCCGTTCCGATCAAGCTGTTCTTCTCGCTCATGGTGGCAATGCTCCTGAACAAGAATATGCGGGGGATGAATGCGTACCGAACAGCCATCTACTTTCCATCCATCATCGGTGCCAGCGTGGCGGTATCGGTACTATGGCGGAATATGTTCGGCAGAGACGGATACGTCAATGAAATTCTCTCCTGGTTCGGCTATGAAGGGCCCGGCTGGATCTCGCATCCGGATTATGCGCTCAGCACCTTAATCCTGCTGAACACCTGGCAATTCGGTTCTACGATGGTCATCTTCCTGGCCGGACTGAAGCAAATTCCCGGTGAGATGTATGAGGCCGCTGAAGTGGATGGCGCGAACAAGCTGCGCAAATTCATCAATATTACGCTTCCGCTCCTGTCGCCAGTGATGTTCTTCAATCTGGTGCTGGGCATCATTAACTCTTTTCAGATGTTCACGTCAGCATTCGTCGTCACACCGCGTGGAGGACCCGTGCATTCCACTTATATGTATGCGGTATTCCTCTATGAGAAAGCGTTCAAGCACTTCCAAATGGGCTATGCATCGGCGCTGGCTTGGGTGCTGCTAGTCATCATCGCGTTATTCACAGCACTCAATTTCTTCGCATCCCGCTACTGGGTGTTCTATGAATCCGAGGGAGGGAAGAAATAATGCTTACATTGCGATCCAGAATGACCAGCCATATTGTTCTTATCGTGTTCTCCTTCTGCATGCTGTATCCGGTGATTTGGTGGCTAGGCGCTTCACTAAAATCGCTAGAAGAGATGAGTCAGCCATCGATATGGCCCTCCACACCCTTATGGTCGAATTACTCAGACGGTTGGCGATTCTCCTCCGAGTATACGTTCGCACATTTCTATAAGAATACGTTGCTCATGGAGCTATGGAATGTTGTTGGCGGAGTTCTGACCGCTGCTATGGTCGCCTATGGATTCGGCCGACTGCGCTTCAAGTTTAGAGATATCCTGTTCGGTATATTGCTGCTAACGATGATGCTGCCCGGACAAGTCACGATCGTCCCGCAGTACATTCTCTATAACAACTTCGGGCTTGTGAACAGTTACGTACCGCTCATTCTGCCGCAATTCTTAGGCGGAGGAGCATTCTTCATCTTCCTGCTTGTTCAGTTCATCCGCGGCATTCCGCGGGATCTGGATGAAGCGGCCAAGATGGACGGCGCATCGGTATACGGCATCTTCCTGAGAATCATATTCCCGCTCATCAAGCCCGCGCTTGTGACGGTGGCCATCTTCACCTTCCTGTGGACCTGGGATGACTTCTTCGCTCAGGTGCTATATCTCAGCTCGGTCGATAAATTCACAGTTGGTCTTGCCCTGCGCATGTTTATCGATCAGTTCGAGATCAAGTGGGGAGAGCTGCTGGCCATGTCACTGCTGTCCGTCATGCCAAGTGTGATTATATTTTTCCTCGCGCAGAAACATATCGTGGAGGGGATTGCAACAACTGGCCTTAAAGGCTAAACCATTATGATAAGGTGAAAGGGGAAACAAGAATGAATCGCAAACATGTCATGTTGTTCATCGCAAGTGTATTAGCACTCGTCCTCCTGGTCTCGGCTTGCAGCAATAACGGAGGTACCACAACATCAAATAGCGGAACTTCAAGCAGCTCATCCAGCACCTCCTCGAGCACATCGGATAACAAGGATGCAGCCACCACTGATCCGAACGCACCAGTGTCGCTCAGCATTATGTGGTGGGGCCCGGATCCGCGGCATGAGGCTACATTAGCAGCACTGGATGTCTATACAGGACAGCATCAGAATGTCACCTTCAAGCCCGAATACATGGCTTGGGACGCATTCTGGCAGAAGCTGCCTACGCTAGCTGCCTCTAAGAGCGTGACGGATGTGCTGCAGATGGACGCAGCATACATTCACGAGTATGTCTCTAAGGGTGTATTAGCCGACTTGACCGATCTGGATCTGGCTGGAATCGTGGATCCGAACGTGATCGAGAACCTGAAGATCGACGGTAAGCTGTACGGCATTCCACTCAGTCAGAATGCGCAAGGCATTGCCTTCAATAAGCCTGAGCTGGAAGCGGCAGGTGTTGCCTTACCTCAGCCGAATTGGACCTGGGAGGAATACTTCCAATTCGGGCGTGATGCCAGGAGTAAGCTGCCAGCAGGCAAGTATGGCATCTCTGATACGTCGAATGCATGGGATTGGTATAACTGGTATCAGACCGGTAATGGAGAGAAGCCGCTGATGAGTGATGGCGGTAAGACGTTCACGCTGAACAAGGACTTGTTCGTGAAGTATCACAGCACGCTCGCTGATCTCCGTAAGGAAGGTGTCGTACCTCCTCCGGATCAAGTCCTGGCGTTCCTGGAGAATGATCCGACTGCCGATCCGATGGCTTCCGGCGTCGTTATGACACGAGGCGCTACAACCGGCTCTGTTGCGGCATTGGAGCAATTAATGCCGGGTAAGGTGGATGTTGTGAATATTCCTGTCGGTCCAGCAGGCGGCGGTTGGGCGCAGTCCACCATCTTCCTGTCGGTGAGCGCAGATTCCAAGAACCTGGAACAGGCTAAAGCATTCGCAAGATGGTTCATTGCGGACCGAGATGCAGGCAAGGCGCTGGGGTTAACGCGCGGTGTGCCGATTAACCCGGAGGTGTATGCGGATCTCGAGCCAACGCTTGAACCGAAGGATAAGATCGGGAAGAAGATCTATGATGTGTCTGTAGAGCGCGCGCTGCCATTCTACGCAATATCCGCAGGCTATACGGAATGGGTAGACACCTACAAGGCAACGATGGAAGGCGTTATGTTCGATCAAACCTCGATCGAGGCTGCCTATGAGAAGCTGAATAAGCTGGGGCAGGATATTGCGGCGAAGGCGCAGTAGTCGGAGCCTGATTATAAGATAGAGCAGGAACGGAAGCCGCCGCTGAAGATGCAAGTCATTCGCGACGGCTTCCGTTTCCTATTCTATGAGGAGAGATGTTGATGCAGCTAGCAGAATTCCTCCCATCACAGCCCAATCGACTATGGGCGCTAACCAGGCAGATGGGACTTACTCATGCCGTTGGTCCGCTTCCCTGGGAGACCAAGATCGGCCAGCCTTGGGATTTGATGCCGCTCATTCATATGAAGCAGCGATTCGCAGATTATGGCCTAACCTTATCCGTCATTGAGAGCTTGCCGCCTATGAATCATATCAAGCTGGGTACATCTGGTCGTGAAGAGGAGCTTGAGGGAATGAAGCGATTCATCACGAATATGGGTGCAGCGAGAATTCCTGTACTCTGCTACAATTTCATGGCACAATTCAACTGGTTTCGCACCTCCACAACAACCCGTTCTCGCGGCGGTGCACTCGTATCCAGCTATGACCACGCCATGATGCAGGATGCGCCGCTCACGGAAGCCGGTCATGTTACAGAAGAACAATTATGGCATAATCTTAAACTCTTCTTGAAGGAAATTGTACCCGTTGCAGAGAAAGCTAGAGTAAGACTTGCGCTCCATCCCGATGATCCGCCAATAACTCCGATTCGAGGCGTATCACGGATATTGGTTAACTCGGATGCTCTGCAGCAAGCGATTGATCTAGTGCCTAGTGAATTTAGCGGAATTACGCTCTGTCAGGGCACACTGGCAACGGCTGGTGACGATATTCCGACTGCCATTCGCCGCTTCGCAAGAACGAACAAGCTATTCTTCGTTCACTTCCGGGATGTGAGGGGTACAGCTGAGAAGTTCGAGGAAACCTTCCACGATGATGGCAAAACCGATATGCTGGACGCTATGAAGACGTATTATGAAGAAGGATACACTGGTCCTGCTAGACCGGATCATGTGCCGACGATGGAAGGCGAGAGTAATGATCAGCCGGGTTACGAGTTGCTCGGACGACTATACGGCGTTGGCTATATCAAGGGCTTGATGGAAGCAGCTCAGGCAGTTGGGAAGAAGCAGAACAGCTGAACTGATTCATGCTGCAGTAGGCTAGGGAGAAGAGAGGAGAGGAATGTATGGGGACAGTATATAGACGACTAACAGTCGCCATACTCTTGCTAGTACTCCTAGTAAGCGCATGCGGCAATGCACCGAACCCAGTCCCGGAAGAAGCTCGCACTCGGGCAACTGATGAGACGATTACCCTGACGATCTGGCACAATTGGGTCGGAATGGATGGGAAGGCGATTGCTATGAGGCGCATTCTGTCCGAATTCCGCAAGACGAACCCGGACATCATACTGCTCGATGAAGGGATGCCGACCGATGCTCTGAAATCTAGACTAAGAGCGGTCGCGGCAGCTGATGAGATGCCGGATCTCTTCGTGATGTTCCCAGAGATAATGACAAGGGAATTCGTAGCTGGCGGCTTGGTACAGCCTATTGATGAACTATTAGATCGTTATCCCGAGTGGCGTTCCAATTTCTTACCGGGCGCATTCGACAGCTTCACAGTCAACGGCAATATTTATACCGCTCCTATGAACCTGGCGGCTACATCTATTGTTTATTATAATGAAGGGCTCTTCGACCAGTATGAGGTGAAGGTGCCGAGCACCTGGGATGAGCTGGAGCAGGCTGTGCAGATCTTCAATGCCAACGGCGTCATTCCGATTGCGCTTGGCAACAAGGCGAATTGGGTTGTACAGTCCACGATATTCAGTACGATTGCCGATCGATTCACAGGAACACCGTGGTTCCAGCGGGCGATTAATCAAGACGGTGCTAGCTTCACTGATCCTGAATTTATAGCAGCCTTGCAATTCCTGCAGGATTTCGGCAAGCTGAATCCCTTCCAGCAGGGCTATAATCTGATCGATGAGAATCAGATGGCCCAAATCTACTTCGACGGCCGAGCCGCTATGTTCATTAACGGCGCTTGGGCAACCTCGAACATCGTTCAGAATGCTCCTAAGGAAATACTGGACCAGACCCATGTGATGATCCTGCCAGATATCGAAGGCGGCAAGGGCGAGGCGCGCTCCGCCTCTGGTGTAGTCGGCACCGGTATCGGAGTTAGCAGCAAGCTGATAGACACCAGACGAGAAGCCGCCTTCGAGCTGGTGTACGCCTTATCCGGACCAGCGGGACAGAAGGCGACGCTCGCCAGCAGCACACTGGTCAGCTATCAGATTGAGCCCGATCCGGCACTGGCTCACCCGTTGTTCATAGAGCTGCATGCGCTGACGAGTCAGATCCAATTTAGTCCTGTCTACGATAACGCCATGAACGCTGCGGCGACAGATGCCGTCAACAGCGGACTGCAGCTGCTGCTGCAGGGCGAGGATCCCTATGTCATCGCTTCTCGTATCCAGGATGCGCAGGCTGGCCGAATAGGCAGAGGCAGCCAGTGAGGGCGCTGTGGAGATGGCTCACTTCCTCCTTGCAGCGCAAGATGACGGTTATCATGCTCGCCTCCACGCTGATGCCGCTCCTATCGCTCGGTGTGTTCACCTATTCGGTCTCCTCCGATATTACAGAGGATAAGCTCAAGCAATCGGGGATCGATACCCTCCGTCAGATGGAAGGCAACCTGCGGTTTATTGTTAGCGATGTCGAGAATATCTCGATCTCCTTAATCGGCCTAACGGATATCCAGCAGCTATTACTGCAGACGGAGCAGCAGGAATCGGCGAGAACGTCGGTGCTGGGCTTTATGACCAACCTGGTCAGCTCCAAGGGATATATCTCGAACATTACGATCTATCCCGAATATGACAATCCGTATCTGTCAACGGCGACCATCTATGAGACAGAGCTGCTCGAGCTGCCGCAAGTCAATCAACTGATGGAGAAGACATGGACCGGCTTATACCGCATTCTTGATTATACCGGAGAGCATACCGTTTTCTCCTTCCTCCGTCCCATACGCAGCATCTATGACTATAACGAGCGTATCGGCTGGCTGGCGATCAGCGTCGATGAAGAAATTCTATCCCGTTATTGGTCCGAGCCCAGATTGGGAGATGGCGCTGGAGAGATTGCCTTATTGAATGAGAAGGGGGAAGTGATCTCCTCCACGGTGAAGCATTGGCTCGCCGAATCGATCGAGACGCAGCTCCCCGGCATCATGAGCGCGATGAGCGGCAACAGTCAGGGCGACACCGTACTGGGAGAAGGCAAGGAGAAGCAGACCGTGCTGTATTATCAACAACCCACGACTGGCTGGACGTTAGTCGGCACCATACCCTATGAGTTATACAGTAATCAGAATCGATATATTTTACAGTTAACCGCTGGTGCAGTTGTGATCGCGAGCATTATTAATGTCGGATTAGTGATGTTCGTTGTTCAGCGCGTGACTAACCCGCTCCGAGTCTTAACCCGCTGGTTGACCAAAATAAACCCCGATGGCCCGATGCCCATCTATCATCCGAATTCTCGCGATGAGATTGCGCGTCTGGGAGAGAGCTACAATATGCTGGGTATGCATATTGAACAATTGAAGAAGCAATTGATTCTAGATGAGACGCGTAAGAAGGAAGCGGATATACGCGCGCTCCAGGCGCAGATTAATCCGCACTTCCTCTATAACACGCTGTCCTCTATTCATTGGATGGCGCTGATGTCGGAGGAACGGCGCATTGCAGAGATGGTTGGGGCACTAAGCGATCTGCTGCAGTTCAGCCTCAATAAAGGGAATGATTACTGCCCGGTGCATCAAGAGATTGCGCATATACGGAACTACGTGCAAATTCAATCCATTCGATTCCCGAATAAATTCGATGTCGATATCGTTGTTGATCCAGCGATGCAAGAGAAATTAATGCTGAAGCTGCTGCTGCAGCCGCTGCTGGAGAATGCCATGATTCATGGCATCCAGAAGAAGGAAGGCAGAGGCAAGATCGGCGTCTATCAGGAGGCGCGGGACAATCAGATGCACTTCCTCGTGATGGATGACGGAATCGGTATGACGGAGGAGCGGTTGCTCGAAGTGCGCGCGGCGCTGCAGCAGATTCAACCGACACAGGAGCAATTAACAAGCTACGGGCTACGGAATGTGAATGAGCGCTTGCGTCTGCATTACGGACCCGACGCGTGCCTGCAAATCGAGAGTAGGGCATATGTAGGAACGAAGATCTCATTTACCATCCCGATGCTGGAGGTGATTACATCGTGAGATTGATGATCGTCGATGATGAAGTGATCATTCGAACAGGCTTGTCGAAGGTGATTAAATGGGAGGAGCTAGGTATTGAGCTACTGCTCCCTGCCGCTTCGGCCGAGGAAGCGATTGTACGAATCGAAGAGGAGAAGCCGGATATTCTGCTCACTGATATTCGCATGACTGGCAAGACTGGCTTACAGCTGACTGAGGAGGCTAAGCAGCTTAATCCGAACCTCGAGGTCATTATCTTATCTGGCTATGATGACTTCCTCTATGCGCAGCAAGCCATTCGTCACAATGTGAGTGACTATCTGCTGAAGACGAGCAAGCCGGAGGAAATCGTCAAGACGGTGTTGCGTGTGATGAAGCGGATCGAGGATCGCTTCCGCGCAGATCGTCAGGATTACTTGAGGATACGCGAGGAACAGACACATCTGCTGGAATGGCTGGTGGTGGATGGACGGGTAGACGCGCGAAGCTCAGAGCTGGTCGGGCATATGCCGCCTTATCGCGTAGTCATCGCTCGCGCTGAAGGATGGGGGAATGACGCTGCCGAGCAATCGCTGCTCGCATTCGCGGTAGACAATATGGCTGCAGAACTGCTCACCTCCGCGAGCTTCATCAGGAAGCATGAGGTTGTGATGGTGATCAGTGAGAACGGACCAGCCGGAGACCGGAGCAGACAGCTGGAGCGGATTACGAAGATGGAGAGGCTGCTTAAGAGCAAGCTGACCCTGGCTGCCGGTCGAGAGGTTCAGCGAACGGAGGATCTCCATCTATCTTATCGTGACGCGGTAGTGACACTGGAATATCAACCGTTCATGAAGAAATCCTATTGGATGTATGAAGAGATAACAGGGCGCCGAGGAGGCCGAATGATCTGTACCCTGGAGGAAGAAAATCAGCTCTCCGCTGTGTTGGTGGAGGATGACCCGATCGCACTGAAGCAATGGGTCGAGCAGATCATCGGCCAGCTTGCAGATGATCCCGAAGCGACGCCGCAATCGCTTGAAGTTGCCATACGCTCGATTCTCATTGCGGCGCATCGCTGGCTGAACCGTATGCATGCCGTTCAAGGCAGACAGCCTGTGCATGACACGCAGCGCGCCTTATGGATGGATGTGAATACGCGCAATCCGGTGGATAGTGTATTCCAGCAGCTGTATACGATTATGAAGAGTCACCATAATCATGCGTCCAACGGACGTTCCGCTCATGTGCAGCGCGCAATCGCCTATATTGAAGAGAGTCCGGGGCATGAGCTGAGCCTGCAGCAAGTCGCTGAGCATGTTCATCTGCATCCGAATCATCTAAGCGATATCTTCAAGAAGGAGACAGGCATCAAATTCATCGATTATGTCGCAGCCTCCAAGATGCGCAAGGCCGCAGAACGGTTAGCTGCAACGAATGCCAAGATCAGCGAGATTGCCGGATCAGTAGGCTATGAGGATGCCAAGTACTTCGGCCAGATCTTCCGCAAGCATACAGGCAAGACGCCCAGCGAATATCGCGAAGCGGCATGGGCAGACAAGAGGAGGTAGTCGGGCGAAGGCTCGGCTGCCTCTTCTTCGTGATCGGCGGGCGATAGATATGATGGTGTCGGGTGCGCGTGAGAGTTAGGAATGCGGAATGCGACTACTGACCTGCATATCTGCATGTAATTGGAGCGGAAACGTATGTTTGAGAGGAATGACCTGCATATGTGCAGGTAGATAACCATTTTATCGTTGAAAGTCGTGTGATTGGACCATTTACCTGCAGAAATACATGTACATCGCCCAAACTACCACTAAAAACTCAAACTACCTGCAGAAATGCAGGTGAGCATTCTTATTGGGATATTCATACTCGAGTGGTATAATTGAGCGAAAACTTAATGGGGCTAGGCATCTATTGCCACGTAGGTATATTTTATAGAAGTTGGTGATTGGATAGTGGGGATGCGAATACGGAAGGTCATGCTGATGATCGTTATTTCGATTGTATTAATGATGGTAATGGTAGGGTGTGACAAGGAGGAGTCTTCGACAGTGGTTCCCTTACAAGCTGCTTCAGATAACGGGGAACAGCAGGGTGCAACGACGCTGGAGGTCGTGTCGGAATCGGAACCGAATGGTGAGGCTGGAGAATCGATAGATGCGGAGGAAATTAGTAAGCCCTTGGGGCACCATTCGCAATCATTGGAACAAATCTCCGCGAAGGACGGGGAGAAATATCTGGAAGCGCTGAAACAGCAGGATTTGAAGGGGTTATCTCGACTCATGGCGCATGCGGAGAATGAGTATACCGTCGCTGATATGAAGAAGGTGGTGGAGGGATTCCTGCTGTACTTTGACGGCTTGGAAGAGCTTCAGCTAGAGTTCGAGGCTAACGAGCAGAATGATGAGTACTATGTTGAACATTACATCATCGCTGGAACGAAGGACGGTAAGGCGCGCGCTATTCCATTTGAAATCAAATATGCAAAGTCACAGGGGATGGAACGCATTCAGAAAGATGAAGAGCGCGAGCCATTGTACAATTCTCCACTTATCGGGCAGTATCCTTATGCAAGTATGGAAGCTGAGCGTTATGTTCAGGCTCTGATGCAGAAGGACACGGCTAGCTTGGCGTTACATTTGGGAATGTATGATGATAACTAGGAAACGAAAGCGGTCGTGGAGCAGTCGCTACAGAAGTATGCGGAATCACTCGATCTGAGCTCGGTGAAAATCGTATCTAAGGGCTACGATTTGCAGGAGGATCACTTCGCTTATGAGCTTCGCGATGGTAATCAGCAAACGCATGAGCTTCTGATAAGCGGTGAGGCGTATAAGGTTGTTGACACATGGGTTGTGATACACTAAGTGCATCACCAATAGGAGGTCTTGCTATGACAGTTGGCTCCCAGAAAGATATAGATGGTCTGAAGGAAATCGGTAAAATCATTGCGTTAACCATCAAGGAAATGAAACGACAAGCCCGTGTCGGGATGACGACACGAGAATTGGATGAAATCGGCGGTGCATTCCTCAAGCGCTGCGGGGCAGTGTCTGCACCCAAGACAACGAAGAACTTTCCTGGCTACACCTGTATCAGCATTAACCATGAAGTTGCTCACGGTATCCCAGGGAATCGGAAGATCCAGCCGGGCGACCTGATTAATATCGATGTTTCCGCTGAACGTGGGGGGTACTTTGCAGATGCTGGGCACTCCTTTCAAATGCCTCCTTATAATTCCTCATTAACTCGACTATGTACCTATACGCATCAGACCATGATGAAGGTTATTGCATCACTCAAACACGGAGTAAAGCTGAATGAAATCGGCCGGATGATGGAGTACGAGGCTGAAAAGGGAGGGTATACGGTTATACAGAACCTATGCAGTCACGGGATTGGAAAATCCCTGCACGAAGCGCCTTCCGACATTCTTCCCATCTATAACAAATACGATAAGCGTGTACTGAAAGAGGGGTTAGTCATCACAATTGAACCTTTCTTATCCACGGGTGCGGATTATGCCGTCGAACAGGCGGACGGGTGGACGTTATGCCTGCCGTATGGCGACTATGCCGCACAACATGAGCACACCATCATTATTACAAGGGATCAGCCGATTATCGTGACGGTGGCTTAAGTTAGTACCCCGCAACCTTCCAAGTGCTGGAAACGTATAAGGATATGTATGATCCAATAGGTCTGGATGGCTTGAAGGAGGTCGCGTATTGAAAATTAAAGTGTTGATCGCTGTCGTTACAATCCTATTAGTAGTATCAATTACAAGTTACGCCTATTACAAATCAAATTATAAAACGCTTGATGAGGCTATAAGCGAAGCCAATGTCTCCATGAATGAAATCTTTCATATGACCGAATATAAGGGAAATACCATCATCTTCTATGGCGTGGATGATCAACTATCGGTGGGGCTGCTCGAAGATACCTTGTTAGGCTATCGTTGGAGCCATGCTGTAGGTAGTAAACACTTCAATATTGAAAATCAACTATTAACAAGATCATTCAGTAACCTACATCCAAGGGACTGGAAGTCAGATGATGAGCTTGTATCACTGACACATGGAGTGATCTACGATGATGCCATTGAGCATGTAAGGATTATATACAAAGACTCTAGCATGGAGGCGACTATTATAAATACCAGTAAGGGTCGAATCTGGTATGGCTTTTCTACTACAACTCTCAATTACGACCCAGAGGTAATCAGGATTTATGAAGATGCGGCGGAAGTATCCGGATGGTACTAAACTTATGGAGAATACATGGTTGAAGATCCTTGGCAGTATTGCCTTGCTAGTCATATATATAGGTCTTATTAGTTCACCTTATAAAAGCTTCGCGTGGACATGTGTGAACAGTATAGGGCCAAAAGAATTGGTTAAAAGACATGATTCCGTGTTTATTGGTAAAGTGATCGAGACATCCTATGAACATATAGACGGAATAAATCCTAAAAGCAGGGTTAAATTCGATGTGGAATCAACAATCAAAGGAAGCATCCAAGATAAAATAACGGTTGTTACGACTGCTGGAAGTGATTTTATCGAAGGCGACGAGTACCTTGTCTATGCGTATAAAACTACGGAAGAGAATTATTTATATCAGTATGAAGAAGGAGAATTTGCAACGGATGCAGGGTGCGGTGGCACCAAGGCGCTGGCCGATGCTTCTGAAGACCTTAAACAAATATCGGAGATGCATGCATCAACAAATCATATAAATACTGTAATGATCAGCGGAGTTGTTTTATTAGTAATTCCAACGTTAATCATTATTAGTAGAAGAAGGAAGAGGTAGTATTGAATCGTTATATGAATATTGCACTTATTCTTAGCTTCCTCGCATTAATTGGCGGTCTTTTCATCTCTTCGCTTATTGGTATTGTCTGTGGCATTATAAGTATCGTTCTTAGTGCGCTGCATATGAAGAAGGAGAAGAAGAAAGGGTTAGTTGCAATTACAGTCAGTACAATCGCAATCTTGTTGCCTTTTATCGCGGCGTTGGCACTCGCTTTTTCACTGGACGGATTTTGATGTAAAGAAGAGATAGCCAGGTGACAACCGAGCTATCTCTTTTATTAGATTAATAATTAACTCCATAAACGATCGGAGCCGTAGTGGTGATTCCATTGATCAGTAGGCTCCCATTGGCCCGGAATATCTGGATGCAGATGCTGGGCGAGCACTTCGTCATTGAGATCCTCGATGCCTAGACCAGGCGCGTCCGTCATGGTGATGAAGCCATTCTGAACGAGCGGTTGGGGCAGCTTGGGAGCAACGATGATCTCATCCCACCAATCGATTCCCACGGAGTGGTATTCTAATGCGACAAAATTCTCGGTTGCCGCAGCTACATGAGCGGCTGCGAGGCAGGCAATCGGACTCTCCGCCATATGGATGGCCATGTTCACGGCGTATTCCTGCGCCATGTCACCGATCTTCTTGGTCTCCAGTATACCGCCTGAGGTGAGCACATCAGGATGGATAACGGATACGCCGCCGGATGCGAGCAGTGGCTTGAAGTTCTCCTTAAGATAGATGTCTTCTCCTGTACAAATCGGTGTTGTAACCGAATTGGCCAAGCGTACATATTGATCGGTATACATCCACGGAATCATATCTTCCATCCAGGCCAGGTTGAACTTGTCGATTCGCCGTCCGAGCTTAATACAATCCTCGACGCCAATATGTCCGAAGTGGTCGATGGCCAGCGGTACTTCGTAGCCGATGACTGAGCGGACATCCGCTACGTATTGCTCCAGCATATCCAATCCCTTCTCTGTCACATGTATGCCGGTGAAGGGGTGCGCGATATTATACATATCATAATGGCGGTTGCGCGCGGCGCGCAGTTCGTCCTCGGACAGCTTGCCGGACTTGCGGGCTTGATAGTAGGTGGAGGCAGCACTGCGCATCTCTTCCAAGAAGCCTAGCGGCGCGCTCAGTGTGCCGGGCTCATGAATAATCTGATTGATGCCCAGATCCATCTTGAGGAAGGTGAAGCCCTGTTCCATGCGCTTCTTGAGCGCCTCGCCCATCGCCTTGCCGGTATCCTTGCCCTCGACATCCGTATCGCAGTACATTCTGATCTTGTCGCGGAATCGTCCGCCCAGCATCTGATAGATCGGGATGCCGTATGCCTTGCCTGCTAAATCCCAGAGCGCTATCTCCAATCCGCTCACGCCGCCGCCCTGACGAGCGTGATGTCCGAATTGCTTGATCCGGCGGAACAGCTTATCCACATTACAAGGATTCTCGCCGAGCAGGCGACTCTTCAGCATAAGGGCATAATACTTATCCGCGCCGTCGCGCACTTCCCCGAATCCGACCAAGCCTTGATTCGTATAGACCTTGATTAAGCTGCTGTGGAACGGAGCCCCGACGATGTCGGTGAAGCGAATGTCTGTGATACGAAGCTCTGACGGACTGGAGTAGGTGTTCACGTGGGCAAGCGTCTGTTCATACGTTTCGGAATGTGGCATTGTTCATTCTCCTCTGACTAGTAATTAAGATAATTGCAAGAGTTTCACGTTAAAGATGCATGCTGCCGCCGTCAAGTCGAATGGCAGAGCCGGTCATATATGCGCTATCTTCTGAAGCGATATAGCAGGCTAGCGCAGCGACGTCGGATGGGAGTCCGACTCTGCCTAGCGGGAAGCGCTGACGAATGTCCTTGGGATTCGCCCGGGCTCGCTCTGACTCCTCAGCTGAGTAGAACGGCTTGGAATCACGCGGGCTCTGTACGCCAACCTTAATCGCTCCAGGTTCAATCGCATTGACGGTAATGCCGTATTGCGCCAGCTCGATTGCGCTTTCTCTGGTCAGCATGCGAATCCCGCCCTTGGTCATCGCATAACCGATATCGAAGTCACCCGGACGCTTGGCGTGTACAGATGAGATATTGATGATCCGGCCAGCCCCCGAATGCTTCATATGGGGGATAACGGCTTGTGTGCATTGCCAGTATCCCTTGATATTCGTATGCATAATGCGATCATAGGTCGCTTCATCGTAGTCGAAGAGCGAATAATTCAGCTGCAGCGCCGCATTATTGACTAGAATATCGATCTGTCCATAATAATCAGCAGTCTGGTTTACCATGCGCATAATTTGATCATGCTGCGACACGTCGGCTTGTACGAGGATCGACTGGCCGCCGAGTGCCTCGATCTGCTGTTGGGTCTCCAGCGCACCAGCATCACTGCGATTATAATGGATAGCTACACGTGCGCCGCGTGCGCCCAGTTCGATCGCAATCCCTCGACCGATTCCTGTTCCGGCGCCTGTTACTAATGCAATCTTGTTGGTCAAACTCATGCAGACACCTCCAGATTAGGCCATGGGCTTCTTCATCTTAGGATCGAGATAGTGGTGCAGGAAACCGCCGTCCAGTCGAATGTCGGAGCCGTTGAGATACCGGGATTCATCACTGGACATATACAGGACGAGATCCGCCAAGTCCTGATACGTACCAAGCACCGCGCTCGGAACCTTGTATTCATAGTCGTCATAGATCGGGGAGAGCGTGCTGCTGAATTGTTCATGATCGCCTTCAACAGGGCCCATCTGGATGTGATTGACCTGGATGCCATATCGTCCGAGGATGAGGGAGGCTTCTCTAGCGAGCATCTGAACGGCGCCGCGAGCTGCGCTGTAAGCGAAGGATGAGCCTGTCGGCTTCTCAGCATGAATGGACCCGATATAGATGATCTTGCCGGATTCCTGCTGCTTCATCAGCTTGCCAGCGGCTTGGGTGCAGAGGAAAGCCGTCTTGGCATTCGCATTCAGAATATCGAGGAACATCTGCTCATCGCCATGTTCGACACTTATTGGCTGAACGCATTGATGATTCACGATCAGCACATCGAGTCCTCCCATATGGGCGGCCGCCTCGCGCAATCCTGTCGCAGTAGCCTCGAAGGAAGCTAGATTTAAATTTACGAGATGAATACGATTATCCGAAACCTGTTCTTGATCCAATAGGTGCCTAATGGAATCGCCGTTGGAGGAGCTGTTCAAGATGAAGCGAGCGCCTTCGGCAGCCAGTCTAGCGATAATGGCTTGACCGGAATCACTGTCGGCATCGGATACGAAGACGATTCTGTCCAACATTCTCATTCTCCATAGACCTCCTTCGCTATAGATGTACGCTAAACATGAAAAAAAGAGCATGATATAGGAATATCATACTCTTAGGTGAGAGTGAGCCGCGAGAGAATAATTTTATGATTTTGTTTGATATTTTAAGAAGATAAGCGGCACACGTTCAGATGAGCCTGACGATCTGCGTAACCTGCGGAATCGCGGTCACCTTAATGACATGGCTCTTCGAATCGTATTCGACGACGCCGGATCCAATGGTCATCCGTTTATCTGATCCGAGTCCATAGAATAGATCATCCGCCAGCGTCTGAATGATCTCCTCGCGTTCCTCGTCAGTCAGCTCCAGCCAGTCCTCGGCGGACATCTCGAACAGCTCGTGACAATCGCTGATTGCGGCGATCGCTCTTGAGAAATCGGATAGGATATCTTGATATTCACGGTTATATTTTACACCCATATGCCTCACATCCTTCACTTCTAGTGTATGATATACATGAAGCAGGCTACCTGTACCAGTCCATCGTAATGGGAGTTGTGAATTGTACATATGTTCCAGCCACTAAGAGCCTATAAAGCGGCTATCAGCATAGCGTTAGCCTTGACATTAACCGAATTATTCGTTGAACTGCTGCAGCCCTATATCATATCTAAGATTATAGACGATGGCATTGTCGCGAGCAATCTATCAAACGTCTGGAAATGGGGAGGCGTGTTATTCGGCCTGACGTTGGTGTCCTTCCTAGCAGGGATTACGAACTCCTTCTATTCCTCGCATGTCAGTCAGAGCTTCGGCTATGATCTGCGAGAGAAGCTGTACGAGAAGGTGCAGGCGTTCACATTCTCAATGTTCACGACATTCCCGGCTGCCGGACTGATTACTCGGATTACGAATGATGTCAGCCTGATTCAGAACACGCTCTTCATGGCGTTACGTATAGCCTTGCGCGCGCCGCTGCTCATTATAGGCAGCCTCGTTATGTCATTCTTGGTGCTGCCAGGCCTCGCGATCTATATGCTTATCTTCGTGCCGATTCTAGCTATCTTCCTCATCTGGGTTGTGAGGAAAGCCGGTTCCGTGTTCCGCATAGTGCAGACGAAGCTGGACGGCGTGAATGGCATGCTGCGAGAGAGCTTGATCGGTATGCGGCTCATCCGCGCGTTCGTCCGAATGAATCGCGAGCATCAACGATTCGCTGGCGCGAGCGGGGATCTGGCCGATCGTACGAAGGCGGCTCTGCGCATAACCGAGACGACTATGCCTGTGATTCTATTCATTATGAATCTTAGCATTCTAGCGGTGCTATGGTTCGGGAGCAAGCAGATCCAGACTGGTGATGCCAGCATAGGAGAGCTGGTAGCGATCATTAACTACGCGGCACGTATGACAGGCGCATTATCCATTATGTCTATGATCATTATGGGATATACACGCGCAAGGGCGTCTGCAGAGCGAATTCAAGCTGTGCTGAGCGCAGAGGTCGATCTGACAGATTCGGATCAGCCTACTAAGATTATGCAGCAGCTAGAAGGCACAATTGCCTTCCAGCGTGTCAGCTTCCGCTACCCGCAATCCCAAGAGAATGCGCTGACCGATATCTCATTCATGGCTAAGCCGTCTGAGATGATCGCCATCGTCGGGGCGACCGGATCAGGCAAGACATCGATTCTGCAGCTCATTCCGCGCTTATATGACGCGTCCTCTGGTGCTGTGATGGTGGACGGCATGGACGTTCGGGAGCTGTCGATGAAGGAGCTGCGCGGACAGATCGGTTACGTCCCGCAGGAGCCGCTGCTATTCACAGGTACGATCCGGGAGAATATTACCTGGGGCAATGAGCAGGCCACGCTGGACGACATCATGGCAGCAGCGAGGAGCGCTCAGATTCACGAGACGATCATTGGCTTTCCTGACGGGTATGACACCGTGCTCGGCCAGCGCGGGTTGAATCTGTCCGGGGGGCAGAAGCAGCGAATCTCCATCGCCAGAGCGCTGGTGCGCAAGCCGAGCATCCTGCTGTTGGATGATTGCACGAGCGCGCTAGACGCCAAGACGGAGGCGAGGCTGCTAGACGCGCTGCGCAGCTATCCGTGCGTAATCCTGATGGTCACGCAGAAGATAAGCGCCACCTTGCGAGCGGATCATATTCTGCTACTGGAGGATGGACGATTACTTGCCAGCGGCCCACATGACGCGCTGATCGAGTCGTCCCCGTTATACCGATCAATCTATCATTCGCAATACGGGGAGGAGGCGATTAAGCGATGATGCGCGCCTTATTGGAGCCATTATTGGAGCCATTCCGCTATCCCGGACGACTGGCCAAGCAGGCTCAAGCCGACGCTGCCAGGCAGCCGCAGGGGAAGAAGAAGCAGAGAGCGAAGAATGGATGGGCGACCGTACGCCGACTGTGGCGCTATCTAGCCGCGCGTCGATGGTCCATTGCGCTAGTGCTATGTATGGTTGTGATTAGCACCGCGATGGCGCTGCTAGGGCCGTATCTGATCGGATATATGGTGGATACCTATCTGGGCGTGCACAGTGGCCGCAGCTTAGGATTAATGCTAGGACTGCTAGCTTCCGTCTATCTACTGCATTCCATCAGCTTATGGATGCAGAATTATTGGATGATCGGGATCGCGCAGGATACCGTGCTTGAGATGCGTAATTCGTTATTCCAGCATCTGCATAAGCTTCCGATTCCGTACTTCGATAAGCGGCAGCACGGCGAGCTGATGAGCAGGGTGACGAACGATATCGAGAATGTCAGCTCCACACTGAACAGCTCGGTGATCCAAGTGTTCTCCAGCTTGCTGATGCTGTCAGGCACGATCGTGGTGATGCTGCTGCTCAGCCCATTATTGACGCTGCTGACCTTCCTGATCATTCCGGCGATGTTCTTCGGGATGAAGTGGATTACGAAGCGGACGAATGTACGATTCAAGGAGCTGCAACTCCATCTAGGATCAATGAACGGCTTCGTAGAGGAGACAATCTCCGGGCAGCGGATTGTTAAGACGTTCTCGCAGGAGGAGCGGGTCATGGCCGAGTTCCAATCGCGCAATACGCAGTATCGCTTGTCCGGCTTCTGGGCGCAGACGATATCCGGCTTCATCCCGAAGCTGATGAATGCGCTTAATAATGTAAGCTTCGCCTTGATTGCCTGCGCAGGGGGAATCTTGGCTTACCATGGACAGATCACAGTCGGTGTCATCCTGGTCTTCATCGAATATTCGAGACAATTCACACGTCCGCTGCATGATCTGTCTAATCAATTCAATACGCTGCTGTCCGCGATTGCGGGTGCAGAGCGTGTGTTCGATGTGATGGATGAGAAGCCGGAGAGCAGCGATGAGCAGGATGCGATAGAGCTGAGCACGATGCGCGGGGATGTACGCTTCGATAACGTGTCCTTCGGCTATGGGGAGGACGTACGCGTACTGGAGCAGATTTCCTTCCGCGCGTCTGCGGGTCAGACCATTGCGCTCGTTGGTCCGACCGGAGCAGGCAAGACTACGCTGATCAATCTGTTCACGCGATTCTATGAGCCGGATGAAGGACGCATCACGATCGACGGCATGGATCTGAGGTCGATCCATCGTGAGAGTTTGCGCAAGCATATGGCTGTCGTGCTGCAGGATTCGGTCTTATTCCAAGGCAGCGTTATGGACAATATTCGATTCGGTCGTCTAGAAGCAACGGATGAAGAAATCATCGCGGCAGCCAAGCTGGCGAACGCACATTCCTTCATTACGAAGCTGCCGCATGGCTATGAGACGATTATTACGCACGACGGCGGCGGTATCAGCCAAGGCCAGAAGCAGCTGCTGGCGATTGCCAGAGCGATGCTCGCGAGGCCTAGACTGCTTATCCTGGATGAAGCGACCAGCAATATTGACACGGTGACGGAGATCAACATTCAGGAAGCGCTCCTGCGTTTAATGCAAGGACGCACGAGCATCGTCATCGCGCATCGGCTGAATACGATTCGTTCCGCGGATCTCATTCTGGTGATGGAGCAGGGACGTATCATCGAACAAGGCAATCATGAGCAGCTGATGGCGCGGCAAGGTCATTATCGGGAGCTGTACGACAGCTTCAGGCCGGTGTAGTGGTGTACTGGTGGTGACAAGCTGTTAGCTCTTGAACCACAGGGTACGCAGATCGACCCAGCCTTGCGCATTGAAGCTGATGCCGCGAATGGAATGGTGGAAGGCGGTCTGAACCCGATGCTCGTACAGGATGAGCATATTCGATTCCTCGGATAGTCGATTCGCAATGTCACGATACAGACGGTCTCTCTCCAGGGGGTCCGTCTGTTTGGTTATTCTGCGCAGGATCGTATCGATGTCGGTCTTCGCGTGAGGCTCCAGATGCTCGGCCATCGTCCGATACAGATCATACAGCCGCAATTGCTCATCCTGATCGCGAATCAGTGAGAAGAGCACCAGGTCTGAAGCAAGCCGCACATCACTCTTGAAGTCCTCCGGCGAGTACAGACGCACATCGGTCTGAATGCCGAATGCCGCCAATCGATCGGCGATCCGTCTCGCATCAAGTTCATACGGGACAATGGTAGAGAGCACGAGCGGGCGGCTGAGTATGGGAGTATGGGTCCCCTTGTCCTGTTCAGATGTCGACCGCTCATCCCAGGTATCCCAGTCACACAGCTGCGCTAATACCCATGCTCGGATTGCACGCTCCGACAATGGACCTTCGTGATTCGTGTTCACGGTTACGAATTTGCCGATCGATACTGCAGCGTCCACCTGCAGCCACTCCTGACCGGTACCCACTGTTAAACGCGCATTGTGAATGACGCGGAATACCTCGTCCTGTTCGGCCTCGCTGCCGGGCACTTGCCAAATCTCCACGCGATCCAGATGCGCGCGTTCGCGGAAGTACCCGGTGTTCACCTCAAGCACGCATACTTCCTGGTCGATTGTAGTCAACCGATATGGACCTGAGCCGATCGGCGCGGCTTGAAATTTCGAGCTGCCGATATAGCCAAGTTCAACCGGCACGATAGAAGCCCGAGTGGTAGACAAGAAGGGGAGGAACAGCTCGCTCTGCTCCGCAAGCTCGATGCATACCGTATAGCGATCCAGCGCATATACACGATTCATCTTCTTGAATACGGAGCGATACAGCGTGCGATGCTCGGATCGCAGCAGACGATTCAAGGTGTAGACAACATCCTCGCTGTCCAACTCCTTCCCATTATGGAAGAAGACGCCCTTGCGTAGATAGAAGGTCCAGCTCAGCCGCGATTCGTCGCTCTCCCAATTATGCGCCAGATGCGGCAGCAGCGTTCCGCTGCGCGATTCACGGCGCACGAGTGAATCGAATAGGTGACTGGCGACGAACGATTCGGAGAGCACATTCATATAGAGCGGATCGAGTGTGAGGATCGGCTGACGGATGGGCAGACGAAGGATATCGATCCGCTTCTGATTGCGAATTTCGGATTGCAGGCCATACTGATTGAAGAGCAGATCATAGAGCTGGTCCTGCACGCCAGCAGATTCCACCTCGTCGCGAATGTCGTGAATCTCGGACAGCAGCGCATTGCGCGATACCGCATCCCGCAAGATCAGCTTCGCAATCTCCTCGGATGGCACGAGCAGCCGAAGTCCGGATTTGCGTCCACGCCCGCGCTGCGGGAACCATCCGATCAGCTCGCGCGCCCGCATCTTGGACAGTAGTAATCCTGCATTCCGATGGGTACAGGCAAGCGCTTCGGCAATCTCACCAAGTGTGACCTCATGGACACAGGATCTGGCCGGCTCGAAGTCGCGATAGAGCTGTAAATACTGCTTATATAACCGCATAAGCTGCACCTCGTCTAAAATGCGAAATTTACTCTAGTAAAGTTTCGCTTTTTATTCCTATTTTAACGGATACAATGAGAAGTGAAAAGAGGAGTCTATGAGGAGGTCAATCTAGATGCATGTGATTGAACGGATGAATCAATTATTCGAGCGCACGTTGGAGAAGATGATCTGGCGTATGATGCTCGGTGCCTTCGTACTGGCGATCGCGCATCAATATTTATTCTACGGGCAGTCTATGGGTCTCTCGTATCCCTTGTTCGTGATGCTGTTCTACACCTACTTCTACTTGTTCACGCGAGATCGATTCGAGCGAATTAGGCCGATGAATGTGTTGCTGTTCGCTGCGGTTCTATTGCTAAGCTTTACATATATGTGGTCGGAGAACCCGATCCTGTATCGGTTGAATGCGATCGCGATTCCGATCTTAATGCTGTTCCATACGGTTATATTCGCGAGTAATCGCACCGGAAGCTGGTATGATCGCCGCATGGTCCTTCTCATGCTTGATCACCTCATTCCGCAGAGCTGGCGCTACATGCCTGTGCCGATGCGGATGATCGGAACGAAGCTCGGCAAGAACATGGAGGCGGAGACTAGGCGCAATATCAGCCGAATTCTGCTCGGTGTGGCGATAGCTCTGCCGCTGATCCTGATCGTCAGCGCGCTGCTGATGTCGGCGGATCAGATGTTCAATGAGCTGCTGTCGGCTATCCCTGAGCTGCTGGCAGACTTCCCTGTGTGGGAGTGGATACTGCGGCTGATCTGGATCTTCATTGCTTGCCTGTGGCTGTTCGGCTATCTGTGCGGATTGCTGCTACCTGAAGAGCGAGAGGGGGAGAAGTCGGATTCGGCAAAGCCAGCTGTTAAGCAGGAGAGCTCGAATGGGCTTATTATGCTGACCGTGCTCATCGCGGTGAATCTCGTCTATGTGCTGTTCACTGCTGTTCAATTCACCTATCTGTTCGGCGCATGGGAGCTGGAGCTGCCGAGCGGTATGACGTATGCGGAGTATGCGCGTAGCGGCTTCCAGGAGCTGGTGATGGTAGCTGTCATCAACTTCATACTGCTCATCCTGTCATTAGCAATCTTCCGACATGCGAGCCGCAGGACGATTCGCGTCAGTCAGATCGCCCTGAGTCTGCTAGTGGGCTGTACCGTCATTATGCTGGTGTCTGCGTTCATTCGTCTGCAGCTCTATGAGCAAGTGTACGGCTACACGTATATCCGATTCCTGGTCCATGGCTTTATGATCTATATGGCCGCTCTGCTCGGTGTTGCTGGCGTGCGAATTTGGAAGCCTGCCTTCTCCTTAAGCCGTTATTACATCGTGATCAGCTTGATTGCGCTCATCGGGATCAATTATATCGGGATCGATCGCCGTATCGCCGACCTGAATATTGCGCGCAACGCTTCCCTGGAGTCGCTGGATACGAATTATCTGAATCAGCTGTCTGCTGATGCGGTGCCCCGCCTAGTGAAGTATGCGAAGCAGGAGCCTGCCTATCGCGATAGTCTGCAGCAACGTTATGAGCGGATGCAGGAGGAAGAGAGGAGCAGGGATTGGCGCAGCTACAACTGGTCGCGTGATCGCGCCTTGCGCCTGCTGGGCGATTACCTGAAGGAACACGAATAGGTAAAATAGGACGTCCACACTTGGACACGAATAGACACGCCCGAGGGCGTGTCTATTGTTGTTCCTGTAGCTGAATTAGCGGCGCTGCTGCTTGCGCATGCGGAAGAAGACGATGAATGCCGTAATGATCATGGCTGCAAAGCCAATATCGGCAGCTTGCTGCTGTTCCATACCGAATAGCAGGCAGACGGTTGACACGATCGACCGCGCCAGGAATGCGGCAGCGATCAGAATAATGGGACGCCATATGTTATATCTGCGCATGGGTGTGAGCCTCCGAGTAGAAGAATATATCCATAGTGTACCTTACATAACAACAGATTGCGAATCGAAAATAATCCGATAAGCCGACTTGCTTACTTGCTGCTTCGCTGCGCCTCGATTGCTTCTGCCAGCTCATTCAGATACGTCCAGCGCTCGATTAGCGCATCCAGGTGCAGCTTGGCCGTCTCGGCATCTGCCGTCAATTGCTGCAGCCGCGTGTAGTCGCTGCCTGATGACTCAATGTCAGCGGCGAGCTGCTCCAGCTTCTGTTCGGCATCCGCAATCTGATCATCGATCTGCTCGAATTCACGCTGCTCCTTGTAGGAGAATTTCAATGCGCGCTGGGCAGAGGAGGCAGACGCGGGATCGGTCTTCGCAGGCTGCTGGGCGGACTTGCCGCCAGCTTGATCAGCGGGCTCTCTGGAGGCTGCTTGTTTTATTTTATATGCGTCGTAGTCGGAGTAGTTCCCTTCAATATGCAGCAGCTCGCCATCTTCCTCCAGTCCAATAATGGAAGTCGCCACGCGATCCAGGAAGAAGCGGTCATGGGACACGGTGAGGACAGCGCCCGGGAAATCATCCAGATACGATTCCAAAATCGTCAGCGTCTGAATGTCCAGATCATTGGTAGGCTCGTCGAGCAGCAGCACATTGGGCGCTTCGATCAGGATTCGCAGCAGGTATAGTCGCCGCTTCTCGCCGCCGGACAAGCTGCCAATTAACGTGTATTGCGCCGAGGAAGGGAAGAGGAACAGCTCCAGCATCTGCGAGGCAGACAGCATAACGCCTTCCTTATTGTGAATCTGTTCCGCACCCTGGCGAATGTAATCAATGACGCGCAACGCAGGATCGAGCTCATCGGCTTCCTGCGAGAAGTAACCGATCGACACGGTTGTACCGAAGTCAATATGTCCGGCATCCGGCGCAAGTTTGCCGGCGATCATCTTGAGCAGCGTGGACTTGCCGCGCCCGTTGGGACCGACGATTCCGATCCGATCATCCTTCTGTACGATATAATCGAAGTTCTGTACAATCGCATGATCTCCATAGGACTTGCTTACCTGGTGAAGCTCGATGACCTTCTTACCGAGCCGGCTGCCCTGGACCGAAATCTCCAGCTCACCATCCGCCTGCGGCTTACCGGACTTCTCCAGCTCATGGAAGCGGTCGATTCTGGCCTTCTGCTTGGTTGTACGGGCCTTCGCGCCCTGACGCATCCAGGCCAATTCATTACGCAGCAGGTTCTGCCGCTTATGCTCGGTCGCGCGCTGGCTCTCCAGCCGCTCCGCCTTGCGTTCTAGGAAATTGCTGTAATTGCCCGTGTAGGGGTAGAGGACGCCTTGATCCAGCTCCAGCATGCGGTTCGCAATACGATCGAGGAAGTAGCGGTCATGCGTAATCATCAGCAAGGCCGACTTCGCGCGATTCAGATGGGATTCCAGCCAGGATACCGCAGCGGCATCCAGATGGTTCGTCGGCTCATCGAGAATGAGCAGATCGGATGGACGAATGAGTACAGCCGCGAGCTGCACACGCTTGCGCTGGCCGCCGGACAGTTCGCCCATGCGCGCCTCATATTGATCCATACCGAGCTTATTCAGGATGCGCTTCGCCTCATATTCATGCAGCTCGAGCAGGGAGGAGGCGCTGCCCTTGAAGATATGGGCAAGCACAGTATCCTGTGGGTCGTAGGGCGGATTCTGCGAGAGGTACTCAATCTGCACCCCGTTCGCATAGGCGAGCTTTCCCTCATCCGCCGTTTCTTCACCAGCGATAATCTTAAGCAATGTGGACTTACCTGTGCCATTGATGCCGATGAGCCCGATGCGGTCGCCGGATTCGATGCTGAGCGAGATGTCCTCGAACAGCCGCTTCATGCCGTAGCTCTTGCTCACACGTTCCGTATTCAGTAAAAGCATGTTCAATACTCCTATTCCTACACTCCAGAATCAATTGAAATTGATTCTCTAGCGAGTTTGTTAGCGTGATTCAGCTTCTATTAGCATAGCAGAAATTCGATTGCGATTGTATAAGCGGGCGGTTTCGCCTATACTATTCCCATTGAAACCAAGAGAAGAGAGTGGACCGACAACTATGGCCAAATACGAACTAATCGCGACCACGCCGATGGGCCTGGAGGCAGTGCTGGCACGCGAATTGAAGGAGCTGGGCTATACAGACCAGCTTGTCGAGAACGGCAGAGTGACCTTCTTCGGCGATGAGCAGGATATCATCAGAGCGAATCTATGGCTGCGGACAGCAGGGCGCATCCTGGTGAAGATGGGCGAATTCGAGGCGCTGACCTTCGATGATTTATTCGAAGGGACGAAGGCGCTGAACTGGCCGCATTGGATTCCTAAGGATGGCCTGTTCCCCGTAGATGGCCGCTCCCACAAGTCGCAGTTGAGCAGCGTACCTGCGTGCCAGGGCATCGTCAAGAAGGCGATTGTCGAGAAGATGAAGGAGCGCTACAAGACCGAGTGGTTCCCGGAGACTGGGGCGAAGTATGTGTGCGAGGTCACGCTGCTGAATGATCGAGCGACGCTGACGCTCGATACTACGGGAGCCGGGCTGCATAAGCGCGGCTATCGCAAGGTCGCGACCGAGGCGCCGCTGAGAGAATCACTCGCGGCAGCGATGATTCTGCTCAGCCGCTGGCGTCCGGAGCGACCGCTATACGACCCGTTCTGCGGGTCGGGCACGATCCCGATCGAGGCCGCGATGATCGGATGGAATATTGCGCCGGGGCTGAGGCGCTCATTCGCTGCGGAGGAATGGGATGGCATTCCGCTGGAGCTGTGGGAGGACGGCCGGGACGAGGCGTTCGATCTGGTGCGCGATGATCAGCCGCTGCAGATCATCGGGTCCGACATCAACCGCGAGGCGATTGAGATTGCGAAGGAAGCGCTGCGGAATGCTGGACTCAGCAAGGCGGTCAAGCTGCATGTGGCGTCAGTCGATGATATTCGGCTCGAGGGCGATTACGGCGTGATAATCACCAATCCGCCATATGGAGAGCGTATCGGCACGATGGGTGAGGTTGAACGCATCACCAAGCAGCTCGGCCGTGTCGCGCGTTCGGTGCCTACCTGGTCGCACTTCGTCATCACCTCTGACAAGCAGTTCGAGACGCGCTTCAACCGCAAGGCGGACAAACGCCGCAAGCTCTTCAACGGTCAGATTGAATGCACCTTCTATCAATACCTCGGGCCGCTGCCTCCTAGACAATAGTGAGTGCAATGATGTCATAACATCTAGCCTTTAGTGGGAGATCACAATAAGGAGTGCTGCGTATGAACATGCAGGTTACAGATGCTGCAATCGCATGTCTGAAGAATGAATGGGGATTCAGGAGTGGCGAATTTGTTCGCGTCTATATTCGTTACATGAGTGGCGGAGCAGATGCATTGGCTTTAGGTATACAGAAAGAGAAGCCGCGCAGATCGATATACTCGCATGCTGCAGGCGGGATGACCTTCTACGTGGAAGAGAGTGACGAATGGTACATGAAAGATCGAAATGTAACCATAAACGCTGAGGGAGTCGAGATTACCTTCACAGCCGACTTGATCTGAGACGGGGCTAGTCAGTTAAGTTATTATCCACATCCACAAGCGTGATGCCCGTATCGACAAGCTCTGGGAGCGCGCGACCCTCCTGAGCCCACAGGAGGTGCCGGACGATCAGCTCACCCCATAGTACCTCATTCTGGGAGATGGCTGAGGTGATCTGGCCGTTGCGTATGGCTTCCGCCAGATCGGGCATCATGCCCAGTGTCAAGACATAACGGTTCAGCCCCATTGCCTTCCAGACCAGTACGGAGGAGGCGCCCGATATATAGTCCAATGAGACGAAGGCGTCGAAATGGGGATGATCGTCGATCATCCTCTCCAGCTCCGCTAGTGCAAGATCTGACTTGCCTTCGTTGTATCTCACATCCAAAACATCGATCTCAGTTTCGTCACGGATGTAAGTCAAGAACCCCTCCAGCCGCTCGTCTAAGCTTCTCATGCTGTCCATCCCAGTCTCCAGCAGAATCATGCCTCTCCCTTCCAGAAGTTGGTCTATGGCTTGGCCAATTCTCAGTCCAGACTCTAGATTGTCTGAACCGATGTAGGTAGCTCGCATACTCTCCGGCGCATCTGATTCGAAGCACACAACTGGAATGCCGGATTGGACGGCTTGATCAATATAGGGTGCAAGGGCAGCAGAATCGATAGGCGCTATTGCGATGCCATCGACGCCCTGTCGAATCAAGGTTTCCATGATCCGAATTTGTTGCTCAAGATTTGGTTCGTCCGGCGCCTTCACAATGATCTCGATATGGTGCTCCACCGCAGCTTGCTCTGCACGCTCTGTAACAACTTCATAGAAGCTGTGCGCCATCGGATAGACGATGCCGAACGTATAGCTCGGTGCAGTCTGAACTGCACCCACTTCTGAATATTGAGGCAGCTGTGCGGTGCTCATTCTTGTCGCTGTGCAGCTCGCCAAGACAAGAATGATGAGGACGAGACCGAATAGCTTATGGATTTGAATAATTCGCTTTTTCATCCTTCGCGACAACATTTCAACATCAACCTTCCTCCGCGTCTCCTTGCAGATCAAGAATCTGACCCTGCTTTCGAAATTCCCGAATATTCATTCCGGTTACCTTCTTAAATAAGTTCGAGAAGTAATGGGGATCCTTATAGCCTACTTGGAAGGCAATCTCATAGGACTTCGAATTGCTGGCATGCAGCAGCTCCATGGCTTTGCGAATGCGAGTCTCCATCACATATTCAATGAAGGTTTGCCCGGTCACCTGGCTGAACACCTTGCTAATATGGCTGGGACTGACGCAGACATGATCAGCAGCATCCTGCAAGGACAGTTGATCATTGCTGTACTGGGATTTCACATACTCCTTGACCCGTTCCACCATCTCGCCATATCGGGCTGCAGAACCGCTGCGCCATTGCCAGAAGGCATGAGTCAGCGACTTAAGATAATCGCATGCCTCAATCCAGGACCGAATGGAGCCGATCTTATCTTGTAAGGATTCAATCACATGCTCCGACGCTTCTATATTACGATAGAGCTTTAAGGCTTCGCGTATCACCTCTAATGTTAGATCGTTTAGCAGGTAGTACCCATATAGGGTGGTTTGCCATTGAATCTCTTTCAGAGCAGCAGCGAATCCCTGAATATAGGCATCTGCCTCGGAAGCGCGGCCTATCTTCAGGAATGCGATAAATTCGCTTCGATCAAGGAAGATAGCTTGATCAGGTGAGAGAGCTGATAAATCAAGCAGCATCCGCTTGTTCTGTCCGGATAATCGGCGCCAATGCCTGTCTTCGTCGGCTTGAATATACGAGTTGTGGATGGTATGGAGACGCTCCTGGATGCTGCCGGTGCCGATAACGATCGAGAATGGAAGGGATTCCTGCAGCCACTGTCGGGCTGTGTCGCCTAGTTCCTCTAGAACTGTAAGCAATTGTTCGGTCGTCTCTCCTTGCAGCAACCATACACGCTCAGAGTGGTTGCGCTTGTAGTCGATGTAGCGGATTCGATTAGCTAGGAAGTCGGTCAGAAGCTGTTCTGCCCGTTGTACCAGGTCGGAAGGAATAAACGATTGATTATCCTTCAAGCGGATATCTGTAATGACGATGGCATAATATCGGGCAAGCAATTCTACTCCGAGCTGGTTAGCTTGCGCAGCAGCTTCAGCATATGTGATGCTTCCATTGCATATTCGCACGAGCAGTTCGTTCTGAGAAGCTCTATGATTATCGGCAGCATTCCTCATCAATTGCTCGATCCATTGCTTCTCGAGGGATTCCCTATCTATATCTGCGCTGATCTGGCGGAGCAGCTTAACAATATCAGATGACCCGAAGGGCTTCAGGCAGTATTCGATCACGCCGATCCGCAGCGCCTGTCGCGCATACTCGAATTCATCATGGCCACTCAGAATGACTATCTTGGTGTCAGGCAGCTTCTGACGCACTATGGCGCTAAGCTCCAGTCCGTCCATAAATGGCATTCTGATATCAGTTATTAGAATATCTGGCTTCAGCTTCTCGATATCAGGCAAGGCCATCTCTCCATCTGATGCATCACCGCAATACTCGAATCCTTCACGCTCCCAATTGATGCAGCTGCGAATGCTCTCGCGGATGAGGATTTCATCGTCGACCAGATAAACTCTCTTCATGCCGATTCACCACCTGTACCGGATAATTAACTTGAACCATCGTTCCTACATGGTGCTCGCTGGAGATCTGAATACCATAACGCTCACCGTAGTACAGTCGAATACGCTGCTGGACGTTGAAAAGACCGAAGCCATCCAACGCTTCAAGGCCAGCAGGTTCTGCCGTTGGCTTATTCAACCGTTCCTGGATATGTGCCAATTGGTCCACAGTCATCCCAATACCGTTATCCTCGACAGAGAATACAACAGTATGCCCTTTCTCGATGTGTCCTGAGATTCGGATCAGACCTCGACCACGTTTATTCTTGATGCCATGATACAGAGCGTTTTCAACCAGGGGCTGCAGGGTCATTTTCAGAATGGAATTCGAATATATAGAAGGGTCTACGTCGATCTCATAATCCAGAATATCGCGATAACGCATCTGCTGAATCACTAAGTAGTTTAGCACATGTTCAAGTTCATCTTGGATCTTGATCCAATCGCGCCCCTTGCTCAGGCTGATTCTGAAGAAGCGGGACAGCGCATGGACAAGCCGAATTACCTGATCGTTCTTGCCCGACTCGGCCATCCAGACGATGGAATCAAGCGTATTATAGAGAAAGTGCGGGTTGATCTGCGCTTGTAGCGTGCGCAGCTCGGCTTTCTGAATCTGCTCCTGTTCGCGAATACTCTTGTCGATCAGCTGCTTGATCTGTTCAATCATCGTGTTGAAGCTCTTGCCCAGATCCGCTACTTCATCGGTTCCCATGGGCTTCACCTTGGCTTCTAGGTATCCGGATGCGGCTTGCCTCATCTTGTTCTTGAGAATCTGCACGGGTCTCGTGAGGCGATTGGTAATGAAGAAGTACAGTCCGATAATGAAGGTTATACTGAGGCCCACGCTGATGATGATGAGCTGCCGAATTTCATTCGCGTCCTCGACAATTTCCTGGAGCGGAGCTGATCCGATAATCTTCCAGCCAGTCTCTTCGGAGGTTGCGAATACGATGAATATTGGCTTCCCCTGTCCGCTATGGACGAAGCTGTCTCTGGCACGAATTATGCTGGATGTCAATATACCGGGAGCAAGCGTCTGATCATCACGCAGATCGGCGGGTGTGAACAAGGGTGCGCCGGTCTGATCTCCAACATAGAAATAACCGGTATTGCCGATCTTAAAGCTGTCCGCGAATTGCTTGACCAGCTCGTCGCTGATGTCGATAATGATGAACCCTATCACTTCATGGGTGATCTGTTGCTTAACGGCGGCTATGAGCGAGATGACATTGCCATGCGGATACTGAAATCCGTCCAATCGGTCATACAGTGAGATCTCTGACGGAGGAATGATCAGAATCTCGTCTGAGCGGTTCATTAAATGCTTGAAGTGAGGATTGCGCAACGGATTATAGGTGAGAGAGAAGACGCCCTTCCGCTCGCTGATCCCTCTTCCGTATAGATTGACCATTGTGATGTTGAGCACATTGTCATACTTATAGGTGTTGCGGTAGATGTCGATTGTCAGCAGGATTTGTTTGGCATCATCATAGGAATCAGTCTGAGAGAATAGAAACTGCAGCACATCCGGATTCTTGCTCAGCTCGAGCAGCCTGCCGGTGTCCTGGAACAGGATGTCAATGTCACGAACCAGCTGATCGGCAATCAGCATGGCAGCAGCCTTGCTGTGATCCGATACGGCATTGAATGACTTCTGGTATGAGATAAGGCCTACCGTCAATAGTGGAATTGAGGTAAGTATTACGAACATCGCCAGCATCTTGGCGCGCAGGCTGGAAAAGATCCATTGCATCAATTTCTTCATATACACTGCAGACCTCTCCGATTTTATTCGCTTCTATCATACACCACCAACCTTTGAAATCGCATCCATAAAAATAATAATCTATATTTTGAACAAAAAAACAATACAATTGCTTTTTATTTAGATAAGTCACCATAAAAGTGCATGAAATTCATGTATCACCCCATATCATGGATAATTAATGGCGTTCTATAATCGGACTACATCAGAAAATGGTGAATGAATGGGAGGAATAAAGAATGATGATTGTAAAAAAGACAGGGGTCATCCTGATCGTCGTGCTGATGACGCTGCTTGCAGCTGGCTGCGGCACAAATGAAAGCGCATCGAATAGCTCGAGCGATAAGTCAACATCCTCGAAAAGTAAGGGTGCATCCACTGACAAACCAGTGACAGCTCAAGGCAAGGTCGTCCTGGGCTTCTCGCAGGTAGGTGCGGAGAGCGGCTGGCGGTCGGCCAATACGGATTCCATCAAAGGATCTGCTGCTGAAGCTGGCTTCGAACTGAAATTCTCCGATGCCCAGCAGAAGCAAGAGAATCAAATAAAAGCGATTCGTTCGTTCATTCAACAGAAAGTAGATGTTATCGCTTTCTCACCGGTGGTGGAATCTGGATGGGATACTGTTCTGCAAGAAGTTAAGGAAGCGGGAATACCTGTTATCTTGACAGACCGCGCAGTTGACTCGCAAGATACATCCCTATATGAGACATTCATCGGCTCCGACTTCGTAGAAGAGGGCCGCCGCGCCGGAGAGTGGCTCGCCGGACAATTCAAGGATGCTTCGGGTGATGTGAACATTGTAGAGCTCCAAGGTACTACGGGCTCCGCCCCTGCGATTGACCGCAAAAATGGTTTCGAAGAAGTGATCAAGTCGAATCCGAATCTGAAGATCATCGCATCACAGACAGGTGACTTCACCCGTGCGAAGGGCAAGGAGGTCATGCAGTCCTTCCTGCAAGCACACAAGGACATCGATGTGCTGTATGCGCACAACGATGATATGGGACTTGGTGCAATCCAAGCCATAGAAGCAGCCGGTCTGGTGCCAGGCAAGGACATCATCATTATCACAGTGGATGCAGTTAAGGATGGCATGGCGGCAGCAGCTGAAGGCAAGATTAACTATATTGTCGAATGTAATCCGCTCCTCGGACCTCAGCTGATGCAGGCGGTAAGAGATGTGCTGGACGGCAAAGAAATTCCGAAGCGGATCGTCACAGAAGAAGGAACCTTCACCTCTGATGAAGCCAAAGCCGCTCTGCCAGATCGCAAGTATTAAGATGTATAACGGAAGATGAATAAGCTGCTCCGCCTGCTCTAATCAAGGAGGGGCGGCTTATTCTCTTCATTGGAGGAGAGGAGTCTACGTGAGCACTATTCAGCCGGTTCTACAAATGAAGGGGATACAGAAGCGATTCCCCGGTGTACATGCATTAAAGGGTGTTGACTTCAGACTGTTCCCCGGAGAGGTACATGCGCTAATGGGCGAGAACGGCGCCGGAAAATCTACATTGATCAAGACACTTACAGGCGTGCACCCCATTGATGATGGAGTGGTAGAACTTGAAGGCAATCGCATAGCGGTCGGAAGTCCGCTGGAAGCTCAAGTCGTTGGAATTAGTACGGTTTATCAAGAGGTCAATCTATGCTCGAATCTGTCGGTTGCAGAGAATATCTTCATCGGCAGAGAGCCTCGCCGATTCGGTAGAATCCTATGGAGGGAGATGAATCGGCTGGCCAAGAAGCTGATCTTGGAACATCTTCATCTCGATATTGATGTAACACTGCCGCTACATGCCTATTCTGTTGCTGTACAACAATTGGTAGCAATCGCCAGAGCCATTAACATCTCGGCTAAAGTGCTGATCCTGGACGAACCGACATCCAGCTTGGACCGCAGCGAGGTACAGGAGCTGTTCGCTGTAATAAGGAAGCTGAAGCAGCAGGGGCTTGCGGTCTTATTCGTCACACACTTCTTGGATCAGGTCTATGAGATTACGGATCGGATTACGATTCTGCGCAATGGCGAGTTTATCGGTGAATATATGACACATCAACTGCCTAAGATTGAGCTGGTGATGAAGATGATCGGCAAGGATCTGGAGCTGTTATCTGATCTGCCGAAATCGCAGTCCGATGAGAGAGAGCTTAGCGGCGAGGTGTATCTGCAGGCCATTGGATTAGGTCGCAGAGGGTCGATCAGCCCGTTCGACCTGACGGTCAGCCGCGGAGAGATCGTCGGGTTGGCAGGGTTGCTAGGTTCAGGTCGAACCGAGACTGCCAGATTGCTCTTCGGAGCGGATCGAGCAGATTCCGGACAGCTGCGAATTGCGGGCGAAACCGGTGAGGTTGATTCTCCTCGCAAGGCTATTCTAAAGGGTATTGCTTACTGCTCCGAGAATCGCAAGACCGAAGGAATTATTGACGAACTGACGGTGCGGGAGAATATTATTCTTGCCCTTCAAGCCAGTAAGGGCTGGTTTAGAATGATCACAAGAAAGCGTCAGCTGGACATCGCCAACGAGTACATTCAAGCCTTGAATATTAACCCGCCTAACCCGGAGCAGCTGGTGCGGAACTTAAGCGGGGGCAATCAGCAGAAGGTTATTCTCGCCCGGTGGCTGCTGATGCAGCCGAAGCTGCTCATTCTCGATGAACCGACTAGAGGCATCGATATCGGGGCTAAAGCTGAAATTCAGAAGCTTGTTCTCTCATTGGCGAAGAAAGGAATGGCTGTCTTATTCATCTCATCGGAGCTGGAAGAGGTGCTCCGCGTCAGTGATCAGATAGTCGTGCTTCGCGACCGGCAGATCGTACGGCGGATGGCCGACGATGAGAGGAGTCAGCACAACATGATGCAGGCTATAGCTGGAGGTTAGGAGATATGGTAAACCGAATCATGAATCATCACTTGCTCTGGCCGCTCGTTGTACTCACAACGCTGCTGGTATTCAATCTGATATATAAACCAAGCTTCTTCTCAATTCGCATTCAGGGCGGCCATCTATATGGCAGCCTGATCGATATCTTGAATTTCGGTTCTCCCCTGATTCTTGTAGCAATCGGCATGACCCTGGTCATCGCAACGAAGGGTATCGACTTGTCTGTCGGGTCGATTGTGGCAATATCCGGGGCTATGGCATGTCTTATGATCAGCAAAGGTGCTGATCAGCATGCCATGGTAATTATGGTTGAATCGATTGTTGTGTCATTGGCATTAGCGTTGCTGCTAGGCTTATGGAACGGGATTCTAGTGGCTGGCGCAGGAATTCAGCCTATTATAGCAACCTTGATTCTAATGGTAGCAGGACGTGGAATCGCTCAATTAATTACGAATGGACAAATAATTACAGTCAATAGCAGCACATATAAATTCCTTGGCGCAGGCTGGTTGTTCATGCTGCCTTTCTCTATCTATATCGTAATCAGTGTGTTCGTCATAGCGGTATGGATAACGAGGAAGACAGCGCTGGGCTTATTCATTGAATCAGTCGGCTGCAATCCGACCGCAAGCAGGCTCTCGGGTATCCGATCTAAATCGGTGATCTTGATGGTTTATATGTTCTGTGGATTATGTGCCGGGATAGCTGGACTCATCCTCAGCTCGAACGTGTCAAGCGCGGATGGTAATAATGCTGGTTTGTGGTATGAGCTTGATGCCATTCTGGCTGTAGTAATCGGCGGTACCTCCTTGAACGGCGGTAGATTCTATCTGTCAGGAACCTTGGTTGGGGCATTGATTATACAGACGCTTACCACTACCATATATATGATCGGGGTACCGCCGGAGATTACATTGGTTGTGAAGGCGGTTGTCGTATTCATCGTCTGCCTGATCCAATCCGAAGCATTCCGAAATCGTGTATCCGTTCTGTGGCATACGAAGCGATACTCTGCAAGCAGCGAGGTGAATCGGGATGCCTAAACGCCGCCACATTCCTATATTAGTAACGATTGGACTGTTCATTCTATTATTCATCGCCGGCTCTTTCCGCTATACCGGTTTCTTCTCTGCCCAGGTGCTGCTCAATCTGCTGATTGATAATTCCTTTATGGTTATTGTTGCTGTAGGGATGACCTTCGTAATCCTGTCAGGAGGCATCGATCTGTCCGTAGGCTCAGTTGTGGCGCTTACTACGATGATCTCAGCCAGCCTGCTGCAAGAGTTCGGATGGGCGCCTTATGTCGTTATTCCCTTCGTGCTTGCAATCGGAATTATATTCGGATGGCTGATGGGTGCGGTTATTCATTACTTCGACATTCAACCATTCATTGTGACGCTGTCAGGGATGTTCCTAGCTAGAGGCTTATGTTATGTGATCAGCATTCAGACCATTACAATTAATCATGAGTTCTACAAGGACATGGCACTAACCAAGATTTCGCTGCCGGGAGGCGGCTACATCTCAATCAGTGTATTGATTGCCGTTGCAGTAGTCTTATTAGCCGTTTATATGGCACACTTCACCCGATTCGGGAGGAACACATACGCGATTGGCGGCAATCAGACCTCGGCACTCCTGATGGGGCTGCCAGTCGCGAGAACCAAAATGATGATTTATGCGTTCAGCGGCTTCTGTTCAGCACTCGGCGGAGTCGTCTTCACCTTCTATATGCTGTCGGGTTACGGCTTGCATGCTGTCGGTTTAGAGCTGGACGCGATAGCTTCGGTGGTCATCGGCGGAACGCTGCTGACTGGCGGCGCAGGCTATGTGGCAGGCACATTCTTCGGAGTCATGATTCAAGGAGTTATCCAGACGATTATCAACTTCGAAGGAACGCTCAGCTCCTGGTGGACGAAGATTGTCATCGGATTTTTATTGTTCATGTTCATTCTGCTGCAGCGTATTCTTGCGGGAAGATCTTCCAATTCCAGTACGATGTAACTTATACTGAGAGGGTATGACTGCGACTGTGAATTTATAGGGAGTGTGGGAGCTGTTGAGTACTATGAATAATAAGGGAGTATGGGGCATGCTCACCCTCATCTTCATCCTTGTCTCGGGCTGCCAGCTGTCTCCCGGGAATGATCCCACAAAGATGAATGTCAGTCTTGATGCGGAATCGTCTGAAGCAATTGATGGACCAACACACGACGGAGATACAGATAGACAAATTGTAGTGGGCTTCTCCCAACTCGGTTCAGAGAGCGATTGGCGCAAGGCGAATACAAGATCGATTCTGGAGGCTGCCAAGGAAGCAGAGATCAAGCTGTTATTCGAGAATGCCGAGCAATCCCAGGAGCAGCAATTCGAGGCCATCCGGAGCTTTATCGAGCAGAGGGTGGATGTCATCGCCATCTCTCCAGTGATTGAGTCGGGATGGGAGCCAATCTTGCTGGAAGCCAAACAGGCCGGTATACCGGTAGTCCTGTCTGACCGTGCTGTACAGGTCACCGATTCCTCGTTATATGTGACACTGATTGGATCTGATTTCTATGAGGAAGGGCGTAAGGCCGGTAAATATTTATTGGACAAGATGCGCAATCATGGCGGACCAGTCCATATTGTAGAGCTCCAGGGCACCTCTGGTTCTTCACCGTCCATCGAGCGTGGAAGAGGCTTCCGAGAGGTGATTGCTGATCGGGATAGCCTCGTCATCATCCAATCGGAAGCAGCCGATTTTACAGTTGAGAAGGGCAAGGATATCATGCATGACATCCTGGAGGAGCATGGCGGCCAGATTCATGTCTTGTACGCACATAATGACGATATGGCTATAGGCGCTATTGACGCGATCGAGGAATACGGGCTGCAGCCTGGCAAGGATATTCTGATCATCTCGGTAGGCGGTACGCGCAAAGCTTTCGAGATGATGATCGAAGGCAAGATCAACGCCGTAGTGGAATGCAACCCCTTGCTTGGTCCAATCCTGATGCAAGCGGTTAGGGAGATCACCGGGGGGCGCAGCTTGCCCAAGCGAATTGTACCGCCAGAGAGCGTGTTTACTGAGGAGCTGGCAGAGAAGGAAGTCGGAAACCGCCAATATTGAATGGGTCTACTCCAGCTTCTCCAGCTCTAATCCGCCTAGATTACGGTCCACTAACTTGATACGTCCATCTATGGAGACACCGTCAGCTAACTTGAATTTCAATTTGCCGGTAACGCCGCGCTCAATCAGATTCTTCACTATGCTGTCCGTCAGAGACTTGCCGAAGCTGAGCTTCCAGATGACGAATTTGCAGCCTGTCTTGTAGTTCGTGCAGCCATATCCCTTGCGCCCCATGATGATCTGCCCGCCGCAGCCATCGCGTGGGCAAGTACAGATTGGAGTTCCCGGTAAGGAGGCAGTGGAGGTGGCGGAGCCTGCACCAGCTCTAGCACCAGCACCTGCTTTACCACTCGGCTTTCCGCGCCCTTGTCCCTTACCATCGCTAGTCGCCCCTTTCTCGAAGTCGGACTTCGACGCGCGTGACTGCACGCGCACCTTGGTGACGATCATCGATGCGAATTGCTTCACCTTCTCCATGAACACTTGATCCTCGGCCATGCCCTTGGAGATCTCATTCAGTCGCTTCTCCCATAGGCCGGTCATCTCAGGCGAGGTCAGCAGATCCACACCTGCGCCGCGAATCACCTCGATTGCCTTGCGGCCCTTCTGGGTGATGACAATCCGCTTGCCCTGCATCTGGATGTATTCCACCTTCTTGAGCCGCTCGATGGTAGCCGCTCGCGTAGCTGGCGTGCCCAGGCCGGAATCCTTCATTGCATCCCGTAATTCTTCCTCCTCGACTTGCTTGCCCGCGCTTTCCATTGCCTTCAGCAGTGTACCCTCTGTGAATGGCTTGGGCGGCTGCGTCTCACGTTCCACAACCTCAGCGCGCTCGCACAGTACAGCTTCCTCCGCATGCAGGACGAAGGGGGAGGAGCGTTCTTCCTCTTCATCCGGTTCCTCCTCGGCATCCGATTTCCCACTACCCTTGCTCTTATCTGAAGCTTTATCTGTCCCCTTACCTGAGCCCTTATCCGAACGCTTCTCCTCATCTGCATACACGGTCTTCCAGCCCAGCGACAGCAGCTCCTTGACCGTCGTCTTGAACAGCTCCTCGGCAACCTCGGTTAACACCGTATGCACCTTATAGGTGGCGGCAGGGTAGAAGTGGGAGAGGAAGCGCCGCATGATCATGTCGTAGAGCTTGCTCTCATCCGGTGTCAGCCCGCTCGGCCGCTTCTTCGTCGGCAGGATCGCATGATGATCCTCTACCTTCGCCGGATTGCACACATATTTATTGCGCACAGACACCAGCGCCTTGTTCGCGCCCGCCGCCAACGACTCATAGGCGGTTCCTCTTAACGTGTCGAGGATGCGGTGCATGTCGGGTATATTTTGCTCGGTGACGTAGTTGGAATTGGTTCGCGGGTAGGAGATGACCTTATGCTTCTCGTACAGCGATTGTGCGATGTCTAGCGTCTTCTTGGCGGAGAATCCTGCCTTGGCGTTGGCCTCCCGCTGGAGCAGCGTCAGATCGTACAGCTTGAACGGAAATTCACGCGTCTCCTTAACCTCATACGAGGCAATCCTCGCGGGCTGCCCGGACGTCTTCGCCGCCAGCTTGTCCGCCGCTTCTTGACCGGCAATCCGCTCACCCTGCCACAGCCCCTTATAAACCGTCTCACCTTGGGCAAAATAACCACGCACCTCATAAAACTTCAGCGAGGAGAACGCCTCAATCTGCAGCTGCCGATCATAGATCAGCGCCAGCACAGGGGTCTGCACACGCCCGACAGACAGCAATACATTATGCTTCGTCGTGAAGGCGCGGGATCCATTCATGCCGATCAGCCAATCTGCTTCACTGCGCGCTCTGGCGGCCTTGGTGAGATTGTCGAATTCCGCGCCTTCACGCAGCTGCTCGAAGCCCGCGCGAATCGTCTCCGGCGTCAGGTCAGAGATCCAGAGCCGCTTCACAGGCTGACGCAGGTTCAGATAGCGCTGAATCAGATAGAAGATGTATTGACCCTCGCGCCCGGCATCGCAGGCATTGACGAGCTGATCGCAGCGCGCGGCAAGCTCCTGGATAACCTTGAGTTGATCCTTCGTCTTATAATTGGGGAGCAGCTTGAAGCGCTCCGGAATGATCGGCAGATCCTGCAGATTCCACTTCTTGTACTTGTCATCATACTTGTCCGGTTCAGCCAGTCCGATCAGATGCCCGATCGCCCAGGTGATAATATAATGCTCGCCCTCCAGATGCGTCCGCTTATTCACGGCTCTAGGCTCGATAACGGCAGCAATATTGCGTCCCATATCGGGCTTCTCAGCGATAACCAATGTCTTCATCATATAGATCCTCTCTTGTGCGCATTGCATAAACTTCCATAAGAAGATAGGATAAAAATAGTTGAATCATTTCATAACTACGCAAAACCTCTCATTAGAAACTATATATGCGACAACCGAGCTATGCGACTAGCTAACGGTTGCGCAGTATCGACTGAGTAAACCGTTCAGATCAATATATAGTTCTCATCGTAGCTGCTTAAGCCGTTATGAAATTGATTCAGTTCTATCTCATTATAAACGTTCATTCCAATATGTGCATAACGAAATCATACGAGAGGAGCAAGGAACATGCAGCTAACCATTAAGCAGGCATCGATGACGTATACGAAGGAAGAGGGCTATATCGGTCAGGTTGCGTTCGAGGTTGCGGGTCATAAGGAGTCGTATGCGATTGTTCTGCAGAGCAAGCGTGGGCGGGAGTGGGGGTACGCGCTGTCCTTCTTGGAAGCGTCAGGACCAGATGAGCAGATCGACGCGCTCGATCAGTTCCTGGATGAGGATGATGAGGCATTCGATCAATTGATTGACGCAGCCAAGGCTGAGCTCGAATAGTGGAGGACCGCCCGAATGAAGAAGGAGGATCGACATGCAGCAGCTGCGCAAGATACGATTGACTGATCCGCTAGGTAATGTGTACACAGAGAATCGAGAGGAATATGAACGCGATTATGCGCGATTGATTCAATCACCGTCCTTCCGCAGGATGCAGGGCAAGTCGCAGGTGTTCGGAGCCGGAACAGGTGATTATTATCGTACGCGATTGACACATTCTATTGAAGTTTCACAGATTGCCCGTGAGGTCGCCCGCCGATTGATTCGCGCTTATCCGCAGCTAACGGTTGCCGAGCATCCCGGCCTAATGATGGAGCCAGAGGTGGTGGAATGCGCCGCGCTCGCGCATGATCTAGGCCACCCGCCATTCGGTCACAAGGGTGAGGAAGTGCTTAATTCGGTGCTGCGAGAGGAATTCGGACTGCC
This sequence comes from Bacillota bacterium, assembly GCA_023441055.1. Taxonomy (GTDB): domain Bacteria; phylum Bacillota; class Bacilli; order Paenibacillales; family UBA4045; genus JAEZQY01. The sequence continues at coordinate 46,931 of JAEZQY010000031.1, read as the reverse complement.
CTATGAAGGGAACGCGCAGAATTATCGCATCCTCATGTTCCTTGAGAAGCGCGCTGGCAGTGATATCGGACTGGATCTGACGGCAGCTGTCCTGCTGGCGATTAATAAGTATCCGTTCAGCCTGGGTGATATGAACCGGATGAAGGGGTTGTACCCAGAGGAGTGGACAGCATTATCAGGGCTTAGGGAGCAATGGGGCATGCCGGAGGGCTGCCTGACGCTCGAAGCGCAACTGATGGATCTATGTGATGATATTGCTTATTCGACACATGATATAGAGGATGGCATACGCGCAGGCAAGATCGTGATGAGCCATACGTTCTTCGATGATTCCCGTACCGTGAATAACATTATGAATGAAATTCGATATGACAGGTCCAACTTCCACGTAGGCTGGGAAGGGGTCGATATGGAGAAGATGATCACACAGGTGCTCCAGAATTATCTTGCTGAGTGGGAGCATGTGTACCTCGAATGTGGAAGGGAGATGTCAAGAACCAGACGCGAGATGAAGGCAAGATGGGTAGGACGCTTCGCGAGCACAGTCGGCATCATCGACGATCCTGCGCGAGATTGGAAGCGCGTTACGTTCGTCAGAGACGGCCAGGAGGACCAGGAGCTGCTGCGGACGATGGAAATTCTGAAGAAGCTGGCTTGGGTGACGCTGGTCAAGGACTTCCGTGTTCAGCGCTTACAGAAGCGCAGCGACATTACCCTCAGGCGATTATGGGATACCTTCAAGGACTACGAGACCGCCAGACTGATCCTGCCGCCGGCCTGGGTGACACGCTATGAACAGCATCAACAGACCTGGAGCTGGCCGAGGCTCGTGGCCGACTACATCGCTGGAATGACAGACTCCTACGCGGAGAAGGTATGCGCGGAGCTGTTCTCGAGCCAGTCAGGCACGATTTACGAGCGAGATTGATGATAGTTGACCCGTGAAAATAATGATGCTATACTTTAGTTAGTAAATATATATATTGAAGTATATGGAGGTCTGTGTTATGACCCAATTAATCATTAAGGGACAGCATCATGTGTCGGCAATCACCGCGAATGCCAGCCGCAACTACTCATTCTATACCAAGGTTCTCGGAATGCGATTAGTGAAGAAGACTGTGAATCAAGATGAGACATCCATGTATCATCTGTTCTACGCAGATGAACGGGGCAATCCCGGGACGGATCTAACCTTCTTCGAGATTCCGAATGCCGGGCCAACCTATCAGGGGAATAACAGCATCTCGCTAACCGCGCTCAGAGTGCCCTCAGATGAAGCGCTGCACTATTGGAAGTCGAGACTGGCTCAATTCGAGGTCAAGCATGAGGAGATCGAGTCGTTCGCCGGCCGCCAGTCCATTCGATTCCAGGATTTCGAGGGACAGCGTCTCATGCTGATTTCAGATGAGCATAATAGCGGAGTAGCCTCTGGTGTGCCATGGGAGGGAAGTTCCGTGCCAGCTGCCTATAGCATCACTGGTCTCGGACCGGTCGTATTGACGGTACCTGATGCGGCGCCTACCGCAGCCGTACTGACAGAATTGTTAGGCTATAATGAGATAGAAGGCTATCGGGCTGAGCGCAGCGGCAATCGACTGATTCGCGCATTCACAACCGGCGAGGGCGGAACCGGCGCTGAGCTATATGTAGATGAAGTGCCGGAGCTGACTCGTGAGCGGCCTGGCCGCGGCAGCGTTCATCATGTGGCGCTGCGAGTTGATAATGAGGACGAGCTGCGTGATTGGATCTCTCGTATCTCGGCCTACGGTCTGCCCAATTCGGGCTTCGTGGAGCGGTTCTACTTCCGATCGCTATACTTCAGGGACCCGAACGGCATTCTATTCGAGCTCGCCACAGATGGTCCGGGCTTCGAATCGGATGAAGTCTTCGAGACATTAGGGGAGCGTCTGTCGCTTCCACCTTACTTCGAAAATCAACGTGAACGTATAGAAGCTAAGCTGAAGCCGCTTGATACGGCTGCACAGCAATGAAAGGAGAAAGGATTATGAATCATATTTATCTAGAAGGTAATAATAAGCAATCACCGACCCTGATTCTACTGCATGGAACTGGCGGCAATGAACGCGATCTGTTGCAGCTAGCTGAGATTATCGCGCCGGATGCCGGCGTACTCGGCATTAGGGGCAACGTGCTGGAGAATGGCATGCCTCGATTCTTCCGTAGATTGGCGGAGGGCGTATTCGACATTGAGGATCTCATCTTCCGCACGCATGAGCTGAACGCATTTATCACAACAGCATCGGAGCAATATGGCTTCGATCGGAAGCGGACAGTCGCAATCGGCTATTCGAACGGCGCGAATATCGCGGCCAGTCTGCTCTATCATGATGCGGCTGCACTGAGCGGCGCCATTCTGTTCCATGCCATGGTGCCGATACGCGGCATCGAGCTGCCTGATCTGACCGGCATTCCCGTGTTCATCGGCGCTGGCAAGCATGACCGGATGATCCCTGCAGAGCACACCAAGGAGCTGGCCGCTGATCTGAGCAGCGCAGGCGCATCGGTTACGGAGTACTGGACTTCGCTCGGACATCAGCTTACGCATGACGAGATTGATCAGGCGAAGTCTTGGTTTGATCAGCAATTTGGACAGCGGACCTCCTGATTTCAGGAGGTTCGGCTTGCTATCGCTGCTGAATGATGCCCCACATGGAGGTCGAATGTACGCTTGATTCTTGAAATAGTTATCCTCATCATTCTGATCCTTGTTAACGCCTTCTTCGCTGCATCCGAAATCGCGTTGATTTCAATTAATGATGTGAAGCTCAGGAATATGGCAGACAGCGGCAATAAGAAGGCCGTATTGCTGCTTAAGCTGGTCAATGAACCCAGCCGATTCCTGGCCACCATACAGATCGGAATTACACTGGCGGGTTTCCTGGCGTCCGCATTCGCTGCCGAGAGCTTCGCCTCTCGTATAGCAGTTGTATTCATAGACTTAGGCGTACCGCTGCGAATTGAGACGCTGCAGACACTCTCAGTCGTGCTAATCACCTTAATTCTGTCCTACTTCACACTGGTGTTCGGGGAGCTGGTTCCCAAGCGTCTAGCAATGAAGAAGGCAGAGCCGATTGCGATCCTAGTGGCAGGCCCGCTCACGCTGCTGTCCACTATGACCGCGCCGTTCGTAAAGCTGCTAACCCTGTCTACCAATGGGGTTGTGCGTTTATTCGGTGTTGATCCGAACGAAGAGGATGAAGAGATTACGGAAGAGGAAATCCGAATGATGATCGATGTCGGTAAGGAGAAGGGGACGATTCTAGATTCGGAGAAGCGGATGATCGATAACATCTTCGAATTCGATAATAAGACCGTGTCGGAGATTATGACGCATCGCACGAATATCGTAGCCATCCCAATCGAATCTACACTAAGGGAAATCATTAAACTCATTAACAAAGAGAAGTACACCCGTTATCCGGTTTATGAAGAGAAGATTGACAATATTATCGGCATTCTGCATGCCAAGGATATTATGACCTTCATCGAGGAAGGCATAGAGAGCGAGTTCGCTGTTCAAGATCTGATTCGCAAGCCTTATCTGGTCGCAGAATCGAAGCGAATTGATCTATTGTTCCGCGAGATGCAGAAGCGCAAGGCGCATATGGCGATTGTCATTGATGAGTATGGTGGAACCGACGGGATCGTCACAATTGAGGACATTATTGAAGAGATTATGGGCAACATCTACGATGAGCATGATGATGACGATAAGCATATCGTGCGCATCGACGCGAACACCGTGATCCTCGTGGGCACCACAAGCTTGGATGATATCGAGCGCGTATGCAAGGCGAAGCTTCCAGTCGATGAATATGAGACGGTCAGCGGCTTTCTGATCGGTCAGCTCGGCAGCATACCTGGACCAGAGGAGAAACCGACCATTGAATTCAACGGGCTGATCTTCAAGGTGCTGGAGTCTGATTATAAGACGATCAAGAAGGTGAAAGTGTGCCGCTCCGAATAGCATACCTCATACAGAAGAACCACAAGCGTTAATCGCTATGGGGTTCTTCTGTGCTCAGGATTTCCTGTTGCAGGGCTTGCCAATCGGCAAGACGCTGTTCCAGCAAGGTCGTTATTTGATTAATAGAGTTAAGTAATAAGCTGCGCTGTTCTCCAAGAGAAGTGTGCTGAGCCGCATCGGTAGTCGGAGGTGCTGGCAATCGCTCGGGCAGCGTGGCCGCTAGCTGCTCGATTGCAGCGTGCAAGGCCTCGCGCTGATCCTGATGCTGTCCCGCTACATCAGGTAGTACAGAGATCTGCTGATCTTCTCCAGCCTGTTCAAGTGCATGAGGTGGTCCACTTGGTTCCTCGTTTACCTGATCGTGCTCTGTCACCCGTTGTTCTTGCTCCGCCTTCAGCTGTTCTTGCTCCGCCTTCAGCTTCGCGGCTTTCTCACGCTCCGCTTTATTGTGCCGGAATACGGACCAGGTCTCGAGCAGCTGCGGCCCGTTCTTATATAGCAGCTTATCCTTCGCGCTCGAGGAGATAGCCTTGTCCTTGAACAGCTGCGCGATCTTCTTCACATCGCTGACCGGCATCTCGTCCCGCGCGATGATGAGGGCGAGCGGATCACGATGCTCGGGCAGCAGATCCTTAATCGGCAGCAGCTGCTCCTCGGTCAGCAGATCCTTCCTGATATCGGTTCCGCTGACAATCAGCTTCTTCACGGCTTGGCCGAACTTCAGCAATTCGATCTTGTTCTTAATATAGCTCTCTGGCTTGCTTAATTTACTAGAGAGGAACTTAATCGAGCTGCTGAATCGCGGATGATTCAGCATCTTATCGAAGGCTTCTGCCTCCTCGATCGGGGAGAAGCCCTCACGGGTCAAATTCTCGGCGATCTGTTCGAGATAGATGTCCACTTCATCCGTGATCGCTGATACGATGCAAGAGATCGTCTCCTGACCTAGCAGCTTACTGGCCTTGTATCGACGGTTGCCATATATAATCTTGTAGCGCCCGTCGTCCGTCGGCCTCACCTTAATCGGAGAGAGCAAGCCGATCTCTTCAATGCTGCGCATAAGCTCCTGCAGCGATTCCTCACCGAATTGATAGCGCGGTTGATCCGTATCTTCATCGATCAGGGACAAATTTATGTTGATTATATTCACGCTCGGCATTCTCCCATCTATGTTATTATATGTATATCATGATTCAATAGCCGGAGATAAGGGGGAACCTTATGCACAAAGCCGCATGGAGGGTTATAAGTCTATTATTGCTTATTCTATTAATAGGTTGCAAGGATGTACCAATTGATCAACCGAATCCAGTACCAACGCAATCTGATCCTATTGTCCAGTTGAAGGAGAATCTGCCCATGGAATATCAAGATCAAGGCCAAGGTATGATCCATATTAATCAAGTCGGGTATGTGCCCGGAGCAACGAAGGTAGCCATTATCAATAGTCAGCGCTTCGAATTTCAACAATTCCACGTTATTCGCACCGATATAGATGAGATTGTATACACCGGGCAGGTTACCGGGAAGCAGGGAGCGGATGATGCAACAACTGCGCCAATCCTCGACAGCTCCTCCGGCGATTTCGTCTATCGCGCCGATTTCTCGGCATGGACGGAACCGGGTACCTACGTCATCGAGGTTCCAGCGTATGGCCGATCGCATCCCTTCGTCATCGGCGATCAGGTGTATACCGATGTGAAGCAGGCGCTGCTGAAGAATCTGTACTACCAGCGATGCGGCATGGAGCTGGTTGAAGCGCATGCCGGTGTGTATACCCATGCGCAATGCCATCAGGAGCTGGCGCGACTCTATGATCAGCCGGACGTCGCGATCGACGTCACAGGAGGCTGGCATGACGCAGGCGACTACGGTCGTTATGTGGCGCCAGGCGCTAATGCCGCGGCTGCGCTGCTGCTTGCTTATGAGCGATTCCCCGATCGCTTCCAGGATACCATTAATATCCCAGAGAGCGGCAATGGCGTTCCAGACCTATTGAATGAGGTCAGATACGAGCTGGAGTGGTTGCTGCGCATGCAGGATACGGACAGCGGAGGGGCCTATCACAAGGTGACGGGACGCAGCTTCGAAGGCTTCATCATGCCTGAGTATGATCATAACGAGCTGGTCGTACTGCCCGTGTCGCCAACCGCGACTGGCGATCTTGCGGCTGTGATGGCGATGGCTTCGCGCATCTACAATGCGTATGACCATGGTTTCTCTATCAGGGCGCTAGCCGCTGCCGAGCAAGCATGGGCATGGCTGCTCGCGAACCCTGATGCGGCTGGCTATCGCAATCCCCCAGATATTGTAACAGGTGAGTATGGGGATAGTAACTCGCTCGATGAGCGGTTCTGGGCGGCCGTCGAGCTCTATAAGACAACAGGCAAGACCATCTATCATGAATATGTGAAGGAGAATTACAACAAGGTTAACAAATTGGGGCTCGGCTGGACCGATATGAGCGGCTTCGGTACGTTATCTTATCTATTCATGAATGACGCCCAGCAGGATGCAGAAGCTTATGCCGCACTAAAGGCCGCTTTGTTGAAAGAAGCGGATCAGATGGTGGATCGAGCATCGCGTGACGGCTATCTGATTCCTATGTCCAGCGCGGATTATGGATGGGGCAGTAATATGAATGTGATGAACAAGGCCGTCCTGCTCATTGCAGCCTACGAGCTCCAAGCGAATGAACCCTATATCGAGACTGCCGAGAGCTTATTCCATTACCTATTAGGACGTAATGCGCTAGATAAGAGCTATGTGTCCGGCTTCGGCTCGAATCCCATGATGCATCCGCATCACCGTCCCTCCGGCGCGGATGGCATCGTAGAGCCGATACCGGGACTCGTGTCCGGCGGACCGAATCGCAGTATTCAAGATCCGACAGCGGAGGAGTTCTTAAGTGAGAATAAGTTCCCTGCTCGAGGCTATATCGATCATGAGGGCAGCTGGTCCACCAATGAGACAACGATCTATTGGAATGCACCGGCCGTATTCGTGGCCGGATATCTGGACCGCTAAGCGTTATTTACGCCGGCGAAGCTTTGCGAAGAGGGAAGAACGTGGTTCTTCCTTCTTTATTTTGGCCTCAGCCGCTGGTGGTGTGTCTATAATCTCGATCTGTTCAATCTCTACTGCGTACGGAACGGCAATAACCACGCCTAGATCGGAATCGGAGAGGTGGTCGGAATACTTGCTATACGACACCTTCTGATCGATTGCAAGCTTGATATACTTGGATATCGCTGCATATTCCATCTCGCCATTGATCAGCATCGTGGCATCCGGATAATTGGACAAGGCTTGTTCAATCTGCGGGTAGAGCTGATTACGCCGTACCTGCGCTTGGGTGAGCACAACAATGACTCGCTCTCGATATGTGCCCAGGTAGCGATTCTTCTCCCCTGGCAGCAGCTCCTTATCGCCGTGTATACCTCTCATTAGATAGTCATGGATCTTCTGATCGCTCATATGGAGTACCTCCTTCATGGGATGTCATGTATTATATATAGTATATTTCCTAGGCAATCGCAAATATAGACAATATATCACAGAAGGAGCTCGAAATTTGCAACCATTCAACAATCGTGAATCGATCTATACATCTACAGTCTGGCCAGAGGTCAGCATTCATTCTCGCACCGACCATCTGTTACTCAAATCTAAGCATGCATTCGCCATTATCGGTAATGCGATATTCGGCGAACAGGGACATGCCGATCATATCGTGAACTGGAAGGTGAGTAAGGACCTAGACTGCACCGATCCCGTTCAATTAATGATTAATCAATTCCGTCACTGGGATTACCCGGCGCACACAGGTACAGGGCTGATGACAGCCGCGAATCTGCATCGGGCGTCCATTCAGGAGGAGGCCGGCAATGGCTATCGCTTACTATGCTGTGTCACCGCAGGCACTGGCAATGCGGCGAGATCAGGCACTGCTAGACCGACTTATGAGGATGTTCATGCAGGGACAATTAATATCATACTCCTAATGGACGTAAATCTAACACCTGGCGCGCGCATCAATGCGATCATGACGGCAACTGAAGCGAAGGCAGCAGCGTTGCAGGACGAACAGGTCCGTGATCATCTCACCGGTGATATCGCGACAGGGACAACGTCCGATGCCATTGTATTAGGGATGAATGAGCAATCGACAAAACCCGCATATCGCTATGCAGGTACCGTGACGCCTATTGGCAATGCGATTGGTCGTTTAGTGTATCTGGCGGTGAGAGAAGCCGTTGCCGCGCAATAGCTCGAACACTAGATCCATGTAGTTACGGCTTGAGCAGCTGATCACTTGATTGATTCACATGATAAGCCTGCTTGATCGATGCCAGAGAAGCGCGTGTAACCGCCTCGCCAGCTAGGATGAAGGAGGGGGAGGCCTTGAATGAGAACTGGTTGACATCGAATTGGGGATGGAGCACCACATCCGCCAGCTGCAGCTCCTCGTTCACCAAGCGCTCGCTCATCATCTCAATCGTGTTCAGAATCGAGGTAATGAAGTTCTTCGAAACCCGTCTGTTCGCGGAGGGAAGCGCCACATTCACTGCAATGACGATGTCCGCGCCCATACTCTTGACGAGCGCGGCCGGCACAGGATGCGCGACTCCGCCGTCTGCCAGCAGTCGATTCTTATAGGCTACGGGTCTCATGACGCCTGGAATGGCTGTCGATGCGCAGATGGCGTGCGAGACTCGTCCTTCATTAAGAATATACGCTTCGCCTGTCGCTGCATCAGAGGCTACAGCAGCGAATGGGATGCGCAGTTCATTGAAATCAACGGGACCTATAAATTTCTCCACGAACTGCGCCATCGGACGGTTGTCCATAAAGCCGCCCAGTGATAGTCTGAAATTAGTCAGCTGTCGCCAGCGAACGGTCGGCAGCACCCGCTCGAATGCAGAGATGGGCTGTCCCCCTGCATACAAGGCTCCGATGAAGGCTCCTACGCTGCTGCCGGCTATCATATCGACCGGAATATTCTCCTCCTCAAGTACCTTCAGCACACCTACATGCGCAGAGCCGCGCACAGAACCGCTGCCCAGCGCAAGGCCGATCTTCGGACGGGTGCCCGGCTCTCGCGCGCTTCCAAACCGAAGATGCTGGATCGTAATTTTCTTGCCCCCACTGAGAATCAACGCATCATGCACAAGCTTCTTCAGTTCGCGCACATTCTCATGCAGGAAGGGGAACAGCTGAATCATGCGCAGCGCATCCTCGGTGATCGCTGCTGATGGATGCTCGACACCAGATGAAGTCAGAATCGCTTCAATGAGCGCTGGCAGATCCTCGACTCTCTCTCTGAGCGGAATCAGCTTGATCGTCTCAGCGGCGGTCTGCAGCTGATGCTCGGCGGTCAGGATAACTCTTGCTTCCGTTGCAGCCTCAATCAAGTCCCGCAAGCGAGCGGCTGGCAAGTGATGCGCCTGTTCGAGCACGATGGTGCCGCCCATGGCCGCCTTCAGCCTCATCTCCCATTGTTCGGTATGAAATTCGGCTAAATTCACCATAATAAGCGGCTGCAGTCTGCGATCCGATTGATAATGAATCGCATGCGCAACATGTGATTTCCCCGTTCCTCGCTCACCTACGATGCAGATTGTGCGATGATGCTCGGCATGACGCGCGATTTCCCTGTGAAGCTGCTGCATGAATACGCTGCTGCCTACAAGCTGTCCGTATTGGGCTTGCTGTTGTTCTTCCAGCTGCTTCAATACGGTAACGCTCCTGGAACGTTCTTCGAGCACGCGATCATTGGATCTCCCAACACGCTTAATCATGAGATTGAACATCTGCTTGAAGAACGGCGAGCTGCCATCCATCAGTAATAAGAGTCCCTCGCGAGACATGGATACGGTGCGCACGGTTCCAACAGCTTGAACGGTGGCACTGATTAACTCGTTAGTCAGACAGGACATCTCACCGATGAATTGACCTGCTTCTAATCGAGCAATACTGACTCTATAAGGATGCGACAGGAACACGTCCAAGGCTCCAGATAATAGAATATGGAAGCTGTCATTGGATTGACCTTCATGCAATAGAATATGTCCGTCAGGATAAGTATTCTCCTGCAGATAGGGCTGGATCGCGCGTTGATCCAACGGTTCTAAGTCTCGAATAATCGGATATCCGCTAAGTTTGCTACTAGTGGCATCCATGTCTGACCTCCTGGCGAATACGGTATACTAATTTAGATAATAGTTACTATTATAGCAGGTAAATGTGTCGAGCAGATGTCAAATTTAATCATTAATTTATTGGAGAAAAATAAATGTATTCATCAAGTGAACTTTCTATCCGTCTTAATCGTACTAGGGTTAATTCCGGAAGAGGAGGCAGTGGATTGAATGAGTTAAACACAATCGCATCAGCAAAGCGCGGTGATCCAGAAGCGCTGTCAGAACTTCTACATACCCATTATCCATTCCTATTGGCCTACTTGAAGAAGATTACACTGGATCCTCATCTTGCAGAGGATTTAGCGCAGGACACCTTTATTCGCTGCATCCACAAGATACGAACTTATGATGAACGTTCGAAGTTCTCCAGCTGGCTCATCACGATCGGCACTCGTCTGTACATCGATGAATGGCGTAAGCGCAAGCGAGAGCACGCATGGCGAGAACAGGAGCAAGCGTTGCAGCGGATACGATGGCAGGCGATGCAACGCGGTGAGGAATGGCCGGATCTGCTTGACGCGCTCGGCAGACTGTCAGTCGAAGCGCGCAGTGCGATTGTATTGAAGCATTATTACGGATTCAGCCTCGAGGAGATCGCGTCCATGACCGATGTTCCGGTTGGAACCGTCAAATCCAGAATTCACAATGGTATTCAATCCTTGAGGAAGGAGCGTGACAACTAATGAAGGAATCATCTGATTCGTTCGAGCAAGAGCTTCGAAGCAGCTTGAACAAGATGGAGGAATGGACCCCCGCGACAAGTCCGAGCATGGAGGAGATCAAGCTGCTCGTTCACACCGAGTCAAGAGAGCGCAGACGACTGTTCGCACGGGATATAGCGCTATTCGCCTTAATCGCGATGGGCTTGATCGCTATGATGCTGTACAGTCTCATGCAGAGCCCGCTTGTATTCGCTGTTCTTCAGACGGTCGCATTCTTCACTTTCGCCTACAACACGATCCTCATGCGCAGAAGACAGAACGAGCAGAGGCGGGGGGATGCAGCTTGATGCAGCCGAATATTGACATGCCTCTGGCCGGTTGGATTGCACTCGCGCTGATTCTGCTAACACAGGGCATCCTGCTGTTCCTAGACGCGGGCAGGAAGGGAGCAAACCGCTGGTTCTGGGGTATCTGGGGCCTGATCCAAATCCCAATGCCCGCTCTGCTTTACTGGTTATTCGTGATTAGACCTTATCAGAAGAGGAGAAGAGACAAATGAATGAAGTTCTAAATGCAGACTTACTTAAGATCCTGGCACCAATCATGATCTTGCAACTCATACTTATGATCACGGCGCTAATCTCTTGTATTCGTCAAGAGCAGACAAGAGGACCGAAGTGGTTGTGGGTGCTCATCATTATATTCGTGAACCTGATCGGACCGATCGTTTACTTCATTATTGGAAGGAGATCGGAATAGATATGGCTTTGCTGCAAGTATCAGACTTGGTGAAGATGTTCGGCACCGCTCGAGCGGTTAACGGAATCTCGCTCACGCTTGAGGCAGGACGCTGCGCAACATTACTAGGACCCAATGGGGCCGGCAAGTCCACAACGCTCCGTATGCTAGCTGGCTTGCTAACGCCGACATCGGGCAGCATTCGATTCCCCGAGCTGTCCGAATCAGAGGATATTCGCAGTGTTATCGGCTATCTGCCGCAATATCCGATGTTCTATTCCTGGATGAGTGGAAGGGAGTATCTCATCTATGTGGGTCAGCTGTCGCGAATGAGCGCGAAGGCTGCCGCGCAACGGGCGGATGAACTGCTGGAGGAGGTTGGATTATCTGATTCTGGCAAACGGAGAATAGGCGGCTATTCGGGCGGAATGAAGCAGCGGCTCGGCTTAGCTCAGGCGATGATGCATCGACCGCGTCTGATCATTCTAGATGAGCCTGTATCCGCGCTCGATCCAATCGGGCGCCGGGAAGTGCTCGATCGGATGAAGAGTCTGAAGAAGGAGACGACACTGTTGTTCTCTACGCATGTTCTCCCGGATGCTGAGGAGATCACAGATGATCTGTTCATTATGCATAAGGGTGAAATCGTCATTGCGGGAGCACTTAACGAAGTAATGGACGAGCATCGTCAGCCGATTATTCGTATTCGAGGGGAACAATCGCTGGAGAACCTGCATGCCATATTCCGCACCCTCGATGGTGTGGAGCGCGTGACAGGCACAGGCGATCATGCCGAGCTGCTCGTGACCGATCGCGAACAAGCGAGAGATTCCGTCATGCGGCTGCTGACCGATCGAGGCATTCCTATCCGTCGATTGGAGATCTCCGAGCTAACCCTAGAGGAATTATTCATGAAGGCGGTGATCAAGTGATGCGCGTATGGCTGACGATGTATCGGAAGGAAATGCTGGAGATGCGGCGCAATTTCAAATTGCTGTGGCTTCCGCTCGTCTTCCTCCTGTTCGGCGCGATGCAGCCGGTGTCCACCTATTATATGCCGCAAATTCTTGAAATGGCGGGCGGGCTGCCTGAGGGAACCGTGATTGAGATGCCCATGCCGAGTGGTGGAGAGGTGATGGCCAGCGTAATCTCACAATTCAGCTCGATCGGTGTTCTCGTGCTGGTGTTAGCTGGAATGGGAGTTGTAGCCGCAGAGAAGCAGAGTCGTTCGGTGTCACTGATCATGGTTCGTCCGATCTCGCATCTCAGCTGGATTACGGCGAAGTGGTTCGCCTATGTCACTTTGGGCATTGCCGCCCTCTTGGGAGGCCTGCTAGCGGGATGGTATTATACCGACCTGCTGTTCGAGCCCGTCGAGTTGTCCAGTCTTGCGGCCGGATTCCTGGCGTATGCGCTGTGGCTGATCTTCATCATGACAATAACCGTTCTGATGAGCACGCTCTTGAAGAGCGGCAGTGCCGTGGCCTTCATCAGCCTGCTGATTACGATTGTGCTGACAGCATTAACTGGCTTACTCAGCAAATTCATGGCTTGGAGCCCAGCCAGGTTGACCGGTCATGCAGCTGCACAGCTGATTGCAGGAGAACCCGCTGATCACTTCGCGGTTAGCGCGATTTGCACAGTCTTGCTTATCGCGATATTGCTTATCATTGCTGTTATTTCCTTTAAAAAGCAGGAGCTGTACGATTGAGCGATACGTTCGGATTTCACAGTAGCCAAGCTGTTAGATATCCCCTATAATCTTAGTTATATTTGCTAGGAGAGAAGAGGGGCAGCTAGAAATGGGTATCGTATTAAAAATCGTTATCGGACTAATCGGTGTATCAATGGTGACTTACGGCACAAGCGCATTCTTCATCTTCGTCCTGCAGAACTACTTCAGCGGGTGGTTCTCGGAGACGGTGTTCACCTTGCTTACCTTCGCTGCAGGCATATTCTGGACAGCACTGCTGGGCTGGATAGCCGCTAGATGGTATATTAAACCGTTAATTTCACTATCTCATGCTTCCAGCCAGGCAGCAGTCGGCAATCTGAAGGTGAATGTGAAGCTGCATCCATCCAAGGACGAGGTGGGCATGCTCACCCATGCATTCCGCTCGATGCTGGATAATCTGCAAGCGATGATCAAGGGGATTTCGAATAACGCGACTGTTACAAACCAGAATGTAGAGCAGCTGACTGGCGCGATTCATGAGGCGGCTCAGCAAATTGAGAATATCGCCATTCGATCAGAGGAGATTACGAGAGCGGCCGAAGCGCAGGATCGTTCGGCACAATCCGTGCTGTCGTCCTTCCACGCGATCAATGATTCAGTCGTCTCTATTCTCGAACAATCTAATGCGTCAACCAGCATGTCTGATTCCATGATGAAGTCTGTCCAAGTGAGTAATCAGGATATTCATGAATTGATTCAGGGTGTGAATCGGCTCGCCGAGTCTAATCGAGAATCCGTGGAGCAGGTCGCCGCCTTGGCAGAGAAGACAGAGCGCATCAATGAATTCTCACAGATGGTCCGCAGCATATCGAATCAAACCCATCTCTTAGCCTTGAACGCTTCTATAGAGGCAGCGCATGCAGGTGAGCTGGGACGCGGCTTCCAGGTTGTCGCGAGCGAAATTCGCAAGCTGGCGGAGGAGAGTACAACGGCGGTAACGCAGATTGAACAATTGCTGTTGGACATGCAGAACGAGGTCAACCATGTTGTCGCGCGTATTCATGATCAATTATCGATCACGACGGCAGAATATGAGCGATCCAGACGAGTGACCGATACCTTGACTGAAGTCGAACAGTCGACCGAGAGTGTGACGAACACGGTGAAGTATATTCATGCGCTGTTAGTAGATGAGGTCAGCCACTTCCAGAGCATCCTGAATGAGGTCGATGATATTACGCTTGCTGCTTCAGACATCAACAAGAACGCGCAGGTGGTCTCCCAGAACACGGAGCAGCAATCCGCGTTCATGCAGGAGGTTGCGGCAATCTTCGATCAATTGCGCAAGCTGGCGCAGGATCTGCAGCAGCAGACAAGTAAATTCGAAGTGTAATTGCCTAAGTATTAATGATAGGCGTACACATGAACAGCCACTCCTTCAGAATAGGGAGTGGCTGTTGCCATAATTGGATCCTTAATCCGGTAGAACACCCGTGTAGGTCGATTGCGGACGGTAGATACGATTCACTGGTACTTGCTCCAGAAGATGCGCAGTCCAGCCCGCAGCGCGGCTGGCCGTGAATGTCGCGGTGAATAGCTGGTCTGGCAGTGCAACGGTACGGAGCACTGCAGCGGCATAAAATTCTACATTCGTGTACAGACGGCGACCAGGCTTATATTCCTCTAACAATCGGATCGCGGTATTCTCGACATGCAGCGCGAAGTCAAACCAAGGATCCTCGCCAGTCAGCTGTTCGGTCACTTTCCGCAGTGCTACCGCGCGCGGATCTCTCGTCTTATAGACGCGATGACCGAAGCCCATTAGGCGCTCGCCGCGCGACAGCTTCTCTCGAATCCAGGCCTCCGCATGGTCCTTATCACCGATATCCTGCAGCATCTGAATGACTTCAGACGGTGCTCCGCCATGCAGCGGACCCTTCATGGTGCCAATCGCGCCAGTTACAGCCGAGATGAGATCGGATTGCGTGGAGGAGATCGTTCTGCCTGTGAAGGTCGATGCATTCATCCCATGATCGGCAGTCAGTACGAAGTAGGCGTTAAGCGCGCGAACATGGGAGGCATGCGGCACAGCACCATGGATCATATACAGATAATTTGCGACATGATCCAGCTCTGCGTTCGGGCCTGGGAAGGAGGTGCCGCTCAGCTTATGATAACGATAGGCAATCATTGTCGGGATGACAGCTAGCACTTGAAGCGCTTGCGCTTCAGTTGGCGGCCACTGATAATCGTCAGTTCCCATTGCAGAGATCGCAGTCCGCAGCACTGCCATCATATCCATGTTCCCAGGCAGCATATCGATAACCGATTGCACATGCGGACTCATAGCGCGTCCAGCCGTTAGCTGAGTCTTCAGCGCGGATAATTGCTCTGCATTCGGCAAGCTGCCGCGTAAGAGCAGATGCACGACTGCTTCATAGTTATATTGGAGCGCTAGATCCTTCGCCCAGTGTCCGCGATACACGAGGAAGCCACGCTCGCCGTCTACGAGGCTTAATTCCGTCTCTGCGACATGCACACCATCTAATCCAGTTACGCTCGGCATCTATTCTTCCCCCTAACAAATGGCATATAAATGAATTGTAAATGACATTGGTTAATAAGAATAATAGATTAATATGCATAATATGATTATGATGTATAATCAATTATAGGTGATCACTATGGATATGCAATGGCTGAAGACGTTCTGTATGACAGCCGAGTATGAGAACTTCCGCAGAGCCGCGGAGAAGCTCTATCTAGCTCAACCTACCGTGACGATGCATATCAAGCATTTGGAGGAGAAGCTGGGTATCTTGTTATTCGAACGCAGAGGGCGGAACGTGTACTTAACAGAGGCAGGCAGACGATTCTTGCCCTATGCCAGGCAGACAATGGACAGCATGGAGCTCGGCGTACATGATTTAGAGAGCTGGAGACAAGGCTACAAGCGGAAGCTGAATATTGTGGTGTCGCCATTAATTGCTGTATCCATGCTGCCCGGGATTCTCAGGCAATTCATCGCCAGCTATCCGGATATGGAGATAGTCGTCGATGTGATGGAATCAATCGACATTAATCATGCTGTGCTGTATGGACATGCGGATGTTGGCCTGACTCGAATGAGGCCGAATCGTGCTGAGCTTAGTGAGCGCAAGATCCATGATGATCCAGTGGTTATGGTTGTGCCGCATGATGGGCGTGATATGGAAAGCGCCTTGCCTCTAGATGCAGAGCAGTTGCTCCATGATTACCTGATTCTAACCCATAATCATCCGGAATACTGGGATTCGCTGCTCATTCAGCTTCGTGCGGCTTACCCACAAATTCGCACAATGAAGGTATCGCAGGTTCATGTGACGAAGCGCTTCATTGAGGAGGGACTGGGCATCTCGTTCCTGCCTCGATCCACCATTGTGCGCGAAGTGATGGAAGGCAGAGTGCTGGAAGCGCAATCTGATGCCCTTGAAATGCCGGTGGCCTCAACTTATTTGATTCATCACAGAGACAAGGAAGAGATCCACTTGTTCAATCAATTTATCAGTCGATTCTATCTGTGAAGAAATCGCTTGAAATGTCTGTATATTCGTGTATTCTGTATGATTAGAGAACAACTTGAGCAGAAAGTAACTGGGAGATGCATTATGGAGAATGTTGCATTCGCATTTGGTCTAACGGTATTCGCAGGTCTCGCTACAGGAATTGGAAGTTTAATCGCGTTCTTCGCGTCTAAGACGAATACAAAGTTTCTCTCGCTGTCGCTGGGCTTTTCCGCTGGTGTGATGATTTATGTATCGATGGTTGATATATTCGGGAAGGCAAAGGACGCGCTCGTAGCAGCAATGGGTGTTCAGACTGGGAATTGGATCACGGTTGCAGCCTTCTTCGGCGGCATGTTGCTGATCGCAGCGATCGACCGGTTCGTACCTAAGCAGGGGAATCCGCATGAATCACAGAAGCTGGAGGAATCGCCGAATGCAGTCACGAGGGATCAAGGTCTGCTGAAGATGGGGACGTTCACAGCACTGGCCATTGCCATTCACAACTTCCCCGAGGGGATAGCGACCTTCACCTCTGCCTTGCAGGATCCGGCACTCGGTGTGGCCATCGCCGTCGCCATCGCCATCCACAATATTCCGGAAGGTATTGCGGTATCTGTACCGATCTATTACGCCACTGGAAGCAAGAAGAAGGCATTCAAGCTAAGCTTCCTGTCTGGATTATCAGAGCCGCTAGGCGCCGTGGTTGCCTTCCTGATTCTCATGCCATTCTTAAACGATGTGATGTTCGGCATTATTTTCGCTGCGGTAGCTGGTATAATGGTATTCATCTCGGTTGACGGCTTATTGCCGGCGGCCAAGAAGTATGATGAAGGACATCTGTCGATCTATGGTCTGATTGCGGGTATGTTCGTCATGGCGGTAAGCTTGCTCATGTTCATCTGAACCTTGTATAATATAGGGTGAAATTGCGGAAGGGAAAGTGGGCGTACAATGGGTCGCAAGTGGAATAATATTAAGGAAAAGAAAGCCTCGAAGGACGCGAACACGAGTCGCATCTACTCGAAATTCGGATTGGAGATCTATGTAGCGGCGAAGAAGGGCGAGCCTGATCCGGAATCGAATCGCGCTCTCAAGGTTGTATTGGAGCGCGCGAAGACGTATAACGTGCCTAAGGCGATCATAGATCGCGCGCTGGATAAGGCCAAGGGCAGCGCGGACGAGGTGTATGAGGAGCTGCGCTATGAAGGCTTCGGTCCCAGCGGGACGATGGTCATCGTAGACGCACTGACGAATAATGTGAATCGCACCGCGCCGCTCGTTCGTTCGACCTTCAATAAGAATGGCGGGAATATGGGCGTGAGCGGATCGGTCGCTTATATGTTCGACGCGGCGGCCGTGCTAGGTGTGGAAGGCAAGTCGGTAGAAGAAGTGATGGAAATTCTGATTGAAGCGGATGCGGATGTTAGCGATATTGTGGAAGAAGACGAATCAGTCATCATCTATGCCGCGCCTGATCAATTCCATACCGTGCAAGAAGCGCTGAAGGAAGCGGGTATCCAGGAATTCACGGTAGCGGAATTGACGATGCTGGCGCAGAACGATATCACGCTCGAGGGCGAGGCGCTGACCCAATTCGAGAAGCTGATTGAAGCACTCGAGGATCTCGAGGATGTGCAGCAGGTTTATCATAATGTCGATCTGGAGGGCTGATCGCTTACTTGCTCTGCCCTTGCTCGGATTCCGGCTTGATCGCGAACAAGGCGAATAGACCAGCAACGAGGGACATGGAGGCGAAGGTGTAGAACATAGCCAACTCATGCTTCATGAGAACGGAGGTAAGCAGTGGACCTGCTGCAACTCCGATAAACCGCATGCTGCTGTACAGAGAGGTGATTGTGCCTCTCTGTTTCTTATCTATCCCCTCTGTGATAAGCGCATCTAGGCAGGGGAGGGCCGCTCCAATCCCGATTCCACTAATGCTGGCGAGACTGATCAATACCCATAAATTAGAGCCGTTAAAATGCGCAGACAGGGCCATCGCGGCAGTCAGTATAGCTAGTGCTAAGAACGTTAACCACTTCATTAGACGCTTCCGCTGGCCGATCCACTTGCCAGTGAGGAAGGAGGCCAGGCATACAGCAAGGAGTGGTACGGCTAGTATCATGCCCTTATACACACCATCAATATCATGCTTGTCTTCGAGGATCGAGGACAGATAGAATAAGACGCCGAATAACACCAGCATGCTGATTCCACCGATTACGAATATAGCCGTCAGCCACTTGCCGCTGTGTCCGAATATCTCTTTGATCTGCTGAAGGAAGGCGCGAATGTTCTTCTCATCGCTATCACTATCTGTATTTGCCGGCACCTTAACGAGCAGCCATACCGCAATAATGGAGATGAGACACACGGGAGGAATGATGAGCAGCGGCATATACCAGACGATCAAGGCTAATGCAGCCCCTAATATTGGACTGAGCACCTTGCCGAATGTATTGGACGTCTCGATCATCCCCAGGCCAGCACTAACATCCTCTTCACGCTTGAACATATCCCCGACTAGCGGCAGTACAATTGGGAATGATCCCGCTGCACCGATCCCTTGCACGAATCTGCCAATTAGAATGACCCAGTAAGCCGAGTCCTTCAGCAGCCAAGCTGCAAGTCCGGAGATTAAGCCTCCAATTGCAGCCAGAATTAAGCTTGGGATAATCACTTTCTTCCTGCCCAATCGGTCCGACAAGTAGCCTGCGAACGGGATACAGACGATTGCTGTAGCGGCGTATACGGTAATGATCAGACTGGATTGAAGGGAGGAGATGTCCAGCTTCTTCTCCATAAGCGGCAAAACCGGAATGAGCATCGAATTAGCCAGCGTCATAATCACAGGGATAGAAGCAATTGCAGCCAGATCCAACTTCTTCTTGGCCTCCAACTCCAAATCAACGCCTCTCTCAGATAGTAAGGCTTAGTATGCTTGTCTGATGTGAGGGCTATACCCTGGTGTCCCACTTGATTAATCGCTCCATGGCGATCGACAAGAGCACGCCCACGATGAATCCGTTGCCTATCAGCGGCTGTATGAACACAGGCAGCGCACTGAACACAGTCGAGTCCATATTCATGATGCACACGCCGAGCAATACCGGTACCGCGAGACGATGAATCGTAATCGAGTCGAAGTGATAGCCGCTAAGCCCTCTTAGCGTAGTCAATAGCAGCTGCAGATAAGCAGCGAATAAAACCGCATTCCCTACGGTGATCGGCATGGTCGCCAGCAGACCGCTGAGCTGGGGCACAATGCCAATGACGATCATGAGAGCGCCACCGATTAGGAACGGCTTTCGATTGGCGATGCGCGAGCTCTCGAGAAACCCGATCGTAGACGCAAATGGCGCATAGGGGACCAATCCCAGGACGGAGGCCATCATGGAATAGAATCCTGTAAGCATATAGGAGATATTCATCCGACGCCTAGTCGGCAGCTCCTCCTGACGGAACCGAGAGACGGACTGCACGGACACGATCAAAGTACTAATATTAACGAAGCTTGCGATGAAGGTAACCATAATGATCCCTACATGCAAGTTTGGCATTCCAATTGGGAATATGGGGACATGCAGCAAGGACGGCGCGGCATCGATTGGTGCGGGCGCGTCGAAGAGTAGGATGAATAACACCCAACCGAGGATCATTCCTATCAAGATAGAGTAGTTGCCGAGTATCGGGCCGCCCTTCACCTTGATCATCACGACCAGTAGCATGAGCGCAATGGAGAATAGACTGATCGGTATATGCATGGAGCCATCGCTGTCAAGCTGGATCATCCCCTTGAAGAAGATGAGTGTCAGCTGGAAGGTCAATAGGAATAGGAACACATTCATGACCATAGGCGTGAAGATTCGATTCACGAAGCCTAGCCAATTGCATGCAGCCAGGATGATCACGACCGTACCGGCCAGCAGCATTCCAGTGGCCACACCACCGCCAATGTCTGTCAAGGTCAGGCCCATTGCATTGGCGGATACGCATAGATTGAGGATTAAACCCCAGATTACGCCGGTATGCCCCTCCATAATCGGCAAGCGATGACCGACTAAGCCTTGCAGGATGCCCGCAATACCCGTGAACATCAGCGAGCTGCGGACAATGCCAGCAATCTCGCCTGGCGGCAGCTCGAAGGCGATCCCGATCGAGATCGGAACAACCACCGTATTAGCGAAAATAAAGATAAACCATTGCATAGAAGCAAAGGTCAGTTTCCATGTGATAAGCTTACTCATATTGACACGATTCCTTGTCCATTGATTGCCTTATCATAACGTAAAATTAAGCAATGCTCAAATCGTTATTCACTATATTGTGGTAACAGGACGTGTAGTTGCGATATAATAGTTGTTATGTAGATTTTACGCGTCTAGGAGTGTGTACGAACATGAAAACAGTATTGATGTGGATTTTAAAATTTCTATTCGGATTCTTCCTGTTACTTATCCATTGGTCATTATTCCTGGTCTATGTCGGCTTCTTATTCTGGCGATCACGCGTGCAATATCGACGAGCGACAGAACAGGCGATCGCTGCAGAAGCGGAGGTTCAGTCGGCGCAGCGTATCGTATTCGAATGTGAGCTGGTCCATGTGACACGCAACAATGTGGATGGCGAGAGCCGGCAATCGATCTTATACAAGTGCTACAGAGGCGATGCGCTGACGATCAAGCTGTTCGAATCCGCAGACGCGCCGACAGATGCCCCAACAGCCGAGGTGTGGACCAAATTCGGGCAGGTTGGCGAGCTGGCCCCGATCTATGCCAAGCAATGCGCGGAGTATGTAGCCCAGGGCCATCAGCTGGAAGCAAGAATTAAGAAGATGCTCAATCGAACAGAGGGCGTCGCGGCTATGAACTGTCTCATCGAGGTTATGATTGATCAGTTGAGCACGGAAGAGCAGACTGACTGAACTTAATATGCAACGATTAAACCGCTTATTAGGCGGTTTTTTGTATTTTTTGATCTTTTGACATTCTATTCGATATTTCAGTCATAAATTGCTGACATATGCTATAATTTTGAATGTTCATAATAGTTACGGAAGCAGGCTTAGAAGGGAGGATCCGAATGATACGTTCTACCATCTCGAAGCGGGCGTTGTTCATTCCCTTGCGGGTCAAATTTATGGTCCCGCTGTTCCTGCTTATCACCATTCCCTTCCTGATCAGCGGAATCATCACCTACCAGAAGTATACGGCTAATGAAGAGCAGCGAGCGAAGGAATATGCCCTGCAAATTATGGAACAAATCAAGATTAATCTGGATAATTACATTAAGGATATGGAGAGGATGACAACTTCACCGTATTATGATCAGCATGTGATTACGCTGCTCAAGCAGCATAATCATCCCGTTCAACCCTCGAATTATATTACCAATGATGAGAAGAACAAAATGAATTCGGTGTTGTATACGCTTGCGATGGAGCGTCCTGAAGTGAGGGGGGCCTTCCTATTCACGAATGACGGCGCGTTGTTTAGCAACCGTACGGATGCTGTGAACAGCCATTGGCGAGCAAGCGATAATCCTTGGATGAATAAAGTCGACCCAGACGGGGGGCTGACCATTCTCCCCCCGCATGAGGCAGCGTATTATACGGTACCTGTTCAGGTTGTCTCTATGGTTCGTATATTGAGAGAGCCCGCAACATTAGAAGCATTAGGGATCATTAAAGTTGATCTATCCATAGAAGGATTGGAGCATATTCTGCGGAAGGTGTCCTTCAGTCCGAACAGCAGATTATTCATCTTCAACAGCAATAATGAATTGCTCTACTCCGATACGAAGCAACCGATTCTGGCTTCGCTCCTACAAGGTCAATCACCCGCAGACAGCAACACCTATATAGAAGCAGTAGTCGAGTCTTCTTACTCAGGCTTACAGGTAGCCGGCTTGATTCCCAGGTCCGACCTTCGTGATGATGTGAATGAAGTCATCCGATTTACGCTGCTCATTTCCCTATGTTCTCTGGTCATTGCCTATCTAGTTGCCGTTGTGCTGTCAAACCACTTGGTAAAGCCGATCCTGTACCTACAGAAGAAGATGAGGAATGTGCAACGAGGCGACTTCAATGAGCGCGTAGTTATCAAGTCGAACGATGAGGTTGGGGTTTTAACGGATGCCTTCAACAATATGGTTGGCGAGATTGATCGGCTCGTGAAGGAAGTGTATGAAGTGAAATTGCGAGAGCGCGAAGCGGAGCTGAACGCGCTGCAGAGTCAGATTAATCCGCACTTCATCTTCAATACGCTGGAATCCATGAATATGATGGCCACGAAGATGGGGAGTCCCGAGCTGTCTAACCTGATCATTAGCTTAGGTAAGCTTATTCGGTATACCGTTGATAAGCAGGAGACGATCGTCTATCTGCGTGATGAAATCGCATTCGTGGATGCCTATCTACAAATCCAATCCTTCCGATTAGGTGATCAGCTGAATATCGAGCTCGATATCGATCCTTCCCATGAATATGCGCTGCTTCCAAAGCTGATCCTGCAACCGCTGATCGAGAATGTGATCGAGCATGCGTTGGGAGGCGCACCGGTGACCATTACGATCCATACACACATCAGCGGGGATGATCTAGTCGTATCGATCATGGACAGCGGCACTGGCATGACACCAGAGCGAATGGAGATGGTCGAGAGACGCATGTACGCATCCGAGAACGAGCTAATGGAGCACCGGTCTTCGACTGTTAAGAAAGGCTATGCGCTACGCAATGTTCATCAACGTATTCGCTTGCAGTATGCAGAGCCTTATGGCCTATCGATCGATAAGACTGTTCATATGGGAACACGATTCATCATTCAACTGCCGTTCCGATGGGAGGAGATATAAGATGTACAAGGTGCTGCTAGCGGAGGATGAATTGAAGATTAGGGAAGGCGTGCGGGATATCGTCAACGATGTCATGACCGACTTCCAAGTCATTGGCGAGGCTTCGAACGGCAAGGAGGCACTGGGGCTGCTGGTGCAGCATATGCCCGATGTGTTAATTACCGATATCCGTATGCCCGAGATGAGCGGCATCGATCTGATTCGGCATGCGCGTGAACAGCTTCCTGAATTGGATATTATCATCTTCAGCGGATACGGGGATTTCGAATATGCCAAGTCCGGGATTCACTATGGCGTAGCTGACTATTTGTTGAAGCCCGTTGATCGCGTGGAGCTAATCGCGGTCATGGAGAGGATCAAGCGAAAGCTGCGCAGCCAGCAGCCTGATTCTGAACCAACGAACAATGAGGGGGAGCAGGAGCGGCATATTATCCGCAAGGTCAAGTCGATTATCATGGACAATCTGGAGAAGGAAATCTCGCTGCAGAACATCGCGAATAATGTTCATATGAATTATCGATATCTATCTGTCTTATTCAAGAACGAAACCGGTCAGAATTTCTCCGATTATGTCACCGCCCTGCGCATCGCGAAGGGGAAGAGGCTGCTTACAGAGACAAACCTGAAAATTATCGAAATTGCGCGGTTATGCGGCTATGCGAATTATAAGTATTTTATGGCTGTGTTCAAGCGGTCTGTCGGTCTTACGCCTAGCGAATATCGAGATACAAGATAAGTTATACCTTTTCTGTACATTGGGGCATTATTCTCCAGTGTGCTTTTATTTATACTATCTCATGTAAGCGCTTATATCATAACGAAGGGGACGAGGTAGGATGAGGAAGACGTTGTTGATTAGCCTGATGCTCGTATTGGCCATTGGTATTATCGCCGGATGCGCCAACACGACGAATGAAGGCAAGCCGAATGAGAGCCAGAGCCAGACTCAGACACAATCTCAGACACAGAAGCAAGAGCAGAATGAGGATAAGAAGGATACGGCCGCTGCACCGAAGGAGGTTGACCTAACATTCAGCATCTGGGGGAATGACAAGCATAAGGCGATGTATGAGGAGATGCTGGCTGAGTATAAGGAGCTGAAGCCTCATGTAAGCGTGGAGATCATTACGATCCCTAGCACGGATTATCTGCAGAAGCTGTCCATCATGAATGCGTCGAGCACAGCACCCGATGTAGCTTGGCTGAGTGAAGCGCATATCCCGCAATTCCTGGAGAATGACCAGCTTATCGACATCTCGGAAATAAAGTCCGATCCGGATTATCATTTTGACGAGATCTTCCCATCGACACTGGAGCTGCTGACAAGAGGGGATAAGCTGTACGGTATACCGTTCTCTACACCACCTATGATGATGTACTATAACAAGAATCTGTTCGCAGAGAAGGGCTTGAAGACACCAACCGAATTGTATCATGAAGGCAATTGGAATTATGAGCAATTACTCCATGCAGCATCAGCGATTACGGATACGAACCAAGGTGTATATGGCATCAACTTCATCCGTAATGGGTGGGCGAACTGGGACAGCAATCTGATGCCTATCTTATTCTCTCACGGCGCAGAGCTCCTCAGTGATGACGGCACGGCGTTCACTCTGAATACGCCAGAAGGCAAGCAGGCCTTGGAATTCTACTTCGACGCGATCTTCAAGCACGAGGTGCATCCGAAGCCGGGCGATCAGACGACCTTCGAAACTGGCAAGCTAGGGATGCAGCAGGAGCTGTACAGCTATATGAGTAAAGCCAGAGCGATTGAAGACTTCGAATGGGATATCGTCCCTCTGCCTGAAGGCCCGCAAGGGCGTGGTACATCACTGGGCTTCGCTGGTTATTCCATTATCAAGGGAACCAAGCATCCAGAGGAAGCCTACGACTTACTTAAATTCTTGACCGGCCCTAAGAACGCAGCTACGGCATCCCAATTCTTCGTACCGAGCAGAAAGTCCATCCTGGAGTCAGAAGAATTCGCCAAGGGCGCACCATCCGTGGAGAGCATGAAGATTGCCATCCTGGATCAAATGGCCACGGCTCAGTACTTGCCTAAGCACAAGAACTGGCAGCAAATCAACACATCCATTCTAAATATTCTCGATTATGCTTATACCCAGAATGCGACAGTTGACGAAGTGCTTGCCAACATGGAGAAAGACGTCACTCCATTGTTGAAATAACTATAATCTTCAACGGAAATGCCAATCTGACGCAATGAGGATTGGCATTTCCATTCGATATCGATAATAGAGGAGAGTTGACTGACAGATGGCTACAACTAAGCTGGCGAGCCCGCTGCAACGAGATAAGTGGTACGGTTATCTGTTTATCACACCGATGGTAGTCGGATTTCTCGCATTCATCCTAGTTCCGATTATTGCGGCGCTCGTCATGAGCTTCACCGATTATTCCTTACTTGGCAGCTCTTCCTTCGTTGGGTGGGATAATTACAACCGCGCATTCTCAGAGGATCCAGTCTTCTGGAAGACAGTCGGCAATACGTTATACTTCTCCGCGGGGTTAATTCCGATGAATCTCATCCTCGCGTTGTCTCTAGCGCTTCTGCTTAACCGACAAATTCGCGGGATTGGCTTGTTCAGAACCGCCATATTCACACCCGTTGTCACCTCAATTGTCGTGTGGTCGATCGTATGGAAGTATATTTTCGCCACCGAGGGAGGCATGGTCAATCAATTTCTGAAGATGTTCGGCGTGAAGGGACCAGCCTGGTTCTATGATCTCGATCTGGTGATGCCGATTGTGATTGTAGTCAGTGTACTTAAGAATGTCGGCTTGAACATGGTCATCTTCCTGGCTGCCCTACAGGATGTACCTCAGATGTATCAAGAGGCTGCTAGAATTGATGGCGCATCGAAGTGGAAGACATTCACCCACATTACATTCCCGATGATCTCGCCGGCCGTGTTCCTCGCCTTGATCTTGACGCTAATCGGCTCACTCAAGGTGTTCGGACAAGTGTATGTATTGACGGGAGGAGGACCTGGTACGAGCACGTATGTATTAGTCTTCTATATTTATCAGCAAGCGTTCACCCTATTCCGATTTGGGTATGCATCTGCCATCGCCTTTATCCTCTTCTTCATTATTCTCATAATCACATTACTGCAGTGGAATATCCGGAAGAGGTGGGTCCATCATGAGCAATAAATCAATCTTTCAAAATACATTTACCTATGCCATACTTATGGTAATTTCAGTCATTATCTTGATCCCGTTCTATTGGATGGTGTCTACATCACTTAAGCATCAGACGAAGATATTCGCCTTCCCGCCGCAATGGATTCCCAAGCCGTTCGTATGGGAGAATTATGTGCTCGTATTCGATGAGCAGCCGTTCCATCTGTACTTCTATAACAGTGCTTATATCGCGATTATTGTAACCTTAGGCACGTGCATCTTCGCCTCGCTCGCGGGATATGCGTTCGCCAAGATCACATTCCCCTTGAAGAATGTGATCTTCCTAACGCTGCTAAGCAGTATGATGATTCCAACCGAGGTGACAGCGCTGCCCTTATTCATCTGGATGTCTAAGATGAAGCTGGTGAATACGCACTTCCCGCTTATTATTCCGCCAATGCTGGGCGCGGGGGGGATGTTCGGTGTATTCCTCCTCAGACAGTTCTTCATCACCGTCCCGAATGATCTGGACGAAGCTGCTAAGATAGACGGCTGTACACCTTGGATGACCTTCTGGCGAATTATGGTGCCGCTGGCGAAGCCGGCTCTAGCCACCCTTACGATATTCACGTTCCTCAATAGCTGGAATGAGTTCTTCGAGCCGTTAATCTATCTAAGTACGGATAAGCTGTTCACGCTGCCGCTTGCTCTATCCTTATTCACCGATCAATCCGGTACACAGTGGCATCTGCTCATGGCAGCATCCGTGATGGCAACACTGCCTTTATTAATCGTGTTCTTCGCCGCTCAGAAGAAATTTATCGAAGGCGTAGCGATGACAGGGTTGAAATAAATAAAAGGGGAAGAGGGAAACAGACGTGGACATGGCACAAAGACCGAATATTCTCCTGGTAACCACCGACCAGCAGAGAGGGGATTGCATGGGAATAGCAAATTCCCCTCATCCCGTGATGACTCCTCATATGGATCAATTAGCTAGGGAAGGCGTGAGATTCGACAGCGCGTACAGCGATTGTCCGATGTGTATCCCCGCCCGTAAGACAATTATGACTGGCCGATGCGCATATACGCATGGCATAGCGAAGAATGCTGCTGTGCCGATGCCGGAAGAGCCGCAGCTCACGCTGCCGGGCAAGCTCACAGCTGCAGGCTATCAGACACATGCCGCGGGCAAGATGCACTTCCATCCGTCAAGAGCTAGAAGCGGCTTCGAACGAATGAGGCTTCATCCCGATGATTACGTGAATTGGCTCGAGCGAACGCCTTATGCGGGTAAGTATCGCGGGCACGGTCTGGGGGGCAATGAGGTGTACCCGACGTACGCTGCTATGCCAGCCGAGTATACGCATACGCACTGGATTGTCGAGGAATCCATCGACTTCCTCCGACAGCGCGATTCCGACAATCCGTTCTTCCTATGGACTTGCTTCGAAGCGCCGCATACCCCATATGATCCGCCTGAGAGCTTCGTAAGGCTCTATGATGGAATCCCTATACCATCGCCCGCATCGGCCGATTGGTCAGAAGGGGAAGAGGTACCGCCCTGGGTGAAGATTATGCGGTGGCTGCATAATTCCGATCTGCATCCTGACCATGTGGTACAAGCTGCACGCAAGCATTACTATGCATCCATCACTCATGTTGACTACGAATTAGGACGATTATTCGGGGAATTGAAGATGCAGGGACTATGGGATAACACCATTATCCTGTTCACTTCGGATCATGGCGATATGCTGGGTGATCACGGTCTGTTCCAGAAATCCTGCTTCTACGAACCATCGGCACGAGTTCCATTCTTGCTGCGTCTGCCGGAGCATCTACGTGAGGGCCACAAGCCAGGCAGCATCATTCATAATGCGGTACAGCTTGCGGATATCTATCCAACACTGTTGGGATTGGCCGGATGTTCTCCTGATGCTATCGGTGTACCAGAACGAGACGGAGTCAATCTGATGAGATTGCTGGAGGAACCGTTACAGCGTCGCTGGATATTCGGTTACTCTAATGTTCAGGATGGCCTCTATATGGCAACCGATGGCGAATGGAAGTACCTCTATTATGTGTGCGGAGGGCTGGAGCAACTGTTCAATGTCAAGAACGATCCGAATGAATTAATTAACTTAGTTAAAGACTCACATTATAAAGTAATTGTCGAAGAAGGTCGATCGCGGTTAGCTGCGAAGTTCCCACAGCTTGTGGAGGCCGATCAGCTATCATCCAGTGGACTGAAGTTTACGGAGCCGCCTGCGGATGACGAGGATGAGACCCGTTCGCTCAATCCCTATGCGTGGAAGGGCCCTATGCGGTATGGCAGCGGGCATTGATGGAATTCGAATAGATGGATACACGATTGGCCAACCAGTTGCTGGTTGGCCTTCTTTCTATCTTGTATAGCATGTTAATTGCATGCTAAAGGAGGGAATTGGAATTTTATGCCGAATTCTATGGTGATCGAGTTAAAGGCATGTTGATCCACTATGATGGTTGGGAGAGTCCAGTAATTATAAACCCAAATGGAGGATGATAATAGTGGAAGCAAAGGAAGTGAAATTACCGAAGTTCACAGTTGTAGGTTTTAGGATTGAGGCGACCTTAAATGAATTGGAATCTGGCGAAGGTAAGAACATATATGATTCATTGAAATCGAGAAAAGATGAAATTCTCTATAAGAAGAATGAGGATATCATTTTTATGCAAATCTACCCGATGACACCTGGATTTAATCCTAGGATTGATCGCTTTACACAATTATTCTGTTATGTAGTCAATAAGTCTGACACAGACTCCGTTCCATCGGGTATGATGAGCCATCAAGTGCCTGAAAGTACATACGTTACATATACACATAAAGGTCTCGAGTCAGAGTTAGGACGATCATATGATTATTTATATGGTCAATGGATTCGCGAACATGGATATGAACCGAAAGGTTATGATTTTGAAGTTTGGGGTGAGAGGTACAAGCCGGATAGTACAGATAATGAGATCGATATGTTTGTTGCATTTAGATAATTTATGTATTTTCCTCTAACATACTGTTTACCAAGTTCCTGTTGCTTATTAAAGAAAGTGAGGTCAAATTCATCATGATTTTCTTATACATTTCCTTCATAATTCTAGTCGTTGGCGGATTAGTAAGTATTGACCTCTCATTAAAGAGAAAGCTCAAGAATGATGAGAGAATAATTGAACGGCTCGATATCATCTGGAAAGAAATCAATGATATAAAGGACAAAGAACATTGAAAAACTTTTTAGTCTCAATCATCTTAAGATTACTGTTTAAATCACAACCTACAATCACATTCTCAGAGCAAGAACTAAATACCTACAATCAATTATATGACGAGGCCATAAATAGTGATGGAGTAATTCGCTATGCCATATCTTATCCCAAGCAACGATTTATCCAATATATTGCGCAATCGAAGAATGTCGTATTGCATGGCTCGAACAATCCATCAATCGATCAGTTTGAGCCAAGAAGACAGACCTTATATAACGGGAAGTATGTTGAGGCAGTGTTTGCAACTAAGGATGGAATATGGCCTCTATTCTATGCTGTTTTTGACAAGAGTAAATTGCTTGGTAATATTCGAAACGCCTGTCTTGTACTGAACGGAACAAAGAAATATTACTATTTCTCAATAACACGAGAATCCAGTCAGATTAACCCGTGGACGAATGGGATGATCTATTTCCTACCCATGGACTCATTTAGCAAGACGAGTAATGAGTTTGTATCCTTTGATGAATGGATAAGTAAAGTGCCAGTTAAACCTGCGGCCAGGCTAGAAGTAGATAATGTCGATTTTTATTTTCATTCCAATGTATCTACACATAAGCGTAATGAATCCATATATAAGACGTGGTTGTTGTACAAGCTTAGGAGTAAGTTAGCAAGTCGGTATTGAAGCATTGTTACTTGAAGAGAAGGAGACATGGTAAATGAACACTTCGAATAAAGAATTAAGAATGTGCAGCTCAGGTCATAACTATTATAAAAGCAGCGATTGTCTCACCTGCCCGATCTGTGAGCAAGAGCGCAAGCCGGACAACGGTTTTCTTGCACTTCTCGCAGCACCAGCACGACGGGCGCTAGAGCAAAATGGCGTAACCTCCTTACATATTCTCGCAACATATAGTGAAAAAGAGATTTTGCAATTCCACGGCATGGGACCAGCATCTATACCTAAACTAAGGACAGCTTTGCAGGAAAAAGGATTAACTTTCAAAAAGTAAATTTCGGAGATGATTAGAGATACTATACGAGGAGGAATCATCCTGTCTACTCATGATGCGATTTATTTAAATAAAGCAGAGGCTTATGAATATATGATTAGTAAGCAACCCGATTTATCGAATGTCATTAACGAGATAAGGCCTATCCGCAATCTGGATGTCTTGGATCTAGGAGCAGGTTCCGGCAGGCTATCGTCATTCATTGCCAAGGAAGCAGAATCATTAATCTGTACAGATCTATCTCCATCCATGCTGGATATACTCGATAAGAAATTAGCCGATCAAGGTTCACCTCGAATATGGACTACAGCAGTAGCAGACCATAGGAGCTTACCTATTCCTGACGCATCTATAGATGTAGCGCTGTCCGGCTGGAGTATATGTTACCTGGCCAATTCGGACAATGATAACTGGATAGACGATCTTGAATTAGTCATGACTGAGCTTCATCGCGTGCTTAGGCGGAACGGTACGATCATCATTCTTGAAACGATGGGCACCGGAACACAGACACCTGATCCGCCGAGCTTCTTGACCCCATACTATTCTTTACTTACTGAGAAATATGGCTTTAACCATCGTTGGATTCGAACGGATTATGTGTTTAGCAGCGTGGAAGAGGCCTGCTTGCATACTGAGTTCTTCTTCGGTGAAGCACTTGCTAAGAAGATCGCAGCTAACCAATGGGCGATCGTTCCAGAGTGTGCGGGTATATGGTGGAAGCAGCTATGATAAGACTATAGATCAATCTATATGAATGGAGGATTCAATTATGGGAGCAGAGATTATTAAGGTGTATCGAGAGCATCTGCCGCAGTTGCGCTTAATCGGCAAGCGATACTCCAACAATGACAGAGATCAGCACGGCAGCTACGGCGGCAAGTGGCAGGAGTGGATGGAGCAGGGCTGGTTCAAGCCACTTGAACGACTAGGAAGCTTGCAGGAGAATGGTGACGCTGTGGTAGGCGCGATGCGATTCAACAACGGTACGTTCGAGTACTGGATTGGCGCATTCTACCCGGCCGATACAGAAGTTCCAGAAGGGTACAGCTATGCGGATATTCCTGAGAGCGATATTGCGACCTGCTGGATCTACGGCAGAGACGACAATGGCGAGCTGTATGGCAAGGATCCGCATGAAGCCTGTGTGGCCAAGTGGCTGGAGAAAGGCTGGGAGATTAGGGATAACCCTTGGTTCTTCGAGCGATATGTCACACCCAGATTCACAACACCCGATGACCAGGGGAATGTTATCCTGGATTACTGCATGTATATCAAATAGGCAGAAGAGAGATACCCGGCTATATTCACCTTAAATGGTGGTATAGCCTCTTATTTTATAATCATGTTTACATTAAAGGGAAATGAAGTAAAAATGTCGAATTTGATTATAGCTTATTAATTTAGCTTCAAGGTTACTAGCAAGATGAATTATAGTTCGTATATATGAAGTTATGTGCAATTGCCCTAAAAACAAAAAGAAGGGAAGAGAATACAATCACTATTTCACTTGATAGAAACTATGTTTGGGAGTGTGACTTCGGAGTAAGAAAACCACTAATACCTGTCTTGAGAACACTCTTAGATGAACAAGACGCCTCTTCTCTCCAAATGATAAATTTAATGATAAATCACAATGTGTATAATCTTGAATTCTATATTGTACTAAGTTATGACAACCCATTAGAGGGTCATATTAATAGAATGAAGGATCTCTTTTATAATGTAGGTGTCCGTTATAGACCTGATATAACTTTCGATGAGTTATTTTCAGAAATGGCTAATCGAAGATTCAATTCAACAACATTAGTTAATTCTCAGGATGTTGAGTTTAGGTTTGAAAACATGTTTCATTTTACGGAAAAAAAAGAAATTGCTGAGGTTATATCAATGAGACCACTTGGAAAGAAAGTACCTGTTTTTTTAAGTCACACATCAAGAAACAAACCTATAATAGAAGATTTAATCCCATTCCTAAATGCGGCAAATCTCCCGATATGGTATGACGATATAAACATTGATTATGGAGAATCGATTGTAAAGAAAGTCCAGGAAGGAATTAAAGATTCAGGGTCAGTAATTTTCTGGATAACGAAAGAGTTTTTAAAGTCGAACTGGTGTCAAATCGAGATGGAAGGATTTTTGACTAGATTGGCAGGAAAGAATGACGTTTTGATTCTTGCAGTTGTTGATGAAGATGTTGACACAAATGAATTACCTTTATTTATTTCAACCAGGAAGTACCTAAGGCTAACGAAAGATGAATCATTGGAACAAATTGCTCGAAAACTTATTCCGACACTAAAGAAATACTTTGAAACAAGAAACCTTTTATAAGTATTTCGAAGAAGAGGGCAACAGCACATAACACTGTGTTCACGCATCGGGGGACAAGCCCCCTCGGTCCCGGAAGATAAGTCGAAGAAGAGATTGCTGGGACACATCCATTCACCTAACCGCATCGCGGCCAGCTGATCGAACTAGTCGTTCGCTCTAGCAGTTTAAGGTGAATGGACGTCGTGAACACGGAAACGTTATCTGAAACCATTGCAGGAATAAAGAGGGTGATATCAATGTGGTTGGGAATAAAGAATTACAATCCTTCTTTTTGCGAGGATACGGATCAATTATTAACTAATCACAAGGAGTCATTAGTTAGATTGCATGGAGAACAGATACTTGGGATCTGGATATTGTGGAATCTTACAGAGGATGACTGGTACTCAAGTACGCCTATTGTTGTTAAAACTAATTCAATTCAAGTGGAATTTTGTGCTAACAAAATCAATGAGTACTCCATTACCTATAACTCCATTGATATTGAATGTCAGGTCGATCCAGCTGATATGGGTGATGATGAAATATGGTACTTTGAGTGGAGACAATTAGGAGAAGCAAGAACTCATATTGGGAATTCAATATCAAAGGTTGAAATTATTGAACTGCTTTTTGAAACAAAAGTTCTTCATGACGAAGAACATCCAGAGAGAGTGGGTAATGAGTATAGTAACTGGTTACTCCACGGTGTTTGTCTCAATCTAGACGGGTGCAATTTATCTTTTTACAACGCTTTTGATACAAACGGAATCTTATATGATAGAGAAGTAAGAAGTGATATTCAGTATAGGGGAGTTTTGTAAGTACTCTCGAAGAAGGCAATGGCATCTTATAACAATGTGTTCACGCATCGGCGGACAAGCCGCCTCGGTCCCGGGAGTAAAGTCGAGGAAGCGATTGCCGGGACACATCCGCACCGACTAACCGCATCGCGGCCGCTCCCGTTGGTCGCTTAAGTCGGTGGGACGTCTTGAACACGGAAACGTTAAACGAAATACACAAGCAGAAATAACGATAACAAATATAAATGACATTTCCGAGGTGTAAAAATGAGTCTAATCAGTATTCTTCATGATGATCAGGTATCAGTCTTAGTTGATGATCTGAATAAGAACATCTTATTTGAATTAAGCAGTTCCGGGTACCGTCCTCGGTATGTCACTATTCATCTGAACAAGAAAGATCAAATAGATCGTATTATTGAAGCATTGAATAAAGCAAAAGAATACTTGGATTAAGGACCAATTGACGGACTTTAGTTTAGGAGGTGTCTATATGATATTAGAGAAAGTTATAAATAGAATTCTAATACAAAGTGAATATAAGGATTTTGTTGATAAGTATATAGATAATATACATATCGAGTTTAAAGATAAGATTCATAGCATTTATATGTGTGGCTCGATTCCAAAAGGAACTGCTAAACCTTTTAAGTCAGATGCAGACTTTACTATTGTATGTGTAAATCCCAAAGATATTGATTACGAAAGATTGTCAAAAGTTAGAGACAGGCTTTTGGAAGAATATCCAGTAGTAACTAAGATTGATACGACAATTTGCTCGATTGACGATGTATTAAGTAAACCAAATGAGTGGGGTTTTTGGGTTAAGATTATTTCTGTTTGCATATATGGAGATGACGTTGGTGAACAAGTACCACCGATAATTATTTCTCCAGAGTTCATTTTAGACTTAAATACAGAGACCAAGAAGGAAGTAGATCGTGTACATCGTTCACTTTCTAATGCTAGTGATAACAATTTGAAAACTAGATATATTAAAGGTTACTCTAAGAGATTAATTCGTGCATTATACTCTTTGGTTTTAGAAGATACAGGTGTATGGCAAGATGACATTATTATGATGAAGAATGCCATATTAAACTATTGCGAGATTGACTCCGCTTTAGTTAATTATCTGTATGATTGTTACTTGGATAGTAATGTACTTGTTGAAGAGTTTCTGGGAATTGCAGATGAAGTATATTGCTATTTTGAGAACGCCTTACATACAATGGCTGCTTCCAGAACTTCCTTCGGCTAACAATATGTTCACGCATCGGCGGACAAGCCGCCTCGGTCCCGGAAGAAAAGTCGAAAAGTCTTATCTATATTGTGTTCATAGGAGGAAGTAAAGTGCCTTCATCGAATTGGGATAAGAGATTTATGAAAGCAACACTAGAATTTGCTGAAGAATCTAAATGCGCTGCTAAAAAAGTAGCATGCATTATTGTGAAAGATAACTCAATTATTGCAATTGGGGTAAATGGATCGGCACCTAAATCAATAAATTGCTGCGATTTATTCAAAAAACATGATGGAAAGTGGTATAAAGCACGAGACATATCTAAATATCATGAAATGAGTAGAAAAGAGCATTCTGAAAATGATAACTGGATACTTTGTGAAGATCAAAGAGAACATTTTCGATGGTCAACTGAACATGAGACTCATGCCGAAATTAATGCATTAGCTAGAGCGGGTACTAGTGCACGAGGAGCAGTAGCATATATTACTTATTCACCTTGTTTAGACTGTGTTAAAGCTCTTGGAGCATTTGGAATTTCAAAAGTCTACTACCACAGGGAATTTGATAATCTTGAAAGGACTGCAATGACACTTAAGCGATATGGTGCAACTATTGAAAAACTCTAATTAATGAAGATCTAATATAATAATCATCAATGTTGATGTCGAATAGTGGGAGAGAATCTAATGAAAATCAATAAGAGAATTTTCAATCTATCAGCATGGTTAGCTCTACTTACTATATTAATAATTCCTGGTAGAGCTTCTATTGATGGGACACCAATGACAGAGTACGGATATCCATTTCAATTTATTGCACTGTTCAATAATTCGACTCATATGGATAAATGGCTAATCAAAGATGTTAATATCCAATTATTCTATTACTTTATTAATGTCATAATAATATACTGGATTATTCTCGGAGTGATGTTTGTTAGAAATAAATTAAAAGTGAAAACTTAAAAATAATAAAACTATATACTGGAGTGAGTTAGATGAAAAAAGGAATTCTTAAGAAATTAGAACACATGCAAATTCCAGTAAAAAGCTTGAATGAATCCATTAGTTGGTACACAACAAATCTTGGATTTCAATTTGAGAGTAAATCGGATGAGTATCACCATGCTTTTTTAACTTTACAAGAAGGTCCAATGCTTATGTTGTGGGAAACAACAGAGGATACAAATGCAAATTTCAAATTCAATGGACATACAATGCCGGTATTACTTTATAACACAACAGAAATTCATTTATTACATGATCATTTGAAGTCTATTGGGGTAAATATTACATTTTATCAGGATGAAGGGTTTGGATGGGTTCTTAAATTTATAGATCCAAACGATAACATGTGGGGAGTAATTCAATTAAAACAGTAAGGACATTTGAAACGAAATAGTCATGAGAAACATCTGATATTTAAACTTATTGGTTACTATACTATAGGGATATAAATAGAAGTATAAAGCGAGGAGCATCAATATAATGAAGAAGATCTTACTTGTTCTTTTTATTGGATTTATTACAGCCTGTACAAACACTGCGCAAGTTGAATTAACACATTGGGATGAAGATGAAGTATACCACTTTCTTCATGAAGTTCAAGAGCATGTACGAACGTTACCAGCAGAGACGAATTCGAGGGATCCTATTATAGATCAATATGAATTATTCTTCTCACCTGAATTAAGTAAGGAGATCGTTGACTCTCTATATGAAAAAACTGAAGATGGTTGGAAGATCCCGGATGGAGATGCAGGCTATATCTATTTTGTACCTAGCAGAGGATCAGAGGAGAGTGTAGTAACGATAGAATACGACAAAGATTATATAAAGATTAGAGAGACTTATGAATTTGGGATGTTTAAAGAAATAGAATACACAATCCGAATGATTGATAAGAAACCGAAAATAACCGAATGGAAACGAATATTTGATTGATATCTGAGAAGGTTGATCTCAACTGCGAAGGGAGTGAAAGACTATATGCCATATATAAATCTGCAAATTACCAAGGGCGTAACTCGTGATCAAAAAGCACAAATCGTAAAAGAATTTACGGAAACTTTAGTCAACGTATTAGGGAAGAAACCGGAGCACACTCATATTGTTATTCAAGAAATAAGTGAAGAGAACTGGGGTTTTTCAGGAATTTTAACTGACGAATATAGAAAGATGCCCAATCTGGAGGCTAATCATGATGAGTGATAGATAGCATTAAAAAAAAGAAAAATACTAATAAGGGAGCTGTTCCATGACTAGTCCTATTCTAAACAAGGCCGGTGCGATCTTCATTCCGGTTAGTGATCTAAGGAAGGCAATGGTATGGTATTCAAACATACTTGGTTTAGCTCTAAGAGAAGAAAATATCATTGACCACTTGTATATCATTCCGATGCAGGGTACGAATCTTGTATTGGATAGTCAAATTTACTCGGAAGAGAATGTGTTCAGGGTACCTGCGTTTCACTTTAATACGAATGATATTCAAGCCTCCTATCAATTCATGCGACAGCAAGGTGTTGAACTATTGACTGAGATTGAGCATGGCCAATGGTTTAATTTTAGAGATCCAGATGGGAATGCATTGATGGTGTGTATGTGTTAATTACTAACGTCAGGAAGGTGGATTATGGTAGAAACTAAGGTAAGTTATAATGGGAGATTTCTGATAAAGGACGAGAGTATACATGGTCAGGGTATTACGGTTCCGCTACACGAGGAGGTAAGTAATGATCTGGTTAATTCTTGCGATTATCATTGTTGCAATCCTTCTATACTTAGTCATCTATAATCGAAATGAAGTGAGGAAGGCCGAACAAGCCTATCCACCGACAGGAAGCTTCGTAGAAGTAGAGGGTGTTCGATTGCATTATGTGAGTAAAGGGAGAGGGAAGCCGATAGTGTTCCTACATGGCGGAGTGCTGTCAACCTATGACTTCGAGCATGTATCCGAGCTTGCATCCCACAGCTATCAAACACTTGTATTCGATCGACCTGGATATGGCTATAGCGAGCGGCCGTTAGGTTTGCAGGCAACTCCTGATGTGCAAGCTCGTTTGTTGCGTGGTGCCCTGCAGGCATTAGGAATTGATAGACCGATTATCGTCGGGCATTCGATGAGCGGGGCGGTCGTCCTTACTTATGCTTTAAATTACGCGGATGAAATTGATGGGGTTATTTTACTGGGTGCGGCGGCTTATGGAGGTAAAGCTTATCCAGCGGGAGATGGAGACTGGCTATCTAGAATGATTCATACACCGCTAATCGGACATTTCCTTCTACACGTTTTACTCGTACCACTTGGCAGAGTGATCATGAATGCCATGCTCACCGCAACGTTCACACCAGATCCAGTTCCAGAGGAATATCGTAAAATAACAACGGCACTGTGGCTTAGACCAGGGCAGTTTAAAGCAAATCGGGAAGATATCTTATTCTTTAGTCCCTATGTCAATTCGATATCTGCGCGATATCAGGACATTCAATTGCCGGTAGCTATTGTCATTGGCGATTCAGATCCGTTTAATAAGGACGTGCAATCCTATAGGTTACATAAGGAAATTGAGCACTCCAGATTATTCGAATTATCCAATTTAGGTCATATGATTCCTCAAATTCGGCCTGAAGCAGTTGTGGAGATCATTTCGATTTTGCTACAAGACATTGAAAAGATGCACCACTTCAAATCGGAATTAAGCGGGACTTCAAGTTAAAGACGCAATATTCATGATGATTGCCTTTTCAACATTTGTCATTGCACTTCTAACTTACATCGGGAATAACTACAAGAGCCCAATCGTGTTATTCGACCCAACTGGTTTAACCTGTGAGTATACGGAACGTCATTTTCCCCTAATGTTAGGAACCGATATGGGAAGACGCTCATATACTTTCCTATAAACTAAACTGATGTTGGGAGGTGACAAAATTGTATCAAGTGCCTTCTTACTGGGGAAGTCCATACTATATGCGGGCCGAATTTGTACCTATCTGGAGCACAGGATTTCCGAAAGCTGTACAAATGATAAAGGAAGCGGTACAAGGGGAGCGTAACGATGAGTTGTTCTACGATGAATTGATCAAGCTGGCCCCCTCAAAAGAACAGGTGGCCATTATAGAAAGCATCCGTAACGATGAGCGCGGACACAATAAAATGTTCAGAGAGATGTATCGGGCTTTGACGGGACAGGATATTGTAGGCATCAGTAGTGAACAATATGTGCAGGTGCAATCCTATATAGAGGGTCTACAGCGGGCCCTGATGGGAGAGTTAGGTGCGGTGGAACGGTACCGCAACATCTGGTTTGGATTGCCTGCTGGCATCTATAAAGATACGGTGTTTGGTATCATATTAGATGAGCAAAAGCACGCTGCAAAATATAATTATTTGATTGCGTTGAATCTAAGGTAGGCTATTTACACCGAAAATCAATACTATTCTACATCAACTGGATGTTGAATGTTATCCTTATAATCATCCACATAAAGTTGACCATTGCTGCCTTTTACAGCGTAGAATACGTCTTCCAACTTTTTGCCGCGTGCCTTTAGTTGGGAAAGTATCCAGGACTCAGGGATATGGTTGGCGTTAAGAGTGCCATGCAAAAGCTGCCCGTCGATTACAAGCTCAATTGGGTACTGTGTGGCTTTACCTGGATTCAACTGAAGATCCTTTAATGTCACGGCTTGTAGTTCCTTTTTCTTTTGAACAGATAGTTTACCGTTATTCTCAAGGAGAGCGTACTCCACATCTTCTATATTAAAAATCTCTTTCTGGCGAAGTTGTTCGTTCAATGAATCCATAGTCATATTATTTTTTTTCATATTTCCCTCTAGGATTAACCCTCCTTCTATGAGAATGGTGGGTGTTCCTTCTGTCCACATCTTAAATTTTCTGAATTTCAAAAAAAGCTTGGATAATATATAAGAAATAATTGTAAAGACAGACAGGGCGATTAAAAGGTGGACAACTTCTATTTTTTCATTAAATGCAAGGTTGGCTGCTATTGCTCCCAATATGACCGCTGTTACGAATTCGAGAAAGTTCATGTTGGAGAGGGTTTGCTTGCCTAATGCTCTGGCAATTATCATAAGGAGAATGAATGCTGAAAAACTTCTAATCAGAATAATGAGGTGGTCCTTCATGCAAAAGCCTCCAAGTTTCGAAATTGTCTTTATAGTGTAGGTTACCCACCACATTTGAAAGATATACCAGCATAAGTAGTACGGGAATCGGATGCTGCGCTTGCTAACCAGTTTAAAAATATAACCCTGCAGCTATTGGATCTGTGAATCTAATAACGCAGGGTTTATTATCGTGGTGTACACGGAGGAACTTACTATTCGTTGATTATTCTGAACCTTGCGTGTAATTAATCGATGAACGCAATATATTTAAGAAATCTATGCAGTATCACAACTGCTTGTGCTCTTGTTGCAGCCTGAGAAGGTGCAATGGTGTCTTCCGTCATACCATGGATCATCCCTGTTGCAATCGATTGAGCAACGGCATTTCGCGCCCATGCCGATATATCGGAGCGATCACGGTAATTGCGAAGAGCGGCTGATATTTCTTTGGTATTGAACTGCGGATATCCCAAGTACAACTGTGTATTGGATAAGATGACAGCCAGCTGTTCACGTGAAATTGGATCATTAGGCGCAAATGCATGAGTAGAAACTCCACGTACTAGTCCTGCTTGGACGCCTGCTTCAACGACCGGTGCGAACCAATCTTTTTGTGAGACATCATCGAATCCAAGATTTTGTACTACTGGATTCATTCGCAATCCTAATGCGCGAACCAGAAGAGCTGTGAATTCGGCTCTTGTAATCGCTTTGTCTGGAGCAAATTGCCTAGTAGATATACCACTTACGAGCAGCTTGGAAGCCATGAATTCAATGTTTGATTTTGCCCAATGCCCTTGTATATCGGAGAATGACCTGTGTCCTGTTTCTACAATTGTATAGATGCTGTTATGCGGCACCTTAATCAACATTTCCGTTTTGCCGTCTTCTCTTGTTGTTGTTACTGCCGGAACGAATGAGAACGTCCGGGTTATCAGATTATATAGAACGGCGATTCTTTGTTGACCGGAGCTGTTCTCGTCAAGCACGATCGATCGATGGATATAGGTTCCGCCAAAATCTTCTAACTCTATTGTAGCTTCATCTGACGAGATGGTTACTCTGTAATCGATCACAGGACTGATCGGTGTAAGTCCGGCGAGCCTTGCACCTGCTACTAACTGATCCTTGACTTCCCCAGCAACCTTGGTTATGAGAATATTCACATGCTTCGTTTGCGGTGCAAGATTCCATGCATTCACAGGGAGCTGATAACTGGAAGCGTTCAATATAATGGCGAATATTGTATCCGGATATGCATCCTTGATTTTGCTGAGTGCACTTCCTGCGATTTGCATTTGTAACGCTTGTTCAGTATCGTCGATGTACACTAAGACGTTATAGTTCGATGCATCCTCAAGTAATGATAGTATTTGCTCCATAATCGCATCCGTTATTTCGAAATATTCGACAATCGTACCGTCAACCTGCGTAAGCTTAACAAGGTGAGAAGAATCGATCCGTATATTGACGCGACCGCTTGCATCGATGCTCAGTAGCGGCAAATTGAGATCAGATACGGATACTGTACTGTCTTCCTCACTTGAGGTTGAACGAATATTCGCAATCGAAATCTCCGCTACGGCTTCATTGTTAGCTGCATCTCTAGCATATACGGTGTAGACGCCATTGCTTGTGACAGTGAATGCACGGGATGCAAGAATATCGTTTCTGTTCGCACCGTCGGCGAAGTCTTCAACCACGCGGCTGCCGGACAACCAATTCAGATTGGTTATCGAGTTTCCGCTGCCCTGTGCATACACTGAAGCACTGACGGTAACGGAAGTGCTGGGCGATGTAGGACTATGAGATAAGCTGAGTTGAGACATAGTGGCAATATTCGTAATGGAGATCTCCGCTACGGTTTCATTGTCGACCGCATCTCTAGCATATACGGTATAGACATCATTGTTAGTGACAGTGAATGCACGGGATGCAAGAAAATCAGTTCCATTGGCTCCATCGGCGAAATCGTCAACCAAGTGGCTGCCAGACAACCAATTCAGATTGGTTATTGTATTTCCAATACCTATTGTATACACCGAAGCGCTGACAGTAACGGAAGTGCTGGGCGATGTCGGACTATGAGATAAGCTGAGTTGCAATGCAGATGCAATATTGCCAATATCGATCTGAGCGACATTGCCATTGCCTGCTTGGTCCTCGACGTAAACCGTATAGATGCCATTCATACTTACAACAAAGTTGTCTCCGGTAATCGGTTGTCCATCGGCAGCGAAATCACCAATCGTTCTCGAACCTAGTAGCCATTTGGATTTGGAAGTGTCAATGGTGTTTCCAGTTCCGTCGGCATCCACAGTAATGGTTACAACTCCGTTCGTCGGCCCAGTTGGATCCTGAGAAAACGTCAAAGTCGGTCGAATCGCATCGACAAGAATGCCATTCGTTGCCGTAACAGGTAATACAAGTGAAGCTGCATCTGTAGTCGAAGCGGCATAAATGGCAGCACCATCCGGCAGGTCGATAATGGTCCCGATTTGAATACCGTCTGTATCGCTTAGTCCTTCTTCAACAATATAAGTGAACGTCAGCTTGTTCGGTTCAGGTTGTTCAGAGTAATCGGCGTAGACTGTGGTGCTCGAGCCTGTTCCGATTATGATCGGAATTCTAGGTGTGTTTACGACATCGACATTACCCTCATAGGATAATGTGAAACTCATGGTATCACCGATAGCGTAATACCCGTCGGGTGGTACTGTTAGATTATCAGTCTCAAGCGGCGGAACTGTAATGTTCAACCGATAGGCTCCTTCTGGATTGGCGTATGTTGGTGTTGTTCGTATCCAGATTTCATTGTTACTGCCAACTTTAACTGGCACGTTGGCTGAGCTTGCAGTCGTTTCCCCAATGGTTACGGTTGCATTGGGATCTGCGGGGGTAACGTTAATATCCACAGATTGTACATACCGACTTGCATTCAATTCATAGATACCTTTCGCAGGATCGAAACCTGAAGATGACCAGCTCACGCTGCCGACTGTTGGTGTAATGGTTAACGTTTGAAGCTTTACTTCGTCGAAGTGACGAATGAACATCGGATAACTACTTCCATCTATCATCGCCCAAGTGGTGTCAAAATCCCAGCCTAAGTACTTAGACTTGCTCAGCATATCTTCTGTTTCATATCCCGTCCCGCCGGCAGATATCGACAACTCGCTGCCCTCAACATCCCAATAGGCATTGTCTACTGAACCCGCTGTGGTATCTCCGATCAGTCCGCCAACATGACTCGTTGCGTCTACATCCACTGCGGCATAACTATTTCCTACGCTGCCTCCGTTCATCTGACCGATCAATCCACCGACGAAATCATCACCATTGACTTTTCCCTTGGCATAGGTGTTAATCACAGTTCCACTATTACTGCCGATCAATGCACCAACATAGTTGCCGCCTGTTATCAACACATTCTCCAAGCCAATATGTTGTATCGTACCTGAGGATGCTCCGAACAACCCGACGTCATCATTGGGTGTATGAATGGTCATGTTGTGAATGACATGCCCCTTGCCATCGAACGTTCCTGCAAAGGGAGTTGTGCTGTTCCCGATTGGATTCCAGTTGCCTGTCAAATCTA
Source organism: Bacillota bacterium (assembly GCA_023441055.1). GTDB lineage: Bacteria > Bacillota > Bacilli > Paenibacillales > UBA4045 > JAEZQY01. The sequence goes on along the minus strand of JAEZQY010000031.1, from coordinate 2,752 downwards.
AATCATTCATCAGTTCATAACGGTGAGTCCATTCATAGGGTAAAGTTCCAATCGACTCTAGTTGAGAGCTGTTAGTGATACGATGAGGGTAAGTAAGACCGTCTTCACGTATCACATTGAGGGAATACGTCCTAACAAACGGATTCATAGCGGTGCCAGGTAAAGACAATGGAGTTGAAATCTCGATGTCAATGTTATTGTCAATTGAGGGTAAAGAAATGGTATTCGTTTCACCATCATCACCCGCAATCGTTACAGTAGAGAGATTGTAGTTCTTATTCGCGTTCACAGTTACAGCGGAGACGTCGGCAGTTACCCGAGTGGAATAGGCTAATGTGTTGCCCTCGAACGTCGGTGTAATGTCATCATCGCCAGTACCGATGGTCAGACCGCTTAGTGTGATATGATCAAACGTGGTACGATGTATCGGAAATGTCATTCCTTCCACAATTCCCCAGCCATCTTCGGAGGAAAAGTCCCAAGTGTCGAAAGTATTGGCTTCCTTCATCTGAACTGTTGATTTTGCTTGGGCATATTGATCGGCTGTATCAGAATTATAGAATGATGATTGTATGATAACAGAGGTACCTTGAGTTCTGCCTATAAACCCTCCGAGTTCCCCAGTGCCAGTGTTTTCTCTGCTCACTTCGACAGAGGCATAAGAGTTAAGGATTCGGGAAGGTGAAAACTCATTTCCAGTTGCGTTTCCAACCAATCCCCCTATATTCCCATTGGACACAGCGCTTACGCTTCCTGTGACATATGAATTAGCAATTGTGGAGAACTGTGCATTTCCGACTAAGCCACCAGCGTTATGAGTGCCAGTCCCAGTTACTTTTATATCCACATTCACTAGTCCTATATTGCTAATTACAGCCTCAAAGACCATGCCAAATAACCCTAATGCGGCGTAGGAACCAGAAACAGTCAAGTTGGATATTGTATAACCATTGCCATTGAATGTACCTGTAAAGAAGTAGTCCAGACCTCCTGGTGCCCCTACTGGATCCCAGGCCTTACCGGTCATATCAATATGATCGCCAAGCGCATAGTGTTTATCCAGTCCGCTACGCATATCATCCAAACCGTCATAATCATAGATCATAATGGGACAAGCAGCATCGTCGCCTGGTGTGACATCGGCGCACTCGGACGCATGAACGTGGTTATCTGTAACAAAAGGAAATGAAGATGGCGAGAATAATGTCACAATTAGCAGCATGATCAACCATCTACGTTTTAACAAGTTGAACATCGTTCATCTCTCCTAATAACTGATTATTAAGTATAAATTGCATCATTTAATAGTATAAAATACCATTAAATACTATCATACTCGCTTATTTGTTAAAACCTTTTTTTTCATAATGAATCGAGCGCGAGTAACTGCTGCTACTATTAAGGAATTATGTCTAAACAAGGAGCAGACTATTTAATGAAAGGAATGCTTCAAAATCTGGGGTAATTCGAAAAGTGGGGGTCGAGAATATGATCTATTTTTGAAATAACGAGGTTACATCTATAGAGAGGGATTAGGAGAAAATCATCGAATTAAGAATATATTGGGTGTATATAATTGAATGCGCAAATGCCATATTGAAGCCGTATAAAACGAAAAATGGTGTGAATTCAGAAGTTATAAGAAATCCCCGAAACATGGACAAAAGGCTAAGATCTGAATCACTGAAAGGAGACTCTAGTGATTAAAGAATATAGAAGAATTATCTTTTTATTTTTTATGGTTGTAGTCCTACTAATATTTTGGAATTCATTTAGATCTTCAACTTATGAGGTAGTTACCGTTCAGAATGTTAGTGAAAATAAAATAACAGTAATTAATCAAAGTAACAGAGTAAGAACGATAAGAATATCAATTGATATTACAAAATTGGTCGAAGAGAATAACGAATACACAGTATTTTATGATAAAAGAATCTTTGATACATATAGACTTAGATCAATTGCTCAGTAATTAATGGAAGACTTCTATGTATTGAACTTGATTGGACAGGGAATTAAATAAACAGTTTTGTAATACCTTCGAAGTCGGGGACATCTTATAACAATGTGTTCACGCATCGGGTCGGCTACGCCGCCCCTCGGTCCGCCAGAAGTAGATGAAGCAAATTCGGATAGAAGCATATTCAGTAGCATGAAGTTGATTCAAGCGGACACATCCGCACCGACTAACTGCGCAAGCGCAGCCGCCCTAACGGGTTTAAGTCGGTGGGACGTCGTGAACACGGAAACGTTAGAGGAAATAATCGCAAGAGAATTAATAGAATCCAGGGAGTGTTACCAATGTTAGATAAAACTATTCCATATAAACACATCCTCATGAAGCGCCCCAAAGGGACGATTTTTAAAAATTATGATTTACCAGTTGGCTATTCATTTTGTAGATATAATGAAGGAAATGAATTGCAATGGTCTGAGATAGAGGCTTCAGTAGCAGAATTTGATGACACGGACGGCGCTTTGAAATATTACAATGAAGAATTTATGCCACACATAGAAGAACTGAAACGAAGACAATTTTATATTCGAGATTCTACTGGGCAAATGATTGCCACTATAACCGCTTGGTGGAAGCTGACAGGAGATAGAAGAGATGCAGTCATTCATTGGGTTGCAGTAAGACCGGAATATCAAGGTAGGGGCCTAGGAAAAGCACTCGTGGCTGAAGGAATAAAGCAAATGCAAATATTAGAAGGGGATGTTGATATGTACCTGCATACCCAGACATGGAGTT
>JAEZQY010000026.1 GCA_023441055.1 Bacillota bacterium | reverse complement strand
GCGAAAGGGCTGAAAAGTTTGCTTACTCGTTATTTGGAACTTTGTTAACCTTTAGGAACCGCCGTATGCGGACCCGCATGTACGGTGGTGTGAGAGGACGGAGGCTAGGCGCCTCCTCCTACTCGATCATGGATGAAGGAAGGTTGATATTGAATCTGTTGTATAAGGATTTGGGAACGGATGAATACTATGGACAGAAATTCACTACAATCCTCTTCGATCAGATCCAGCTGTTTGCACCAATAAACCACATGAAAGCGAGGCACCACGAGTATGAAAGCAACTGGAATTGTACGACGTATCGATGATTTGGGTAGAGTTGTCATTCCTAAGGAAATCCGCAGGACACTCCGAATCCGGGAGGGGGATCCGCTCGAGATATTCGTAGATCGCGACGGGGAGGTCATCTTGAAGAAGTATTCGCCGATCGGTGAGCTTGGCGACTTCGCCAAGGAGTACGCAGAGTCGCTCTTCGAGAGCACGGGACATACGATTATGATTACTGATCGCGACAATGTCATCGCCGTATCCGGCGGCTCGAAGAAGGAGTACATGGACAAGCAGATCGGAACCATTGTCGAGAATTGCATGGAAGGACGCAGGCCCTTACTGGAGACCGCACCAACGGAAGCGGGTATCATTAAGGATATTCAAGAATCATACAGCGCTTATGTCATATCCCCGATCATCACAGGGGGCGATCCGATTGGCACCGTCATCCTGCTGAGCAAGGAAGAGGGCGTATCCATGAGCCAGCTTGAGTTGAAGATGGCTGAGACAGCGGCGGGCTTCCTAGGCAAGCAGATGGAACAATGACGCGGTTCCCGGCTGTTCTGCCTGGAACAAGCTGTGCAAGATGATGACAGCATACGGGCTTTCCACATTCAGACCCTTCCTGGGGCAGCTCTGAATCTGGAGAGCCTTTCTTGTGCGGTCGGTGTGCGTTATAATTACACATGGAATGATAGTACTTGTGGATAAGTGCGGGGGATGAGGAGAGCTGTGGAGCAGCGAGCGGGAGCAGGGGAATATCGACAATCGGGCGCATCATGGGCGAAGGGTGCCGCCGTGTTAGGCATTGCGGCAATCGTCTCGAAGCTGCTGGGCACCCTCCAGAAGATTCCGCTGCAGAATATAGCTGGCGATGGCGCGTATGGCATCTATACCATCGTCTACCCCTTCTATATTCTCATCCTGTTCATGGCGACGGCGGGGTTCCCGATCGCGATATCGGTCTTCGTCGCGGAGCGGCTGACGCGCGGTGATCATGCAGGGGCGCGTCGCGTCCTGGAGGTGTCGACTGTACTGCTGCTGTTATCGGGGAGCGCAGCGTTCGCGGCGATGTACTTCGGAGCTGATCGAATAGCTGATTGGATCGGCAATAGCCAGACCGCTCCGGCCATTCGCAGCGTGTCATGGGCGCTGCTCTTCATACCGGTCATGTCTGCTCTGCGCGGCTACTACCAGGGACAGGGCAATATGCTGCCAACCGCAGTCTCTCAGGTCGTGGAGCAGTTCGTACGTGTTGGCACGATGCTGCTGCTATTGCTGCTGTTGACGGCGCAGCAGGCGGCAGATCGTGTAATCGCTGCGGGCGCTACCTTCGGAGCGGTTACAGGCGCATGCGCGGGTATGTTGCTGATGCTCATCTATTGGCAGCGCGACAAGACATCGAGGCGCGCGGCGCCTCATACGAACCTCCAGCCTGCCGAATCGAGAATGCGACTCGCAGGCAAGCTGGCGCGCTACGCGATCCCAGTCTGTCTGGGTGCGATCGCGCTGCCTGTTATGCATATTGTAGATTCCTTCACCCTGCCGCGCTTGTTCCAGCAGGACGGGATGTCTGAGGAGCAGGTGCTGGGGCTTCTAGGTGTATATGCGCGCGGACAGCCGCTGGTGCAGCTGGTGGCGATGCTGATCAGCGCCATGGCAGCGGCCTTGGTTCCGGCGATTGCCGAAGCCATGGCCAGCAAGGATAACCGCGCGCTGCAGACGCGGGCATCTGTGAGCATTCGCATCACCTGGGTATTCGGCGCGGCGGCATCTGCAGGGCTGGCGGCTATGGCCGCGCCGATTAATTGGATGCTGTACAAGGATGATCAAGGCACATCAGTCATGATGATCCTGGCCTTCACAGCGGTGTTCAGCATGCTGAATATCATCAGCGCCAGTGTGCTGCAAGGCATGGGGCATGTTCGCATACCAGCAGTCAATATGCTGGGCGCGGCGGTCGTGAAGCTCGGGCTTAACTTCGTGTTAACGCCGATTATGGGCATGGAGGGCGCGGCGTTAGCCGGCGTGATTGCCTTCGCGCTCGCGGCAGCAGCCAATCTGCTGGCGATTGCAAGATTAGCTGATGTGAAGCTGCGTATATTCGCCTATCTACCTAAGACGCTGCTTGCGCTCGTGCTGATGATCGCTGTTGTACGGTTTAGCAATTGGGGATTGGCCGAGGTGTTGACCGATGTCATACCCGGCAGAAGAATGATGAATACAATCATTGCCATGCTCGGCATTACGGGCGGCGCGCTCGTCTTCGGACTAGCGGCTGTGAAGCTTAGGGTGATCGGGGCGGAGGAGCTGCGCTTGATTCCAGGCGGGTCCAGCAGAATCGTGCCGATGCTGCAGAAGCTGCGCTTCATCCGTGATGCGTGATGCTGCAGTGCAGAGCGTGTTAGGAGGCGGCTTAAGAATGGCGGGAACGATAACGATAGTCGGGCTGGGCTCCGGCGACGAGAGCAAGCTCACATTAGGCGTATGGGACAAAATAAAAACAGCCGATCCACTGTTCCTGCGAACCGATCGGCATCCAGTTGCGCAGTACCTGCAGCGGGAGGGTGTGCAGTATGAATCTCTTGATTCGATCTATGAGTCGCACGCTACATTCGAGGCTACCTACGAGGTGATTGTGGACAAGCTGATCAGCCTGGCTCAGACTGGCGCTGCGGTCGTGTATGCCGTACCGGGACATCCGATGGTGGCAGAGGCCACTGTCCGTATGCTGCTTGCGCGCGGGCAGGCGTCTGGCTTGCCTGTGACAGTCATTGGGGGTGAGAGTTTCCTGGATGAAGTGTTCCTGCGTCTCGGGCTGGATCCGATAGAGGGATTCCAGCTGCTTGACGCGACTGACCTGAATCCGGTCTCGCTGCGCCCAGACATGCATACGATCATCGCCCAGGTGTATGATCGCTACACCGCATCGGACGTTAAGCTAGCGCTGATGGAGCTCTATCCGGACGAGCATCCGGTTGTCGTAGCACATGCGCTAGGGGTCGCGGGCGCAGAGCAGATTCAGACGGTGCCGCTGTATGAGCTGGATCGCAGCGATGATTATGGCAATTTATCGCTCATCTGGCTGCCGCGCAGCGCAGATGAGCAGCTGCTGAATCGGCGGTTCGAGCGGCTGCATGAGATTGTCCGTATTCTTCGAAGTCCCGAAGGATGTCCGTGGGATCGCGAGCAGACCCATCAATCGATTCGCAAAAATCTGATTGAGGAGACGTATGAGGTGCTCGAGACGATCGACGATGATGATCCTGCTGCGATGTGCGAGGAGCTCGGTGACTTGCTGATGCAGGTGATGCTGCACGCGCAGATGGAAGAGGAAGAAGGGGTATTCTCCGTATGGGACGTTGTAGCGGGTCTGAACGAGAAGCTCATTCGCCGTCATCCGCATGTGTTCGGCAACCGCAATGCAGAGGACGCGGAAGAGGCGTTCACGACCTGGCAGGAGATGAAGGCGGTAGAGAAACAGGCCAAGGGAATAGACCAGTCGGCAGCCTCTCAGCTTGATGGCATTCCCCGTGAGCTGCCAGCAGTCATGACGGCGTACAAGCTGCAGAAGAAGGCTGCGGAGGTAGGATTCGACTGGGATCGAATCGAGGATGTATTTGGCAAGGTGGAAGAGGAACTACAAGAAGTGAAGGCGCATCTCGGCTCTGATGAGGAGCTGGCGGATCGTCAAGAGAAGCTGCGGGATGAGCTGGGTGATCTGCTGTTCGCGGTAGTCAATGCGGCTCGATTCCTCAAGCTCGATCCGGAAGAAGCGCTGGCGCAGACGAACCGGAAATTTATTCGCCGATTTCGACATATTGAAGCGAGGTTGAGCGAGGCGGGGAAGCGATTTGCCGACAGCAGCCTAACGGAGATGGACGGCTGGTGGGCAGAGGCGAAGCGATTGGAGGACATTGCGACTAGGCCATAATAACCGCACAATCCGTCATAAAGAACTAAATTCAGACGAAATTCATAAAAAAAACAAAAAAAACGCGGAGCCTAGCAGGATTTCCCTGAATAATAAAGAATACATATTCGGTGAACAGTAGAAACGAAGCTGAAGGACCGCTTGGGACAAGGCTTCGCAATTGTTAAAGCAACATCACTATTAGGAGGCAAATAATTATGAACAAGACTGATCTGATTAACAACATTGCAGCAAAGAGCGGCTTGACCAAAAAAGACGTAGAATCCGTGCTGAACGGTTTCTTGGGTGAAGTAACAACTGCACTGGCAGCTGGCGACAAGGTTCAACTGATCGGATTCGGCACATTCGAAACGCGCAAGCGTTCCGGTCGTACTGGACGCAACCCGCAAACGGGCAAGTCCATCGAAATCCCAGCATCCCAAGTTCCTGCGTTCAAGGCTGGCAACAAGCTTAAAGAAGCCGTAAAATAATGAGATTAGACAAGTTTCTGAAACTCTCACGACTGATTAAGCGGCGCACCGTTGCGAAGGATGTTTCCGACCAAGGGCGCGTATACATCAATGGGAGAGAAGCGAAGGCGAGTGCTGCGGTAAAGCTCGGAGACGAGATTACCGTGCGGTACGGGAACAAGCGTGTTACCGTGCGTGTGGACGCGCTCCATGAATCGCCCCGCAAGGAAGAAGCTGCCAGCATGTACACGGTTATCCGCGAGGAGTCTGTGTCTGCGGACGAATAAGGTTTGGACGAGAGCTCTCCTAACAGGGAGCTCTTTTTTTTCACAGGTGCGAAGCTAAACGGCCCATCCTTGTGAATCACCAAGTTGGAGTAATGCCGTTTATCTGGGTTCTAAAATCGCCTTGTCCACCATAGGAATAGCATAGGTAGCAGGACAAGGAGGGAATCGCATGTTGGAACCGAATAAACCCAAGCGGCATGAGATGAAGATGATGAATCGGAAGCTGCTGGAGATAACAGGCGTATTGAAGGTGGAGAGCTTCGACAGCGAGCAATTTCTGCTCGAGACGGAGTTCGGCGCTCTGCGAATCAGAGGCAGCAATCTGCATATGAACAATCTCAGCCTGGAGCAGAAGCTGGTTGTGATTGAGGGAATGGTTGACGTGATCCAGTACCTCGATGGCAGCGCGGGAAGCAAGTCCAAGGGATTTGTAGGGAAGCTGTTTAAATGACGCTCGAGGTGCAGTTCGTCACGCTGTTCCTTATGATCGGATGCGGCGCCGCGCTAGGGACTGGCTTCGACATGATCGGTGTGGTGTCGCAGCGCTTCCGACTGCATACCGCTGTGCTTGCATTGTTAGATGTCGCATATTGGGTGGCTGCTGTGCTGCTCGTCTTCCGTGTATTATTCTACGCGAATTACGGTGAGGTACGACTCTTCGTCTTCATCGGTCTCTCGATTGGCGCGATTCTCTACTTCTGGCTGCTTGGCGGTATCGTTCGCCGTACATTAGGGATGATCATCACATTCATCGTCGGCGTTCTCCGTTTCGTCGCGCGTGTTGTTCGCGTGGTGCTCAGACCTGTCGTCTACCTGGTACGACTCGTTGTTCGCCTGCTTATGCAGATCTATCGGATTAGTTCCAAGGTAGCTGTATTCTTGAAGAACATTGTGATACAATATCTTGTACTTATATGGAAATGGATACGCAAGCTTAAATAGGGGGCAGCCTTCGAATGCATAGCAAGCCGGAACAACCGCATATCGATAAGGGAGCCCGCCGCAGGAAGCGATTGCTGGGTGTGATTGTGCTCTGTTTCTTGGTATGGGCAGGCACAACGATTGTACAGCAGGAGGAATTCTTCTCCGCGAAGCTTGCGCAGATGTCTGCGCTGGAGCTGAAGCTGGACGCTGTCAAGGAGGAGAATGAGAGGCTCAAGCTGGAATACACCAGATTGAATGATCCTGAATATATTGAACAGAAGGCGAAGAAGGATCAGCAGATGATCCGGGATGGCGAAACCTTGTTCACCGAGCCGGAAGCGGGCGACTAGATTATATAGTGCTTATTGACCAACGCTTTCACCATCATGTATAATCGGCATAGCCAGACGTTTCATGCAAGTGGAGTCAGTCCCGGCGATTTCCATTCATTTAAGGAGGAGCAATATCTTTTATGTCAATTGAAGTGGGCGCCAAGCTCGAAGGCAAGGTTACTGGTATTACGCATTTCGGCGCATTCGTCGATCTCTCCGGAGGAATTACGGGACTTGTACACATCTCCGAAATTGCGGATAACTATGTCAAGGATGTCAATGATCATCTGAAGATCGGGGATATGGTGACGGTTAAAGTCATCAACGTGGACAAAGACGGTAAGATCGGATTATCGATTCGCAAGGCTGTAGATAAGCCGATCGAAGAGAGACCGCCCCGCCCTGAGCGGCCTGGTGGATTTAATCGCGGAGGAGATGGCGGATTTAACCGTGATCGCGGTGGTGATCGAGGCGGAGACCGCGGCGGACGTTCGTTCAAGCCGCAAGGTGCGAACAAGTCTTCATTCGACGACAGATTATCACGCTTCCTCAAGGATAGCGAAGAGCGGATTTCTTCGCTTAAGAAGAACACAGATTCCAAACGCGGCGGTAGAGGCGGCCGCAGAGTATAGTATTCATACACCGTAGAGCGGAATGCTCTACGGTTTTATTTTTTATATATACCCAATTAATATGTCGGAACTTTTTACTGGGAGCCTGCTCTAAACCGACATACTTCCTACTTGCAACCCCCTATAATAGAGACACTCTGAAATCAGGTGGTGTCTCCCTATCATGTACAAATCGAATGCGAAGCCTCGTCTAGACCGATATCGGACAAGACGTGACGAGCGGCTCAATCAATGGAAGGCCAAATTCGCAGCTAGCAGAGCGGTGTATGCATTATCCAGAGCCAAGTGGGGCTTCATGTTAACGGCCATGGCTTTTCTCTTAGGCCGTGCAATGGTATTAGAGACGTTGTCTCCATTCGCGATCGCGTTCTTCGCGGCGATCTTCTTCCTGCGCAGAGAGTCGATATTCTGGGTCAGTGTCGGATTATTGGTCGGGAATCTGTTATCGATGGAGCCTCAGGTGCTGGCTGTTCTGGGCCAGATCGCGGTATTCTATTGTGTTCAGAGGGGGCTTGAAGCCTTCGAGCGATCGGATGTGTCCTATTCGCCTGCGATTGCGTTCTTCTCTGTCTTCGTCGTCCAATTGTTCGTATATGCGATAGATGGCGGGCTATTCTGGTACGATCTGATGATGACTGTCGTGGAGGGCGCGCTGGGATTCATCCTGACGATGATCTTCCTCCAGGCGATACCCGCGCTGATGATTGCGCGCAAGAATAACCGGCTGCGCAACGAAGAGGCGATCTGTCTGGTCATACTGTTAGCCTCTGTGATGACAGGCACTGTCGGCTGGACGCCCGGTGAAATCTCGATCGAGCACGTCTTCTCCCGCTACCTAATTCTGATCTTCGCGTTAGCCGGCGGGGCAACGATCGGCGCGACGGTCGGTGTCATCTGTGGGTTGATCCTCAGCCTGGCAGATGCTTCGGCGCTGGGGCAGATGAGCGTGCTGGCCTTCTCGGGCATGCTGGCTGGTCTGCTTAAGGAGGGCAGACGCTTCGGAGCAGCAGGGGGAATGCTGCTGGGCTCTACCTTGCTGGCGATGTATGTCGGCGATAAGCAAGCGATCGGGTCATCCGTCATGGAGTCAGGCATCGCCTGCCTGTTGTTCCTGCTGACGCCATCCGCCTTGCTCTATCAATTCTTACGCTATGTGCCAGGCACACAGGAGCATGCCAAGCATCAGCATGATTACGCGAAGCGGGTTCGGGATGTAACTGCCGGCCGCGTTGAGCAGTTCTCGGAGGTGTTCAGTCAACTGGCTGCAAGCTTCCAGCCGATCTCGCGGGATGGGGAGCTGGCGACCACTAAGGAGGATGCCGCTGCCTTCATGAATGAGATTGCCGGCAAGGCTTGCCAGTCGTGCTGGAAGAGGAAGCAATGCTGGGACGAGAAGTTCTATCGGACTTATAAATATATGGCGGATATGATGGGCGCGGTCGATGAGAATCCGAACATGGGCAAGGAGCATATTCGGCCCGAATGGCGCCAGGCTTGCGCGAAGACGGAACAAGTCATGGAACTGATGAAGCATCAGTACGAGATGTATCATCATGATATGCATTGGAAGAAGCAAATATACGACAGCAGGCGTCTAGTAGCTGAACAGCTGTCTGGAGTGTCACAGGTCATGCTGGATCTGGCCAGAGAGATCAAGCGAGAGGGTCAGGAGCTGCACCAGCAGGAAGAGCAGATCCGTGCTGCGTTAGAGCAGCTCGGTCTGTCCATCCATCATATCGAAGTGATTAGTCTGGATGAAGGTAATGTCGAGATCGAGATTGTCCATCAATATACGAAGGGATATGATGAATGCCGGAAGATTATCGCGCCGTTGTTGTCTGAGATACTGGGCGAGAATATCGTTGTTCGTAGCGAGGAGCAGCTGCCAACGGGCCCGGGGCTCAGCGCAGTGCTGCTCGTATCGGCTAAGGAATATGAAGTGGAAACGGGGATTGCCTGCGCAGCTAAGGGCGGAGGACTGCTCAGCGGCGACAGCTTCAGCATAAAGGAGCTTGGCAATGGCAAGTGCGCAGTTGCTGTCAGCGATGGCATGGGCAATGGGGAGCGAGCGAAGCTGGAGAGCAGCAGCGCATTATCGATTCTGGAGCAGCTGCTGCAATCCGGCATGGATGAGCGACTGGCGATCAAGTCGGTCAATTCGGTCCTGCTGCTGCGCTCGCTCGACGAGATGTTCACGACGATTGATCTGGCGCTTATTGACCTGTACTCTGCGCGGACGACCTTCCTTAAGATCGGCTCAACACCAAGCTTCATACGGCGCGGCAGCGAGGTTATCCCGATCTCGGCCAATAATCTGCCAGTCGGTATTCTGCAGGAGATCGAGGTCGATCTGCTCAGTCTGCAGCTGAAGCCGGGGGATATACTCGTGATGATGACGGACGGGCTATATGACGCGCCTGGTCCTGCTGTGAACAAGGAGCTGTGGATGAAACGCATCATTGGCGAGATCGAGGCGAATACACCACAGGAGATCGCGGATTGCTTACTGGAGACGGTCGTCCGTTATCAGGGCGGGGTCATTACCGATGATATGACGGTTGTTGTAGCCCGTATTGATCGCTATAAGCCAGAATGGTCGACGGTAAGGTGGCGAGTTTCGCCTCAGGTGCAGCGTCCGAAGACAGTCAGCTGAGCGCGCCGGCTTGCAATTCCAACTTACTTCCATTATAAATGTAACTAACGATGACGCGGCTTGGAAGGAAGGAAAGAACCATGGATCTTATTCTCAATATCAAGCGATTGCTGCTCGATGAACGGTTAATCCGTGAACAGGAGACGGTCATTATCGCGGTATCGGGAGGACCGGATTCGATGGTTCTTCTGCATGTCATGAGCCAACTATCGGATGAGCTCGGGTTGAAGCTGGTTGTCGCGCACATGAATCATGGCTTCCGCCCGGAGGAGAGCTTACGAGAGGCAGAGATGGTTCGTCAATTCGCTGATTCGCTAGGCATTGGCATGGTATACCGCGAGGCGGATATTCCAGCTTATGCGGCAGCGCAGCGGATGAATGCGCAGGCAGCTGCCCGCGAAGTGCGTTATCAGTTCCTGTTCGATACAGCGAGCCAGCACCGCGCGGAGCGGATACTGCTTGCCCATCATCGGGATGATCAAGTGGAGACGATTCTCATGCGTCTATTCCGTGGCGCGTCACTCAGCGGCTTGGCCGGGATGCCGGTGGAACGGACGGTTAATAAGGTGAAACTTATCCGGCCGATGCTGCGTATAGAGAAGGATAGTATTCTATCCTACGCGGGAGCGCATCATATTCCGTACAGTGTCGACAGCAGCAACCTGTCTCGCGATTATGACCGTAATCGACTTCGATTGGATGTGATACCACTGCTCCATGCGTTTAATCCGCAGCTTCCGCAAGCCATGACTCGCATGGCCGAAGTACTGAGAGGCGAGGATGAGTATATGCAAGCTCAGACGGTAGAACGGTACGAGCGATTGGTAGAGCTGGAGCATAACTGCGCGCGCATGGATCGGCAAGCCTTCATGGCCGAACCACTTGCTTTACAAAGAAGATTGATTAAATTAATATTAAACTATCTTTCATCCGATTTCCGGCAGGCGAATTACGACATTATCGAATCCGTCCGACATTCGATCATTCGTGAGTCGCTGCCGTCAGCGGCGCTGGTCATTAACGCGAAGCTGCGTTTCGAGCGCGTCTATGATAAGCTTGTCTGGAAGCGGGTAGATCCGGGCGCCCCGCGTCCCGGCGAAGGATCCGGGTATTCGTATGAACTGCTCGCGATGATCAGCAGGTTCGAACTGCCGGAAGCGTCCGGTGTGATGCATCTCTCAGCAGCTCCGCTGCCAGGAGGTGATCGCTTGCCGATGGATGCCAGCTCAGCAATATTCGATGCAGCCAAGCTCATATGGCCGCTGACGATCCGCTCGAGAAGAGACGGAGATCGCATGGATCCGCTTGGAGTAAACGGATCGAAGAAGGTTAAAGATATATTCATCGATCTGAAGATCGAACCGGCGTGGAGGGATCGTGTGCCGATTCTCGTCGACGGAGCGAATAAGCTGTTATGGATACCTGGTATCCGCCGTTCGCGACATGCCTTGGTGTCGGCTTCAACCGCCGAGGTCGTTCAGCTATGCTTTGATCAGGTTGATGAACGATTATCATGAATGGATGGTTTGCCGTTTTCATACGATAATTTAGGAGGTCCTCAAGCTTGCAAAACGACATCAAGCAAATCTTACTCACACAAGTACAGCTACAGGAGAAAGTGAAGGAGCTTGGGCTGCAAATCACGGCGGATTACAAGGGGCGCACGCCGCTCGTCATCTGTGTATTGAAGGGTGCTTTCATCTTCATGGCTGATTTGATTAAGGAGATCGAGGTGCCGATCGAGATCGACTTCATGGCGGTGTCCAGCTATGGGACTTCTACGAAATCCACCGGTGTCGTACGGATTATTAAGGATCTGGACACGTCAGTGGAAGGTCGCGATGTGCTAATCGTTGAGGATATAATCGACAGCGGTCTAACGCTCAGTTACTTAATCGATGTGTTGGAGCGCCGCAACGCGCTGTCTGTATCAGTCGTAACGCTGCTCGATAAGCCTGAGAGGCGGACGGTTGAGCTTGAAGTGGATTATAAGGGATTCGTTCTGCCTGATGAATTCGTTGTTGGCTATGGCCTTGATTATGCCGAGAAATACCGGAATCTCCCTTACATAGGCATTCTAAAGCCAGAGGTATACAGTCAATAACTGGCTGTATTGTGATTGGTAATTCGGCTGTGTTACAATAAAAAAAGTGTGCCGCACGAGAGGAGGTTGAAGATGAACAGAATTATCCGGAATACCGGGTTCTACATAATCATCTTTCTGGTAACAGTTGGGATAGTTAATTTTATAAGCTCACAGAATACTCAGAGTCAAGACCTGCGTTATGATCAATTTCGCAGCGCGCTTGCAAATAATGAAATCGCCGATGTGACGGTGAGGTTTGACAAATACACCTACGTGGTAACAGGTACATTCACCTCGAACAAGGTATTCACCGCTAGAGGACCAGTAACAGACAGCTTCATCGAGACGATTCAGAATAGCGGGGCGCAAGTTACATTCGATCCGATGAAGGGTGACAGTGTATGGCTGACCTTCCTCACTACGATGATTCCATTCGTCATCATCTTCATCCTGTTCTTCTTTCTGATGAATCAGGCACAGGGCGGCGGCGGCAAGGTCATGAATTTTGGCAAGAGCCGTGCTCGTTTATATAATGAAGAGAAGAAGAAGGTCACATTCGAGGATGTGGCCGGTGCGGATGAAGAGAAGCAAGAGTTGATTGAGGTTGTTGAATTCTTGAAGGATCCACGGAAATTCGCGGCAGTAGGCGCGCGGATTCCGAAGGGTGTGCTGCTCAATGGCCCTCCCGGAACAGGTAAGACGCTTCTAGCTCGTGCTGTCGCAGGCGAGGCGGGTGTGCCGTTCTTCAGCATCAGCGGATCGGACTTCGTCGAGATGTTCGTCGGCGTCGGCGCATCGCGGGTGCGCGATCTATTCGAGAATGCCAAGAAGAACGCGCCTTGTATTATCTTCATAGATGAGATAGACGCAGTCGGCCGCCAGCGTGGCGCTGGACTTGGCGGCGGTCACGATGAGCGCGAGCAGACGCTTAACCAATTGCTCGTTGAGATGGACGGGTTCGGTGCGAATGAAGGCATCATTATCATCGCAGCTACGAACCGTCCGGATATTCTGGACCCTGCCTTGCTGCGTCCAGGCCGCTTCGACCGTCAGATTACGGTAGACCGTCCGGACCTTAAGGGTCGCGAGGCTGTACTAAAGGTGCATGCGCGTAATAAGCCGCTGAGCAAGGATGTTAAGCTCGACATCATAGCGAAGTTTACAACAGGCTTCACAGGTGCGGATCTAGAGAATCTGCTCAATGAAGCGGCACTGCTCGCGGCGAGAAGGAACCGCAAGGATATCTCGATGCGAGAAGTGGAAGAGTCTGTAGAGCGCGTAATGGTCGGTGTCGAGAAGAAGAGCCGTGTCATCAGCCCTCGCGAGAAGCGCATTGTCGCTTATCATGAGGCGGGACATACCATTGCTGGTTATTTCCTGGAGCATGCCGATATGGTACAGAAGGTGACAATTATCCCGCGTGGAAAAGCAGGCGGCTACGTGATGATGACACCTAAGGAAGATCGTATGCTCATTACTAAGCCAGAGCTGCTGGATCGGGTCGTGGGCTTGCTCGCAGGCCGCGTATCCGAGGAGCTGTATATCGGTGAGGTTGGAACAGGCGCATACGATGACTTTAAGAAGGCAACTGGTATCGTTCGTAGTATGATTATGGAATATGGAATGAGCGACAAGCTCGGACCGATGCAGTTCGGCAATGTGCAAGGCCAGGTGTTCCTGGGCCGTGATCTCGGTCATGAACAGAACTACAGTGATGCAATTGCGTATGAGATCGATCAAGAGATGCAAGCGATCATCCGCGGCTGTTACGAGAAGGCAAGAGAGCTGCTGACGGAACACGCGGACAAGGTACATCTGATTGCCAATACGCTGCTCGACTTGGAGACACTTGATCTGGATAAGATCACGCAGCTGATCGAGAAGGGGAAGATTGAACCCGCCGCCACGAGTGAATCCGAATCACAGACTTCGAACGAAGATGTGAAGGTGAACATTCAGAAGCAGGATGATCAGCATGCATCCAATAAACTCGGCTTCGAGCAAGCGGAAGCGAGAGCGGAGGAAGCTGAGAAGAAGGAAGAGGCTCCTCAAGACGAAGCAAAGCAAGAGAAGCAGGACGAAGACAAGGAAGAGAAGTAGAGCTGTATCATTGATGATCAGGGGTTCTCCGTTATGGGGGGCCCCTTTCTTGATATAAGCCCGATTATGTGATAATCCTCATCTAGCGGTATGAAAACTGCGGAATAGCGCCTAAATCGAGTTATAGCGCGGATTGACACGCATTAGAAGGTTGTGTACATTTATTTGTATCCTATTCCTATTCCATGATGCAGGATGCAAGCAGCATATTAAGCAATTATAAGGGGGCACTCAGATGGAAGCCTTGGCTATAGAACGGAAGGCAGAGCAGAACAGGGAGCTGGCGGCTCGGCTGCAGCAATTGAAGGAAGAACGTAATGCCATTATTCTGGCGCATTATTATCAGCGGGACGAAATTCAGCAGGTAGCGGATTTCCGCGGTGATTCCTTATTACTCGCACAGAAGGCGGCACAGACCGATGCGGATGTCATTGTGTTCTGCGGCGTGCACTTCATGGGGGAGAGCGCGAAGATTCTGGCACCGGACAAGACGGTGATCATTCCAGATGAGCGAGCTGGCTGTCCAATGGCGGACATGGTTAATGTCGATGGCCTGCGCAAGCTGAAGGCGCAGCATCCAGACGCGACGGTCGTCACGTATATTAATTCGTCCGCTGAAATTAAGGCAGAGACGGATATTGTCTGCACATCGGCTAATGCGGTGAAGATTGTCAATTCGGTCGATACACCGAAGGTCATCTGGGTGCCGGATAAAAATTTGGGCGACTATGTGTCTAAATTCACAGATAAGGAAATGATCATTTGGGAGGGCTACTGCAACACCCATGATATGCTCACGGTGAAGGATGTTGTAGAGATGCGCGCGGCTTATCCGAATGCACAGTTCGTGGTTCACCCTGAATGCCGTCCGGAAGTGGTGAAGTTGGCAGATTTCGTGGGCAGCACCACGGCGATCATTAAGTATTGCCGAGAATCCGACTGCAAGGAATTTATTGTGGGCACGGAGGATGGCACGGGATACCAGCTGAGGAAGGACAGTCCCGATAAGCAGTTCCATTTTGCAACGAAGTATCTGGTATGTCCGAATATGAAGGTGAATAACCTGAAGAAACTGGTGCGCGCATTGGAGAATATGCAGCCCGAAATTTATGTGCCGCCCCATGTTGCGGATAAGGCAAGGGCATCGCTGCAACGGATGCTTGAGGTTTCGGCGTTATGATTCCGCGTTATCTCGTGGACTTCCAGCTTGCTGACCTGCCTCGAATTGATAAGGATGTCATTATCGTCGGGGCGGGGATAGCAGGCTTATTCACCGCGATCAAGGCCGCGGAGTCGGGCAAGGTTATCATGATTACCAAGAAGTCGATGCTCGACAGCAATACCCGACATGCGCAGGGCGGCATTGCGGCAGTAATCTCAGATGAGGATTCCTTTGCGTTCCATCGGCAGGATACCCTGACCGCGGGCGCGGGCCTCTGCACACCGGAAGCTGTGGACGCCTTAGTACAGGAGGGGCCCGACGGCGTGCGTGAACTGATCGCGATGGGCACCCAGTTCGATGTAGAGAACGGGACGTATGCTTTGACTAAGGAAGGGGCGCATAGTCATCGGCGTATCCTGCATGCCAATGGCGATGCCACGGGCGCAGAGATTGTACGCGCGTTGTCTGAGCGGGCGGCAGCCCATCCGAATATCGAAATATGGAATGATCACTTCGTGATTGATCTGATAACCGCAGATAACGTGTGCTACGGCGCGCTCGTCCAGAAATCGGACGGTCAGCGGGTATTCGTCAGCGGGAAGTCTACTGTGCTATGTACTGGCGGTACTGGCCAGTTGTTCCGCTATACAACTAATCCCGATGTCGCTACAGGCGACGGTGTCGCGATCGCTTATCGCGCAGGGGCATACATAAGAGATATGGAGTTCATTCAATTTCATCCGACTGCGCTGTGCTATCCCGGCGCGCCGCGCTTCCTCATCTCGGAGGCGGTGCGGGGAGAAGGCGCGGTGCTGCGCAATATGAAGGGCGAGCGCTTCATGGCTAATTATCATCCGCAGCTGGAGCTCGCTCCCCGTGATGTCGTGGCGCGGGCGATTGTGTCCGAGATGGAGAGCACGAGATCGACCTTCGTCTATCTGGATATTACACATGAGTCTCCGGAGCTGATTAAGCATCGCTTCCCGACGATCTATGAGTATTGTCTATCCTACGGTCTGGACATGACATCAGATTGGATTCCTGTTGCGCCGGCTGCGCATTATATGATGGGTGGCGTCAAGACAGGACTGCAGGGCGAGACATCGGTGGAGCGGCTGTTCGCCTGTGGCGAGGTATCCTCGACCGGTGTGCATGGGGCGAATCGTCTGGCGAGCAACTCATTGTCGGAGGCCATCGTCTTCGGCAGGCGAATTGTCGAAGCGATCGAGCGCTTAACCCCGTTAGAGCTGCCGGAGGGAATCGGTTATAACGCGCATCGCACGCATGGCTCGATCACAGCGATCGTCGAGCGTAGGCTCAAGCTGCAGAAGGTCATGCTTCGATATGCGGGGGTGAAGCGCAGCCTGAGCGGATTGACTAAGGGCGGTGAGGAGCTGCGGCGCCAATTGCCTGTGCTCGATACGCAATTATCCAAGCGGGAAGAGTATGAATTCGCGAATTTGCTAGTCTGCGCGATGCTGACTGCGCAAGCCGCAATCCTGCGTGATGAGAGCCGCGGCGGACATTATCGCGAGGACTTCCCGGAGCGGGATGACCACAGATGGCGCAAGCATACGAACTGGCATCGCGAAACTGGAATGGTGGAGGAACAGATCAATGAAGGCTGATTGGAATGCGGCATGGCTGCGTGAGCAGATTCAAGCATGGTTGCTGGAGGATATCGGAACAGGTGATATCTCTGCGCTGGCTGCTGTCCCGGACACCCATCGTTCCAAGGGGGTACTCCATGTGAAGGAAGACGGCGTTATTGCCGGGCTGCCTGTCGCGGCGGCTGTGTTCGCAGCAATCGACGCGGGGCTTGTCTTCCGGACATGCGTGGAAGAGGGAACACAAGCGCGTAGAGGTACTGTCATTGCAGAGGTTGAAGGAAGCTCGAGAAGCATATTGAGCGGTGAGCGGCTGGCTCTGAATCTGCTGCAGCGTATGTCAGGCATTGCCACGAAGACGCGAAGCTATGTTGATGCGCTCGAGGGCGCGCCAGCGCGATTGGTGGATACGCGTAAGACGACACCGGGGCTGCGGCAGCTGGAGAAGTATGCGGTTCGCATCGGCGGCGGCCATAATCATCGCTTCGGACTCTATGATGCGGTAATGATAAAGGATAATCATATTAAGGCCGCGGGCGGGATTGCTTCGGCAGTTCAGAGCGCTCGGGCCTATATTCCGCATACGATGAAGATCGAGGTGGAAGTGGAATCCCATGCACAGGTAACCGAGGCGCTGGAGGCCGGCGCTGATATTATCATGCTGGATAATATGCCGACGCTGGATATGGAGCAGGCCGTACGCATGATCAAGACGCAGTCGCCTCATATTGTCATAGAGGCTTCGGGCGGAGTTACCCGTGAGACGCTTCGGGCAATTGCGCTGACCGGTGTAGACGTGATCTCGGTCGGTGGATTGACACACTCTGTTCCCGCGCTGGATATTAGCTTGGACTTGAATGAGCGGAAGGGAAGCTAGCCTATGATTCTCGTCATCGATATTGGCAACACGAATATTGTTCTAGGCGTATATCAGGAACGCAAGCTGCTGCATGATTGGCGCCTAAGCACGAATCGATCTGCGACTGCGGACGAATACGGTGTGACCGTGTTCAATCTGTTCCAGCATGCTGGCATTCGCATGGATCAGATCGAGGGCGTCATTGTCTCATCGGTCGTTCCGCCGATTATGCCGACCATTGAGAAGCTGTGCTCCAAATATATTAAGAAGACGCCTCTTGTCGTCGGCCCAGGCGTTCGAACGGGATTGAATATCCGTTATGAGAATCCGCGCGAGGTCGGCGCCGATCGGATCGTCAACGCCATTGCAGCGATCGAGCTGTATGGCTCGCCGCTGATCATCGTTGATTTCGGTACAGCGACCACATTCGATTATATCGATGAGAAGGGTGACTACCTGGGCGGTGCGATCGCGCCTGGTATCGGCATCTCGACCGAGGCGCTCTACAGCAGGGCAGCTAAGCTGCCGCGCATTGAGCTGGCCAGACCGAAGAGTACGGTCGGTCGTAACCCGGTTGCCTCGATGCAGGCTGGCATCGTCTACGGCTTCGCGGGACAGGTGGACGGCATCGTGTGGCGTATGGAAGAGGAATTCGGAGTGAAGGCTAAGGTTATTGCCACTGGCGGCCTGGCTGAGCTGATTGCGAATGAATCCAAGACGATACAGGAGGTCAACAAGCTGTTGACCCTACAGGGCTTATTAATGATCTATGAGCGGAATCAGACATGACGGCAGCGCGTGTAGGCGCTGCCGCTTCACTATTTGGACAGGAAGGGTAGGATTGAGATGAATAGACAACAGGAGCAAGACCGATTGCTGCGCGGTACCGCGCTTCAAAATCGGGTGCGCGTATTCGCTGCGCTATCGACTTCACTAGTGGGGGAGCTGCATCGCCGCCATGAGACGACCCCGACGGCTGCAGCTGCATTAGGTCGAACCGTGACTGCAGCGGCCATGATGGGCTTCATGCTCAAGGGTGATGAGAAGCTGACGGTGCAAGTGAAGGGCGGAGGACCAATCGGTCAGATTGTGGCAGATGCTAATGCGAACGGGGAAGCTCGCGCTTATGTGAGTAATCCAAGTGTGGATCTGCCATTGAATGATAAGGGCAAGCTGGATGTCGCGGGTGCAGTCGGTACGGATGGCGCATTGTACATCGTTAAGGATCTTGGCATGAAGGAGCCGTATCGTGGGACATCCCCGATCGTGTCGGGGGAGCTTGCGGAGGACTTCACTTATTACTTCGGCGTATCTGAGCAGACACCGTCTGCAGTGGCGCTCGGCGTGCTGGTAGATGTCGATTATTCGATTAAGGCGGCAGGCGGGTTTATTATTCAGCTGTTGCCTGGGCTTCGCGATGAGGAGATCACAGAGATCGAGCAGAAGCTTGCTCAATTGCCATCAGTGACGAGCTTGATTAATCAAGGGATGGGCCCCGAAGAGATCGTCAGACATCTATTCGATGATGTGAGGATTATGGATACGATTCCGTTAACGTTCCGCTGCTCCTGCTCGCAAGAGCGCGTAGAGAATACGCTGGTCAGCCTGGGTAAGGCTGAGCTGGCGAGCATCCTGCGCGATAATGGACGGGCTGAGGTCGCGTGCCACTTCTGCAACGAGAATTATCAGGTGGAGCGAGTAGATTTAGAGCGTCTAATACAGGATATAGATGGATAGAAATCGGTTAAGAAATGGATTCGAATGGTTCGAATTTTTTCGTTGACAAGTTTTTTTCAGACTGGTAAGATGTGAATAGTTAATACCGACTGTTTTAGTCGGAATACAGGGATAGCAATTACCAATTCGAGGAGGATTAACAATGGCCAAGATTGTACAGAACATTACAGAAGTAATCGGAGATACGCCCCTTGTCCGTCTGAACCGTGTCGTGCCAGAGGGCAGTGCTGAAGTGTATGTGAAGCTGGAATATCAGAATCCAGGCGCCAGCGTGAAGGATCGTATCGCGATTAGTATGGTTGAGCAGGCTGAGAAGGAAGGCAAGCTGAAGCCGGGCGACACCATCGTAGAGCCTACCAGCGGCAATACTGGCATTGGCCTTGCATTGGTAGCAGCTGCCAAGGGCTACAAAGCAATACTGGTTATGCCTGAGACCATGAGCCTCGAGAGAAGAAATCTGTTGCGCGCATATGGTGCCAAGCTGGAGCTGACTCCAGGACCTGAAGGCATGAAGGGCGCTATTCGCCGTGCTGAAGAGATTGTTGCTGCTAATCCTGACCACTTCCTCCCGCAGCAATTCCAGAATCAAGCGAACGTGAAGATTCACCGTGAGACCACAGGTCCCGAGATTGTGGAAGCTATTAATTCTTTGGACGGCAAGCTGGATGCGTTCATCTCCGGTATCGGCACTGGCGGTACCATCACGGGCGCTGGCGAAGTGCTGAAGTCGAACTTCCCAGGCATTAAGATTTATGCGGTTGAGCCAACGGCATCCCCGATCTTGTCTGGCGGTAAGCCAGGCCCGCATAAGATCCAAGGGATTGGAGCTGGCTTCGTGCCGGATATCCTGAACACGAACATCTATGATGGTGTTATCACGGTTGAGAATGATGAAGCATTCGAAACCTCGCGCAATGTCGCGAAGTCCGAAGGCATTCTCGGCGGGATCTCCTCCGGCGCAGCGATCTTCGCAGCGCTCAAGGTTGCTAAGGAGCTCGGAGCAGGCAAGCGCGTTGTTGCGATTCTACCTTCGAATGGCGAGCGCTACCTCAGCACACCGCTGTATCAATTCGAAGACTAATTCATATTCTGCTATAATAGCAGGCATGACCCCTCACGGTGGTGTGAGGGGTCTTTTTTGGAGAGTTGCACGCCTGGCCAAGCGGATCGCAATCGGCAGGAGCGCGGTGAGATTGGAGCAAATAGAGCGGCGAGGTCGGCTTAAATGGACGTGGCAGGGGAGTTTGGAGTAGAGCGGTGTGGAGTAACTGTGCGGTAATGCTGGAAAGTGATGCTGTATGGCGCGTGACGAGGTAAATTTGGGCTGTGGTGCTGGAATCTGATACTTCAGGTTGGTGGATTGATTTGTTGCTCGGGGGTAGAGGGATGACACAAATTACAATAGAGCAATGGCGAGAGTGGAAGCAGGATGGCTATACGATGCTGCCGCTGCTTAAGCGAATCGAGTTGGAGCCAGACTTCGTAATGGAATCATGGGAGCGGGCATGGGAGCTCGGCTCGGAGCATGCTTTCATACTCGAGAGCGGGAAGATGGGGCGCTATTCCTATCTCGGCTTGCGGCCGTTCTCGACGATCAGCGGTAGTGGGAGCGAGGCGCGTATAACTACGATTCGACAAGTAGGTGCTGTGGATCAACAGGAGTCATCGGATCAGCAAGGGGCCGAGGAGCTGCGTGACGGTGGTGATCTACCGAATGCCGAAGCTCGGTTGGCCAACAGCAAGGCAATAGTCCACACAGTATCCGGTAAGCCGCTCGAGGTCGTGAAGGCATGGATGGCGGATTACCGCTCGCCCCGCATTAACAGCCTGCCGAAGTTTACCGGTGGTATCGTGGGCTATTGGGGCTATGATATGGCGCGCAGCATTGAACGGCTGCCTGAGCTGGCAGCTGCAGATCTGACTTGCCCGGATTATGCCTTCATGATGCTGGACGAGCTGTGGATCATCGATCATCAAGAGAACGCCGTATACTGCGCGACTCATGCGCATATAGCGCCCGGGGAGTCAGATGACCAGCTGGAGCGTCAGTATGAATTGGCTTGCGAGCGGCTTACTGTGATGAAGCGGGTCTGGGAGGATATCCGAACAGCGAGCATGCGCAACGAAGCTGCTGAAGCGAGACGCAGCAAGCTCGCAGCCGATATCGCAGATCGTAATATCGGGATCGATGTGGAGCTGCTGACAGATGTCCATGCCGCATTCTCGAGAGCGGAGTATATGCAGGCTGTGGAACGCATTCAGGAATATATTCGCGCAGGCGATGTCTTCCAGGTGAATCTGTCCATCAGGCAGAGCCGAAGACTGGATAGCACACCGGAGCGCATCTACGAGTGGCTGCGTCAACTGAATCCCTCCCCCTATATGGGATTCTTGAAATTCCCAGACTGGCAGCTAGTCAGCGGCTCGCCTGAGCTGCTCGTCCAGGTCGAGGACCAGCATGTGCGGACGCGGCCAATTGCCGGTACGCGGCCCAGAGGCGCAAGCGAAGAGGAGGATGCTCGACTGCTGCGGAAGCTGCTGGACAGCGAGAAGGAGCGCGCGGAGCATATTATGCTGGTCGATCTGGAGCGCAATGATCTGGGCCGTATATCGCGCTACGGGTCAGTGCGGGTGCCGGAGCTGATGGTGGTTGAGAAGTACTCCCATGTGATGCATATCGTCTCCGAGGTGACCGGTGAGCTGATGGCGGGCAAGGACGCCTTCGATGTGATCGCGGCGACATTCCCAGGAGGTACGATTACTGGAGCGCCCAAGATCCGCACGATGGAAATTATCGAGGAGCTGGAGCCCGTCAGACGCGGACCGTACACCGGATCAATCGGATGGATTGACTATAACGGAAATATGGAATTTAATATAATTATTCGCACGATGGTGGTGGAAGACGGTATGGGTTATATTCAAGCAGGCGCAGGGATAGTGATTGACTCTGATCCCGCTCGGGAGTACACGGAGTCATTGAATAAGGCGAAGGCGATGTGGAAGGCTGTTCAATATGCTTCAATTGAAGAAGAGGGGTAGTGCTGCCATGATCTTAGTGATCGACAATTATGATTCATTCACCTATAACCTGGTGCAATATCTGGGTGAGCTGGGAGAGACCCCGGTTGTATACCGCAATGATCAGATAACGCTTGATGAGATTGAGGCGCTGAGACCGGATCAAATCCTGATCTCGCCGGGACCTTGCACGCCGAATGAAGCGGGCATCAGTCTGGCGCTAATCGATCGGTTCAAGGGAAGTATTCCGATTCTCGGCGTCTGTCTGGGCCATCAATCCATTGGGCAGGCATTCGGCGGTGAGGTTATTCGCGCGCCGAAGATGATGCATGGCAAGACATCGCTCATGCATCATGATGGCAAGGGGCTGTTCGCAGGCTTGCCAAATCCCTTCACCGCGACGCGTTATCACTCGCTGATTGTCGAGCGGGAGACGTTGCCGGATTGCCTGGAGATTACGGCTGAGACGGCCGAGGGTGAGATTATGGGCTTGCGGCATAAGGATTATCCGATCGAGGGCGTGCAATTCCATCCGGAGTCGATCATTACGGATCATGGTCATCAGATTCTCCGTAACTTCTTGAACGGAGCAGCAGTGCGATGATCATTGGGCTTAATGGCCAATGTGTGCAGGAGCAGCAAGCCGTGGTATCGGTACTCGATCACGGCTTTCTGTATGGCATTGGACTATTCGAGACATTCCGGACGTATCACGGGGTGCCGATGCTGCTGGACGCACATCTCGCGCGGCTCCAAGCCGGCTGTGAACGCCTGCAGATCCATTGCGAGCTCGATGCGTTATCGATCAGACAGCATATCCGCGAGCTGCTGGCGGCGAATGGCCTGACCGACGGCTATATTCGCTACAGCGTATCGGCGGGCGCGCAGCCACTGGGCTTGCCGTCTGAGGCTTACGGTGAACCGTCTGTCATCGTCTATGTGAAGGAGCTGCCCCATGCGGGCGAAGGGGAGCTTTACGCAGAGGCGGTGGGCAAGCCGCTTCAGCTGCTGCGGCTGCGTCGCAATACACCGGAATCGGATGTGCGTATGAAATCCTTTCATTATATGAATAATGTACTAGCGAAGCGGGAATTATCCGGTTATCCCTGGGCGGCCGGGGCGGAGGGTTTATTCTTAAGTGAGCAAGGCGCAGTGGCAGAAGGGATCGTCAGTAATCTGTTCTTCGTTACAGGCGGCAAGCTGTACACGCCATCGCTGGCGACAGGCGCATTGCCAGGCATTACACGCTGGCATGTGCTGCAGCTGGCCGAGCGGCTGGGCATGCCAGCGGCAGAGGGGCTATACGCGCTGGAGGATCTGCTGGGCGCAGATGAGATCTTCCTCACGAACGCTGTGCAGGAGCTCGTGCCCGTCACGGTAATTACCGGCTATGACGGGGAGGACTTATGGAAGTCCGGCGGGGAACGGAGGATGGGGTCTATTTTGCATAGGGGATATCTGGATTCTGTCTTACAGGAAATTGCGCGATATCGTGAGGAGGGGTAAGGTTGGGCAAGCATAGCATTCGGACGCTGCAATGCCGCGGGCATGAGCTCGAGCTGGGCGGGCGGACGCTGATTATGGGTATTCTGAATGTGACGCCGGATTCCTTCTCGGATGGCGGGCGTTACGGCTCGCGTGATGCCGCGCTGCGGCAGGCTTATCAGATGGCGGAGGATGGAGCCGATATCATCGATATTGGCGGTGAGTCGACGAGGCCTGGCTATGAGCGGGTGGATGCCGATGAGGAGCTGGCGCGCGTCATCCCGATTATCGAAGCGATCAGCCGCGAGCTGCCGATCCCGCTGTCGATCGATACGTATAAACCGGATGTTGCGCAGCAGGCGCTGGAAGCAGGCGCGCATATCCTGAATGATATATGGGGCTGCCGGCTGGATGCTCGGATGGCGGAGGTGGCTGCGGCATTCGAAGCGCCGATCGTGCTGATGCATAATCGAGCGGACATGAATTACACGAACTTCGTGCCGGATGTGCTGGAGGATCTGCGTGAGTCGGTGCGTATTGCAGCAGAGGCAGGCGTGCGCGAAGCGAATATCATCCTGGATCCGGGCATCGGCTTCGCCAAGACTAGAGCGCATAACCTGACCATGATGAATCATCTGAGCGAGGTTTGCGGGCTGGGCTATCCGGTACTCCTGGGCACCTCGCGCAAGGGCTTCATCCAGCATACGCTGGGCAGTCCAGCGACCGATGTCATAGAGGGAACGGCAGCGACTGTCGCGCTGGGAATTGCGCAGGGCTGCCAGATTATGCGGGTGCATGATGTGCGCCAGATGAAGCGGGTTGCGCTGATGTGCGACGCGATAGTGCGAGGTGAACAATAATGGACAGTATTACGATGAAGGGCATGCGTTTCTATGGCTACCACGGGGTGTTCCCGGAGGAGAACCGATTGGGCCAGCAGTTTATTGTCGATATTACGATCGGCATGGACCTTGCGCCGGCTGGTCAGTCCGACGAGCTCGAGGACACGATTAACTATCCGGATATCTATCATACGGTGCAGGCCATCGTTGAGGGTGAGCCGCTGAAGCTCATTGAAGCGTTAACGGAGCGAATTGCGCAGACGGTGCTCAGTCAGTATACTAAAGTGATTGAAACCACAGTCCGCGTGACGAAGCCGAATCCGCCGTTCAAGGCGCACTTCGATGGTGTAGTGACCGAGGTGACCAGAAGGCGGGTCGACGCATGAGGAGCTCGGACGGTATTGCATTTATTGGAATGGGCTCGAATTTAGGTGATCGGCGTGATTATTTATTGCGGGCTGTGGAGGAATTGCATAGACAGCCAGATGTCGCTGTGCTGCGCTGCTCCTCGATCTATGAGACGGCGCCTGTCGGTTTAACCGAGCAGCCGGATTATCTGAATATGGTGATTGCGGTGCGCGCCGACCTGCCAGCTGTCGAGCTGCTGCAGCTGCTGCTGAAGATCGAGCGGTCGATGGGGCGCGTGCGGGATGTGCGCTGGGGACCGCGGACGATTGACCTGGACTTGCTGCTGTTCGGTCGAACAGCGCTGCAGACCGAGGAGTTGGAGCTGCCGCATCCACGCATTGGCGAGCGGGCGTTCGTGCTCATTCCATTGCTGGAGATCATGCAGGAAGACGAGTCGATCGTTCCGACGGCGTCCGATTGGCATCACGCATTAGAAGCGGTTGAAGGGAAGGAAGATGTACGGTTATGGTTAAGGACCAGCTGGCGCTCCGAATTCGGGCGTTTCGAAAATTGAAGGGCTATACCCAATTAGAATTCGCGGATGAACTAGGTGTTTCTGTTGCAGTGCTGGGTGCGATTGAGCGTGGAGCGCGCAGAGCGGATGAGCAGATGGTCGGCAGAATCGCCAATGCGCTGGATATAGAACGATCAGATTTGTTAGAGGGGTGATTGTATGTTGAAGATTGGAGATGTAGTCGCGAAGAACAAGGTGGTACTGGCGCCTATGGCGGGCGTGTGCAACCCGGCGTTCAGGCTGATTGCCAAGGAGTTCGGTACGGGACTTGTATGCGCGGAGATGGTCAGCGACAAGGCGATCCTGCACGGCAATAAGCGGACGCTGGATATGCTGTATGTGGATGAGCGCGAGAAGCCGCTGAGCCTGCAGATCTTCGGCGGTGATAAGGAATCGCTGGTCGGCGCGGCGCGCTATGTGGATGAGCATACGAATGCAGACATTATCGATATTAACATGGGCTGCCCGGTGCCTAAGGTAACCAGCTGCGATGCCGGGGCCAAGTGGCTGCTTGACCCAGCTAAGATTGAAGAGATGGTCTCGGCGGTCGTCGAAGCCGTCAGCAAGCCGGTCACAGTGAAGATGCGGATCGGCTGGGATGCCGAGCACGTGTACGCGGTGCGCAACGCCCAGGCGGTAGAACGCGCAGGCGGAAGCGCAGTCAGCGTGCATGGCCGCACGAGGGAGCAGCTATACACCGGCGTCGCCAATTGGGACATCATTAAGGAAGTGAAGGAGAATGTCTCCATCCCAGTCATCGGCAACGGTGATGTGTTCTCACCCGAGGATGCGCGCAGCATGCTCGATCATACGGGCTGCGATGGCGTCATGATCGGCAGAGGAGCGCTTGGCAATCCGTGGATGCTGTATCGGACGGTGCAATATTTGACAACAGGTGAACTGCTTCCAGACCCAACTCCACAGGAGAAAATAGACATAGCCATCCTGCACATGGACCGCTTGGTCGCGCTCAAGGGCGAGCATGTGGCGGTGAAGGAGATGCGCAAGCATCTGGCGTGGTATCTGAAGGGGCTGCCGAGCACGGCCAGAGTGAAGGATCGCGTGATGGAGGAGACGAGCCGCGACAAGATGGCTCAGATTCTGGGCGACTACTTGCTATCGCTGGAAGCGGCGGCGGTCTAAGCGCGCGAAAGCGAGGCTGGGCGCGGATAGGCAGATTGCTAGAAGGATTGCCATACATTGACTTTTGATATGGCTTGCAATATAATCATCGAATAGTAAATCGGCTATTCAACAGGCAATACAACTGGTGCATATGACTTGTAATTTTTCAGCGCATTCGATCATGCCGGACTGCCGAGACCATATATTTAAGTAAAGTGCACAATGTCACGAAATATAATTCTCACAAGACGGGAGATTGAAACATGTCCGAAAAAGAAGTAATCCTGACTCAAGACGGCCTCAGAAAGCTGGAAGAGGAATTGGAGCATCTGAAGTCCGTCAAGCGTCGCGAGGTAGCTGAGCGTATCAAGGTCGCGATCGGCTATGGCGATATCAGCGAGAATTCCGAATATGAAGATGCGAAGAACGAGCAAGCCTTCATCGAGGGGCGCGTCATAACGTTGGAGAAAATGCTGCGCAACGCTCGGATTATTAATAGCGACGAGATTGAGACGGATGTGGTGAGCATCGGCTCCATCGTGACCCTGAAGGATCTGGAGCTGGGCGAGACGATTGAGTATTCGATCGTAGGCACAGCTGAATCCGATCCATCGCAGAACAAGATCTCCAACGAAAGTCCGGTCGGCAAGGCCATCTTAGGCAAGAAGAGCGGATCGGTCGTGGATGTGAGTGTACCTGCGGGCATTATTCAATATCAGATTATGGATATCAAGAAGTAAGGGATTCATCTGGTGCGAGTAAAGCTTCCTGTGGGGAGCTTTTTTTGCCTAAGACAGGCCTACTAAGCAGTTATAGGAGTGAATGTTTGTGACACAAGAGACGGAAGTAAATGAGCGCGAGCTATTGCAAATACGCAGGAACAAGCTGGATGAACTACGCGGACTGGGTGTCGATCCATTCGGCAAGAAGTACGTGCGGACGCATCATGCAGGCGAGATTCTCTCGACCTACAGTGAGAAGAGCACAGAAGAGCTGGATGAACTGAATATGGAGGTCGTGATCGCGGGACGCATTATGCAGAAGCGGAACATGGGTAAGGCCAGCTTCGCGCATATTCAAGACCTCTCCGGCAAGATCCAGGTGTACGTGCGCAAGGACCATATTGGCGATGTCATGTATGAAGCATTCGATCTACTCGATATCGGGGATCTAATCGGTGTTAAGGGTCATGTATTCAAGACGCGAACTGGAGAGACATCGGTTAAGGCTGCCGAGATCGAAGTGTTGACCAAGTCGCTGTATCCGCTGCCGGACAAGTTCCATGGGCTGAAGGATGTAGAGATGCGCTATCGCCAGCGATACGTGGACCTGATCGTGAATCCTGAGGTACAGCAGACCTTCATCACCCGTTCGAGGATTATTCAATCCATGCGCCGTTATCTGGACAACTTGGGCTATCTAGAGGTGGAGACACCGACGCTGCATGCGATTGCCGGAGGTGCCTCTGCGCGGCCGTTCGAGACGCATCACAATGCGCTGGACATGCAATTATATATGCGTATCGCGATTGAGCTCCATCTGAAGCGTCTGATCGTAGGCGGCATGGAGAAGGTATACGAGATCGGACGTGTGTATCGGAATGAAGGGGTGTCCACGCGGCATAATCCGGAGTTTACGATGATCGAGTTGTACGAGGCGTACGCAGATTACCTAGATATTATGAAGCTGACGGAAGAATTGATTGCGCATATCGCGCAGGAGGTTCTAGGTTCGACAACCATTACTTACGGTGGGCAAAATATTAACCTGGCGCCCCCTTGGCGCCGCGTATCGATGGTCGACGCCATCAAGGAGGTTGTCGGCGTCGACTTCAGCGTACAGATGTCCGATGAGGAGGCGCATCGTCTGGCCAAGGAGCATAAGGTTCCGGTGGAACCGATGATGACCTTCGGTCATATCGTGAATCAATTCTTCGAAACCTATGTGGAAGAGACGTTGATTCAACCGACATTCGTCTATGGCCATCCGCTCGCAATCTCGCCGCTGGCGAAGAAGAAAGCGGATGACCCGCGCTTCACGGATCGCTTCGAGCTGTTCATTGTGGCGCGTGAGCATGCCAACGCCTTCACCGAGCTTAACGATCCAATCGATCAGCGCGCGCGGTTCGAGGCGCAGCTGGTCGAGCGCGAGCAGGGCAATGATGAAGCGCATATGATGGATGAGGACTTCATCCGCGCGC
The DNA here is from genome assembly GCA_023441055.1 of Bacillota bacterium. Lineage (GTDB taxonomy): Bacteria > Bacillota > Bacilli > Paenibacillales > UBA4045 > JAEZQY01. The sequence goes on along the minus strand of JAEZQY010000026.1, from coordinate 1,485 downwards.
TGGAGTATGGCATGCCGCCTACCGGCGGTCTGGGCATCGGTATCGACCGTCTGGTGATGCTGCTGACCGATGCGCCGTCGATCCGCGACGTGCTCCTGTTCCCGCTCATGCGGGATCGGTCTGTAGAGTAAGAATCGAACAAGAATAGGAATTGGCGACGCCCGCGGTAAGCTTCTGATATAGGAGCTGCCGCGGGCGTTTTTTTAGGTGGCGCGGATGAAGCTTGGTTTGGAACGGTCAGGCATGGATAAAGTGAAAATGTTGAATATAATGCTGCTGTGGCGGGTCGTTGGATGCGAATGTAGTGAAAAATTTGAGTATAATCCTGTTGAGGTGGGCTGTTAGGCGCAGATATGTCATCCGACAAGTGAATCTACTAATGTTAAAACTGGCATTTAATTCAGGTTGTTTATCAGGATTGACCATGGTATGATGATATTCCTGCGAGAGGATAGCAAGTACGGTTACAAATTAACAATAAAGTTTTTTAAAAAAAGACTTGCAATCTACATCGCGGATATGATATATTGTTCTGGTCGCCATCGAGAGACACTTGATACTAAGAGCTCATGAGAAGCGACAATAAGCAACATCATTTGTTCCTTGAAAACTGCAAACGAGTGAGTAAACAAACAACCGATTCAGCAATGAATCGATAGCGCAAGCTAAGTAATGAGCTTTAATCGAATCATCCTTTATGGAGAGTTTGATCCTGGCTCAGGACGAACGCTGGCGGCGTGCCTAATACATGCAAGTCGTACGAAGTCTTACACCTTCTTCGGAAAGTGTTTGGCTTAGTGGCGGACGGGTGAGTAACACGTGGGCAACCTGCCTACAAGCTGGGGATAACTAACGGAAACGTTAGCTAATACCGAATGGTCGGGGACGAGGCATCTTGTCCTTGGGAAAGGCGGAGCAATCTGCCGCTTGTAGATGGGCCCGCGGTGCATTAGCTAGTTGGTGAGGTAATGGCTCACCAAGGCGACGATGCATAGCCGACCTGAGAGGGTGAACGGCCACACTGGGACTGAGACACGGCCCAGACTCCTACGGGAGGCAGCAGTAGGGAATCTTCGGCAATGGACGCAAGTCTGACCGAGCAACGCCGCGTGAGTGATGAAGGTTTTCGGATCGTAAAGCTCTGTTGCCAGGGAAGAACGCTAAGGAGAGTAACTGCTCTTTAGGTGACGGTACCTGAGAAGAAAGCCCCGGCTAACTACGTGCCAGCAGCCGCGGTAATACGTAGGGGGCAAGCGTTGTCCGGAATTATTGGGCGTAAAGCGCGCGCAGGCGGCTGTTTAAGTCTGGTGTTTAAGGCAAGAGCTTAACTCTTGTTCGCATCGGAAACTGGGCAGCTTGAGTGTAGGAGAGGAAAGTGGAATTCCACGTGTAGCGGTGAAATGCGTAGAGATGTGGAGGAACACCAGTGGCGAAGGCGACTTTCTGGCCTATAACTGACGCTGAGGCGCGAAAGCGTGGGGAGCA
>JAEZQY010000025.1 GCA_023441055.1 Bacillota bacterium | reverse complement strand
GCGAAAGGGCTGAAAAGTTTGCTTACTCGTTATTTGGAACTTTGTTAACCTTTAGGAACCGCCGTATGCGGACCCGCATGTACGGTGGTGTGAGAGGACGGAGGCTAGGCGCCTCCTCCTACTCGATTGCGTGCGTGCAGATGTGATGAACTTTTTTAGCATAATGGTGCTGTGGTGATGACAATAGAGGGAATGCATAGTAAAATAACAGAAATGAGCATAAACGAGCAAATTAAAATGCAATTAAGTAATTATTGAACATTATCACGCAATTAGGAGAGAGAACATGGCACACTATCATCAGATTAAAGGGTACATCATCGACCTGGACGGTACGGTGTATGCCGGGCAGAACGCGATTCCGGGATCAATCGAGGCGATTAAGGAGCTGCAGAGGCGAGGGCTACCGTACTTGTTCTTAAGCAATCGCGGCAATTACTCGAGGGCGATGTGTCAAGCTAAGCTGGCGGCGATGGGGTTGGAGGTAGAATTGGATCGGATTATCCTGGGCTCAACAGTGACCGCGCAATATCTGCTGAAGCATGACAGGGAAGCGCCGCTGTGGTCGCTCGGCGATCCCGGCCTGCAGGAAGAGCTTGAATCCTACGGTCTGACGATTGCTGGTCGACCTGAGGATGCGAAGTGGTTAGTGATTACGCTCCATGAGACAGTTACCTATGAAGACCTGAATCAGGCATTCCGAGCTGCGCGCAGCGGTGCCAAAATTATCGCGACTAATGAAGATAAGATGTTCCCGGGAGACGGCGGTGAATGCTTCGATGTTGGCGGACTTATCGCTGCGATTACCCATACTTCGGAGCAGCAGGTTGAAGTAGTCGTGGGCAAGCCTTCGAAGTATATGGCGGAGGCGGCGCTAACAGCGATTGGGCTACCGGCTGAACATTGTGTCGTCATCGGGGATAGTCTGACTTCCGATGTTGGACTGGCGAACCAAGCAGGTATGCTGAGCGCTGCGGTTCTTACCGGGTCTGCGACTCGCAAGAGTATTGCCGATAGCCCGATGAAACCGGATTGGGTTGCAGATGATTTGAGCGGGTTTATTCAAAGTGTGATGGAAGGTGTGGATGGTATTGATGCATAGTGCTGATACTGCAGCGTTAGGAATTGAGCTGATCGCGATTGAAGCGGGCGCTGTCCGAAAGCTAAGCGGCTACCTGGAGCAGAGAGACATTCGAGTCGTTCAGATGGTGGTAGACACTAATACCTATGAGGCAGCGGGCAAGTTGGTTGAAGAAATGCTAGCGAAGGCTCATGTTCATTGCCATACCACGTTCATCGAGCCGAATGGGATCGGCGACGTAATTGCGGATGAGGTATCGATTATACAACTCATCCTGGACATCCAACAATGTAAGCCTCAGATGGTGATCGCTGTTGGCAGCGGTACCCTGCATGATATTACGAGATACGCAGCCTATACGACACATTTGCCCTTTATCTCGGTTCCCACTGCGCCATCGGTTGACGGTTTTAATTCGAAGGGGGCGCCGATCATTATCCGAGGGAGCAAGAAGACAATTGTGTCAATAGGCCCTGATGCGATCTTCGCAGATCTGAATGTGTTGACCCGCGCGCCTGGAGCGATGACGGCTGCTGGATTCGGAGATATTCTGGGCAAGTTTACCTCCCTGTTCGACTGGACCTTCGGCGTGCTGGCGAATGACGAGCCGTATCTCGAGCAGGCGGAGACGATGACGCGAGAGGCGCTAAAGAAGTGTGTGGATCAGGTTAGCTTAATTGCCAAGCGTGATGAAGAGGGGATTGCCACCTTGATGCATGCGTTGATTGAGTCAGGCATTGCGATGCTGCTATTCGGCAAGTCGCATCCAGCCTCCGGCGCGGAGCATCATCTCTCCCACTTCTGGGAGATGGACTACATTGCTGCGGGACGCAAGCAGCTGCTGCACGGCGCTAAGGTAGGGGTTGCGTGCGCGCAGATTTCGAAGCTGTATCATCAATTGGCAGGTGAACAGTTCGGCATGCAGGCTGGCGTTCGCGTGCAGGTTGCAGCGAACTGGGCGGACATTGTTCGCGAGATAAGTCGCATACCGGGTGAGGAGGAGATCAGAGGTCTCTTAACCGCTGTCGGTAGTCCGTCGACGATTGAACAGCTGGGTGTGTCACAGGATTTGCTGGAAAGAAGCTTGCAGGCTGCGCATCTTGTACGGCCAGAGCGATATACACTGCTGCACGCACGTAATGAACGGGAGACATAGAAGAGGGGGAGGCGATGGGATGCTAGCGGCAGAACGGAAACGACGGATTGTTGACTATGTGCGATCGAATCGATCAGCAACGGTGGGTGTATTGGCGCAGCAGTTTGGGGTGCATGAAGCGACAATACGCAGGGATTTATCTGAGATTGAGCAGAATGGTATGCTTAGGCGTACACATGGTGGTGTGGTGGTCGAGGAATGGACGAATAATGAGCCGGCGTTCACAGAACGATCTACGCAGAGTGCGGATGAGAAACGGCGAATCGGGCGGATGGCTGCGAGTCTCGTTGAGGACGGGGATTCGATCATTATTGACTCGGGTACCACCACCATGCATATCGCGCGCAACCTCGTGAACCATTCGCACCTAACGGTCATTACGAATGATATCAATGTGGCGGGTGAGCTTCGCGATGCCCCAGGAGTGAGGGTGATCGTGACCGGCGGCGAGCTGTATCCATCAAGTTATATGCTCAATGGGATGCTGACCGATCATGCGCTTAACACGATTCACGTGGTGAAGGCATTCATTGGCATGACGGTCATTCACCCCCAGCATGGCCTTATGAACCCGGACGCTATGCTAGTCCCAGCTAAGCAGGCTATGATTCGAGCGGCACAGGAGATTATTGTAGCCGCTGATCACACCAAGCTAGGCAAGCTGTCGCTGCATAAAGTCGCACCAATTGAGTCCGTACACACGTTGATCACAGGAGCAGAGGCGCGGCAGGAGGAGCTCGATGCATTCCGCGCCAGCGGTGTTCATGTATATGCCGTTTAATTGCTGCAACTAACCCCAATATGACGATGAGGATGTCTTTACAAAGCATATAAATGCATCTATACTCAGTTATATTAATCATTAAGATAATTGAGCGGCATCATGAATGGGAGGGAATGAGATGGCTAACAAGATTCAGTTATCATTCAACGCATCTGGCACATTTAAAATCGTGCAATTCACAGATGTCCATCGGACCTATGGCGAGGAGCAAGATATGGCCTCTATGCAATTGATGGAGGAGGTGCTGGAGCTGGAAAAGCCTGATCTTGTCTTCTATTCGGGGGACCTCATCTCCGGCGACGCAATAACGAAGCACGGACGCGGGGATTCAAGACAGATCATTCTGGAAGTGGTAGAGCCGGCAGAACGGCGTCGCATTCCGTGGGCACTTGTCTTCGGAAATCATGATGGTCAGGGAACCGCGAATAATCAGCAATTGCTCGAGACGCTGCAGCGGAGCGAACTGTGTCTGGCATCAGCAGGTCCAGCTGGAATTCATGGTGTAGGGAATTATGTGTTAAGAATTAATGGCAGTACGAATGATCAGATTGCCGCCGCAATCTATGCATTCGATTCCGGGGACAGGTCGCCGCTAGGTGGCTGGGGAGCGATTACCCGTGATCAGATCGCCTGGTATATAGATGAATCTATGAAGTTGAATCACGGACAGGCCGTTCCAATACCAGCTATCGCCTTCTTCCATATTCCGATACCTGAGTATAATGAGGTATGGGATCACCATGTCTGCTATGGAACGAAGTGGGAGAAGGTGTGCTGCCCTGATCTGAACACTGGATTATTCCAAGCGATGGTGGAGATGGGGGATGTGGCAGGCACATTCGCCGGTCATGATCACAGTAATAATTATTATGGTGATCTGCATGGCATTCGACTCACCTATGGACAAGCTACAGGTGGTTACAGTAAGCACGATTCTCCGAAGGGAGCGCGGATCATCGAGCTTCGAGAGGGAGAGCGCAGCTATGAATCCTGGATACGACTATCGGGCGGTTTGTTGATTGCGGAGCAGCAGGAGCATCTGCCCGAGGGTCGCGTATTCAGCCCTGTTCCCAATTCCTAGCTAACAGAAAACCTCATCGACTGAGCTACCCCCCCGAACTCAGCCGCTGCACAACCTGCTCTACCTTGCTGATATGCGCCCTCATCCGATCCTCAGCCAGTTGCTTGTGCTGATCGCGGATCGCTTCGTAGATATGTGTATGCTCATGCAGCAGCATCTCGGCAGTCGATCGATCCGAGAAGAACCAGAGCCGGCGTGATTCCTTCATGCTGGCCTGCAAGCGATCATTCATGGATGTCAGCATGGTGAGGAACAGTGTGTTATGCGAGGCTTCGGCAATCGACAGATGAAACTGATAATCGGCTTGATTGCTGGCCTCCTCATCGCCTAAGCTCGCTTCCATCTGATGCAGCCTCTGCTCCAGCGCGATTAAGTCAGCAGCCGTTCTCCGCTCAGCCGCCAGCGCCGCGCAGCCAGCCTCGATGAATCTGCGAACCTCCAGTACCTCCTGGAGCAGCTCAGTCTGATAGAAGATGCCGCCTTCGCCTTCAACATCCACGCTTCGGGGCAGCTCCTCAACAACGAACGATCCTCCGCCATGTCGAATTCGCACCCAACCCATCGCCTTCAGACCACTCAGCGCCTCGCGTATGGTAGATCGCCCCACCTGGTAGCGCATGGCAAATTCATCGACAGTGGGCAGCTTGCTCCCAAGCGAGTATTCCCCGCTCTCTATCTGCTGGCGAATGTGCTGCAGCACGAGCTCCGAGCTCTTCTGCGGTTTAATAGAGGAGTTGTTCATAATGGGCGTAAGGACAATTCGCACATACCTTACTGTCTCCCTTCGATGAATAGTTTAAATCTGTCTCCCATCAACAATTTGACGATTTACTTCTATTCAATCATACGCTAAACTGGTCGTAAAGTCATCAGATGACATGATGACTCATTACCGTATTGGGGGAGACAGCGATGTTGAACGAGTCGATCAGGCAGCAATTAATAGTGATCGTAGGCGAGGCCAGCTTCAAGGATGACCCGGAGGCGCTCGTCACGCATTCCTATGACGGGACACCCATGCTGCAGCAGCTGCCGGATGGAGTCATCTATCCTGCAAGCACGGAGCAGGTATCACGCATTATGAAGGTGCTGAGCGAGCATAAGATTCCTCTCGTGAGCCGGGGCTCGGGCACGAATCTATGCGGGGGGACAGTGCCTGTGCAGGGTGGGATCGTCATGGTCATGCATCGGATGAATGCGATTCTCGAGCTGGATACGCAGAACCTGACCGCAACGGTGCAGCCTGGGCTGATCACCCAGACATTCACGGACTATGTGGAGAGTCAGGGGTTGTTCTATCCGCCGGACCCCAGCAGTATGAAGATCTCGACGATCGGCGGGAATATTGCAGAGAATTCAGGCGGACTACGTGGTCTCAAATACGGCACAACCAAAGACTACGTCCTCGGTCTGGAATGCGTGCTTGCCAATGGCGACATTATGCGTACCGGGGGCAAGCTGGTGAAGGATGTCGCGGGCTATGATCTGACCAAGCTGCTCGTTGGATCCGAGGGGACGCTCGCGGTCATAACGGAGGCAACACTGAAGCTAGTCCCGCCGCCGAGCTATAAGAAGACGATGCTGGCGATGTTCAAGGATATCTATAGCGCGGCCCGCACAGTGTCCACGATTATCGAGAACCGAATCATTCCCGCTACGCTGGAGATTATGGATAATCCGACTATTCGCGTAGTGGACGATTTCGCCAAGCTTGGCCTGCCGCTCGATATGGCTGCGATTCTGCTGATCGAACAGGATGGCGAGCAGGATATGGTGGAGCGTGACATGGAACTCATCTCAGCGATCTGCCGCGAAGAGCAGGCAGAGCGGATCAGCGTGGCCAGCACAGACGAGGAAGCGCTCAAGCTGCTGACGGCCAGGCGCAGCGCGTTCACGGCACTGGCCAGGCTCCGTCCAACAACGATACTGGAGGATGCCACGGTGCCGCGCTCGAGCATCGCAGAGATGGTGCTGGCGATCAACCGTATCGCGGAGAAGCATCGCGTACAGATCGCGACATTCGGTCATGCTGGGGATGGCAATCTGCATCCAACAGCAACGACGGATGCGCGAGACGCAGAGGAGGTGCACCGGGTTGAGGCAGCGTTCGAGGAGATCTTCGAAGCGGCCATCCAGCTGGGCGGCACCATCACCGGCGAGCATGGTGTGGGTCTGGTGAAGGCACCCTTCCTAGAATGGAAAGTCGGCGCCGCAGGGGTGGCGGTCATGCGCGGCATCAAGCAGTCATTCGACCCGGATAACCTCTTGAATCCTGGGAAAGTCTTCGCCAAGGAGACACGCAGACGGGTGGTGATCGATCGTGGCTGACTTGAATGCAGGCATGATGAACCGTCCGGCTGTAAGCGGCCCGCCTGATTCGCTGCGCGCGTCGTTTCAACTGAAGCTGGACTATGATCAGCTGACAAATTGCATGCGCTGCGGCTTCTGTCTGCCGGCCTGTCCGACGTTCAAGGAGACCGGGCTGGAGGCAGAATCACCCAGAGGGCGCATCGCGCTCATGAAGGCTGCGGTTGACGGCGTCATGGAGCCGGGCATCTCATTCGAGGATCAGATGAACCATTGCCTGGGCTGTCGCGCATGCGAGCCGGCTTGTCCGGCTGATGTTAAGTATGGACAGCTTATCGAGCAGGCGCGTGATGCGGTTGAGGATCATACGACGCAGCATCGCACTTGGATTAAACTTGCGCGATCGGTGCTGCTGAAAGGGATATTCCCGCATCAGAAGCGAATGAAGCTGATGGGTAAGAGCATGAAGGTCTATCGCCAGATTGGCCTGCAGCGTATATTCCGCGATAAAGGGATAATTGGCAGGTTCTCCAAGCAGATGGAGGATATAGAGCGCACCCTGCCTGAGGTTACGGGCACAGGTGTAATTGATCAGCTGGGCACACGCATTCCAGCCAAGGGTGAGAAGCTGGCCACAGTCGGGATGTTCCGCGGCTGCTTGATGGATACCATCTTCACAGAGACGAACCGGAGGACGGTAGAGCTGCTGTCAGCCGCAGGGTTCGAGGTGATTATCCCGGAGGCTCAGAATTGCTGCGGCGCCCTTCATGCGCATGCGGGCGAGGCGGATCTAGCTAGAGGACTTGCGCGATCGAATATCGAGGCATTCCAGCATGCGGGCGTGGATTATATTGTGTCTAACGCCGGCGGGTGCGGCGCATTGCTCGTCGAGTATGATCACCTGCTGCATCAGGATTCAGATTGGCGTGAGGGTGCCAGCTGGTTCGCCAGTCGTGTGAAGGATATCTGCTCGCTATTAGTGGAGCATGGTCGTCCACTGACGTTCAGGGAACCGATCGGCGAGACTAGTGACCAATCGCAGAACGTGAAGGTCACGTATCAGGATTCCTGTCATCTTAAGAACGTCATGAAGGGGGCAAGCGCGCCGCGCAAGCTGCTCCAACAAGTAACGGGGACGACCTATATTGAGATGCGCGACGCGGGATCGTGCTGCGGATCGGCGGGTATCTATAATCTGACGCAGCCTGATATGGCCAATCAGATTCTTGCGCATAAGATGGTGGATGCGAACCAGACGCAAGCGCATTATATCATTACCAGCAATCCCGGATGTCTGATGCAGATGCAGATGGGTATTGCGCGGCATGCAGCGGAGAGTGACATGCGTGCTGTGCATATTGTCGATTTCTTATACGAGCGGTTGTAAGACGGTACTATTTTCGCCTGGTGATGTGTTCAAGTGAAGCTTATCTGGTATATTAAACGTAGTAGATATCAGCTTGTGAGAACTGCGGAGGGTGGACTGTACCGTAATGAACAGTAACAACGTGCTGCGATTGAAGGATTTCCGAGATGAGCTTATACGATTTATGATGCAGTATCAATTCGCGCTGAAGGAAATGGAAACCAAGATTGAGATCTTAAAGGAAGAATTCGAGGCGTTGCATGAATACAGCCCGATTGAGCATACCAAGTTCCGTCTGAAGTCACCGGATAGTATTATCAACAAATTGCTCCGCAAGGGTGGGACGATCTCCTACGACTCCATTCGCGAGCATGTCATGGATATTGCAGGCATTCGGATCACGTGCTCCTTCTTGTCTGATACGTATCGCGTAAGCGAGATGCTGCAGAAGCAGAGTGATCTGCGCATTCTGCAGGTGAAGGACTACATCAAGAATCCGAAGCCTAACGGCTATCAGAGCCTGCATCTGCTCCTAGAGGTACCGGTATTCCTATCGGATCGGGTGGAGCAGGTATGTGTGGAAGTGCAGATTCGGACGATCGCGATGGACTTCTGGGCGAGTCTGGAGCACAAGATCTTCTACAAGTACAATCATGATGTGCCGGAGCATCTGCTTAGAGAATTGAAGTCTGCCGCGGATACGGCGACTGCGCTCGATCATCAGATGGAGCGATTGCTGCACGAGGTGCAGGAGCATAAGGCGGCCAATGGCGATAACCTGGATCGGATGCAGAGCATCACCATCAACAATCAGCAGTTCACGATTCCCATCGCGCTGTTGGAGATGCTGAACGGTTAAGTGAGCAGTAACGGGGAGGAGTGCGTGCTGTGAACATTGTATCCATACTTCTTGGGCTGGTCTTCGTCCTGAATATGTTCGTAGCCGTCTGGCTGCTCTTCAAGGATAAGCGTGACGCCGGGTCCACTTGGGCCTGGCTTCTCGTGCTCTACTTCATCCCGGTGCTCGGCTTCATTCTCTATCTGTTGTTCGGAGGTCGAGGGCTGCGACGCAATCGCTTGTTCCAGTGGGAGGATATGAATAAGCTGGGCATTGAGAAGCGGCTGGAGGCGCAGTCCCGCAAGATGAGGAGTGGGGATTATCCGTACCGCAGCTTGATCACCAGACGGTATAATGATCTGATTATGCTGAGCCTGACGAATAACCGAGCGCTGCTCACCGAGAATAACGCGCTTGAGATCATTACAGACGGCGAGGAGAAGTTCAATCGCTTGTTCGAGGATATCGCCTCCGCCCGCGAGTATATCCATCTCCAGTATTATATTCTACAGAAGGATGATCTGGGCGGTCGATTGATCGAGGCGCTGACGAAGAAGGCGCAGGAGGGTGTTAAGGTCAGGGTGCTGTATGACCCGCTGGGTTCGCGAAGCCTAACCAAGAAGTTCTTCCGCGCATTCCGCGCAGCCGGTGGACAAGCGATTCCCTTCCATTCCTCCAGGCTGCGATTCTTCAATCTGCGTTTGAACTATCGGAATCACCGTAAGCTGGTCATCGTGGACGGTGTGACTGGGTACGTCGGCGGCTTCAATGTGGGGGACGAGTACCTCGGCCTGCATCCGAAATTCGGCTACTGGCGCGACACCCATCTGCGGCTTCAGGGCAGCGCCGTGTACGCCCTGCAGACGCGATTCATACTGGACTGGAATCAGGCAGCTGACAGTCAGAAGATCTACTATAAGCCGGAGCTGTTCCCGGAGCTGGTGTCGAAGGGCAATATTGGTATACAGATCGTAACCAGCGGTCCAGCCTCCAGCTTCGCCCATATTAAGAACGGTTATCTGAAGCTGATTACATCCGCGCAGCGGTCCATCTACATTCAGAGCCCTTACTTCATTCCGGATGCGAGCATTCTGGACGCGTTACAGATGGCTGTGCTGTCAGGGGTGAAGGTGCATATCATGATTCCGGACAAGCCGGATCATCTCTTCGTCTATTGGGCAACGCTCTCCTATGTGGCTGAATTACTGCGTGTGGGTGCGAATGTATACCTCTACCGCAATGGGTTCATGCACGCCAAGACGATTGTAGTGGATGATGAGGTGGCATCTGTCGGCACGGCGAATATGGATGTGCGCAGCTTTAACCTGAACTTCGAGGTGAACGCCTTCGTCTATGATGCGGAGGTGGCAAGTCAGCTGACAGACATCTTCAAGCATGATATGGAGCGATCAGAACAATTAACGATGGCCAAATATAACCAGCGATCCAACTGGATTCGCTTCAAGGAAGCCATATCGCGGCTGCTGTCTCCGATATTATGAACGTGGCAGTGCTCGGAGCTTCCCCATGCACCATAGAATGAATGGGAAGATCAGGCCGTAGCTTAGGCCATAGATATACCAGTTCTTAGCGACATTGATTTGGGCTGCGGTATTGGGCCATACGAGCGTCATGCCAGCGAATGTCAATAAGAGCAGGGGAATCAGCAGCGCATATTCCACTCTCAGCTTAAACATCTCCACCAACACATGATTCGTTACGAAGAGCAGTAACGCCAATCGGTAAAATACAGTAATGTACCAGAAGATCGTCACCAGAATTTCGAAACGCTCGATAAAATCAATGATGCTGATGGTCCGTACGACAAAATAACTGGGGTAGGTGAGGTGAGCGGCTACGCTCTCACTAAGCACAGCAGCTACTGCGGCGATCATCAAGATGAACATAATTCCACTGATTAATGTGCTGGTTAAGAAGATCTTCTTGAGCTTCTGCGGCTCGGTATAATAGGGGATCAAGAACAGGAACAAGATGTTGTCCATATACGGGAAGCTTATGTAGATCAAGGAAGCATGGAAAACCGGCTTCCAGCCCTCTTCAAGCACTGGTAACAAATTGTCAATCTGTATGCTGGGAGCAAGCGTGATAATGACAATGACGAATAGTGCGATGAAGAAGATGAAGAAGAACTCAGCTGTTCTGCCGATTGTCCCGATACCGGTTCGCACCGCATAATAAATGGGGATTAGCATGAGGAAGCAGATGAATTCCATCGGTGTCTCAGGCGTGATGGAATTGTTGACGAAATCACCTAAATCTCGCAACGCTATGAATTGGAGTAATAGCGGGACCCCAAGGATGAATAGGAGAAGAAGGCTGTTCCCGAACGGGCTGCCGAACAGCAGCTTCATATGCTGAACCATGGATTTCCCATTGATCTGATTAGCAATGGCCATATAGATAAGGATGACCAGCAGTTGGATGCCGAGTCCGACAGTGAGCGCTATCCACGCATCCTGCTTCGCGATTGCATATAGATGTCGGGGTAAGACGAGGAATGCTGTACCAATTTGATGCATGGTAAACCATAATATAGCCTGTCTAGTCGTAAGCTTATCTGGCCCCATTCCCTATGTCACCTCTCTTCATGAAGTCATCCAAGTCTGGATAGCCAGATTAATCGGTTCAATTAGTGTCATCAAGCCAATAAGCGGACTGGGCAGATGGATATGAAGCAGTTCCAGACTGACCAGTATAATGCCGGCGATTAGCAGAACAACGCTAATTAGAATCTCTCTGCTCATCTGTTGTTTTATAAGGTGTTTGTATTCCAATAAGTACGCGAGAAGCGTAAGGATGAGTACGTACAGCAAGTCAGCTACTCCTTCTCCGAATCAAGTTTATAAGGGTTGGCAAATTTACCGAATCGATTCAGATGAACGTTCATCTCCAGCTCGAATGTAAGCCGCTTGAATTGTTCTGTCCAATCCTTCTTCCACTCTGCCCAGATTTCCGGATACTTCCGATGGATGCTCTCACCGAAGCCGAAGATGTCCGCTCCGTACTTTTCCTTCGCTGTGTTGATACCATTCGTAAATATTTGTTCCATCTTATCCGTCACGACATGCTGCAGCTCCATGAAATCCTGCTCATCGGTTAGATTGATATGGGTGCAGGCAAATTCCGCTATATTCGATTCCGCGTTTACCTCGAGCTTCATATGGGGGTGATCGTCCACAATGCTCGGAATCTGATTAACCTTGGAGCGGGTGATTTCCACTAGGAAATATTCATCTTCATCATCATCATCCATTCGCGGGCATGGCATACTGATAACCGACGTATAGATATGGTTATTAATATAACTGTAGGCTCTGCTGTCATCCTTGTTCAGCCAGCCCACCAATCGATCGCCTCTGAACACGCCAATTCCTGTGTACTTGAATTGTCCCATCGGTCGTATGTGTTCAAGGTTCTGCATGGACTTCGCCTTCTTCACATCGCCCTCAAGCTGAAGTCCAGTGATGACCGGATCTCTTCCATCCTTAGCCATCGCCGCTATAAACTCCAAAAACAACGTAGCTGAGGTAGGCGCCCACACTCTCTCTGAGGTATACAGCGATTTATGCAGATCAAGCGCAGGCAAGATTTCAGTCGGTGTGAAGATCTCCAGAACATCTCTGGCCCTATAGTTTCTGATCACAGCCAATGTGAAGTCAGGACGAATCTCGTTCTCGCGCAGCAAGAGATCCATCGCAGGCTGCAGCCCCTCCTTGGCTGTGGCTTCGTCGAAGATCACCATTAGCAGATGTCCAGCATACATACGCCTGGAGGAAGTGGTCGTCATCTTGCGCAGCGCCTCTAATACAGTCGGTGCCCGCATAGAGAAGGCTGTTACCGGCGTGCGTCCAGACATGGCCCGTTGCTGTGACATCTGGTAGGGGTCAACTGCTTGGACCGTTACCTCATACTGCTCTTCCACTCGATCGATACCGAACGCAAGGACAACATAGGATTCGTCCAGTTCTCGTCTGCTCCAGCAACCAGAGAGTATGATAATCAATAAGACTACGATCCATAATCGGAATAAAGCAGCGAGTAATCGTTGCAACACAGCTCACCTCGTTAATGAGATATGGCATTAATTGCGATATGGAAATCGGAAGAGCGTATCGCGCTTCTCCTTCTTATTGTAAGGCGCTGCTGGGCTCATATAGGAAATCCCGAGCGGCTGCAGGTGACACAGATGGATCATGAGCATGAACATCCCAATCGTTATTCCATAAAAGCCGATAATCGCGGCCAAGCTCATGAATAGGAATCGAAGAATGCGTATGGCAATGGACATCGAATAGGAGGGGATGACGAAGCTGGAAATGGCGGTGATCGCGACCACGATAACCATAACTGCGGATACAATCCCAGCCTCCACGGCAGCTTGACCGATGACGATCGTACCGACAATGGATACAGCCTGTCCAATTGTACGCGGCATTCGGAGTCCAGCCTCTCTGAGGATCTCGAAGGTGATCTCCATCATCAATGCTTCCACGAACGCAGGGAACGGCACACCCTCACGTTGTGCGGCCAAGCTGAGCAAGAGCTGGGTGGGAAGCATATCTTGATGGTAGGTGGTCAGTGCGATATAGATGGCAGGTGCCAGCATACAGATATAGAGGGATACATATCTGAGCAGTCGGATCATGGAACTATAGATATAGGATTGATAGTAATCTTCAGCTGCCTGCAGGAAGTCTACGAAGAAGGAGGGGGCGACAAGCACGAATGGTGTACCGTCAATGAATAGCCCAATTCGGCCTTCTATGATTGCAGCCGCAATCACGTCGGGTCGATCTGTGTTGTAGAGCAACGGGAATATGGTGCGCATCTTATTGGCCAGAAGAAGCTCTTCAAGATATTCACCTTCAAGCACGCGATCAGCTGTAATGGCTTGCAGCTGCTTGGTTAATCGCTCGACTAGTTGATCATCGACCAGTCCGCTGACATACATAAGTGCAACATCAGTCTTAGTCAATTGGCCGACCTGTATGGTGTCAATTCGTACACGTGTATCTTTCACCTTGCGGCGAACTAATGTCGTATTCGTGCGGAGGGATTCAATGAAGGCATGCTGAGGACCTCGCACGGCAGGTTGTGTGCTGGAGGAATCGATATTACGCTCGTCCCAGCCGGGCAGTGCGATAATCAGACCCTCGCTCAATTGATCGGCTATCAGGAGTACAGAACCAGAGAGAATGGCACTCAGGCCCGCTTGGAGCTTTGAAGAGATCGTGATCTCGCTTGCCTTGATCACGTTCTGACTTAGCCAGTTAAACGTTATTGGAGGTTGAAGCACGCAATCCAATAAAGGCCCGATCACATCGGACTGAAGAGCCTGTGTATCCACCATGCCGTCCAGGTAGATTAGCGCGGCCGGATGAGAGTGAGCAATCTGGATGTCGCGTATAATGAAATCTGCGCTGTTGCCCATTTGATCTCGAATAAGGCCAATATTACGTATTAATTCAGATGAAAGTATAGTGCTGGGCAATTGCTGTATCATAACCATCCACCTCGTGGATTAATTTACCCTTAACTTGATAATATTATGTGAATGGCATGGATTCCGGCGTGGCGCAGGTCCGTAGATTGGAAAAAACAGTATTGCTCCTTATGTTGGCTGTATGATATTGTAATTGTGAATTCAAAAATGCGTTGATGGAGGAAGATGTATGGCTGCACAAGGTAAGAATGTGGTTATTCCTGATAATCCGGTATCGAGTTTTCTATTCAACAGTACGAAGTCAGCTATCCTCTGGTTAATTGTCCGCTTGTACTTGGGTTATCAGTGGCTCACTGCAGGTTGGGGCAAGGTGACGAATGAGGCATGGACAGGGGCGGATGCGGGGAAAGCGCTCAGCGGCTATCTGAATGGTGTGCTTGCCAGGGCAGAAGAGGGCAAGGACGTTGCGGGCTGGTATGCATCATTCGTAGAGACGCTAGTATTGCCTAACGCCAAGCTATTCTCCTATATGGTCGCATACGGTGAGCTTCTGGTTGGCCTTGGGCTAATTCTCGGATTATTAACTGGAATCGCGGCATTCTTCGGCTCCTTCATGAATGTGGCTTTCTTATTCGCTGGCACGCTAAGCACAAATCCGCTATTCTTCATTCTGGCGACTTGGCTTGTGCTCGCATGGAAGGTTGCAGGCTGGTATGGTCTGGATAGATGGGCACTCCCGTACTTAGGTACCCCTTGGAGTCGAAAATCGAAGCAATAAAGATCAATCATTATTTACTTGAATGGCAAGACGCCTCCTATCCGTTGTAAGCGTGGATAGGAGGCGTCTTGCGTTAGTAACCACTTATGATAATACACCTTCAATGAATACAGTAGTCTGCTCCGCCAAGTCTAATTCGGATATCGTATAGTCCTGCTGATTCGTCTGGACGATGCGGACGACTGGGCGAGCGGGTAATCCCCTGTGCTGCCTGACGATGATGCCTGTCTCCTTCGTAGATAGCCGTACAGCTGTGCCATTCGGATAGACCGAGATGATCCGATTGAACTGAACGAGCACTTCATGATCCAATTCCACGTCAGACATCGCCATGAGCTTCTCGCAGGCTAGGTGAGGCATCAAGCCGCCATTAGGATGAAGCGGGTTAATCAGATTGTCATATGTATTCGCCACGGCGACGATCTTCGCGTACAGATGAATCTCGTCAGACAGCAGCTTGCGAGGGATGCCGGTCCCATCCATATGTTCGTGATGCTGCAGCGCGATATGAGCAATCATTAAATTAAATTCGCGCTTATTCTTTAGGTGCTCAAAGCCGAGCCAGGTATGGTGCTGCTTCGAATTGCGCTTATCTTCGTTGGGGGATTCCATTAACGCCTTGCCGACGTCATGAAGTAATGCGCCGGTGGCCAGGTCCTTCAGCTGGATGGCATTGAGTCCCATGTTCATCCCGATCAGCGTGGCGATCTGGCATACATTCATTGCATGTACATATGCATCGTTATCCTGAGTGCGAATGTCTGTAAGCTGGACGAGCAGCTCCTTATTCGTCAGCACGTCATCCAGAATCTTATTCACGCTGACGCTCAGCCGCTTGGTTCCCCATTCCTTGCCGGAACGCATGGCTTCGAAGGTGTCATGCATCTCATTGAATAACGCGCGCTTGGTAGAGTCGCTAAGAATATCCTCTGTGTCTATGTCCGCGTATAGCTCGTCCTCAATATATAGCATGGTTACGCCGATGCGGTTCAAGGTGCTGATCATATACACGGTTAATTGCACACCTGCCGCTAGCAGAATATTCCCATTGCTCGTATAGATGGTCTTCCCTAATTGTTGACCAGGTTCGACACTATCAATCCCTACATATTTCATGATGTCCCTCCAATTGAAGTCGAGCGGCTGCCCAGATTGATATCATGTTCCATTATAACGGATATAGCAGGGCATATTCCATAGTCCTCGCGGGGGGATTTGCTGCTCGTCACTCGAACTAAGGGTCCAGGTCTGCGAAGACTGCGGTAATAGGGTTCAGGTTCTGCTATCTGATGTGTAGAACGCCTGCAGCGCGGATAATCGCTCGCGGATCAGGTTGACTAGCGTCTCGGGTTCTCTTACTAGAGCGGCTTGACCCAGTCCAATGAAGAAGTCAGCGAAGTATGACAGCTCACAGGCAGGGATGTCACCGGTCAAAGTGCCCGTGCCATCTGCGTCTATCGTCAGCGTCGGGCTCGGCCACAGCTCGGATTGGCAACGTCGGACACCGACGCGGCTGAGCTCTACATGAATCGGTATGCTGGCCTGAGGTGGCTGTTGATCCCGAGATTCCCAGTTGTGTAGATGGATATCCACTGAATCCGCAATCGATTCGGCGGGAGTGGTCTCGCATGGCGCGACTGAACGGATGAAGTCCACACGGAATCGGCGGTAGGCCTGGCGTAAGTAGCAGTAAGCGGGGCAATACCAGAAGCCGTTCGTCGCATAGATGCCGACAGGCAGGATGTTGCGCTCGGTGAGCATTCGGCGTGAATCATACGTAATCATCAGAGGTTTCCGTGCGATGGACGCTTCAAGCAAAACGTGCAGATAGGGTGAGTCTAATTGGCGAGGCGGGATAGCAAAGTCAACCCTATTCTTCATGCTGTCAATGCGGTCCTTCACATCGGAAGGCAGGAAGGCGTAGAATTTGGTTAGGACAGAAGCCGTCTCCGCCTTGAAGGGAAGATCGGTGTAATGGCGCAAGGCATGGCTCGCGAAGAAGATGGAGACTGCTTCCTCCTCACTGAAAGCGATCGGCGGCAAGACACGCTCGCGGAGCACCTGGTAGCCGCCATGCGGACCGACCTCCGAGTAGAGCGGCACACCCAGCTCGCTCAGCTCCTGCAGATCACGATGGATGGTGCGCTTGGAGACGCCGAATTGCTCAGCCAGTTCCCGAATCGTGAATTTCCTGAGCCGATTGACGGTCAGCATCAGCTCGATCAATCGCTTGGATTTGTTCATTATGGATCGCCTCACTTATGGAGATGTATGGGATTTATTTTAGCATACTAATAATGACAGAAGCTGTCACTATTATGATATATGATGGAGTTGTGGAAGGAGGAGGGTTCTTGTGAGCCGTACATATGTCGAGACGTATCAGGATGCATGTGATTTGATTCAGGCATGGGGAATCGTGCCGCTGGGGAAGGGGATTCCTGCGCATCCGTCTCTTAGCTCCTGCACGAGGGCTGAGAGCTGGCACACTGACGGGGATGATGATCCGTGGCAATGGCGTGTTCGCTTACCTGTGGAGGGGGTCGCCGCATACGGCAGATTTCTGGGCAGTCAGACACTGTTCGTTGACCGGGCGCTGTTCTCGCTGCTGCGTGCATCGCTTAGGCGTATAAGTACGTTGGAGGAGCAAGCAGAGGAGGGACACTTGTCGCGATATGCGATTCGGTTGTATGAGCTGATCGCAGACAATCCCGGATTGGATGTGCGTCTGATGCGTAAGCTGAGCGGAATGGATGATAAGTCGCTCAAGAAGGCATTCGACCGCGCCTTGGTTGAGCTGCAGCATTCCGCAGATATTGTAATCTCTGGAGTCTATGATCCTAGGAATGCAGCGCAGGGCGCTAAGAATGGATGGAGCAGCACATGCTATATGCTGGCTGAGGAATGGATGGCTAGACACGGCATAGAGCCGCTGAACGTAGAGCCGGATCAAGCGATGGACGAGTTGGTGAAGCGTATAACAGGGAAGTGGGAGCCAGAGGCGATTCAGTATCTAATTCGGAAATGGACAAATAGGAGGTCATAGCAATGGATTCTGTTAAGGTAATCAAGGAGCACCTATTCAATGAACTAAGGCTGATAGTCGGCACTACAGCAGGATTGCTGCGTAAGGTGGAGACGGAGCATTGGGGCTATCGTCCGCATGCGGCGATGCGAACACTTGGGGAGCTGGCGCAGCATCTGGCGCTTGTTCCAGCTGTGGATCTGCTGATTCTCCAAGAGCACAGCGAGACTGAGATCCGAGAGCTGGAGGGACAGTATGCGCAGGTGATAGACGCGGACAAGCTGGCTGCTGTAATGGAGCAGGGTACGCAGAAGCTAGTGCGTTATATGGAAGAGTTGTCTGATGAGCAGTTCTTGACGCTGGCTACAAAGCCGTTCTATCTCGATCATCCAACCGCGCAGGTGAAGTGGCTGATTGAAATCGTCACGCACGCGCAGCATCACCGCGCACAGCTGTTCACATATTTGAAGCAGCTGAGTTACCCCATTTCGATGTTCGATCTGTATGCAGGTTGAGTCCGGCAAATAGAAGAGGCCTTCGCCGCGATGGCGAAGGTCTCTTCTATTTGTTATTGTGCATCCCGGAACGCCTGGGTGTAGGCGCGAGCCTGCTCGGCGACCAAGTCATAGTTGCCGGTCTTGAGCGCTTCCTTGGTCAAGTCCGAACCAATTCCGACTGCGAATGCGCCTGCCTGGATCCAGTCCTTCAGATTCTGAAGGTTGACGCCGCCGGTCGGCATCAGGTTCGCTTGCGGCAACGGTCCGTGGATGGTGGAGATCATCGACGGCGCGTACAGATTGCCAGGGAACAGCTTGATCACGTCAACGCCGAGCTCGAGCGCTTCGGAGATTTCCTTGATCGTCATCGCCCCGGGCATAACTGGTACGCGGTAACGATTGCAGAGCATCACGGTATCTCTATTGAGGCTGGGCGACACGACGAATTGCGCGCCCGCCAGAATGGTTGCTCTGGCTGTCTCCGGATCGAGCACCGTGCCGGAGCCGATAATCGCGTAATTGTCTGCTGCCGGGTCTGTGCTCTGGTAGCGCTTAGAGAGCGCAGTAATCGCTTCGAGCGCGTAGGGGACAGTCATCGTAATCTCGATGACCTTAATGCCGCCTTCGACCGCCTTCTCGGTCAGCTTGATAACCTCTTCTGGCGAGCTGCCGCGCAGAACCGCAACCACACCGGCTTCTTTTATGTGCTGGATGAGCTTTATTTTGTTCATATAGATGAATTGCTCCTTATCTGGCCAGCCATCCACCGTCTACGCAGAGGACATGCCCGTTGAGATAGTCTGACGACTGCGAGGCGAGGAAGACGACTGGGCCCTTCAGATCCTCAGGCGTTCCCCAGCGGCCTGCGGGAATACGTTCAGTGATAGACTTATACCGGTTCTCGTCTGCGATGATCGGCGCCGTATTGTTGGTCACCATGTAGCCCGGCGCGATGGCGTTGACGTTAATGCCCTTGCCTGCCCATTCATTGGCCAGCGCCTTGGTAATCCCAGCGACAGCATGCTTGCTGGCTGTGTAGCCTGGCACATTGATGCCGCCTTGATAAGTGAGCATCGATGCGATGCTGATGATCTTGCCGCTGCCGCGTTCAATCATATGCTTGCCAACCAGCTGGCTGAGGAAGAATACGGTGTTCATATTCAGATCCACGACATCATGCCAATCCTTCCACGCATGGTCTGCGGCAGGTGTCCGGCGGATGATGCCAGCGTTATTCACGAGAATATCGATTGCGCCGAAGGCTGCGATGGCCTTCTCAACGGTCTCGTGCAGGATGGATTCATTACTCAGATCAGCTTGCAATTGAACAGCCTTGCTGCCGGCGGCCTCGATTGCGGCGACCGTCTCGTCGCAGTTGGAATAGGAGACGAGCACGACATTCGCGCCAGCTTCGGCCAGCCCGATCGCCATACCCTGTCCCAGTCCGCCTGAAGCGCCGGTCACAAGAGCAGTCTTGCCTGTAAGATTAAACATTAGTGCGCACCTCTCTCTTATTATAGACCAATTTGGGCTCATAGTCTGCTGCAGTTTCTTCATCCACACCGCTGTCTGTAATCAGAATGTCGATCTCATCCAGCTGCGCGAAGGTGAGCAGGGCGCAGCGCCCCAGCTTGTGATGATCCGCCGCGACATAGCTGACGCGAGCGGTTTCAATCAGCGCGCGCTTGAAGTCGATGAAATCACCGGTATAGATCGTGAAGCCGTATTCCGGATGCACGCCTGTAGCGGATAAGAACGCCTTCTGAATATTCAGCTTGCGGACGAAATCTGCCGCCTCCGGTCCAGCCAGCATGTTGCGCACGCGATATCCGCCTGGGACAACGAGCCGTATCTGATCCTTCATGGCTAGCTCGCCGATAATACGGACATCGTTGGTGATAACCGTTAGCGGCTGATTCTCGAGCGCTCTGGCGATCTCGAGTGTGGTGCTGCCACCGTCCAGCGCAATGATATCGCCTGGTTCGATCAGTTGAACAGCATGGGCTGCAATCTCCGTCTTCTCTGAAGCGTTCCGACTGAGCGATTCCTTCTGCGACAGCAGACCTAATTGGTCGGCTTGCGCCAGAATCGCTCCACCATGTACGCGAACCAGATGGCCCTTCTCTTCCAGCTTAGCTAGATCCTCGCGGATCGTCTTGCCTGTAACCTGGAGGATCTCGCTCAGCTCGGCAACGGTAACCTCCCGGCGAGCGAGCAGCTCCTCCATGATTTTCTCATAGCGGCGTAAGGGGTTCATTCCGATTATTTCAGATCCTTCATAGCAACGGCGTCCATATCATCGAATACCTGATTCTCGCCGGCCATACCCCAGATGAAGGTATAGTTGTTCGTGCCGACACCGCTGTGGATCGACCAGCTAGGTGAAATGATGGCTTGTTCATTGCGAACTACGAGATGACGGGTTTCTTGCGGTTCGCCCATCAGGTGGAAGACTACGCCGTCTTCCGGCATGTCGAAGTACAGATATACCTCTGAGCGGCGGTTATGCGTATGGCTAGGCATGGTGTTCCACATATTGCCTGGTTCCAGCAGGGTCATGCCCATGACAAGCTGACAGCTCTGAATACCGCCCGGATGGATGTACTTGTAGATGGTACGCTCGTTCGATGTGGTAATGCTGCCCAAGTGAGCAGGTGTTGCCTCACTGATCGGCGACTTGACGGTTGGATAAGTCTTGTGCGCTGGGCTGGAATTCAAGTAGAACTTAGCCGGTTGGTTGGCATCTGCGCTGGCGAATACAACATCCTTCGCGCCTAGGCCGATGTACAGGCAATCCTTGCTATCAAGCTCGTATGCTGTACCGTCGACAGTGATCGTACCCTTGCCGCCGATATTGATGATTCCGATCTCGCGACGCTCCAGGAAAGTTGCTGCGCCGATAGTCTTAGCATCAGCCTCTAGTTTGATTGTGCCCTTCACAGGTACAGCAGCGCCGATGATGAAGCGGTCCACGTGGGAATAAGTAAGTGTAAGCTGATCTGCTACGAAGAGTGATTCAATCATGAATTCCTGACGCAGACGGGTTGTGTCATAGCCCTTGACTTCATTCGGATGAGATGAGTAACGGTTTTCCATAGTTTAATACATCCTCCATTCGTTCGATTAGGTTTATTTACGTTCATATATGTTTATTTATATCATACTAATAGTTGTTTAGCAAGGCTGGTGCCCGCTCGGTGAAGGTCGTATGAGGGATAAGTAAATGTGTTCGCTCACATAGTTATGAAATCAGCACATTATGGGAATTATACCCTCTATGAGAAATTTAGGGGGTATAGGTATGTTTGCTGGAATCCTGTCCATAGTACTTGCAGTTCAGCTTTTAGTTCCGTCAATCGTTGTGGGTTCTCCGAATCATACTGTAGTTGATGTTGAAGCTGACTCGGCAGCGAAGTCTTCGGTCACAAAGTCGGTTTATAACCGAGAATCCTCATTATGGGGTGGTGGGCAAATCAGGGAGGAACACCCTAATCATATTGCGATCGTCATTGATGACTTCGGCAATGGCATGAAGGGAACAGAGGAGATGCTGGAGCTGGGCATCCCGCTCACAGTAGCAGTGATGCCGTTCCTGCCGACAACTGAGAAGGATGCCCAAGAGGCGCACAGACGGGGGTATGATGTACTCGTGCATCTGCCTATGGAGCCCAATCAAGGGAAGTCCAGCTGGCTCGGGCCAGGCGCGATTACCACAGATCTGTCCGATGAAGAGATCAGGAGCCGTGTCGAGGAAGCGATCGATGCGGTACCCTTCGCTATCGGTGTGAATAATCACATGGGCTCGAAGGCAACATCGGACAAGCGCGTGATGCAAATCGTCATGGATGTATGTCGTGAGAAGGGATTGTTCTTCCTGGACAGCAGAACCAGCTATCTTAGCAAGGCGGTGGAAGTGGCAGCGTCCTCAAAGGTTCCCCTGCTGCAAAACAATATCTTCCTCGACGAGATCCATACGATCGATCACGTGCGTAAGCAGTTGAATAAAGTTAAGAAACGGGCCAGGTCGGAGCATATCACGATCGTTATTGGACACGTCGGTCCGCCGGGGAGAATTACCGCGGCCATGTTGAAGCGTTCCGTAGAGGAGCTTCAGGAAGTTGGCGAGTTGGTGCGAATCTCTGAATTGCTGCCGTACGGCACGCATCCTGCCGGGCGGCATAAGTAAACTGGACCCAGCCAGTCGTCTACCATCAATACGCGCCAGGTTTCCTCACCTGTTCAAAACTCGCATCCTGGTTTATGAAGTGGATCAAATCTATTTCACGCAAAAAAGAGCGGCTATCTTTACGATAACCAGCTCTTTTTCACTTTTTTTGGGCACTATATCTTAACTTTATGGCATTGCCGATTGGGCCAGCTCTATTGTGGGAATGATGCGTTGTTGGTAGTTCAGCTTGTTGGTAGTTCAACTTATTGTTAGCTCAGCTTCAAGCGTACTACGTTCCAGGACGCCTTGCTGAGTGTCGCGGTTACCTTGGCGGCATCTGTTACCGCAGCATTACCGCGACTATGCGGTCTAACGGTGTCTGGCGCATCTAGCGTGTTGCGAGCCTTGAGATCATCATTCTCCAGTACAATATGCTCGATGATGCTGCAGGAGCCGAAGCTGCGCAGATCAATCTCGAATTGCAGGGAAGAGGTCAAATTCCGGTTCACCGCGAATACCGTTACTTCACCCTTCTCCTCATTGTGTACGGCGACGGCCTCTAAATCATTCACATCTGTGAAATCCTTCGTGTCATGCTTCGGTGATTGAATGAGCGGGATTAACGCGCTGCCGCGTCCGAATACACTCGCATGCATGTAAGGATAATAGATCGTCTGCTTCCACGCTGCACCGCCATTAGCCGTCATGATTGGCGCGATGACATTAACCAGCTGAGCGAGGCAGGCCATCTTCACGCGGTCAGCGCGCTTGAGCAAGCTGATTAGCATGCAGCCTACGAGCAATGCATCCTCATGGGTGTAGATGTCCTCAAGCTGCGGAGGCGCGATCGACCATGGATCGAGCTTGCGATCTGCGTCATGAGAGTGGAACCATACATTCCACTCATCGAAGGACAGATGAATCTGCTTCTTGCCGCGCTTCTTGGCCTGCACATAATCCGCTGTAGAGATTACGGTATTGATGAATTTGTCCATCGCCATAGATTGCGCGAGGAAATTCGGTGTATCATTATCACGATTACCGTAATATTGATGGAGCGAGATATAATCAACATGGTCGTACGTATGATCGAGTACGGTGGCCTCCCATTCTGGGAAGGTCTTCATATTGATCGAGGAGCTGCCGCAGGCGACTAGCTCGATGGAAGGGTCCACCCACTTCATGACCTTGGCCGATTCCGTAGCCACGCGTCCATACTCTTCTGCCGTCTTCGCGCCGATCTGCCATGGTCCATCCATCTCATTGCCCAGGCACCAGGTCTTGATTCGATGCGGTTCCTTGTAGCCATGTGAGATCCGCAGATCACTCCAGTAGCTGCCGGACGGGTGGTTGGCATATTCCAACAGTGAGCGTGCCTCGTCAGGACCGCGTGTTCCGAGGTTGATCGCCATCATAGCTTCTGTATTCGCCTTCTTACACCAGTCCATAAACTCATTCAGTCCAATCCAGTTCGGTTCAATCGTCCGCCAAGCAAGCTCTAACCGCCTAGGTCGATTCTCGACAGGTCCAACGCCATCCTCCCAGTTATAGCCGGAGACGAAGTTTCCGCCCGGGTAGCGAACGATCGGCACCTGGATGTCTTGAATGAGCTGAAGCACGTCCTTGCGGAAGCCTTGCTCATCCGCCTCCGGATGCTCAGGCTCATAGATGCCGCCGTAAACCGCGCGGCCCAGATGCTCGATGAAGGAGCCGTAGATGCGCTTATCGACTTCACCGATAATAAAATCCTTGTCAACGATCATTCTTGCTTGGTTTGACATGATAGTCACCTCTGAATTAATATGGTTATTAATTGGTTAATGAAATAGCAATCAACAAATCCATTAAACTACACATCGCCCGAAAGATCAAGTATATGGAGGAAGAATACGATGATAAAAGCGGATACCGATAGAAGATGGCTGCCCCTGTATGAAGCGCTGGCCAGCGAAGTGCGTTTGCATATCATAGAATTGTTATCCGTCCGCTCCATGAATATTAAGGAGCTTGCGGATGCGCTCGGACTGAGCAGCGCGATTACGACCATGCACGTGCGTAAGCTTGAGCTGGCGGGAATCGTGGATGCGCAGATAGTGCGTAAGCAGCGAGGCACGCATAAGATCTGCTCGCTGGCTGTGCAGCAAATTGCCATAACACTGCCTCAGGCAGCCGCGGCGCCGCCAGTCAAGTCACATGAAGTCTCGGTGCCTGTAGGGCATTATACCGAATTTGACGTATCGCCAACTTGCGGTTTGGCGACTACGGAGAAGGTCATCGGACAATACGATGATCCTCGCTACTTCCTAGAACCAGAGCGGATGAGCGCGGGAATCCTGTGGTTTGGCAAGGGGCATGTTGAATATAAAATCCCCAATTATCTGATGTCTACACAACGTCCGATCGCCCTGGAGATCGCGTTGGAGCTCGGCTCCGAAGCACCTGGCACGAATGCGAACTGGCCGTCCGATATCAGCTTCGCGCTCAATGGAACAGCGCTTGGGATATGGACAAGTCCGGGTGATTACGGTGATATTCGCGGTAAGTACACCCCAGCGTGGTGGCATCACAATATCAATCAGTATGGGCTTCTCAAGGTGATTCGTATACAAGAGGATGGCACTTATATTGATGGTCAACGGATGTCCGATGTGCGCATAGATGAGATTGGACTTGAACGGAATCACTGGACATTCCGGCTGGAAGTGAAGGAGGATGCGGAGCATGTTGGCGGGTTGACGCTATTCGGCCGAGGCTTCGGCAACTATGATCAGGATATGCTATTCCGCGTGTATTACGAGCATTGAGCTGGTAAAATATATCTTCGTGCTTCACACTGGAATAATAATAAAGCCGCATGCCCCTAGAATGGGCATGCGGCTTTATTGGCATTCGACTTGCTCTAATCGTCCTCCAGCATCTCTATGACTTCGGAGAATTCTTCGATTGCCGTCTCCAGCGAGTGGATCCATGCAATCAACTGCTTCTCATTGCTCGGGAAGAATGACAGCTCCTGTCTGTATTCCTCCAGCTGCTGCGACATCGTATGAATATCGATCTGCAGGGTGGCGATCACGTTGTCGTAGGATCGCTTCTTCGGCTTAGGCGGCACTGCAGCTGCCGCCGGGGCTGGTATAAGCTCCTCGGTATAGGGGTTATGCTGGTGGTCGTCAGCGGCAGCTGATTGACCCCATGCAGCATCAAATTGCTCATGAGTGAATGCTGGCTGCGTCTCGGACGAGGTGGTTGATGCGCTAGCGAGATCAGGGAATTCAGTCGGTGTCGCCGGTGAACTTAATGGCTCCTCGTCTGGCGTGAATGGCGCATCATTAGAGTCGACAGTGTCCTGCGGATAGTCGAATTCCCCCGATGCTCCGATATCGCCGTTCATCGGGTACTCTTGGTCTGAGTATGTATCGTTGTAAGTCGTGTGGCCGGCTTCATCTTCCGAGAGACGAACCGGTTCCATCACCAACGTTTCCTCTAGATCATATTCAGTATGCTCCTCAGTTGCTGATGACGAATAATAGGATTCATCATTAGTATCCGTAAGAGACGTATCGGTGGACTCTGTCTTGCGTGATCCGCTGGCAATCATCTCATCCATCCAGGCTTGTGATTCCTCAAGAATTCTACGCTGTCGCTCCTGCTTCCAATCCGTCACCGCTTGTTGCTCCTTGGTTACACCAAGCGGATCTAGCGTCGGCATGGGTGAGCTGTTCTGTGACTGAGCTGCAGGGCTGTCTGCAATCGGTGTGAATGGGCCCGTCTTATGAGGATCTTGCTTACGAATATATAAGCCTCCCGCGCAGCTCTCCGTGAAGTAGAATACCATCATCTCGTTATATTCGATCAACTTCAGCGCGTTCTCGAAGCCGGGATCCGCCATGAATTCGTCAATTAGCCGGTTGATTACAGTCGATTTATTCGCGTCATAATACTGCTGCTTAATTACATTACCGGCCAGCAAGTAGTCGCAATTACGCAGTTGTGATTTTAATTTCAGTTTCTTTAATGGATTCACCGTTCTTCATGACCTCCGCTCGACGGCAATCTGTTCTATAGCTATTACAAGCTATCAGTTGTATTATAGCAAATTTCACGGAGAGTATAGATTGTTTTTTCGTACGGTTAAAACTTTATATGATTCAGCGGTGTAAGGTGCGTTCGGTGATGCTTAGCAGCGGCTTATAAATGTGAGTAGAGCATATGTTGCGAATATCCAACAATTTCGGTGTGGAACGCCTGAGAAACGTTGTAATGTTGCAAATATCCATCAATATTGTGACAATCGAGCTTAAATTGATGATCGTTTGAATAGAATGTTGGATTCTCGCAACAAAAGCAGGATGACTCCTATAGCGTTCGATTCAATGTTGGATTCTCGCAACAATCATGACATCGAAGCATCAGAATTTAATAAATGGCGCGGCCGTATTCACCATGTCATGGACATGATGCTGCTCGATTCTGTTATAGTTAAAGGAAGGTCATAAGCAGAAAGGGGGAGCTCGGAGGCATAACCTCCGAGCTCCGTAAGGCTGGTTAAACGTGAACCACCTTATTCGACAATTTGCATCACTCCTTTCGCCCGTGATAGCTCTATCTTATCGCGACGCAACACAACCGGCTAGTGAATAGATCGTTATAATTAATCTTGACGGCAATATATAATGAGTAAAGAAGGGTTCCACTTGAGCAAATCTGCAACACGACTCCCTATGCGTACCTGGCTGTATCTGAATGGATTTACCTTCGCGATCTTCGGTACCATATCCGTTCTAATGACATTCTTCCCTGTCTATCTGCAATCGCTCGGGCTGGACAAGCGCGAGGTCGGTATGATTATGGCCGGCGGCCCAATGATCTCTGTCATTGCTAATCCGTTCTGGGGGTATTGGAGTGATCGGACCGGTGATATTCGCCGCATACTGTTGATCATCCTGATTGGGAATCTGATATTAGTGCAGGTGATCTTCCAGCTCAGTGAATATATCTGGATCTATATCGCGATGCTGGTGTTCTTCTTCTTCCAGACACCGACGTTCTCACAGAGTACGAGCCTGATTCTGAATACGATCGAAGGAACCACGAATCGCTTCGGTACGTTCCGCTCCATGGGCTCTGTAGGCTGGGCCGTCGCGGCAGTTGCGGCTGCTCCGATGCTTGGCGTTGTGGGGATACATAATCTGGGTATGGCTTATTCGATTATCATGCTGGTCACATTGGCGCTGTGCTTCGGCTTACCAAGAGCGAGCGCAGCCTCGCGGTCCGTCATTCGCGGAGGCGGCTATAAGGTGATGCTGAAGAATCGTCTATTCCTGCTGTTCCTCATCACCAGTGTGCTGGTCTCCATTCCCTATGCGCTTAACAACATGTTTGTCGCCTTGTATGTAACAGATCTCGGCGGTTCAGCGTGGCTGGTTGGCTGGTCTGTATTCGCCAGCGCGTTCTTCGAGGTGCCGGTATTCCTGCTCCTCGATCGTTATATGCGCAAGTCGCTCAATAGCATGTTGCTCCTGCTGACTGTTGTGTGCGGGTTATTCGCGGTGCGCTGGACGTTGATGATCTTCGTGGTGGATGCCTGGCAGATCGTGCTGATCCAAGGGATGCAGAGCATCACCTTCGGGCTGTATTATTATGTGGGCACACAGTTTACTGCCGTCATCGTGCGACCGGAATATCGCGCCTCTGGACAAGCGATCTATACGATCGCATGGAACGGGATATCCGGTATAATCGCAGGCTTCCTAGGCGGGGCGATGATCGATCAGTGGGGCTATCAGACGGCTTATCAAGCGGGCGTTGTATTCGCGCTCGTTGGTATGGGGATGTTCGTGATCCTCCGATTGATGTCGAATCGTGATATGATACAATGAAGAATATGTGAATTCGGGGGTGCAGAGAATGAATAAACCAAAAGTATTAGTAGCGCGGAAAATTCCGGCTGAGGTTGAATCTTATCTTAGTGAGCACTGCGAGCTGGTGGAGTATGATCGCAGTCAGAAGATGACGAGCGAGCGGCTGTTCCACTATCTCGCGGACGCGGAAGGTCTTCTTACATCATGGTCTTCAATCGATCAGGTGTTATTGGATCACGCGCCGAAGCTAAGAGTAGTCAGCAATATCTCGGTGGGCTACAACAATTATGATCTAGCTGCGATGAAGCGCCGCGGTGTGCTCGGCACGAATACGCCTGGCGTGCTAGACGATACGGTCGCGGATCTCATCGTAACGCTGATGCTGTCAGCAGCCAGACGTGTGACAGAGCTGGATCGCATCGTCAGAGACGGTGCATGGCGCAAGGGGATGGATGATGAGCTGTTCGGCATTGATGTCCATCATAAGACGGTCGGCATTCTCGGCATGGGCCGAATTGGCGAAGCTGTCGCGAAGCGGCTGCACTATGGCTTCGATATGAAGGTGCTGTACCATAACCGCCGACGGAATGAAGCTGCCGAGGAGCGCTATGCCGCACGCTATGTATCCATGGATGATCTGCTGCGCGAATCCGACTATGTGGTCGTGATGACACCGCTCACGCCGGAGACTGAGAAGCTTGTCGGCGCGCGAGAGCTGGGCTTGATGAAGTCAACGGGGATACTCGTCAATGCTTCGCGCGGTCCGGTTGTGGATGAGGCTGCGCTCATAGACGCGCTGCAGCAGAGGACCATCCTGGCGGCAGGTCTGGATGTGTTCGAGCAAGAGCCAATCACGTCGGATCATCCGCTGATCCAGCTGCCGAATACCGTACTGCTGCCGCATATCGGATCGGCAACCACCCAGACCCGGTTCGATATGGCGATGCTGGCAGCGCAGAATCTGGTCGCAGGCTTGCAGGGGCGCAGACCGCCTAATCTTGTGCCTGAACTAGCGGATTGAGCGCACACTATTTAATAATCAGAATATTCTGCCGATGTATTGACACGCATCATATTGGTCACTATAATAGAGTCACTATATAGCCATAAACGCGAAGAACAGGAACAGTAGAGCATGCCTGGTACAGAGAGCTGCGGGACGGTGCAACGCAGTCGAGGGGTCGCTTGAAGCTCGCCTGGGAGCGGTGCCGCTGAAGGATTGAGTAAGCGGTGACGGGTAGCCTCCGTGATCAGGAGCGGCTTCGATTCGTCCGGAAGACACGGAGCTGCGCGAGGTGGGCAGATCTCAAGGCGAATAGCCGTCTGATCAGCCAACAAGAGTGGTACCGCGAAGGTGAACAGCCTGTCGTCTCTTAGGAGA
This sequence comes from Bacillota bacterium, assembly GCA_023441055.1. Taxonomy (GTDB): domain Bacteria; phylum Bacillota; class Bacilli; order Paenibacillales; family UBA4045; genus JAEZQY01. Next base: position 3,950 of record JAEZQY010000025.1, on the reverse strand, counting down.
GGATGGGCTTTTTTTGTTGCATAGTTAATTGTATATAGGTGAAACGCGAAGAACGGGAACAGTAAGGTAAACCCTGAGGTACAGAGAGCTGCGGGTCGGTGCGACGCAGTCCGAGGGTGGCCTGAAGCTCGCCCGGGAGCGGCATTGTGGAGGCGGAGTTCGATGTGGATTCCAGCGCGTACACAGCTGACGGCTAACCCCCGTAATCGGGTGCGCATCAGTTGGCGGGAAGCTGCTGGGTGGTGCGCGCGAGGTGGATCATGGCCCCGGCGGGGCTGGATCAACAAGAGTGGTACCGCGGCAGTCTGTCGTCTCTTATTACAGGAGATGGCAGGCTTTTTTTCGATGCTAACGTCAAAATAAACATATTCCATTAGGAGGGCTCCATTATGAAACAAGAGGATCAAGCGAAGAGACGTATTCTGATATTCGATACGACACTGAGGGACGGTGAACAGGCGCCGGGCGCGACGCTGCAGCCAGAGCAGAAGATCGTGATCGCGGGCCAGCTCGTGAAGCTTGGTGTGGATGTGCTGGAGCCGGGCTTCCCGGTGTCCAGTCCAGGTGAATTCATGGCGGTGCAGCAGATTTCCAGAATGTATCCGCAGGTTGAGATCAGCGGCTTCGCTCGCGCGGTTCGCGGCGATATCGACGCAGCGGTTCAGGCAACAGCGGATGCCGCCAAGCGACGGCTGCATCTGTTCATCTCCTCGTCCGATATTCACCTGAACTTCCAGCTGCGTAAAAATCGAGATGAGGTGGTGAAGATTGCGAGGGAGATGGTCGCCTACGGCAAGCAGTTCGTCGATCAGATTGAATTCTCGGCGATGGACGCATCAAGATCCGGAATTGATTTCCTGACGGAGCTAGTGGAGGCAGTCATTGCGGAAGGCGCTACGGTCATCAATCTGCCTGATACGGTCGGCTACGCGCTGCCATCAGACTACGGCATGATCTTCGAGCAGGTGAGGAGGCAGGCGCGCGGCGGGGATACCGTCATGTACAGCACGCATTGCCATAATGACCTGGGCATGGCGGTTGCCAACAGTATGGCCGCCGTTCAGGCCGGGGCGACGCAGGTGGAGGTGACGGTCAATGGGATCGGGGAGCGTACAGGCAATTGCGCGCTGGAGGAGATCGCGCTGGCCTTGGAGACCCACCAGGAGCGTCTGGGCGTGGAGACCGGCATTGTGCAGGCTGAAATTTATGAGACGAGCCGAATGGTCAGCCGCGCCATGCACTTCCCCATCGCGTACAACAAGCCGATTGTAGGCCGCAATGCGTTCCAGCATGAATCGGGCATCCATCAGGATGGCCTGCTTAAGAATCGCAGCACCTATGAGATTATGGAGCCCGAGCGATTAGGTATCCGGCGCAATATGATCGTGCTGGGCAAGCATTCCGGTCGACATGCGATCAAGCACCGGGCAGGCGCGTTCGGCATCGAGCTGGAGCCGAGCGAACTCGAGGCGGTGTACACGCGGTTCAAGGAGACGGCTGATCAACTGAAGGCGGTCACCGACCAGCAGCTGTTGGAGATTATCGGCTCGGCCAAGGAGGGGCTGGCTCCGGCCTTCACGCTGCGCGATTTGCAGGTGGTGGCGGGGACGCAGAGCGCCAGAGTCGCTTCAGCGACCGTGTATGACCATGAGAAGAGTGTGGAGCGCTCCTGCTCCGGAATCGGCCAGGGACCATTGGAGGCGGCGATCAATTGCATTCGGCAGGCGGTTCAGCTGGATGTCGCATTCGAGGATATGGAGATTCACTCCCTGTCATCCGGAGAGTCTGCTTATGGCGAAGCGGTCGTGACCATCTCCTACCGTGGGGAAATCTACAGCGGCACAGCAGCGCACAAGGACATTATTCTGGCAGCCGCGCAGGCCTATATCGCGGCGTGCAATCAGGCTGCGCACGGCAACGGCGCGGATGAGCGCTCGACGAGCTTCGGAGCGGGGTAGTTGACAGTCAAAAATACAGGCCTTAAATCACTTTGTGACAAGTTTTATGGGATGGCAGCGTTTGCGTTAAAAAAGATTTCGTCTTTCCTTCATGAAAACTTTACAAAGGGGTCTCTGAATTGCTACGATTAGTGCGATTGGATTTCGACATTATTCTCAAATCAAAGGAGTTATCCAAATGTTCGCCAAAAAGAAAGACATATTCTTCGAAACGCTGGAACGCATCTCGGACAATTTGCTCAACGCAGTGGAGCGCTTCTCCTCAGGGATCAAGGCGCGCGACAACGTGACCGATTTCGCCAAGACGATGAAGGATCTCGAGAAAGCTGGAGATAATTTCACCCATACGATCTATGCAGAGCTGAACAAGACCTTCATTACGCCAATTGACCGCGACGATATTCTGGCGCTGGCATCATCCCTGGATGATGTAGTAGATGGCGTCGAGGCTTGTGCGTCCCGTTTCGATATGTACAATATGGATCTGAAGGATCCATACTTCGTCAAGTTCGCAGAGATTATCCTGGAGTCCGCGCAGGAGATTCACAAAGCGATAGCGCTGCTGTCAACGAAGAAGCTATTGGCGATCATTCCCCATACGATTAAGTTGAATGATCTGGAGAACGTGGCTGATGATCTGCTCCGGGTATGCGTGAAGGAGCTGTTCGCTACAGTGAAGGATCCGATCGAGCTGATCAAGTACAAGGAAGTATATGAGATGCTGGAGCAGACGACTGACTATTGCGAAGATGTTGCCAACACACTTGATTCCATTATTATGAGAAATTCTTAAGAGGGGCCAGAGGCGAATATGACTTTATTAATTATAAGCTTAGTTGTCTTCCTGGCCCTCGCATTCGACTTCATCAATGGCTTCCATGATACCGCGAATGCGATTGCTACTTCAGTATCCACGCGAGCATTGACGCCTAGGCGTGCGATTATACTTGCCTCTGTGCTCAACTTCGTGGGTGCGCTAAGCTTCACTGGTGTCGCTAAGACCATCGGCGGCTCCGTTGCTGATCCTGCACAGCTCGAGCATGGCATGCAGATCGTCATGGCGGCCTTGATCGCGGCCATCGCCTGGAACCTGATTACCTGGTGGTTCGGTATTCCTTCGTCGTCCTCGCATGCGCTGATCGGCGCATTGGCAGGTGCAGTTATCGCGGCTGCAGGCTTCGGAGCATTGAATTACGGCGGCTTTAACAAAATACTGCTGGGTCTCATTCTGTCGCCCTTGCTTGCCTTTACGGTCGGCTATATTCTTATGACCGTGTTCAAACGCATATTCGCTCGCGCGAATCCGCATAATGTGAACAAGCGATTCCGCTTCGTCCAGATTGTAACAGCATCCTTCCAAGCGTTCGCACACGGAACGAACGACGCGCAGAAGGCGATGGGGATCATTACGTTCGCGCTAATTGCAGGAGGATTCCAGTCAGACATGGACGTTCAGCTGTGGGTTAAAGTGTCCGCGGCAGCAGCTATGGCGCTCGGAACTTCTGTGGGCGGTTGGAAGATCATCAAGACGATGGGTACCAAGATATTCAAGATCCAGCCGATTAACGGCGTTGCAGCTGACGTGACGTCTGCTGCTGTCATCTTGGCCGCTACTGCTACGCATCTGCCGGTCAGTACGACGCATGCGATCACCTCATCCTTACTCGGTGTGGGTTCGGCTAAGCGGTTCTCGGAAGTGAAGTGGGGGACTGCAGGCAAGATTGTCATGTCCTGGTTCATTACAATTCCGATCTCCGCGCTGCTCGCTGCGATCTCGTACTGGATCATTTACTTCATCTTCTTACGTTAGGTTGAATCAGATCAACCCCATGGAACCGCCCCTTGATTGGGGCGGTTTCTTCATAGCTCGCGTGCCCAGCTAAGCACGCATCTTCTAGCCGGTGGAAGTCCGGTCACAGGAGGGGCCAAGCCCCTGTGTAGCTAGGATACCTGCGCATGGCGAAATCTGTGCGTAGAAGCGTATCGACGAAA
>JAEZQY010000023.1 GCA_023441055.1 Bacillota bacterium | reverse complement strand
GCGAAAGGGCTGAAAAGTTTGCTTACTCGTTATTTGGAGCTTTGTTAACCTTTTGGAACCGCCGTATGCGGACCCGCATGTACGGTGGTGTGAGAGGACGGAGGCTAGGCGCCTCCTCCTACTCGATACGTAGTTTAATCCAGAAAGATCGTGTCGAATGGATACGCCTGCTTGTTGGAGCGGAATTCGCTAGGGGACAGTCCTAGATACGCCTTGAACGTCTTGGCGAAGTAGCTCGGACTATCGAAGCCGCATTGGCGGCCGATCTCGTGCACCTCGAGGGTGGTCGTTCGCAGCAATGTGACAGCCGTCTCGATACGGCGCCGGCGCAAATATTGCAGCGGCGATATCCCTTCATTCCTGCGAAACAGCCGGCACAAGTATTCACTCGTAACGCCGCAATGGGCAGCGACTTGGCGCAATGTCAGCGGCCGCGACGCCTGCTCTTTCATATACTGCTTGGCCTTATTCGACAGGGAGGCTGTATCGACCCTGGCAGATGACCTGGCATCCGGCATCAGCAGGGCAAGCATGAAGCGGTACAGCATCACGGATAATTCTGTTGGCTCAGATAACTGCTCCTCAGACACGCCGCGATACAGCTCCCAGAATCGATCGAGCACAGGTGAGGATTCTTGTAAGGAGAGGATGGAACCATGCAGCGCGATGATGCGCTCCCACATCCGTACGGCATCCTCACCCTTAGCATTCAGCCAAATAAACTCCCAAGGCTGCCCAGAGGTATTGTCATAATAATAGCGGTGCTCACTTGGAATAGTTACGACAAAGCCGGTGCCGGAGAGTAACCTATGCGTCTGGCCGTCCAGCTCGATTCGACCTTCGCCGCTCAGCGTGAACTGGAAGATCACATGACCGCTATCCGTACGAGAATGTCCGTCGTTGCTGTAATCTGGAGATTGCGTGGATTGCCAGCCGATCGTGTCCAGCAGCAAGTAGGGGATTGCTTCCTTATACCGAAAGGCATAGACACCCTGTCTCATCGTATATGCTCCCCTTTTCCTCTAATACTCGCTTATTCTCCTCTACAGTATGATTGGAGCTCGCAGAAAGGTCAATATTGTTATAGTCGAGCTAAAATAATCGGATTGCCGGCAATCACAGCAGTTGATAAGATGAAGCTAACAGGAGAATGATGAAGGAGGCCGTCTATAATGTCATATGGATCACTCGTATTCGAAACACGTTGTCTAAGCTCGCTAAGCAAGGTATTCGCCGATCAGGAGGTGCAGGATACTCCAGTCAACAACGGAACAGCCTTATGGAATGAAGTGTATTCCTTCCAGGTTGCCTACCGCTCGCGGGAGACGTTTAAGAGTATACAAATCACTGTCCAATCCGATTGGTCGCCGTATATCACGGTACGCTCGGTCGGCCTCGCACCGTCAGAGCTGCCGGCTTTTCAGGATGTGGATGAGGGCTATTTGCGGACGAGCCCTGGTCTGTACCCAGATATACTCATGCCGCTCGCTGATGGGGTGCATGCTATAGGAGGTCAGTGGCGCTCTCTCTGGGTGACAGTCGCATTGCCGCCGATGCAGCAATCGGGTGCAGTCGGGCGCAAGTCCGGGGAGATCGTGCTCACATTCGCAACTCGGGAGGGAGAAGCGCTTGCGGAGGCAGGCTATACGTTGGATGTGCTGCCTGCGGAGCTGCCACCGCAGAAGCTGATGCATACCGCATGGTTCCATTGTGACTGTCTCGCCACCCAATACGATGTTGAGGTATTCAGTGAGGCGCACTGGCAGCTGATCGAGGCATATGCAAGCAATGCCGCTAGGCATGGTGTCAATCTCTTGCTGACACCGCTGTTCACACCGCCGCTGGATACGGCAATCGGCCATGAGCGGCCTACCGTTCAATTGGTCGGTGTGGAGAAGACCAGTGCTGACACATACCGCTTCGACTTCAGTCTGCTTGACCGCTGGGTGGACATGTGTGAGCGAATCGGTATTCGCTACTTCGAATTCTCACATCTATTCACGCAGTGGGGAGCTAAGCATGCCCCGAAGATTGTGGCTGCCGTCAATGGTGAGCCAGTGCGCATTTTCGGCTGGGACACCGATGCGACAGGAGCTGAGTACGAATCCTTCCTGGATCAATTTCTGCCTGAGCTGACGGCATTTATTCGAGCGCGCGGACTGGAGCAGCGCGTATTTTTTCACGTATCGGATGAGCCGATGATGGAGCATATGGAGTACTACCGACAAGCGAGTCAGAAATTGAAGAAGCATCTGTCCGACTTTCCATTCTTAGACGCCTTGTCGGATTATGAATTTTACAAGCATGGGCTTGTGGAGATTCCGATTCCAGCCAATAATCATATCCAGCCCTTCATCGAGCAAGAAACCAAGCCGTTATGGACGTATTACTGCTGCGCCCAAGGTCGGGAGGTAGCGAATCGCTTCTTCAGTCTGCCTTCCTACCGGAATCGAATTCTCGGCTTGCAATTGTATAAGTATGGCGTGCGAGGCTTCCTGCACTGGGGCTTCAATTTCTGGTACAGCCAGTATTCGATTAAGCCGATCGATCCGTTCCGGGTTACAGATGCGGGGCTGGCCTTTCCCTCAGGCGATGCATTCGTCGTCTATCCGGGCGAGCATGGGCCGATGGATTCCTTACGCTGGGAAGTGTTCCATGAAGGCTTGCAGGACATGCGCGCACTAGAATTGCTGGAGTCATTGATAGGGAAGGAAGAGGCGCTGCAGCTGGTAGAGCAAGGCACAGACGATGCGCTCACGTTCCGGACATATCCGCATAGCGCCCAGTGGCTGCTCGAATGCCGCGAGCGGATCAATACTGCTATTGCATCCGCGTTAGCTTGAAGACTAACCCCCTGAATAGACAATTAAGCTAGGAGTCGTGTTAATCGCACGGCTCCTGCTCTATTTTCTATATATAAATGTCCTCTCTTGCGGCAAATTCGGCGGAGATTGCTTCTAAGGCACGCATCTGCGCGGATAGCCATCGGTCCTGGTGATAACACATATAGATGGAACGATTCTGGTCTGTTCCCGGAATAGGCAGGCAAGCTAGCTGACCACGACTTACCTCCTCTGTAATGGCAATCCTCGAGATGAAGGAGATCCCCTTGCCGAGCATGACGGCTCGCTTAATCGCTTCTAAGGAATCTAGCTCCATACTTACCCGCAGCGTTACACCATTGCGCTCTGCCCACTGCTCCGTCATGTGACGTGTGGTCGAATCCGTTCCATGGTAGATAAACGGTTCTTCAGATATGGTCTGAGCATCAATCAGTGGAAGTGTTGAGAATCGATGGGATGATGCGTATACAACCACCAATTTATCATCGCGCATACGGTGTTGGTGAAGAGTAGGATCCTCGAAGGGCTGGGAGGAGATGAACCCCATATCTATGCTGTGACTCAGCAGCATCTCACGAATGACAGGTGCGGGTTTAATGCACATTTGGAATGTAATGCCTGGATATGCCTCTGAGAATCGACTCATCAACTCAGGCAGGATATAGGTGCCGGGAACATAGCTGGCGCCGATCGACAATGAACCCTTGCCCATGTTACGGTACTCGCTCATTACACGGTATGACTCTTGCGAGAGCGTTAGAATTTTGGTGGCATAGTGCAGCAGTGCGGTTCCCGCATCCGTCAATAACACCTTGCCCGTGCGCAGCTCGAATAGCTGTACCCCGAATTGTTCCTCTAGGCTTCTCATGTGGAAGGTTACCGTCGGTTGCTTCACCCCAATCGCCTTAGCAACGTCCGTTACCTTTTTATACTTCGCAATCAATACGACAACCTCAAGCTTCACGATATTCAGATTCATTAGTCACACCCCTCCACCCCATTATAGATAAAATATTCAACTCCATATAGATACTAATATTATTTTTATTATCCTTCTTACATTCATCTAATACTGTGATGATGCTCGAACATTAGTATGGTAACTAGCATGAGGGATAGGAAGGGAACGCATGAACATTACACTTCGGCAAGTTTCTAAATTATTCGGCGACGTACAAGCCTTACATCCGATCGACCTTTATATTCCTTCCGGACAGATGACAACCTTGCTGGGACCATCCGGATGCGGCAAGACAACACTGCTCCGATTAATCGCTGGTTTGGAGACGCCAAGTGGCGGCGAGATCGAGTTAGGAGATGAGTGTGTGTACTCATTTCCTGGCAAGGTATTTAAACCTGTACATAAACGGAGCTTAGGTATGGTCTTCCAAGACTTCGCCTTATGGCCTCATCTGACGGTATTCGAGAACGTAGCCTTCGGACTTCGAGCGACTAGACAGACGCGTGAGCTCCGGGAGCGTGTGACCGAGGCTATCCGGGCCGTACGGCTGGAAGGGTTCGAGCATCGGTATCCGAATCAGCTATCTGGCGGGCAGCAGCAGCGGGTCGCTTTCGCCCGAGCCATTGCGATTGGCGCCAAGGTTATTCTGTTCGATGAGCCGCTAAGCGCGCTGGATGCGCTGCTGCGCGAGGAGATGCGCGAGGAGTTGATGGCGCTGGTTCGATCCTTCGAATTGACCGCTGTATATGTCACGCATGATCAGGCGGAAGCCATGTCGATGTCGGATCAGATCGTGGTCATGCAGCAGGGAAGGATTATGCAGCAGGGGACACCGGAGGACATCTATCAACGTCCAGCGCATCCCTATGTGGCACGCTTCGTTGGCAAGTCGAACTGGATGGATAAGGAAGAGTTGATGGTGCGGCCCGAGCATGTCCGGTTTACGCCGATGGATGCCAGCAGTCAGTCGTGGCATGCGATTGTCCAACAAGTCAGCTATATCGGCGAGCGCTATGAGGTGCTGTTCGAGCTTGAGAATAATCAGAAGTGGTTGGCGTACCACACAGAACGGTTGGTGATCGGGGAGCGTATGCAATTATTCGTATCTCCGCAGCATATCTACTATTTTAATAAAATTAGGAGGTAGTGAATCATGTTGAAAACAAAAGGTAAGAGCAAGACTTGGAGTGCAATCTTCATCGTTCTGATTGTGATGGTGATACTGGTGGCTGCTTGCGGCGGGAATAATCAGCCAGTCGAACAAGCAGCACAATCAGACCAGAAGGTCACAGCTGCGCCTGCCGCACAGCCCAAGCAAGAAGCGAGTGAACCCAAGGAAGAGGCTAGTAAGTCCAAGGAAGAACCTAGTAATCCTAGCGGTAAAGTCGTAGTGTACACAGCCGGCCCTGCTGGCTTAGCAGACGCTATCCTGGCTGGCTTCGAAGCTGAGACGGGTGTGAAGGTGGAGCAGTTTCAAGGGACAACGGGCAAGGTTCTGGCGCGATTAGAAGCGGAGAAGAGCAATCCGTTAGCGGATATTGTCGTTCTTGCATCGTGGCCATCAGGCATGGAGATGGTGCAGAATGGATGGACACAGAGCTACCCCAGCGCGAGCAATGCGGACTTGCTGCATGGAACCTGGATTGACGCAGATCGTCATTTATTCGGATACAGCGCATCAGCGCTAGGCATTGCCTATAACACGAAGCTGGTAAGTGCGCCTCCAGCGGATTGGTCGGATCTAGCTGATGCGCAGTGGAAGGATGCGGTCAACATTCCTGATCCGACGCTGTCCGGCTCCGCGCTCGACTTCATCTCAGGCTATCTGAATGAGAAGGGTGAAGATGGGTGGTCGATGTTCGAGGCGCTGAAGCAGAATGGCGTAGCTATGGCTGGCGCGAACAAGGAAGCGCTGGACCCGGTCATTACCGGTGCGAAGAGTGCCGTTCTGGCAGGAGTAGATTATATGGCTTATAGTGCCAAGGCAAAGGGTGAGCCTGTCGATATTCTATATCCAGAGAGCGGTACGGTTATTAACCCGCGTCCGGCGATGATTATGAAGGAATCCCCGAATCTAGACAATGCGCGGTTATTCATCGATTACTTGCTGTCCGATGAGGCGCAGCAGCATGTAGCCAATGCGTACTTGCTGCCAGGTCGCACAGATATTCCGGCCAAGGATCGCGCAGAGGCAGCGGATATTAAGCTGCTTCAATACGACTGGACTTGGATGATGGATAACGGAGAAGAGATTACGAATCAGTTCATGGGCATTTTCAAATAAAGATACTTGGAGATTCTTATGCAACGTTTAACACATAGGGTTACGAAACAAGGGGGAGTGATGCTGGCAATCATCATCTTGACGATGCTGGTTGTCGCTCCTCTCTTCCTGATCTTACTTAGCAGCGTGTATCAAGATGGCGTTTGGGATCTAGAGATGCCACTTAGGGTCATACTGGATGCGGAGCTGAGCACCGTTCTGATCAATTCGCTGTGGCTAGGCTTCTTGGTGGTGTTAGGAACGTCACTGCTGGCTTTCCCCATAGCCTTCTTAGCGGCTAAGACGGATATTGGCAAGCACAAGTGGCTGGATGTTGTCCTGCTTATTCCATTCATGACTCCTCCCTATATTGGTTCCATGGGCTGGATGCTGTTTATGCAGAAGCGCGGTTTTCTAGAGCAGCTGGTTCCTTGGACTCAAGCGGTGACGCCGTATTTCTACAGCTTATTCGGTATGGTCGTCATCATGAGCCTGCATCTGTTCCCGTTCTTATATCTGATCATACGCAATGCATTAGTACGGATTGGCGCTGGATATGAAGAGGCGGGAGCCGTGCATGGTGCTGCCTTCTTATACCGCTTGCGCAGAATTGTAGCTCCGCTGCTCCTAGGAAGCTACGCGATGGGGGCGCTGCTGGTATTCGTCAAGACCATTGCGGAATTCGGGACACCGGCAACATTCGGACGAAGGATCGGTTATTATGTGCTGACGACAGAGATTCACAGATACACGTCCAGTTGGCCGATCGACTTCGGTAAGGCAACTGCGCTCGCTTCCGTGCTGCTAACGGCTTGCATCGTGTTCTGGTATTTGCAGAACGTCATAACGACGAGATACCATTACCAGACACTCGGGGGCAAGGGCTTGCGGCAATCGCCGATTCAGTTGACAAGCTGGAAGAGGGCGCTCGCCCGGTTATACATCAGCGTGCTCTTGGCAGCATCCATTGGTGTACCGTACTTCTCGATTATTATCGCTTCCCTGCAGAAGCTGCGCGGCGACGGATTGGCGTGGGGGAATTATACCTTGTCACACTATGGCGCGCTATTAAGCTGGGGATCTCCCGGATTGAAGGCGCTGCTGAATAGCATGGGTTTAGCACTATTCGCAGCAACGATTGCCGCTGTCTTAGGTACGTTCTTCGCCTTTCAGATTCGTCGATCCGCCAGGATTGGACAACGTCTTGTAGATGTGTTCAGTCTGTTGCCCAATACAGTGCCTGGCATCGTGATTGTCGTCGGGCTGATCCTGCTATGGAATGCGCCGTGGATGCGGATCCCGCTCTATAATACATATGGCATGGTTGTGCTGACCTATGTAGTGCTCTTCCTGCCATATACCGTTCAGAACGTGAAGTCCGGTTTAAGCCAGATCGATCCTTCGCTCATGCAGGCAGGTCGTGTATTCGGTGGCACCGCATGGTACACCTTGCGCAGAGTGATCTTGCCGCTGCTCGTGCCCAGCATAGTAGCGGGCTGGATGATGACCTTTACCATATCCGTTCGTGAGCTTGTAGCTTCGCTCATGATCTTGCCTCCCTCCATGCATGTATCAGCAACGTATATTTTCTCTCAATTCGAGCAAGGCGAAGTCGCTATGGGAATGGCGATGGCAGTCGTATCTGTATGTTTAACGACGATCATTCTCATGGCTACGAATCATCTTAGCGCAGACAGGAAGTGAAGCGAGTGTTAACCGCTACGGTATGGGGAGGTGCGGGGGAGCATGGTCGGTCCTGCTATCATGTGGCAAGCGGCGGAGCATCGATCCTGCTGGATTGCGGCGTGAAGAAGACAGGTACGGGCGAATATCCATTGCTTGATCCCAAGCGGATTCCTGAGCTGACCGCCGTGTTCTTATCCCATGCGCATGAGGATCATTCCATGGGACTTCCGCTGCTCTATCAACAGGGATATAGAGGTGAGGTTTGGACGACCAGGGCAACCATAGGGCAGCTTCCTGTGTACTTCCGATTATGGCGTGAACATGTACTAGCGTTAGGAGTGAAGCTACCCTATGAAGACAAGGATGTGGATCAGATTCGATATCGCTGTCTGGAAGAGGAGTCTGCTGCGGGTGAATGGTTTCAAGCGGCTCCAGGTGTCGAAGCCTGCTGGGGTCCAAGCGGACATCTGCCGGGTTCAGTGTGGTTCATGTTCCGAATAAGTGGTAAACGACTATTCTATTCCGGAGATTACTCCAGTGAGTCTATCTTGCTGCGTGCGAGTATGCCGAACCTCCATGACGCCTATCTTGACCTAGCAATCATCGAGTCAGCGTATGGCGCCCGAACAGAAGTTCAGGCTGAGGAAGTTGATCGATTGATAGCTGCAGTTCGGCGTACGCTGAGCCGTCTTGGGCATGTATTAATGCCGGTACCGATATTCGGACGTGGACAGGAGTTGCTAACCCTTCTCTCGGAGGCGATTCCTGATGCATCAATCGTCTGCGAATCCTTGTTGCTGCAGGGCTTCGAAGATTTAGACGAATACACCGACTGGTTATGGCCGGATGCGTTAGCTCGGATGCGGCAAGCCCTTAATCGCAATGTAACTATTGCGCGAACGGATGCGAATCGGGCTGCGGCACTTGCAGGACCGCCATCGATTATATTCGTACCCGACGGTATGCTGCAGACGTCTATTGCACGAGCATACTACTATCATCTGTCCCAACAACCCCAACATGCACTGCTGTTCACAGGTCATCTCTATGAGGGAAGCTACGGAGCAGAGGTTTGGCAGCGGGCGAAGCGCGGTTCGGAGCGATGCGAGGTCATGCGATTCCATTACAAGATTCATCAAGGGCTCCCCGATGTGGTGCGTATGCTGGAGGTTATTCGACCGAGGCAGACACTGTTGGTGCACGCTGATAAGGAGAATACAGAATCGTTAATTGATCGGCTGTCTACTCTGGGATTCACAGGAATGAAGGCCTTATCGGCGGGGGAGCGTATCAAAGTGTAATCCTCACTTTGACGTTGCAATTTCTTCTAGGCTGATGAATAATGACACATATGAGAATTGTCAGAGGGAGTGACGAGCAATGTGTCGGAATATCAAGACCTTGTATAATTTCGATCCGCCTGCGACAGATTACGAGATTCGGGCCGCTGCGATGCAGTATGTGAGGAAGCTGTCCGGCTTCAACGCGCCTTCCCGAGCGAATGAAGAAGCGTTCCAGCGCGCGATTGAAGAGGTGGCGTTGGTCTCGAAGCGACTGCTTGAATCGCTGGTAACCCACGCGGAGCCGCGCAATCGTGAAGTGGAGATCGAGCGGGCTCGCGCGAGGGCTAAGAAGCGATTCGGTCAAGCTATTACGGATGAAGATTAGTGATGTAGATTAATCGAAGTAAACCGTCTTGCCTGTCTTGGCGGATTCATAGATCGCCTCGAGAATTTCGGTGACCACGAGCGCTTGCTCAGGCTTTACAACGAGCTCACGGTCATGCTTGACGGCGTCAATCCATGCTGCGCATTCGACATCAATGTCACGCTGAGATGCGCCCTCATAGAAGGCTACCCCGCCGGCACTCAGATCAATCTCCTTGACGAATAATCGGCTGTTCGATTCGCCGTTAATGCGAAGCCCGTCCTTCATATCTGCTCCGCCTTCTGTACCGCATAGCGTACACTTCGCCTCGTCAACCTCGAGCGAGTTCAATGCCCAGCTGGATTCCAGCACAATCGTGGCGCCGTTCTCCATCTTGATGAAGCCCATGGCCGAATCTTCAACCGTAAACTTAGCAGGGTCCCACGGGCCCCATGCGTTGGCTGCATTTTCGCGATGGCCCAGCTTATGATACACCGATCCTGTAACGGATACCGGCTTATAATTATCCATCATCCAGAGTGTCAGATCGAGCGCATGCGTGCCGATATCGATGAGCGGGCCGCCGCCTTGCTTCTCCTCGTCGAGGAATACGCCCCAAGTCGGTACGGCGCGGCGTCGAATGGCATGCGCCTTCGCGTAATAGATGTCGCCTAGCTCACCGGATTCGCATACGTTCTTCAACGCTAGGCTATCCGGACGGAAGCGATTGTTGTAGCCGATAGTGAGCTTCTTGCCTGTACGGCGCGAGGCCTCCAGCATTGCTCTAGCCTCTGCAGCCGTCTTGGCCATCGGTTTCTCGCACATAACGTGCTTACCCGACTCCAATGCGCTGATGGAGATGACCGCGTGAGAATCATTCGGTGTGCATACATGCACGATGTCTATGTCGCCATCCTTCAATAATTCGCGGAAGTCCGTGTACGTCTTGGCATCCGATGTGCCGTACTGCTCAGCGGCCTTCATTGCGCGTTCTTCAATAATGTCACAGAATGCTACAATCTCGACCTGTTTATTGCGCTGCAGGGCTGGCATATGCTTGCCGTTCGCAATCCCGCCGCAGCCGATAATAGCCACCTTTACTAACTGTCCCATTAGTCAGACCTCCATAATCATTAGATAGGATGTAATCTTAGCTTAATAGTAGAGATGCTGACTGCGCCAAGTCAATAAGATGACGTGAAATTATACCCCGAATGTCTCGAAATTGCAGTTATAAATGCATTCCTGCTATGTTACATTATAATTATGTCATAATATTAAAGTTATAGTCCATTCATTAACTAGGAGGAATAACCTATGATTAGAGTTGCGATGTTAAGCTATTGGCATGTCCATGCTTGGGATTATACGAAGCAGGCTCTTGCGCATCCAGATGTGGAGTTGGCGGCTGTTTGGGACGAGCTTCCTGAGCGAGGTCAGCAAGCTGCGGATGAACTTGGTGTGCCTTATTATAGTCAATTAAGTGAGCTGTTAGCACGGACGGATATCGATGCAGTTGTGGTGGACACGCCGACGAATATGCATCGAGATGTGATGGTGCAGGCTGCTCGTGCAGGTAAGCATATCTTCACCGAGAAGGTTATTGCCCCGACGCTTCATGAGGTTGACGACATTCTTGCGGCGGTTGAAGCGGCGGGCGTGACATTGACCGTATCGCTTCCTCGGCTTAACCATCCCTATACACTAGCCATTCAGCGTATTCTAAGCGAGGGTACACTCGGGGAGTTAACGCTAGTTCGTGCGCGACTGTCGCATAACGGCGCGATTGCGGATTGGCTTCCTCAGCACTTCTATAATTTGGAGCAATGCGGCGGCGGCGCGTTGATTGATCTAGGCTGTCATCCGATGTATCTAACCCGTCTATTCATGGGTATGCCGGAAGCGGTCAGCGCAACCTATGGCTACGTGACAGGCAAGGAAGTGGAGGATAATGCAGCGGTACTGCTCAGCGGCGAGAATGGCAGAATCGGTATTGTGGAAGCGGGGTTCGTGAACAGTCATTCGCCATTCACAATTGAACTGCATGGTACTGAAGGCACACTCTTGTACGGGACGCCCGAGAGTAAGCTGCTGCTGCGGAGCAATGCGGCGGATGCGACGCAATGGGTGGAAGTGCCACTACCGGAAGAGCGAATTTCGGCATTCGAGCAGTGGGTGAATCATATTCAATCGGGAACGAAGGCAGAGGAGAATATCGGGCTGGCGCGCGACCTGACGATTCTGATGGAGGCCTCCAACCTCTCAGTGGCAGAGAAGCGGGTCGTGCAAATTAATAATAATGAGGCATGAGTTATCCTAATCCTTATTCAGCCATGCGGGCGAAGCCCGATGCGCTTGAACGGCTGGAGCTGCAGTTTCGATGGGGGGATTATGGCATTCGCGTGTTAAAATGGCACCTAGCAGCCTTTCCTGCGGGGCATGTAGTTCCTTATCATAAGCATTCTGAGTTTGAATTTCACTTTATCTCCAGAGGTAAAGGTACGGTGTACCTGGAGGACCAGACGTATAGATTCAATGCCGGGATGTTCTATCTCACTGGACCTGAATTGCTTCATCGTCAGGAGATCGATCCCCGTGACGGCTCTGACGAGCTCTGTCTGCATGTCGAGATCGTCGATCTCCCGCCGTCGTCGGCGGAATGGGGGGAGCAATGGGAACGGCTGGAGGCGGAGCAATGTGTGTCGATCTTGCGCCATATGCCGCCCCGTCTCTTCCTGGATCTGCATGATGCCATGAGCTGCTTCCTGGTCGCTTATCAAGCAGCATGCTCAGAGGAGATCGGGCCTTATACGACGATCCGCCAGGCCTGCATTCAAATTCTTATGCGAGCGGCTCAAGCTGTGACAGATAAGGAACGTGCCCAATCGTTGCCCTCCAGAGATGTGCAGGCACATCGATTGCAACTGGCCAAGCAGTATATGCATGACAATTATGCCATGCCAATCACATTACAAGAGGTAGCGGACATTCTGCATATCAGTGTCCGACAACTGCAACGGATCCTCCAGCTGTATGGAGTTGGATCATTCAGCCGCTATCTCGAGGATATTCGGATTAAGAAAATATGCGAGGCACTGATTCAGTCTACGGAGACCGTGGAAGTGATCGCTCGACAGCATGGCTATGCCAACAGCAATTACCTGCATCAAGTGTTCAAGCGACGGCTTGGCATGACACCGCTGGCTTATCGCGAGACCTACTCCAATTAACGTTGATCGCTGAGTATTCGCTGTTGTTCAGGTGCAACGAGATGCATAATCTTAACAACGGCTGGAGAACAATAAGGTGAACGCCAGAATGCTAAGGAGGAATTGCAAATGGCTAAGCCTGATGATCGTTCCGATAATGTGGATAAGCTCCAAGAGAGTGTGCAGAATACCATTCAGAATTTGCATGAGGCCGAGGAATACTTGACCGAGCATGCAGAGGAGATTTCCGAAACGGAACGCAGTGTGATTGAAGGGAAGAATAAGAGACGAGCGAAGAGTATTGCTGGGCAACGCGAGGAGATTCAAGACGAAGCATCCGATCACTAAAGGCTGCATCGCATAAGATAAGCGCAAGAGACAATCGGAAGGAAGCTAACCAACCGACTGCCTCTTGCGCTTATTCCAATGCCATTAAACTCTTCTAAAACCTTGCGGTAACTGACCCGTCCGGCGAATTTGTCGGATTTGTGCTAGCGTTAATCGAGCCCGCGAGATGATGAGGGAATCTGGAGAATCCCCTCGAATAATATCATCTAAATCGCGAATGTTCGTTGTCCCTCTGAACACGCGGAAATTACCTCTGAAGTTCGCGCGGTCGAACAACACAAGTGTCGCATTCGAGCTTGGTGAGAAGAAACGCAGGCTTTCAATATCGTCGTATAGACGATCCAGATTACTGAGCCCTACGTTGCCGCGCCACACGAATCTTCGACCACGGAAATTTTCATCCCGGAACAGGAACAGACGGGGAAACACCTCTTGCTGGGATATCGTAAATCGCATTATGGACTTCACCTCCTTCTGCATTCAATGTATGAATCCGAAGAAGGGAGTACTTGTACGGCAGCCTTAATTGGCAGACCCAATTTCAATCTGTGCTTTACTTTGGCTGAATTCAGGGCTATCCTATGGGCAATATATCATTTTGGGAGGGGTATGCATGAGTCGGATTATTATCGTGTCAGGAAGCCCGACAGCGAATTCGCGATTGAACGGGTTAATCGACTATGTGGAGGAGAGATGGAAGGAAGAAGACATCGCGTTAAGTCATATTCGTGTGGCGGATCTGCCGGCGGAGGCGTTAATCCGTGCCGACTTCGGGCATCCGGCTATAGTCGAGGCGGCAGCACAAGTAGAGGCGGCGGATGCGGTAGTGCTGGCAAGTCCGGTATATAAGGCTTCTTATACAGGTGTGCTGAAGACCTTCCTGGACTTACTGCCGCAGACTGGACTGAAGGGTAAGCTGGCCTTGCCCTTATTCATTGGGGGCACGATGGCCCATCTGCTCGCCATCGATTATTCCCTTAACCCATTGGTGCACGCGCTAGGAGGCAGACATGTGCTAAGCGGTGTATACGCGATCGATCAATGGGTGGAGCGGCTGGAGGGTGGCGGCTATAGGTTATCTGACGAGCTCCAGCAGCGCCTCGATGCAGCGGCGAACCAACTGAGCGATGAGCTGGCGTGGCGCGAGCGTCGGGCGAAGGGATAAGTTGCGTCAAAGGAACCTGTGGCGATGATATTGTATAAAACTTTCGCATGTTGGAACTTATACAAATAGACTATACTTGTCATAGTAAGATCTTAAACCAGTACTTATCGAGAGGATGGTTGCGGCGATGGCAGGATTGTTGGGGAATAACGTGGTTACGCAGATCGGCATTCTGGTGAATGATATTGATAAGGTGAGTCAGGCTTATGCCGATTTCTTCGGTGTGCCCAAGCCGGAGCCCATATTGACAGGCACGCTGGAAGAGACACAAGCGACGTTCAATGGACAGCCTTGCGAGGCGCGCGCGAAGCTGGCGTTCTTCAACATGGGCTCCCTGCAGATTGAGCTAATTGAACCGGATCAGGAGCCGAGCACCTGGCGGAATTACCTCAATGAACACGGCGAGGGTCCGCATCATATTGCATTCGTGATCGAAGGGATGCAGGAGAAGATTACCCTGCTTGAGAGCAAGGGCTTCCCGCTGCAGCAGAAGGGCGAGTACACGGGCGGCAGATATGCGTATATCGATACGATCGCGGAATTAAAGGTGCTGGTGGAATTACTGGAGAACGATAAGAGGTAGGGTGAGATTCGGCCCGAAATCATGAGAAATCGCTGCAAGCTAATGCGCAGCGGTTTTTTATTTGGCTCACTATTGACAATTATTAAACAATAACTTACGCTTACTTTATCGGTAAAGTTGAATCGCGATATGTAAACGATAACACCCGTAAAGGAGAGTGACAACCATTAAAAATTCATGTGTGGCTTTCATACTTGTGTTAACTGCGGTTCTCATTACTGCTTGCTTCCCACTCAACAGTAAGCCGCATCCCGAAGGTTTCGGTTTAAAAGCAGACTCGCCATTCGTATTGGTAAGCGTCAGCGGACTGACGCAGGTCTCGCAGCTAACCGGGGCCACATCCGATAATAAGACCGATCAATATGATGTTTTCGGGACTGACCTAGGATCGATGATTAACTTCAAGGATCGCACTTACTTCGTATTCGGCGATACGTTCGGTTATCGGTCGGAATCCCAGACCGGGGCTGGCGGCAGCGATTGGCGGTCCAATGTAATTGGAGTGAGTACAGATACGGATCCGGCAGATGGGATTACGCTGGATCGGATGATCACGGATTATGGCAGCCATGCCAAGGAAGTGATCCCGTCAGAGAAGATCAACTTCAGTGAGATGACAACAATCCCCACGCACGGTGTAGCTGCAGGCGATAATTTATATTTATACTATATGTCCGTAAATTACTGGGGGATGCCGGGAGAATGGTACGCGAATTATTCTGGTGTATCGAAGTCGACAGACGAAGGCGAGACTTGGGAAATCATTGAAGGACTTCGCTGGCCGGGGGACAGCAACTTCATTCAGGTCAGCCCTTATACGGTTAAGATCAATGAGGAGATGTCCGAGATTTACTTCTGGGGCATCCCGGCAGGAAGATTCGGGGGCGTCCAATTAATGAAGGTGAACGAGGCGGAGATCGAGGTGCTGGAGGCCTATCGTTACTATGCCGGCCTCGATGGCGACGGCGAGCCGATATGGTCCGCGAGCTTGGACGATGCTGCGATGGTTCTTGAAGACATACTTGGCGTAGGGGAATTGTCCGTGATCTGGAATCCTTATCTGGAGAGATGGATCATGACCTATCTGAGCGGCCCGGACATCGTGATCCGTGAGGGGATCAGCCCATGGGGTCCGTGGGGCGAAGCGATTATGCTGGTGGACCATACGGAATACCCAAGCTTGTATTCGCCCTATCTGAACCCTAAATTCATGGAGGATGATGGCAGAACGATCTATTTCACAATGTCATTATGGGGGCCGTACAATGTGTTCTGGATGAAAGCAACCCTAAATAAAGCTTTATAAACGCGGTGGAGCCGTTGATTCGCGTATCTCCAACGTTGGTTCGAGCTTGATATTGACCGTATCGGACATAGGAATGTTGCCCTCTATCTTGTCGATCAGTAATTGACAAGCTTTCCGTCCGATATCTTGAACCGGACTTTTGACTGTTGTGAGAGGAGGATCGATAATCCGACCGAGGTAGACACCCTCGTAGCCGGCTACGGATATGTCTTCCGGTATGCGCAGCCCGAGCTGCTTGAGCACGATGTAGACCGAGGAAGCCAGTACATCGTTGCAGACGAACAGGGCGGTAGGCCGATTCTTGGCTGTCATCACGCTGCAGAAGTTCATGTACCATGTTGCTTGCTTCATGTCATCGAATTGTTCCTCCATAAAGTCGAAATCGAAGGGGATGAGCATGGCCTGGTCACTTGGAATACCATGCTCTTCGATCGCGCCCAAGAAGCCCTTGCTGCGGTTGATGACCTCCGTGGAATCCTTCAGGCCTTCATCATAAACAAAGGCAATCCGCTCATGCCCAAGCTTAATCAGATGCTCGGTCATTTCATATCCGCCTTTATAGTCATTACAGACAACATAGTCGCAATCGAGATCCTTGAAATACTTCGTGTATAATACGAATGGCGTGCCTTGTTTCTTGAGCTGCTTGTACGGCTTGCTGGTCAGACAATGGAAGGATAGGAAGCCGTCGATCATCATATTCTGGTACTTCTGAATGTAGGAAGACTCAAGCGCAGGGTCGCATTCGGCAGGTGCGATGGAGAGCGTGTAGCCTTTCTCAACGGCATACGGAATAGCCCCTCGAATGATCTGATTCTGATAATCATCATGGAGAGAACCGCCCATGAGCAGGGCGATCGTCTTGGATCTCCCGTTCACCAGACCCTGGGCGAACCGGTTTGGAATATAGCCCAATTGGTTAGCAACCTTCTTCACGCGAAGTATGGTATCTTTGCTGATGGAGTCATCTTCCCGCATGGCAAGCGAAACAGCCATCTTGGAAATACCGACAATCTTCGCAATATCGTCAAGCCGCACTCGTTTTTTCATGAATAATCACATCCAAATTCTCTTTATCGATAAAACTAATTATACATGAAAAAGTGAATAATCAAAATACCGGTAAAATAACACTTGATTTTTCGAGGGATACCGTCTTATAATTACTTTATCGGTAAAGTCAAATCGTCATGTTAGCGCTTGCAATATAGGTTATCGTTTACATGATTTAAGTTGCGCACAGCGCAATTTAAATAGATGTGGCACATGAATCAATTCATAACGGCTTAAGCAGCTACGATGAGACTATATATTGATCTGATCGATCTACTCTGTCAATTTATAGTTTCTGCTAAGAGGTATTGCGTAGTTGTGAAATTGATTCAAGTAGGATAATAAAAGGGAGGATTTCATGTATGAAGAGACGAATTCCAGTATTGCTTCTAATTGTTGTTATGCTGTTTACGTTGGCGCTGGCCGCTTGCGGCAACACGACCGACCCGAAGAATGGCACCCCTGCCAACACAGCCGATAACAAGAGCAACTCCAAAGCTTCTGGCAACAAGGTAGTGCTTGAATTTTGGGCAACGAAATTTGAAGACACCACAGACGCTTGGTTTAAGAAGTGGGTAGACGAATATAACAAAATTCAAGACAAGGTTGAAGTGAAGCTGACCATCGTTCCTGGTGATGCATGGGATCAGAAGATGAAGGCGGCCCAAGCGGCGGGCAAGGCGCCGGATCTCCGCACACTTAGCTACAACGGAATTGTACCATCTGTACAGCAATCGCAGATCATGGCGCTTGATGATTATACCGACCCCGCAATCTGGGCAGATTTATATGGGAATATCGAGGAGTTTGTCATGGTAAACGGACAGCATTATGCTTATCCGAAGCTGGTAGAGCCGTCTGCAGTGCTTTATTATAACAAGAACTTATTCACTGCTGCAGGTCTGGATCCTGAGAAGCCCCCGGTAACCTGGGATGAATTGATTGAGTATGGCCAGAAGCTGACCAAAGATGGCGTTTACGGTGTGCATATCGCCAACAATGCAGGCGAGTATTCTTGGACTTCTTGGGGATTACAGATGGGCGCAGCGGGCCATAGGCCAATTAGTGAGGATTGGTCCGAGGCAGTGGTGGATCAGGGTTATGTGGACTTAATCACGTTCTATAAGCAACTGTATGACTTGAAGATAGCTCCTGCGCAAGCGCTTACAGGGTATACGGATATGGCCGATTTCGGGCAAGAGAAAGTTGCGATGTCTGTCAACGGTTCATGGGGAATCGGTCAGCTACGCAATGATTATAAGGACATTCTCGATCATGTCGGCGTTGCGAAGATGCCCACCAAGGACGGAGATCCGAATAAAGCTTCCGCATCGTTGGGCGGCTGGACGCTCGTCGTGGACGGCAAGGCCAAGAATCCGCAAGAAGCGGCCGACTTTATCTCCTGGTTTCTAGCCGGCGACCCAGAAATTATGATTGACTTCTTCAAGACAAGTCAATTCTCCAAGTTCCCGGCGCGCAGGTCTGTCGATGAAGCATTGAATGAGCATCCTGAAGCCAGCCAGGACGAAGTCCGTAAATTGATTGCGGAGAAGATTGTTCCTACATCGGTAAGCGAGCCGACTTATCCGTGGGATGTCAGCTTCAAGATCGGGGAAGCCATCGAGAGAGCGACCAAGGGACAGGATCCCAAGGAAGCGGCGGAACAAGCCAATAAGGAAATCAACGAATTTATTAAACAGCAGGACCTTGCGAGTAAGCATCCGAACCAGTAAGGGCCATTTAGCGGAAGTTATTCCGTAACGATGCCTAAGGGCTGTCTGACATCCATCTGCCCGGAAGTCTAGCGGCTTCCGGGTATGTTGTACCCCTAATATAGAGGAGGAGCAGAATGCGCGCTAGTACGAAGGGACGTCATAATGGCACTGCCTTTGCAATGCTGGCCCCTGTGTTGATTTTGCTTACCATCTTTGTCGTTATACCTTTCATTTATGCGATTGTTATTAGCTTGTATGAGTGGGGCTTCTATCAGGATCCCATCTTCATCGGGTTCAGAAATTATGAATGGGTGCTTGCAGACGACCTCTTCTATAAGTCCATCATCGTAGGCATCAAATTCGTGCTGATGGTTGTTCCGGTATCGCTGGTTCTCGCCTTCTTATTCGCGCACGTCATACGAGTGATGGGCAAGCGTTCATCGGGTTTCGTCAAATCATCGATCTATATTCCGACAGTCATCTCGGGGATCATCGCTTCAGTTGTGTTCGGGATCATCTATAACTTCGACGCGGGGCTACTCAATGTCATTGTGGAAGCATTCGGCGGGGAGAAGGTTGCCTGGCTGGCTGAAATTAGAACGGCCTTGCCCAGTATCGCAGTTCCTGCCATATGGCTCGGCTTCGGCATTACAGCTCTCATCATGCTGGCGGGATTGCTAGATGTGCCGATTTCCTATTATGAAGCTGCGGAGATGGAAGGGGCGAATTCCTACCAGAAGATGATCTATATCACCATCCCGCTTATGAAGAATGTGATGTTATATTTGCTCGTTACCGGTTTTGTCGGTGCAATACAACAATTAGACTTGCCGTTATTTTTGACCAATGGCGGTCCTGTGAATGAAACGCTCACGCCAAACCTTTATATTTTTAATCGCTTCAGAAATGATATCTTGATGGGTCAATCGATCGCGATGGCCTTGCTGCTGTTCGTTGTGTTGTCCACGATATCGGCCATTATATTCAAAGTAATCAATTCTGAAAAGGCGATTGACGAATAATCGGGAGGGAGGCGCAGATTATGAGTGTGAAGATTAATCCTGTACAAGCGGCGATATCCTATGTGATCGGTTTTCTATTCGCCATCCTAGCCTTGTTCCCGCTACTGTGGATGTTTGTGTCGGGGTTCAAAGAGAAGAGGGAGGTGCTGGAAACGCCCTTCCACTTCTTCCCGAAGGTGTGGCTTTACGAAAATTATATATCCATTCTAAAGGACGAGTTTTTCATCCGTTCGATCATGGTCACCTTTATCGGTGCAGTCATCTTCACCGTTCTGTCGCTCACGGTCAATTCGATGGCGGCCTATGTATTCGCCAGACTGGAGTTCCGGTTCAAGAAAACCCTGTGGGTATACGTGATAACGCCGATGTTCATCCCCGGGATGTCGATCATGGTTACATCCTTCGTTGTGGTGACCAAATTAGGCATGCTTGATTCGATGCTTGTGCTCATACTACCGGGTTTAGCCGGAGCGGGGGCTATATTCTTTATTAGACAATTTTACTTGAATATTCCCATGGCGATCGAGGAGGCCGCGCTCATTGACGGCTGTACCAGATTCGGCATCTACTGGCGTGTGTTCTTGCCGATGTCCTACCCGCCCTTTGTTATTATGGGGGTCGGCGCCTTCCTGGGATTCTGGAACGCCTATGTGTGGCCGGTCATGACCATTACGAGTCCGGAGTTGTATCAAATCAGCCAATTCCTCGCGACGTTCCGTTCAGAACGAAGCGTAGAGATGGGCTTGCTGATGGCAGGATCTACGCTGGCCGCGCTGCCGACGATCATTCTATTCCTGATCTTCCAGAAGTACATCATCCAAGGCATCAAGATTTCCGGTTTAAAATAATGACGCAGATAATCAAACATCGACAGATACTGGAGGAATGAACATGCTAGGTACGTCTCTTAGGGATTTATACAAGGTTAGGGAAGGGAAGAGGAAGCGATTATCCTCTTATGATATTACAGGCGGCAACAAGGACTATATCACCGTATCTCCGGGAGACTGTATAGATTTCGCAAGCATTGCGGGAAGCGGCTGCATTACGCATATCTGGATCACAATGGCACCATTCGATCAGGTTGAAGACGCGCTTTATCGCAAGGTTATACTGAGGATGTACTGGGACGGGGAGGAGAATCCGAGTGTGCAAGCGCCGGTCGGGGATTTCTTCGGCATGGGACACGGCATGACGAGAAATTTCTGGTCTGCGCCGCTTGCCATGAGCCCCCAGGATGGGCAAGCGCTCAATTCATTCTTCGCGATGCCGTTCGGCAGTGGGGCGCGTCTGCAGGTCGAATCCAATGCGGACAAACCCATCAAGTTTTACTTCTATGTCGATTACGAGCTCTACAATCGGGATATTGACAGCCCGCTTCGCTTTCATGCGATGTGGCATAGAGAACTCACGGAAGGAATCGATCCGAACACCTCGAACGCGCTGTACGAGTTCGGCGGCAAGAATGTTACGGGCGAGAATAACTATGTGTTACTGGACGCTGTTGGCAAGGGGCATTATGTGGGCTGTAATTTAAATATTCATAATCTGCGAGCAACGAGGGAATGGAACTGGTACGGGGAAGGCGACGATATGATCTTCATCGATGGGGAAGCATGGCCGCCAACGCTGCATGGTACAGGAATGGAGGATTACTTTAACACATCATGGTGCCCTACGCAGGAATATCATTCTCCCTATCACGGTTACACATTAGGCGGCGGTCCGAATTGGTCGGGTAAGATATCAGCATATCGCTTCCATATCGAGGATCCGATCATGTTCGATACTTCTATTAAGGTGACGATCGAGCATGGGCATAACAATCACCGAAGCGATGATTATTCCAGCACAGCCTACTGGTATCAGACGGAGCCGCATAAGGAGCATCCGATCATCGTACCAGTTGCCCAGCGGCTGCCGCTGCCTGATATTCTTCCATTCAACGAAGCGGATTTGAAGAAATGCTTTGACTACTGATATCGGCTATGGAGGTGAAGGCTCGAATGCTTCGATTGGATAATAAGAGATTCTCCATATGTATAGACGAGCATGACGGGCACATTTGCGGATTCATAGATAAATATAACAATAGAGACTACATCACGCCATCAGCCGCAGCAGGGATACCTTTCCGAATAGAGGCGGGCGGAAGCTTGTCCTCGGCATTCATAAGGTTCTCATACACTGTTGACGAATCAACGAATGGCGTGATGAGAGCGACGCTCATCTGGGAGCTTCAGCCGGGCATGACGCTCACCGGTACGATTATTGCAGCTTCTGACACAGATGAAATGCAGTTTTACTGTGAAGTAAAGAATGACACAGAATGGACCGTAGCAGGTGTAGAGTATCCTATCATTCCTAATCTTCGTGAAATATCGCCAGGCGGGATGGACGATTATATTGCGCACAGCTTCGCGACCGGAATAAGCATAAGAAATCCGATGAAGCATTTCCAGGGAGAGGTAGCGGGTCTACGGCATATGCCGTATCCCGAGAGCTTCTCAGGCTCCTCCATGCAGTTCTTCACGTATTATGGGGAGGGCTGCGGGGGGGTGTATTTTGCCATCTATGATGCGGAGTGTTATGCCAAGTGGTTGAATTTCTATAAAAATGAGAATGACCTGCTGGAGGCTTCCTTCTATCATGGCTGCGAAGATATGGGAGCGAGGAAAGGGTTGAATACTGCTTACCCGACGGTTATCCGGCTGCTCGATGGAGATGGCTGGTATGAAGCCGCTGATTGGTATAAGGCGTGGGCGACCCAGCAATTCTGGTGCGCGAAGGGCGAGCTGTCAGGTAGGGACGAGAAGGAGAATGCGCGCTGGCTGCATGAACAGATGGGCGCCGCAACCTTCGGAATAAACGCTGGACACGATCGCTCCATGTGGATTGATACATATCACCGCTATATTCCAACGCCGATGTTCCATATGCTTGGCCCGGATTGGGTAAACAACCGCCAGACATTCGGCAGGGGGGTCCCTGGGGGCATGGACGATTGGTTCCCGACGAGGTTCAGCGCTGGAACGCTGGCAAGCTTGAAGAAGCACGGGGACAAATATGCGCCATTCGAGTTCGACTACTTATATGATATGAATGGAGCCGACGGAGAGCTCGGAAAGCAGGCGGCGCAGAAATTCCCTCAGCAGGAGCATATGAAAAGCATGGATAAGTACCATTTTCCACTCATCTGCCCAGCGCATCCGTATACGCATGATTTTCATGTGCGACGTGACGAGCGGCTTCAGGAAGAAGTGGATGTGGATTCCATCTACTACGACATCTCTGCGAATAACATCATGAAGATCTGCATGGACGACTCCCATGGCCATCCGGTCGGCGCCGGTCGGGCTATCACAAACGCCTATCGTCAGAATTATATCGATACGAAGGAGGCCATGATTCGCAAGGCAGGCCGGTATATCCCGATGGGAACGGAAATGATGTGCGAGGTATTCCTTGACGTATTAGACTACTACCAATCTAGAGCTGGCGGGAGGCCAGCGTCGCCGCTGGAGCTGCATAACCTGAAGGAGCTGGTGGATTCGGGCACCGCCAGACTTATTCCTATGTTCACTTATGTTTATCACGAGTATGGCGCGCTGCGGATGGACGGCTGGGGCAAGCTCGTGGAGGAAATTGGCTCGCTCTTCTATTACACGGTTGCTCGCACATACTTATGGGGCGGTCTCTATGAGCTCAACTATGAGTATAGTCCGATGGAAGCATTGGAGGGTGTAGAGAATAAGAGCGAGGAGCATTATGCGGACTTCGAAGCTAGAGGCTATGCGCTGTCAGAGGAACGGGCGTCTTACGTGGGGATGTATGCGAGCCTGCGCACCGGGCCTGCCAATAAATACTTGGCCTATGGACGCATGTTGAAGCCATTGAAGATTGCGATCGATCAGGAG
Source organism: Bacillota bacterium (assembly GCA_023441055.1). Taxonomy (GTDB): domain Bacteria; phylum Bacillota; class Bacilli; order Paenibacillales; family UBA4045; genus JAEZQY01. The sequence goes on along the minus strand of JAEZQY010000023.1, from coordinate 2,787 downwards.
CGAATTATGCTGGATTGGTATCACTATAACCATGCCATACATTCCCCTGAATATAACACCTCCGGCAGCTATGAAGTGGAAACGGTTGTCCATTCTGCATGGCAGTATAAGAACGAGAGTGCAGCGTTGTTCTTCGCCAATGTAACGGGTGAGGACAGAATCGTCCTGTTCAGCTTTGATTCACGGAGTATCGGCTTGCCGGGGAAGGCGTATCGTCTGCGCAAGGTTCTCGGAAGCCATTCAGAGGAACTGGCGAAGCTGCAGTACGAGGAGACACAGCAGGTTAAGTTGGCCGTTCCTGCCAAGCGTGTTGTATGGTTGGAAGTGTATAGCGAATAGGAGGTGCGGGAGTGGAACGATTTGTCGAACAACTGACCTATGACAAGCTGGGCAAACATACGCCCGTCGTTCAGCAATCCCAAGTGGACCGCAGTACGATACGAATCGTTTTTACTTTTTCATTAGATGAAGAAGTACGTCAGGATGATTGGCAGTTGCGTATTCAGCCTGCATTCGAGCCCAGCTTCCATTGGTCTCCGCATCTGACGCCGACGGATAACCATATTATCGATCAGCACAGCTTCCGTTCGCCTGCGCTAATCGCGCAGGATGGTCAGCACCTGCTCATCCTTATCCCTGACTTGGACTTGCTGACCGAGGAAGCCCCGGTTAGATGGTATATGGACCTGGATGCGAGCCGCAATATATTAACGCTTGGCATGAGCGAGTATCAGGTTACGGAGCATGTGCTCTTCGAGAGAGCGCCGGGTGCTGTGTACCCGGCAGGGGAAGTGAAGATCGGATTTTATTTGATGATGTTCGACGAGGGGGCTGTTATCGCTAATCCTTGGCGTCCGATTCTCGATTTTCTATGGACAAGATGGGGGTCAGGCGCATTTCAGCAGGGTGCTCCCAAGGTGGGTCCGCTGGAGCGATACGTCGAGCATACATATAACTGGGCCTTCGATTATTGGAAAGATGCAGTATGGCAACAATTCATCTTGGATGGCCAAGAGGTTGGAGCGCCAGTGTTCATTGTGGATGTGTCCCAAAGCCCCAATTATCCGGGAGTCCCGAGCGAGAGGGAGGAGCGCTCGATCTGGAACCAGGCCTGGTTCAGCTCCCTCCGGACCGCTCAAGGGCTGTACCGTTATGGCAAGCTGAAGGGGGATGAAGACCTTGTCAGGCGCGCGCTCATGACTAAGGAACTGGCGCTTGCTGCGCCGCAAGTGAATGGGCTGTTCCCGTCGGTTATTAGCACCGGCAGTATGGTGAGGGTCAGTATTGACCGGGAGATCGTGAACCGATCCAGAGGCTGGGACTCCTATGTGTGGGGCAATTCCAACCGCAACCCGATCCATCCATGGGGCTCGATTGAGCTGGCTCCTTATCATGTGCTCGATATGAGCTGGACGGCGCTGCTCATGCTTCGATGGTATGAAGAGCTGGAACAGGACGAGCGGCTTCTAGCGTATGCGAGCTCGTACGCAGAGGCGTTGCTTGCGTTGCAGGATGAGAAGGGGTACTTTCCAGCGTGGCTCGACAAAGATACGTTAAAGCCTTGGGGGATACTCGATGATTCGCCTGAAACATCGCTGTCTGTTACCTTCCTGCTCAAGTTATATGATTTGAGCAGGGATCCCAGGCTGCTGTCTGCGGCGCTAAAGGCGATCGATATTGTGGCCGAAGAAGTCATTCCTGTTGGCCGATGGGAGGATTTCGAGACGTACTGGTCGTGTAGCGCATATGGCAGGAACGAACTGGTCGGACGCAAGGTTCTGCGGAACAATATGTACAAGCAATGCAGCTTCTCGATGTTCTGGACGGCGGAGGCGCTGCTCCAAAGCTATAAGGCCACTTCTGATTCGCGTTATTTGCAGCTTGGGGAGCGGTGCTTGGACGAGATGCTGATGCTGCAGGCATCGTGGCAGCCTCCGTATATTCACGTTGAAGCTTTGGGCGGATTCGGTGTGATGAATAGCGACGGGGAGTGGAATGATGCCCGGCAAAGTTTATTCGCAGAGCTGATTATCAACTATGGTGAAGAACTGGACAGAACGGAATATATGGAGCGAGGGACTGCGGCGCTGAAAGCCTCCTTCGTCATGATGTACTGTCCTGAGAATGGGAAGACGAAGGAGCAGTGGGAGAAGGCGCATCCCTTCTTTAACGAGACAGACTATGGGTTTATGATGGAGAACTATGGGCACGGCGGCGTGGTGAATGCCGAGGGTGTGGGCATGGGGACTTTTACAATCTATGATTGGGGCAATGGGGCTGCTGCGGAGGCGTATCTCCGGATTACAGCGCATGATGGAGAAGGAAGAATTCAATCGATGCTGTCAAGAACGAAGGAGGAATAATCAATGGGTAATTTTAATGGATTAAATATGGGGCTGGGTAATTTATTCAGATTGTCGGACGCGCAGACGAGATCGATCAGCGCGGAGAACTTCACAGGCGAGAAGGGCAAGGGCGGGATGGCGGTCGAGGGCACAGGTGCCTATGCCGGACGCAATTTGGGGCGGGGCTGGAAGATCTCTCCGTCTGTGGAAATTGCCAGCGGGACTGTGTTTACCCTGGCGGATATAGCGGGTCCCGGCGCGATTCAGCATATCTGGATGACTTGCTTTCCAGAGAGCTGGCGCCATATGATTCTCCGCATGTATTGGGATGACGAGCAGGAGCCTTCCGTTGAAGTGCCGCTCGGCGATTTCTTCTGCAACGGCTGGACAGAGCGCAGCAATGTGAATTCGATGCCGATTGCCGTGAATCCAGCAGGCGGAA
>JAEZQY010000017.1 GCA_023441055.1 Bacillota bacterium | reverse complement strand
GCGAAAGGGCTGAAAAGTTTGCTTACTCGTTATTTGGAGCTTTGTTAACCTTTTGGAACCGCCGTATGCGGACCCGCATGTACGGTGGTGTGAGAGGACGGAGGCTAGGCGCCTCCTCCTACTCGATTGACTAGGAGTGGAATCCTATTGTGCGGAAAGTCACATAAACAGGAGGGAACGGGGATGGCAGAATCTTGTCGAATCCTGTTAAATGAATGTATAGACAAAGAGTGGAGAGGATCATTATGCTGGATCAAATTAAATACCAATCGCCCACGCTTCAACAGGTTGTTGCTGAGCCCGATGTCTCGTTCTTGTTAGCAAGAATGAAGCGGCATGCGCCGCATATGTATCACCATTCGTTGCGAGTAGCTGGACTATTCGAGATGTACTGGTCAGGCAGAGAGTTGGAGGATAACCTTAGGACAGTTGCGCTGCGATCCGTGCTGCTGCATGATATCGGATGTATTCATATTCCCATACAGCAATTGGACGAGCCGCATGAACGGCACACGGTGATCGGGATTGAGATCTTATCGAGTATGATTAAGGAAGGGCGAATTGATAAGGATCTTGTGCTCTATCATCACGAGAATCTGGACGGCACAGGCTTTCCGTTCGGAATGAATTGGAAGGGATTGTCGCCGCTCGTTCGCTCGCTTCGGATCATTGATGATTTCGATGTATGGTCAGGCGGGCTCTACACGGACTTATCGATATCAGTCGCTTTGGAAGAGCTGTACATGTGGAGAGATATCCAATTTGACCGCGACATCCTGGACCGCTTCCAGAGCGTGCTGCTGGCAGCGATGGAGGAGCAACCGACTAAGATTGATGCCATCTCCAGAATGTAAGAGAGAGAGCTTCCCGGCCCTATCATAAAATAAACAGACCATACACATAAGCCCGCATCTTCCCTAGTTTGTTGAACAGACTAGAGGAGATGCGGGCTTTGTGCACATCATAAGACTTTATAAGATTTCACCTTAAAGAGGCTAATATGGGCTAATTATCAGGCATGGTGAAGTGTGGAGGATGGCGGATACGCACCCGCGGGATGCGCATCCGCCGAAGTGAGCCGAATGCGCCGATTTCGTTTAAAGTGGATCGACCTGCATTTCTGCAGTAAGTTGAAGGAAATAGTGGGCAGTTGAAGGTTTCAGATGTATTTCTGCAGGTAAACAGGCGCTCAATCGTGAATTCAGTTCGAAAATGGCCATTTACATGCAGATTTGCAGGTCAACCATACGAGGATGTCAATTTCAGCCCAATGAGCTGCAGATTTGCAGGTCATCCCTTCCCGATCCTATCGATTCGATCGGATCCGAGTCGATAGACGTGATGAGCTACCTTTGGAGATGAACTGCCACACAGGTAAGTACAACCAATCATTTTCTCTGATAGAACCTAGTAACGGCGTAGCCGGACTAAATGAGCTGCATGGTGCGTGTTGGTGGACGCAGTGACGCAGTCAGCCACTCTTGTGCTCGTATTGGTACTTGTTGAATCACAGCTTCTTACGACCGCCAAGCGGTTTCTTGCGGTACTTGCGTACCAGCTGATGAGATTGCTCCAGCAATGGCACATAGTCGTTGAATTTAGCGCTAAGCATAGCCGTGAAGAGAACGTCAATAATATGCAAGAGGGCTAGTCGGGATGCCATATCGCCTCTCTTCATGCCTTCCTCGAGCGGGGATGCGAATAGCGCAATATCGGATAGACGCGACAGGGTGCAACTGGAGAATTGTGTCATGGAGATCGTCGTGCAGCCTTGCTCCTTCGCGCAATTCAGTGCGTCAATCGTCTCAGGTGTCTCGCCGGAATAGGAGATTGCGATAGCAACATCCCGCTTGCCGAGCGATGCGGCAGTTGTAATCTGCAGATGCGGATCCGCATAGGCATAAGCGATCTTGCCGATGCGCACGAGCTTCTGCATGAAGTCTTGCGCGACAACACCAGATGTGGCCATGCCGAATATTGCGATCTGACGAGCGTTTAGCAGCGCCGTGACCGCTTGCCCCAGAAGCACAAGATCTAATAATCGAGAAGTCTCGGTGATCGCGCGAATGGTATTCGCTTCAATGACAGCGACTATCTCGCCTAGTGGACGATCCTCCACGATGTCTTGGAATGATTGTAATCGACGCGAGCCGCCAGCCAGATCATTGGAGAGCTTCATACGAAAGTCGGGGAATCCAGCGAAGCGAAGCTGTCTGCAGAATCGGCTGATCGTAGCGGCGCTGGCGCTTGATGCTTGCGCTAGCTCGATAATCCCCATCTGGACGACGCGATGCGGCTCGCTAAGGATAAATTCGGCAATCTGGCGCTCCTTCTTGCTGAGTTGGGGGAGCTGCTCTCGCAACGCGGATAAGATCGGGCTCATAACGGACCATCCTTATTGAAAATAATTTATATTAATATTATAATATATATGAAAAATATTTTCAAAATAGAGATGGTGGTGCTTTGATGCCAGATGGAACTTCCTTGTTAATCAGCCGTGCCCAAGTATACTTACCTGATCGCATTCTGGAGGACGGAGCGATCCTCATTCGAAATGGACGAATTGATAGTATTTATGAAGCGGGAACCGTATTGCCGCAAGATGTTCACGAGCGGATCGATGCCGAGGGAAGAATACTCATACCCGGCTTCATCGATGTGCATGTGCACGGCGGAGGCGGCGTTGAAGCGATGCAGGCATCGCCAGACAATACGGTAATCGATCAGATGTGCCGCTTCCATGCTCAGCATGGGACGACATCGCTGCTTCCTACAACGCTGACCGCGAGTCGTGAGGAGCTGCTCGCCGCGATTGCAGGCATTGTAGCCGCTGCGAAGCGGGGGACTAGCGGTGCCGAGGTGCTGGGTATTCATCTGGAGGGGCCATACTTGAACCCGAAGCGATGCGGTGCTCAGGATCCGAGTGCGATGCAGCTTCCTGAGCATGAGCGACTGGCTGAATATATAGCGGCTTCAGAAGGAATGTTGAAGCTGATCACGCTCGCACCGGAATATGGGGAGAGCTTGTCCTTCATTCCGTATCTAGTCGAGCAAGGGGTAACCGTATCAATCGGTCATTCCGATGCGGATGCATCGATCGTAGAGGCAGCTGTGATGGCTGGCGCCACGCATGTCACGCATCTGTTCAACGGGATGAGCCCGCTGCATCACCGCGAGCCGGGTGTTGCTGGCGCGGCCTTGCTTCACGATGAATTGGCAGTCGAGCTGATCTGTGACGGCTTGCATCTGCACCCGAAGACGGTGGAACTGGTCTATCGCGCCAAGCCGCATGATCGGATTGTGCTGATCACGGATGCATGCGAAGCTGCTGGCTGTCCGAATGGATCCTACATGCTGGGTAATCTCCCGATTATCGTCGAGGATGGCAAGGCTGTACTGCGTGATGGAGGCAGTCTGGCTGGCAGCTGCCTTACCCTGGATCGCGCGCTGGCGAATACAATTGATTACACGGGTATGCCGCTGGAGAAGATCCTTCCTGGACTGACGATCAATCCGGCTAGACAGATCGGTGTGGCACAGCGCAAGGGATCGATTGAGCAAGGCAAGGATGCCGATGTTGTGCTTATGAATGCGGACTATTCCGTAGCTCGAACATATGTAGGAGGAGTATGCGTCTATGAGCAAGCATGAAGGCTTGGCAGCGAGTCACACATCTGATGATTTGCTGGAGGGTGCAGCTGCCCGCTACATTGGGGTTGATGTAGGCGGCACGAATATTGTATGCGGAGTCACGGACGGTGACGGGCAGCTGCTCGGTTCGCTGAAGCGTTCCACCGAAGCCTCACTTGGTGGAGATTTTCTAGTGAATCGAATCGCCGAGATGATAGACGAGTTGATGGCGAGTCACGGGACTGATCAGGGGGGCCTGCAGGGGATTGGAATTGGCATTCCAGGCTTCCTGAATCCTGCCGAGGGTGTTGTTGAATTTGCAGCCAATCTTAATCTGAGAAATTACCCGATCGCGAGCCGCTTGTCCGTGCGATTGGGTGTGCCGGTATGGATTGATAATGATGTTAGAATGTATATGTATGGCGAGTATGTATGTGGCGCCGCCGCCGGCTATGAGCATGTGCTCGGTGTGGCGATAGGCACTGGGATAGCAGGTACCTATATTAGCAATGGGGATATGCTATACGGGAACAAGTACCTCGCAGGTGAGATCGGCCACGCGATCGTCGATGGCAACAGCTATGTATGCGGCTGCGGAATGACGGGCTGCCTGGAATCCTTGGTGTCGGCTGGCGGGATCGTCCGTCAGGCGAGGGATCGCATGAAGCATAAGCCGTCGTTATTAGGGGAGTGGTTCCCTAATAGCGAGGGACAGCCTGAATCGATGACCGCAGCTGATGTCGCGCGGGCGTACGACCAAGGTGATCAGGTCGCGATTGATGTATTCGAGCACTCAGGAACTATGCTGGGTGTGGCGCTATCTGTGCCGCTGGTTCTGACCAGTCCGCAGATTGTGGTCATTGGCGGAGGGGTATCACTGGCAGGCGAGCGACTGCTCGAACCGCTCAGGCGGACACTCAAGGAACGGACACATCCCCTATACGGAGAGCAAGTAGTCATAGCGAGCGCGCAGCTGACAGACACGGCTGGCATTATCGGCGGAGCGGTTTCCGCCAGGAGAAGGAGAGGACAACAAAGATGAAGATACAGGTATATCAAGAGCTGGATCAATTAAATGCAGCAGCGGCTGAGCTGTTCATAAGCACATTGCAAGAGAAGCGGGATGCTGTGCTTGGACTAGCAACAGGCGGTACGCCGATTGAGATTTACAGCAAGCTCCGGGAGGCACATAAGCGTGGGGAGGTTAGCTTCGAGCAGGCGATGTCCTTCAACCTGGATGAGTATGTCGGATTACCGGATGAGCATCCAGAATCCTACCGTAGTTATATGAATGCCCATTTATTCAATCATATTAATCTGCCTGCTGATAGAGCGAACATTCCGAACGGTAACGCTGCTGATGCAGAAGCGGAGTGTGAGCGTTATGAACGCGCGATCGCGCAAGCTGGTCAAATCGATCTTCAGCTGCTCGGGCTTGGACATAATGGACATATTGGCTTTAATGAACCGGCGCAGGAGCTGAACAGCCGCACGCATGTCGTGACACTCAAGCAAGAGACGAGAGAAGCGAATGCGCGCTTCTTCGACTCGATTGATCAGGTCCCGAAGCATGCCATTACGATGGGCATTGGCAGCATCATGAAGTCAAGACGGATTCTGCTAGTAGTCAAGGGCGCAGATAAGGCTAGTATTGTAAAGCAGGCCTTGGAAGGGCCAATCAGCACGCAGTGCCCAGCATCGCTTCTGCAGGCTCACGCGAATTTAGTCGTGCTGCTGGATACGGGCGCTGCCAGTCAATTGTCTCAGGATGTCTATACCCTAGGAGGCGAATAACAGTGTCAGATATGTTAGTGAAGCTGTACGATCTGCCAGAGCTTGAATCTGTAGAAGCGTTCGAGAAGCGCACGGGCGTAACGATCAGACGGGCCATCGGACCGGAGAAGCATGTGGTTGCGAAGTGGGTTGGCGAACGCTTCCGGCCGAGCTGGGTCAGTGAATGCGAGGTAGCGTTCGCACGCAATCCCGTTACCTGTATCGTTGCCGTGCAAGGCGATCAATTGCTCGGATTCGCCTGTTATGACGCTACGACCAAGGGCTTCTTCGGTCCGACAGGAGTGGATGAAGCAGAGCGCGGAAGAGGCATCGGCAAGATGCTGTTCATGTACACATTGAAGCTGATGCGATTGGATGGATACGGGTACGCGATCATTGGCGGCGCCGGTCCGCAGGACTTCTACGCCAAGGCTTCAGGCGCGGTCGTCATCGAAGGCTCTGAACCCGGTGTATATCGTGGGATGCTTAGATAGATGCAGATCAGGATTGGAATGATCGGCACCGCTGTCATGATCGAGCGGAGTCTGGAGGCTGTAAGGGCCTTCCCTACCTTCGCTCCGATCGTGCGAATCGTAGACGGCGAGGCCGAGGTGCCGGCTGTTGCTGAGCAGCTGGCAGGTGAGGTAGAGGTGCTGCTGCTCTATGGGCCCGCAGTGCATCATAAGGTGAAGGAGAGGCTGTCGGCCTCCATGCCGGTGCATTATGTGCCGCTGACGGCTGCAGGGCTGTATAAGGCGTTGTTCCAGCTCCAACGGGCTGGACAGCTGCTGGGCGGCGTCTCTGTGGATACGCTTACGAAGTCGATGGTGCTGCGCACACTGCACGAGCTTGAGCTTGCACAATCGCCAGTAAGCATCTACGAAGGTCCGGCATATGCGTCAACCTCGCAATTGACGGCCTTCCATCAGCGCGAATATGAACGCGGAGCCTCTGCAGCAGCCATCACCGGCGTGGAGGAGGTGTCGCGCGAGCTGGATCGGCTCCAGGTGCCGAATGTATGGATTACACCTACAGAGCAGGATCTGATCGTTACGCTCGAGCGGGCGTTATTATCAACCGAATCCCGCAGGAGCAAGGAGTCACAGGTTGTGGTCGGAATGATCAATGTTGACGACTTCGGCAAGCTGGTCATGCAGCGGCCTAGCGAGCATGAGGTACAGCGATTGAAGCTGGACATTCATCGGATGGTGCTGCAATATGTGGAGTCGCTGGACGGTTACTTAACGGCAATCGGCGGCGACGAATACCTGTTCTTCACAACACGCGGCATCTTCGAACGGGAGACCGGCGGCTATAAGATGATTCCACTGGCCAAGGATGCAAGCTTGAATTATGGGATCTCACTAAGCCTTGGGATCGGCTTCGGCGCTTCGGCCAATGAAGCGGGGACGAATGCGCGCATGGCGCTGCGCAAGTCCAAGGAAGCCGGCGGCAATACGTGCTTCATCGTCCGCGAGGATCTGACCTTGATTGGACCGCTGGAGATGTCCGATCCGATGCAGGTGATTCCGACACCTACCGATGCCGAGCTGGTGAAGCGGGTAGCCGAAGCTGGGATGACCAGCGCATATCTGAGTAAGCTGCTGGCCCAGCATGCTCGTACAGGCAAGCAAGCCTATATGGTACATGAGCTAGCCTCGTTGTTAGAGGTAACGGTGCGAACCGCGCATCGCCTGCTGCTGCAATGGATCGATAATGGACTAGTTGAGATTGCGGGGATGGAGAAGGTGCCTAAGGGTCGGCCGCGTCAAATCTTCCAATTCAGCTTTCTAGCTAACTCGGAGCAGAATCTGGAGGACGACCGCATATAAAGACGACTTAAAGATTTGTCTTTATATGCGGTCTGTCGTTATGATAAGGCTATAAGCCAATAAGGTATCGTCACGAAATAAAGCATTTCTACATTCCTGCTAATTCCGTGACGGTCCCTTAATCATAATTCGATGAAATGAGGGATTTCAGCATGAAGACAGTTGCGGAATTGGAAGAACGATTAGCTAGACCGTCAGAGGCGCTCATACAGGATCTATCCCGTGTAGATGGCGACCTAATCTTGCTTGGAGTAGGCGGCAAGATGGGACCTAGCCTAGCTAGATTAGCCGTGAATGCAATTCGAGAAGGAGGGCTGAATAAGCGAGTAATTGGCGTGTCGCGCTTCTCGAATCAAGAAGCCCGTCAAGAGCTGGAGGATGCAGGTGTAGAGACGATCTCCTGCGACCTGCTGAATGATGCCGACCTGCAGCAATTGCCGCATGCGGATAACATTATCTATATGGCTGGGAATAAGTTCGGGACGACAGGCAGAGAGCACTTCACCTGGGCGATGAACACCTACTTGCCAGGCCGCGTGGCAGAGCGATATAAGGATTCCAGAATTGTCGTATTCTCCTCGGGCAACATCTATCCCTTCACTACTGTGCAAGGAGGCGGGGCGGATGAATCGGTTATGCCAGAGCCTCTTGGCGAATACGCACAATCGACGCTCGGCAGAGAGCGAATCTTCGAATATCATTCCCACAAGAATAACACGCCAATGGTCATGTACCGGTTGAACTATGCGATCGATATGCGGTACGGCGTACTCCTCGAGCTGGCGAATGCGGTGAATGAAGGGCGCGCGATCGATATCACCATGGGCCATGCCAATGTGATCTGGCAGGGTGACGCGAATGCGATGGCGATCCGCTGCCTGACCGAAGCGACTAGTCCACCGACGATCATGAATATCACCGGTCCTGAGACGATGTCGATTCGCTGGGCGGCTGAGCAGTTCGCCAGACGCCTGGGCAAGGAGGCCAGCTACGTTGGCGAGGAATCAGACGTTGCGCTGCTCAACAACGCATCGAAGTCGCATCAGCGCTTCGGCTATCCGCAGGTATCTCTGCTGCAGATGATCGATTGGGTCGCGGAATGGGTGCAAGCCGGCGGAACAACCTGGAATAAGCCAACTCACTTCCAAGAGCGAAAGGGGAAATTCTAATGGCAGGTGTAACATTGTCTCCGGAATTATTCCAAGCGCTGCATGAGGGCTTAGTCATTCCCGCACATCCACTCGCGCTAAATGAGCATCGTAAGCTGGATGAGCGGCATCAACGCCTGCTGACGAGATATTATATCGGCTCTGGCGCCGGCGGTATTGCGATTGGCGTACACTCGACCCAATTCGAAATCCGCGACCCTGAGCATAATCTGCTCGAGCCGGTGCTGCGCATGGCAGCGGAAGAGGTAGCCAAGGCCAAGGCATCCGGCAAGCTGGACCGACCATTCATTCAAGTCGCAGGAATCTGCGGCCCGACTGAGCAGGCGATCAGCGAAGCGAACTTAGCCTTATCGTTAGGCTATGACGCAGGATTGCTGAGCATGGGAGGCTTGCAGGGCTGGACGGAAGAGGCGATTCTTGAACGCACTAGACAGGTTGCAGCGGTTATTCCGGTGATTGGGTTCTATCTGCAGCCATCCGTCGGCGGCCGAATCTTCAGCTTCGACTTCTGGCGTCGGTTCGCGGAAATTCCGAATATCGTCGCGATCAAAATGGCCCCGTTCAATCGCTATCAATCGATTGATGTGGCGCGCGCCATCTGCTATTCCAGCAGACGCGATGAGATTGCCCTCTATACGGGCAATGATGATAACATCGTCAATGATCTGCTGACGACGTATCGATTCAATGTTGACGGCAAGCTGGTAGAGAAGAACGTAGTTGGAGGATTACTCGGTCATTGGGCCGTATGGACGCAGAAGGCAGTAGAGCTGCTGGAAGAGATCAAGGAGCTGCGTCGATCAGGCAGCACAGAAATTTCCACCGAGTGGCTGACACGCAACATAGAAGTAACCGAGACGAATGCCGCGTTCTTCGATCCCGCTCATGAATTCGCCGGCTGCATCCCAGGCATTCATGAGGTGCTGCGCAGACAAGGGTTGATGGCCGGTATCTGGTGCCTGAATCCGGAAGAGGTGCTCTCCCCGGGGCAATCGGAGGAAATTGACCGCATGTACCGCGATTATCCGCATCTGAATGATGACGCGTTCGTCGCTGCGCATCTTCAGGAATGGCTGCAGGATGACTAGACGATTCAAGGATGTGTTCTCGATCATCGGTCCCAGCATGGTCGGTCCATCCAGCTCGCATACCGCGGGCGCCGTCAGGCTGGGGAGGACCGCCAGGCAATTGCTTGGCGGTCAGCCCGAGCGAGCAGAGATCATCTTCTATGGTTCATTCGCAGAGACGTATCGCGGGCACGGTACGGACGTTGCCGTAGTGGCGGGTCTGCTCGATTATGATACGGATGATGAGCGAATCGCGCGGTCATTCGAGGAGGCCGAATCGGCAGGACTGTCATTCACGCTGCGAACCAGTAAGCAGGCCGCAGCACACCCGAATACAGCAACGTTCATTCTGAGTCGTGGGGATAGCCGAGCAAGGGTGAAGGGCTGTTCGATCGGCGGCGGCAATATTGAGATCATTGGCGTCGATGACTTCGATGTGAAATTCACAGCCAATTATCCGACCTACTTGATCTTCCATGATGATGAGCCCGGATTCATTGCCCGAATGACTGCGATCTTAAGCAAGGCCGGGACGAATATCGGGTACATGGAGGTCGATCGCAAGTCGAGAAGCGGCGCAGCGCTCACCGTTATTGAGAGCGACGAAGTGATAGGGGAAGCTGCGCTCTTGGAGATCGAGCGGCTATCGAGTGTTAGCAGTATTCGTCATATTAATCTTGCTTCGCGAACAGGTGGTGCATAGATCATGAGATTCTCCAGCTTACAAGAGCTTACAGCGTTATGTGAATCGCAATCGGTTACAATCGGACAGCTGATGCTAAGCGAGCAGGCGCATGAGACGGGTAAGTCAGAGTCCGAAGTGTATGAGCAGATGGCACAGTACTATGACATCATGAAGGAAGCGGTAAGTAAAGGAATTGAGGAGGACACGAGGTCGCGCAGCGGTCTAACTGGCGGCGATGCGAAGCGTGTTCATGATTATATGCTCCTGGATGGAGGAGCTTCATTACTAGGCACAGAAGCGTGTACTGCATTGGCGTACGCGCTTGCTGTGTCAGAAGTGAACGCGTCCATGGGACGAATTATCGCTACGCCAACCGCGGGCTCCTGCGGAATAATACCAGGCGTATTCGTCAGCGCGCAGCAGCGATTCGGCTGGTCTGACGAGCATATGGTAATGGGACTGTTCAGCGCAGGCGCAATCGGTTATGTCATTGCGAATAATTCCTTCGTATCCGGCGCTGAAGGCGGCTGCCAAGCTGAGGTGGGCTCAGCGATTGGCATGGCTGGCGGAGCTCTGACAGAGCTCCGCGGCGGGTCGCCTGCGCAGGCCGTGCACGCCGTCGGACTCGCGCTTAAGAACTCGCTAGGCTTGATCTGCGACCCGGTTGGCGGGCTCGTCGAGATCCCGTGTATTGTACGTAACGGCTTCGGAGCAGTCACGGCCCTAGCTGCGGCGGATATGGCCCTAGCGGGCGTTCGCAGTGTCATCCCGTCTGATGAGGTGATCGGAGTTATGTTGGAGGTTGGAAGCGCGATGCCCGAGAAGCATCGCGAGACAGCCAAGGGCGGGCTCGCCACGACGCCGACAGGCAGTAAGATTATGCGTGAGCTCTATGGCAAGAAACCGAAGAGCTAGTAAACTATAATCGCCCCTTATAACACCTATAATTACACGCCTAGCAGGATCGCAGTTAAAGAAGTAGATTAGGTAGTAAGCGTATAGAGAGGTGGAGCTGTTAATGAACCAGTCAGATATGTTGCAAGCGGGGCAACACATCGCTCCAGAGCTGATCGCCTTCCGCCGGGAGCTGCATCGTCACCCTGAGCTGAGCTTCGAAGAGTCGAGCACGGCGGCCAAGGTCGCCGCCAAGCTGGATCAGCTTGGCATCCCCTACCGGACAGGTGTGGGTGGTCATGGGATAGTCGCTGAGCTGCAAGGACACGGGCCCGGTCCGACGATTGCGCTCAGAGCCGATATGGACGCTCTGCCGATTCAAGAGGAGACCGAATTGGAATTTGCCTCAGAGAAGCCAGGCATAATGCATGCCTGCGGACATGACGCGCACACAGCGATTCTGCTCGGCGCTGCTCAGTTACTCATGGATGCTAAGAAGCAGCGCGCATTCGGCGGAACGATCAGGCTGCTGTTCCAGTCTGCCGAGGAGATTAACGCTGGGGCTAAGGCGATGGTGGAGCAGGGCGTGCTGGAGGGTGTAGATGAGATCTACGGGTTGCATAACCATCCTACGCTAGCCGCTGGCATGGCTGCGACATGCAGCGGCCCGATGATGGGTTCGGTTGATCGCATCGAGATCAAGCTGGAGGGAAGAGGCGGTCATGGCGCGATACCTGACCAGAGCATCGATCCGATTGTATGTGCATCGGCTATCGTCATGGGACTGCAGACCATCATCAGCCGTGAGGCTTCACCGTTCGATCCGGTTGTTATCACCATTGGGAGCATACATGCCGGTTCGGCCAATAATGTGATTCCGCAATATGTGGAGATGACGGGTACGATCCGGACCTTCCATCCAAGGGTGCAGGCAGAGATGCCGGATCGGGTCAAGCGAATTATCGATCAGATTGCAGCAGGCTATCGGTGCGAGGCAGAGCTGGCCTATATTCGTCAGGTTCCTGTGCTCGTGAATGAGGATGCATTTCTAGAGGCAGTGAACAACGTCATCGACGAGCTGATTGGATCCGAGCGCCGGATCACGGCAGCACCTACGATGGCTGGAGAGGATTTCTCCATCTATCTGGAGCGAGTACCCGGGTGCTTCTTCTGGCTAGGTTCAGGACCCAAGGAGCATGCGGAGCAGGCTTACGGTCTTCATCATCCTCGATTCACCCTTAATGAGGATTGTATTCCGCTGGGCGCTTCGATCCTGGCATCGATTGCATTGAACAGAACACGTGGATGATTGGTGAATGTATGTAAGGATGACACACCATAATGAAGAGGAAAGCTCAGGAGAGGGGATTTGTATAATGAGTAAGCTGAAAATAGGGATTATAGGCGCGGGTTCTATCTCGCAGGCTCATCTGGACGCGTACAAGAATAACTCGGAGGTAGAAATCTATGCGATCTGTGATCTAAATGAAGATCGCGCGAGGCAAACGGCTAAGAAGTACGGAGCAGCGCAGGTATTCACGGATTACAAGGAGCTGCTCTCGCATCCTGAAATCCATAGCGTCAGTATCTGTACCTGGAATAACAGCCACGCACAGATTGCGATAGACGCGCTGGATGCAGGCAAGCATGTGCTGGTCGAGAAGCCGCTCTGTATGACCGTAGAGCAGGCGCTCGAGGTTGAGAAGGCTGTTCGCCGCAATAAGCAAGTGCTGCAGGTGGGCTTCGTCAGACGCTATGCCAGCAACACGCGGATTCTGAAGCAATTCATTGACGCGAACGAGCTGGGTGACATCTATTATGCGAAGGCGTCGTGCTTGCGTAGACTCGGCAATCCCGGTGGTTGGTTCTCTGATATTGAACGCTCCGGCGGCGGTCCATTGATCGATCTGGGCGTGCATGTGATCGATATATGCTGGTACTTGATGGGTAAGCCGAAGGTGAAGTCCATCAAAGGTAACACTTACAACAAGCTTGGTAACCGCTCGAATGTAGAGAACTTATCCTTCTATCAGGCAGCCGATTATGATGCGACCAAGAATACCGTTGAGGATCTGGCGAATGCGGTGATCAGCTTCGAGAATGGCGCGTCGATTATGGTTGATGTGAGCTTCACGCTGCATGCCAAGGAGGACACGCTAGCGGTCAAGCTATACGGCGATAAGGGCGGAGCTGAGCTGGAGCCGCAATTGCAGCTCGTGGCAGAGAAGTTTAATACGATGCTCAATGTAACCCCTCAAGTCGATAATTTATCGTTCGATTTCGGAGACGCCTTCCAGAATGAGATCAATCACTTCATAGGCGCTACGCTTGGCCGCGTGGAGACGCTCAGTCCTGTGGAGGACGGCGTAGAGATGATGAAGATGCTATGCGGGATTTATGAATCCGCCAAGACAGGCAAGGAAGTTCTCTTGAACCAATAATCTTACTGGAGGGGATTGGCAATGGTGAAGATCAACAATAAGATTGGTGTCATTGTGGAGAGTTTCGGTATCGGCGTTCGTGATGGCTTGAAGAAGGCCAAGGAAGTAGGCGCAGAAGGCGTACAAATTTATGCGATCGCAGGGGAGATGGATCCAGCTAATCTTACCGCGGCGGCCCGCAAGGAACTAAAAGCCTACATTGCTGATCTGGGACTAGAGATCTCGGCATTATGTGGCGATCTGGGCGGACATGGCTTCCAGGATGTCGCGGAGAATCCTGCGAAGGTTGAGAAGTCCAAACGTATTCTCGATCTGGCCATGGATCTGGGAACGAATATTGTAACGACGCATATCGGCATCGTGCCAGAGGATACGAGCAGCGAGATCTACAGCGCGATGCAACAATCTTGCGAGGAGCTGTGCCAATATGCGGAGAGCATGAACGCACACTTCGCCATTGAGACAGGTCCAGAGACGGCTAGTCATCTGAAGCAATTCCTGGACACCCTGAGCGGACGCGGGGTTGCGGTTAATTTTGACCCGGCGAATTTCGTAATGGTAACTGGTGATGATCCGGTGAAGGGTGTGTACACCCTGAAGGATTATATTGTGCATACGCATGCCAAGGACGGCGTTCGCTATATGGAGGTCGATCCGCGAATTGTGTACGGCAGCCTGGGCTTCGATAAGATGTCGCACGAGAGGATCGCGCAGATGCTCTCGGAGGGTAAGGTGTTCCAGGAAGTGCCGCTCGGTGAAGGCAAGGTGGATTTCGACGGCTACTTTAAGGCGCTGATCGATATCGGATACCAGGGTTATCTGACGATTGAACGCGAGGTAGGCGATAATCCTGCTGAGGATATCCGCAAGGCAGTACAATTCATTAAAGCTTATCGGGGTTAGGGGGCAGAACTCATGAAGCTTGGATTAAGCAGTTATAGTCTATCACGCGCGATTCAGGACGGTCAGATGACGATCCTTGAGGCGATACGCTGGATTGCAGCGCATGGCGGAGAGCATATCGAGATTGTGCCGATTGGCTTCGATCTGCTACAGAATTCTGCGCTGATTGATGACATTGTGAATGAAGCACAGGCATCCGGCATTGCGATATCGAATTATGCGGTAGGCAACAACTTCATTACAGACAATGAGGAGCAGCTGGCCGAACGAGTGGCGGAGCTTAAGAGACATGTGGATATAGCGAGCAGGCTTGGTGTGAAGCTGATGCGCCACGATGTGGCATCTCGGCCAATCCCAGAGACGACGATTCAGCAGTTCGAGCAAGACTTGCCGCTGCTGGTACAGGCTAGTCGCGAGATTGCGGATTATGCTGCGCAGTACGGGATTACGACCAGCGTTGAGAACCACGGCTACTATATTCAAGCGGCGGATCGCGTGCAGCGGCTCGTGCGAGAGGTGGACCGGCCGAACTTCAAGACGACGCTGGACATCGGGAACTTCATGTGTGTAGATGAGAACTCGGTGGTGTCGTTGAAGAAGAATCTGCCCTATGCCTCAATCGTTCATCTGAAGGATTTCTATTGGCGGCCTTCTTATCAGGATCCGGGAGAAGGCTGGTTCAAGACAGCGGCTGGCAATTACCTGCGCGGCGCGATTACCGGTCATGGCGATATCGATATGCGAGAGGTGCTGCGCGTGATCAAGCATTCGGGTTATGATGGCTATATCTCCATAGAATTTGAAGGCATGGAGGATTGTCAACTCGGATCGCGCATAGCACTTGCTAATATACGCAGATTATGGAATGAGATTTAGGAAAACAGACACCCCAGTGTATCGCTCTAATCGCGGCACACTGGGGAAACTATTGTGGTGCGCGGTGCGTGTGGCGTGTAATAATAAAAATGCGGTCGTGCTAATTGAGCAGAAGTGGTTATGATGGATAGAGTTATGAACGCCGTTAGGCGTTTTTCTTCATATATTAGAATTATGCTCGTACATGTAGGGATAGCAGGATGGATATTCTAAATAGGTGATCGTGTGTATCTGATGATAAGGAGAGGGATAGGAATGGAGCAGGATAACATCATGCAAGTAAGACAGCATCCAGTACTGGACTTCGCAGGTGAGGAATTAAGTTCGATGATCACGAGATATGCAGCAGCAGATAAATTGGATAAGAAGCAGATTATCATTGGGACATGGCAGGATTGTGAGGAGCAATTAACGGCAACGGGGAACGCGCGACAATGGCCGTGGAGCAGCGACGCAGAAGACGAGAATGCTCATACAGAGAAAGCTTCAGCAGGGAATGCGCATGCCAAGGTATATTCAGATGATGCATATGTCATTATCGAAGAGGATGATCGTCTGATCTTGACCGGTAAGAGCGAGCGATCGACTCTCTATGCCGTATATGCGTATGCCAAGGAAACGTGGGGACTGCTGTGGGTCTATCCGGGACAAGAGCCAGTCATCGCTTCGCAAGAGTCGCGGTCCGAACCGACGACCGCATCTAGGCAAGCGAGTGTAAGCTCCAAGCCAGTGATCGACCAACCGCTTTACACCCGGCGTGGCTTCGTCTATGAGAACTTGAAGGATGAGCCCTATCTATTGACGGTTGTAGACTGGCTTGCCAAGAATCGTGTCAATGAGCTGTTCATGACCTTCATGCTGTGGGACCATCTCGGTGATGCGCTGCTGCCGGAGCTCGAAAAGCGAGGCATCACGCTCACGCTCGGCGGTCACAGCATGAAGTTCTTCCTGCCGCAATTCGCCGATCAGAAGCAGCTGGATTATACCCAGATGGAATGGCAGGAGAAGGTTATTGCCGATATCGTCGATTATTGTCGCTCCATTCCAATACTTAGCCGAATCTCCCTGTGGCCTGAGGATGCGGCGGTCTCAGCGGATGAAGCTGCTAAGACACCGTTCATGCCGATCTATATCCGGTTTACCGAGCAGCTTAGAGCAGCCTTGCTCGCCGCTGGTTTGGAGGTCGAGGTGGAGCATATCGCTTATAATGCTGGTCTGTCGTGGGATATGCTGGAGCTGAGGGATGGGATGCAATCGTCTGAGCAGCTAGATACACTATTCGCTTATTGGGGCAGGGATTACAGCGAGAACTGGTCGTCAGATAGTCGCGAAGAGGACGCTAGGGCTTACGCGTCACTGCAGCACTGGACCCGTGAGTCGAGCACTCGTGGCAGAGCGTTATGCGTCTTCGAGTATTATAGTGATCACTTTATGCTCAGTCCGCTATTTCCAAGTCTGCCTGTACGCATGCGTGATGACTTGACACGATTCAAGTCGCTGGGCATCGATGGGATCACCAATCTAGTCGTACCGTATCCTCAGGCAGGTGCCGACTATTCTTGGAAGTGGGCGCAAGGCTATAACAGCTACTTGTTCGCCAGATTGACCTGGGGGGACGACTATGAGGCGGCGTTGTCGGATTATTGGCAGTATGCGCCAGCGGAGGAACGAGCGTTCCTTCAATCAGCGATGGACCGCATCGGTAAGCCCTTGTCTCGGATTACGGCGTTCAATATCCCGTTATTCCCGGCTAGAGTGTTCGATGCAAAGCAAGTTCAGAAGCAGTCCCCTCATGCGAAGGAAATTGTCCAAATCCTGACGGACCTTCAACATGATCTGAAGTATGTGTTAGACTACTTGAAGCTCAAGACAGATAAAAAGATTCGTGCTTTTGAATTGTACTTCGCGCACCTTTTCCGGGTATCGCAAGAACTGGCAGCAGAATGGGAGAAGAAGAGGATCGATGAAAGGGCTTAAATTCCGTTTTTAATTATCGTTTTCTACCACTTTAGCTTTTTCCACACGACTCAAACCCTTGATGCTTAAGGGTTTTTGAGTTTTGTAGGACCCTGTATCCCGAGAAGCGTCAGGAAAATGAAAACGCTACATTTACGAAAAAAGAACACCGGATATATGATGTGTGTGACCGGACGGACACCATTCACCAAGCATGTATGTCACGGTTAACACCATTAAAGGGAGGAACAGAAATGACTAGAAAGTTGCTAAGTGTAGTGCTGATGTGCTCGCTAATAATTACGATATTAGCGGCATGCGGAGGCAACAACAACAACGGAGCAGCAGGCAATGACAACAGCGGTTCCAACACTTCAACAAACACAAACACACCACAAGAAAAACCGGGACCAGTCCCAGCTGAAGAGAATAATCAATATGGTGATACTGGCGGACTGACATTGCCATTAGTAGACAAGCCTACGAAGATCACTTGGATGCTCGTTGGCGAGAGTGATGTGAATGACAAGCTTGTCAAGCAAGAAATTCTTAAGCGTACCGGTATTGAAGTGGACTTCCAAACCTTCTCCGGATCCACGTTCCAAGATAAGCTGAGAGTGACGCTTGCTTCCGGTAAGCTTCCTGATATCTTCCACGGCCTAAAGCCAGCTGAACTCAAGGAAATTGGCCAGCAAGGCGCAGTAGTGGCAATTAATGATTACTTAGATATACTGCCTAATTTCAAGAGATTGTACATCGAAGAGAACCCATGGGTCGTAGCTTCCTACGGCGATTCGAATGGCAAGCTGTACAGCTGGCCAATCTACAACATGAACCGTGACGTGAACCATGGTCTGATGGCTCGCCAGGATATTATGAATGAGCTTGGCATTAAGGAATGGACGACAACGGATGAGTTCTATCAAGCACTTAAGACAATGAAGGCTGCTTACCCAGATTCCTATCCGTTTGCTTCCAAGAACAAGGAATTTATCTTCAGAGACCTGGCATACGGCTGGGGAATTGGCGGCGCTAACTACCCTGCATACTACGATGAAGCTGACGGACTTTGGAAGTTCGCGACGATTCAGGATGCACACTTGGAACAAATTAATTTCTTGAAGAACTTATACAACGAAGGGTTAATGGATCCAGAATTCTTGACAGACACACCGGACTCCTGGACAGCGAAGATGACGACAGATAAGTCCTTCGTAACATGGGATTGGATCGGTCGCCTGGACTTGTTCTATAACCAAATCAAGGATTCTAATCCGAGCTTCGATTTGCGCTACATGAATCCTGTAGGTCCTACAGGCAACATCCGCACATTGCCTAAGATTGATGCGAACTTCGGAATCACGGTTGCTGAAGGACCTAACAAGGAAGCTGCATTGAAGCTTCTTGACTACTTGACTAGTCCATCAGGCGCTGAGCTATACACACTTGGTGTTGAAGGCGTGAACTTCAACTGGGATGCGAACGGCAAGCCAGTATATCCAGAGCTTGGCGATACTCCAGTTGATATCAAGATTCTGGAAGAACGTTATGGCATGTGGGTAGAAGGCGGTTACCTGGCTCCAGACAGAAGAAGCGTGTACTACAACTTCACTGAGAAGGAGCAAGAAGCGCAGGACAAGATGCTTTCAGGCAATAAGTTTGAAGCGCTTGATCCAGTGTTGAATTTCACGGATGAAGAGAACGCGAAGATTGCTGAGATCCAGACATCGCTTGAGAAGGCTGCTGCTGAATTCAACTCCAAGTATGTCCTTGATAAGTCATATGGACAGACAGAGTGGGAAGCTTGGAAGGCGAATGCCGCTAAGCTTGGCGCGACAGAGTATATTGAAATCTATAACGCTGCACAAGCTCGTTATGATGCGGCCAACTAAGATTTAATCGAATCGTATGTGCAACAAATGGGTGGCACTCGGAAGGATGGCTGTCCGAGTGCCATTCAACTTCGATAGGAGTGATACGTCATGGCAGCAACGAATACGCCAGCTCTGCAGCAGCGTGCCAGCAAGCCTGCAAAGTCCTATTTGGCTAATACGTGGATGAAAATTAAAAGAGATAGACAGCTGCTCCTGCTCTTCATACCGTGCTTCATATTCTATACTGTCTTCCGTTATGGTCCACTCAGCGGACTCTTAATTGCCTTCAAGGATTACAGTGTGTGGAAGGGTGTATTCGACAGCCCTTGGGTTGGTTTAAAGCACTTTGAGAAGTTCTTCAGCAGCACAGATTTCGTGACATTGTTCGGTAATACACTAGCTTTAGGCTTCTTCAATTTAATTATTAGCTTTCCATTCCCCGTCTTACTTGCGATTCTGCTGAATGAAGTAAGAGTCAGCTGGTTTAAAAAAAGCGTGCAAACCTTCAGTTATTTACCGGCATTCTTATCTGTCGTGATCATCAGTAGTATGGTAATTGACTTCTTGTCCCCAACGAATGGGATTGTCAACCGGGCACTCGTTGCCATGGGGTTCGAGAGCCATTATTTCTTAATCGATCCGAACTGGTTCCGACCAGTGTATATCATTTCTGAAATTTGGACGAATACGGGCTATGATGCCATTATTTACTTGGCCGCTGTGGCAGGCATCAACCCGACATTATATGAGGCGGCAAGAGTAGACGGTGCCGGAAGATGGCGCAATATGTGGAATGTCACGCTGCCGGGCATTCTGCCAACGATCATCATTATGTTCATTCTGAAGACGGGCTCCATGATTCGTGTGGGCTATGAGAAGGTGCTGCTCCTGTACAATCCGATGACGTATGAAGTGGCGGATGTGTTCTCGACCTTCGTCTATCGGAAGGGACTGCTGGAGGCGAACTACAGTTATGCCGCTGCAGTAGGGATGTTCGAGGCGCTCGTGGCCATGGTCATGCTGTTAACCGCGAATCTGATCAGTAAAAGGGTAGGGGGTAGTGGATTATGGTAGGAGAAAAACGAATATCCATCTTCGGCAGTATCAATGCCATTATCCTGATCCTTGTTGCTTGTGCAACGCTCTATCCTGTTCTGTACATTACTGCGGTATCGCTCAGTGATACGGCGAGTGTTTCTCAAGGATCGGTCTGGCTGTTGCCAAAGGGGCTGAACTTCGAAGCGTACGGCGAGGTGCTCAAGGATGCCAAGATCCCGCGCGCGTATATGAACACCATCTTCTATACGGCTTTAGGAACGAGCATTAACCTATTAATGACAGCGATCGCAGCATACCCGCTGGCGAACCGCGACTTTGTATTCCGTAAATTCTGGATGTTCATGATCGTCATCACGATGTTCCTGAACCCTGGCATCATCCCCAATTATCTGATTGTACAGCAGTTGGGTATGATTGACACGGTATGGGCGCTCGTCATTCCGAATGCGATCTGGACCTTCGAGCTCATTATCCTGAAGTCGTTCTATGAGAATATGTCTTCTCAGATTCGCGAGGCCGCGTTGATCGACGGCGCTTCAGAAATTCGTATTCTGTTCAACATCGTGATTCCCTTGTCGAAGCCAGCACTCGCTTCGATCGGTCTGTTCTACTTCATGGGACATTGGAACAGCTTCTTCCTGCCGATGATCTATCTTAATGATCAGATGATGTATCCGCTGCAGGTTGTGCTGCGAGGTATGCTGATCTTCAATGAAGGCTCAACCGCGGGTCTGGTCGACAAGGCTGCGCTGGCGCCGCAGTCGATGAAGAACGCGACGATTGTGCTCGCGATGATTCCAGTGCTTATGGTATATCCATTTGCTCAGAAGTATTTTGCCAAGGGAGTTATGCTAGGTTCTGAGAAGGGATGACGGCCGGATAAGGCGGCGCTGAATGTGATAGAATAGTGGAGAGACCACATAGAGGGGTGCCGCAACATGAAACGTAGGTTTACTAGTCTAGGACTCCTGCAAATCTTCTTGGCCCTGATGCTCGTCATGATCATCATGTTCATCTCCACGTATCTCGTATATCAGAATTCGATATCAGGCATCTATGAGGAAGTTACAGAGAAGAATGGACTGCTGACGCAGTCCGTTATTCAATCCTATGACAACAGCTTCAGAACGATCAATAGCGTCATACATTCGATTCATATTCTGCCTGCCACGGAGAGCCTGCGCTCGTCAATCGATGACAGTATCGATATGTCCAGGGTATTTACGATGGTAGAGCATATAGGTAATATTGTCGCGCCCTATGATTTCATTGAGGAAGTAGCCGTATTCTATGATGACACCGATCTGGTCATAACATCCGGGGGGTCGAATCAATTCGACTACTTCTTCAATGCTAAGTATCGGCATGGCACATATAACGCCAATTATTGGCGGAATTACATGCGCAGCGGTCAAGCCTTCAAGGTGTTCACAGCAGACGATTACCGCGTGGCGGATCAGACGGACGTTCGACAGTATCGCACCAAGAAGCTGCTGGTCGCAGTAGGCGGGAATAAGGTTCGGACCTCGAACAAGAACATCATGGTGTACATCGATATGGAGAAGCTGCTGAAGTATGTGAATCAGCTCTCGCTCATTCCTGGCGGTTCGATGATGATGCTGGACCAAGACCGCAATGTGCTGCTTAGTACGGATAATAGCTGGGATCTGGTCGAGGTTCTGGATGAGGTGTACTTCAGCAATACCTCAGAGGTGACGCTGACTCGCAAGGATTACGAATATCGATTCCATATGTCGGATTACAACGGCTTCATCTACATCGACCGCGTGCCTTACCAGTTCGCGAATGTCGACTCTGTGGCTAGCGCCAACGTGATGATTATGATCTCTGCGATCATCAGCGCTGTGATCTTATCCGTGTTCCTCAGCATCTATCTGAACCGGCCGGTTAAGACGATTCTGAAGCAGCTCGGCGGCGGGACAAGCAAGGGCAATGATTTTCGCAAAATACTAAGCGGGATCGTCAAGCTCCAATCCGAGAACGAGACCTACAGGAAGCAGACGCTGTTCGCTGGTTCGGAATTGCGCAAGTCCGTGTTCATCCAAGCGCTGGATGGACTGCCGCATGCGGCGGAGCATGACATTCAGATGCAGACGTATTACGCGGATTTCTTCCGGCACAAGCACTTCGTAATGGTGCTGCTGCGTGTTGGCCGTACGGCGCAAGATGAGCGGGAGGACTGGACCGTTGAAGACGTGGAGAATCGTCTAGAGCTCGGCTTCATTCGTGACGGATTGGACGCTGCTGTGTTCCACCTGATGCGTATGCAGGTTGTGATTATGATCGGAGTGGAGCATGCGAATGCGCGTAATCACGTCGTTAGGCAGATCGGTGCTTCGCTGGCTAGGATGCAGAAGGAAGAGTTCAAGGCGTTCTCTCTGTGGGGCTGTGTCAGTAAGCTGTACACCTCAGAGCCAGCCAATTGCCAACGCGCGTATCAGGCTGTACAGCATGGCGCATTGTACCGGACTGTCGGCGACAATAAGCTGCTGCTCGATGTCGAAGATATTCGCTATGTCTGGAGCATCTATTATCCGATCGAGAAGATGGAGAAGCTCTCCAATTATCTAGCAGCGGGCAAGCTGCAAGAGGCCATTCAATTAGTTAAGGAAACCATTAAGGAGAATACGGATCGGAATATTCATCACCATCAGCTTATCCACCTGGCGGAAGCGACCTTCTTCTATATGCTGCGGCTAACGGAGGGTTCCTCGAAGACGAATCAGGAGCTGTATGAGCTGGAGCAGAGCATCATGCTGCGGCTTCAGGAGGCCGGGGACAGTCAGGAAGTGGAACAGACGCTGATCGCAGCGGCCAAGCATCTGGCGAGTGCCGAGCGGCAAGACCATAAGAGCAAGATGAATCCGACCTTCATCTCTCAATATATCGATCTTCATTATATGGAGAATCTGTATCTGGACGATATCGCTGCTGTGCTGAATACGACACCGAAGTACTTCTCCAATTACTTCAAGAAGACGTTCGGGATCAACTATGTAGAATATCTGAACAAGGTGAGACTCACGCATGCGAAGGAGCTGCTGAGGGACTCCAAT
Source organism: Bacillota bacterium (assembly GCA_023441055.1). GTDB lineage: Bacteria > Bacillota > Bacilli > Paenibacillales > UBA4045 > JAEZQY01. The sequence goes on along the minus strand of JAEZQY010000017.1, from coordinate 146,300 downwards.
CTGTCGATCGCTGAGATCGGGGAGAAGACGGGCTACCTCAATGCCTCGACCTTCACCACAACGTTCAAGAAGTTCTATGGTATCGCACCGAGTGAGTTCAGAAGACAGTCGGAATAGGCAATCAATTCGATAAGCAGGAGTGTGCTGAAGATGAAAGCTGTCGCTACACAATTAGGACGAGTCGTCGTTACTGACATTGAGAAGCCGGCGCCGCTGTCCGGACATGTGCTCGTTCGTACAGAGTATTCCGCAATTAGTCCAGGCACGGAGATGAGCTTCGTGAGGCAGTCTGCGGATAAGCTTGTCGTCATGGGATACAGTGCCGTTGGCATCGTGGAGCAGCTGGGTGAATCGGTAACCGGGATCGAGGTTGGACAGCGTGTTGCTGTCTATGGCGCGCCTTATACGCGTCACGCGGAGTGGTTGTCCGTTCCGGCTAACCTGGCAGCGGTTGTTCCGGACCATGTCGATCCAGAGGAGGCCGCGTTCGCTGGTCTAGGGGCCATAGCCATTCATGCGCTGCGTGTGGCTGATCTTCATTTTGGCGAGTCAGCGGTTGTAGTGGGACTTGGGATATTGGGCAATCTGACTGCTCAGATTGCGAACGCTGCAGCCTACCAGACGCTGGGTATGGATCTGAACGCAGATCGCGCAGCTATGCTGCAGGAGCATGGCGTGACCCGCGCTTACACGTCACAGGAGGAGCTTAACGACGGGGTGTCCGCAGTCACGGGCGGTGTTGGAGCCGATGCTGTGCTGCTGTGCGCCAGCGGACCGGGCGAGCCGATCATTAATGCGGCATTGGAATCGATTCGTCTGCGAGGCAAGGTGGTGATCGTCGGCGATGTTACTGCGGAATTCAGCCGCGGACTGATGTTCGGCAAGGAAGCGCAGGTGCTGATCTCCCGCGCGGGCGGTCCTGGCCGCTATGATTCGCAATATGAACGCGATAATATCGATTATCCGATTGGTTATGTGCGCTGGACAGAAGGCCGGAATATTGCGGAGTATATTCGCTTGCTGGCGGAGGGGCGCATCTCGATTAAGAAGATGATCACGAATGTATACGGGCTGGATCAGGCTGAGCAGGCCTATGCGAACTATGCGAAGCCATCGAAGACGATCGGCACGCTGTTCAAGTACGGGGAGGTATAGCGATGAACAGCCATTTCCATACGGATATCGCGATAATCGGCGGCAGCACCGGGGGTGTTGCCGCCGCTCTTGCTGCCGTTAAGTCGGGCAAGCGCGTGGTGATGACCGAGGAGGCGGATTGGATCGGCGGGCAGTTGACGAGTCAGGCTGTGCCGCCGGATGAGCATCCCTGGATCGAGCAATTCGGCAGTACAGCCAGCTATCGGGAGTTCCGCAATCGCGTACGCGCGTATTACCAGCGGAACTTTGCGCTTACGGCATCGGTTCGCGCCAGTCTGGCGTTCAATCCCGGCAACTCAATCGTCAGTGCGATCACGCATGAGCCTAGAGCGGCAGCGGCGGTGCTGCGCGATATGCTGGCCCCCTATGTGCACAGTGGACGGTTGACGATTCTGCAGAGGGTTAAGCTGGTAAGCGCGGAGACCGACGGGGATCGGATTCGAGCAGTGACCGTGCGGGTACTGGGTGATGCAGCGGGTGCGACTATGGTGATTACGGCAGACTACTTCCTAGATGCGACTGATGAAGGGGAACTGCTTCCAGCTGCTTCTGTTGAATATGTAACTGGCGCTGAATCGATCGCGCAGACTGGCGAGCCGAACGCGCTGGCCGGAGCGCCTAATCCTATGGAGATGCAAGCCATAACGTGGTGCTATGCGATCGACCATATCGAAGGAGAGGATCATACGATAGCCAGACCAGAGCAGTATGACTTCTGGCGCGGCTATCGCGCGGACTTCTGGCCGGATCAGCAGCTAAGCTGGACAGGGCTTGTGCCGCATACGCTGGAGCCTAACCATTACAGCTTCTTCCCAGATGGGAAGTCCTTCTCCCTGTGGAAGTACAGACGATTAATTGACCGTTCTCAATTCGCGGATGATGCCTTCGATAGCGATATTACAGCAGTGAATTGGCCGCAGAACGATTACTGGCTTGGGCCGATTATCGACGTGTCAGCCGAAGAGCGGGCGCGTCACCTAGAAGGGGCGAGGCAGCTTAGCTTATCTCTGCTGTACTGGATGCAAACCGAGGCGCCGAGGCCCGATGGCAAGGCTGGTTATCCGGGGTTGCGCCTTCGCGGCGATGTGGTCGGCACGATCGATGGGCTGGCGCAGATGCCGTACATCCGTGAATCACGCCGAATCAAGGCGGCATTCACTGTGCTGGAGCAGCATCTGAGTCCGGAATGCCGACCAGGCGCGGATCGCGGGGAACGCTATGCGGATTCGGTAGGGATCGGCTGCTATCGGATTGATTTGCATCCAAGTACCGCGCTGCGCACCTATGTGGATGTGTCGAGCCTGCCCTTTCATATCCCGCTGGGCAGCCTCATCCCTGAGCGAGTAGATAATCTGCTCGCCGCATGTAAGAATATTGGCACTACGCATATTACGAATGGCTGCTACCGCTTGCATCCGGTGGAATGGAACATCGGCGAGGCTGCTGGTTATGCAGCGGCGTACTGCATCGAGCATGGGCTGACGCCGCGCGATCTGCGTGGTGATGAGGCGCAACTGGCCGCGTTCCAGAAGCGGCTCGTGGCTGAGGGCATTGAGATCGATTGGCCGCGGCTGCATAGTGTGTAACATAGATATATAGAGCATGATATAGACAGAAAGAGACCCTCCGATTTCCGAATCGGGGGGTCTTAAGTGTTCTTATATAAAAAAGGGGGTTAAGTACATTATAGACGCCCGACATTAAGAGAAGATGAAAGTAATGTTTCATTTCCGTTACAATATTGTCGAACCCATGTAAGATCTATTCCATATCGAACTTATTTGCGTAATTGAGCCAATATACCATGAAGTAACCAAATAGGAGGCCGGCCCCTATGTGGCAAGAAGTAACTAATGAAATGATCAAGCGTGTGAAGGAAGGGGATGAGCAGGCTTTTCAACAACTGTACGAGCTGACCAAACACAAGGTTTATCGTTCGGTTGTATACCTCGCGGGAGATCGGGCGGATGTCTGCGATATCGTCAGCGAAATTTACTTAGAGCTGATTCGAGCACTGGACGGCTATAAGGAAGAGCTGCCGTTCCGAAGCTGGATGAACGGACTTGTGATCCTGCAGGTTCGGAATTGGAACAGGAGGCGGTGGCGTAGATTTCGGATCGCTGAGAAGAAGAAACAATACACGATCGAACAGGTTGTGGACGCGCCGGAGCAACAGATCGTCTCCGATGAGCGAAGACGCGAGGTACTAGAGCTGCTAGAACGGTTATCCTACAAGCTCAGAGCGGTTGTTGTTCTGCGCTATTATGAGGAGCTGACACTAGCCGAGATTGCGGAAGCGCTCCAAATCCCTGTGGGTACGGTCAAGTCCCGTCATGATCAAGCGATGAAGAAGCTGCGGTTGATGGCGGGAACATTGAAGAATGAAATGGAGGGTACGATACATGTCCTATGAGCATAAGCTGGGCACAGCGATGAGAGAAGGGGCGGATACGGTGGTTCTGCCTGCTGCGCTCGATCATGAAGTGCAGCGTAAGACACGATCCGCGCTTATGATTCGAAGACGCGTCGCAAGTGGTACAGGAAGACGAATTGCATTCCATTGGAGGAATGTTCTCGCTTCCGTGGTTGTCGTGGCGATGCTGTGCGGATTCACCTATGGCGCGGTCAAGCTATATGATGTTGAATTTGGCGGCGTGCGGATGCAAGTCATGTCGGACCAGGCGCTGGAGCTGACTCAGATGAGTGGTGAGGAGCTAAGGGGGATGGTGGAGGATGTGAGATCACAGCTGCTCCCTGGCGAGACGGCAGTGATCTACGTGGAGCCATTCACTAGAGAGAAACATCACCTGATCCGTGACAATCCGGGACTCGGTGTTTCAAACCCTGTGGTTTATTCGGACTGGACAGCGTGGAGCAGCATGGTGGAGCAAGAGACGAATCGTATGAGGCTGCCTGCTACAATTGGTGAGAAGTATACATTTAGCAGTGGTATTAGAGATTATGCATTAGGATCAGGCTTCGGCCTATTAGGCAAGGAAGCGTTGGATCAGCTGCGCGAGGAGGCTGCGCGCAGCGGTGCTAGAATGAGCTGGACGAAGGTGGAGACCTGGGATCTGCCGACAGATCCGCTGACAAGCTTCTATCGCGCAGCGAATGGCGAAGAGATCTATGTCACGATTGAGCTGCTGCAATCGGATGTAGTGAGCATGAGTCAGTATACGAATAACCAAGCTTATGAAGTCGCGCAGCTTGGCGAGATTGAGGCATTCTATCTGGAGAGTCTGCACTTCCTCAGTGACACTGGGAAGGTGCAAGAGGTGTTCTGGATGGCTGAAGACGGCGGGCGGGTTGTGAATGTGCATATCGGGACACAATCAAGCGATTTGACCAAGGAGCAGCTGCTCGCAATCGCCGCAGAGGTCATACAATTGAATTAGGAAGCGAATAGGAATCACATGACTGTGCCGACCTAGGGTGCGCCGTGCCGCAGAGATTAACTCTGTATGCACGGCGCTTTTCTATGGTGAGGTAAAAGATAGCTACATTTGCTGTGAATGCGGCGTGTGGGCGGATTGTGTGAGAATTTTTATGAAATCGTCCATTCATCTGCTAATTGGTGTAAAATTATACTATAAATTTGAATGGGGGATGATTATGCGAATTTATGATTTGGCTTATTTAGCTGTGAGGGTGCTGGCGGTATGGCTGTTCATCAGTGCTGTGAATCAAGTGATCACGCTGTTCAATGTTACGGTGCCGATCTATACGCAAACTTTCGACTTACAAGAGAGGTACATGGAGTTAATCCTACTTGTAGTTGCTCCAGCTCTGCTGATCCTAATCGGAAGCATCGTCTTATGGAAGATGGCTGGAAGGCTTGCTGGCGCGCTCATTCCTGCTGATGCGAATAAGACAGAGGCAGATTCGGATGTGAATCACGCTGTTCGAAGGGATCTGGAGGGCTTCGTCCTCTCCGTAGTTGGTTTGATCTTGTTCATCGTCTCGTTCACCAGCTTCTTAAGATTAGGCGCAATATCGTTCTATTACTGGGACGGAGAATTCTATCAAGTTCGCAATTCGAATATGGCCTCGTTCATTGCAGCTGGAATCCGTTCCTTAATTGGCATTGTGCTCTTGGTCAAGGCGGAGGGCTTCGCTATTCTACTAAGGAAGATAAGAAGCATCGGCATGCGCAAATGAGCAACATTCGCAGCGCTGGAATCGCTGAAGGGAATGGAGAGGGGGTGGCATTTTGGGAAATTGGCCTGTGCTGGATAAGGAACTAATCGCCAGAATAGAACAGTCGGAGCGCGATTACCTCATCTCACGAATTCGTTCGATTAGCGAGCGAGAGGGGAATCCGGAAGGTGTGGAGCTGAGGAGCTTCGGTGGTGCAACTGCTTGCTACATTAGAACGATGCCTTGGCCGCTGTTCAATTCCGTTGTCGGCTTGACGCATGATGATCTGGATCAACTAGATGCGCTCCTCGCATTCTATCGTGAGCGGAATCGAAGCTTCCAAATCGCGATTAATCCATCGCAGGCTCACGGCGAGCTGCTTAAGCAATTGGCCAGAAGAAGCATGTACCAAGCCTCATTCCATACGGTATTATACGGGCGACCGCTAGCACTTGCAGGCAATGATTCGGATCGCATACGCATATGCGAAGTGCTGGATGAGCACGACTTCCATCATTATGCGGGGGTTCACTGCTTGGGCGCGGGGATGGGAATCGAGCATAGGCATCATTTTGCTAATAATAATAGAGGGTTGATGAATCGGCCGGGCTGGCGGCTGTTCCTGGCCCTATACGACGATGTGCCTGGAGCCGTGGCGGTGATGCATAGCAGCAATGGAATTGCCTCGCTAGCGCTTGCGGCAACGGTGCCTGATTACAGGAGACGAGGGCTGCAGACAGCACTTCTCAATCATCGACTACATGAAGCTTATAAGGAGAAGTGCGAATGGGTTGCAGCTCAGGCTGGCTTCGGGAGCAGCAGTCAGCATAATATGGAGCGGGTCGGTATGCGAGTCGCCTGGACGAGAGCCATGTGGGAGCCGTTGCAAAATCGTAATAGTTGATATCGCTCATATGTCTCAGATCTGATATTGATCGGAACTCTTAGGCGGTTCATCGCTGGGTGCTAGATGCTTCTCGAAGAAGGATAGGGTATGATTCCAGAATTCGTCCTCGTAGGCAGCAGATCCATGGCCTTCATTGGTCAGAAACAGATAGTCAATCTTGCGTACTATGTGTCTGATTACATAGTCCAGCTCCGTGGATGGAATGAAGTCATCGCCTCTGGAATGAATCATCAGGATTGGTGTGCTGGATTGATTAATGGCTAATATTGGATCGTACTGACTGCGCGGCGCGCCGGAACGCAAGCCGATGATCGCTGGGACTAGCTGTACGAAGGGGAAGCGAGGCAGCTTCTTGCGACCGAGCTCAGCTGCTACCATCGTGCTGATCTGGGCAGGCATCGCATCCGTTACAAGCGCCTTCATTCGGTGTTCGCCGCTGCCAGCTGCTAGGATGCTGCCGAATGCGCCGAGTGAATGGCCGATGACGCCGATCCGCTTGCGATCGATGTCAGGTCTGGTCGCGACATAAGCGATTGCGGCTCGAAGATCATCACGCATCGTCAGGCCGGATACCGCGTGTACATCACCGCTCTCTCCGTGACCACGCGCGTCATAGAGCAGGATGGCATACCCTTCCTCATGCAAGGAGGGGACATAGCGCAGCATGCTGGAGCGATTCGATCCCCAGCCATGCGCAATGACGATGACCGGAGCAGGCTGCTCGTGGTCTTCTACTGTGCTGCCTGGCGGGATGAACCAGCCCTGGATTGGCTCGCCTGCGCTAGTCCATTCGATTGCTTCGTATGGATACTCAGGCAGCTTTTCAATAGGCTTGCGCTTAGGCGACTGAGAGCGGACTGCGGCATTCCAGACGAGAGCAGCTATTAGGAAGAGGAGAACAAGCAAGATGAGTAGAAGCGGCATGGCGAATCCGTCCTTTCAGATTAGCAGTACTGTACGCGGGACTCTTCTCTCATCGTAGGAAAAAGCAGGTGGAAAGTCAATGTGATTGCGCGGGTGCGTGCAACGTCGGAAAGTGAAGCTGCATGGTTCGCAACAAAAACTCCCCGATGACGATGCCGTCGAATCGGGGAGCGTTGAATGAAATATAGTATGTTTATTAAACGCCATGTGCTGCCATTGCATTAGCTACCTTGAGGAAGCCCGCGATATTCGCCCCTACGACTAGATTGCCTGGCGCGCCGTATTCTTCAGCAGCATTCACGCATGAATTATAGATGTTGGACATAATCGTGTGCAGCTTCGCGTCGACTTCTTCGAATGTCCATTGGAGGCGCATGCTGTTCTGCGTCATCTCTAGTGACGACACCGCTACTCCGCCAGCATTAGCCGCCTTGGCCGGGCCGAACAGGACGCCGCCCTGCTGGAATACTTCAATGGCTTCCAGCGTCGATGGCATATTCGCGCCTTCCCCAATTGCGATGACTCCGTTAGCGACCAGAATCTTAGCCGATTCTTCGTCGATCTCATTCTGCGTAGCGCATGGCAGCGCCACATCGCAAGGGATGGTCCAGATGCCTTCGCAGCCTTCCGTATATACCGCAGACGGGTGTATCGCAACGTATTCCTTAATCCGCTTGCGCTCCACTTCCTTCAGCTGCTTGACGGTATCCAGATTGATGCCACTCGGATCATACACATATCCATTGGAATCGCTGCACGCGACAACCTTGCCGCCAAGCTGATGAATCTTATCAATGGCATAGGTGGATACATTGCCGGAGCCTGAGACGACGACGGTCTTGTCTGCGAAGTCCAGTCCCTTAGAAGCAAGCATCTCATTCACAAAATACACACACCCGTACCCGGTAGCTTCCGTACGTCCCAGCGAGCCGAAGTAGCCGATGCCCTTGCCGGTTAGTACGCCAGCTTCGTTGCCGCCGCGAATTCGCTTGTATTGGCCGAACATGTAGCCAATCTCACGTCCGCCTACACCGATGTCACCAGCAGGTACGTCAACGTCTGGACCGATATGGCGATACAGCTCGGTCATGAAGCTCTGGCAGAAGCGCATGATCTCATTATCACTCTTGCCCTTGGGATCGAAGTCGGATCCGCCCTTGCCGCCGCCAATCGGTTGACCAGTCAGGGAATTCTTGAGGATCTGTTCGAAGCCCAGGAATTTAATGATGCTGGCATTGACAGAGGGGTGAAAGCGGATGCCGCCCTTATAAGGACCTAACGAGCTGTTGAACTGTACACGATAGCCGCGATTAACCTGCACCTTGCCTTGATCGTCTACCCATGGCACTCGGAATATAATAGTCCGCTCAGGCTCGACGATGCGATCGAGGATGCTGAGCTCGATAAATTTTGGGTTTTTCACGAATATTGGAACGATGGAATCGAAGATTTCCTTCACGGCTTGGTGAAATTCCTTCTCGTTGGGGTTTCTTCTCTTCACAGTCTCATAGACGGAGTCTACATACTTCTGAGCCTCTGCAAGGCTTGCTTCATTGAATATTTGAGTCGTCATTGTGACACACCTTCCTAACGTTTAGCGTTACCTAGGAATAGTAACACATGATGTCACATTGCAACTAATCACAAAAATTTATCATAGTGAATTAATTTCATAATTACGCCCGTTGTAGCGGCGTGAATCACTTGTTCATCAGATGCTCATAAGCGCGGTAATCAATCTGCTCCTTCTCGAGGAAGGTAACCAGACTTCTATAGTCTCTGGCTGGCGTGGCTAGAATATACCCCTCGATACAGTGATCGCGTGTCACTTCTGAAGCGTCCGCCTCTAACGCAACCTGCCCGATTCTCGCTGAGATCGTATGTCTTGCGATATCACGGAACGGACCGGGCACAGGCGAGACCAGCTTCTCGAGGAAGGCCTTCGAGTCCTCCGTCCACAGATGCCGGCTTGCGTCCACATAATGATTCTGCCAGTCCAGCTTGGACTTTCCATCAGACATCGGCAGCACCTTGAAGAACTTGCGGAACATGAAGTAACCGCCTATTGACAGGGAGAAGATCAGAATGAATACCCAGAATAAGATAAACCACATGAAGAAGTTGTTCGACACCTATCATTCACCTCGGTACCCATTATACAGCATTCATCCTTTATGTTAAAATATACTTTCACGAACTAAAATGATGAGTTGGGGGATTGAGAGAATGAAGATAGGTTCTCATGTATCATTTTCCGATAAGGGACTGCTTAATGCGGCTGAAGAAGCTGCAGGTTACGGCTCCAGCAGCTTCATGATCTATACAGGCGCACCGCAGAATACGAGGCGTAAGCCGATTGAAGAGCAATATATTGAAGAGGGCAAATCGTTCATGGCTAAGGATGGGATCACGGTAGAGGATATCATCGTCCATGCGCCATATATTATTAATCTGGGCTCGTATAAGAGCAACACCTTCGAGCTGGCGGTGGACTTCCTCCAGCAGGAGATCCATCGGACTTCCTATATAGGTGTGAAGAATATTGTGCTGCATCCAGGTGCCTATACCGAGAAGGATGCCGAGTATGGCGTGAATCGAATCGCCGAGGGCTTGAATGAAGTGCTGAAGGGAACAGCCGGCAGCGGCGTGAATATCGCGCTGGAGACGATGGCCGGTAAGGGAACAGAGATTGGGCGATCCTTCGAGGAGCTCGCCGCGATTATGGACAAGGTCGAGGACAATACTCGTCTGACCGTCTGTCTGGATACCTGTCACGTGCATGATGCAGGCTATGATATTGTCAATGACACGGACGCTGTGTTCCAGGAGTTCGACCGCATCGTGGGGCTGGATCGAATTGCGGTTATCCATCTGAATGACAGCAAGAATCCGCGGGGGGCGAGCAAGGACCGCCATACGCCGCTTGGCTCAGGTTATATAGGTTATGATGCAATTAAGAGAATTACACAGAACGAAGCGCTGAAGCATCTGCCGTTCATTCTCGAGACACCGTGGATCGGCAAGGTTGACGGCAAGGAGCGCCCGATGTACGAGGCGGAAATCGCTCTGCTAGGCGGTGCGGTTGAGAGCCGGTTCGGCGGGGAGTTCATGGAGGATGTCGAGCGCATCGCCTTCTTCGCGAACAAGCAGGAGCTGGATGCTCGCGAATATGTGTTGCGCAGCTGGGACCTTCTGAAGAGTGATGCCAAGGCGCGCAAGGCAGATCCGCGCGAGCCGATGGAGCGTATCTACGATCAGCTCATCGAGCATCGCGTCTTATCCGGCGATCTGAGCGAGGAGCAAGTGAATCAACGTATTACGGTATGGCTGTCAGGACAGCACTAGAGTTGGAGGGAAGATCAATCATGACACGTAAGCTTCATAGCGATCAACCGATTACGGTTGATCATCATCAGAATCGGGCGAGAATGCTCATCTCCTGCCCGGATCAACCTGGCATTGTCGCCGCGGTATCGCGGTTTCTATTCGAGCAAGGCGCGAATATTGTGCAATCCGATCAATATACGATGGATCCAGAGGGCGGCATGTTCTTCATCCGCATCGAATTCGATCTAGAACGGCTGGATGAGCGGATTGAAGAGCTGCGCTCTGGATTCCAGATCGCCGTACAGGACTTCGATATGACATGGATGATTGAGCGCGCGAGCATTAAGAAGCGGCTAGCCATCTTCGTATCCAAGGAGGATCATTGCCTGCGCGAGCTGTTATGGCAGTGGGAGGCCGGAGAGCTATACGCGGATATTGCGATGGTGATCAGCAATCATCCAGATATGCGGGAGCTGACCGAATCATTCGGCATCCCCTACCACCACATTCCGGTTACACCGGATACCAAGAAGGAAGCGGAAGCGCGTCAATTGGAGCTGGTGCTGGGCCAGGTTGATCTGATCGTGCTGGCGCGGTATATGCAGATTGTCTCCGGCGATGTGATCGGGCACTTCCAGAATCGCATCATCAACATCCATCACTCCTTCCTGCCCGCCTTCGTCGGCGGCAAGCCATATGCTCAGGCTTATAGCCGCGGAGTGAAGATCATCGGCGCAACGGCGCACTTCGTTACGGAGGAGCTCGATGGCGGCCCGATTATTGAACAGGATGTGCAGCGCGTGAGCCACCGTAATAATGTCGATGAGCTGAAGCGCATCGGCCGACATATCGAGCGTACTGTGCTGGCGCGCGCAGTGGACTGGTATGTAGAGGATCGCATTCTCGTTCATCAGAATAAGACGGTCGTTTTTAATTAATTTGCAGATACTTCTTAATGAACATACTAGTAGCAGGAGATAGGCGTCTATTCTTCAGATACACAATCCCCACCTTGCGGGAAGGGATGGGCTGAGCAAGCGGCAGCTCCACCAGCGAGCCGTTATCGAAGTCCTGCTGCACGAACTGCCGGGTGACGAAGGAGATGCCGAGCCCGGCCTTGGCGAATTCGATCAATAAATCTACGCTGGCCAGCTCGATCTCGGGCTCCAGCGACACGCCGTGCATGGCGGCGAATTCTTCTATGAACTTCCGCGACGTGCTGGTCCTAGTGAATAGAATAATCGGATATTGCTGAAGATCAGCCAGCGTAATCGGTTCAGCGGCGAGATGGGCGAAGCGCGGTCCAGCGACGAAGCAGTCGTCTACGGTTATGGCCTCAAGCGCGATCAGCGAGTCATCCTGTATAGGTAAGCGAATGATGCCGAAGTCGATTCGGCCTGCCTTGACCTGCTGGATGATTTCGGCGGTTGTGCCATTGACCAGATTCAAGCGGATCTGTGGATAGTCGCTGCAGAAGGCGCTTAGATGTGTCAGCAGATAATACTTAATAAGGGAATCTCCACCGCCGATGCGAAGCTCACCGCGCACTAATCCGGCCGTCTCTGAGAGCAGTCGCTCCGCTGACTCCAAGGCATCAAGCGCTTGCTGGACATGCTCGAAGAGGATGCTGCCTTCATCGGTCAGTGTTACCCCCTTGGGACCTCTGTGGAATAAGGTAATCGACAGACCTTCCTCCAGTTGCTTGATCGCATGGCTGACGCTCGGTTGAGTCACGTAGAGACGTTCGGCTGCCCGCGACAGATTTCGCTCCTTGGCCGCTAGATAGAAGATGCGATATAGCTCAAGATTCATACATATAAGCTCCTTTTATACCAGCTATAATCAATATCAATTATATTTATACCAATGAATCCATTATAATAAGAGCTAAGAGCATTGTACAACTCTGGAAAAGTGAGTAAGCAAGTGTTACAATTGTGCAAGCTATAATTGGACAAAGAATGAGGAGGACTACGCAATGAGTATAGGAGAACGTTCTATTGAACAACGCGCGATCGACACCATTCGCACATTATCGATCGATGCGATCGAGAAGGCGAATTCCGGCCATCCCGGCATGCCGCTAGGAACTGCCGCTATGGCTTACGAGCTATGGTCTAAATTTATGAACCACAATCCTGGAAATCCGAAGTGGATCAATCGCGATCGCTTCGTATTATCCGCTGGTCACGGCTCGATGCTGCTCTACAGCTTGCTGCATCTATACGGATATGAGGATCTCACGATGGAGGAGATCAAGTCCTTCCGTCAATGGGGGAGCAAGACGCCAGGACATCCTGAATTCGGACATACTTCCGGTGTAGACGCTACGACTGGACCGCTGGGACAGGGAATCGCGATGGCAGTGGGAATGGCGATGGCCGAAGCGCATCTGGCTGCGGTGTACAATAAGGATCAATATGACATTATCAATCACTTCACGTATTCCATCTGTGGTGACGGGGACCTGATGGAAGGGATCTCCAGCGAAGCTGCATCACTGGCCGCCCATTACAAGCTGGGCAAGCTGATCGTCCTGTATGATTCCAATGACATCTCACTGGACGGCGAGATCGGTCTGTCCTTCTCCGAGGATGTGCAGACTCGCTTCCAGGGCTATGGCTGGCAGACGCTGTTCGTAGAGGACGGCAATGATCTGGCCGCAATCAATAAGGCTATTGCTGAAGCTAAGGCTGACCTGTCCCGTCCAACCTTGATCGAGGTGAAGACGGTAATCGGCTACGGCAGTCCGAACAAGCAGGGCAAGGGCGGATCAGTAGGTCCTCACGGTTCTCCGCTGGGCAAGGACGAAGCTGTTCTGACGAAGCAATACTACGAGTGGGAGCATGATGAATTCCATGTACCGAATGAAGTGCGTGAGCACTTCGCTGGACTGCGCGCGGAAGGCGCTGCTAAGGAACAAGCTTGGAATGACCAGTTTGCACAATACAGCTCGGCTTATCCTGAGCTTGCGAGCCAGTTCAATGATGCGATTGCAGGCAAGCTGCCTGCAGATTGGGATGCGGATCTTCCATCCTACTCGTCAGATGATAAGTCGCTTGCGACCCGCGCTACATCTGGTGCCGCGCTCAATGCGATTGCGAAGCGCGTACCTTACTTGATTGGCGGCTCCGCTGACTTGGAATCGTCGACGAATACCCATATGAAGGGCATTGGCATCTATACGCGTGATGACTATAGCGGACGCAATGTATACTTTGGTGTACGTGAGTTCGGTATGGCTGCCGCTGCTAACGGCATGGCACTGCACGGCGGTGTGAAGCCTTATGTCGGCACATTCTTCGTATTCTCGGACTACCTGCGTCCTGCCGTGCGTCTGAGCGCGATTCAAGGGCTGCCAGTCGTGTATGTCTTGACACATGACTCCATCGCAGTAGGTGAGGATGGTCCGACTCATGAGCCGATCGAACAGCTACCTGCGCTGCGGATTATCCCGAATGTAACGGTCATTCGTCCAGCGGACGGCAATGAGACCAATGCAGCATGGCGCTTCGCGATGACCCATCAAGATGGTCCAATTGCGCTGGTGCTGACTAGACATGCGCTTCCACAATTGGCTGGTACAGCTGAGAAGGCACAAGAAGGTGTAGACAAGGGCGCGTACGTGCTGTCTGAAGCCGCTAACGGCAAGCCGCAAGCGATCTTGATCGCAACAGGCTCCGAAGTGCAACTGGCTATCAAGTCGCAGCAGGCACTCGCTGAGCAAGGTATCCATGTTCGTGTAGTCAGCATGCCAAGCTGGGAGAACTTCGAGCAGCAATCGGCTGACTACAAGGCTTCCATATTGCCGGCTGATATCAAGGCGCGTCTGGCTATTGAGATGGCTTATCCACTCGGCTGGGAGCGTTATGTTGGAGACAAGGGCGCGGTTCTGGGCATCAGCACCTTCGGTGCTTCCGCCCCTGGCGATCGCGTGATTCAGGAGTACGGCTTCACCGTTGACAATGTAGTCGCCAAGACCAAGGCTTTGTTGTAAATCTATTAAAGACCCGTCTCCTGCTGGCAACAGCGGGGGCGGGTTATTTTGATTCGCATGCTGCGCGGAGAGGTTCTGTCGGATTAGATGAGCTGGAGAGGGAGAATGAGAAGATGAGTCAATTCGAGCAAGTGACAATCGTGAAGAAGGCTAATGTGTATTTTGATGGCAAGGTGACGAGCCGTACCGTGTTATTCGCTGATGGTACGAAGAAGACGCTGGGGATCATGCTGCCTGGGGATTATGAATTCGGAACCGATGCCAAGGAAATCATGGAGATTCTCGCAGGTGAACTGCGCGTGCAACTCCCGGGCTCGAGCGACTGGATTGAAATTCAGGGCGAAGGTGAGTTCACGGTTCCGGCAAATTCAACGTTTAAACTGGAGATTCGCTCTGTAACTGATTACTGCTGCTCGTACATCAGCGGGTAATTTTTACTATGCTTTGAAGGGATGAATCTCTCATGACTGTCCGGTCCTCAAGCGCGGCTGCTCTCTGTATGATTAGAGGTAGTATGCGATTATAGCGAGAAGCTTGAGGAGGCATCTTGAGATGAAGCTGGGAGTAGCGTATTATCCGGAGCATCATGCTGCGGACACATGGGCAGAGGATTACCGACTGCTGCGAGAAGCTGGCATTCGGTCTATTCGAATCGCTGAATTTGCTTGGTCCAGTATCGAGCCGAGTGAGGGTGAATATTGCTGGGAGTGGCTGGATCAGTCGATTGCACTAGCAGGCGAGTATGGCATTCAAGTGGTGATGTGCACACCGACGGCTTGTCCGCCCATCTGGCTAGTCGAGCGATATCCCGAGATTCTGCCGGTTGGCCGCAATGGCAAGACTGTCGGATTCGGCGCGAGGCAGCATCGTTCGTACCATTCGCCAAAGTATATCGAATATTCGAAGAAGATTGTGCGCTTGATGGCGGAGCGGTACGGCGATCACCCGAATGTGATTGCGTGGCAGCTTGATAATGAGTTCGGCGGCGAGACGAAATATGATTTTGGAGAATGCTCGAAGCGGGCGTTCCAGCACTATTTGGCAGAGAAGTATGGGTCTATTGAAGCACTTAATCGCCGTTGGGGAACCGCGTTCTGGTCTCAGCATTATCATCGGTTCGATCAGATTCCATTGCCTGCCCCGATAGACAGTGATGTGATGATGTGGCCGCACCCAAGTCTGGAGCTGGAGTTCGCGCGATTCTCTTCGGAGGGGATAACGCGGTTCGCTAGTATGCAAGCCGAGATTCTTAGAGCTTATGTGGGCGATCGCCCGATAACGACCAACGCCTTCATGTTCCGCTGGGGCGATAATATTGACTGGTCCGAGCTGTTCAAGGATCTTGATGTGGTCGGAATGGACATCTATAGTAATAGCCCGCATGAGATCGCCTTCTATGGCGATGCGTGCAGAGGGGTGCTCTCGAAGCCGTTCTGGATGATGGAGTATGGCTCGGGCGCGGCTGAGCTGGAACGAGATATGGAGGCAATCAGCAAGCGTGGATGCGAACGATTTTATCTATTCAAGATGAAGCCGTTCCCTTGGGGGCAGGAGCAGGGTGGCGGGCATCCAGAGCTGCTGGACCTCATGGGCGAGCCTTCGGCGAACTATTATGCGGTGCAGCGCTATGCAGAGCGTTATGAGAAGCAGCAGACAGATGCAATCGCGGGAGCTGCTGAAGAGGCAATCAGCGATAGTCCGGTTGCAGCTGGTTCGAGGAAGCCGCTCAAGGTGGGGCTGTATTATCACTTCGCAAGCTCGTGGAGTTATCGTGTAGCTGTATCGGATCGTCTAGCCTATCCAGATTATATCGTGGACACTGTGTATAAGGCGTTGTATGAGCTGGATCAACCAGTGGATGTGCTGTACAGGCCAGAGCAGGTAGGGGAGCAGGATGTGCTGATCGTGCCGCTGCATATAATTCATGATGCTGAGCTGGAGGAGCGGCTGACTGCCTTCATTGAGGCGGGCGGTCAGCTTATTGTGACGGATGATCTGTTCCGCAAGAATGAGGATAATGTATTCTTAACCGCGCGACCGGCGATGCTCTCGTCCGGCTTGTCATGGACAACCGTAGCTAGAGGCGCCGACCTAGACGAGTGGCGGGAAGTGCTTCGCGGCGGGATCCTTCAAGCGTAGCAGCCGGGTTTAACTCACAAAATACTAATGGAGCTGTCTCGAAGTCATTCTGATGACTGGGACAGCTCTATTCATATCTGGTTCAGTTATACACAATAGGAGCTGCCATTCAGGTCAATAAATGACTTGAATGCCAGCCCCCAGTTCTAATTATTACCAGCTAAATGCATACTTACCAGAGCCGGCGCGCACGAGAACACCGCTATCGACTTGCTCCGCCGAAGTGATACCATCCACTGGACCGCTCGCCAGCTTACTAGAGCCTTCGAGCGCTGCAGCCAGATCAGCGCCTGGCAGCAGTATATCTGCGGTCGTATTCGCAGGTATAGTTACAGCCAGCTCCATACCGCCGCTGTCAAGCTTCTTCCAAGCGGAGCGAACCTCGCCGTACATCGTATCCAGCAATCCTTCAACCCAGTTTAAACCTTCGCCAGGCTGAGGCTTGATATGAATATGCTTGTAGCCTGCCAGCTTATCGTCTGTATCAATTCCTGCAACGCAGCGATACAGCCAGTCCCCGATTGCGCCGTATGCATAATGGTTGTAAGAGTTCATATCAGCGCTCCAGAAGCTGCCGTCCGGCTTAATCCCATCCCAGTGCTCCCAGATCGTTGTCGCGCCCTTGGTGACCGGATACAGCCAGGACGGATAGTCCTGCTGCAGAAGCAGCTTGTAGGCAGCATCGTTCATTCCATTCGCGCTCAGCACTAGATTCAAGTAAGGTGTCCCTACGAAGCCGGTCGTCAGATGGAACTTGCTCTCCTCCAGCAGCTCAGCCAGCTTGTTAATCGTGCGCGTCTTAGCAGTGCCATCCACCAGTCCGAACATGAGTGCCAGCACTTGCGCTGTCTGAGTAGGCACGGATAGGCGGCCCGCAGGTGTGACGAACTCCTGATGGAATGCATCGATAATCCGTTCGTACCAGTCCTCATATTGCTGGGCGTCTTCCTCCTTGCCGAGAATTGATGCGATCTTCTGCATCAGTCCGACACAATAGGCATAGAAGGCAGTTGCGATGAAGTCCTTGTCGGTCGCTCCGACATAGGTGTCAGGCTTAGCATCCAGCCCTAGCCAATCGCCGAAGTGGAAGCCCGTATTCCACAGGAACTCGTTGTCTCCTTGCTTCCGGATATAATTCACCCACGCTTGCATGCTGTCATATTGCTCAGAGAGAATGCGCTTATCGCCGTATGCCACATAGATCGTCCACGGACATATAATGGCGGCGTCTCCCCACGCAGCGGATGAATGCCGATCGCCAAAGTCCACTTCTGCTTGTGGGATGACGAATGGCACGCCGCCGTCTTCCTTCTGATCCGCTGCCAGATCACGGCTCCACTTGGTGAAGAATGGACCGATATGACGTAGATACGCTGCTGTCCGAATGAACATCTGCGCATCCCCCGTCCAACCTAGACGCTCGTCGCGCTGCGGACAGTCGGTCGGCACATCGAGGAAGTTGCCCTTCAGTCCCCATTCAATGTTGTGCTGAAGCTGATTAATCATCGGGTCCGAGCAGCTGAATTGGCCAGTAGCAGCCATATCGGTGTACAGAACAACGCCCGCGAAGTCGTCCAGCGAGATCGCGCTCTCGAAGCCGGTCAACCGAACATAGCGGAATCCCTGGAATGTGAAGCGCGGCTCATAGCTTTCCTTCTCCCCGCCCTTCAGCACATAGCGAATCTCCTGCTTGGCCTTGCGCAGATTGGCCGTGTAGAAGTTGCCCTCCTGATCCAGCACCTCCGCATGATGCACCACGACTTCGGTTCCGGCCTCACCCTGCACCGAGAAGCGCAGCCAACCGACCATGTTCTGCCCCATATCGAGCACGGTCTCACCGAGCGGCGTAGTAATCAGCGCAATCGGCTTCAACTCCTCTAGCTTCCGAACAAGATCATTCTCCTGTGCAATTAGTACGTCATAATCTTGCTCGACCAGCTCTACCGGCGACCATTCGCTGTCATCGAAGCCTGCCCCGCTCCAATCCGGCAGCTCTAATCGTGCATCGTACGTCTCACCGTGATAGAGCTCAGACATGAGAATCGGGCTGCCAGCTGTCTTCCATCCGTCATCAGTAGCGATAACGGTCTCTCGCCCATCTTCATAGCGAATATGCAGCTCGAGCAGCAGAGCAAGCCGATCTCCGTAATGTGCGGATTTATCGTTCCAGCCCAGATTGCCGGCATACCAGCCCTTACCTAATATGGCGCCTAACGCATTGTCCCCTTCATGCAGCAGGTCCGTTACGTCATACGTCTGTACCTGCAGTCGATGCTGATAGCTGGTCCAGCCTGGCGTGAAGCAGCTGTCTCCAACCCGCTGACCATTAAGCTCCAGCTCGTACAGTCCCAGTGCAGTCGCATAGATACGCGCTTCTTGAATGCCAGGCGTCGCCTGGAACGATGTGCGCAAGTACGGCGACCGCTTGGCATCTACTGGGTTGTCAGAGCGCGGTGCAGAGATCCAGGATGCCCGCCACTCGCTGGAATCGAGCAGACCGGTCTCCCAATAGGCCGTCTCCGACCATTCTGATTGCTGACTGTCAGCATCCCATGCCATCACACGATAATAGTAACGCTGACGGGAGGTCAGCTCCAACCGCTCCAATTCGATATGCACGGATTGTTCGGATTGGACAATGCCAGAGTCCCATATAGGTTGCTCGAAGATGGAATCGCGAGCGACTTCGATACGATAAGCGGATTGGACCGCGCCTCGCTCATTCGATTGCAGCTTCCAGCTGATACGCGGCTTCCTGACATCAGTGCCTATGGGATTCTCCTTATACTCTGTACGCAATGCATAGACCTTCAACATCGTACGCATACAACTCCTCTCAAGAATATCACTATACTCTCTATGATAATGAGTGAGATTGGCGTATGATTAGGGTGATTCGGACAACTTACTATGGCAAAATAGACATTACACGCGAGGAGGCCGCGCATGTTGAAGCCAGTTATTGAGACCTATACGGGCGATCAGTTCTTCCGTGGTCCGCTTCAGCTCTATGTGAATCGTGCATCCGAGAGCTTCAACAATCGCTATCATGATCATGATTTTATAGAGCTCGCCTATGTAGCCGAGGGGATGGGATTTCATCATACTCAGGCTGAGCCGAGTGATTCCGATAGAGCTCCCCTTGTGAACAGGGTGAGCAAGGGGCAGTTCTTCTTCCTGCCTATTGGGTTCTCCCATGTATTCCGCCCTGTATCTAATGATACGCAGAAGCATCCGCTGATTGTGTACAATTGCTTATTCCGTGAGGAGCTCGTGCAGCATCTGCATACCTTCTCCACAGATTCGGGCTTTCGATCCTTCCTATCCGCGATCAATAATGGGAGGGTGGCTCACTTCTCGGTAACCGATGGCGATCAGCGCATCGAGCGGCTGTTCACCTTGCTCCATCGTGAATTTAGCTTGCCTCGTGATGGCTTTACTGATTATCTGAACACGTTGCTGCTGCAGCTGCTGCTCGAGGTACATCGATTGCGACTCCCGGATACAGCAGAGACCGATACGATTAGGAAGCGCTTGTCCAACTTCGATCATATGCTGCGTCATGTGGAGCAGCGATACGATCAGCAGCTGACACTTTCAGAGCTGTCCGCGATCAGCGGTTGGAGCGAGCGCCATCTGCAGCGACTGTTCAAGAAGCATACGGAGCAATCGTTCCATCGCTATCTGCAATCGCTGCGCATACAGAAAAGCTGCGAGCTTCTATTAGCTACGCAGCTGAAAATTCATGCGATTGCCGAGAAGGTCGGTTATCGCGATATGGGTGCCTTCCTGGCTGTATTCAGACGGCATATGGGCTGCACGCCGAGCGAGTACCGCAAGTCGCAGTAGGATTATGCTCGGGGAGGATCAGATCAACCTAGCAGCTCAATCTGCTGCGCGATATAACCTTCCAGCTGCTTGCGCGTATACGGCGGTAGACCGGAGATCAGGCAGCCATAATGGAAGGTGTCCTCCTTGTCCTCGATACGAATGATCTTCCCTGTTATCGGCGGCAGCTCCGCTTCCTGCGGGAAGTGAATGACTACGAACATCTCCAGAGCCAGCGGCAGCTTGCAGGAAATCTGCAGCCCTGATTCAGATAGATCATGCAAGGCGGCGTCAACGGTTTGGCCGGAGAAGGATCCTTCATGCTCCCATTGATAGATCGAGATTTGCAGCTTAATGTTCAGCGGTACACGAACGTCGCGGCGGCGATTAGACAGGACTTCCTCGTCGCGGCTACCCGATGGCGCTGATGCTTCGGTATAGGTGAATTCGCGCTGTGCCCAGTCCTCATATAGCTGTGCGACTACGGACAGATCCTGATCGCCCAGCGACCGACTTAATCCAATGCGATATAGGGTCTCTGCGGCATGCAGCAGGGGCGTGGGTAATTGCATGATCGCGGCCTGTTGCTGAGCGAGCTGTAAGTCCTTCAGCATGAGCTTCAGTGAGAACTGGTTGCTGAAGTCCCGATCCAGGATGCGTGTGCCCTTAATCTCTGCCAATCGGCTGGCGCCGGAGCCGGCCAGCACAACCTCGAGGAAGGCTTCCAGATCAATATCGGCTTTGGCGGCGATCGCCATCCCTTCGGCGAATCCGGCCATATTAATGCCAACTATGGTATTATGAGCAAGCTTCATCTGAGACCCGGCACCGGAAGGGCCCATATGGATGCACTTCGCGCCCATTGTCATAATGATATCGCGGTGCTCATCGAGTGTCTCCTTGCTGCCTCCGACCATGAATGTCAGTGTTCCGTTAACAGCAGCGGGCTTGCTGCCGGTTACCGGCGCATCCAGGAACGCCGCATAGCGGCTAGATAAGTCTGCATGCAGTCGGCGGGACAGGCTGGGCGATACGGTGCTGCAATCGAATACAACCGTCCCCGGCTGAATACCTGCTAGAACGCCATCTGTGCCATAATATACTTCTGTTAATGCGTCATCGTCACTGATCATGGTGAACAGCACTTCGGCAGCTCTGGCGGCCTCAGCAGGCGTAGGTGCAACATCAGCGCCATATGGCTTAAGCTCGTCAGCTCTGGACGCAGTGCGATTGTAGACGGTAACAGAATAGCCCTTCTTCAATAAATTCGCCGCCATCGGCGATCCCATCGTTCCTAGTCCAATAAATCCGATCGACTTCATGCCAAGTCCTCCCAGTCATTTCGTTATTCTCATTGTAGCATGTCCGATTCACTGTGTGAACAACTGCGAATGATATGAATTCGGTCATAGCTTTGCCTGCGAATGGAAAGTATGCTAATTTAATAAGTAGGAAAACAATGATGTAGACAGAGAGTGGAAGTACATATTAGATTAGGGAGGCCATATTATTCATGAGTGGACAACTGCAATTCGATTACAGCAAGGCGCTTGAATTTGTCGGACAGCATGAAGTGGATTATCTGAAGGGGCCTGTGCGCTTGGCGCATCAGCAGCTGCATGAGGGAACAGGCGCTGGATCCGACTATCTGGGCTGGATCGACCTGCCCGTTAATTATGACAAGGAAGAGTTCGCTCGTATTCAATCGGCTGCGAAGAAGATTCGGAGTGACTCGGATATTCTCGTCGTGATCGGCATCGGCGGATCTTATCTCGGTGCTCGCGCAGCGATCGAGATGCTCTCACATACATTCTATAACCTGCTTAGTAAGGAGCAGCGCGGCACTCCGATCGTAGTGTTCGCGGGTAACAATATCAGCTCCACCTACATGGCCCACCTGCTGCAGCTGCTTGAAGGCAAGGACTTCTCACTGAATGTGATCTCCAAGTCCGGTACAACGACCGAGCCTGCTGTCGCATTCCGCATTCTGAAGGACGAACTGGAGAAGAAGTACGGTAAGGAAGCGGCCAAGTCCCGCATCTATGCGACAACGGATCAGGCGCGCGGCGCTTTGAAGAAGCTGGCCAGCGAGGAAGGCTACGAATCCTTCATTATCCCGGATGATGTAGGCGGACGTTACTCCGTGCTGACCGCTGTCGGCTTGCTGCCGATCGCAGTGGCTGGCATCGACATCGAACAGATGATGCTCGGCGCTGCCGATGCGTCTAAGGAATACGCCAACGAAGATCTGGCGAGCAATGCCAGCTATCAATACGCTGCAGTGCGTAATGCACTGTACCGCAAGGGCAAGACGACCGAAATTCTGGTGAATTATGAGCCAACCCTGCACTACTTCTCTGAATGGTGGAAGCAGCTCTACGGAGAGAGCGAGGGCAAGGACAACAAGGGGATCTACCCGGCGTCGGTCAACTTCTCGACGGATCTGCACTCGATGGGTCAGTTTATCCAGGAGGGGACGCGCAATATTTTCGAAACGGTTATTCAGGTAGACAAGCCCAAGGAAGAGATCACGATCGAGCGCGATCCAGCGGATCTCGACGGACTTAATTTCCTCGCCGGTCAGACGATGGACTTCGTGAACAAGAAGGCGTTCCAGGGCACACTGCTTGCGCATACGGATGGCGGCGTGCCGAATCTGATCGTGACGATTCCGGAGGTCAGCCCTTATTGGTTCGGTTACATGGTGTACTTCTTCGAGAAGGCGTGCGGTATCAGCGGCTATCTGCTTGGCGTGAATCCATTCGATCAGCCGGGCGTAGAGGCTTACAAGAAGAACATGTTCGCATTGCTTGGCAAGCCAGGCTTCGAGAAGGAAAAGGCGGAGCTGGAGAGCCGTCTGTAGGAGTCAGTTAAGCCGCGGCGTGACAGGGCAAGACTGGACGAACAGGCGAGCGTGAGGGATAGCGTCTGCGAGGCATATGGCAGGAGGGAAGGAGCGGTTCGCCACATAGCGGATCGCTCCTTTATATATCGACGCTGAACGGAAACATCCTTACTTACGAAGTAGTTTGCTACGCAAACTTGGAGGACGGCAGCGCCGTTTAACTGGAATGCGAGAGAGGTTGACTGATATGCAGGAGTGGTTGGAGATGTCATGGAAACTTGTATGGGAGGGATAAAGCATGCTGGACAGCTATGCGACAGTTCGTCAAAGAGGTATGGCGGAAATCGTAATCAAGCGCTCCCGGTTTATCGGGCATGCGGCACCGGTAGAGACGGAGGAGGAAGCGATCAGCTTCGTCGAAGAGATCAAGAAGAAGCATGCGCAGGCGACACATAATTGCTATGCCTATATGGTGGGCGATCGCGATCAGTTTCAGAAGCAGTCCGATGATGGGGAGCCTAGTGGTACAGCGGGCAAGCCGATTCTTGAGGTCATTAAGAAGCGCGAGCTGAAGAATGTGGCTGTGGTGGTGACGCGCTATTTTGGCGGTGTGCTGCTGGGTGCGGGCGGATTGGTAGGTGCCTATACGGAAGGCGCGGTGGCCGGGCTTGACGCGGCAGAGCCTGTACTGCGGAAGCTGCATCAGGAGGTGCACATTGAAGCGGATTACACATGGCATGGCAAGATCGAACATGAGCTCCGCCAGTCAGGCACGATGATCAAGGACACACAGTTCACCGATAAGGTGACGGTGATCTGTCTGCCACTGGCCGTCGAGGCTGAGGGATGGATCGCGCATATGACTGACCTTACTCAAGGAAAGTGTCCAATTTCGTTGGGGGAGCAGCGCTATGTCACGCATCCGATGACCTAGACGTGTTGGTGTATTTTGGCCGATTAAATACTTATTCCCT
Source organism: Bacillota bacterium (assembly GCA_023441055.1). Lineage (GTDB taxonomy): Bacteria > Bacillota > Bacilli > Paenibacillales > UBA4045 > JAEZQY01. The sequence continues at coordinate 122,064 of JAEZQY010000017.1, read as the reverse complement.
ATCCGCTTATTCATAGTATACTAGAAGTAGGCGTTATTAGCGTGCGCTGAACGTTACAGTTGAATCTTTATCTTCTATTCCTGCGTATTAAACGATATGATGATTCTGGAGGTGCAGAAGATGGCGATATGGTTAATCTGGCTGATCATTGCAGTAGTGCTCTTGATTGCCGAGATGACGACGTTTACCTTCTACTTGTTATGGCTTGGCATTGGCGCGATCGGAGGGACGATTGTTGCGGCAATTGCACCCGATGCTTGGCTGCTGCAAATCATTGTTGCAGGCTTCATCGCGGTAGTGTTAACCTTCACCACGAAACCGCTTACGAGCAGAATTCAAGGGAAGCGCGGGTTTCAGGATCCGATCGACGATTTAGTCGGCCGGGAGGGTGAAGTAGTAGAGGATATTGAAGCAGGGGCAATGGGTATTGTAAAGGTAGGTACGGAAACGTGGAGCGCTACGGCGGACTCGCCAATAGCCAAGGGTGAGCGAGTGATCGTAGAGCAGCGTGGAACAACCGTTATGCATGTATCCAAGTCGAGAGGAGTTTGATTAGAGCATGGGCCCATTAATAATTTTCTTAATCGTATTGCTGGTACTGATCATTGTCGTAGTAGCCTTATCCGTTAAAATCATTCCACAGCAAGAGGTTGGCGTCGTGGAGCGGCTGGGGAAATTCCACAAGCTTCTAACAGCTGGTCTGAATATCGTTATCCCGGTCGTGGACCAGGTTCGGCGCTATCATGACCTGCGGATTCAGCAGGCGAATGTTCCGCCGCAGACGGTCATTACGAAGGATAATGTACAAGTGCAGATCGATACGATTATCTTCTATCAAGTCATCAATGCTGAGCAAGCAACATACGGTATCGGGGATTATGTGACAGGGGTTCGTAATATTACGACTGCAACGCTCCGTCAGATCATCGGTAAGCTGGAGCTCGATGAGACGTTATCAGGCCGTGAGAAGATCTCCTCCGACATCCGTGTCGCGCTCGATGAAGCGACTGAGAAGTGGGGCGTACGGATCGAGCGGGTCGAGGTAGTCGACATTAAGCCTCCGCTTGATATCCAAGAAGCGATGGATAAGCAGATGAAGGCAGAGCGTTCTCGCCGCGCAATCATTCTCGAGGCTGAAGCGGCCAAGCAGGATATGATTCTGCGAGCTGAAGGTCAGCGTCAGAGCGCGATCCTGAAGGCAGAGGGTGACAAGGAAGCGCGGATTCGCGAAGCGGAGGGCTTCAAGCAAGCGCAGGAGCTTGAAGCAGCCGGTGAAGCAAAGGCGATTGAATTGGTTGCGCAGGCAGAGCGGAATCGGATTGAGCAAATTAAGATCGCTGGATTAGATGAGAATGTTCTGACCTACAAGTCATTCGAAGCCCTCAAGGATATTGCCAATGGCGAGGCGAATAAGGTGTTCATCCCGTCCAGTGCAATCGATACATTAGGTGCTTTAGGTGCAATGGCTGACGTGCTGAAGGCGAAGAAATAAGATGAATCAGGCGGCGCTTATTCGTGAAGCAGAGCAATTCGTGCAAGCCAAGCTGGCACATGATTTCAGCGGACATGATTGGTGGCATATCATGCGCGTGCGAGCGACTGCGCTCACGATCGCCAGAGAGGAGCTCGCAGATGCATTCATCTGCGAGCTCGCTGCGCTCTTGCATGATGTCGCAGATGAGAAGCTGGTTGGCGATGAGGAGCAAGGACTGCGAGAGATCCGATCATGGCTGACGCAGCACGGCGTGTCAGATGCCCAGACGGAGCACGTCATAGCGATCATAGCTGCGATGTCCTTCAAGGGCGGGTCACGTCCTCCTATGCGGACATTAGAGGGCAGAGTGGTCCAGGATGCGGATCGATTGGACGCGATCGGGGCTGTTGGCATCTCTCGTGTATTCGCATATTCGGGTGCTAAGGGCAGACCGATCCATGATCCGGCGATTCTACCGCGAGAAGCGATGACGCAAGCAGAATACCGCAGCGGTAACGATACAGCCATTAATCACTTCCATGAGAAGCTGCTCAAATTAAAGGAGCTGATGAACACCGCGCATGGACGGCGTCTGGCCGAAGAGCGACATCGGTTCATGGAGCAGTATCTAGAACGGTTCCACCAAGAGTGGTCAGGTCAATTATAATGAATGAAATAACCCCCTCTGCATGCTAAAGGGGGTTATTCTATAATCTTCATAGATTAGGCCGATTCACTATCGGGCGACTCGTCTGCCGCCGCTTCAATCGCTTCATCAACGATTTCTTCGCTGGCATCCTCAGTGACTTCCTCTGCCTCTTCAGCGACCACTTCTTCAGCTTCCTCAGCAGCTTCTTCAGCTTCTTCAGCTTCTTCAGCAGCTTCCTCAGCAGCTTCTTCAGCTGCATCATCGGATGCCTCTTCAGCGGCGTCATCGCTAACTTCCTCTGCTTCCTCAGCAATCTCTTCGACTACTTCTTCAGCAGCATCCTCAGCAATTTGCTCTTCGAATTGGATCTCCTCTTGTTCACTCATACTAACACCTCCTTTGATACGTTTAGTATCATTTTAGGCGATAGATGGAAGATAGACAAGAGGTGTAAAATGTCGATTGCAAAATAATTAAATGAGGAAGCCTGCTTGTGAAACGATTACGAGCAGAATGAATAGCACGAGGATTACTCCTGTTGTTGTAAAGCCGCCGTAACCGGCGTTGCAGCCCTGTGCGACTGGCGCTGCTTGGCCGCAGCCGCCTGCGTATACACCCATCTGGTCCCCTCCCTTCCTTGTGGGGTGGTGACTGTATCCTTGCCACTTATAGTCTACGTTCGCCTTGTATTATTGCTTGGGTATAGGTCTATATCATGCGCTTTTGGGCATATCTAACAAAGGGTCAGTATTCCCGCCTAATCTGTCGATATAATTAGTATATCGGGATGGGAGGGCTGGATATGGATCAACCGATTCTGTTTGTATTCACAGGTACCAGCGGCTCTGGGCGGAAGACGATCGCGCATGTGATCGGCGAGAGGTTTAATCTAGCACATGTTATCTCATGCACAACTAGGCAGCCGAGGCATAGCGTGAAGAGCGTTCAGCAGGATTATCATTATTTGAACCATGAGGCATTCGAGGAAGAGGCGAGCAACGGACAGTTTCTGCAGATCGTTACGATTGATCGGGAAAGATACGGCGTTAGGGAGCGCGATCTTGATGTAGCCTTGAGCGGTGATCAGCATGTCTATCTCATCCTGAATCGAGAGGGAGCGGCGGAGTTCAAGCGCCGGTATGGAGATCGGGTAGTGCGATTGTTCATCTATGTGGACAAGCAGACAGTCCGAGAGCGGCTGGAGTCGAAGGGGATGGCGTACGATGTGCTGCAGCATTATCTGGACCATTATACGGAGGAAGTGACGTACCGCAAGGAGTGCGAGCATGTCGTGCAGAATATCGAATTGAAGAAGACGCTGGCTGAGCTTAGTGAGATAGTTGGCGGTTATGTGGGACAGTAAGCAGGAATAGAAAAGCTCCCCGTCCGTCTATTGGAGGGAGGGGGAGGGGCGTGCCGCAACATCTGCTCATTCAGTAATTTCTATCTATTAAACGGACGCATAAACAGCTTCGGTGCCGGCGCTTCGAAACGCATTGGCTCTCCGCTCGACGGGTGCTGGAAGGCGAGTGTCTTGGCGTGCAGGCCGAGCCTGCCAATCGGATTGGACTTCGCGCCGTACTTCTTATCGCCGGCGACCGGATGGCCGAGGTCTTGCATATGCACGCGGATTTGATTTTTGCGGCCGGTTTCAAGCTCTACTTCCAGCAGGGAGTAGTCACGACAAGCTTGCAGCAGCTTGTAATGGGTAATCGCATGCTGTCCGTCATTCGGATAGCGGCTGGAATACATCTTGAGTGCCTTGTTCTCCTTGAGCCATGACTCGATTACACCTTCGCTCCGCTTCACTTGCCCTTCAACCAAGGCGATGTAGGTGCGCTCGCTCACGCGTTCGTGCCAGGTGTTCTGCAACTGCTGCTGAACCTTCTCGCTCTTGGCGAACATCATGACCCCCGAGGTGTCCCGATCAAGCCGGTGCACAATGAAGATGCGGCTGCGCGGATTGTCGCGGCGGACATGCTCGCTTAGCTGTCGATACGCCGTTGCCTCGGTTTCCTTAGCGGAGGCGATGGACAGCAAGCCGGCTTCCTTCGCTATGACCAGAATGTCATCGTCCTCATATAGAATGGTCAGCCCAATGAGCGCGGCCTTCGCCGCCAGCTGTCCCTTGGGCAGTATGGCTACCGTCTGACCTTGCTGGAGCAGTGTGTTATAGGCCGTTACGGTTCTGCCGTCCAAAGTGACCTCGCCACGGCTCAATATAGCCTTAACGGCATTGCGGCTCAGACGAGGCATATGCTCGATCAGGAAGGCGAGCAGTTCGCCCGGCTGCTTCACTTTATAGATGTTGGAATGGTTCTTGTTCATAGACGGGTACGGTCCTCTCCTTATAGCTGCTAGTGTTAAGGCTAGCATGTCTCTTCGGCTGGCGCAATACCCGTCCGAATGCACTAATTATCTGGAGCGAATCTCCTGACGCATGAAGAGGCGATAGGAGATGGCGAAGCAGATCGCTGCGCCTGCGATCAGACAGGTCACCTGCGGCCATACGAGCAGCAGGCTCTGTCCGAGCGAGAGCGGTGCATCCAGCGAGAGTAAGAGCTGGGCCATCTGCTCCTGGGAGACTAGACCGACTGTACGGACTGAGGGAACCAGCAGCGTCGAGGTTGCCTCGCTGAACAGATGGTCCGGCGACAGTCGCTGCAGGAATAGCATCAGCTTCTGGTAGTTGGCATAGTCCGCGGATGTCGCATTAACGCCAGGTGACAGAACATTGCCCAGCAGGTTAACGATCAGCCCATAGAATACCGCGAAGAAGATCCAGATGGCGATGCTCGACAATGCCGAGGTGGCCGGTTGTCTGAGCCGAACTGAGAAGACAATGGACAGATTCAGCCAGAAGGCGACATAGACGACGGTCAGCGCCATATAACTGACCATTCGCAGGAATTCCTCCGGCGTAGGCGGTATTCCGATGCGAATGAGTCCGATACCCATCACGAGGAAGCCCAGCGCGAAGAACATGGCTGCAATGACAGTCAGCGAGCTGATGAACTTAGCCGTTATAATGTAATCACGGTGAATGGGCTGGGACATCAGTCGGCTGAGTGTGCCCTTATTGCGCTCGGAATTAATTGCGTCGAAGCCAAGGCCTAGTCCGAGCAGTGGTCCCAGGAAGCCAACAAAGGTGATGAACGATGGCAGCGAGCCGTCTGACAGCGTGAACAGCCGCAGGAAGACGAAATCCTTCAATTCCGCGCTCGTTGGATCGGCTGCGCTGATTGCCTGGATCGCGGAATAGAGCGATCCCATACAGGTCAATGCCATAAGCGCCAGCAGGATCATAAACCGCCAGCTCTTCACCTGATCAGCGATTTCCTTCTCGATCATGACCCGCAGTGGATGTCTGGGCGCGGCGGCCGCTTGCTTGCTTCCGCTGAACAGGCCCTTAAGCTTGAGCAGCGCCTGCATGGTCATCGCCTGCATGGTCATCGCCTCCTTCGAAATATCGATGATAAATCTCATCTAAACCGAGCTCGCGCTTCATCATATGGGTGAGTACGCCGCCGGATTCGATCACTGTTCTTGCCAGCTCGCCGGAGATGTCGCGCGAGCAGCCAATAGCCAGCAGGCCATTCTCATAGTCGATGCGCATGACTTCGGGCAGCGCTCGCAGCTTCGCAATTATAGAATCCACATCCGTCGATTGTTCACTTGTAAAGCCGAGCTCGATCGTAATAAATTCTTCGATGAATAGTTTCTTCGCCAGTGTAGCAATGTCACCATCTGCGAGCAGCTTGCCCTTCACGAACAGACCGACGCGGTCGCAGATCTGCTGCATCTGATGAAGGTGATGGGAGGAGATCAGCACCGTGATACCTTCCTCTCTGCTGAGCCGATGAATGAGCTCCAGCAGCTCGCGGACGCCCTCTGGATCGATCCCCAATGTCGGTTCATCGAGAATAATGACCTCAGGTCGCTTAATCAGCACATCCGCAAGTCCGAGTCGCTGGCGCATACCGCGTGAATAAGCCCCAGTTTTCTTGTGAACAGCCTCGCTGAGGCCGACGCGCTGCAGCAGCTCGGATGCCCGTGTCTGGGCCTCTTGCTCAGAAACGCCGTTCAATCTAGCTGTATAGATAAGATTTTCAAGACCGGTGCGATCCTCATAGAAACCTACGTCATCCGGCAAGTAACCAACTCGCCGCTTGACCTCCATCGGATAGCGCGTAGCATTAAGTCCGCATACCGTCGCTGAGCCAGCGGTAGGCTCAGTAAGTCCGAGCATCATCAGGATGGTGGTCGACTTACCCGCGCCATTGGGGCCGAGCAAGCCGAAGATCTCACCTGGATAAATCTCCAGATCCAATTCATTCACTGCGGTAAACCCATTATACTTCTTCGTTAGTCCCTCAAGTTTGATAATAGGCGCGCTCACGGTTACCTCCTCCCATACTTACGGAATAAGTAGAAGATCCCGCCGAATACTCCCGCAATTATCAGAATGCCTAGCCAGCCCCACAAGACAGAGGTCTCCACGGTTATGCGGAATGAAGACGAGCTTGTCGCCTCAGCAGCGCTCGCTGTGATGCTGGCTACATAGTCGCCAGAGATGGCCTTGCTGCTGGCGTGGAATGTGGCGGTGATCGTCTTGCTCTCCCCTGCTGCCAGCGCGATATCGGAATCCTTCTCGAACTCGACCGACCAATCAGCCGGTGTAGTCGATCTAAGACTGATTCCGTCGAGGTCTGATGTGCCGGTATTACGAAGCACCAATTCCACCTTCTTACTGCCTCCAGCTGTCACCTCTGTGCTCACACGGCCATCGCTCGTAGTTAAATCCAGCCCGTAAGTGCCGGTTATAACGGCTTCGAGCTCCAGCTTATCGCCGGTAGAGGCATTCGAGGCTTCGATTGGAATCTTGTACGTATCTGCGGTGACATTGATGGCTGGCTTGACGACAACCGTGATGGATTCCGATGAATTCGGCTCCAGCACAACGGAGCTGACATTCTGTCCGCCAGTCTTGAATTCCACCTGCCAGCCTGCTGGCGAGGACGCTCTGAGCGCATAGGTTTGTTCTTCGGCCGTCTTGTTGTTAAGCGTCGTTGTATAAGTGAAGCTGGCATCACTTGCCCCCTGCAGATTCGGCTGCTCGGTCGTCAGCTCAGTCCGGAACGTGCCGGCTTCTGCGATGTGAATGGTCAGCGGCAATGAGGCGCCCTTGTCTGTCGCAAGCGACAGCTTATATTCGCCCTTCTGCACAGCATAGGGAATCGTGATCTTAAAGTTGATCGTCTGTGAGGCGTCCGGCTTCACCGTAATCTGGTCGATGGTCCAGCCGCCGGATGTCAGCTCGTAAGTCCAGTCTGTCGGTGCTTGCTGCACGGACAGCCCGATATGCTGAATATCCGATGTGTGATTCATAACTTCAACGGAGTAAGAGACGGATTGCCCTGGGCTTGCCGTTAGACTGGTATACGGTGTGAAGAGCTCGATCGGCTCAGCGGCGGATACCGGTACGGTCAGCAGCATCACCCCCAATAACAATGTCAGCAGCAGGCTGCTTTTCTTCCTCCAACTACTCATGTTACACCCTCCTCAAGTAATGGAAAATAGTATGAAACTTTCATCACTAAGAATGGCAAATGATCCTTAAAAACAGTTAAAATCAACCTTAAAAAATCATAAAAAATGAATGCGCTGTCTTGTCTGAATAACCCTTGGATAATCAGGGAAGAGTAGTAAGGAATCATAAAACAGCTTAGAAAGTTAACGGTCCGATAATCAACCAATTATCTTGGCTTAACACAACGCAGTTACAATCAGGGTAGACAATGATGAAGAAAGGAGGTCCGCTTCATGATCTTGTACCAGATGGCGAAGAGCCTAGAGGAGCATGCAAATCTGAATCGCAGCATTCGAGAATCGAGCGGCGATGTTACACAGCTGTTGGAAGAGAAGTCCGGCATTGAGCAATCTGTCATGCTGCAAGCGATGAAATGGAAGGAAGCGGATCTGTCGGCGTACGCGATGAGTGGTGCCGAGTAAGACCGTAATCAGGGAGAGGCACATAGATGATTCACAGGAAGACGCTCTGCTCAGCAGGGTGTCTTCCTACTTAGTATGGGGCGTGTTATAAGCGGTGGAGCTCAACATGTTGTTTATAATAGTGAGAGGGGGATTGACCGGTATACTTCTTGAACACTTTGCTAAAATAATACGGGTCATTCAGTCCGACTAAATAACCGATCTCTCCTATGCTCAGATGGGTGGCCTCCAGGAGCTCCTTGGCGCGATTGATTCTGACCAGGTTCACATATTGAATAATCGGGTGGCCGGTTATTCTACTGAAGATGCGGTTCAAGTAATCGAAGTTGTATTCGAACTCTCTCTCGAGCTCGGCGCTGGTGATGCGCTGTGGATAATTCTGATGAATATAAGCCAGCACGGCATGTACCTTGAGGAAGGGTCTTGAGCTGCTTCCGTACTCCAGCTGGATCGCGCTGGTCATGTAATCGCGTGACAGATCAATGAGCAGCTCGGTAAACCGCAAAGCAATCTTAGCGCGATTGAAGTGCCTTCGCTTATAGAGCTGCTGCAGCTCATTCAGAATGAAGAAGGCCTGCTGCAGCGTGGATCGATTCGTAATCGTATAGTGCTTGGGGATGACAGACAGATCGCTTTCCTGCAAATGCGGATCATTCTCCTCCAGCATATTACGCTTAGCGAGCTTGGTGAGATCATCCTCCTCGGCGTTTGCGATGGCGGTATGGCTGAAATGAATGTAATAATAGTCGCAGATATGCTTCTGGAAGCCCTCATGGTCAAGCCCAGGCTCCAGCAGTAGAACATCGCCCCGGCTGAGTGTGTATCGCAAGCCATTCTCCTCGATGTGAAGCTCCCCGCTCTTGATCAAGTACAGCACATATTCATCCACGTTGCGTTTGAAGTGGATCCATGGACTCTTGTACTCCACGTAGCCCATCCAGTTGATCCTAGGCAGGATGGACATGTTCATCGTCCGCATGATGCTAATCCTCCTCGTATAAGAAGTCGCTATTGTACATGTTGTGTCTGTATCTGACATTTCTGTCTATTCTATCACAGCCTATACTGATAGTGAATTTGAATCTTATATGATTGGAATGGGAGGCTTGATCCAGCATGGCAGCAATCAAGGTCACAGTATGGAACGAGTATAGACATGAGCGGCACAACGAGCATGTGGCAAGTATCTATCCGGGTGGCATTCATGAGACAATCGCGGACAGCCTGCGCGGGCATGCGGATGTAGAGGTGAAGACGGCAGTGCTCGACGAGCCTGACCATGGTCTGACAGACAGCGTGCTGGAGCAGACAGATGTGCTCATCTGGTGGGGACATCTGGCGCATGGCGAGGTGCGCGATGATATCGTGGAGAAGGTGCGTCAGCGTGTGATCCGGGGGATGGGGCTAATCGTGCTGCATTCCGGTCACGGATCGAAGATCTTCCAGAGTCTGCTCGGTACGAATACAGGCGATCTCAAGTGGCGAGATGACGGTGAGAAGGAGCGGCTGTGGGTCATTGAGCATGGTCATCCGATCGTGGACGGCATTGGGGAATATATCGAAATTCCGAAGGAAGAGATGTATGGGGAACGCTTCGATATTCCGGCACCTGAGGAGCTTATCTTCATCTCTTGGTTTGAAGGAGGAGAGGTGTTCCGAAGCGGCTGTACGTATCGTAGAGGCAAGGGGAGACTGTTCTACTTCCGCCCAGGTCATGAGACGTTCCCGGTCTACCACCATCCGGATGTGCAACGTGTCATTCTGAATGCGGTGAGATGGGCTGCACCTGTAGCAGGCGCTCCTTACATCAATGGCAGGATGGATCCAATCGAACCGATTGGGCGATCGTAGAAGTGGGGGACGCGAATCATGAAGAAGCATAGAATCGGGATCATCGGACTCGGCGATATGGCTAATGCGCATATCGAGGGCTTGAAGCGGGAGCCTACAGCAATTGTGGCGGCGATCTGCGATGTGAATCCTGCGGCACTGGAGCATGCAGGCGAGCGTCTGGGGATATCGCCAGAGAAGCGCTACTCCGATTATCGCCAGCTGATTGAGGATGACGAGGTAGACGCGATTATCTCCGTAACCCCTAATGCTGCGCATGCTCCGATTATGCTCGCCTGTCTAGCGGCGGGCAAGCCATTTCTCAGTGAGAAGCCTTTCACGATGGATACGTCGGATGCTCAGCAGGTGAAGGACGCTTATGAACAGTCACCATCTCCAGGCATGATAGGGTTTAGCTACCGCTATACACCGGCGTTTCGATATGTGCGCGAGCTACTGAATCAAGATAAGGTCGGTAAGGTGCTGAGCTTCTCCGTGCAATATTTGCAGGGCTGGGGCTCAACCGTATATGAAGTGCCTTATGTATGGCGGTTCGACCGGGAGAAGACTGGGACGGGTACGCTGGGCGATCTGGGCTCGCATATGATTGACTTGGCGCATTATCTGATCGGGCAATTCGCTGAATTATCCGCCAGACTGGAAACCTTCGTCCATCAGCGGAACGATCCGCATACGGGGGAGCCGCGCAACGTGGAGGTTGATGATTACGCCTGCTTCCAGGCGAAGATGTCGACAGGCGCTATTGGCCAGTTCCAAACCTCGCGCAACGCGGTCGGCTCAGGCAACCAATTGGAGATCTCGATCTATGGGGAACGAGGTACGTTGCACGCCAGTACCGTCACGCCGGAGCAAGTCATCTGGCTGGAGCGGGATGCGGAGAGTGGAGAGGTCATTGAGAAGAAGCTGACGGTTCCATGGGCGCGTAGATTAGGGGAGTGGACGGACTTCGTTAATCTGCTTAGCGGTGAACCAGCTGAAGGATTGCCGGATGTTATGGCGGGGTATCATAATCAGTTGGTGCTGGATGCGGTTATTCGATCGCATGAACAGAAGCGAACAGTAGCAGTTTATGAATAAGAGGAGAGGGGCTGCCTAGGGGCAGCCTCTCTCCTCTTAGTACGTATGGGGGCAGCTTCAGTATTTATTTTTCTCCAATGATTTGGCAGCGTAGCTCAGGGCTTCCTCCATAGTGAATGTCCCGATAATTGCATTCTTGGTCGCGATGCCAAGTGCATGCTCAATCGAACGCTGATTGATGGATTCGTCTACTAGAGAAAATACTCGGTTTCTTTCGCCAATGCGAATGTTGTCTGACAAGTGCTGCAGCCACGGGTATAGGTTAATGATCTCGCCATTGGCATAGGTTCCAGTACATGGTGATGTGCCGCCAATCATCGTGATAGGGGAGGCTATCGATTCGCTGCTGGCCCAATCCAAGAATGAATAGGCTTCTTCCACCTGCTTTGAAAATCGGGAAATGCCAAGCACGCCGCCGCCGATGATCGGCTTCTGACCCGGGACTGTCGCATAACCGATCTTGCCTGCTACTGTAGAGTCTTGTGCGTGAATGATGTCAGAAGCGTGGTTCGTATATACGATTGTGGTAGCAGCTTGACCTGAAGAGAAGCTATGTACAACAGATTCCCACCAATGACTATCCGGGGTGTTCGCATATTGGGCAGTATCCACTAAACTCTGTAGTGCAACCCTCGCTGAAGGACTATGAAAGTTTAAGCATTTACGATCATCGTATAGATCAGGTTGGCTGAGTAAGCGAGTGAGAAACTCAACAGCAATCGAAGTAGGGTAGCCTAGTGCGAGTGTTGCGCCGAATTTCGTTGGTGAATCCGGGTTGTAGGCTTGGGTAAAAAAACGCACAACCTGATTATATTCCTCGAAGGTTTGCGGTACCTGCAAATGTGATTTCGTTTGCTCAAAGTAAGCCCTTTTGTATAAAGGATCCTCGAATAGATCACTTCGAAAGAACATCATTTGTACACTTGGATCAAATGGCAAGGCGTATACCGTATCTTGAACATTACAGTACTTCTCTTTCATTGCTGGAAGAAATCGTGTGAATACTTGTTCGATATTCGGATTAACGGTATGCAAGGGCAGTAATGATCTAGGGGCGAACCATGACAACCAGGCCATGTCCAGCCGGATGACATCGTAGATGCCGGTGTCGGTCATTGTATCGATCACGTCGTAAATCTCCGATATCGGGAACACGTGGAAGTTGACCTGGATACCTGTCTTCTTCGTGAAGTCAGGAGATAGCTTCCTGAGCGCAGTTGTCGAGGGACAATCAAGGAATAGCAGGTTTAGCTCCTTGGGGTTAGATGCGACGACACGAGCGCGGTATGTCTTTTCGAATCCATCTGCGGCGAGTAAGGTGTCCTTTATAACCAATTTGGTTTGATTGAGATCATCGATTAGCTGCTCGCATGCGCATTGCCCCATAAGCTTGTAATTCAACTGATAATTCATGATGGAGCGATCGGGATAAGAACGAAGTGGTGATAAGCAAATCAGATCAGGGCGCTCAGACAATGATCCCAGCGCATAAGCGGATTCAATCGCATTCACCAGCGATGGACTCGAGACAACAATGATGTCATAGTGTTGCTGATCGGCTAGCAGCTCGAAGGCGGCTTTGTTCATCTGATTCATGTGGCTGCCAATATGAGTAATGCTAGTTGCTTCATTCGTTTGATCGGTCATGCCTCGAACGAGCTCTTGATGGTTTTTATAGTTCTGTTGTCCAGTGAAGACAGCGACATTCTTATGCTGCTTCTGTAGAATGTACATGCCGATCTCCTGGCCGATATGATGGAAGTCAAAGCCGACATAGCAAAAGCGGTCGGTTTCTGGGCGCTCCAAAAAAATCGTCCTTACATGACGGAGTCCCGATTGCTGATAGGAGGCATCGGGGTCCTGTAGACAGGTAACTGCCAATATTCCATTAATCCGCAGAGCGATTAACTCTTTGAGAATTTCCTTCTCCTGAGCTGGAAGGTCATTCGTAATGAATAGATGGAGGGTGTAATCTCTAGAATCCGCATAGTTCTTCGCGTTAGTGTAGAGGTCGATATACTCAGGCGTTTCTAATGTTGGTAATAGCATGGCTAACGAACAAGTAGAGCCCTGTCGTAATGCTCTTGCTTTATTGTTTATCTTATAGCCCATTGCAATGGCTGCCTGCTCAACAATTCTGATTTTCTCCGCGCTGACATTCCCTCGTTTATTAAGCACATTCGAAACTGTGCCGTGTGAAACGCCAGTAGCCCTGGCGATATCCTTGATTGTGGGTTGCAATGTCATTCACCTCTCTATGGTCATATCCATCACTTCAAGTCAGTGCTTAAGCTTCAATTTTGTAAGTCGTTTACGCCTGGCGTGATAGAACTGTACGATCCTGTTAATATCATTCACATTGCCGGGTGTTATCTTGATCATGAGAAACTGTTTATTCTGTTTACTGGATAAGTAACAACAATAGTAGTCATTATACCAATATTGCCCAAGTAATTGATCGGTAGAGTAAATCACACTTGGTAACAGACTACAGCTTATCCCTGTATCTGTAAATGAATAATGTTCAGTCTCTTCTAATTTGCCGGTAAGTGAACGGTAGAGCAATGGTCGGATTCTTAGGCTGTAGACGAGCAGCCAGGTTAAGCCTGTCAAGAATACTAGTCCAAACAACGCGAAGAACAAACTGATCGCGCTGGCCGTTTGCTGATAGGTGTAGAACATATAGAGGCTGAGCGGGAAGGACAGCAGGATGGATGCGGTAATCGTGGATACTCTGAATATGTGATTAATGATGCGCTTACCAAGCTGTACCTCTTGAATATTCAATTTATTCTCAATCGTTATGTGCATGGTTCTCCCTCCGTATCACATATGGATATTGTGAATCAAGTAATGGAACGTGTCAATAATAATTACTTCAGTCACATATATAACCAATCAAACATAATTTTTTTTAGTAATTGACACGTTCCAATTCTGTATAGTATGCTCCTACTGAGCCATTCGTTTGTAAGCGGTTAACTATTCGTTACGGAGGAACATACAAGTTGAAACGGGACATCTATGGTGAAAGCATTCATACGAAATTCAATGAGGATGGGAGTGTTCGCAGCTATCCGGGCAATACCATTATCTGTTTCGTAGATCCGAAACGTAAGGAACACGCTCCGATACAACAATCCATTGCGCTTGTCCATCAATATGGTCTTGCTGAAAAGTACATTTGGCTTCCGCCATCCAGCTACCATGTCACCGTCATGCAAGGGGTGAATGATCAAGTGCGCGCACCCGGGTATTGGTCGAAGTATAAGGAGCTAGACACTCCCTTAGAAGAGATGGATCAATTCTTCCAAGAGCGCCTTCGTCATGTTCCTGGGTTTGATCGAGCTGAACTGGTCATAGATTCGATTCAGAATGACAATATGGACTTGCGAATTGTCCTGAAGCCGATTGATGAGCAGACCGATGCCTTGTTAAGAGCGTTTAGAGATGATGTTAGCGAGCAATTTGGTGTGCGGCTGCCCAATCATGATACGTATCGCTTTCATATCACACTTGCCTATGTATGGCGTAGGTTCAACGATGAAGAGCTTAAGCAATTACAACCCTTGCTTACAGAGATGAATACATACCTTAAGGCTATTGACAAAATAACAATAACCAATCCAATGCTAACGTTCTATGACAATATGATTGATTTTCCAACTGAACGTAAGCGTACAACTGGTTAGAGAGGCAGGTAGTCCAGTGGGTGAAAAAATAGCAAATGGATTCATGCTGCTGTTATCAATCGCATATTGGAGCACAGCAAGCTCCTTATCCTTCGGTGCCATGCAGGCGCCCAAAGCCGGGTTTATGCCGATGATCGTGGGAGCCTGCGCAACCTTCATCTCCGCATGGCTTCTAGTGAGGTCATTGATGGGTAAGGGCGATTCCAAGAATGTGAGGCTGGATGTGGACTTGAAGAAGACATTCATGATTATTGGTGTCATGCTAGCGTACATCCTCATTATGAAGCTGTTGGGTTATATTGTGGCTTCCTTCGTCGCATTGCTGGCAATCCTGAAAATTGCACAGGTGAAGGGGTGGAAGACGCCGATTATCCTATCGATTTGTGGATCTGTCGGATTCTATCTCATATTCAATACACTACTTGGCGTTATGTTGCCATAACGGTATAGCAGAAGGAGGAACACATGGATATATTGGCGTTTTTAGGAGAAGGCTTCTTATCCGCTTTGCAACCTATACCCTTAATGGCCGCTGCAATTGGAGTCATTATTGGAACGCTAACAGGCGTGCTTCCAGGATTAGGTGTAACTGGGGCAATGGCTCTGTTGCTGCCTCTTAGCTTTGGGATGGATGCTACCGCAGCCATCATCATGTTCGCAGGTATTTATTATGGCGCCATGTATGGCGGCTCAACGACAGCGATACTGGTCAACGTACCAGGTGAATCCGCATCCGTCATTACGTGTCTGGATGGTAACCAGATGGCCAAGAAGGGGAGAGCCGGAGTTGCTCTTTCTATAGCAGCGATTGGATCGTTTATCGCAGGTACATTAGGGGTAGTCGGTTTAACATTCTTTGCTCCCACATTAGCGAAGGCAGCATTGAGCTTTGGACCACCTGAGTACTTTGCGATTGCCTTCCTTGGATTGTTCATATTGATGAATCTTACAGGGGATTCACCGCTCAAGTCGCTATTGATGGTATTGGTCGGCCTGATGATTGGTACGGTTGGACTTGATGCAATTGCAGGGGTAGAGCGGTTCACATTTGGAGTCGATCCTTTACTGAGAGGAATTGATTTTAGCATTATCGCTATGGCTGTATTTGGGATCAGTGAAGTGTTGTACGCACTAGTGAAATCTGCTCCCGACATGAAAGTGAAGAAGGTGAAGATGAAGGATCTTTACCCAAGTAAGCAGGACATGAAGCGCTCGGCAGGACCAATCGTTAGAGGCGGTATCATAGGGTTCTTGATCGGTCTGCTCCCTGGTCCAGCAGGCACATTAGCTAGCTTCTCCTCCTATGTGGCTGAGAAGAAAATAAGCAAGCATCCTGAAGAGTTCGGTCATGGGGCGATCGAAGGTGTTGCTGGTCCTGAATCGGCTAACAATGCAGCAAGCTCTGCTGCGCTGATCCCTCTCCTATCATTGGGACTGCCATTCTCGCCACCTGCAGCCTTGCTGCTAAGCGGATTTATTATCCACGGCATTACCCCGGGTCCTGCATTAATTACTCAGCATGCGGATTTATTCTGGGGACTAGTGGCAAGTATGTATATCGGAAATGTGTTGCTGCTCATTATTAATTTACCGCTTGTTGGTATATTCGCATCCATGTTAAAAACACCAGTGAATATCTTGATGCCCATTGTGTTAATTATTACATTTACTGGGGCGTACGCTTCAAACTTTAGTTTCTTTGATTTACTGATTCTAGTCCTATTCGGCGTATTCGCGTTCTTCATTCGCAACTATGGATACAGCATGGCGCCGCTAGCAGTTGGCATCGTACTTGGTCCGATCATTGAATCAGGTTTAACGCAGGGCTTGATCATTAGTGGTGGCAGCATGCTGACGATGGCATCGCGCCCAATAACTGGCACACTGTTCGCGGTTACATTCGTGATCATCCTACTCACGCTAATGAAACCTATTAAAAAGGTTTTATTACATAGCAAAGAAGAATAATACAACTTGTCAAAGAGAGGGGTAACGTCATGAAAAAGGTTTGGTCATTGTTAGTCGTTGTATTGTGCAGCGTAGTCGTAATTGCAGGTTGTTCATCAAGTGGAGGTAAGGGGGCATATCCGAACAAATCGGTGGAGTTCATTATTCCATTTAACGCAGGCGGCAGCTCAGACTTGATGGTCAGAGCGATGGAGAAGCAATTCACTGACGTATTTGGCAAAAGCCTGACGATCACTAATACAGGCGGAGCTGGCGGTATTCTTGGTTGGAATGATCTAGGAGATAAGACGGCAGATGGATATACGATCGGCAGCGCGAATACAAGTATGCTGCTTCAACCGTTATATGGCGGAACAAAGTATGACTATATTGAAGCATTCGAACCCATTGCGCTTGCGGCAACCATTCCGATCGTCATAGCTGTTCAAGCCAGCTCGCCGTTCGAGACAATCGAGGACTTAATTGAGCATGCGAAGGCGAATCCGGGTACATTGACATATGCACATGCTGGATTAGGATCCATTACGCATGTAACTGCTGAACTATTCGCGCTTGAAGCAGGTATTCAGATGGAGCAGGTTCCATTTGCTGGTGGGGGTCCAGCATTGACAGCATTACTAGGAGGACACGTGGATTTGATCTCCGGTAACACAGGTGAATTTAAGGCCCAAATTCAAGATGGCGCGATGCGAGCTCTAGCGATTACGCAGGAACACCGAATCGAGGACGAAGTGTTCAAGGATGTGCCAACGTTGATGGAGAAGGGCTTTGACGTCAACCTCCAAGTGTGGCAAGGCGTTGGTGCTCCTAAGGGATTACCGGATGATGTGAAGAAAACCCTAGATGAAGGGTTTGGAAAAATCATTAACGATCCAGCATTCATCGCTAGTGTAGAAGATATCGGAATGAATGTGAACTATCTAAATGCGGAGGAATTCGGGAAGCTTTGGGAGTCACAGCGCGCTGTATTTAAGCAAGTCGTTGAGAGCTCAGGCATTCTTGAATTGATCCAGAGTCAGAAGAATTAATCGAGGACACATCATGCGAATTGTGGAGCAGTACATCCAGGGGAAGACCGGACGATTGGAGCGTTGTGAGGACGATCTAATTCTAACTGAGGACTTCATCTGCGTGATTGATGGCGTGACATCCAAGTCTAGCTTTACACAGCATGGGCGAACAACTGGACAATTGGCTGTTGATCTCATTAAGCAGGCGATTCTACAATTTCCTAAGGATGTCGAGTGTGCTGAAGCGATTGAGCGTTTAACGGTATCAATTAAAACGTTCTATAGGGACAATCAGATGGTAGAGCGATGTCGCGCTCATCCATCAGAGCGATTAGCGGCGTGTGCAATTATCTACAGCGTATTCCATCATCAAGTCTGGATCATCGGAGATTGCCAATGTCTTGTAGATAATAAGCTATATACGTCACCCAAGCTCGTGGATGACGTTATCGCGGAGGCAAGAGCGCTCTACCTCGCAACTGAACTGGACAATGGCAAGACAGTGGACGAACTGATCGAACACGACACCGCTAGAGCATATGTGCTCCCGCTTATTAAACGGGCCATGTACTATCAGAACAGTGATGGGGATGAACGGTACAGCTTTCCTGTGCTTGACGGTTTTGCAGTGAATGTGAACCAAGTGAAGGTAATTGAGCTGGATGCCAATGTACGGCACATTGTTCTCGCTAGTGACGGCTATCCTAAATTATTCAATACTTTAGCGGAATCTGAACAGTATCTGCAGCAGGTGCTTGCAACAGATCCCCTCTGTTATAAGCAGTTTAAGTCTACTAAGGGGATAACGAAAGGGAATGCATCGTTCGATGATCGCACCTATGTAAGAGTAGCATTCCATGAATAAGTGATTGAGGGCGACTATCTTCGGATAGTCGCCCTCTTAGCGGTGATTCACACATGTGATTTTTTCGGTTGATATCCGATTTAGTCCTTCATATACGGAAAAGTCATCACTACAACCGTGCCCCAATTGGTCTTGCTGCGGATTTGCAGCCCGTACAGATCACCGAATCTCAGTCGGATACGCTGGTGAATATTAAGCACACCAAGTCCCTTCGAATACTGGTACTGTGGCTTTGTCTGATTCAGTTCGGTCTGCAGCTTAAGCATTTTATCCTTGACTATGCCTCGGCCATTGTCGATGATACGGACATCCAAATGTTGATTCATTCTGCGAATCTTAACTCGAATCCATCCTCCCGAGCTTTTCTCCGACATGCCATGCTGGATAGCATTCTCGACCAAAGGCTGCATCAGCAGCTTTAAAGTTTGTGCGCCTAATGCGCTCTCGTCCACATCGATTTCAAATTTGAATAAGTCCTCTTTCAAAACTTGTTGCATATATACATACTTCTGTAAGTGCTGCAGATCCTCCTCGACCGTCACGATATATCGGCTATGATCGGTTACATATCGAAGGTTGTTGGACAACTGGAGCAGCATCGTGGAGATGGCATTATCTTTGCCGAGGCGGTCTATTGCCTCCCAGTTGATTGTCTCGAGCATGTTATATAGAAAGTGTGGATTAATCTGCGCCTGTAGGGCGAACAACTCGGTCTCTCGCTGTAGCAATGTATTCTCGATTAGTGACTGTTGGATTTGGTTCTTCTCAATAAAGTTGCGGATAATGTGCAAGGTGATATAACCGTATTCATCATCCTTCGTAAGCTTGAAGCTGGATATATCCTTGCCCTCATTGTAATAACGAATAACCTCTAGCAACGTCCGCACGGGTTTGTAGCTCTTCACTGTATACCGATACGCAAGCAGAATACCGACAGCGAAGGAGAAGACCAGTATCCATATATTGATTTGCTTGATGAAGTCTAGCCGTTCCGTTAGTTTGTTGGTCGGGTATACGGATATATATTTCCAATCATAATGCTTGGCCTCCACAAATGAGACGAGATATGATTCAGTATCGGTACGCTTCACCATATGGCCATGCTCGCTAAGCTTCGCAAGATCATCCATCGATAAGAAGTTAGAGAGTGCTTCGCCCGAACTGTTATATAGTACATTGCTGGCACTGTCCATGATGAAGACGGTCTTATCCTGAGTATCAGGAATATTGGAAGTGAGCGAGTCGAAGTACTTGGTTTCCAGATTCAATACGATGACGCCGACGCCTTGGCCGGGCTGTGTCACATAGATCGGCACCTTGCGAAACAGCGTTAGTGTCTCCACAACACGGGGACCCGGGTACTCCACATTCCGAACTTCGATCCAGTAGTTTCGCTCATCCGCATTGGATCGATACGATTCCAGCCAATTGTTGTCGACCATTTCATTTAGTTTCTTAATCCCTTCTGTTGTGAAAACGATCATGTCATTATGTTCATGATAGAAGTACACAGAGCGGATGTAAGGCTTGGCCAGGAATGTCCGGAACGTATTCTCCATGACTGAATTCAAGTAGATGAATCTCGAGGGGGACAGATTGCCATCCTCCTCGATCAGTCCATCAATCGCATTGTTAAACGTATGGTCAAATTCCAGCAAGGAAACCAATTGTGTAATATCGTTCAATATTGTATCCAGTGTCTGGCCCATCAGAGATAGAAATTTGACGTCCTTCTCCATCTCCAGTTCCTTCATGTTATTACTCCAATATGTAATATAGTAAATATTCAATATGATAATCGGAACAATGATGACGATCACGAGGGAGACCAGGTTCTTCGCGAGCACTTTCCTTCGTTGGGTAATCATGGCGGGTTAGTTCTCCTCCAAGATGCGAATATTGTCCCTGAATTCAGAGGGGGTCAATCCGGTGCAGCTCTTGAACACCTGGGAGAAGTGCTTTGTACTGCGATAACCGACTCGATCACCGATCTCATAAATTTTTACATTTGAGTCACTGAGCCATTCCTTCGCTTTCTGTACACGGACTTCCGTGACATATTCTACGAAGCTAAGCGACGTCACCTTCTTGAAAATTTTACTCAGATAAGTTGGACTCAGGTGAACCGCTTGTGAAGCTGAGATTAAGGAGATATCCTCCATATATTGCTGATCGATGTAAGCCTTCACTTGGTCGACGAATTTATGACTGGAAGGAACCTTGGTTTGAAGCAACGATGAGATGCATCTCCCTATGCAGCTAAGCAGCAATACGCGAAGTTCATGCGGGCGATGGGTTTCGACTGCTGCCTCTAGTGGGAACACTTGATCCCCGATCATCGCTCTGATGTCGATGTGGAACGAACGCATGGCAGCTTCAATAGCAAAGTAAACTCTTGCGAAGCATTCCCGGTAGGCCTGCATTGTAGAATGCCGCTCTTCCAGGAACGTAAACATATGCTCGACGGCCGCTTCAGCCGCAGTCTGATTCATTGCGGTCACCGCATGGACGAGCTGCTTTTCCAGCTCATACGGGTATGCCCGATTGGCAAGTGGGGTTGAAGTGCTGCACAGCTCTGGATAGCGGTACACAGAGCCCGGAGATATCGCGGACAGATGGCTGCGCATTTGAACCGTTTGCTGATAGCTGTACATCGTATCGCTAAGCTCTGTATACGGTTCATTCAGCAGCGCAGCCAGTGGAGTGTCCTCATGCTCGGTCAACCGATTCATGACAGTTAGCGCCAGTTGCTCGATGTCCAATGGATGATCATAGTTCAGCAGCAAGTGAATCCCTTCGCTGCGCTTATAGATGAATGGATGTGCGACAACCGGAAAGCTCTGAACGCACTCCCGAATGGCCTGGAATAAAGGTTTCTTTTCTGAATAGTGCGGTGTAGGCGGTATTGGGATCAAGTTGAGTAATTGATAATGGGAATAGGGCAAGTGCAATTGATGCTCATTCAAGAATTCATTAATTGAATCGTTCGTATGTGTTCCGCCCTCGACTAGTTCAATCAAGAATTGTTCGACAACGAGGTCCATTGCTTCCAGGTACTTCTTCTCAATACGCTTCATGCGTGAGTGCTGGCGGTCTCTACGTTCAAGCTGCTGGCTAATGTCCTTAATGATCTGGCTGAATTGATTCAGATCGGTCGGTTTGGTCATGTAATGCTTCACTCCGAATTCCATCGCCTTCTTCGCATATTCGAACTCACCGAATCCGCTGAGCACGACGATCTGGGTGTTGCGATTCAGCGAGGTGACCTTTTCGGTCAAGGCAAGCCCATCCATGAAGGGCATCCTGATATCTGTTATGAGCAGGTCAATGGGTGTTCTTCGCATGAATTCCCAAGCCTCCATGCCATCCGACGCCTGTAGCGGTTCGCCGTAATTTAGGGCTGACCAGTCGATATGTCGGATCAATCCTTCCCTGATCTTTTTCTCATCGTCCACGATAAGCACCGAATATCCCATTGATAAGAAGCCTCCTGTCCATCCGGTATAGTACCCTTCATTGTAGCTTGATTGATGAATATTAAGCAAGCGTTTACATAGGCCAATAGCTCATGATGACATGAATTAGAACGGTAGAACAAAATCTCGTACCTATAAGGCGCAACGTTGAGCCTACTGGAGCATAAGTTCCCGACAAACGACTAATATTGCGAACCAAATAACGCGATTACGTCATTACAATATCCGCCAATGGTAAGTATGATGAAAGCGCATCCATTAAGTGGTGTGCACGAACAGCATAGAGAGCGGGAGGCGCCAAATGGAAATAAGGAGAATAGGGAATAACGCGGCAGGTATCTGGTCGCATATGCGAAGCAACCCGTCGTTGTACTTGCTGCTTGTACCAGGATTGATATATTACGTAGTGTTTCACTATGTGCCCATGTATGGGGTGACGATCGCATTTAAGCAATACAACATCTTCGGAGGCATGTTTAAGAGTGACTGGGTCGGATTCAAGCACTTTATTGAATTGTTCAGTAACGACAACTTTTATAAAGTGTTGCGTAATTCGCTGCTGATCAGCTTGTATAAGATCGTGTTTAACTTCCCGGCACCTATCATTCTGGCTATTCTACTGAACGAGGTACGCAAGATGTCGTTCAAGCGAACGATTCAGACGGTCATCTACCTCCCTTACTTCTTGTCATGGGTGGTCATTGCCGGACTTGTGATCAACTTCCTGTCGCCGTCCACCGGTGTCGTGAATATGGTCATTGAGTCGATGGGCGGGGAACCGATCAACTTTCTGGCTAACAAAGCTTACTTTCGCACCATTATTGTGTTGTCTGATCTGTGGCATGGGATGGGGTGGAATACGATTATCTTCCTCGCGGCGTTGACCGGAATTGATCCGCAGTTGTATGAGGCGGCTCGTATGGATGGTGCTAGCCGGCTGCGCCAGATTGTGCATGTGACGCTTCCTGGTATCAAGAGTACGATCGTCGTGCTTTTACTTATCAAGATTGGACACATGATGGACAATGGCTTCGAGCAGATCTTCCTGCTGAGCAATCCGCTTGTTTACGAGGTTGGAGATGTATTCGAGACGTATGTATATCGCACAGGTCTGGTAGAAACTCGCTATGATTTCTCTACGGCCGTGGGATTGTTCAAGTCACTTGTCGGACTTGTGCTGCTACTAATTGCTAACTCGCTTGCGCGCAAGTCTGGAGAGAGGGGGATATTCTGATGCGAATTCAGACGAGCTGGGGCGATAAAGCTTTCGACAGCTTGAACTATATATTCTTATCTGTGCTGGGTATGATCACGCTGTATCCGATCTTGAATGTCCTGTCCATCTCCCTCAGTGATTACGCCTCTTATGTGCGCAACCCACTGATGATCATCCCGTTTGATCTCGATTTATCCGCTTATAGTCAAATACTGACCAACCCGCTGCTGCTCTCTAGCTACCGCAATACGATTTTCGTGACGCTCGTCGGTACGGTGTTGAATGTCACGGTGACGGTACTAACGGCGTATCCGCTTGCCAAATCGAAGATTCGCGGCGATCGCTGGGTTATGTTCGTTATCATTCTGACGATGCTATTCAGCGGAGGCATGATTCCAACATTCCTCGTCGTGAAGGGGCTTCATCTGTACAACACCTTGTGGGCGGTCATGATTCCAACCTTAATCAGCACGTACAACTTCATCATCGTGAAGACATTCTTCGAATCGATCCCGGATGCACTGGAGGAATCGGCGAAGATTGATGGGGCGGGTCATCTATATATCTTGTTCAAGATTGTGATCCCGTTGTCGCTGCCGCTCATGGCTACAATCAGCTTGTTCTATGGCGTAGCTAACTGGAACCGCTTCTTCGAAGCGATGCTGTACTTGAATGATCGCTCGAACTGGACGCTGACAATTCTGCTGCGAGAGATTATTACGGAGAACTCCGACCTGTTCGCCAGCAATGATCCGATGGCGACGGAGAGGCTGTACCCGAAGACGATGCAAAGCGCAACTATCGTGGTCGCGATCTTGCCGATCCTGTTCTCTTATCCATTCCTACAGAAATACTTTATCAAGGGTATTATGCTTGGGGCAGTCAAGCAGTAGTGAACATGTTATAATCCCCGTAATAAAGGTTGTCTGATCTGCCTGAACAACGGGATTATATATACATTCATGATGAAGGGGAGTAATGCAATGTTGAAGAGAACGTATGCAATAAGCATGGCATTGATTATGCTAATTGTGCTTGTGCTTGGATGTTCGCAAGGTAATCAAGGAACGACGAATAACGGGGCGACGAAGGAGAATATCAATACCAACAAGACATCTGATCAATCTCAGTCGCAGCCCGCTGCAGAATCCCCCAAGGAGCCGGTAGAGTTCACGATTATGCTAAGAGCAGGCTCTGAGTTCGTACCCGAGAACAATGCTTGGGTAGACGAAATCAATAAGAAGGCGAATGCCAAGATCACATGGATGGCTGTCCCAATCGCTAATATCTGGGAGAAGCGGAATGTACTGATGGCATCCGGTGATTATCCAGAGGTCATTATTATGGATCCGCCAATGGACAATATGTACAACGAGATGATCAAGAACAACATCCTGCTGCCGGTTGACGAATACTTACAGAATGCACCTAACATCATGGAATATACGCATAAGTCTTCGTTTGACGCTGTGCGCGAAGACGACGGCAAGACGTATATGATTCCGCGATCAACGATTGTTCGTGAGGACTTCATGGGTGTTCGCAAGGATTGGCTGGAGGCGCTCAATCTGTCGACACCGCAGACGATCGAGGATTGGCGCAGCTTCTTCAAGGCCGTAGCAACCGGGGATCCAGATAAGAACGGCAAGGCGGATACTTACGGCATTACGGAATCCAATGAGCTGATGTCGATGAACGGTACGATCAACCTGGAGTTCTTCGCACGCGCATGGCATGCGGATAAGCTGTGGTACGACAATGGCAACGGCGAGGTATTCTACGGCGTATTCGCCAAGGACGGCCGTTTCAAACACGCGCTCGAATTCTACAAGCAGCTAGTGGATGACAAGTCAATGGACCCGGATATGATCACGAACAAGGGAATCGCATCCAAGGAAGACAAGTTTAATCGTGGCGTAACTGCATCTATGCGGATGTTCGCAGGCAACCTGGACAGATACTTGAACATTCTGCGCAATATTCAGCCTGAAGCGGAGATTGAACTCGTTGAATTCCCGACCGCGCCACAAGCGGATCTATATAAGGACGAGCAACAAGTATTGACGAATGCCGGTATCTATAACGCATGGGCGCTGACTGACAAGGCCAAGGGCAAGGAAGCTGAGATCATCCGAGTATTCGACTGGATGCTGAGTGACGAAGGCTGGAACGTGCTCAAGAATGGCGTCGAAGGCGTACACCATAAGGTGGAAGGCGATACGATCGTGAAGCTGGAGCCGGAGTTCGGCAATCTGTCCAAGTGGATCGGGCATCTGATGATGTTCCGCCGTCCGAACGATGACGACCTGTGGTTGAAAAGGATCGTTCCAGAATCGTATGACTATCAGAAGGAATGGCTCGACAAGAGTGTTAATTACATGCTTGACAATTATAAGCAGCAGGGATTGCTAGGCATAGTTTCCGAGAAGGAGACAGAATTCTATAAGAAGGAAATCTACACCAAAGATTACGTGGAGATTGTAGCCAAGATTATCTACGGCGAGCTGCCGCTAAGTGCATGGGATGACTTCCTGGAGAAGGTATATGCTAGCGGTTGGGAAGACGTAACGCGGGAATATAACGAGTACTATCAGAAGAATAAGTAAGTCTAATCGTTGATGAAGCCGTCCTGTTGGAGGGCGGCTTCGTTTCGAGCTGTGACCTCATTCTGATTCATGAATGGAGAAGTGATCGGATTATGGTTAAACGTAGACAATGGATTGCGGGTTTGCTTTTGATGCTGCTGTTCACATGTCTTGCTTCTTCGTCAGTCAGTGCTTCCAGCTTGTTAATCGATAATGGTGATGCCGGATATAGCGAGACAGGAATTTGGACTACGAGTGGTCTTGCCGGTCACTATGGCGAGAATTCTAGGTATGCCAGCAAAGGCAGCGGATCGATCAAGGCTAGATGGACGCCATTAATCCCAACTGCCGGTAATTATGATGTGTATATTTGGTATCCGGCTCATAGCAATCGTGCGACGAATGCGCCTTTCGTCGTGGTCCATTCCGGGGGATCCGCTACTTATCCGGTCAACCAGACGATGAGCGGTGCAAAGTGGTTGTACCTCGATACGTTCGCCTTTGCTACTGGTACATCGGGTTATGTGGAGCTGTCCAATAATGCCGACGGGTATGTTGGAGCGGATGCGGTTGTGTTCGTGCCGGAGGGCGAGAGCCCGCCGCTGTACAAGAATAGTGGATTGCCTGTACCGATTGCGGCAGAAGGCATCAATATGCAGACGCTGTTCGATGCGGATCCGACAGGGGTAGATCGATATTTGGCGTTTCCTACTTTGATGAAGATTAACGACAGTAAGGTTGTGATCTCCTATAAGCGAGGATCTGCTCACTATATGGAACCGCAGGCATCACTGGAGACGATGATCTACAACCCTCTACTGGGCACAGTCACATCCCGCACCACGACTGATAATACGACCGGTGTTATTAATCAGAATCCGGAGCTGATGAGGATGCCGGATGGAACGTTATACAATTATGTGGATCAGCAGATAGGCGGAACGAAAGACAGAATGGGTGTCAGGGTATTCAAATCAACGGACGACGGCGACAGCTTCACCGATGAGGGAGCATTCCCGCAAGTCGGCTCTTATTCCTATGGGTACTTCTTCGATGATTACAACGATCATGGAACTGTGTACATGCTAGCGATGTCATTCCCGGAATTGACCGGCGGTCAGCGAGCAGTCCATGTTATTAAGACGACCGATAACGGTGCAACGTGGAGTTATGTGAGGAATTTGAGAACCGAATTTGGCTTCGCATTCAATGAGAGCTCGATCGAGAAGGTAGATGACGGATTCATCATTATTGCCCGTGGCGATGATCAAGTGACCCGCATTGTTAAGACAGATGACAGCTTCAATTTGGTGGCCCAGTCTAACTGGACAGCGACGTACTCGGCAATCAATTATATCGGGCGGCCAAAATTGTTCACAGTAGGCGAAGATTTTTATTTGCTGTCGCGCAACATTGAAGGGTCGACTACTCATCTTGTAATTTACAAGCTGAATCCAGAGACGCTTGAGCTGGAGACATATTCGATTCTGGACAGCAATACATTCTCAGCGGGTGATTCCTATTATGCGGAGCCTTACTTGATTACTAAATCCGGTGACACTTATCTCCATGTGATCACCTATCAGAAAGCTTCGTCTTCAGATCGACCTAATATTGTGCGTTATGAATTGAATTGGGATGGACTTCATTGGCGAATGTTTGACAACTTCAGTGCGATGTCCAGCGGATTGCCTCCTACGGGCTGGTCGATCGGCACGGCAGGCGGCAGTGCAGTGGTTGAAGCGTCGCTGTTCGATGGCGATAAGAGCTTGAAACTAACCGATACCAGCTCCTCTCATCTGGTAGATGCACGGCGAGCCTTCAGTTCTGCGACGGAAGAGATTACGCTTCAGTTTAATGCGCGGATGCGGCAGACAGACGGAGTATTCGGTGTTAGCCTTCGAAATGCGTCCGGCGTGAATGGGGTAACCGTAGCATTCGATTCGAACGGAACGATTTACAGTTACAACGGCGCGGCAAAATCTGTTATTCAGTCCGGGTATTCGGCGGATCAATGGTATTTGGTCAGGATTGTGGCGAACATCGTTGATCAAACCTGCGACATCTATGTGGATGATGTTCTGCTGGCAGATGACTTTACTTTCCGCGGTACTGTTGCAGAGCTGTCGGAGGTGCGGATCAACAGCACGGGTGCATCTCAAGGCGAATCTTTCTGGGATGATATCGTAGTTTACTAAGTACTATTGAAAATGATAGACACAACAGGATCTAAACGGAGGAGAACATCTATGAAGATCATTGATCCACGGTTAACAGGCGTATATGTCGCGATGAATTCCTGCTATGACCAGCAGGGCCGTATCAATACGGAAGCTGCCGGGTCGCTTACACGCTGGTTGATCAATAAGGGCGTCAATGGATTATATGTCGGTGGAGGCACCGGGGAAGGCATGCTGCAGTCGACGGCGGAGCGAAAGCAGATGCTGGAAGCTGTAGTTGCTGAGGCAAGAGGAGAGGTGGTGGTGATCGCTCATGTGGGTGCGATCACCACGGAGGACAGTGTACAGCTGGCCGAGCATGCTGAAGCTGCTGGTGCCGATGCAATCTCTTCGATCCCACCTTTCTATTACGCCTATTCCGAGCAAGCCGTTAAGCAGCATTGGCTGGCTATGATGAACCGGGTAGAGCTCCCGTTTATTATCTATAACATCCCGGCATCCACTGGATTTACGATGACAACCTCCTTCCTGCGTGAGCTATGTGATCATGAGCGGTTGATCGGTATGAAGACAACCAGCTTCAGCACCTATGAGCTCGAGCAGTTCAAGGCTGTTGGTGGAGAAAATTTGGTGATATTCAACGGTCCGGACCAACAGTATCTGGCTGGTCGAGTGATGGGGGCCAGCGGTGGCATTGGCGGAACCTATGGCGTCATGCCCGAGCTGTTCCTCGCAATCGAGAAGGCGTATCAGTTAGGTGATATTGTGGCCGCACAGCAAGCACAGGTGGTCGTCAATCGATTCATCACCGAAATGAGGGAGCTGGGGCTGTTCGGCACGATCAAGCAGCTCATTCGGATGAGAGGCATTGACTGTGGCGCGCCTCGTCTGCCGCTACCGCCGCTTGCGGAACAGCATATGCCTCGTGTGCATCGCTTGTATGAGCAGATCATGGAACAGGTCGTGAACGCGCAATGAAGCATGAAATTATACAAACCGATATAACGGTAATCGGCGGCGGGTTGTCAGGGATATGCGCAGCAGTGGCGGCGGCTCGGTTGGGGCGTACTGTGGCGCTTGTTCATAATCGACCAGTGCTTGGCGGTAATTCCAGCAGTGAGATTCGCGTGTGGGTCAGCGGTGCATCCGCTACGGGTGTGAATCGGTATGCGAGAGAGACCGGCATTATGGGAGAGCTGTATCTTGAGAATCAATATCGCAATCCAGATGGCAATCCCTATATCTGGGATTTGGTGCTGCTGGAGAAGGTGAAGGATGAGCCGAATATACAGCTGTTCCTGAATACCGATGTCAGCGATGTTGAGGCGGTAGACGCATCTGGGGGCCGTCAGATCATCTCTGTAACCGGGTGGATGATGGGCTCTGAACGTCGTATTCGGTATGAAAGTCAGTACTTCCTGGACTGTACTGGCGATGGATTAGTTGGGTATCTTGCAGGAGCAGATTATAGGATTGGCCGAGAAGCGAGCGCAGAATACAACGAGAATTTGGCGCCGGAGCAAGCAGACGACATCACGCTAGGCAGCACGATTCTGTTCTACACCAAGGATGCGGGGCACCCAGTGAAGTTTGTTCCACCCAGCTTTGCTAAAGATATAACGCAAACCTCGATTCCGATGAATCGGGTGATTCGCAGCGGCGATTCAGGCTGTCATTATTGGTGGATTGAATGGGGCGGAGAGGTCGACTCGACCTATGACAACGAGATGATTCGAGATGAGCTATGGTCGGCGATCTATGGTATATGGGATTACATTAAGAATTCCGGACGATTCGAAGCTGATACGCTAACCCTGGAATGGGTCGGCGCCATCCCTGGGAAGCGGGAGTATCGCAGGTTCGTTGGTGACTATGTGTTGAACCAGAATGATATTGTAGAGCAAAAGGTGTTCGCGGATACGATCGGGTACGGCGGCTGGTCGATTGATCTGCATCCGCCGCAAGGGATGTATGCGACTGAGGGCGGCTCGAAGCATTACTACGCTAATGGGATCTATCACATACCATTCCGAAGCCTATATTCTGCTAATGTTAGCAACCTGTTGTTCGCGGGCCGCAACATCAGCGCCTCGCATATCGCTTTCGGAACGACCAGAGTGATGGCGACCTGCGCGGTGATGGGCGAGGCTGCGGGGACTGGAGCTGCTATGTGTGTAAGGAGAGGAGTAACCCCTCGTACGCTATATGCGCATCATATGAGCGAATTGCAGCAACAGCTGTTGCGTCAAGATGCTTCAATGATTGGCTTCGCCTATGATGATTCGCTTAACCTGGCTAGAGAAGCGGAGCTTTCGGCCTCCTCCACGATGCGGAGTATTCAGGTTGCGTCTGATGAACGATTTCCATTACACACGGATGCAGCTATCCTGCTCCCAGTTGATCCGGTGCTGTCTGAATTCGAGCTGTTGGTGGATGCGTCAGAGGACTCTACACTAACGGTAGAATTATGGGATACAGGCCGTGGAGAGAACTATATCCCTGAGAAACGAATCATGGAGACTGCTGTTCAGGTTGCTAGAGGATCGAGCAGATGGGTAAAGCTGGATCTCGCATGGCGGCCAGACAGCAGGAGGAATGTGTTCTTAATCATTCGGAAGAACCCGTCGCTCTCCTTGCATCTATCTCATCGTCCGATCACAGGTTTGCTGTCATTCGTGAGGATGATGCAGACTGGACCTGCAGATGCGCTTGAGGTGAAGGACTTCGAGCAGCCTGTGCTGCAATGGAGCATGAAGCCAGTTCAGCGTAAGCTGTTCTGCATGCGTATGCGGTCGGACAGTCATGCATTCGCACCGTTTCAAGCAGTGAACGGCTTCAATCGACCGTTCGCTGGTCCGAATATGTGGCAGTCCAATAAGTGTGAGGCTGATAAGGAAGAGTGGTTGATGCTGGCGTGGCAAGAACCGATTCGGTTCACTGACATTCAGATCATCTTCAATGATGATGTGAATGAATACATCAACAACCTTCACTTCATGCGCACGCCGTTCGATGTCATTCCCGAGCTGGTCAAGTCGTATCGGATTGAAGCGAAAATATCGGGCTATTGGCAATCGATTGCTCGTACTAGGAATAATCGCCAGCGTATGAATCTAATTAAGCTGGACGCTCCCATAGAGACAACAAGCCTGCGTCTGATTGTCGAATCAACGAATGGTTCTGATTATGCCGCTGTCGTGGAGATCAGAGTTTACGCACAATAAAGAGTCATATATAGAACTAAGCGCTTATATCTGCTATTAATGTACAGCAGGTATAAGCGCTTAGCTCACTTACCTATTCCTTCCCATATTTACCGGATACCGTTACGCCGTGGCCGAACGGGGTAGCCTCGGCTAGATCTTCGGTGATTGTGAACGTACCGTCCGTCTCGAAGTGGAAGCTCATGACGAAACCATCCTCATACTTGTAGACAGCAGTGCTGTCCTTCAGCTCGGCTTCGGCATCAATCAGTGTGCCGAGATTAACATTTCCCATCTCCAATCCTTCCTTGCCGCCTCGAACCACATAAGCATCTAAATCGAAGATCAACCGATTATCCTTCACCTGCTTGATGATGATTTCAGAGAATCGATATTCATTTGATTCTAGCAGCTTATATGTACCTAAGAGCTTGTTCACATCGACATCGTTGGACATCTGCTCACCACTAGCCAGGTCCAACACTTGTCTTACAGTTAACGTACGAGTGTCGGCAGCTTCGATGATATGGCGCTCCAGCACGGTATCCTCTGTGAATCCACTCTGGCCATCATGCTTGAAGAGGAATACATCCGAGTATGGCTTCGCGCCGTCCTGACCTGCTCCTGTTATGAAATTCGCGATGACAATAATATCCGTGAATCCAGCCGAAGCGCCGGAGCTATCCAGATCCTTGAAGGCGATCGCTTCGAATGAACTGAATAGTGGATAACCAGGCGATCTCTCCGGCGTAAGTACGATTTCGAAGTCGCTGCCGGTCAGAATAAGGGAGACAGGGAATTGTTCAGAGCTGCCGAACTTCGTCACAGGTGTAACGGTTACTAGCCCGAGACCTTCGAATTGTTGTGTGAATACATGCGCTTGTTCTACCTTGAAGCCGTCCGCGATAAATTGATCAACCTTCGTCTCGGTGCCTTGTTCTGTTGCTGGACTATGCTCATCGTAAGGCTGCTGACCGACAACGGGCTGAGCCTCTCCCTCTTGATCCGTTACAATAGCCGTATTACCGTCTTCCGATTGCTGGATAGTATGCTTCTCGTCACCGAGCTCGGTCCCGTTCGCGCTGCATGCGCTAAGCATGGCGACTGCTAATAACAAACTGAAGTGAATCTTTCTCATAGCGTTATCCTCTTCTCTTGTTGTTGGTCTCTCTTTCCTTGATGTATGACGAGTTCATAAGACATAATGTTACACGGGCTAAGTGAAGTCCATCTTCAATTATGATACGATCAGATTGTTCATACATGTAACTTCTTAAACACTCAACAGATAAGGAGCGTTACCCCATGATCATACCTCCGCATTCCAAGCTTGTCATGATCGGAGATTCCATTACCGATTGCGGCCGGGAAAGACCGATCGGCGAAGGGAAAGGAGACGCACTCGGCAACGGATATGTCTCCCACATCAATGCGCTGCTCGAAGCAGCAGATCCGACACAGGAAATCCGCATCGTCAATATGGGCATCAGCGGTAATACCGTCCGTGAACTGAAACAGCGGTGGCAGACCGATGTATTGGATTTGAACCCGAACTGGCTATCCATCATGGTCGGAGTTAACGATGTCATCCGGCACTTCAATCGCCGGCATCTGCGTGACTGGCATATCTCACTTAAGGAGTATGAGCAGACGCTGGATGAGTTGGTTTCTACGTCCAAGCAGCACGGGATAGAAGGTGTGATCCTGATGTCGCCGTTCTTCATTGAAGCGAACGTCCAGGATCGTGTCCGCCAGATGACTTGTACCTACGGTGAAGCGATGCAGCGAGTGGCAAGCCGTCATGGCGCTGTGTTCGTAGATGTTCAACAAGCATTCGACCGCTACTTAGCGCATCATTATTCGATGGAGCTTGCCCTGGATCGCGTTCATCCAGTCCAAACCGGTCATATGATAATTGCTCGTGCCTGGCTGCAAGCCGTCGGATTTGCTTGGGAGTAGTTTCCGCTGCAGGAGTGTGTCGATTACATAGACGACCAGCGTGAGCGCTGTGAACGTACCTGTTACCTCGCAGCGCTCCTGCAGCTGCAGATTCCGGCACCCTAGCCCTATTTGCCGCACCGCCACCTGCAGAAACTGCATCACAATACCCTCGATTCACATCATACAGACATGCGACCTGCAGAAAATGCATCTTAATCGCCGATTTTAGCTCGAAAACTCCAAGTAGGCCCCCGCAACCTGCACTTTCTGCAGGTCAGAGGAGCTTAACTGTAAGAAAACCGTCATCCACCTGCACTTTATACATCTCACGAAACTCATCAACCAGCCCCCATAACCTCGTTCTGCGCTACGCAGCATCACTTTCCGGCACTGCACGCCCCCATTACCTCGTTCCGCAGCTTGCAGCATCACATTCCGGCACTGCACGCAGCCTTATTAACTAAATGAGCTATGATGCTGCGTGGAGCGCGGATAGTGAGTTCTGGCGCCACTAAATGAGGTTACCTCATCCCATAATCGTAATAATATACACCATAGTGAAATCGGACACCATCATCCTCCTTCAATTCAAAAAATAACACACCAAGATCATATTGTAAGCGGTTACTGACCCCTTCCACATCCTTCATACTGTAGAGGTAATTCCATATTAGGAAGGGGATAGACAGATGACAAGAAGCAAGAAGCTGTTAGCGGGGGCAATGGCGCTGGTCCTGGTGCTGATGATTGCAGCATGCGGCAACGGAGGCAGCTCCGGCGGTAGCGGTTCGTCCTCAGGCAAGAAGGTTACGATTGAATTCTGGCATACGTACAGTGACACAGAGGAGAAAATTCTCGTTGAGAAGGTCAAGCCGGCATTCGAGAAATCGCATTCGAATATCGAGCTGAAGCTGACGCGGATGCCTTATGAAGGGTTGAAGCAGCAGGTCATCGCTGGGGTTGCGGGTGAAGCAACACCGGATCTAATGCGGATGGATATTATCTGGGTGCCGGAATTCGCCTCTCAGGGAGCGCTGCTCAATCTGAGCGAGATGCCGGGCTTCGATGCGGTGCAGAGCAGTGTGTTCGAGGGCTCGCTGTCCACCAACATATTCGAGGGCAACTATTATGGACTGCCGCTGAATACGAACACCAAGATTGCGATCTATAATAAGGACTCGCTGGCTGAGATCGGGCTGTCCGCTCCGCCGAAGACGATCGACGAGCTGGTAGCAGCTGCTGAGGCGCTTAAGGCGAAGGGCAAGTACGGCATCGGCATCAGCGGCGCAGGCGCATGGTCGATCCTGCCCTACTTCTGGAGTCTAGGCGGCTCGATCACGAATGATGACTTCACTGAGGTGAACGGCTACCTGAACAGTGATGCCAGCGTGAAGGCGCTCGAAACGATTATCGATTGGAATAAGAACGGCCTGGTTGTACCGTCGATTCTGGGCGGAGAGCCTGGCACTTGGGATGGCATCAAGACTGGTGAGTACGCGATGATCGATGATGGTCCATGGTTCTTCAGCATCCTGCACGATGAGACTGAGATTGCCAATACTGGCTTCGATCCGAATGAGAAGATCATCCGCGGTCTGATACCTTCAGGCGCTGGCGGCAGCCGGTCTGTCGTGGGCGGAGAGAATCTGGTCATCTTCCAAGGCGCTAAGAATCCCGAGGCGGCATGGACATTCGCGCAATGGATGTTGACGGAGGAGCCACAGCTGATGATGGTCGAAGCGGGCATGGTGCCAACGAACAAGGCAGCGGCCGAAGCGATTAAAGTTGAGGATGTGCCATACATTGCGGAATACGTAACGCAATTGGAGACTGCTCTGCCGCGTACGCCAATTCCACAATGGGGTGAGCTTGAGTCGATCTTCAACCTGCAGTTCGAGAAGGCGATTCGCGGTGAGATGACTGCGAAGGAAGCGCTTGATGAGGCTGCCAAGCAGATCACAGCAGTGCTGCCTTAAGCGAGACACAGCACCCTGCATATAGCGGCTACTTCACTAGGGCCTAGCTGGGCCCTGTGAAGTAGCCTTCATGCTATTCACAGATAGGAGGAGTGCGAGATGGCGAATCGATGGAAGCTCGGACTGAGGCAATGGTCGGCTGTCTTCCCTTATGTATTCATCGGCATAGCAGGCACAGCGATCTTCGTTATCTATCCGATGATTAAGAATGTCCTGATCAGCTTTCAGGATTTCAGTATCATGCCTAATGCGATTAATGACTGGATAGGATTTGAGAATTACCGTAAGGTATTCGAGGACCCGAATCGGAAATTCCTCGTCGCGCTTCGCAATACGTTCTTGAACGTGGCAGCGACCGTACCGATTAATTGGTTCCTGGCTTTATTCTTCGCGGTGTTAATCAATTCGAAATTTGTAAAGTTCAAGATGACGTTCCGGACGATCTATTATTTGCCGATTGTTACGTCTTGGATTATTGTCGCGCTGCTGTTCAAGTATCTATTCGCTGACGGCGATGGCGGCGTGGTGAACTTTATTCTCCATAAGCAGCTGGGCATTCTCTCCGAGCCCATCTCATGGCGAAGTAATTACTGGTCAGCGATGGTCATGATCTGGATGTTCCACATCTGGAAGACGGTCGGGTGGGGTGTCGTGATTTATCTGGCGGCGCTGCAAGGGATACCGAAGGATCTGTATGAGGCGGCCGAGATGGATGGAGCCAACTTCACCCAGAAGTTCTGGCAGATTACAATTCCGGTGCTGGGCCCAATTACGGTATTCGTCCTGATCAATCTGGTGAACGGGGCATTCGGTTTCTTCCCGCAGGTTTACTTCTTAACGAAGGGCGGACCGATGGATCAGACACAGGTTATTCCAAGCTTAATCTATATCCAGGCCTTCGAGCAGATGAAGTTCGGGCAGGCTTCCGCGATGGGCTTCATGATGGGGATTATGGTCTTCCTGCTGACGTTCACACAGATGAAAAAATTCGGCAGACAGAGAATGTTCTAGGAGGCGTAGCATGAGGACATCACCTATTCAACAAATTGTCGTGTATGCCATTATTATCTTCGGCGCGCTGCTGTTCATCTTCCCATTCATCTATATGATTCTGACAACCTTCTTCCTCGGTACGAATACGCTGCCGAAGCCTCATGAGGTGTTCAGTGTCACGCCGAATATCAAGAATTACATCATTGTTCTACAGAAGAATAACTTCATTCGATACTTCATGAACAGTGCAATTGTGACCTCCGTAGCGATGGCCGGTTCGATGTTCCTCGGCGCGATTACCGCGTATGGCTTCGCGAGATTCACCTTTCCCGGCAAGGAGCTGATCTTCCGAATCTTCCTGCTCACGCTGTTCATACCAGGGGTTATCAATATTATTCCGATCTTCGTCATCGTGAAGAATCTGGGCCTGGTAAACTCCTATGCTGGCCTGTGGCTGGTGTATGTAGCGGGCGGGGTAGTCGGTAACTTGTTCTTCCTTCGCGGGTTCTTCGAGAGTATCCCGAAGGAGCTGGAGGAATCCGTTCTGATCGACGGCGGCGGCAACTGGCGCGTGTTCTGGAACATCTATCTGCCGCAATCGCTGCCGGCCATGGGTACGCTGGCCATCTTCATCTTCCAGGGCACATGGGAGGAGTACTTTATGGCGCTCACCCTGATCAAGAGCGAGTCGCTGCGTACACTGCCGATTGCAATCCTGATGTTCAACGATAAGTATGCAACGAATTATGGCCAGATCTTCGCGGCATCGATGATTGCGCTGCTGCCGGTCATGCTGCTGTACATCCTCTTCCAGAAGAAATTCGTACAGTCCGGCTTCAATGAGGGCGGTGTGAAGGGGTGAGGCGACTTGCGCCGCTCCTGCTAGCTGTGCTCCTGATGAGTGCATGTACAGGCAAGACCGATATTCCTCTGGACAAAATAGAGCATCATGATCGGCTAGTCGCTATCAACACCGATCGCGCCCGCTACGCGCCAGGCGAGCAGGTTCATTATAAGCTTCAGCTGCAAGAAGGCGGCCAGGGCGGTACCCTGCATGTGCGCTATAAGCATCTGAATCAGCTGGTCCAGTCGGAGAAGCTGGCATGGCGCGGTGAACCTGAGCTCGCCTGGAGCTGGCAGCCGCCTGCTGAGGATTACAAAGGGTATATGACCGAGATCGTGCTGGAGCAGAGCGGGTCTTATGTCGATCACATGAACATCGCGGTCGATGTCTCCTCGGATTGGGGCAAGTTCCCGCGCTATGGCTATCTGGCAGACTTCGGCGTCATGACGCAATCCGAGCAGGAGGCTGTGATTGAGCGCCTTACCCGGTTCCGGATTAACGGCATTCAATTCTATGATTGGCAATGGAAGCATCATAGACCGCTGAAGCTGATTGACGGCGCGCCTGCGGCGCAGTGGCCGGATATTGCCAATCGTGTCGTGTCGCTAGATACAGTAGAGCGCTATATTGACCTTGTACACAGCAAGGGGATGAAGGCGATGAATTATAACCTGCTGTTCGGCGCCTATGAGACAGCGGAGCAAGATGGCGTTCAGCTGCGGGAGTGGGGGCTGTTCCAGGATCCGCTCGGCGGGAATCCGGATCATCATCCGCTCCCTTCCTCATGGGCGAGCGATATTGTTCTGCTGGATCCTTCGAATGAGGCGTGGCAACGCTATCTCTTGGCAGCTGAGAAGACGGTGTTCGAGCATCTGGCCTTCGACGGCTGGCATGTAGATCAGCTCGGTGATCGTGGCACGCTATGGAACTCCAGCGGTGAGCGTGTGGATCTGGCTGGCAGCTATGCACCGATGCTGGAGGCTGCGCATCAAGAGCTAGGCATTGAGCTTGTTATGAATGCGGTGGGGCAATACGCGCAGCCTTACATTGCCAGGTCCCCAGTGAAATTTCTCTATACAGAGGTATGGGCCGGTCATCCAAGCTATCGGCATCTGCAGGATATCGTGAATCAGAATGAGCGATTCAGTCAGGGGGCGCTGAATACGGTTTTCGCCGCGTATATGAATTATAATCATACCGATCGCGGCGGAGCCTTCAACGCGCCGGGCATCTTGATGACCAATGCGGTCATGTTCGCACTCGGCGCTGCTCATCTGGAGCTGGGCGAGCATATGCTGGCTAAGGAGTATTTTCCACATCGCAGGCTTACGATTCCAGACGCGCTGGAGCAGCAGCTGATCACCTATTATGACTTCTTGACCGCCTATCAGAATGTGCTTCGCGATGGACTGGACATGACGGAGGAGCTGGAGATATCCTCGCCGAGGATCCAGCTTTCCCAGACGATGGAGCAAGGCAAGGTGTGGACACTGGTTAAGCGCAAAGGGCGGATGGACATTGTTCATCTGATAAATTTCAGCGATGCGGTGCATATGAACTGGAATGATGCAGACGCAACTCAGGCGATGCCGAGGCTAATCGAGCAGATCGAACTGACGGTTGAGACAAGTCGCAAGGTGTCTCGCGTATGGATGGCTAGCCCGGAATTCAATCTAGGCTCAACGGTAGAGCTGGCATTCAAGCAAGATGGAAGCGCTTTAAACTTTACGTTGCCGAAGCTGCAGGTTTGGGATATGGTTGTTATGGAATACAAGAATTAACTGGAAGAAGAGGACTGCTATGTTCGGCTCCCTTAGACTATTCAACCGATTCGCCGCTAAGATGATTTCCGCGTTCGTCATCGTCATCTTGATCCCGGCTGTGTTCACGAGCGCATCCTTCTATATCGTCTCTACCAGTACGGTCAAGGACAATGTCCGAGAGGCTTCCATTCAGATTGCCAAGCAAGCGGCGGATTCCATATCCTTCATGTTGAATGCGGGAAGTGATATATCGGATCTCATCTTCGGTGATCTGAGCATCCAGGAATTCGTGATCAGCGACGCGGATCCGGATAAGGATCTGACGCAATGGCGTGAGCGGGATGAGCAGCTGCGCAGCTTCTTGAATAATCTGGTGTACACCAGTTCGTTCGTCAATATTGTCTACGTGCTCAAGCCGGATAATAACAGCTGGGGGAGCGGGACGTTCTCCAAGGTGAAGCTAAGCCGCTATGACCTGGATGCGCTCAGTTGGGCGCAAGCGGCGGTGGAGCTCGATGGCGGTCTAGTATGGTTAGGCTTGCAGGAGGATCAGTTCAGCGGCGGCGGCGATAATATGGAGCTCGTCCTGCCGATTGCCCGCGTGTTGAAGGATTTCGATTCGATGGAGAATATCGGGTATGTGCTCGTGAATCTGAATGGTCGCAAAATTATCGATACAATCGAGCGGATGAAGCTGGGACAGACCGGCGGATTCATCGTGGTGAATGAGGAAGGCCGCATCATGATCGCGCCGGAGACGGAGCGGATTCATCAGGTCGTGGACAATGCAGATCTGCTCAGCAATATTATCGGCCACAACAAGGCGGAGTTTGAATATATGCAGGATGACATCCCTTATTACGGTGTAAAGCAGCGGCTGAGTAATGGCTGGCTTATCGTCGGAACGGTCCCGATCCATGAGATTACGGATCGGCTGGATTCGCTGCATTCAACTATTCTGCTGTCCTTTATTATTTTTACATTCGTGGGGATCATGATTGGTCTGATTATTGCCAGCCGAGTGACGCGTCCGATCAAGCAGCTGACTTCGCAGATGAAGCTGGTTCAGCAGGGCGACCTATCCGTGCGGACGCATATTCATTCCGGCGATGAGCTCGGACTCATGAGTCATCAGTTCAACCGCATGATCGCAGACATTGATCGGCTCATGGCGCAGGTGGCATCGGAGCAGCGTCAGAAGCAGGAGGCCGAGATTCGCGCGGTGAAGCATCGGATTAATCCGCACTTCCTGTTCAATACGCTGAGCACGCTGCGCTGGCTGATCAAGTATGACCGATCGGATAAGGCGTATGAAGGGATGTCTGCCTTGATCCGATTGCTGGAAGCGAATATGGGGAAGAAGGGCACCTTCATCGCGATTCAGGAGGAGCTCGATATCATTGCCAAGTACATGGCGATTCTGGAGCTGCGCTATCATAACACCTTCCAGCTGGAGATTGTACTGGATCCGCGTGCGGCTGATTTCCGTATTCCGCAGATGCTGATTCAGCCGCTCGTTGAGAATGCCGTATTCCATGGTATTGTTCCGAAGGGAGTGCCAGGCCGAATCGAGATCCGCATAGAGCGGATGGATGCGGCTGTACTGATTACAGTCAAGGACGATGGAATTGGTCTGGATGCTGATTCGGCGCTGGCGAATGGGACGGTTCAAGAGGCGGTGGAGGCCGGGCAGACCGGCATCGGTCTCCAGCATGTGCTTGAGAGTATCGCGCTCTATTATGATCACGGCTCGAAGGTCGAGTTCGTCCGTCATGAGGGTGCAGGGACTCTGATTCGTAAGTTGTTGATCTCGAGAACGGACGCGCAGGGAGGGGATCTGCATGCTGAGAATTCTGATCGTGGATGATGAGCCGGTCATACGCTTCGGCATCAAGGCGTCTGTCGATTGGGAGAAGGAAGGCTTCGTCGTAGTCGGGGATTACGCCAATGGCGCGGAGGCGCTGGCGCATATGAAGCAGGATCCCGTCGACATTCTGATCACCGATATCAAGATGCCCGTCATGGACGGCTTGACGCTCTCGAAGCACGCTCTGGCGTTAGACCCGCATATCCAGATTATTCTGGTCAGCAGCTATAATGATTTCGAATATGTGCATCAGGGCTTAAAGCTGGGTGTGGCTGACTATATTCTGAAGCATACGCTGGAGCCGGAGGAGCTGCTCGCTACTGCGCAGAAGTGCGCGGCGCTCATTACTGAGGGGATTAAGCTGGAGAATCGGATGGCGGATGCAGGCGAGCATGTACAGGCGCGCTTGCGCACTCGCTATGCGCGAGAGATGAAGCAATTGCTGGCCCGCAAGAAGGATGCTCTGCCTCCGGGGGGCTACCCGGATTGGCTGAATGTCTCCTATACAGCCATCTATGTACAGCTCATCGGCGTGCGGAAGCTGGAGGAGACACATGGCTTCCTATATACATCCATTATGATTGAGCAATGCGTGGAGTCGTTCTTCCGGCTGATGCCAGACAGTATTGCTCTGCCGACGGAAGCCTGCGAATGGTTCGCGCTCATTCCTGCCCAGTCCGATTCTGAAGGGGTCATGAGACAGTTAGAAAGCCTGTATGACCAGCTCGCGAGTGAGACTAGCGCTGATCTAACATTCGGCTGCCACATTGGCGGAGGGATTGAAGAGATTGTCGCAAGCTATGAGAAGAGTCGAGCAGCTTGCGGGCGTGCCTTCTATGAAGGAGCGGGCATCTATATGGCGAATGAGGATCATAGGGGTGAAGCTGTCACTGGGAGTCATCTTCCGAGCCTGCTCCCGAAGCCGCTAATCGTAAGCGAGGAGCAATTCGTCGAAGTGGTCTGGACGTGGACGGCTTCATGGCGGCATGGCGGCATTGCACCCAGTGTGCTGAAGGAGGAGGCATGCAGAGCGCTGACGATGCTATATAAGCATACTGTGGATTCGCTCGCGCTCGTAGAGGCATTCGAGCGATTATTCGAGACCGAGAGCCTGACCGACCTAGGTGATCGACTGCTTGAGCAATTCACTGGACTGGGACGGCAGACGATGGCTCGACCCGAGGCGTTGGAGCTGCGCAATCCGGTAGATAAAGCGCTGGCTTACATCCAGATGCATTATCTGGAGCCCGTCACGCTCCAGCAGGTTGCCGATCATGTGCATGTGAGCAAAAACTACTTCTCCCTGCTATTCAAGAAGATGATGGGTCAGAATTTCATAGATTACCTAATTGATCTACGTATTCAGAAGGCGCGGGATATGCTGGCTCAATCTGATCTGCGCGTCTATGAGGTGGCGGAGCAAGCGGGCTTTAATGACGTGAAGTATTTCAGCAAGCTGTTCAAGAAGATTACCGGCTTAACGCCGATAGATTATCGAGATTATCATCAGATGGGCAGAGCACCTAGCGATGGGAGCGATAGATCATGAGACTGATAGCCACAATGATGATCGCTGTGCTTATTATTATAGTGTGCGCAGGCTGTCTGCGATCCGGCATCATCGTGGATGAGCAGGATGTGCTGATGCTGGATGATGAAGCGATCAGGACGATCACGGTGTGGCATACCTACAGCGATGAGGAGACTCGGGTATTCGAGGAAGACATTATTCCAAGCTTCGAGCGCGAGTATCCGGCAATCCGCATTGAATCGATCCGTCAGGGCTCGAATGTGGAGTACCAATCCGCGATTATTGCGCGGGCATCTGCGGGGAAGACGCCGGATGTTATCCGCATGGACTACAGCTGGGTTCCGCGGTTCGCCAGCTATGGCCTGCTCGAGCCGCTAGAGAATCTGCCGGATTATGATCAGGTAGCCGCGGAGCAGCGAGGACATATGCTGCATACGAATCAATATAACGGTCGTGTATACGG
Organism: Bacillota bacterium; assembly: GCA_023441055.1. GTDB lineage: Bacteria > Bacillota > Bacilli > Paenibacillales > UBA4045 > JAEZQY01. The sequence goes on along the minus strand of JAEZQY010000017.1, from coordinate 79,428 downwards.
TCTGCCGCTTAATATGAACACGAAGGCGGCCATCTATAATCGCAAGCTGCTTCATGAAGCGGGCTTAGGCGAATCGCCGGATTCCCTGCTCGCTATCATTGAGGCAGCACGTGAGCACCGCTATGTAATCGGGATGATCGGGCTTGAGCTCTGGAGCAGCCTGCCGTACTTCCATGGATTGGGCGGCGTGCTGGCCGATGAAGGCTTCACGCGGACGAGCGGGTACTTCAATAGCGACAGCAGCGTGAATGCCGTACAGACGATGCTCGACTTGTATAACGAGGGCATCATTAATCCAGGGATGCTAGATGGCACCAGTGATCTATGGAATGACCTGTATAAGGATACGAATATGCTGATGATCGATGAGGGCCCGTGGTACTACAGCATCCTATTGAATACGACTGCGCTGAATGTGGATCTGCTAGAAGCGACGCTGCCTGCGCCATTCCCTGCTAACGGACAATATGGTTCGATTATCGGTGGAGAGAGTCTGGTGATCACGAAGGGGACCCGCTATCGAGAAGAGGCATGGACGTTCATTCGCTTCATGCTGCAGCGGGATACGCAGCGGATGATCTACGATCAGACCGGCCTATTCCCGACGAATATGGAGGCGTTCCAAGGGGATCAGATCTCGCTGATCGGTGATCGCTATATGGCACCATATGTGGCTGGCATCGATGATGCCTTCTACCGTCCGCCATTGCCGCAGTGGAACAAGATCGAGCGCCTCTACTTCGAAGCGCTCAAGGCGATCTTCGTGGATGGCCGCGATGTGCGTGACGCGCTTGACGAGGCTGCAGCCAGCATGGACGCATTGCTCGCGCAAGAGTAGACGGCTGAGCTGGTCTGGTGCGTGGAGCATCGGAAAGTGAAGCTGCATGGTGTGTTGTAAGGTAACTGGTGCGTGTAGCTTCGGAATGTGATGCTGCATGTGCGCTGTGATTGAACTGTTGCGTGCAGTGCTGCGCATTATCGCGGCGGGGCTCGGCTGTGCTATAATACGGGTTATATCCAAGTATGAATCCGAGGAGCAGAGCAGCGCGTGAAAACGATAGTAACGACATTGAATGCGAAGTATATACACACTTGTCTCGCTTTAAGATACCTGAAGGCATACAGCCAGAATGAATTCGATATCGATATCGTGGAATATACGATTAAGGACCCGATCATGAACATCGTGGCTGATCTATTCGGCCGGGATGCCGATGTGATCGGTTTCTCCTGTTATATCTGGAATATCGAGGAGACGCTCGATGTGGTCCGGATGCTGAAGAAGATTAAGCCGGAGCTGACCATTGTTCTCGGCGGCCCAGAGGTGTCCTATGATACCGAGTACTGGATGAATCATGTGCCGGAGGTCGATTTCATTGTGGTCGGCGAAGGGGAGGAGACATTCCATCATCTGCTGCAAGAGCTCAGCGGGTCGCGTAAATTCCACTTCGTATTCGGTGCCGCGTATCGCGGCAAGGATGGAAGTGTAGCGCTGAATCCGGGACGGCCCAAGCTGGATCTGAGTCAGCTGCCCAGTCCACACCGGTTCCAGGAGGATGTTGCCGAGCTGGGCAAGCGTGTCGTCTACTTCGAGACGAGCCGCGGCTGTCCGTTCAGCTGCCAGTTCTGCCTGTCGAGCATAGAGGTGGGCGTGCGTTATTTTGATATGGAGAAGACGAAGGCTGACCTGCTGTACCTGATCGAATCTGGCGCGAAGCTGATCAAGTTCGTGGACCGCACCTTCAATATTAAGCGGGACTATGCGATGGAGATATTCCAGTTCCTCATCGACAACCATCGGGGCTGTACGTTCCAGTTCGAGATTACTGCGGATATAATGCGGCCGGAGGTGCTGGATTTCCTGTCGGAGCATGCGCCTGCCGGCGTGTTCCGCTTCGAGATTGGCGTACAGTCGACGAATGACGAGACGAATGAGATCGTCCAGCGGAGGCAGAATTTCAAGAAGCTGTCACGGACAGTATCGAAGATCAAGGAATCCGGTAAGATTGATCAGCATCTGGATCTCATCGCTGGACTGCCAGAGGAGGATTACGCGTCCTTCCGCAAGACGTTCAATGACGTTTTCGCGCTGCGGCCGGAGGAGCTGCAATTGGGCTTCCTCAAGATGCTGCGCGGTACAGGCGTGCGCAACGATGCGGACAAGTACGGCTATATCTATATGGATCGCGCTCCGTACGAGATTCTAGGCAATGATGTGCTGCCATTCAGTGATCTGGTGCGGATCAAGCGGGTGGAGGATGTACTGGAGAAGTATTGGAATGCGCACCGGATGGATCGGACGATGACGTATCTGATCGAGCGGGAGTTCGAGTCGCCGTTCGACTTCTTCCAGTCTTTCGGCGATTATTGGGAGGCGCGCGGCTGGCAGAAGATCGGGCATCAGCTGGAGGATCTATTCGAGCGTCTGCATGGGTTCCTGCTGGAGCGGGGGACGAGGCAGCCGGACGTTGTGCTGGGCCTGATGAAGCTGGATTACTTCCTGCAGCATAAGTATAAGCCGCGCAAGGTTTGGTGGAGCTTCGAGCATGACAAGTCAGCGCAGGCGGAGCTGCTGCGCGCTTTTGCGGAGCGGCCGGAGGCGGTGTCCGCGGATTTCGCCGCGCTTCAGCTGACCGAGCGAGAGCTTCATAAGCATGCAGTTGTGGAGCTGCTGCCATTCGATCTGCAAGGTCTGCTCCAGCATGGGGAGCTCCGGCAGGATATGGATTCGGCACTGCTTACGTATTATTCGCCAGATGGCCGCGGGGCCATGTGGTATACGATGGCGTGGCAGTGAGAGCATATTCTCCTAGGAGAGCATTCGCTGTGAGAATCGACGTCTGCTTCTGACGGTCCATGCCAGATCAGCGCAGAAGTAGACGGCGACTGCTGGCCATGTCCAGCTCCATACGTGGGCAATCAACAGATAGGTAGCGTGTAGGGCAGGCTGTATGCCAATCAAGACACAGGCTGTGAGGACGAGCCAGCACAGCGAGAAGGATAAGCAGATGTGCCCGTGGAGCTGGATGCGATGCCGGGAATAGTCCCACCATCTGCGGTGGAATAGTCGCTGCAGCAGGTCTCCGCTTACGTATTCGATGATGGTAGGCACGATCAGACATAGGAGCAGCATCACGCTCCAATGCAGCTCGGACCGGACGAATCCTAACAGCATAACAGGCGCAATGCCGTACATCGGCTTGAAGGGTCCCTTCATGAATCCATCCTTGCCGAGTTGTCCAGTGATGACCCAGTGATACCCGATTTCGAGAAGCCAACCAGACAAGGCATATATCGTAAAATAGAACATCGCTTCCTCTGCGCTCTCGAAGCGATAGTCTGCAATATGCGTCATGATGTGCTGCATATAGTCATTCATATCTGCATCAGCTCCGTTGTCAGTTAGATGTATATTGGGTGTAGTGTAGTGGGAATAGGGTTTGCTAATGTTGCAGATTCCATTCTTAGTGATGCGCATTTAGGGGAGATATGATAAACTGAATCAAGCTTGGCTTGTACTTATATTCGAACTGGGAGAGTGTTGTGTGCATGTGGAAGGAATTTAAGGCGTTCGCCTTCAAGGGCAATGTGCTGGATCTAGCTGTCGCGGTCATCATCGGCGGAGCATTCGGGAAGATCGTTAGCTCGCTAGTTGCTGACATCCTAATGCCGATCATCGGAATATTGACAGGCGGAACTAATTTCTCGGAGTGGACGCTCGAGTATAAGGATGCAGCGATCACTTATGGTGTGTTCCTGCAGGCAGTCATTGATTTCTTCATTATTGCGGCATCGATCTTCCTGTTCATCAAGCTTGTTAATCGAGCATCCCGTAAGAAGAAGATCGAGGAAGCGCCACCTGCTCCTCCCGCGCCATCTAAGGAAGAGCTGCTGCTAACTGAAATTCGCGATCTATTGAAGAAGCAAGTGAAGTAGAATAGTAATCTAGAGTGGCACGATAAGTAAAGCAGCATAATAAGCGAATAGAACAATAAAGAACCCTGTGGAGACAATGAAGCTTGTCCTCGCAGGGTTCTCTTGTATGCGTGCCGTGTAATATGAGTTGGATTAGCTGTACTGTACACGATACACACTACGGTTATTGATAAATTTATCAGCGCCGAGCGCAGCGATACAACCATCGGCAGCGGATACGACAGCCTGCTTGGCGATGGTGCGACGCGCGTCGCCTCCGGCGAATACGCCAGGAACGCTGGACTGCAGCTCGTCATTGACGATGACATAGCCTTCTTCGTCACGCTTGACCGCATCCTTCAAGAAATCTGTCCCCGGTTTAAGTCCCGCCAGATACAGGAATACGCCGTCCGTCTCCCAGGTCTCAGTCTCTCGCCGGTCATTCTGAATGACCACACGCTCGACTGCGTTATCGCCCTCGACCTGTAGCACCTTGTGCTTGTAGAGGATCTTCACATTAGGCATCGCTTCTAATCCACTTAGATCGACCTCGCCCTTAAACTTCGCCAACGGTACTAATAACCGTACCTCTTGGCAGAACTTCGCCAGCGATTCCGCTTCGTGAACGGCCTCCTCGCTGTCACCTGCTACTACTACCTTGCGATCCTCGAAGAATGCAGCATCGCATGTGGTGCAGTAGCTCACACCGCGGCCTGTAAACTCCTCTTCGCCGGCAATCTTGCCGCCGGGCGCCTTGGCGCCTACGCCGATGAAGACGCTGCGCGCACGCAGTGTGCCTTCAGGCAGCTCGAGCTTCTTGATCTCAGGATCGGAGAAGTCGACGGACAGCACCTGTGAGCGAATGAGCTGCGCGCCGAAGTCGGCGGCTTGCTGCTGCATCTCGGTTACCAGCTCTAGACCGGTCAATTCACCTCGAACACCAGGATAGTTCGCAATCTTATGCGTGATTGCCAGTGTACCTGCTTGCGGTGCCTTGTCGATTACGACAGTTGACAGCCGACCGCGTGCAGCATAGACTGCTGCGGATGCGCCCGCCGGGCCGCCGCCGACGACAACAAAGTCATGCACGTCGTCGAATAATTCATTCGGGGCTTGTCTGAACAAGCTCTTGGTGTCGGATGGCTTCGCTGCTGAAGATGTTGTGTCCGAAGCCACGCTAGCCGTCGTGTCAGAAGCCACGCCTGCTGCCGTATCGGAAGCCACACTTTCGCTTGTGTCGTCCTCACGAATCGCGTCGCCTAACAGATTACGCATCTTCTCAGGCTGAAAGCCCAGCACGAAACGCTGTCCGATGAAGGTAGCCGGTGTGCCGAACAGCTTGCGCTCCTTCAGTTCATCGAAGTACTGCTTGTTCGTTGAAACATTCTTCTCTGTATACGGGATCTGCCATGCCTGGAGCTGCTCCTTGACCTTAAGGCAGTGCGGGCATCCCGTGCTCGTATAGATCGTTACTTCTGGCTGCATGGATCTCCCTCCTTACCTGATGCGAGTTTAATTATAGGTTTTCGTCGCCAGGGGTCCAGTTTGCCGCGCAGAGTCCGCCGGATTGTAGAGCCTGCAGTACGCGCAGGGTCTCATCAACACTGCGGCCTACATCGTTATGATTCACTACTTGGTACTTCAGTTCGCCTTCAGGATCGATAATGAACAATCCACGAAGCGCGACACCTTCGTCTTCAATATACACGCCATAGTCCTTGCTGACTTGATGAGTCAGGTCAGCGGCGAGCGGGAAGTTCAGCTTGCCCAGTCCATTAGCATCCTTAGGCGTATTGATCCAAGCGCGGTGCGAGAATTTACTATCTGTGCTCACACCCAGAATTTCGGTGTCGAGGTCGCTGAAGATCGCCGCGGAATCGCTCAGTGCGGTAATTTCAGTCGGGCACACGAAGGTAAAGTCGAGTGGATAGAAGAACAATACTAACCACTTGCCGCGATAATCTGCGAGTGAAGCGGTTCCGAAGTTCACGCCGTCTCCCAGTGCGGTTTCCATTGTGAAGTTTGGTGCAGGCTTGCCTACTAGTCTAGTTGCGGATGTTTTTTCGAGTGTTGCTACTGTCATGGTTAGTCTCCTCCTTGTATTTATCTTGTACATGACATCTTAAATGGTAACATATCCAAATGATCAAATTCAAGCCAGATTAGAATTATTCTAAATAAGACACAAAGCTGTCACAATTCCTGATGCCTACCCTTATGGCAATGTGCTGTGAATCAGATCCATATTGCCTTCCAGTGTATATTCACCAAGTGTTGCTGGCAGCAGGATGCAATCGCCATTCTTCAGTGTCAATGCATCGTCCGCCCAACGGATCGAGCCGCTGCCGCCTGCTACAATCAGGATAGAGAAGGTGTCTGGATGGGTGGCTTGCGTCCATTGTCGACTGACAACTGCTTTCTTCGTGACAAAATAATCACAACGAGCCAGCTCCGCCCATTGGTTCGTTCTCGTTATCGTTGACTTGCCTCGCTTCGCGCCGGCATTGTCATAGTTCGTCACATTCAGAGAATCCTGAATATGCAGCTCCCGCGGCTTGCAGTCCAAGCCGGGTCGGTCATAATCGTAGAGTCGATAGGTCGTATCAGAGTTCTGCTGAATCTCCGCTACGAGAACGCCTGCACAGAGGGCATGGACCGTGCCTGCTGGAATGAAGAACACATCGCCTGGCTCCACGGTGACCTCCTGCAGACAGTCCATGATCTTCTTCTCCGAGATGGCGCGTTCCAGCTTGTCCCGATTCATGCCGTTCTTAAGTCCGTAGATGATCTTCGCGCCGGGATCGGCATCCAGGACGACCCACATCTCGGTCTTGCCTAATTCACCCGCCGGCAGCTGGGTATAATCATCAGTTGGATGCACCTGTACGGACAGATCATCATTGCAATCCAGCAGCTTGATCAGCAGCGGGAAGCGGCCGTTCTTGCTCTTGGCGAACTTCTTGCCGAACCATTCGGTCCCGTAGCGCTTGCGCACCTCGTCTAATCCGATGCCGGCAAGCTCTCCATTGGTGACGGTGGTCGTCCCATTGGGATGATCCCCGATGGTCCAAGCTTCTCCGATTGCCGCGCCCTCTGGCAGCGGCAATCCGAATTGAGCCAGTGCTTGACCGCCCCAGACGCGTTCTTGCAGCTCAGGTTTAAACTTCAATGGATAAGGCTTCATTATTCGAAACACTCCTCTATATTATGTATGAGATCCTATTTCACTATGGCGTGTACAGCTATGCGCTTAAGTGAAATCCTTTAAACTAAAATCAATTTTCTGTCCAAATTCGGCTAGATAAGTTAAATATGTTTAACTATTTTCTTGGAAATAAGCAGTTTGGGGCGGAATTAATGATTTTCGTGCAGAATAGCTTAAAGGATTTCACTTATTCTCGATAATTCGGCTCCCAATGCTGAAATAGTGTAAAGGATTTGAACTAAGCCTCTCGCGCTGTATAGGGGCTAGCGCTTCTCGATGGCGATCAGATAGGGGGCCGCTGACCGCACATTGGCGAAACGGTAGAGCAGTGTCTGATAAGCGCGTTGCTCCAGTGCCGCCGACCATTCAGTGACCGCTTCCGCTTCGACATCGCCGCCGGGATGCCCAGGGTAGACGACAATGGTGACGATTCCGCCCGGCCGAAGCAAGTGGAGCGAGGCCTGCAGCGCGTCCAGTGTGCTCTCGGTCTCGGTAATCAGAGATTGGTCGCCGCCTGGCAGATAGCCCAGGTTGAACATCACAGCGGCAACCTTGCCGTGCTGCTCTGACGGCAAGACCGCAGCTATATCCGCGTGACTCTGATGGATCAGACGAATATGCCCAGTTACACGTGGTTCGCCCAGCTCTCCGATGATCCGCGACCTTGCTCGATCCAGTGCCTCCGCCTGAATGTCGAAGCCGTATACCTGTCCCTTAGGTCCGACTGCTCGAGCGAGGAACAGCGTGTCATTCCCCCCGCCGACCGTTGCATCGATCACACAATCCCCAGATTGAACGCGCTCTTGCACAAGCTTATGCGCATAGCTGATCACTGATAAGAATCCCATGACGCCTACTCACCCCCGCTTCTTGCCCTGCCAGGTGTCTCTGCGTGCGAGCTCAGCATCGATCGCATTGAGCACCTCCCACTTCTTGAGACTCCACATCGGTCCGATAAGCAGATCCCTCGGCGCGTCCCCTGTTAGACGATGAACGATCATCTCTGGCGGCAGCAGCTCTAGCGAATCCACAATAAGCTCAACATATTCATCCTTCTCCAAGAAGCGTAATAGGCCGGCTTCATATTGCTTGACCATCGGCGTCTTGCGCATGAGATGGAGGAGGTGTATTTTGATCCCTTGGACGTCCATATCTGCTACTGCGCGCACCGTGTCCAGCATCATCTCATGTGTCTCTTGGGGAAGGCCGTGGATGATATGCGTGCAGACACGAATGCCATGGGCTCGCAATCTGGTGACAGCATCCCGGTAACACTCGCTGTCATGCGCGCGGTTGATCAACGTTGAGGTCGACTCATGAATCGTCTGTAGGCCCATCTCCACCCACAGATACGTACGGGTATTCAGCTCTGCGAGATACGCTACGACATCATCCGGCAGACAGTCGGGACGCGTCGCGATGGATAGGCCGACAACACCGGGTTGCGCTAGTATCTCTTCATAGTATTCCCGCAGCTCCTCGACAGGCGCGTACGTATTCGTATAAGCCTGGAAGTAGCCGATATATTGCGCTTCAGGCCACTTCTGATGCTGACGATCGCGTATCGTGTTGAACTGGGTGACCAGATCATCGCGTCTGCTGCCAGCGAAGTCGCCGGAGCCTCTCGCGCTGCAGAAGGTGCAGCCGCCCTTCGCAATCGATCCGTCCCGATTCGGGCAGGTGAAGCCGGCGTCCAGCATCACCTTGAACACCTTGGTGTTGAACTGCTCTCTCATCTCATAATTCCATGTATGAAAACGCTTGTTCCCCCATAGGAGGGGTTGGGTAATCGGTGAAGCATGGAGCATGGCAAGCTCTCCCTTATCAATAAGTCAGAATCGTATTCTATTGTAACTGAAATTGGGTGGGATTGAAAATGCCCGATAGCGGATGTCGACATGTCGATTATTCGAATAAAATAAAACCTCGAAATCCCTTGTCATTAAAGGATTTCCTATTGTAAAACCTGACACGACATGTTATTATTAGGTGTGTAGACGCAGACAGATCTTGGAGATGGCAATACGGTGATATTCCAATGATGAGGTGATCCGCAATGAATAATGTTCTGATTCCGCAAGCGGAAGAGAAGATCACGATTGAATTGTCTGTTAAGGAAGCAATGGCGCTTACTGGTGTCCGCTTCCATGCTGACCATGAGTCAGCGCTCGATGCTCGCAAGAAGATCAAGGATTCGGTTGATGAGAAGCTGCGAGCCATTAATCTGCAATGAAGCATAATTCGTACTCCTTCCGTATATTGCGGGAGGAGTTTTATTTGAGAGGAGATAAGCGAATGAGTATGCAAGAGGTAGGAGCGTCACAATTCAAATCTGCAATTGAACGGCAAGGGGTAGCGCTGGTCGAGTTCGGGGCTCCTTGGTGCGCGCCGTGCAAGCAGCTGAAGCCCATTCTGACTTATCTGGATGAGTGCTATGGCGATCGCATCTCGATCTTGCAGGTCGATTGCGATGAATCACCAGAGATTGCAGGTCAGTATGGCGTGATGTCGATGCCTACTGTGGTTATTTTCAAGGATGGCGTAGCTGTGGACAAGCTGGTGGGGCTGCGACCACCTGTTGTGTATCAGACCATTATCGATCGCGAGCTCGGAGCGTGAACATGTATTTACATTCGTACGGCGATTATGCACAATAGATGAGGGGCTAGGGCGTAGGCTCAGCCTTCATATCGGATAGTTGGAGGCAGTAATCATGAGGCTTAGAGGCAGGAAAGGCATATTAGAAGCGCTGGAGGGGCAACCGGAGCTGGTTGTGCTGGAACCGGGCCAGCATCGAGGGAAGTGGCGTGCATTCTTCGGGAATGATAACCCGATTCATGTGGAGCTGGGCATGGGCAAGGGGATCTTCATCAGCAGGATGAGTGCCCGTTACCCGGATATTAATTTCATCGGCGTTGACCGCTATGACGAGCTGGTGCGCCGGGCGAGCGAGAAGGCGCGCGGCGTCTGGCAGGAGGAGCATGAATCGGCACCGAGCAATCTGGCTCTGGTGAGATACAATATTGAGCATCTCGAGGAGATGTTCGAGGAGTCGGAGATCGATCGCATCTTCTTGAATTTCAGCGATCCATGGCCGAAGGCCCGGCATACTCGCCGCAGACTGACGCATCCACGCTTCCTCGAGAAGTACAAGACTGCGCTCAATGATAACGGTGAGATTCATCTGAAGACGGATTCGGTCAGCTTATTCGAATATTCGCTGAATGTGTTCGCGGACGAGGAGCTGCGCATGCGCAATATCTCACTGAATCTACATGCAGAAGGACCGCATCCCGATCATGTGATGACTGAGTATGAAGCGAAGTTCGCCGCCCAGGGGATGCCGATCCATCGCTGTGAGGTTGTCATTGGCGACAAGGTGCTGGAGGCGCATCGCGAGCAGCTGAAGCAATCGCGGGAATAGCGGAGTGGCTGGGGGATTGATTGCGGTTTGTTGATTGCGGTTTGTTGTTGACAGTGCGTGCGCGACATGGTATATTGTTGTAGTTCAAGCAGAGGCGCCCGCTTCTCACCTGACTGACTAACGTCGGCTGGTCTAATGATCTATCTCTACAAGAGTATTGATTATTTGAGGCTAATAATGTGGGCACTTGCTGCCCGCATTTTTTTGTTGTGTACGTCCACTCAACAGCTTGGACTTGGGTGGGAGGTTACATGCCGAGTTTACATTGGAGGTGGCGAATCATTAGTAAAGAGCACATGATTAATGATGAAATCCGTGCCAGAGAAGTACGTCTTGTTGGCGCTAACGGGGAGCAGATCGGTGTCGTAGCGATTCGAGATGCCTTGCAGATGGCCGTGGAAGCGAATATGGATCTGGTGAATGTTGCTCCGACAGCCAAACCGCCGGTATGCCGCATTATGGACTACGGCAAGTTTCGTTATGAGCAGCAGAAGAAAGAGAAGGAAGCTCGCAAGAATCAGAAGGTGGTCGAGCTCAAGGAAGTGCGCTTCAGCGCGACAATCGATGAGCATGACTATCAGACAAAGCTACGCAATGTGGTCAAGTTCCTGAAGGACGAGGATAAGGTGAAGTGCTCGGTGCGCTTCCGCGGACGTGAGATAACGCATGCAAGCATTGGACAGAAGGTACTGGAACGCGTCGCTACAGAGACCGATGATCTCGCGACTGTAGAACGCAGACCGAAGCTGGAAGGCCGCAGCATGATTATGATCCTAGCGCCGAAATCGCAAGCTTGATCATCATAACAATTTTCTAGGAGGATACGAGCACAATGCCTAAAATGAAAACACACCGCGGCGCAGCTAAGCGCTTCAGTAAAACCGGTACTGGCAAGATTCGCAGAAACCAAGCCTTCAAGCGCCACATTCTGGAGAAGAAGGATGCTGGACGTAAGCGTCAATTGCGTGGCACGACCATCATGGCTAAGAGTGATGCAACTCGCATTCAACAAATGATCACATACGTGAAATAATCAATAGGAGGCAACAATCATGGCAAGAGTCAAGGGCGGATTTACCACTCGCCGTCGTCATAAAAAAGTACTGAAATTAGCGAAGGGTTACTTCGGTTCCAAGCACCGCTTATTTAAGACAGCTAATGAGCAAGTGATGAAATCCTTGCTGTACGCCTATCGTGATCGTCGTCAGACGAAGCGCAACTTCCGCAAGCTCTGGATCGTGCGCATCAATGCCGCTGCTCGCTTGAACGGACTGTCCTACAGCAAGCTGATGCACGGTCTGAGACTGGCTGAAGTGAATGTTAACCGCAAGATGCTGGCAGACCTGGCTGTGAACGATATCAATTCGTTCAATGCGCTGGCGGATGTAGCGAAATCGAAAATCAACGCTTAATTTGATTAAGCGTCACAATCGCCTGCCTGACCGGACATCCGGGGGCAGGCGGTTTTATTTTGCGGCGGATTAGATGATGAGTATTGACGAACGTACTTGGGAAGCATATAATTATGGTTATATCATTGAATACGCAAGTATACATGAACAGCACCGATGAGGATAAAAGCATAAGGGCTCTTATGTACCAGAGAGCGGAGGAACCTGCTGAAACCACCGCCTTAATCCCTAAATTGCGACAGTCGCCTCTGAGCTGTTATCTTGAACGGCAGATGATGGACGATCGACATAACTGCTTATTAGAGATAATCGGATGGCACACGTTATCGTGCCGAGGTGGAGGCAGCCTGTCTCTCACCTGCTAAGTTCTGTGCTGTGAAGCGCAGAAGAATTAGGGTGGTACCACGAAGGATATAACCTCTTTCGTCCCGATGAGCCGCAGTTTGGCTTGGGATGATTGAGGTTTTTTGATGTTTTTAGAACAATCGTAAGAGGAGGGCATGGGAAATGAGTGTTAAGAATCCCGCGGTACTGAATGAAGAGTTGAGAGAGAGATTGCTGCAGCCGGACGAGATCACGGGCTCTGACGTATTGCTGCGCAGTCTGCTGTTGGAGGGTGTCGACACGGTGTTCGGTTACCCGGGCGGAGCGGTGCTCTATATCTATGATGCGATGCACAGCAATCCGGACTTCCACCATCTGCTCACCAGACATGAGCAAGGCGCGATTCATGCGGCTGACGGCTATGCGCGCGCTACGGGCAAGGTCGGCGTATGTATCGCCACTTCGGGACCGGGCGCAACGAACCTGGTTACCGGTATCGCGACAGCGTACATGGATTCAACTCCGCTGGTTGTCATTACAGGGAATGTTGCACTGCCGGCCATCGGTACAGACGCATTCCAGGAAGCGGATATCACTGGCATTACGATGCCGATTACGAAGCATAGCTACTTCGTACGCAAGGTGGAGGATCTGCCGCGCATTATTAAGGAAGCCTTCCATATCGCTTCGACTGGCCGCAAGGGCCCGGTTCTGATCGATATTCCGAAGGACGTATCCAACCATAAGATGGTGTTCGAGTATCCAGAGACGATCAATCTGCGCGGCTACAGTCCGACAGTGGCACCGAACAAGCTGCAGGTCGACAAGCTGCTCAAGGCGATTGAGCAGGCCGAGCGTCCGCTCATTCTGGCTGGCGGCGGTGTTGTGTACGCGGATGCGTCTGAGGAGCTGGCTGAGTTTGTAAATAAAACCGGCATACCGGTCACTACGACGCTGCTGGGACTGGGCGGCTTCCCCAGCGGGGATCCGCTATGGACAGGAATGCCGGGCATGCACGGCACGTATGCGTCCAATCAGGCGTTGCAGAATTGCGATCTGCTGATCAGCATCGGCGCACGCTTCGATGACCGAGTAACGATGAAGCTGGACGGCTTCGCGCCTAAGGCCAAGACGGTAGCGCATATCGATGTCGATCCGGCTGAGATCGGCAAGAATGTACCGACAGATATTCCATGTGTCGGCGATATTAAGCATCTGCTGCAATATGCGAATCCGAAGGCTAAGCCGGCCAAGGCGGACGCTTGGATTAAGCAGATCAACGAGTGGAAGGCGCAGCATCCGCTCCGTTATCAGGATTCGGATGATGTGCTCAAGCCGCAATTCGTGATCGAGATGCTGAGTGAGACAACAGGCGGAGACGCCTATGTGACGACTGACGTCGGCCAGCATCAGATGTGGGTGGCGCAATACTTCAAGTTCAAGAATCCGCGCTCCCTGATCACCTCCGGTGGACTTGGTACGATGGGCTTCGGCTTCCCTTCGGCGATCGGCGTGCAGATGGCTCATCCAGATAAGCTGGTCATCTCGGTGAACGGTGACGGCGGTATGCAGATGTGTGCGCAGGAGCTGGCAATCTGCGCGATTAATAACATTCCAGTCAAGGTGGTTATCATCAACAATCAGGTTCTGGGGATGGTACGCCAATGGCAGGAGATCATCTACGATAATCGTTACAGCCATATTGACCTGGCGGGCAGCCCAGACTTCGTCAAGCTGGCTGAAGCCTACGGGGTGAAGGGACTGCGCGCTACGAATAAGGAAGAGGCGCGCAAGGTATGGCAGGAAGCGATGGATCATCCAGGACCTGTCGTGATCGATTTCCAGGTTGCCAAGCATGAGAATGTATTCCCGATGGTAACGCAAGGTAATACGATCGGTACTATGTTAATGGGGGATTTCGAATGATGGAGCATAAACATACGATATCCATTCTGGTTAACAACCAACCAGGTGTACTGCAGCGTGTCTCAGGCCTATTCGGCCGTAGGGGCTTCAATATCGAGAGCATTACAGTAGGAGCTTCTGAGGAGGAAGGATTGTCGCGTATGGTGATTGTGACCACTGGCGATGAGACGACACTGGAGCAAATTCAGAAGCAATTGTATAAGCTGATCGATGTCATTAAGGTGAATAATCTCAGCTCGCGACCGATGGTTGCGCGCGAGCTGGCGCTCATTCAGGTGAGCGCAGCCCCGGCAATCCGGCCGGAGATCCTCGGCGTGGTCGAGACCTTCCGCGCCTCGGTAGTCGATGTAGGCCCTACCACATTAATGATTCAGGTGGTCGGCGATTCGGGCAAGATCGATGCGATGACAGAACTTCTGAAGCCATATGGCATTCGGGAATTGACTAGAACGGGCGCAACCGCTATGATCAGAGGTATTGCAAAATAATTTTATAAATCTAAAACTTGTAGGAGGCTTTCAAACAAATGGCAGTTACATTGTATTATGAGAAGGACGCTGACTTCAGCGTATTAAGCGGTAAGACGATTGCGGTAATCGGATATGGCAGCCAGGGACATGCCCAGGCACAGAACCTGCGTGACAGCGGTCTGAAGGTCGTTATCGGCCTGCGTGAAGGCAAGTCCTTCAATAAGGCCAAGGAAGACGGGTTCGAGGTATTATCCGTAGCAGAAGCGACTAAGCGCGCTGATGTTGTTCAAATCCTGATGCCTGATGAGACGCAAGCGAAGGTATATAATGAAGAGATCGCGCCTAACCTGAAGAAGGGTGCAGCGCTGCTGTTCTCCCACGGCTTCAACGTTCACTTCGGCCAGATCGTGCCTAGCAAGGATACGGACGTATTGCTGGTGGCTCCTAAGTCCCCAGGACATATGGTTCGTCGCACATACACGGAAGGCTTCGGCGTTCCTGGGTTGATCGCAATCGAGCAAGATGCAACAGGCAACGCTAAGGCAATCGGCCTTGCCTATGCCAAGGGTATCGGTTGTACACGCGCAGGCGTTATCGAAACGTCCTTCAAGGAAGAGACAGAAACCGACCTGTTCGGTGAACAAGCTGTTCTGTGCGGCGGTGTAACTGCGCTGATCAAGGCTGGCTTCGAAACGTTAACAGAAGCAGGCTATGCGCCTGAGATGGCTTACTTCGAGTGCTTGCATGAGATGAAGCTGATCGTAGATCTGATCTACGAAGGCGGCATGGCTACGATGCGCGACTCGATCAGCAACACTGCTGAATACGGCGACTACGTAACCGGTCCTCGTATCGTGACAGATGAGACGAAGGCAGAAATGAAGCGTGTACTGAGCGACATCCAGCAAGGGAAGTTCGCTCGTGACTTCATCCTGGAGAACCAATCGAACCGCGCATTCCTGACAGCTACTCGCCGCAATGAAGCGGAGCATCCGATCGAAGTGGTTGGTAGAGAGCTACGCGATATGATGCACTGGATCAAGAAATAAGAGCATCCACAAGTAGTTAAGATAGGGATGACAGACGCTATTCCGGCCAAAATTGTTTGCGAAATATGCCCGTTCTATGCTTTAATGAATGGTAGTGTATGGAGCAATGAGCGCGGCGGCATACGTTTGTCGTCCCTCGCTTTTATTCTGGGCCATTATCTTCATAAAGGTGGATGTATATGCGTAAGATCTACATATTCGACACGACCCTGCGCGATGGCGAGCAGTCGCCTGGCGTTAATCTGAATACGCAAGAGAAGGTGGAGATCGCGCTGCAGCTGGAGAAGCTGCGCGTAGATCGGATTGAAGCAGGCTTCCCGGCTGCTTCTCCGGGCGACCTGGCAGCTGTCAATGCGGTGGCTAGAGCCGTTAAGAATGCGAGCGTAATCGGTCTGTCTCGCTCTCGGATTCCGGATATCGATGCGGTTAGAGAAGCGCTGATCGGTGCACAGGATCCTTGTATTCATCTGTTCCTGGCGACTTCGCCGATTCACCGCGAGCATAAGCTGCGGATGAGCAAGGAGCAAGTGCTGGAGAACGCTGAGGCGGCGATTAAGTACGCGAAGCAGTATTTTGACAAGATTGAATTCTCACCTGAGGATGCTGGGCGCACCGAGCTGGACTTCCTATGCGAAGTGACGGAGATGGCGATTAACGCCGGCGCTACGGTTGTTAATATTCCGGATACGGTTGGTTATCTGACGCCGAGCGAGTTCGGCAACATCTTCAAGGTGCTGCGCGAGAACGTGAAGGGCATCGAGAAGATCCAGTTAAGCGCGCACTGTCACGACGATCTGGGTATGGCAACCGCGAATGCGTTAGCTGCGGTGATGAACGGCGCAGATCAGATCGAAGGCACGATTAATGGCATCGGTGAGCGCGCGGGCAATACGTCGCTCGAAGAGGTGGCGATGGCTCTGGAGACCCGTCAGGAATTCTTCCAGGCGAAGACGAATCTGAAGCTGGATGAGATCTATAAGACCTCGCGTCTGGTCAGCAGGTTGACAGGGATGGTCGTGCCTGGGAACAAGGCGATTGTCGGGGCTAATGCGTTCGCGCATGAGTCAGGCATTCATCAGGACGGGATGCTGAAGGAGAAGACGACCTATGAGATTATGCGTCCGGAGGTCATTGGGCTTAAGGACAGCAAGCTGGTCATGGGCAAGCATTCCGGCCGCCATGCGTTCCGCGAGAAGTTGGTCGATCTGGGATATGAGCTGTCGGAGGAGCAGTTGAACGCTGCATTCGGCAAATTCAAGGACATCGCCGATCGTAAGAAGCATGTGACCGACGATGATCTGCGCGCGCTAATTGAGGCGAAGCTGATTGAGACGCCAGAGGTGTTCGTACTGGAGGCCTTGACGGTGAATTATTCCAATCAAGCGGTTCCATCCGCTGTCGTGAAGCTGAAGACACAGGATGGAGCGGTGATTGAGCTGACTGCGGAGGGGAACGGTTCGGTGGATGCGATCTATCAGGCGATTGATCAAGCAACCGGCGAGCAGGTGGAATTGGACAATTACGCGATTCAGGCGGTGAGCCAGGGCGCTGACGCGCTCGGCGAGGTGCATGTGGTGCTGAAGCAGAACGGGATGTCTGTTCAGGGCAGGGGCATCAGCACGGATATCCTCGAGTCCAGCGCACGGGCGTATATTGACGCAATCAATCGCTTGATTGAGAAGCGCAAGGCGCCTGCCAAGGGCGACCGTGATAATATGAGCTTGATCTAACATAGAATGGGCCTAGGCTGGAGCCGCATCATTTACAGAGATGAGATCTGTAAGTGATGCGGCTTTTTGGTGTCCCAGTAACCGATTCCTGCCACAGCTCATAGGATTCCAACTCTGAAGCAAATTAAACGAGAGCACTAAGGAATTAGTGGTGCGCGGGAGTACTAAATGAGCTGGATAGTTGCGTGATGGGGAATTAGTGGTGCGCGGGAGCACTAAATGAGCTGGATAGTTGCGTGATGCGGAATTAGTGGTGCGCGAGAGTACTAAATGAGCTGGATAGGGTAGCGTCAAGTAGTTTTCGTGGTAATATTTCCCATCAGGACGATGGGAAAAGTGTATTTAGTTTTTGTTCTTCTTGCAGGGCGAAGCCCAAGCAAAGGCGCGGCAGATATTTTACACTAGGGGGATATGTTGATGATTAGAAAGCCTGTTGATGTGGAGAAGAACAAGGAGAATTACCTGGCATTCATCGCGAGTCGTCAGAATCTGGTGCTGAGTCTGATTGATGATGAGGGCAAGCCGTTCATCAGCTACGCGCCGTTCGTGAAGAAGGATGGCAAGATGTATATCTACATCAGCCAAATTGCCGATCATTATCGGTATATGGAGAGCAATGACTATGTGGATGTCCTCATGCTGGCCGACGAATCCGCGACGACGAATAAATTTGGCACGGAGCGCGCGCGCTGGAGCTGTACCTCCGTCAATCTGGGCAATGAGGGACATGAGGAGATCTTCGAGCTGTTCAATGCTGCGCATGGGGAGAAGATGATGAATCTGCTGCGGGGACTCGACTTCTCGCTGTTCGAGCTGACGCCGGAGCAAGGGCGCTATGTTGTGGGCTTCGGTCTGGCCTTCGATCTCAATGATTTAGACGCAAGTGCATTCACGCATGTTGTTGTAGATAAGAAGAAGGATCAATCGTCCTAATACATAGAATAGGGGGTGTGCTGCATGACGTTCGATACGGTATTGCCGCTGTGGCAATCGATTGGCGAGAGCTTTCTGAAGACGATAAGAGCGCTGCCGGAAGAGGATTTGGAGTTGAAAATAGAGCCTTCCCAGACGATCGGAGAGATGATCTGGCATACCGCCGAGGTTGAGTATATGTTCGCGGATACCTACTTCGGCAAGCCGGCTCCAGCTGATGTGAAGGCTCGCATGGAGAGACGCAGAGCCGAAGGAACCGCTGGCTATACCTCCGTTGAAGATTTAGCCGACTTCCAGGAGGCCTCCTATCAGCATATCATTAAAGCGATGAGAGAGCTGCCGGAGGAGAAGTGGAATGTGCCGGTCGAGTCCAAATTCGGCAATCATACACCGCTGGTCACAGTCAGCCGGCTGATGCATCATACGGGTAGCCATAGCGGCATGATCTGGTTAATCCAGAAGAGTCATCGCGGCAAGTAATTGTTCGCTAATCTAATGGAGAGAGTCAGCTCTACCACCAGCAGTATGCTGGTAGTAGAGCTTTTTGCGGGATGAGCCTTATTTTACCTATGAAACGATAGTATAAAATGCTAGAATGTACACGAAAATCAATAAAGCCATGTCAATCGTGTAAGAAGAGATGAGTGTGAGAAGATGAAAACGCTGCCTATCCTACAAGTCATAAAGCACAAGCTCTTTTTCAAGATGCTGATGTACTTCCTCTCCTTGTTAATTCCAATCCTGCTCATCGGTGCAATTGTGTATCTGGACGTTAACCAGGTGGTGAAGAAGGACGTTGCGGAGAAGCTGAATAACAATTTGAATGCATCCATTGAGACGATTGATCTGCATCTGGGAATGGCCCAGTCGTCCAAGAATAACTTAATGATTAGTGATATTATTCAGATGAACCTGCGGCACTATGATCGGATGTCCGATGCAGAGAAGGTGAATATGAAGCTGGTGACGCGAGCGCTTGCTTCCAATCAGAATGTATTCAGCTCGTTCATTGATCATATCTTCCTGTATATTGATACCGAAAAGATCTATACGAGTGATGGAGTTATCGCATTCCCAGTATTCTTCGAGAAATTTTACCGCACCTCCCACTATGATATGGCATTCTGGCTCGCACAGACGGAGCATACGAACTTATCTGAGCTGTTAAGGCCCATCTACTATACCAATTATACGGATAATCAGCGCCTGGTCATTCCGATGATCACCACGCAATATATTAATGGGAATCGGGCAACTTTGGTGACGAGTGTATCGGGTCAAGCGATCGAACGGTCGTTGACGATGAACTCCATCTATCCTCAGACAACCTATCTGGTCTTGAACCAGCATCAGGATCAAGTGGTGAACACGAATGAGGGGGACGAGTGGAATCTGGAGGAGTTGCTCGGAACAGCAAATTCTGAGCTTCAACATCGCTTCATGGATGTTGGCGGCACGCAGTCCCTCGTTGTATATGCGACCTCTGAGGATTTCGGCTGGCGTTATTATTCGATTACCCCGGTATCCGTGTTCAGCCATGAGGCGCAGGGGATCCTGTCTCTGGTCTCATGGATTAGTCTGGTCTTATTCCTAGTCGGTATTGTCTTCGCGGTGATCTTCAGCGCCAAGCTGTATAATCCGATTCGTCAAATTCAATCGATTCTAACGAACAATGAAGGGGATGATCATTCCGCGGTAACGAGAGCGCAGGGCGATGTGCTTGCGCTGATCGGACGTAAGGTCAATCGATTATTGCAGGAGAATCAAGCGGCCATTATGAAGCTCAATCAATATTCCAGTGAATTGCTGGATCAAACCTTCATTGGTCTGTTGAATGGCCGGACTCCTGCCAATCCGTTAATCCGTAAAAGCATGATCCACGATATGGGATTTGACGACGGCAACTATATGTGCTGCGGCTTCTTGTTCCAATACAAGGAGCAATTCATCCTAGAGATTAATGAGAATGACCGAATACTTATCCAGGATAAGATGAAGCGGGTCATATGGGGCATCCTGGATCAGCATGTCAATTGCTATGTGGTTGAGCAGGATACGAATTTCTATGTTGCAATTGTGCAGCTGTCCAATCCGGCTGGGCTGGAGCCCGTGTACCAGGCAATAGATAATGTGAAGCAGACCTTCGACTATGACCTGATCTATTGCTCGCTCCAGATTGGAATTGGTAAATTCTATCCTGAGATCGAGCAATTATCGGAGTCCTTCAGTGATGTGTTAACCGTGCTAAGCATGATGGGAGAACGCTCCGATCTGCAGATCATCGATTCCAATCATCTGCAGATTGAACAAACCTACTATTATTCCTTCTTAGATGAGAAGAAGCTGATCAATCTGCTGCGAGCAGGCAATCGTGAGCTGCTGGAAGCGGATGTAAGAGAGCTAGTTCGATTCAACCAGACTAGGAATGTATCCTTCATGTATCTGGGCATGCTTCTTGAAGATATCTTGAACACGGGTATTCGCTACGGACAAGAGAAGGGCCACAATGTAGAGCAGTTAATGGCTGAACAGGACTATGAGACCATTACTAAGCGTCTGATACCGCCGACTGAACTGGATGTGTATCTGGATAAATTAATCGTCTTCTATATGCGTATTATTGATGCAACCGTAATTAAGGCAGAATTGAACAAGACCGATTCCATTGCAAATCAAGTTTCCGCGTACATTGAACAGCATTATGCGGAGAATATCTATCTTGAGCATATTGCGCAGGAGTTAGGCTTCTCGGCTAAGTACTTATCCAGAATGTTCAAGGAAACGGTTGGCATCACGATAACGGATTATATCCATCAGGTGAGAATGAAGCAAGCGAAGGAGCTGTTGGCCAACTCTGACCTGAAGATTACAGAAATCGCCGAACAAGTAGGTATCCAGAGCCGCACGACCTTCCTCCGTGTATTCAAGAAGAGCGAAGGGCTGTCACCATCCGATTACCGCAATGCCTATAAGGGTGAGGAGCGCTAACGCTAGGTGAATCAAGTGGAATTTTGGTCAGGTGGAAAATTGAATCATTAAGTTAATGGACCGATAGTGGTGCATCATGCTCCTTATTGGTTCTTTTTTGTTGACTGTGCTCCGCGCTACACTGATCATGCAAGACAACTGAATCGATTTCATAAAGGCCCATGCGGCTAGTTATGAACTGGATTCAAAAATACCAAAAAAGCGGAGGTTAACAATGAAGAAGAGAAGATTAAGTTGGGTCATGCTGGTATGTTCACTTGTTCTGGTCATGGTCATCACAGGCTGCGGTGGCAACAACGCGAATAACAGCGGCTCGAGCAGCTCAAGCAGCTCAAGTTCAAGCAGCAGCTCAGGTGGTTCAGGCGGTTCGAGTAATTCAGCTTCTAATGCGAGCGGCTCAGAGGATGCAGGTCTGGAGCCAATCAAGCTCACTTGGATGAGATATGAGCATCCGAGCCAGACGCTTCGTGATGATTCGGTTATTCTCGGTCATATCGAGAAGCTGACGGGTGTTACGATTGATCTGCAGAGTGTTCCGCAAAGCAACTATGATGATAAGAAGAAAACATTAATCAGCACGAATAACGTGCCGGAGATGATGCTGGTATCCCAGGATGATATCTCCAACTTCGCAGATTCCGGCATATTCCTAGATATTACTCCTTATCTGGATCAAATGCCGAACTTCAGCAAGGTACTGGCTGAACGTACTGAAATTAATAAGAATAAAATCGATGGCAAGCTGTACGGCTTCCCGCTCGTTCAGAAGCTCGGGGCTTCTCAATCTGGTCAAGTGCCTGTTATCCGGGCGGATCTGCTCGAGAAGCATAATATCGAAGCGCCGACTACTTATGAAGGTTTGTACGAAGTGCTTAAGGAGCTTAAGAGTCTGTACCCAGATTCCTTCCCGTTCACTAGCCGCGCTGCGAATGGTTTGACAGGAACTGAAAACCTCATCAATCCAATCGCATTCGGATTTGGCAGCGGCTACACGAATATGACTGGTGCCAAGGTATACTATGATCCGCATACGAATCAGTATGAATTCGGACCATATTCGCAAAACTTCAAGGATGCAGTTGCTTGGCTGAACAAGCTGTATCAAGAGAAGATTCTTGATCCGGATTATGCAACGGCTACCTCGCAAATTTGGCAAGAAAAGCTGAGCTCCGGCAAGTCCTTCTACTATCAAGACAATACCGGCTTTGGCCTCAACTTTAACAATGCTCTCCAAGCGATTACGCCAGGAGCGAAATTCGATATGCTGGGGATGCTTGAAGGCGCTAGCGGCAATGGTGTGAAGCGTGCGCAATTGTATCAGCTGGATCACCTGCAGGAGTCTTATGTGATCAGTGCGGATGTGAAAAATCCTGAGCGCATACTTGCCTTCATGGATTGGCTGTATTCCGAAGAGGGTGCTGCTGTAACATCATGGGGGATTGAAGGCGAGCATTACACACTCGAGAATGGCGAATTTAAGGCCAATATGGATTTCTTGAACAAGTTCAATGATGCGCCAAGTCCACAATATGCAAGAGAAAGCGAGCTCGGCACAGGCTATCTGGGTCTGTCCCTCTATAATGATGCTTCCTTCGATGCGCTGATTCAGCCTGAGCTTGGACAGGAATGGACTGCGAAGAACTACGAGTTCATCGAGCAAGGTACGGCATTCAGAATGGCTTATGACCCTTCCTTCACGGATGCTGAACGCGAAGAACTGAAGCAGCTACGTACGCAATTGGATGCTTATATGGCACAGAATATGGACAAGTTCATCATGACAAAGGATGCGCTAGACAAGGATTGGGATGCGTTCCTGGAGCAGTGCAGTAAGTATGGTGCTGAGCGTATTGTTGAAATCTACAATACAGCACTAGCGAGAGCGAATGGCTAAAATGGCATCCTCAGTAAATCAAGTCAGTTTGCATAGCGCAGCCTCTAAGACTAGCAAGGGACACCATGTGCGTAAGCAAATTCGCAAGAGCTTGATCCTATATGCCATGCTTGCGTTACCGATTCTCTACTTCATCATCTTCCAGTATGCACCTATGCTGGGCAATATGATGGCCTTCCAGAATTACTCGATTCGGAAGGGAATATTCGGAAGTGATTGGGTAGGCTTTAAGTTCTTCAAGCAATTTTTGACGGAGCCTTATTTTTGGAACGTTGTGAAGAATACGCTCATCATGAATCTCTATTCGATGATCTTCTATTTCCCGGCTCCGATCATCTTTGCAATACTCTTGAATGAATTAATAAGCGACAAATTTAGAAGGTTTGTTCAGACGATTTCTTATATTCCGCATTTCCTGTCCACCGTTGTGGTGGCAGGAATGCTGGTCAATTTCCTCTCCGTCTCCGGATTGATCAACCAGTTGGTGGTGTTCTTCGGAGGGGAGGCCCAAACGTTCCTTGGACTCTCAGAGTGGTTCAGAACGATCTATATTGGATCTGAAATCTGGCAAGGAGTAGGCTGGGGATCGATCATCTACCTGGCTGCACTTACAGGCATTGATCCAGGACTGTATGAAGCCGCAACAATCGACGGCGCGAATCGCTGGAAGAAGATCTGGCACATTACGCTGCCTGGGATCTCTACGGTCGTGACCATTATGCTGCTTCTCAATATTGGTCATATGCTGTCTGTCGGCTTCGAGAAGATCCTGTTGCTCTACAGCGGACCAACCTATGTGACAGCAGACGTGATCCAGACGTATGTGTATCGAAGAGGGCTTATTGATGCGGACATGAGCTTTGCAGCTGCAGTCGGGATATTCCAGTCCGTCATCTCGCTGATTTTGATCGTACTCGCCAATCAGGCATCCAAAAAATTTAACGGCACAAGGCTGTTCTAGTGGGGAGGTAGACTACGATGAAACGAAAAATGGGAATATTCGATTATGCCAATATTCTTTTTATGGTCTTGCTGCTAGTCATCGTCTCGTACCCCTTATACTACATGGCCATTGTGTCGGTTAGTTCAGGTCTTGCCGTGCAGAGAGGCGATGTCGTGTTCTTCCCAGTGGGGTTCTCACTGGATGCCTACAAAATCGTCTTCGACGATCCGTACATTTGGCGATCCTATTCGAACACCATCATGTACACCTCTCTTGGTGTGTTGATCAATTTGACGATGACGATTCTCTGTGCGTATCCGCTATCTCGAAGATTTCTGTATGGGAGATCTATTATTGCATTCTTCGTGATCTTCACTATGTTCTTCGATGGCGGCATTATTCCGAGGTACATCGTCGTGAATGGCCTTGGACTCGTCAATACGATCTGGGCAATTGTATTGCCCACAGCAATTAGTGTATTTAACTTGATTCTCATGCGGACTTTCTTTGAAAATATACCGGATGAGCTGCATGAGTCGGCACTTATAGACGGCGCAGGCGAGCTGCGTACATTGCTTCAAATCGTCTTGCCGCTTTCTTTGCCCGTCATTGCAACGATCTTCATATTCTACACAGTCGCGCATTGGAACAGCTTCTTCCCGGCACTCATCTATCTGAATGAGAAGAGCATGTATCCCTTGCAGATCATGGTTCGGAATATTGTCATTCAAGGTGAGATTGCGACTCAAGCCATAGAGTCGGGCTCGACCGAGGGAACAACGGTAATGGCACTGAATGTGAAGTACGCGGTTGTATGGATTGCCATTCTTCCCGTACTGCTCGTCTATCCATTCATGCAGAAGTACTTCGTGCACGGCGCAATGCTGGGTGCGGTCAAAGGTTAAGAATTGCAGGAGGGCTGTCACTTGGGGACAGCCCTCTATCATTGGAGGCTCATGTGAATATGGCATACAACCAGCATACACTTCCCAAAGGCGTCTATTCCTTATTGCTTACACCCTACCAATCATCGGGAGAAATCGATTATTCGGCTTATGAACGCTATGTGGATTGGCAGCTCTCCCATTCGCCGCAAGCGTTATTCGCCGCGTGCGGCAGCAGCGAGCTGCTGCATCTGACAGCGGATGAGCGTGTGCTGCTAGCAGCCAAGGCAGTTGCTGGAGCTGGTCAAGTCCTCGTTGTTGCAACAGGCAATGCGGGCAGCGATCCGCTAAAGCATAAGGAAGAGATGCTTCGAATGGCAGAAACCGGGGTTTCCGCAATCGTTCTTATCCCGCCGAATGGCTACGGAACAGATCCGCAGCGTCTATATGCGTACTTCGCCGAGATGGTGGAAGCTTCTCCATTGCCGATTCTTCTGTATGAATATCCAGGTGTTGCACCTCATTTGATCCCGGCTGATGTCTATGATCGATTGGCGAATCAGCATGGCGTATATGGACTAAAGGACACGACCTGTACGATGGAAGGGATTACTGCGAAGATACAAGCAGCGCCCGACTCACTCATATTGCAGGCGAACACCCCGTATCTCCTACAGGCGATAGAGGCAGGTGCCAATGGAATAATGGCCATTACCTCGACAGCCAAGGCCAATCTCAATATTCGGCTGTTCGAGCATGTGATGCGCAGAACGTCTGAGGATTTGCAGGAGGCGGCGCGTCTGCACAGAGAGTTAGTTTGTTTGGATGCCTTGCTCTCGAATGGATTTACTTCGACAGCTAAGTATCTTGTGAATTTGCAAGGGATCCCATTCTCGACCGCGACTCGATCTGGCGCTGCCGTATCGGCCAGTGCGGCCAAGGCCTTGGCGGTCTGGCATGACAGCTTACCATCGGAATGGAAGTAATCAGGAATAGTTACGATGCAAGTAGAGGCTTTCGCTCGCGCGGAGGCCTCTACGTGTTATAAAGCTTGAATAAAGCTGCAATAAAATTTACAAGAAAGTATTGACAATCGCTTAATGCTGTATTATAGTAGGTCTATACAGAAAAGTAAGTACATTAATTTAAGTAAGTTAATATTGAGGAGGAATTTTACAATGGCTAAGTCAAACTGGGCAATTGATGCAACACACAGCGGGATTGACTTCACGGTTAGACATATGATGTTCGCGAAGGTTAGAGGTTCGTTCAATGCATTCGAAGCGCAAGTAGAGGCAGATCCTGAGGATCTGACATCCGCTAACATCCGTGTCGTTATTGATGCGTCAAGCGTCGATACGAACAATGATGATCGCGACGGTCACTTGAAGTCTGCTGACTTCTTCGATGTGGAGAACCACCCGCAAATCGTTTTCGAATCGAAGAGCATTGCGAAGACTGGCGACGATGAATATGCGGTAACAGGCGATGTAACGCTGCGCGGTGTGACGAAGTCCGAAACCTTCACGTTAACCTACGAAGGCAGCGGCAAGGACCCATGGGGCAATCAGAAGGTTGGCTTCAGCGGCAGCGGCGCAATCAAGCGGAGTGATTATGGTCTGACTTGGAATGCTGCGCTCGAGACAGGCGGCGTGCTAGTCGGCGATGAGATCAAGCTGAACATTGAAGTGCAAGCAGTACAAGCATAATCATCCGATATCCATTAGAGGTCGCTCACAGGTTACTCAACCTGGCGGGCGACCTTTGTGTGCATAGCTAAGTTCAGGGGCGGTGAGCGAATGAAACGGTGGTTAGCTCGAGTTCGCAAGGCTTACGGGAAGAAGCTGTCGCTGTTGCATACATGGAACGGCTGGATCGTGGCGATACTTGCTATAACAGGCTTGATTTTAATCGTTGGGTTCTGGCGGGGCGTGCTGGGGGAAGGACGAGTCTGGTTAAAATGGATCCATATTACGGTCGGCCTTGCTTCAATTGTGCCAGTGCTCTATTATCTGCTGCTGGCGACCAAGCACTGGAAACAATTGAAAGCGAAGCCATGGCAGCAATTTAATGTGCTCGTAGTGCTCGGCCTATTGCTTGGTTGGTTCGTGTCAGGCGTACTGCTGTGGCAATTTAAAACAGTTGGACCGCGTATCTCGAATGGAGCCTTGCTGGTGCATGACATGTTAACTTGGTTTGGCTTGCCCTATATCATCTACCATGCAATCACGCGAGTGAAGTGGCTGAAGGAGCCCGCTAGACGGACGATTACAAGCGGCCGCGCAGCACCGGCCATTCATCCTGCAGGCCCGCAGCCGATCTATACGCGTCGCGCGTTTATTCGCGGAGCGATTGGGGCAGTTCTGCTGGTCATATTCGCCCCGTCCTTCCTTAGATGGCTCAGCGGTGTGTTCAGCGGTCCAGCAGGAAGTGCGGCGCTAGAAGCAATGATAGAGCGAGATGCGAATCGTCTCGTGCCCTCACCATTGCCGCTGCCTGCGTCCTCACCTCCAATTGGCGGCGGGGCAGAGGGCACGTTCCGCGTATACACAGTAACGCCCATTCCTTCGTTCACGAATGAGAATTGGTCATTCACGATTGATGGGTTGGTCGATCAGTCCTTCCATTGGAGCTGGGAGGAGTTTGTCGCGTTGCAGCGCACCGTTCAAGTGAGCGATTTCCATTGCGTAACGGGGTGGTCCGTGTATCAGAATACATGGGAGGGCATTCCGTTGAAGAAGCTCCTCCAATTGGCGGGGGTAAAGGCGGAGGCCAGGACGGTATTATTTTACTCAGGAGATGGCGTATACACGGATTCGTTGACACTGGAGCAGGCGAATATGGAAGATGTAATGGTTGTGCTGCTGCATGACGGCAAGCCGATACCTAGCGATCTAGGAGGTCCTGCGCGATTAGTGGTACCTAGCATGTATGCTTATAAATCGGTGAAGTGGCTGAATCGAATTGAATTGATAGAGGGCGGACACTTGGGGTATTGGGAGGTTCGCGGTTACGATACGAATGCTTGGGTGAAATCGTAAGAAATGCTAGTGTGCATGTTTATTGATTATTATATAGCTTATAGGTTAAATCTATAAAGGCATAGAATTAATATCTTTGTTTTTATGAAGTAAATATGTTAAGTATGATATAGTCGTAATTTGAAGCATGTAAACCTACTAGGGAGTGAATATGATGGCAGAAGTAAAGAAGATTGCCGTGATCGCAGGGGACGGAATAGGTCCTGAAGTGGTTGCGGAGGCAGAGAAGGTACTAAAGCGCACGGAGGAGCTGTTCGGGTACAAATTCGAGACAGCGCATGGCTTGTTCGGTGGAATTGCGATCGACGAGAAAGGGACTCCGCTGCCAGAAGAGACGCTGCAGCTGTGCAAGAGCGCTGACGCGGTGCTGCTGGGCGCTGTAGGCGGACCGAAGTGGGATAATAATCCGAAGGAGCTGCGTCCAGAGACGGGCTTGCTAGGTATTCGCAAAGCGCTGGGGCTGTTCTCCAACATTCGCCCGGCAACTGTGTTCGATTGCTTGAAGGATGCTTCGACACTGAAGCCTGAAGTGCTGGAAGGCACGGATCTGATCGTCGTTCGCGAGCTGACAGGCGGGATCTACTTCGGCGATAAGTTCCGCCGTGATAATGCAGATGGTGTACAGGAAGCGGTAGATACTTGCGTATATAATGTGAATGAAGTGGAGCGCATTGTGCGTCAAGCGTTCGAGATCGCGCAGAAGCGCAGCAAGAAGCTGGCCTCGGTCGATAAGGCGAATGTGCTGGAGACCTCCCGTCTATGGCGTGAAGTCGTCAATCGCCTTGCGCCTGAGTATCCGGATGTTGAAGTGGAGCATGTCCTGGTGGATAACTGCGCGATGCAATTGCTGCGCCGTCCATCGAGCTTCGATGTCATCGTGACTGAGAATATGTTCGGCGATATCCTCAGCGACGAAGCGGCCATGTTGACCGGCTCGATCGGCATGCTGTCCTCCGCTTCGCTAGGTGAAGGCAGCTTCGGGCTGTACGAGCCTGTTCATGGCTCCGCTCCTGACATTGCGGGACAAGGGATCTCCAATCCGATTGCTACGATTCTCTCTGTAGCGCTGATGTTCCGTCTGACATTCGGATATGAGGATGCAGCGGCATCGATCGAAGCTGCTGTTAAGGACGTACTGGATGCTGGTCACCGCACAGGCGATATCGCAGTGGACAAGAGTAAGGCGATCGGAACAACCGCTATGGGAGATCTGATCGTACAAGCAATGAAACAGTAATCGCAGATACTCCTAATTATCCCTGCTGTCAGCTTGCGCTGACAACAGGGATTTGTTCTAATAGAGGAAGGGAATGAGTAGAGATGACTTTGCGCCTAAGGGACAAGCTGCCCGCATTCGATCAAGTGTCGCAGTGGGTGAATGGATCGATGAGCAGGGAAGAGCTGCTGGGCGCGCCTGTCCTTGTACACTTCTGGGCCGTGAGCTGCCATCTATGCAAGGAAGAGTTTCCGATCGTAAACCATTGGAGACTCGTCTATGGGCAGCAGTATGGCCTGCAGATCATCGGTGTGCATGCGCCCAGAACATCGGTCGATCATAACGCGAATGCCCAAGCAACAGCCGCTGAATATGAACTGGAGCATCCGATCATCCTAGATGAGCAGTTAAGCTTGAGCCGAGCGTTCGATAATTCGTTCGTGCCGGCCTATTATGTATTCGACAGTCAGTTGGAGCTGCGTTATTACCAAGCGGGAGAACGCGGCTTGCATACGGTGAATCAGCGCCTTAGACGGTTGCTAGATGTCGCCAATTCAAACACATAATCGGAGGTTGAAGTCGTATGCTGGTACCCGTAGAGTTGAAGTACAGTGAAGAGCATGAATGGGCAAGGGTGGAAGGTAATCGTGTGACGATCGGCATGACCGACTTCGCGCAGGCGGAGCTTGGTGACATTGTGTTCGTGGAGCTGCCTGAAGTGGGGGCAACTCTTGCGTGCGGCGATCCATTCGGCAGCGTAGAATCGGTTAAGACGGTTTCGGAGCTGTACGCGCCTGTCAGCGGCAAGGTTGTCGCGATCAACAGCGCTCTTACGGATGCGCCAGAGCAGGTGAATGCATCACCGTACGGCGATGGCTGGATGATCGTAGTTGAACTAAGCGACGAGTCCGAGCTGAACCAATTATGGACGGCGGAGCGCTATGCTGATACCTATAGCACGTAATGCTTAATTGAGCATGCCTCTGCGAACGATGTCGACCTTGACGGTCACCGAAATCGCCATTCCGGGGAAGATGATTTCACTCCAATCGTCTGCCTTCAGGTCATCATCGACGGATAATCGATACTTCTGACCGAAGCCGACGGGGTCTGTTTTTAACGCTTGCAGACGCCTTATTAATTTCTCCGTGTTCTGTTTAACCAACTTAGCCAGCTTCGTTTCTAGCGGCGGCAAATTCCTGTAAGATATTGTCGTGTTCTGGGGATTATCATCCAATTCGACTCTAAGATGGAGGTCGAGTTGGATGTTTTCTTTGGTAACCTTCGTTCGTGTATTGTAACTGAGTATAGTGTAGCTCTGTTTCATAAGCGTCAGTGACGCATATTGTAAGTGTCTGTTGCTAATGAGCTGCAGGTATTTCGTTTCCTTAGGGGTAAGTGAATCGATCATCTTCCCTGCGCGGAACAGACTAAGACCGGTCAGCGCGAGCTGATTGCCATCCTTGCGCTTGCTGATGATCATCGCGTATGGTGTCTTGCCAGGCTCATGCAAGTAACTATAGAATTGAAACAGATAAATCGGCAGTACATCCATCGTATCCGCCCCTTCCTGTGAGAAGACATCGACGAAGTAATCGGTCACCGATTGCGGAATATGCGGCTTCGCTAGCAGGACGTCCTTGGTGCTCCCCTTCGTTATGGCTACCCAGGGATTGATCTGGAATTGCTCCCTGCGCATGAAGAGATCGAGATAGGAGTCAATCCCATCCTCGGCCAGCTCATGAGAGAAGAAGATCAATCGGGTATGTCCCACGTTCAATCCCCGTGAGGATTGCCGCCTCATCTTATATAAAGCTTCCTCGACATTCGCTCCAGTCGCGCTTAGTACATAATTAGGGCGCTGGTCCATAGCCCCTCCGCCTCCGGGGCTGAGCGCCGTAAACTTCCCGGGTATGGTAATCAATGCGTGAACCATGACACCGGACTCCGCCTTATCGATTCCAATCGCCGTGATGAATGAAATTCGATTCAGCTGCTTGCCGCCAGAGCAACCTGCGATTTGCAGCAACCCTACTATAAGCGCTACAAGGAACAATAAACGGTTTCTCATGTCCGGGTTCCTTTCAGTAATAAGAGGATATAAATGAGCAAGGGGAGGGCGACGAACAGGATCATACTGTAATAGCCCAACCATAGGGGAGCAATATGAAAATAAACAGGAAGATTCATTCGCCACAGTCCCCCAGCTAGGATTGCCCCTATGGCTAGAATAGGAAATGCGCCTAATTTATATCCGAAAGTATGAGCCATGCATAACGCCGCGCAGCGAATTAAGAATGCAGAACCAACGATTTTAAAATAGATCAGCAGGATGCCGCCGGTGTAGAAAAACCTTTCGAAAATGAAATTTTCGACATATATCGCATTTTGCGCGTAGAAAACCAGGTACTCCAACTTCTTCGCAGTATGTAAGCCGAATGTCGTGAGGCTGAGCACGACTAGACTCGATGTAATTAGGGCGAGCAGAGCCATGTATATACATAACGCAAGGAAAGAGATACTAGAGCGGGTTCGATTCAATAAGGTGATCGTGGCCAGCGGCGAGAAGATACACATGACGACTGCGAGTGCATCCATGGGGTGAATCATGTCCTTGAGCACGAATATGGGTTGAAGCCAGCGCCATTCAGGTTCCATGAACATCGTGGACGATAACGCCAGGAAGAGGGGGACGAGAATCAGCATGATGACCTGCGCATATCGCGTCAACGTTTCAATAGGGAACATGGCCGCTAGAGCGGCGATGACGACATTAAGCAGAATAGCAGCTGCCGAATCACTGTTCTGGAATACCCGTGAAGAGAAGTCGCCGCTCAGCGCGATCGAATAGGAAGCCATGCCCAGATATAGGATCCCATATAGGATGTAAGCGATAGGGGTCAGCCATCGGAATCCAATCTCTCCACATGCCAGCATGATGGAGGTATAGCCGCTGCGTCTGCTGACCTGAAGGCTGATCCATGTGCCTAGAAGTGGCAACAACAAGGCGGCGAGGATAAACCAAACCGTATTCCTTCCGATATTTTCTATTATTATGGAGACTGGTCGGCTGAACGCTACCGGGAAGATCGTGACGAATAGCAGGATGGGATAGTGAAGCTTGGGCTGGCTTGAAGCTCTGGTCAAAGTAAATCCTCGCTTTTCCGAAGTTTGGCTCGTCTCGTGCCTTTGGCGGCAGGGCTATACACGGCTGGACGGAATGGATTCATGGCTAGCGGCACACGTAGAAGCGCGTCTCTGAATAGCTCTCTTAATTGTAAGGTGCTAAGCGGCGAGAGATAGGGCACGCCCATTGATTTGATATGGCAGAGATAGAATAAGATGAAAGCGGAGCCGATCGCCATGCCGTTGAGACCGAATGGAATGGCCAGCACCATTAAGGTATAACTACTAACCCGCCAAGCCACACCGATCATGTAGTTAGCCACTGTGTAGCTGCCTATTGCCACTGCGCCAGTGATAACAATCATAATGTTGCTGACCAAGTGAGACTCTGCTGCTGCGGTACCGATTATTAATCCACCTACTATCGTTGCAGTTCCGCCAATGACCTTGGGTAATCGTACAGTCG
The DNA here is from genome assembly GCA_023441055.1 of Bacillota bacterium. GTDB lineage: Bacteria > Bacillota > Bacilli > Paenibacillales > UBA4045 > JAEZQY01. The sequence continues at coordinate 46,482 of JAEZQY010000017.1, read as the reverse complement.
CTTCATTAATCAATTCCAATAGGGTAATCATTATCAATACCTCAATATAGGCAGGATAAGGTACGCCTTCTCGGCTAGCGGCGACTGCCAGCATAAATTCAATCCGGAACACGTCGTAATTGATCGAGGAGATCGAGACATAGAGTCCTGGAAGGAACAGCGTAACGAACAATCCTGTCAAGCGAACCAATCGAATGAACGACCCGGATAGCGCTGGAAAATAATAATCATCCGTTGTCTGGTACAACGCAGTAACGGTTGTTGGGATCAGGATTCCGGTAGGCGATGTATCCGCCAACAGAAGAATTCTTCCCTCCATAACCGCTGCAACCACTTTATCTGGTCGCTCCGTAGTCTGAAATAGAGGAAATGGGTTGATGGATTTCCTTGTATTGGTTAGAATCTGACCTAATTGGGACGAATCCAGAAGAACATCCATCTCTACAGCATCCAAGCGTTGCTTCAACTGTTCCAGCGCTGCACGATTAACGAGATTGTTCATATAAATCAGATTAACGGTGGTTCGCGATTTAGTACCTATTGTTAGCGATTCAATGTGCAGGTCCTCATGTCGGATTCGCCTGCGAATCATGGATATATTGATGTCCAAATTTTCTACGAACGAATCCTTGGGTCCTGTCAGCGAATGCTCGGTCTCCGGTGAATTGACAGAACGGTCATTCCACAGTGATACATCGGCAGCAATGGCCTCTTTGCGTTTACTTGCTACAAGTACGCACTTCGCGCTGTACAATTCGAGCGCGATCGACGAGATATCCTTTTTGACGCTGGTTCCATATAACGGGGAATCATCGATGAACATCAGCTCAGCGGGATCCTGCCATTTCCCTTGCTCGGTATAATGGTTTAGTAAGGGCTTTAGGAATAACTCGTTAATTCTCGAGCCGTCCGTTATGCTGGACAAGTACAGAACAGCTGCCTGCGGGTCCTTCTCTTGCGTCGTTGGCAGCAAGTGCACTTTCAGGTCAGGCGGATTCCCCATGAATGCAGTTAATCTGTTGATGAGTGGTTGAATCATCGCTGGATCACGCCCCCTATCCTGTAGTCGGTCTTCTCGTATATTCCCCCATTACAGGGGGAGATATCCAAGTATCTGGTACATAGGCACTTCGAATGGTTCGTAATGTATCGTAATTGAAAAGAGGATTTTACATGAACAGATCGAATATAGTTAATTACAGGAATCGTAATACGGTGAATGGATTGGAGGAGTCAGACATGAGCTTCTGTTGCGGAGCAAGTATGATAGGGACCAAGGGGACTTTGAAGCATTATCGCACACAGGTTCATAATGTGCCGCTGCTGTACTGTCCAGTCTGTCACCATACGCAGGTGCACCATATGATTGAGAATGAATATGAGATTCTGGCAGAATACGCGCATGGCGATGGTGCTGACGAGGTAGACTTCGCTGAATATGTCGATGTTGCCAATCAGCATCGCTTATATGAGAATTGTGTCAATTCGGAGCACGAGGAACCGATGGAGGTTGTGCGCACACAGATTGACATGGCGCTGGATCTATTGATCGTCGCAGGACAATTAGAGGATCACCAATGGAGTGAGCAATTGAAGGCCAGACTTAAGGTGCTCAGCGAGCGAGAAGCGCGGCTTAAGCAACGCGGCAGGAAGAAGATCGGCTGAGGAAGCAGGGAATAGCTGTAACATATAGAACGATCGGAGCGTCTCTTAGTGAGACGCTCTTTTCTGTATGGAACAAACTTGAAACTCGAATTTCGAGTCATTCTCGAGATTGGCGAGTATTACTTATTGTGAAATGAAATGCCGTACCCCCGGAAATCAGCAGGTGTGAACGAAAACTGTATTGCGAGGTGGAACAATTGCTCCCTGCACCCTTCAAGCGATTCATAGGCAAGCGCATGCCGCAAGAATCGCGAGAAACGCAAGAAGTGCCGGCATTAACGCTTGAAGAACAAATTCAGATTGCTCAGCAGGGAGACCATGCGCTGAGGAATCAGTTGATTACAGAATACCAACCGTACATTGCCAAGATAACGAGCAGATTCTGCCGTAGATACGTGGATCCGTCGAGAGATGACGAATATAGTATTGCGCTCGACGCCTTTAATGAAGCGATCGAGAAATTCTCTAGCGTCAGCGGACGCTCCTTCCTGGGCTTCGCTGAGACGGTCATTCGCCGTCGTCTGATCGATTATGTGCGTAAGGAACAGAAGTATGCGCAGCATATTCCCTATTCCGCGTTCGACATTGAGGACGATGAGAGTCAGATTGTGAATCCAGTCGAGACGCGTCAGGCGCTTAATGAGCATCAAGCCATAATTGAGAGCGAAGCTCGCAGGCTGGAGATTATGGAGTTAAGCGCTGAGCTGGCGGCATTCGGCGTATCATTCTCCGAGCTTGTCGATGTGTCCCCGAAGCATACGGATTCCAGGCAGATGCTCATTCGCGTGGCGCTAACATTGGCGGATTCACAAGAGATGATGGGCCTGCTTCGCGAGAAGCTCCAGCTGCCAATCAAGCAGCTGTTGGAGCAGGTGGAGGTATCGCGGAAGACGCTCGAGCGCAATCGCAAGTATGTCATTGCAATCGCATTGGCGGCAAGCGGCAATTATCCCTATTTACAAGATTACCTGGATCAGGACCATACATCCCAAGAGAGGAGCGCACAGCATGGCTAGAGGCATAGTGATGGACATAAGAGAACATGATGTTGTCGTCATGACGCGTGATGGACAATTCAACAGCATTCCTAAGCCTAGCCAGTGCTGCGCTATTGGGGAAGAGATCGAGTTTATTGACCAGCAACCTCATGCGCCTACGTTGGCAGCAAGACTGTCGCGGTATCGATATATTTCGGCAGCTGCGGTATTCTGTCTAATCGTGTTCTCTGCTCTTGGCATGTATCAGGGCATTACGCGAGTAAACGCGGTGGCGGCCTACGTTACCTTGGATATTAACCCGAGTGTGGAAGCTGGTCTGAACAAGAGAGAAGTGGTTGTTGAGGTTAGAGGCATCAACGCCGATGGCGTCAGCTTGGTTGATGGTCTGAATGTTCGCGGCATGTCGATTGACACATTCTCTGAACTGCTGGTTGACCGTCTTCGACATTCGCATTTTCTGGACAACTTGGATCTCAACATTCTGATTACCAGCACAATTGTGTCGAGTGAGGTTCAGCTGAACGCCGATGATCTATCACAGCGGATCGAGCAGCGAGTTGCTGAACGAATTGCGGAATCTGCGCCAGATGAACAGCAGGCGGTTACGGTATCTACCTTGATCGTGCCGAAAGAGATACGCAGCGTTGCCGTTGAGCAAGGCGTATCGACGGGGAAGATGGCTGCTCTGCTCATGTCGCAGAGTACCGCGCAGCCAATTGAGCTGGAGGAATTGAAAACCAAGTCGGTGAAGGAGTTGCTGACTGAGCATGACGATGTCGGTCGCCTGATCACCTCGAAGGATGAGCAGAGCAAGGAGCAGGCGAAATCGATTCTCGCGGACATTGCAGTTGCGGAGCAGGCGAAGAAGCAGCAGCAGCTTGAGCAGGAGCAGCGTAAGGAGCAGGAGCATGCGAAGAGGGAGCAGGAGAAGGTAGAGAGAGAGCAAGAGAAGGCGAAGAGAGAGCAAGAGAAAGAGAAGGCGAAGGCGGAGAGAGAACGGGAGAAGCGGGAACGCGATCACCGGAATGATCGCGCAGAGCATGAGCGGCGTAAAGAACAGGAACGAGTAGAGAAAGAGCAAGAACGGAATGAGCGGATAGAACGGCAACGGATTGAGCGGGAAGAGAGACAGCAGCGAAACGATCGGGAAAAGGCAGAGCGGGAGCAGAAGAAGCAGCAGGAGCAGAGGAAGCAGCAAGATCAGAAGAAACAGCAAGAGCAGAAGAAACAGCAAGATCAGAAGAAGCAGCAAGATCAGAAGAATCAGCAAGAGCAGAAGAAGCAGCAGGAGCAGAAGAAACAGCAAGACCAGAAGAAACAGCAAGAGCAGAAGAAACAGCAAGACCAGAAGAAACAGCAGGAGCAGAAGAAACAGCAAGACCAGAAGAAGCAGCAAGACCAGAAGAAACAGCAAGAGCAGAAGAAGCAGCAGGAACAGAAGAAGAAGCAGGAGCATAATCAGCGAGGAGATAGAGAGAGACAGTCAGATTATAAAAAGGTTAGACAGGAGAACGGAGATCGAGATCAATCGGAACGGTCGAAATGGAGTCAATTTTATCAGTATGGACGGGATTAACGGATGGGGCTGTCCCAAAGGTGAAGTGACCTTTGCAGGACGGCCCTGTTCTTTTGTGTATCATGAGCTGTAACGGACAGGAGAAACGCTATTCGCCGAAAAACAGTCCTCATAAAATCTAATGGACCCAGATGAGCTTATTGAGGTGATAATGGTGATGACGACAATGAAAACATGTGAATAGGTGCAGCTAAGTCCGTTAGAAAATCAAATGTGATGATAATGGCGATTTAGCGTCTGTGATGTCCGTTATCTGGTTAGGTAGAGTAATGAAAGAATTTACGAGAAAGCCATAAGAATTTCTGTATGCAAATTATTGCGTAATAGGCTATGCTACTTGTTGAAGAGTACGAATGGGGAGGATGTGGGAACGACATGAGATACAGTGAATTTGGGAAGTCCGGCATTCGGGTGTCTTCGTTGGGATTCGGAGCGATGAATCTGCCTAATATCCCGCTCGAGCAAGCTAGTGCTGCCTTACATTACGCGCTGGATAATGGCATTAATTATATCGACACGGCTGCTGGGTATCGGAATAGTGAGGAAATCATCGGTGAGACGATCTCCCATAGACGACAAGAATTTTTCCTCGCGACGAAGACTGGCGAGAGAAGCTATCAGGCTGCAATGGAGCAGATTGAGAGAAGTTTGTCTCGCATGAAGACCGATTATGTTGATCTCTTACAAATTCATTATGTGAATAATGTGCAGGAGTATCAGAAGGCTATGGATGATGACGGAGCATACTATGCCGCACTGGAAGCGAAACGACAAGGAAAGGTTCGTCTCGTAGGGATCTCTGGTCATCGACCGGATCTGCTAGCTAAGTGGATTGCGAAGGACAGCTTCGATCAGGTGCTGTTCCACCTCAGTCTGGTGCAGCCATTCGCGCTCGAAGAACTCATCCCTGTTGCAACTAGCTTGGGGATGGGCAAGACGGCTATGAAGCCGCTGTCAGGAGGCTTCGTACAGCCGATTGACACGGCAATACGCTATCCGTATGCCCATGATGTCCATACGGTGATATCTGGCATGACGAGTGTCCAGCAAGTGCAGGAGAACATTGCGGCAATGGCGCGGGAGATTGAGCCCGCAGAGCGCCTTGCGCTTAATGGGCTAGCCGAGGAATTGGGTGCGCATCAGTGCCGACGCTGCAACTATTGCGAGAGTGTCTGCCCGCTGGAAATTCGTATACCAGATGTGATGATATCCAGTGTGATTAGAGAGAACAACGGACTGCTGCCTCATGGTGTCAGCTGGTTTGAGAAGCATAAGGAGAAGATTACGTCATGCGCGGATTATGAGCCTTGTCGTGAGAAGCCGCTATGCGAATCGAAGTGTCCGTATCATCTGCCTATGCAGCGAACCGTACAGCGAGCGGGGGAATTCTACGCATAGCGTGTTCATTCATCCGCTATTCTATCAACTTAGAGATTTATTATGCGAGAGAGAAGGATGAGGCCTTATGCCATTCCAACATTTGCTTAATTTACCGAAGAGCAATCGGTCGACTTATCGACGACATCTCTGGGCTGCATCGATTGAAGGTGTGCCCGCAACGTTTGCTTTCGGTCTTCTGAATGCCCCATTCTTGACCGGATATCTGCTCGTGTTAGGGGCTAGCTCCTTGCAGATCGGACTAGTTCTGGCGTTGCCGACCTTGCTCAATCTCATCCAGATTCCAGCTGCCTATTTGCTTCAGAAGACGGAGAATCGCAGGCGTTGGTTCATTATATGCGGGACCATCCATCGTACGTTCTGGACGCTGACTGGAGCGGTTCCCTTTCTGGTCGGGTCGGATTATTATTTCGCGCTCTACTTTCTCTTTTACCTGCTGGCATTCTCGAGCAATGCAATTGGGTCGATGGTCTGGACATCGATCATTGCGGATATGGTGCCGAAGCAGGTAAGAGGTCAATATTTTGGCTTCCGTAATACACTGAATATGGCGGTCAGCAGTCTGGCCTTATTCTTGGGAGGCCTCATATTAAATCGGATACCCGGAATCGAAGGGTACCATATGCTCTTCCTTATTGTGGCGATCGCCATGGTCATTAACATTGCTACCTTCTTCCTCTACCCGAATTTGCCCTTCGAGAAGTCAGAGTCGATTGGGATTGGGAAGATGGTGCAGAAGCCGTTTCAGAACAAGCTATTTACTCGATCGATGACCTTTATCTCGATTTGGCAGTTTCTTCAGACGCTAGTTGTGCCGCTATTCAGCTATATTATGCTGTCCGTTATGGGACTGGGCGAATTGTTGGTCTCGCTCATGACGATTGTTCAGACCGTAGCGATGATGATCGGTTTCTATGTATGGGGTAGGTTGAATGCTAGGAGATCTGCGCGTTATCTGCTCATGTTTACATTTCCGATCATTGCGGCGGCTTGTGTATTATGGAGTGCTACGCTAGTCTTGCCTGCCGTGTTAGTGCTCGTACTGATCCACATTCTACTGGGCGTCGGACTGGGCGGGAATCAGATGCTGGTATTCAACTTCCTGATCGGCGATTCTCCGTCCGCGGATCGCCCGATGTATGTAGCGGTCTTCTCGGGAATAACAGGCGTTGCTGCCTTCCTAGGCCCAGTAGTAGGCGGCTTTATATTTGATCAGATCGCAGAATTGCCGCAGTGGGTGCAGGTGATGGGCTTTACGACAACTGTAGGCATTGTGCTGCTAGTATTGGCGTTAATACGTGGACCTGTCATCTTCTCCGATCGACGCCAGAACAAGCAAGCCTGACCTTCGTTGGTCAGGCTTGCTCCATATCGCTGTAGAAGAAATAGGTGTTCTTATGTGACTTGGCTTTGTACATAGCGGTATCCGCCAACTTGAGCAGTTCTGAGGCATCCATGCTGTCGAGCGGGAATTGCGCGATTCCGATCGAGCAGGTGATGTGAATCTCCTGATCTAGGATCTCATAAGGCGCTTTAAGATCCGCTACTAAATGCCCAGCATACTGTGCCGCGACACTAGGATCAACCTCATCGATCATCGCGGTAAACTCATCGCCGCCGAGTCGGAATATGATGCTGCCCATGGTGTTCGGATCCTCGGCATAATGCCTGGATGACGGTTCAAGATCCAGAATGCAGGAGATTCTCTGAGCAATACGTGATAACAGCATATCGCCAATGTGGTGTCCATGTTGATCATTGACCAGCTTGAAACCGTCAATGTCGAAGAAGAACAATGAGAATGGACGATTCCTCTGAATGCGATTCTGAATGGCCTGATAGAAGTATCTTCTATTGAACAGCCCGGTCAGCGCATCGGTGTCCGCGAGCGCCTGGGACTCTTCCAGCAACATGACACCTTTCAGCGCAGTTTTGATCAGATTGCTGAATGTAATCAACGTACTCGCGGGGGTGGTGCCGGGATCCATCCAATTGAAGCCGATCTGTTCGTTGTTAATCCACAGGGGCATCGCCGCCAGAGAGAATCGGCCATTCTCCGTATTCTTATAGAACTGGAAGGCGGTACGCAGATCAGCGTTGGGCTTGATGTCCTGCGTGCGATTCTGGTATTGCTGACTGCTGAAGATCAACTCCTCGCGTCCTTGATTGTTACGGAATAGATAGTGGCTGGGGATTTGGAGCCAACCACAATAATCATTAATTAGATTGATAATTTTAGGAAGATTGTAGGCAGATAATAAATTCATACTGATATACTTGAAATCCTCATTCAATTTAACCTTTGCTAGCAACTTACGCACCATGCCCTGTTGACTGGATAGTTCGATGATATAGCGGGCCGAGAACCAGAGTTCATCCGCTCGCTTCACTAATTGCTCATCATGCGCGATCAGTGTCTTCAGCAGCATGCGCAGTAGATCGATCTGGCCTTGCAGATCATCGATCTCTTGCTCTTGTTCGATAGGCAATAGCGCTTGTCTGAGCGCCGTCAGGAAGACACTGCTGCGCTCTGTATTGACCGCTTCCAAGAAGGAATCGATGATATCCTGATAGGGGATTGCATAATCCGGGTAGGCGGCTAACATGGTCGCTGCGATCTGCTCTGCGCTGCCCCTCATAGTCGGGCTCCCGATGCTTCCGGCATTCAGCTCCAAGCTTCTATTCAGTCTTGTCCATTCACTGCACCCGCATGAGTTCCGAAAGATGATATGGGTAGGCACGACAACCTCCCATTCGAAGGGCTGGCCTGTCAGTTGACGTAACAGCTGCTGCGCGCCCAGATAGCCCAGTTCATGAAACGGATAGTGAATAGTTGTGAGGGGCGGGTTGAGATATTCCAACGACTCATTATCTTCATAACACACCACACTAATATCATCGGGCACATGGAGGCCGCGGTTGTGCAGTAACTCGAGTATCATTTGACCATCAATGGCACCTAATGTAATGATTGCATCAGGCGCGGTGCGGGACGGATCGAATAAGATATCAAGCGCGCGCTCCAGTTGCTGAAGAAAATCCGAGACGCCGGTCATCTGCTCAGCGGTAATAATCAAGTCCTGATAAGGAAGTCCAGCTTCCTCCATAGCTTGGATGTATCCGTCCTGGCGATCGTCTCGCCCTAGTAATCGGATATAGGCAATATGCTTACGATGATGATCATGTATTAGATGCCGTGTAAGCTCCTTAATATAGTCGTATCCGCTGACACGGTTATAGGGGTAACGCTTAATGTCGCGTCCCAAAGAGACGACTGGAATGGCGTCCGTGCTCGCGTGGAAGGAAGCAGCTTGATCACTCTGAACATCCTTAGACCATCCGATGGCGAGGAGACCGTCAATTTCAAACTGTTCAATGTATCGTTGGAGCTGGTCATAGTTATTCTGTGTGGATAAGGCCAGGTCGCATAGGTAGACCACGTTCGCATCGTATTCTTCCGCTGCGCGCATGACTCCTTCAGCGATCAGTGATTCGGTTGGAAAGCTGGAATTCTCGGACAACAGGCCGATTGTGAAGCGCTGATTTGATTGTCTCGTGTTCATCGGGTCACCTCGCTCAGCAGTTCCATATATATTTCGACAAATATCGTGTTTCTCCTCTATTCTTGGAAAGATAATCAAATGAAAAACAGGATAATCACTATATAAGCTTGTAACACGATATCGCGTCTAGTTATACTGGGAAAGGGCATCCTTATAAACATTAGATAAAGCAGGTGCAGGTCGTGGAAACAGAAGCGTTAGAGCAAGTCGAGAAGCTCGCCCTTAAGAAGTTTCGTATATTCAAACGCAATAAACTGGAGTTTCTGATTCGCTCCGCCTTAGCGAGCATGTTCATTGGCTTCGGGGTCATCGTAGCGTTCAAGACAGGCAGCTTCTTCTACCTGGAGCAATCGCCCTTTACGTATCCGATGGCGGCGATGACGTTCGGCGCGGCGATCATCTTGATTTCCTATGGAGGTGGAGACCTCTTCACAGGGAATACGTTTTATTTTACCTACACTGCGCTTAAGAAGAAGATCCGATGGAGAGATGCGTTGAAGGTATGGTTGTCCAGTTATGCAGGCAATATTATAGGGGCCGCGGTGTTCGCGCTGCTCATTCTGGCGACAGGCTTGTTCGATGACAACAATGTCAACGGGTTCTTGCTCAGCGTGGTCGATAAGAAGATGAATGATTCGATGCTGGAGCTGTTCTACCGGGGGATTCTCTGTAACTGGCTCGTCTGCCTCGCATTCTTCGTGCCCATGACGATGAAGGGCGATATGGCGAAGATGTTCGCGATGATGCTGTTCGTATTCTGCTTCTTCATATCGGGGTATGAGCACAGTATCGCCAACTTATGTACCTTTGCAATTGCGCTTGTATTAGATCACCCAGGGACGATCTCCTGGAACGGTGTATTCCATAATCTGATTCCGGTGACGCTGGGCAATCTGATTGGCGGCGGTGTCTTAATGGCTATGGTATACTATTATCTGAATCGTCATGGAGATGATTCCCAGTCTAACTAATTTGTGCACGAGAGGGAGTAGAAGGCATTGAAACCCAAAAAATCGAGAATTGTAGTAATCGGGGTAGGGGCCGTTGGCTCGACTACCGCATATACGTTGTTATTACGCGAACGGATGGATGAGCTTGTGCTGATCGACGCCAATCAAGGCAAGGCTGTGGGAGACGCGCTCGATATGAATCATGGTCTGCCCTTCCTTGGCCGGGCGCATGTGTGGGCGGGTACATACGAGGATTGCAGGGACGCGGATATCATCATCATTACGGCTGGCGCAGCACAGCGGCCCGGTGAATCCCGCGTAGATCTGCTGAAGCGCAATGTGGCGATCTTCGAGAGCATTACAACGGAAGTACTCAAGTACAATGATCATGGTATTCTGCTCATTGCGTCGAACCCGGTGGACATTATGAGCTACTTCACGCTGAAGAAGTCTGGCTGGCCAGTGAATCGCGTAATCGGATCTGGCACGCTGCTGGACAGCGCCAGATTCCGTTATCTGATTGGCCAGAAGCTGAATGTGGATTCGCGCAGCGTGCATGCGCATATCGTAGGTGAGCATGGGGATTCCGAGCTGCCGCTATGGAGTCTGGCGAATATTGCAGGCTCGGAGCTGTCGCTGAGCGATGCGGACAAGGAAGAGATCTTCGTGAATACGAGGGATGCCGCTTATCAGATCATAGAAGCGAAGGGAGCGACCTATTATGCGATCGCCCTCGCGCTGGATCGGATCTGTACGGCTATTCTGCGCAATGAAGGTGCCGTGCTGAACGTCTCGACCCTGCTGCAGGATTATCATGGTGTGAGCGATGTGTACCTTGGCGTGCCATGTGTCGTGGATCGCACAGGTGTACGCGAAGTGATGGATATTACGATTACTGAGGAGGAGAAGCGCAAGCTCCATGCTTCCTCAGATAAGCTGAAGGGCTTGATTCAATCCATATCGATCTAGATGGATCGGATAACGAAAACCCTGATTCGGTGCGCGCGAGTGTGCCCGAATCAGGGTTTCTGTCATGAGCCGGCGGCTAATCGGCATACTGATAGCCGCCATTCGTCAGCTCGAACTGCCCTTGCATGCCGGAGGTGAGATGAATCTGCTTATCCGTGGTGACGAAGATCGCCTCCGCATGCTCTAACGCCTCGATATAAGCCATACCGGCCTCCAGACCGAGCGCGAAGGTCGTAGTGGACATCGCATCCGCATCCATAGAGGTATCTGTAATGATCGATACGCTGAGTAGATCATTCCAGACCGGGTACCCGGAATCGGTATCCAGAATATGATGATACACCTTGTCGTTCTCTCTGAAGAACCGTTCGTAAATCCCTGAGGTAACGATCGTCTTATCGCTGACCTTCAGAATACCCAGATGCTCGCCGCGATTCTCGGAAGGATCCTGGATGCCTATCGACCATGCGAGCCCGCCCGGTTTATCCCCCATCGCGATTATATTGCCGCCTAGGTCGATGATGGCGCTCTTGAAGCCCCGCTCCTGCAAGTAATCCTTAACTACGTCAGCGGCATACCCCTTGGCGATCGCGCCTAGATCGAGGATCATCCCGGGCCGGGTGAGCATAATCGTAGATCGGTCTTCATTCAGCTCGACATCCTGGTAATTGACCAGCTCGAGCGCGGCAGCCAGTTCATGCTCTGGCGGGATCGCCGCAGAATCGGTGCCGATCCCCCAGAGGTCGACGAGCGGACCGACGGTCGGATCGAATACGCCCTGTGAAGTGTCCGCATAAGCGAGCGCGGCGCGGACCACCTTAAAGGTATCTGCAGATACCTGAACCGGCTGTTGACCGGCTTGCCGCGCAGCCAGATCAATCTCGCTGCCTGTAAGGTGACGATTCATCCGCTCATCGATCCCCTCGAGTATGCCGCGAATTTCACTGAAGTGCTGTTCGGACATTCGATCATCGTAGACGCGAACGCTGACGATCGTATCGAATATGAAGGTGCTGTCCGAGATCGGCTTGGCGATGCTGTGGTCGGCGCTGCCAGCGCTCGAGCATGCCGTGAGCAAGACGATCATCCCAACAATAGGGACCAGAGAGACTACCCGTATGCGTTTCATTTTGTATAATAGTAGATGTAACATATTCCTCTCTCCTGTAGGCGTGATGAAAGTTTGTGAATTTAATTTCAATGTACTACACCTTACGGCTGCTAAGTGTGATTAATGTCATATTGACCCAACGAGTCTCGAAGGATAATTGAATCAAAGCTCGGATTGAATCAGACAGGGAGATGCTGCATATGAAGCGAGGAGATATCGCACTTATCGTGCTGTTGGTTGTAGCTGTTGCATGGTTCACGATTCCTCTCTTCACGGACGACAAGACAGCTTCAGAAGGCGCCTATGCCAAGATTATGGTCGATGGCGAGCATTATGACACGATTGCGCTGACCGATGAGGTTCAACAGATCGAAATTCAGACCAAGCGGGGGCTCAATATTCTGCGTGTGTCGCATGGCGGCATCGAGATGATCGAGGCGGATTGTCCAGATCAGCTGTGTCTGACCTTCGGGCATATTCATCGCGGCAATGAGACGATCGTCTGTCTGCCAAACCGTGTATTCGTGGAGATTATCGATGACAGTGACGAAGGAGAGGGTCTCGATGCGATTGTCTCATGATCCACAGGCGCTGCGCAAGCTGATCGTGATCTCAATCTTCGCCGCGTTGGCCACGGTGCTGGGCATTCTGGAAACGCTCATTCCGCTGGCGGTTACGATTCCTGGCGCGAAGCTGGGCCTCGGCAATATTCTTGTGCTGACCTGTCTGTGGCTGTTCGGCGGGAAGGACGCCCTGTGGTTGATCGTGATTAAGACGCTATTGACCGCGTTCTTATTAGGCAGTTTCTCCACGTTTCTCTTCAGTATACTTGGCGCGCTGGGCAGCTTCGTCATCATGTTCGTCATGCTGCGCTATGCCCGCGACGAATTCAGTCTGATTAGTGTCAGCATACTGGGTGGAGTCGGTCATAATCTAGGCCAGCTGACTGCCGCCTCGATCGTGCTGGGTACGACGCGTATCTATTATTATTTGCCGTTCCTGCTGGTTGCTGGGGTGGTAACGGGTATCTTCGTCGGTCTGGCCGCGAAGCATCTGATCGCTTCACTGGAGCGGCTGCGCGTATTCGAGGGATTAAAGCCTACAGGTCGATAAGAGGGAGGGATGATCGATGCTGCCAGAACAAGTACCAGAGACCGCTGTAGCTGTACATATGGAACAGGTCAGTTATTCCCGCAGCCGGGTGGAGCGCCCGATCCTCTCGGACGTGTCCTTGACGATTCCCTCAGGTCAATGGGTATGCGTGACTGGGCCTAACGGATCCGGCAAGTCTACGCTGGTCAAGCTGATGAACGGACTGCTTCCTGCGACTTCGGGACGAATCGAGATTGCAGGGACTGTTCTGGATCGGGAGTCTGTGTGGGCGATTAGGCGGATGGTCGGCATGGTGTTCGCGAGCCCTGAGGATCAGTTCGTCGGTCTGAGCGTGGAGGATGATCTGGCATTCGGCTTGGAAAATATAAACATGAATCGCGAGACGATGCGGCAACGCATTGCCGAGTATTCGCGATTGCTGCGCGTGGAGGGATGGCTGGACAGACATCCCTCCAGCTTATCCGGCGGACAGAAGCAGCGCGTTGCGATTGCTTCTGTCCTGGCGATGGAGCCGCGTATTGTCATCTTCGATGAGGCGATGTCCATGCTCGATGAACGATCGAAGCTGGAGATGCTGACGCTGATGCGCGAGATGAAGGACAGCGGCCGCTATACGCTGATATCGATCTCGCATGACGCGGATGAGGTTGCGGCGGCAGATCGCATGCTGGTAGTGGCCGACGGGGGCATCTTGGCCGATGGCAGCCCGGATGACCTGCTCCGAGATGACGAGCTGCTCGAGCTATGCCGCATGCAGCAGCCGTTCCCTCTGCAGCTATGCAGAGCGCTGCAGCGAAGAGGCATCGATATTGGTGAGCATATCCGCGAGGAGGAGGTGCTAAGCGCGCTATGGACATATCATTCGAGCAAGTCACCTACAGCTATCAGGACGGACGAAGCGAGCCGGCATTAGCGCTGGACGCGCTTAATCTGCAGCTGAAGGAGCAGCGCTTCATCGCGGTGCTGGGCGCGCCAGGCTCAGGTAAATCGACACTGCTGCAGCTGCTCAACGGACTCTTGAAGGCAGATGAGGGGTGCGTGCAGATTCTGGATTACGAGCTGCAGTCAGTTGCGACTGAGCTCGGTGAATCGTCAACGAAGCGCATGAGCAAGCGCGAACGGCGGAAGCGCCTTGCAGTAAGTCAAGTACCGGAGGGACTGCGCAAGCGTGTGGGACTGGTGTTCCAATTCCCTGAGCACCAGCTGTTTGAAGCAACTGTGGAGCAAGAGCTATGCTTCGGTCCCTTAAATTTCGGAGCGAGCCAGGAGGAAGCGCGCGCAGCAGCCAAGCGAGCAGCCGTTATGGTCGGGCTTGGTGACGAACTGCTCGCGCGCAGCCCGTTCGAGCTTAGCTCCGGGCAGATGCGCAAGGCGGCGATCGCCTCCGTGCTATCCTCGGAGCCGGAGGTGCTCGTGCTGGATGAGCCAACGGCATCACTGGATGCGCGCAGCCGGGATGAGCTGATGCGTATGCTCCACAGGCTGTGCGAGGAGCAGCGGCGTACCGTGATTCTTGTGACGCATCGCTTGGAGGAGGTCATCTCTGTTGCCGATGAGTTCGTCGTGCTCAGCAGGGGAAGGGTATTATTCCAAGGGGATGAGGTAGACTTGCTCAGCCGTGGGGATGTGCTGGAGGAGGCGGGTATTATCGCCCCTCGAGGCGCTAGATTAGCTAATTCGATAGCCGATCAGCAGGGTGTGCGCGCGCCGGAGGGGTATCTGGATGCCGAAGGGCTGGCAGATTGGATTAGTAAGCTCTAAAACTGGGAGGTGAAGCAGGGTGAGAGAGCGGCTCTTAATTGGACGGTATGTGGAACGAGATTCTTGGATACATCGACTCGATCCGCGCTCGAAGACGATCGGCATGGCGCTCTTCCTAATCGCTGTCTTCCTGGTGGATTCCTATGTGACGGCCGCCGCGCTGCTTGTGTTCGCGCTGGCGGTCATGTACAGCAGCCGAATCTCACTCGTGCTCTACGCGCGAGCAGTGAAGCCGCTGCTCTTCCTGGTGCTCTTCATCTTCTTATTCCATCTGCTATTCGAGACCGGCGGGGTGCAATTGATTGATGTCGGACCGTTCGCGCTGTATGCGGGCGGGCTTGAACGGGGGATCGTCTCCGCATCACGTATGCTGATCTTCATTATGTACGCGCTGCTGCTGACCTTCACGACACAGCCGGATCGTATCGCTCAAGGACTGCAGCATCTGCTGCGACCGCTGCGTATAATCGGGCTTCCTGTCGATCGATTCGTGCTCATGCTGCAGATCGCGTTGCGGTTCGTACCGACGATCTTCGAGGAGGCCGAGCGTCTGTGGAAGGCGCAGCAGTCACGCGGCATGGATCTGCGCGGTCGACCGCTGCGTGAGAAGACGCGGCTCATTATCGCGCTGCTCGTGCCGATAACGGTCGGCACATTCCGGCGTGCGATTAGCCTGGCGGATTCGATGGAAGCACGGGGCTATCGCATTGGCGAGCCGCGTAGTGCTTATCGACAGCTGACGTGGGGGCGTTATGACACCGTGTTCCTGTTGATTTACGCTGTGCCGTTGGCGATCGTAGCGATTTGGTGAATGGAAGTGAAAGTGAAAGTGAAAGTGGATGTGAGCAGCTCGAAGGTAGTGGAAGTCCGTGTGCTTGGTCGATTCAGCTGCAATGAAGTTAGCCCAACATAGCAGATGAGATATTGCGTATAACGCTAGCTGCGTGAGTCAGAGGTATGCGACCGAATTAGGTTGTACAGGTGGTCTACCGACTTCATCGCATAGGTCATATGAATCGGCTTGCCGTCCTCCAGCAGCACGAAGCAGGGTACGCTGACCACTTTCCATGCTTCGATCAGGGTTGGCGCATAATTGATATTGAGCTTACTCAGCGGCACTGTGATGCCGGTTGCTTGTGCGATTTCGAGCATGCGCTCGGCGAGCTGGCACGTACCGCAGAATGGGGTAAATAGCAGCACACCTTCCAGCGCGGGCAGTGCGCTTGTGTGGGCGCGCTCGTTGAGCTGTTCTGCCGTAACCTCCAATATGGCCATAGGGGCGACACCTCCAAATTCGAAAAGTAGTTGCGGCTGATCAAGTCTTATTCTATCATGGTTGGAGCGGCCATGCTGAACTATTGGCGTGTGGCTTGGGAGTTTGGAGGAATTAATAAGATTTGGCCGTTACTACTTAGGTGCGTTTGGTCCGGGGGACCATTGTTTGTTGTCTTAGTGACGGTTTGTATGTTTTTTCATACAAGTGTCCGCATTCTGGATAACATTATAGGGGTTATGTATGTTTTTTCATACAATTTAAGCGTCTCGCATCGCTTCATCAGCAGTATTGTACGATTTTTCGTACAAGTCAACTCATTCATGCCGCTTTCATGATCACTTTGTATGATAATTCATACAAATCCAGTGCTAGGTCCATTCTACAGAGTGCCTGAGTAGTAACGATTTGGCCGGACTATGGGCATGCAGCAGGTAAGCTTGGAGGAATTAGGAGTTTGGAGGAATTAGGTAGGTCTGGTCGTTGGAATTAATTAACGGATGCTAAGATGGCGGGAACGTGAAGACAAGCAACTGTGTGTGATAAATGGGTTAGAGGTGATCGTGATGAATACGAATCAGATGACGATCGAACAGCTGCTGTCCATGCTGGTCAGATGTCTGAAGGACAATAAGCGTGCTGAATTCCAGACGATGATCGATGAGCTGCAGCCCTATGATGTGGCGGAGTGCTATCTGGCATTGCCTGCGAGTCAGCGTCAACGCTTCCTGCTGTTCTCTACCCCGGGACAGATCGCCATCATGCTTCAGGAGCTCGAGCGCAAGGAGCAATGGCAGATTGTGCATATGCTGGGCGTCGAGAAGTCCTCCAAGATAATGGACTTAATGGAGAATGACGACCTGGCGGATATGCTCAGTGAGATGTCGGGCGAATCCATTCAGGAATATCTGGATTCGATGCAGCGGGAAGAGTCGCAGACCGTTAAGGATCTCCTGATCTATGAGCCCGACACGGCAGGCGGAATCATGACGGATCGGTTCGTCTGGATTCGCAGCTATTATACTGTCCGCGAGGCCGTGGATAAGCTGAAAAACTTCGCGTCATATGCTGAGAATATCTATTATCTATATGTGATTGATGAGCAAAAGCGGCTGGTCGGCGTTGTCTCGTATCGCGATCTGCTGCTCGCTGATATCGATGATAAGATTGATCATATTATGTTTAACCGAGTGATCTCGGTTCCTGTCGGGATGGATCAGGAGGATGTAGCTGGCATTATCGAGAAGTATGACTTCATTGCCGTTCCGGTAGTAGACGAGGAGCATCGGCTTGTGGGGATTGTAACGGTTGATGATGTGATCGACGTTATGATCAGAGAAGCGAATGAGGATTATGACAAGCTGGCGGGTACTGGTAAATCGATTGACTTCAATACAGGAGCGTTCACAGCTGCAATGCGGCGATTGCCATGGCTGTTGCTGCTGCTCTTGCTCGGTCTGTTCTCAGGCGCGATCATTGCCAGCTTCGAAGAGACGCTGCATCAGGTTGTCGCCCTCACCTTCTTCATGCCGATGATCGCGGGGATGACAGGTAACACCGGCACCCAGTCGCTGGCGATTGTCGTTCGCGGACTAGCCACACAGGATCTCAGCACGAAGCTGGTTGGACGCTTACTGCTGCGGGAATTCGGCGTCAGCCTGATGATCGGTGTGACGTGCGGGGTCATGATCGCCCTATTCAGCTATATTTGGCAGCAGGATGTGATTCTCAGTCTGGTCGTCAGCGTGTCGCTGCTATTCACGCTGATAATCGGTACGATGGCCGGCACGATTATTCCGCTGATTCTGTACAGACTGAAGGTGGACCCTGCGGTTGCATCCGGACCGCTAATCACAACGCTCAATGATTTATTTTCCTTGTTCGTTTATTTTGGACTGGCGACCTTGTTCATCCAATCCTTGCTATAAACGATAAGGAGAATTGGTATTATGCGCGAAGGAAGTGGTCAGCTAATAGCCTCAGGTCGGCGCAGGCAGGATGAGGCTCGAGCTTAGCAATGAGTGAGTAGGCATGCTCGCCGTAAGCTTGCGCGGTTTCCGCTGCCCGTTCGATGGCGCCGGAATCACGGATGAGGCGGATGGCATCATCCATCTCAGCATCTGAGGATTCGGCGCTCAGTGCGCGAATGATAGGGGCAAGCTGCTCATTCTCCAGCGCATAGAGGACCGGCAGTGTCACATTGCCATTGCGCAGATCAGCGCCAGCCGGCTTGCCAATAGCGGCTTCCGTAGCGGTGAAGTCCAGCATATCGTCCTTGATCTGAAAGGACATGCCAATGGCCTCGCCAAATTCGAACAGGAGGGACTTCGTCCGCTTGTCAGCACCGGATGCCGCACCTCCAGCCTGCAGACACTCCGCCATTAAGAGCGCAGTCTTGCGCCTCGTCTTATCCAGATATTGATCCATCGTCATATCGAAGTTGAAGCGATTGCGCAGCTGCCCGTATTCCCCGATACACAGATCGGTTACGATTGAAGCAATTTGCGCCGATCGCAGCATATCTTCATCCGCATGGTCATCCACGCTCTCATCTACGCTATGATCCACATTATTATCCGCACTCTTATCCACGCTCCCATCTACGCCATCAGCCTCATAGCTAGAAGCCCACTCAACAGCACGCGCCATCATGTAGTTCGCAGTATGCACCGCTGTGCTGACATCGGTTAGCGTATGCAGCGTTGGCTTGCCGCGCCGTAGCTCGGAGTTGTCAATGACATCATCATGCACGAGGGAGGCCATATGCATATACTCCAGCAAGGCTGCTGTCCTGCGTACCTGCTCCTCACGGCCCGGCTCACCGAATCGACTGCCAACCATAACCAGCATCGGGCGCAGCCGCTTGCCGCCGGCGGCGATCAGCCGCTGGATGCCGTCATAGATGTCGGATGGGCGAGGGAGCTCGTGATCCGTCTCGACGACCTCGCGCAGTGCAGCGTCTATCCCTTGCAGATCAATGCGCAATCGCTCATGTAACGTCATGCTGAACCCTCCTTCAGGCAGTTTGTCGCTCCAGATAGGTTTCAATTTCAGTCTTCAGATCGGAGAGAAGCGCATTGGCCTTGGCGCCATTCATGAGTTTCAGCTGCATGCGCTTATTGAATGATGTCAGATGCGAGAGCAGCTTGAATTCATTGCGCTTCATGGCGAACCGGTAATAGAAGCCGATCAGATAATCACCGTCAAGAATACGCTTGGTGAGCCGGTCATTCTCCTCCTGGATCAATGTATGATGCTTATCGATTGCCAGGTTGATCAGCATGCAGCAGGCCAGGATGGTGACCTTGCGCGAACGATTCAACTCATAGCCGGACAGCAGCCCTTGGATATCGTTCAAGCGCGCATCGTCCAGCTGTAAGAGAATAGTTGAATCCGGATCGATCTGCTGTCTGATGGCTTCTATAGCTTCTTGAATAAGCGTTCGTTCCATGGTGATCCTCTCCTTTCAAGAAGGGGGCAATGGATCGAATACGATTCATTACCCCCCAGTTCAGTACGGTTAGTCTGTGAAGAGATACCAGCGCTTGACTAGCGGAATCTTCCTCCATAGACGCTTCAATCTTGGATACACATAATAATCGAGGCCTAATGTGCTGCCAGATCCGCCGATCAGCGCGATGCCAGCGACCATGTACCAGAGCATATCGCTCGAGGCCATTCCCGAGATCCAGACCATGACCCCCATCGCGAACGATACAATCGCGGCTGGTGCAGTGAAGAGCCCAATGATGAGCAGCAGCCCGACGACCATCTCGGCAAGCACCATCCCGGTTTGGAAGACGGTTGCCATAGCGGTGAATCCGCCCTCGGCATTGTAGAACATCAGATCCATCGACCAATCTACGATACCGCTGAGGAAGTCTGGTACGGGAAGCGGCTCTCCCCAGGCAGTGGCTGCTGCAGCTGCGTCGACTGCTCCTTCTGCCGCCCAATCGCCGGCATCCGATGCTGCAGTTACGCCGTCTACCGCCTTAGCAGGAATCAAGAAGATTTTATTCGGATCCTCCATAATGCTGCCGATCTTATCCCAGCCTTGCTTGAACCACATCCACCCTGCGAACAGCCGCAGCGGGAACAACCAGAAGTTCGGCGAGCGCTTGGCGAAGTGTCCGCCCAGGATGCTGCGATGGTGCTTCACATGAATGAATTGATGAAGAATGTAATGATAGCACTTGTTGAAGCCGCAAACCTGGAACAGGTACAGCAGGTTGATCATATGCTTGATCGCCATCGCGATGAAGCCGCTGAATTGGAACATGCGCTTAGGCGTACCGACATTCGCAACACCGTAGCGACTTCCGATACTGACCATGGTGCCATGGAAGGATGGATGATAGGCTTTCTTATCCTTCTTGCGAATGTCGGCGGTGATATTATGCGCAATGATCGGAGCGGCTTGTTCAGCGTTCTCGACCATCTGTGGTACTGGATTCGTAGCGCCTTCTGGAATATAGAAGATATTATCGCCAACTACGTATACATGCTTGTGATCCGCGCTTTGCAGATATTCATTCGTCAGGATACGCTGACGGCCCTTCTTCTCGAGATCAAGCTCTTCCACCAGCTCTGAGCCTTCGACTCCTGCTGTCCAGATGACGGTGCGAGAGAAGATCTCTCGGTCGCCGACCGTAACGCTGTTCGACTTCACCTCGGTAATCTTGGCGCCTGTGATGATGTTGACATTCAGTTTGCGCAGACGCTTCTCGGCCTTGCGAATCAACTTCTCCGGCAGAATCGGAAGAATTGTCTTTACCATATCGGCCACATACAGGGATACTTCTGACGGGTCGATGATGAACTCCTTACACAGCTCCTGCGTGTACTCCGCCAGCTCGCCGATCATCTCGATACCGGTGAACCCGCCGCCGACGACTACGAAGGTGAGCAGTGTCTTGCGCGCCGCTGCATTCTTCTCTTGCGCAGCCTGACGGAACATGCGCAGTGTGTGCTCCTTCAATTGGACAGCATCCTCGTAGGACCACAGGGTATGCGCGTATTCTTCTGCGCCGGGAGTCCCGAAGAAGGTAGGCTTGCTGCCGGTACCGATGACAAGATAATCATAGCTGTAGGAATTTAGCGCGCCTTGCAGCTTCTTCTCATCGAAATCGATATTGTCGATATCATCCATCACAACCTCGACATTGCGGAATCCAGCGAATACCTTCTTCAGATCCACCTTGATGGAGTCTTCCTCAACGCGATTAGCGGCAACTTCGTGCAGCTCGGTCAGCAGCGTATGGTGAGGATTGCGATCGATGAGGGTTATCCGCACATCGCGCTCTTTGCGTAGCCGATTGCCTAGCTTCTTAGCAGTTAACACCCCGCCGTAGCCGCCGCCCAGGACGATTATCTGTTTCATGCGAACCACTCCTCTTTATCTAAAATACAACCCAAGCTGTTCTTACTTCGCGCCTTCAAGCGCCTTGATCGCCAGTTCAATGAAGCCATCCACGTGGATCGATACACCCGCGATTGCGTCAGTCTTGCCGTCAGCAGCATGGAATGCAACCTTGGCAGGGTCTTGCACGTCGAGCAGATATTTCTCGGTCAGCGCAGCTTGCTCATGCCATTCGGAGGAAGCACCTTTGGCCTTCATGCCGTATTCGCCCGACTTGGAGCGAGTAATTTTATCTGTTCCGCCGTCCTTATGAACACCGTTCCAGCTAGCGGCTACGATGTTGCCGTTGATAACGGTGATGTCGGCTGTTTCCTTCCAACCGGAGTTGGCATCGAATTCGGCGCCTTCAGCGCGATAGTGACCGTCCTTGTATGGACCTGCTGCTACTGGACCTGCAGCGATCGCCTTATCGAGCAAGGTTGTGAAGCCGTCGATGTGGATCGATACGCCGGAGATGGCGTCAGTCTTGCCGTCATCGCCTAAGATAATCGCGGAGAAGTCTTGATTCTCCAGCAGATACTTCTCAGTCAGCGCGGCTTGCTCATGCCATTCGGAGGAAGCGCCCTTAGCCTTCATTCCATAGAACCCTTGCTCAGAGGACTGCTTCTTATCCAATCCGCCGTCTCTGTGCAGCGCATTCCAGTTCGAGGATGTAATCTTGCCGCCCTCAACCTTGAACGCCACAATTTCCTTCCAACCGTTATCTGCATATTCGCCCTCTGCATAGTAGAGACCGTCTGCCAGACCATTCTCGACTGGAGCTGCATTGTTCGGAGCCGCTGTGTTATTGTTCGCAGTGTTGTTGTCACCGCAGCCTGCCAACATCCCCACCGTTACCATTAATGCGAATAATGTGATAATCAACTTCTTCATCATGATTTCCTCCTAATTTTCATATTGTGAAATCAATCACAACCTATCTGATTTCATTGTACATAATTTATCACTAGTTGAGTAGTGACTTTTATCACAATCCACACAATTTCACAGCTTACACAATTTTGCGAACTTCATCAATCGTATGAATTTCCAACTCATCCATAAGTTGGTTCAACTCATCTGCCAGCGTGGCTCCAGCATGCAGATTCATGAAGTTATAAGTGCCGATCTGCACAGCTGACGCGCCAGCCATGATGAACTCGAGAACGTCAGCGGCAGAAGAGATGCCGCCGATTCCGATGACGGGGATGCCAACTGCATGGGCGACCTGATGGACCATCCGCAGCGCGATCGGCTTGATTGCCGGACCGGAGAGTCCAGCGTATCCTTGCTTGAATACGGCCTGTCGGCGGCGGATATCAATCGCCATAGCTTGGATCGTATTCACCAGCGAGAGACCGTCCGCGCCCTCTGCTTCACAGACTTGTGCAATGTGAACTAATTCACTGGTGTTGGGTGACAGCTTGATAATCAGCGGGATATCCGTCACTAATCGAACTTCTCTCACGACCTGCCGGGCCGCCTCAGCACTCGTGCCGAATTGCATTCCGCCCTGCGTGACATTCGGACAGGAGATGTTCAGCTCAATCATGGCGGCAGTCCGGTGGCCATGAGTCACTCTGGTATGATGATCAGCCGTAATCAGGCGCGCGCCTTCGACATAATCCTCCAGCGTATTCCCGCCCAGGTTGAGGATGATCGTTGTATCGAATTCGGTCATCCTATCCAGATCATGAGCCAGGAACGCAGGAATTCCGGGATTCTCCAGTCCAATACTGTTCAGCAGCCCGGATGGCGTCTCATATAACCGTGTGCCGGCATTGCCGGCTTTCGGCTGCAGAGTGAGGCCCTTGGACACAATTCCTCCCAGCTGATTGAGCGAGTACAGCTGGCCATAGCCCGTACCGTCGCCGAATGTACCGGATGCCATAATAATCGGGTTGCGTAATTGAACGCCTGCCAGTTCACAGGTCAAGGAGGCCATGCATATCCACTCCTCTCGCTTCGAATACAGGTCCTTCGGTGCAGGCTTTTTGATTCTCGCCATTCACATGGACAGAACAGCCGCAGCATGCGCCGACACCGCAAGCCATTCGTTTCTCTATGGAGATATAAAGCTTGGCGCTTGTTCCGTTGCACTTCTGTGCTAGTCGCTCCATGAGCGGCAATGGTCCACAGGCGAAGATGGCGTCATACGCATTCGGATCGACATCATCTGCAATCGTCCCGCCTACTCGGATAGTCACATCACTAGGAACGGTTTCGAAACGATCAACGCCGAATGGTTCATCGGAGAATCCCAGGAATACATCTGACCCGGGATTCTGTCTGGCGGCTAGCAGCAGAGGAGCTATACCGATGCCTCCGCCGACTAACGCTAATTTCTTACCACCAGACCATGCAGGAAAGCCGCGACCGAATGGACCCGTCAATTGCAGCTCATCGCCATGCTTCAGCTTAGCTAGCAGCTCGGTACCTGCTCCAACTACCCGATAGAGAAAGCTAAGCTTCTCATCGTCTCGATCATGGACGCTGACCGGCCTGGAGAGAAGGGGGTACGCATCCCATGCGCGCAGCATGTAGAATTGACCGGCATCCGCTTGGTAATTGCCGTCAATGACCAAGCGGTAGATTCCATCAGCAATCGATGTATTGCTACGCACCATACCCATATCAACACTCCTTTCAGTGTGTAATTGTAAGATCAATGGTTACAGTATCATATTGTCTTTTTATGTATTGTGATTATTTTCACATAATCAGAGGGTGATTGTTGTTACACTTCAACTAATAAGCATGGAATTCCTAATGTAGGAGGCGGATTGCAATGGATAGCAAGATCACATTCCATACAGTCGAAGCCGCAATAGCGGATTTGAAGGCAGGTAAGATGATCATCGTTGTCGATAATGAGAATCGCGAGAATGAAGGGGACTTCGTCGCGCTGGCAGATCGGATGACGCCGGAGACGGTGAACTTCATGATTCGACATGGTCGCGGTCTGCTCTGCGTGCCTATTGAGTCGGAGCGAGCCATCGAGCTGCAGCTTCCGCCGATGGTTGCCCGTAATACTGACCCGCATGGTACAGCCTTCACGGTGTCTATTGATCATATTGACACAACAACCGGAATATCCGCGCATGATCGCGCGCTGACGATTCGCGGACTTGTCGATGCTGCGTCCCGTCCCGATGACTTCCGGAGGCCCGGTCATATCTTCCCATTAATCGCCAACCCTGGCGGTGTGCTCGAACGTCCCGGTCATACAGAGGCGGCAGTCGATCTAGCGAAGCTCTGCGGTGCCTATCCGGCTGGTGCGATCTGCGAGATTATTAAGCCGGATGGGGAGATGGCGCGCATGCCTGATCTGGCCCTGCTTGCACAGGAGCATGATCTGAAGCTCATTACAATTGAAGCGCTGATCCAGTATCGCAGGGAGCGTGAACAGCTCGTCACGCGTGAGGTTGAAATTTCGCTGCCAACCGACTGGGGTCAATTCCGAGTAATTGGATATACTAGTGCAATAGACGGGAAGGAGCATCTGGCTTTCATCAAGGGAATCCTTCATCCCAAGAAGCCGATGCTAGTCCGTATACACTCGGAATGTCTCACCGGTGATGTATTCCATTCCCATCGCTGTGACTGCGGCGAGCAGCTGGCCGCTTCGATGGAGCAGATCAATCGCGAAGGCGCTGGTGTACTGCTCTACCTCAGACAGGAAGGCCGCGGCATCGGGTTACTGAATAAGCTGAAGGCATACGCTTTACAGGAACAAGGACTGGATACCGTTGAGGCGAATCTTCAATTGGGATTCCCAGCTGATCTCAGGGAGTACGAGACAGCAGCGCATATGCTGCGGGATCTCGGTGTGCGTAAGGTGCGATTGATGACGAATAACCCCGACAAGATCAAGGGCTTGGAGCGCTGCGGGCTCAGCGTGAATGAACGGATCCCCTTGCAGCTGCCGACCAACGCTGACAACGCAGCCTATATGGAGACTAAGAAGCGCAAGCTGCAGCATATGCTCACGCTTCCGGTGAAGACGCTGCACAGACGTGTGAAGTGAATCATAGCTAAGCGCTGGATCATGTGGAGGCACTTATTACTTAAATGTAAATAGGTGCCTTCATGCATTGCCGCTTGCTGTCGCGTTTAGTATGATAATAGCTAATACAGATTTATTTTAGACTATGATGATGCATGATTGATGGGAGGTCGCTATGGGACAGCAGCCAATTATTCGATTCGACAGGGTGTCCAAGCAATTCGATGACGGGACGAGTGTGCTGAAGGAGATCACCTTCGAGCTGGAGAGGGGGAAGTTCTATACGTTGCTGGGGCCGTCGGGCTGTGGGAAGACCACGATCCTGCGGTTAATCGCAGGCTTCACCGAGCCGTCTCAAGGCGATGTCTGGATTAACGACAAGAAAGTCAATCAAGTGCCCGCGAATGAGAGACAGGTCAATACGGTATTCCAGGATTATGCGTTGTTCCCGCATCTGAATGTATTCGAGAATGTCGCATTCGGACTGCGTGTGAGGAAAAAGAAGCAGGCGGAAATCGAGGCCAAGGTGAAGGAAGCGCTGCGCTTCGTCAACCTGTCCGGCTATGAGAAGCGAGAGATCAGCGAGATGTCTGGCGGGCAGCGTCAGCGTGTCGCTATTGCCCGGGCAATAGTGAATGAACCTGAGGTGCTGCTGCTCGATGAGCCGCTATCCGCGCTCGATCTGAAGCTGCGCACGGAGATGCAATACGAGCTGCGAGAATTACAGCGTCGACTCGGCATTACCTTCATCTTCGTCACGCATGACCAAGAGGAAGCACTGGCGATGTCCGATGAGATCTTCGTCCTTAATGAAGGTCGAATCGAGCAGAGTGGAACACCGATTGACATCTATGATGAACCGATTAATCGTTATGTTGCGGATTTCATCGGAGAATCGAATATTATTCCTGGCCGGATGGTCGAGGACTACTTGGTGGAGTTCGCTGGCAAGCGCTTCACCTGTGTGGATGGCGGGTTGAATCCGAATGAAGCTGTCGAGATCGTCATCCGTCCCGAGGACTTGGAGATTACGCCCAGCGATCAAGGCATGCTGCAGGTGCGCGTAGATACCCAGTTGTTCCGCGGCGTCCACTATGAGATCGTCTGCTTCGATCAATCGAATAATGAATGGCTGGTGCATTCGACACGCAAGGCGGAGGTTGGGAGTCAGATCGGACTAACCTTCGACCCGGAGGCGATTCATGTCATGCGATTCGGGGAGACTGAGGAAGAATTCGACAAGCGTCTGGAAGCTTACGAAGAGGCTGCCAATGAATAGTCAGACACGCAATCTGTACCTGATTCCATACGGACTATGGATGCTGCTGTTCGTGATCGCGCCGGTTCTGTTGATCTTATATTACTCGTTCTTCGATATTGAAGGACAATTCACATTCGAGAATTATGCGAAATTCTTCACGCCGGTCTATATGCGGATGACGCTGAGCTCATTCTGGTATGCGCTGCTCATCACCTTCTTCTCCCTTGTGATTGCCTATCCGACTGCCTACCTGCTCAGCAAGTCGAAGCATAAGCAGCTGTGGCTGCTGTTGATCATCCTGCCGACATGGATCAATCTATTGCTGAAGGCATATGCTTTCCTCGGCATCTTCGGTACATACGGCACGGCGAACGCGTTCCTTGAGTTTATTGGAATTGGCACGAAACAAATCCTATTCACGGATTTCAGCTTCGTGTTCGTTGCTGTGTATATCTTCATTCCGTTCATGATTCTGCCGATCTTCAATTCGCTGGAGGAGATTCAGCCGTCGCTGATCGACGCGTCACGGGACCTAGGCGCTCCGGCGTGGACTACGTTCCGGCGCGTGATCTTCCCGCTGACGCTCAGCGGTGTCACCGCAGGCTGCCAGGTGGTATTCATCCCTGCGCTGTCGCTGTTCATGATCACTAGGCTGATCGCGGGTAATCGGGTCATTACGCTCGGTACAGCGATTGAACAGCACTTCCTGGTCACACAAGACTGGGGGATGGGCGCGACAATCGCGGTGTTCCTGATCCTGTTCATGGCTGTCATTATGGTCGCCAGCGGCGGCAAGGGGAGGGTGAGCCGCAATGGATAATCGCAGCAGCTGGGCGAAGCGAATTTATCTGCCGATCGTGTTCGCGATCCTATACGCGCCAATCTTCTACCTCATGTTCTACTCGTTCAACAGCGGCGGCACGATGCACAGCTTCGAAGGCTTCACGCTGGAATGGTATGGTGAGGTATTCCAGGATACTCGACTGATGATCATCGTGATTAATACCTTCATCATCGCGCTGCTGTCAGCTGCGATCGCCACGATTATTGCGATCTTCGGCGCGCTGGCGATCTATTATTCTCGCCGTAGACGGGAGCGCAACACGTTGCTCTCACTGAACAATGTGCTGATCGTGAGTCCGGATGTCATCATCGGTGCATCCTTCCTGATCCTATTCACGATGATAGGGATACGGCTGGGCTTCATGTCTGTGCTGCTGTCGCATATCGCCTTCAGCATTCCGATTGCTGTGCTGATGATTCTGCCGAAGCTGGAGGAGATGAGTCCGACACTGATTGATGCCGCGCGGGATCTGGGCGCGAGCCGGCTGGACGTACTGACCAAGGTCATTCTGCCGTTCGTCAAGCCAGGGATATTCGCGGGATTCTTCATGGCGTTAACTTATTCGCTCGATGACTTCGCGGTGACCTTCTTCGTAACCGGCAACGGCTATTCGACGCTGGCCGTGGAGATCTACTCCCGTGCGCGGCAAGGCATATCATTGTCGATTAATGCGCTGTCTACGCTGATCTTCCTGTTCACCCTCGCACTAGTGATCGGCTACTATTATCTGAATGTTAAGGGCATTAAGGGAATGAAGGGATCCAAAGCCAGTGAAAGGGGGTTTAAGGCATGAAGCAGCTCGCGAATGCGTTCATTGCCGTATTCCTCGTCTCCTTCGCGTTGCTGTATCTCGTATTCTACTTGAATTCCAGCCAAGGCTACAGCGGGGGCAACACGATTACCGTATTCAACTGGGGCGATTATATTGATGAAGAACTGATTACCGCATTCGAGGAAGAGAGTGGATTGAAGGTGATCTATCAGACGTTCGATTCGAACGAGGCGATGATGACCAAGATCGCACAGGGCGGTACCACGTATGATGTGGCTGTTCCTTCTGAATATGCCGTCGAGCGGATGAGGGCTGATGGATTGCTCCATGAGCTTGATCTCAGCTTAATTCCGAACTTGGTTCATATTGATGAACGCTTCCTCGATATGCCCTACGATCCGGGTAATCGGTACTCGATCCCATACTTCTGGGGTACAGTAGGCATTGTGTTCAACCCCCAATTCACTGGGGATCGCGGCTTCACCAGCTGGAATGATCTATGGGATCCCGAGCTGCGCAATCAGATTCTGCTCGTGGATGGGGCGCGCGAGGTAATCGGGATGGGGCTGAACAGTCTCGGCTACTCACTGAATGATACGAATGAGGAGCATCTGCTCGAAGCGAAGGCGAAGCTGGATGAGCTAACACCGAATATCAAGGCGATCGTCGGCGATGAGATCAAGATGCTGCTGGCTGGCGAGGAAGCGGCAATCGGAGTCGTCTGGTCTGGCGATGCTGCGGATATGATGTGGGAGAACGAGCATCTCGATTATGTGATACCGGAGGAGGGCTCGAATCTCTGGTTCGACAATATGGTGATTCCGACTACCGCTAAGAATGTCGAGGGTGCGCACGCCTTCATCAATTTCATGCTCGATCCGGAGGTCGGCGCCCAGAACACGGATTATGTCGGTTATTCAACACCGAATGCATCCGCGTTGGCGCTGCTGGATGAGGAAGTGTCCAGTGATGAACGCTTCTATCCATCAGTAGAGCTGACCGAACGGTTGGAGGTTTACGAGAATCTCGGGAAGCGCATGCTGGGACGCTATAACGAGTTGTTCCTGGAATTTAAGATGCATCGTAAGTAGATCGCAATCAGTCCTAACATATATACATCAATAGAACTCGCATTTGCGGGCATGGGCTTCACACAACTAAGACTCATCGTGTGAGGCCTTTCTTGTTGTTGAAGGAAGGAGTACAGGCAGGTGAAGGAACAGGTGGATGGATTAAGTGAGCAGCTGTCGCAGTGGATCGCGGAGGCGGTTGGCGGTGATTCTGTGGTTGTGAGAGGTGTGCACCGGTTGTATGGCGGAGTTTCTTCCATTATGCGGCGTATTGATCTGGACGTGGACGATGAGCCACGAGCAGTTGTGCTGCGCCAATTCGATAATGAGGAATGGTTGGAGCAGGAACCGGATCTGGCTCGACATGAAGCGGAGGCGCTGAGACGGGCTGGCGCTCTGCTGGGTGAACGAGCTCCGCATATTATCGCATACGATGAGTCCGGCGCATCAACTGGGATGCCGGCGGTGCTGATGACAAGGCTGGAGGGAACAGTGGATCTGATGCCACCGGATATAGGCATGTGGCTGGATGAACTGGCTGCCGCGATCGCTTGCGTTCATGCCGGCGGTGGAAATGAAGATGGGAATGAAGCAGAGTTCGCTTGGCGTTATTTTGCCTATTGGGATGTGGATCAGATGGTTAGCGCGCAATGGGAGTGGTCGCAGGTTCCAGACATGTGGCGCAGAGCGGTGGAGCTTGTTCGCGGTGGAATGCCGCCTTATCGGGCTCGCTTCATCCATCGGGATTATCATCCAACCAATGTGCTATGGGTCGACGGCCGGGTGAGTGGCGTGGTGGACTGGGTGAATGCATGCTATGGACCAGCGGGGATCGATGTGGGACATTGCCGTGTCAATCTTGCTCAGCTTTATGGTGTGGAGGTAGCGGATGCGTTCCTCGATGCCTATCAGCGGCATGCGGGTGAGGCGTTCGTCTATGATGTGTACTGGGATGTGCGAAGCTTGCTGGATATGGGCAGCGATGATCCGCCAAGTGTGTATGCGGGCTGGACGGAGCTGGGTGTGACAGGTTTGACGGATGAGCTGATTAGGGCACGGATGGATGCGTATGTGGCGAGCTTGCTGGGATAAATTCATTCTGCACAGATTCATCTCAATGTTGAACATCAACGAGATATTGGTGTAATGTGGAATAATATATATTTTTATAGGGAATTGGCGGTGTGCGGATTGAATGTCATTGAGGTAGAACATCTTACACGAGTCTTTAAGCAATATCGCAGATTCCCAGGGATGCTAGGGGCGATGCGCAGTTTGGTGACGAGAGAGTTTACGACGCATCAAGCGATTGACGATATCTCCTTCTCGATCGGAGAGGGCGATGCGGTAGGTTATCTTGGGCCGAACGGCGCGGGTAAGTCTACTATGATCAAAATACTAACAGGAATTCTGGTCCCCACTTCCGGTGAGGTGCGCGTGATGGGCAATGTGCCCTATCAATCGAGGAAGCACAACGCCAAGCGGATCGGCGTCGTATTCGGGCAGCGGAGCCAGCTATGGTGGGATCTGCCAGTCACCGATTCCTTCGATCTGCATAAGTCGATCTATCACATGCCGGATGATAGATTCAGGGCTAATCTAGATATGTGTGTAGAGTTACTAGGGATGCAGACATTCCTGGGAAAGCCAGTTCGCCAATTAAGTCTGGGCCAGCGTATGCGTGTCGAAATTGCGATGGCGCTGCTGCATGAGCCTGGTATTCTCTTCTTGGACGAGCCCACGATAGGACTAGATGTCTTGGCTAAGGATCAGATTCGTCAGTTCCTGCGCAGCGTGAATAGGGATAAGAAGGTCACAATTATACTGACTACGCATGATCTGAAGGATATTGAAGAGATCTGCCCGCGCCTTATTGTAGTGAATAAGGGAAGGCTAGTATATGACGGGGCTGTAGGAGAGCTACAGAGTAAGCTTGGGAATGAGCGGAGAATTACGATAGACTTCCGACATGATCCTGGAACGTTGCAGATTGAGGGAGCTTCACTGATAGTAGATGAAGGTCTGCGCAAGACGTTCCTCTTCGAGCGGGGGAGCGCGTCGGCGTTCGAGATGATGAG
This sequence comes from Bacillota bacterium, assembly GCA_023441055.1. Taxonomy (GTDB): domain Bacteria; phylum Bacillota; class Bacilli; order Paenibacillales; family UBA4045; genus JAEZQY01. The sequence continues at coordinate 14,676 of JAEZQY010000017.1, read as the reverse complement.
TCGAATTGCGGCTGAGCATCCTGTTGAGGATGTGTCGTTGGAGGATGCCGACATCGAATCTGTGATTCGCAAGCTTTATAAGCAACTAGAAGTAGCAGGTTCTCCAGAAGAGGATGTGTCATGAGAACCTATGTAAACTTCAGTATGAAGTCATTCTCCAGCAGCCTCGCCTATCGCTCACAGGTGTGGCTCCAGTTGCTTGGTAACTTCGTTACTATTCTTATTCAGGTTGCTATCTGGAAGGCAGTAATCGGTGCGGGCACTGTAGGTGGTATTACACTGGATCAGATGATTACATACAGCATCATCAATACACTAATCCTATCGATTCTCCTCCATCATGTGAGCGGCAGGGTAGATAGCAGCTTGAAGTCTGGTGGGATCGCTGCAGAACTGGTCAGGCCGATGTCCTATCCATTGTATCTATTCGCACATGAGATGGGAGACACGCTGTATCAATTCACGTTCGTTGTTATCCCCTCTCTCATTATTGCTTGGGTTTTCTTCGGCATTCAAGCTCCAGCCTCTGCGGGGCATGCAATTGCATTCGTGATTGCACTTGTCATTGTGCTTCTCTTATCCTTCTTAATCGGATACTTAATTTCGCTGATCGCATTCTGGTTCCTTACCCATTTCGCGTTGGATTGGACGCTTGGCGGGTTAATGCTGGTGTTCTCAGGTTCCTTCCTGCCATTATGGTTCTTCCCTGATACATGGGCGAATATAGCAGAGGCAATGCCATTCCAATATCTTGGTTACATACCAGCGGCGATTTATATGGGCTATATACCAGTGGAGGAGCTGCTGTACACGTTGATGGTTGGGTCCTGCTGGATTGCTGGAATATGGGTATTCGCGCAGCTACTCTGGTGGAGAGCTATACGGCGATTGGTCGTGCATGGTGGTTGAATGAAGGAGGAAGATAAGTGAATAATCACAGGTCGAGGACGTGTATCAATAATGACGATGGAATTGTTCATGAAGTTGGTTAAATTGCGAATGAAGGAGAGGCTGGAATATCGAGGTGACTTCTTACTGGGTATAATCGCTCAGATCATTAGCTATGGCGCTAGCTATGTGGTAATTTGGCTTTTCCTTCGCAAGTTCGATACTATAGCAGGCTGGGGCTGGTCAGAGATCGCGCTCCTATATAGCATCGGTCTATTCACTTACGCCATGGGTGCCTCCTTCACTTTCGTTCAGATGCGGGATCTGGAGAATCAAGTGAGGGAGGGAACCTTCGACGGCATATTGATCAAGCCGGTTAATTCATATTTTTATGTGCTATGCAGAGGAATCAATGTCGCTTATATTGCTCATCTTGCTATATCTGGATCGGTGCTCGTGTGGGCACTCTTACAGCTGAATGTTGAATGGACATGGTACAAGATATTGTACTTCGTGCTTGCATTGATTAGTGGGTCTCTCATTCAATGCGGCATCATGACTATGATCGGTGCCAGCTCCTTCATCTGGGTTCGCTCCGGTTTCCTGTTCAACCTATTCTTCAAGCTTAAGGACTTCATCTCCTACCCGATCTCCGTCTACGGTGTATTCGTGCAGGTGCTTCTAATCTTCATCGTGCCGCTATCCTTCGTCAATTTCTTCCCTAGCGCGTTCCTGTTATCGAAGGAGACAGCGCTGCTTCCGGAATGGACAGCTTGGCTTGCGCCATTAGTAGGACCGCTCGTATTCTGGATTGGCTATCAGGTGTTCATGTATTGCTCGAAGAAGTATCAGGGAGCCGGTGGATAGCGGGGGTTATCTTAAGAAAACAGAGGAAAATAAATATAAAAAAAGTAGATTCCTTGTTCATTTTGGATGAAAAGGGAGGTCTGCTTTTTTTCTTTTCCAATATAAGCGACCGTACTTGAGGGGAAGGCTGTTCTATTTACGTACATCTGTAACTACACAGGGTCACCTTCTGTGCTTTGTCGGGTTTCTAATCGAAGCGAATCAATGGATAATTAGGGCAAGGTTAGAATACAGCTGAATGGAAACGGGGGAGTCGTATGGCCTATCGGTATTGGCTGACGAAGCTGCGCGAACAGAGACAATTGCTAATTATGACATTGCCGCTGGTGGTGCTTGCGATCATCTTCAATTACTTGCCGCTATGGGGCTGGATTATGGCCTTCCAGGATTACAAGATCGCCAGGGGAATGATGGGCAGCGAATTCATCGGCTTCGAGAAGTTCGTGATGCTGTTCCAAGACGAGAAGTTCTACATGGTGCTGCGAAATACGCTGGCGATGGGCATCCTAAGCCTGATTACAGGCTTTATCGGGGCGATCGGATTGTCGATTCTGCTCAATGAAGTGCGATTCACGCTATTCAAGCGGACGATTCAGACGATTACGTATATTCCTCACTTCGTCTCCTGGGTCGTTATCGCGAATATTGTATCCGTTCTCTTATCGCCGGATGGCGGCACGATCAATGTGCTTCTGATGAAGCTGGGTGCCATCAGTGAACCGATTTACTTCATGGCCAAGGATACCTGGTTCTGGTTCATCCATACCGCGGTTGGTTTCTGGAAGGAGCTCGGATGGAACACCATTATCTACCTGGCTGTGCTGGCAGGGGTTAACCCGGAGCTCTATGAAGCCGCTGAGGTCGATGGCGCTGGACGATTCCGCAAGATGTGGCATATCTCGGTACCGAGCCTCATGCCGACGGCCTTCATCTTGCTCACACTGTCGCTGGGCTGGATTATCCAGGGCGGATATGAATCGCAATTCTTGCTAGGCAACTCTATTACGATCGATTATTCGGAGGTGCTCGACCTGTACGCGATGCGTTATTCCTTCTCAATAGGGGATTACGGGTATGGTACAGCGATCAGTATTTTCAAATCTGTGGTTAGTATTGTCATGGTGTTCTCGATCAGCTTCATTGCCAAGAAGAGCGGTTATGGGAAGATTCTGTAGGGGGGAGAGGCCTTATGAAACGACAACTGACGGTGAGCGATGCCTTGTTCTCCTGCGCGAATTACTTGTTCTTGATTGTGCTCGGCGCCGCAACCTTATATCCATTCATGAACCTGCTGGCGCTCTCCTTCAATGATTCGCTGGATTCGATCAAGGGTGGGATTTATCTGTGGCCGCGCAAGTGGACCTTGGATAATTATGCGGTGATGCTGTCTAATGAGCAGCTGCTCGGATCTTCTATCCGATCCGTGATCCGAACGATAGCCGGGACCTTCCTAGGGATGCTGGCAACCGCGTTCTTCGCCTTCGCGCTCAGCAGTAAGGAATTCATATTCCGTAGAAGCTTCAATACGCTGCTGGTGGTTACGCTGTATGTGAATGGCGGATTGATACCCATCTATCTGGTCATCAAAAATTTAGGTCTGACGAATAGCTACTGGGTATATATTCTGCCGCTCCTGGTGAACGGATTCCATATTATCATTATGCGCAGCTACTTCGAACAGCTGCCAGCTGGTCTGATCGAATCAGCGAAGATCGATGGCGCCAGCTACTTCCAGACTCTATTCCGCATCGTGCTGCCAATCAGTCTGCCCGTTCTGGCGACGATAGCCCTATTCATCTCGGTGGCGCATTGGAATTCATGGTTCGACAATTACCTGTATAACAGCAGAGATAAGAATCTTAGCTTGTTGCAGTACGAGCTGATGAAGGTGCTGCTGGATTCCGCGACCCAGACCTCGGGGCAGATGCGCGTCGATGAGAATACATCGAATCTGGTTACGCCGCAGTCGCTTAGAGCAACGATGACGATCATCGTGACTGTGCCGATTCTGTTCGTCTATCCCTTCTTGCAGAATTACTTTATTAAGGGTATGACGATCGGCGCGATGAAGGAGTAAGTGCAGGTGCCCGGCAGGGAGAGGTTTAAGCTTGTATGAGTACGGCAATAGCCGTTATCATAAATACAGATAAAGCGAGGGAATCATTATGAAGCTTAGTAAGCGGGGTTTACCATTATTAGCGCTCATTCTCGTTGTTGTATTGCTCGCAGGCTGCGCAAGCAACAGCAGGAACAACGGCTCGAACGAGCCGAATGCGCAGACAGGCGATAACGCCAAGAGCGCGATCACCTATTCATTCGGCACGACCAGCAATAAGCAGACCTGGGATACGCCAATTACGAAGGCGATCACAGCGGCAACTGGTGTGTCACTTGAGTATGATGTGATCGTAGGAGATATCTTCCAGAAGTGGGATATCTGGCGGGCGAGCGGCGATTATCCAGATATTATTCGCCTAGACGCGCTGCATCTGCAGAAGTATATCGAGGATGAAGCAGTCATCCCGCTGGAGGATCTGATCGATCAGCATGGTCCGAATATCAAGGCGAAGTTCGGTGACCGCTTCGATATGCTTAAGAATGAGGATGGACATATCTATTCCATCTACCCGGTTAACCTGAGTGAGGAAGCGCCAGCGGATTCCGCAGGACCCTATGTTGTACAGATGGCGGTGCTGGAGGATGCCGGTTATCCCGAGGTGAAGACACTCGCTCAGCTGCGCGACATAATTGCGAATTATAAGGCGAAGTATCCGAAGATTGACGGTCAGGATACGATTGCTTATACAGGCGCTATGGAATCATTCATGATCAACCATACGTTCAACAACGCATCCATCTATTCGTCCGGTCGTCCGGATCACGGCAACTTCTATCTGGATGGCGATAATGTGTTCTGGAATCCGTCATCGGACATGTCCAAGCGGATGAACGAATTTATCTTCAGCTTGATCCAGGATGGTCTGTTCGACATCGAAGCCTTCTCCATGGACCTGGAGGCGATGCAGGCGAAGATGGCGCAAGGAAGAGTACTGGCGGCATATGCACCAGGCTGGATGGTCGGCGGCGTGAACGCGGCGCTGAGAGCCGAAGGCAGAGAGGATCGCATGTACGCCCAGCTGCAATTGATGTTCGATGAGCAGGTTGAGGATCGTACGGTCACCTTGACGCCAGCCAACCCGGGGACGCATGAATGGGCGATTACCAAGAATGCGAAGAATCCAGAGCGCGCCATTCAGTTCATCGATTATCTCTTCTCAGATGAAGGGCAAATCTTGACGAACTGGGGAATTGAAGGCACGCACTATGAGCTGGTAGATGGCAAGCGTACGGTGCTGGAGTCCTGGCAGCAGGAGAGAGCGTCCGATGCTGACGCGCTGATCAAGCATGGCTTCCAGACGGAGAGCGCGGCCAAGGGACATTGGTTCAGCATCGGCCACGGCGCGAAGCTGTCGGATGGCGATTACGCGACACCGCTTACGAATGATTTAGTCAGATTGGAATATTCCGAGGCTGCTAAGAAGACGCTAGCTGCTTACAATATTGAGACATGGGCCGACCTGCTGCCGGAGACGCAATTCGTCCAAGGGTATGTATGGCAGATGCAGCCGCCGGAGAGCACACGCGCAATTGGGCAGAAGCTGGATGAGGAATGGCGCAAGAACTTGCCGGATATTCTGTTCTCCAAGTCGAAGGCTGAATTCGATGAGAAGTGGGACAAATTCGTGCAAAGCGTGAAGAATGCCGGACTCGACGAGTACAACCAATCCTTCACAGACGAATGGAAGAAGTATATCGGAAAGTGATAGGATAAGGAGAGAAGAGTCGAAGATTCAGGTATCGTTACGAAATAACTTCCGCTAAATGGCCGACAACAATCAGTAAAGCGTTGATATGTTGTCGGCCAAAGCGAGAAGTATTTTCGTAACGAGCCCTTAAGGTCGGGAGCGTAACGAATGAAGATTAAGATGAAGCTGTTCCTAGTCAATGTCACCCTGGTGACGATTCTGTTCGCGAGCATTACTTATCTCCTGGTAGATCGCAGCAGTAATACGATATTGGGACATGTGAAGCACAACGCATTCGTTACGCTCTCCCAAATTTCCCAGAATCTCGATCAGAAGCTGACCGCTTACGAACGGCTTGCGGACACGCTGTATCTGAATGTGAAGCTGCAGCAAGCGCTGCTCACTGAATATCCGGATCATCGGGAAGCGTATCGCGCTTACTTCGATACGCTGCAACCCTATGTGTCTACGCTTCGCACTACCCAGGATATTCGGAATCTGGTGTTCTATACACCGAATTCGACATTCACATTCGCGAATGTGTATCTGCTGAATGAACGACAGCGGAGCGATAATCCTTGGCTGGGCGAACTGATGAAGACCGCGTCAGGCAGCATGTGGTCGAGGACTGGCAAGGTACAGGTATTCCAGTCAGAGCCGGTATTCAGTCTGAAGCAGCGGCTGAATTATGTGGATGCCCATACTGAACTGTCGGTCTCTATCGAAGTGAACAAGCAAGTACTCTACAGTCTGATCAGTCAAGAAAGCCGTGATAAACGAATTATTATTACACTGCCAGGCGGAGAAGTGCTTCTGGATAGTCAGGAGGCACAGAGTTCCGCCCTCCTTCATGACTATCCCTTCTACGAACAGCTGGTCTCGAATGGAGTAAGTGGCGAATTTCAATATGAATCCGCGGATGATACCTTCATCGTCTTCCACCAGACGCTGCAATCACGCAGCGCGGTCAAGGATATGAGGGTCATTATGCTAGTCTCGGTGAAGGATCTGTTCCCTGAGATTGAGCAGACTCGGAATCTAGCCTTCCTCCTGCTTGGGATCAGCTGCATCGTGGCCGCTCTATTCATCTACCTGTTCGCCTCAGGCATGATGAGACGATTGATTGAGCTTGCGAGGCGGATGCGTGAGGTGCAGCAGGATCATAACTTCAGTGTGCATATCGATGTGCGGGGACGCGACGAGATTAGTCAGCTCGGCAATATCTTCAATCGGATGATGCGGCACTTAGACGAATTGATTCATGAGGTATATCGCGGCGAGATTGACCGCAAGGAACTGGAACTTCGAATTACGGAAGCAGAGCTGTATGCGCTGCAGGCACAAGTAAATCCGCACTTCCTCTATAATGTGCTGAATTCGATAAGAGGCAATCTGCTCGAACGCGGAGATATGCGCAATGCCGAGATTATCCAGCTGCTTGCCAAGTCATTCCGCATTCTGCTTAGAAGCCGCAACGCCATAGTCGCATTAAGCGAAGAAGCGGAGCTGGTGTCGGTCTATCTGCGCATACAGGAATACCGGTATGTCGGCCGTCTCGTATCCAGCATCGATATCCCGGATATGCTGTCGGCCGTGCAAGTGCCTGCAATGTCCCTGCAGCCCATTGTGGAGAATTCGATTAAGCATGTGCTGGAGCATACGAACGAGCTAACGAGCATTCGAATAAGCGCTGAAGAGAGTGAGGATGGCCATGTCACCTTCATACGCATTGCAGACAACGGTCAAGGAATAGCGCCTGAACGTCTGGAACAGCTGCATAGTTGGCTGGCTGATTCGAAATTTGAACCTCGCGATTCGCACTTCGGGCTATGGAATGTCCATCAGCGATTAGTGAAGCTATTCGGTGCGAGGAGCGGGCTTGTGGTGGAGAGCGGTACGGAGGGGACCTGTGTGACGATCGTAATTCCGAATCATCAAGAGGAGGTTTGACGAGCATGTACGACATCTTGATTGTGGATGATGAACCCGCTGCGCGTAAATCGCTCGAATATCTGCTGGACTGGGAGAAGCATGGCTTCCAAATCGCGGATGAGGCGTCCAACGGCGAGGAAGCGATCGCGCTGATGGCCAATCATTCATATCAGCTGGTTATCACAGATATTCGCATGCCGATCGTAGACGGACTGAAGCTCGCTGCTCGTATTAAGGAAGCAAACGATGTGCCGGTTATCATCGTGAGCGGTTATGAGGATTTCGATTATGCAAGACAAGCGGTGCGGATTGGTGTCGAGGATTATCTGCTTAAGCCGGTCGGAGCGGAGGAGTTGACATCCAAGCTGAGCGCGATTAAGCAGGAGATCGAGGAGAAGATGCTGCTGGAGCAGCGCTTGTACCATGCCCTCCCGGTCATGCGCGAACAGTGGCTGCGCCATTGGGCGCATGGCCTGCTGGAGGACCCCTCCTTCCTCGGGAGATTGGAGCTGTCAATTGAGCAGGAGAGCTTCAGCGCATTCTGCCTGATGCTTATCGAGCTGGAGACTCGGCCGCAGGCTGTGTACGATCAGCAGGAGCGTGATCTGAAGATCAGGCGATTCGCAGTGAAGAACGTGGTGGAGGAGTCATGCGGCAAGCAGGCGGAGATCTTCGAGGAATCGGATAGACGGTACGGCTTAATCTGGATGGGCGATGCAGGTACGATGGACCAGGAGTGGCTGCGGAAGCGGGCTGATGATATTCTGACCCATACTCAGCGCTACGCGCGAGAATCCATTACGGTGGCAATCGGTCCGATCGTCAGCGACTTCCAAGAGGTCGTTCATTCGTACCTGTCCGCGATTAAGGCGCTGGATGAGCGTCCATTGACATCACGCGAGCGGATACTCATCAGCGCAGGGGTTGATCTGAAGCAGGAGCCGCAGGCCAAGCTGACCGTCGAACGTGTGAAGGAAATCGCGCGCAAGCAATATCACCACAACCTGAATTTACGCCAGATCGCCGGACAAATCTATATGAACTCCACTTATCTGGGGCAGCTGTTCAAGATGCATGAAGGGGTTACCTTCCAGCAATATCTGCTGAAGCTGCGTATGGACAGAGCGAAGGAGCTGCTGACGCAGACCGATAAGAGGGTGTATGAGATCGCCGCTGAGGTCGGCTATCGGGAGCTGGATTGGTTCTATAAGAAGTTTAGAGAGGTAGAAGGCAAGAGTCCGAGCGAATATCGCGGGCGGCCTGAGCAAGAGGGCATGTAAGGCGAATATCAGACAGCAGGAGGAATTCAGTATGATGTACTATGGCGCGTGTTATTATCCGGAGCATTGGCCCGAGGAACGCTGGGCGAAGGATGCTAGAATGATGAAGGAAGCGAACTTCAATGTGGTTCGAATGGCGGAATTCGCCTGGGGCGTCATGGAGCCTGTAGAAGGACAATTCGACTTCGCATGGCTGGATCGAGCGATGGCGCTGCTCAAGGAGCAGGACATCAAGGTGATTCTGGGGACACCGACCGCGGGTCCGCCGAAGTGGCTGATGGATAAGCATCCGGATATCTACCCTCGTGATGCGCAGGGACATGTGCGCGGATTCGGCGCTCGCCGGCATTATTGCTTCAATAGTCCGGATTTCCATCGACATACGGCTGCGATTGTGTCAGCGATGACCAAGCATTACGGCAACAATCCACAGGTGATCGGCTGGCAGATCGACAATGAGATGGGGATGATCAATACAACGCGTTGTTACTGTGACAACTGCTTACGGGCATTCCGACAATGGCTGCAAAATAAATACCAGACGATTGACGCAGTCAATGCGGCGTGGGGAACCGTATTCTCCAGTCAGACTTATGACAATTGGGAGGCTATCCATCTGCCTGCTTATGCGATCCATCCGCATCACAGTCCGGGGCTGGCGCTGGACTACTATCGATTCGCATCGGATTCCGTCATCGCCTATCAGCAGCTGCAAGCGGATATTATTCGCGATAATGCGCCGGGTCAGCCTGTGACGACGAACCAGATGGGCAAATTCAATGAAATTAATTGCTTCAAGCAATCCGTAGACCTGGATCTGAGCTCGCTGGATCTGTATCCGATCATGAAGTCGGTACGTGCAGATCGGCCCGCCTATGCCGCCTTCCAGCACGATACAACGTACGGGTTTAAGATGAAGAATTTCTGGGTGCTCGAGCATCAGAGCGGTACGCCGGGCGCAGTCGTGATGTCACCGACTCCAGCGCCTGGCGAGCTGCGGCGGTGGACCATGCAATCCGTTGCGCGCGGCGCAGATGGTATTGTTTATTTTCGCTGGCGGACGTTGAATGTCTCTATTGAGGAGCTGTGGCATGGCATCCTGCAGCATCATGGCGAGCCTGGACGCAAGTATGCTGAGGTCAAGCAGGTTGGCGCGGAGCTGCGCAAGCTGGCCCCTCTGCTAGTAGGCAGCAGTTGTTCAGCGAGAGTGGGCATGGTTCGCAGCTATGATAATGAGTGGGCGCTCGAATTCCAGCCGCACGTGAAGAATTATGAATATATGAAGCACTTCGAGCTGTATTATCGCTACTTCTTCGACCGGAATATTCCGGTACATGTGATCGCGCCGACTGGTGATTTCTCCGATTATGATGTGCTCGTTGCGCCGAACCTCATGATGGCTGACGATGAGACAATTGAGAAGCTGTATACATTCGTTCGCGGCGGCGGACGTCTGGTTATGGATTACCGCGCAGGCGCGAAGCTGATGGATAATTCGATGGCGCTGACGAAGCTGCCAGGCGCGTACCGCGAGCTGCTCGGCATCGAGATTGAGGATTACGGCATTATGGAGGAGGAGCTTCCGAATCGAATCCGCTTCGCAGAGACGGAGCTGGAGGCTGATGCCAAGGTTTGGTACGATGTCATCGAGCTTAATGAGGCGGAGTCGCTTGCGACTTATACGTCGAATTACTTCGCGGGTGTTCCTGCAGTGACCAGACGCGCGTATGGTGAGGGCGTAGCCTATTATCTCGGCACAGAGCCGGATATGGCGGGCCTGAGTGCTGCTCTAGACATCGTCAGCGAGGAGGCGAAGCTGAAGTCTGTGATGGCTGGCTTGCCAGCCGGTGTCGAGGCGGCTGCGCGGCTATTGGCCGACGGCCGGTCTGCCCTGTTCGTGATCAATCATACGGATGATCAGCAGCGAATTGTTCTGCAGCAGGCTTATACCGACGCATTAACGGATCGTACCGTTAGCGGAGAGATCGATCTGGATGCGCAGGACGTAATCGTACTAATCGCGACAAGATAATACAGGATTGCTGATATAGAGCCGCTCCAAGTCAGAGATGACTGGGAGCGGCTCTTCGCGTACCAAGGAAGTCTAACTGATCAAGAAAGTATAATGCGACTGTCAAGAAAGTGTTATTGCCGGGAATTGCGGGTGCATCTATAGTCATAACCGACAGACGAAATTGACCAACATGACAAGAGGAAAGGAAGAATGCTATGCCTGATCACCGCTCCCTGGCAGCGCCGCAGCTCCCGCATGCGAAGTCAATCCGAATCCATACGACTATGTGGAGAAGAGCGGCGGACAGCTTTAGAAGGAATGTTTACTTATGGCTCTTGGCGTTGCCAGCATTATTGTATTTTCTAATATTCAAGTATGTTCCGATGTGGGGGATTATTATCTCCTTCCAGAATTACTCGCCTTATCTGGGCATGATGGGAAGTGAGTGGGTCGGGCTCGAGCACTTCCAACGCTTCTTCTCTAACCCAGACTTCTTCTTGCTGTTCCGCAATACGATGGCGATTAATCTGATGAGTCTTATCTTCTTCTTCCCGCTGCCAATTGTAATGTCATTGATGTTGAATGAAATTCGAGTCAGCTGGTTCAAGAAGACGATTCAATCTATTGTGTATCTGCCGCACTTCCTATCTTGGGTAATTGTTGTGGGCATTACGTTCCTGCTGCTGTCGAACTCGGAAGGGATCTTCAATAAGCTTCTGGTTGCGTTCGGCATGAGTAAGATTAACTTCCTGACGAATCCTGACTTCTTCTGGGTGTTGCTCACCCTGCAATCGATCTGGAAGGAAGCGGGCTGGGGCACGATCCTGTTCCTGGCGGCGATGGCCAATGTTGATCCGCAGCTGTATGAGGCGTCCCGGATGGATGGCGCAGGCCGGTTCAGACAGATGTGGCATGTGACCTTACCTGCGATCCGTAACGTGATCTTCATCTTATTGATCCTGCGATTGGGCCATATGATGGATGTCGGATTCGAGCAAGTGTTCCTGATGATGAACGGTGCTGTGTCTGAGGTCGCGGATGTATTCGATACGTATGTGTACCGCGTCGGTGTGCTTCAGGGACAATTCAGCTATACAACAGCTGTCGGCTTGTTCAAATCGGTAGTAGGTCTGATTCTAGTTGTCGGCTCCAACTATCTGGCTAAGAAATTCGGCGAAGACGGCGTTTATTAGGAGGGACTGTCATGAGATTAACATTAGGAGATCGTATATTCTCGCTTGTCAACACCACGCTCTTGATTGTGATGAGCCTGGTCATGCTGTTCCCGATTTACTATGTGGTGGTCGTGTCCTTCACAGACCCTTCTGAATTCCTGCGTAAGAGCTATGTGCTGTTCCCGGAGAAGTGGTCGCTCGTTTCGTACAAATACTTAATGTCGACTAATACGTTCATTAAGGCGACTGGCGTAAGCGCCTTCTTGGCAACGGTCGGCACATTCCTGAGCTTGCTCGTAACATCGGGCATCGCGTATACGCTGTCCCGTAAGAAGTTCCCTGCCAGGAGAATATTGTTAATGTTGATTCTGCTGACCACCCTATTCCAGCCGGGTATTATTCCTAACTATCTCGTTGTTCGGGAGGTTGGTCTGATCAACAGCATCTGGGCGTTGATTATCCCGGTGCTGAGCAGCGGCTGGTATGTCATCTTGATGAAGGGCTTCTTCGATAGTATTCCTGACGGGCTGGAGGAAGCCGCGGCGATTGACGGATGCAATGATATCACGGCATTCTTCCGGATTATCCTGCCGCTCTCGCTGCCTGCGATGGCCGCATTCGGACTATTCTATGCCGTATCGTATTGGAATACGTTCTTCAATGCAATCCTGTATATTAACGACCATCAATTATGGCCATTGCAGGTTGTGCTGCGCAATATGCTGATTGACGCCTCGACTTCCATGGGCGGCAGCGCAGCGGCCGAGCTGTCGGCTGAGCAGATGCTGCCGGGCGAGACGATCAAGATGGCCGCTGTAGTCATCTCGACTTTACCGATCATTATGGTGTATCCGTTCCTGCAGAAGCACTTTGCGAAGGGCGCGATGGTCGGCTCTATTAAAGGATGAACGTCCGGCTTTCAATTGCCGGAATTCATTATTATAATTAAAATGACATAATGGAGGATGCAACATGAAGCAGACAAAAGGGGTAGTATTCAAGCTTGTATTATTAATCGCAGCGGTTTCGCTAATTGTGTCCGCATGCGGCACCAATGAGCCAGACACATCGACAAGTGGCAGCAGCCCGACTGAAATTACGATTATGTCCACCTTCTTCACCCCAGAGCCGCCGGATGAGCAAGATCCAATCAAGAAGGAGCTGGAGGCTCGGACGAACACGAAGCTGTCCATCACCTGGGTGTCACCGAATAACTATACGGAGAAATCCAATGTTACGCTTGCTTCAGGCGACATACCGGATATGCTGTTGATGTTAGATCCGTTCGATCCACAGCTGAAGATTCTCGCTGAGCAAGGCGCGTTGTGGGATTTAAAGCCTATTATGGCAGACTATCCGAATCTAAGTAGTTCCTACCCGCAGGAATCATGGAATAACTTGATGTATAAAGGAGGGATCTACGGCATTCCTCGTGTGCGTCCGCTCGATGGCGGAGGAGGCTTGCCGCTACTGCGCAACGATTGGCTGAAGAATCTGAATCTGGCGTATCCGACAACTATGGATGATTTATTCGAGGTGTTGAAGGCGTTCACCTACAATGATCCAGACGGGAATCAGGTGAATGATACAGTCGGTCTGGCTGTAGATATGGGCAATCTAGCATTCGTAGAATTCGCATTCAATCGGAGCAACGGCGTCTGGAAGTTAATGGACGATGGCAAGCTTACGCATATTTCACTGTTGCCGGAGACGCGGCAAGCGCTGGAATGGATGGTACGAGCTTATCAAGAAGGTATTATCTCTGAGGACTTCGCAACACTTAAAGCAAGTCAGCTTCGCGATCTGGTGAAGGCGAACAAGGCTGGCGGCTGGGTCGACGCGGTGAAGCCGTCCTGGCTGCTGACAGGGGAGATGCGCAAGTCGAATCCGGATGCGGATCTGCTGGCTGCACCTTATCTGGAAGGTCCCAACGGCAAGTATGCGCCGCAAGGCGAGGGCAGCTACGGGATGTTCGTGATCCCGAAGACGGTTAAGGAAGACAAGCTGAAGAAGATTCTGGACTTTATGGAGTATGGCGCATCGGAAGAAGGCTGGGTACTGGCTAATTTCGGGCTGGAGAATGAACACTTCACGATCGAAGAGGATTTGCGCATGAATACAGATGCCGGTGCAGCCTTGCTGTCACGGAGCGGCATGCCGCAGATTGTATCCAATCTGGACAAGTATGAGCGCAGCGTGCAGGTCGGAATCCCCTTGGACTTCTATAAGCGCAATAAGGAAGTAATCGATGCTAGAGCCGAGGTAAGCATCAAGAATGCAGCGCTAGGGCTGTCATCCGAAATTTTCGATAAGTACGGCATGGAGTATGAAAAGAAAATGGCCGATCTTAAGGTCAAGATCATCATTGGGGTTGAACCCATTGACGCATGGGATAAGTATGTAGAGCAGCTCAAGGCCGATCAGCAATTTATGACGATGATCGAAGAGTTGAACGAGGCTTATCAGGACAAGAATTAGTAATTAGGATACAGGTGCCTGCAAGCAAACGCAGGCACCTATTATCCATGTACGCCCAGCATGGGCGTCATCTCTAGGGTGAAAGTCCCGAACGGGGGCTGGCGAACGACTACCGTTAGCCAAGGGCAAGGGTGTCCGTCGCGAGGCGGAATCTGAAGGAAGCCGGAGGCAAATGCACGAGCCAAGGGACACAAACTTCATCTGAGGCAGAGATAGTCGGATGAGTCACCATGACA
>JAEZQY010000007.1 GCA_023441055.1 Bacillota bacterium | reverse complement strand
CCCTGGAGAGAGATATTGGGTATTGGTATATGAGTAAAAGATATAAAAACCTTTTTTGAGGGTCGACGTCCTGTCTTTATTCGAGGAAGTGGGGCCGATACTTCACATAACATCGTATTCACGCATCGGATCGGCTCCGCCGATCCTCGGTCGCCAGAGGAATCTCGAAGATGAGAACTCAGGCGACAACCCTGCGAACCTAACCGCGTCGCGGCCGCCCTCGTTGGGGGCTTAAGGTTCTCGGGTTCGTGAATACGAGGGACGTTATAAGAAACCAGTGCAAGAAAGGAAAAATTAAATTTATGATTACTCTCAGACTTACAAAAGATTTATTAAAAGATATGAAAGAGCCTCCGATTGAAGATATAAATGTGCCTCCGTTATTAAGTTGGCATGTAAATATTTATAACTTAAACAAACGTAAACATATTGTCTTCGTAAATGATTTTACTAGATTATCTATAATTATTGATGAAATAAGAACTGGACAACCAGATCGATTGAAAGAGAAATTCTTGGCAACTCTCCGAGAATACTTACTCAGAGAAGGAGTTAAAGAGATATTTATCAATAAATATTTAGAGTATGGTTCGGATGTAGTTATATCGAAGACAAATAATAGAAGTGTACTTGGAACAATGAAGGAAGTTATGTTTTTTATAGAAGATGATTTTAACGACAACATTGAACGATTGAAATGGCTGAATAGATTAATTCATAGACCAATAGATTACAATGAACCGATAAAAGTTTTTAAGGAATCAATAAAAGATCATAAGAACTACAACACCGAATGAAAGTAAACTCAGGAAGGCACTGGCATCGCAACAAACATCGCATTCACGCGGCGGGCCTTACGGCCCTTGGTCGCCGAGAGGCATTTCGGGGAAGCGGAATCAGGCGACAACCCTGCGAACCTAACCGCGTCGCGGCCGGCCCTGTTGGGGCCTTAAGGTTCTCGGGTTCGTGAATGCGGGAACGTTAGATGAAATGGCTGAAAATCTAATACTGGGGTGAATCATGGGAGTAGACTGGTACAACTCTATCGCAATCAGAAATGGCGGGTATAGAAGCAATGCAATGTTTACTTTTGAGGGAGTATCAGCAGAAGATATCTTTGAACAAGAATTGATTCGTTTGTTATCCGTTCATCTGTCAGCATTGGATGCCGGTTGTGGACACGGAGATTTTACATACACTCCGAATGGCCAAGTATGCCAAGTCGATAATTGGATTTGACAATGCAATCGAGATGATTAAGATAGCAGACTCTTTACTTCAAGAAGCCAAGATCAGTAATTTGCATTTTGTCTTTGCTTCAACGAAAGAGGAACTTCCTTTTTTGGACGGTCAATTCGATTTGATATACGATCGGAGAGGACCAACATCGATCATTAATCATCATCGAATACTTAAATCCGGTGGAATTATTTTCGGTATACATTCAGGAGCATTGGATGTAGTCAAAGAACGATTATCGAAAAACAATTTTATCAATATTGAAATTAGGGAATATAATAATGCGAAAGTAGTTTTCCCAAATGAAATTGAATTTACTAAATATATATCAGATATACCAGGGAACCCGTATTATATGAATCCGGATTTTAAAAATGATCTTGATAAACTTATTTTTGAAAACACTGTCAATGGAAGATTGGAGTTAAAGGAATATAAGTATATTTGGAAAGCAATAAAGCCGTGAGGGTTAGTCCAGGATGTCAGCCACTTCATCTAACACAGCATTCACGCGGCGGGCCTTACGGCCCTGGGTCGCCAGAGGCATTTCGAAGAAGCGTACTCAGGCGACAACCCTGCGAACCTAACCGCGTCGCAGCCGCCCCCGTTGGGGGCTTAAGGTTCTCGGGTTTGTGAATGCGGGATCGTTATACGAAACCCTTGCAAAATACATAAGAAAAGAGGAATATCTATTGGAGAGAGGTCAAGATGCCTCGGGAATAATAATTATTGATGATCAAAATCGAGTCCTATTAGTTCATCATACTTACGGCAAAAAGCAATGGTCACTGCCAGGTGGAATGGTCGAAAGTGAAGAGTCTGCATGGGATGCTGCGCAGAGAGAACTTAAAGAAGAAATTAATATTACTGCTATAGACATGGAATTCTCAGGACTATATTTTCAGCCACATAAGAATAGATATATCTATACATTTAAAGCATGTTCTTTCGAAGGTGATATAGAAGTTGATAATAAAGAGATTGATACATATGGATTTTTTAATCTGGATCAACTGCCAAAACCGATATCAAGCTTTACAGCTCAAAGACTAATCGATGCAGTAAACAACCATAAGACAATATTCAGGGATGAGAAAATAGATACGTATGAAATATTTATTTAAAATCTTTCTAAGTTGATCAAGACGGCAAGGGCTTCGTATAACATCGCATTCACGCGGCGGGCCTTACAGCTCTTGGTCGCCGAGAGGCATTTCGAGGAGGCGGATTCAGGCGACAACCCTGCGAACCTAACCGCGTCGCGGCCGCCCCCATTGGGGGCTTAAGGTTCTCGGGTTCGTGAATGCGGGAACGTTATGCGAAAGATCACTAAATATTAAATAGGAGATGACAAATGAAACGAGCAACGAAATTAAGCAGGTTTGCTGCTCTTTTTATCGATACCTACTTAAGTATTGTTTTAACTATCATACTAATCTTTTTTCTTATCAATTGGACGGAAGATAGCGTTGTTCTATCGTCAATTCTCTCTATAATTATTATTATTTTGGGGATGGCCGCTTTTCTTTGCAAGGATGCAATAGATGGGAGAAGTATTGGTAAAAGTGTCTTTAATCTAGGAATCAGGGAATTAGATTTTTCAATCCCAAGTACGAAACATTTAATAAAGAGAAATTTAACTTCAATATTTTGGCCTAAAGATTTTTACAATATTCTTTTCGGAAATGACAAACGAAGGCAAGGTGATATTAAATATGGATTGGATGTCTATCACTTAAATAATCCAACAAACTTAGCAGCGAAAATTTTTAGAATCGTCATCTCAATTTGTATAATTGCATTCTTGGTGGTAAGTGGCTTTTTATTAACTTTTAAGGAAGATACTTCTTACAAAACTGCAATAAGATATATTCAAGAGAATAAAGACATTCAAGAAATTGTAGGAGACCACATTACATTTGGATTTTTCCCTTCAGGAAGTATTAGTCGAAGTAATGGACATGGAGAAGCATTCTTTAAACTTAAAGTAAAAGGTGAGAAACAGACTTTAACACTTTTTATAACATTATCAAAAGAGCCAAACAAAAATTGGAAAGTGAAAACTGTAAGATATTAATAGCGGATTCAATGAAGAGTGATCCTTCGCATAACACTACGTTCACGCGGCGAGCCTTACGGTCCTTGGTCGCCGAGAGGCATTTAGGGGGAGCGGATTCAGGCGACAATCCTGCGAACCTAACCGCGTCGCAGCCGCCCCGTTGGGGCTTAAGGTTCTCGGGTTCGTGAATGCGGGGACGTTAGGCGAAACCATTGGAAAACCATATTAAAACCGTCATTCTAATCTTGAAAATCGAGATGAATGAAATCCAGAAAACTATTTTCTTGATTCATGAGGGATACCGATGAAAAATCAAAATCTATTTGTAGTTACGATTGCCGCAGTATCTGGCGGCGGAAAAACCACCATAACAAAGAAATTATCAGAAACATTGAATAATTCGAAAGCTCTATATTTTGACAATTATGAATTTGCCACTCAGCCTGATGATATCTGTGAATGGGTAGAGAAGGGGGCTGTTCCCAATGAATGGGATTTGGCGCCGCTAATTAATGATATACAGATGGAATTATCAGTGAAAAAGAAAGCCCTTGATTACATTATTGTTGACTATCCATTTGCTTATGCTCATTCTGGAATGAATGCTTTTATCGATTTTACAATCTATATTGATACCCCATTAGATGTCGCTATGGCAAGAAGGATTTTAAGGGATTATACTGAAGCATCTGCAGAAGAAATTAGAGATGAATTAGATCATTACTTAAGACGAAGTAGAAACGCATATATAAATGCGCTTAACACAATAAAACCTAATTCTGACTTCATAATTGATGGATCAACGCCAATTGAATCAATTGTGGATTCAATAGTAATAGAAATAAAAAAACGTAAAAATTAGCATACTCGAAGAAGCAAGGGCATCGCCTAACATCGCATTCACGCATCGCAGGCTTACGGCTGCTCGGTCGCCGAGAGACATTTCGAGGAAGTGGATTCAGGCGACAACCCTGCGAACCTAACCGCGCCGCGGCCGCCCCCCCGTTGGGGACTTAAGGTTCTCGGGTTCGTGAATGCGAGAGACGTTAGGCGAAACCATGAAGAAATAATACTTTGGAGGAAACTCTGGATGCTTCAATCTCGTAACGCCACTCATGAAGATTTCATGATTATAGCGACAATGCCACAGAATCAGGAAGAATTGTTTTATATGTACCCCAAAGGGAAATTCCCAATATCATCAGAAATACTTGAAGAAGTTGCCTTAAGTCGATTTTCGCCAACTGTTATAACTTATATGGGAGAAGTATCGGGTTACTGTAATTTATATGATGTAAATGAAGGGCAAGATTGTTGGTTAGGCAATGTAATAGTGCATCCCAATTTTAGGAGTCACGGTGTAGGGTCATTTTTACTAGACACAATGAAGAACATCGCTCGCATAGAATATAACGCTCAGGAACTTAAATTGATATGTCATAATATAAATACAAGGGCTTTGTTGTTTTATAATAAGCATGGATTTAAACCATTCGACATGAAAGTAATGGAAGATTACAAGAGCAACAAAATAATCGGAATAGTTATGTCAACAAACCTTTGTGAGTAGCTCAAGATGGCTTCGCCTAAACATTGCATTCACGCGGCGGGCCTTACCGCCCTCGGCCGCGAGGCATTTCGAGGGAGTGGATTCAGGCGACAACCCTGCGAACCTAACCGCATCGCGGCCACCCCCGTTGGGGGCTTAAGGTTCTCGGGTTCGTGAATACGAGGAAGACGTTAGACGAAATTCTATCTAAGGCTATTAAAACCAATTCGTGATACAATAAATATATAAAATCGATGGAGGGATCTATTATGAAATGGCAAGAAGTTCAAAAGATCTATCCAGATCAATTTGGAAATTTGAAATTCTTAACTCATTTGAACAGGATAATAAAGAAATTGTTGATGATATTGCATTAATTGGTCCTGTTAAAGATGAAGATGCAACTCGGGAACTGTTAGATTCTAAGAATAAAATCCTTGTTTACCATACATCTAAAGATAGAATTGAACTAATCATTCGAAGATACATCGGCTTAAGGAGATATCTGTAAATGAAAATTGAATTTCGGAAAGGATCTTATTTACGGAATTAACAATTGACTACAACGGTCAAAGAAAGGTGCTCAATAATATTGTTATCGATACTGGAGCAAGCCATACTTTGATTTCACAGGATGCCGTTGATGAGATAGATATAAGGGCAACAAGGGATGATCATTTCATTACAAGTTTTGGAATTGGCGGAGCAGAGCACGCCTTTATCAAAACAGTAGAGTCCATTCAAATAGGGGATTATTTGACAAAGGATATTGAACTGGATTTTTCATCATTTCAGCATGACAAAATTGATGGATTACTTGGACTTGATATTTTATTAAAAGGCAATTACATCATAGATCTATACAACCTAGAACTACAGCGTCTGCAATAGGATTGCAGATTTTTTTGTGGGCTTTTCGAGGAAGCGGATTCAGGCGACAACCCTGCGAACCTAACCGCGTCGCGGCCGCCCCCGTTGGGGGCTTAAGGTTCTCGGGTTCGTGAATGCGAGGGACGTTAGATGAAATAATCGCAAGGGAATAAATAGAATCCAAGGAGTGTTACCAATGTTAGATAAAACTATTCCATATAAACACATCCTCATGAAGCGCCCCAAGGGGACGATTTTTAAGAATTATGATTTACCAGTTGGCTATTCATTTTGTAGATATAATGAAGGAAATGAATTGCAATGGTCCGAGATAGAGGCTTCAGTAGCAGAATTTGATGCCACGGAAGGTGCTTTGAAATATTACAATGAAGAATTTATGCCGCACATAGAGGAACTGAAGCGAAGACAATTTTATATTCGAGATTCTATTGGGCAAATGATTGCCACTATAACCGCTTGGTGGAAGCTGACAGGAGATAGAAGAGATGCAGTCATTCACTGGGTTGCAGTAAGACCGGAATATCAAGGTAGGGGCCTAGGAAAAGCACTCGTGGCTGAAGGAATAAAGCAAATGCAAATATTAGAAGGGGATGTTGATATGTACCTGCATACCCAGACATGGAGTT
>JAEZQY010000005.1 GCA_023441055.1 Bacillota bacterium | reverse complement strand
GTTCATATATAAGACTTTATAAGTTTTCAACTTAAAGGTGCTTATATATCGACGATAAAACGGAAACGCCCTTGCTTACGAAGTAGTTTGCTACGCAAACTTGGAGGACGGCAGAGCCGTTTATCTGGCATCTCGATTGCATATGACGCGCACTCGAAGCCCCTTAATTGTACAAGGCCTTCTTACTTACAATGCGCTTGGCCATTCGCACGGTTGTGCCCTGTCCCGCGGCCGATATGATCTCTAGCTCATCCATGAAATTCTCAATAATCGTGAAGCCCATGCCCGAGCGCTCCAGCTCTGGCTTGGACGTATAGAGCGGCTGTCTAGCTTGCTCCACATCTACAATCCCGCTGCCCTCATCACTGACCGTGATGTGGACGGTGTCGCCATGAATTTCAGCAGTAATCGCAACTTGCCCATCCGGTTGATTGTCATAGCCATGAATAATCGCATTCGTAACCGCCTCCGAGATGACCGTCTTAATATCGGTTAGCTCATCCAAGGTCGGGTCTAGCTGGGCCACGAATGCCGCGACCGTAATGCGCGCGAACGATTCATTTTCAGACCGGCTGTCGAACTGCAAATTCATCGTATTCTTATAGCTCATAGCGCAACCCCCAGACTCGACAGGGCTGACTGCTCGCTGACTTCCATCGTAATGATCTTGAACAGCCCGGACATCTCGAACAAGCGGTACATACTCGAACTGACCTCGCAGACAATCATCCTGCCGCCTTTGTTCTTAATCTGCTTGTATCGGCCTAGAATGACCCCAAGTCCGGAGCTGTCCATGAATACCAGATCGCGCAAGCTTAAGATCATATACAAGCCATCGCCGCGTTCGATTGCCTCCTCCAAGCGAGCCTTAACCGATTCCGCGCTATGATGATCCAGCTCACCCTTAAGCCGGACAATCAATGCCTTGCGATGCTGCTCCATCTCAATCTGGAGACTCATGCTCGTTCACCTTCCCCTTCTCCCATGTGACCAACCATTTCTACGCAGCATCTGGAAAATCCTTCCCCACGACAAAACTAGTTGCCGCTCGTCAGATAGCTACATAATCCGCCTGCTGCCGCCCGGCTTAATCCAGGAAGAACAGCTTGCCTGCAGTGCGCTTCGTCATCGTCCACCAACCCGCCTTCGTGACCGCGATCGGTGATTCTACGACGAATTCGGCCAGCTGTGTATCCCCTTTATACACGACCAGCTTGCCGACAGACTCCCCAATTGCGATCGGTGCTCGCAAGTCAGCCCGGAGCTGAAGCTCATGGCGAATATCCTTCACATCCGAGCCCTTCTTGATCAGCACGCTATAGCGATGCTTAGCTGTCAGTTCCACACGCTCGACATGCCCCTTCTCGATCGTCATCGTACCCATGGAATCACCCGCGCTATAGATCGGCATATTGCTGTACTGCGAGAAGGCGTAATTGAACATCGCCGAGATCTCGCTATTGCGCGTCTTCGTATCCGGTTCGCCGAGCACAACGGCTATCAGGCGGAAGTTATCCTTCTTCGCTGTAGCCGTCAGACAGAATTTCGCCTCGCTGGTGTAGCCGGTCTTCAGACCATCGACACCCTCGTAGAACCGGACGAGCTTATTCGTATTAACGAGCCAGAATGGCGATTCCGTATCATTGCGCAGATAATCCTGATACTTGCCGGTATAGGCTGTAATCCCTTCATGCTTGAGCAGCGCCTGGGACATAATGGCGATATCATAGGCGGAAGAATAGTGATCCGGCGCCGGCAAGCCGTTCGTATTCGCGAATCTCGTATTCTGCAGGCCGAGCTGCTCCGCTCGTTCATTCATGCGCTGGATGAACAGCTCCTCCGATCCAGCGATGCGCTCTGCCAGCGCAACAGATGCGTCATTCGCCGATGCCATCGCTACACCCTTCAGCATATCTTCTACCGTCATCTGCTCCCCAACCTCCAGGAAGATTTGAGAGCCGCCCATCGAAGCGGCATGCTCGCTGACTGTTATTTGCTCATTCAGCGTAATCTCGCCCCGCTCCAACGCCTCCATCACGAGCAGCAAGGTCATTACCTTCGTAATACTGGCCGGTGCCAGTCGCTCATGACCGTTCTTCTCCATAATAATCGTTCCCGAATCGGCATCCATCAACAAGGCCGACTTCGCCATCGGCGCCAGATCCGGCATGCTCGACTTCGGCTGCTGCTCCGTCGCTGCTGGCTCATGTCCTTGCTCGTGATTTGCGAGTGCGGCGCCGGGCGCGAGCATGACCGTCATCAGCATACATATGGTTAGTGCGAGTTGCTTCTTTCCTCTCAAGCAGTACCCCTCCTCTAGTGGTAGACCGATCCAATTGCTGGCTTGATCCTTATACCATCGCAAGTTCATAGACTTCTTTACCAGTCTCGCCAACTGCTGGGGAATTTATTCCACGATGAACAGCGAAGAACTCCGCAAGCAGGGAATTGAAATTCCGCTTGGGAGTTCTTCATAATCGTATAGAGGTCTACTTCAAGCCCTTCTTCTCCAGATCGATCATATGCTCGTTGTACATCACCTTCTCGGCTTTCTCTGCGCCGACTTGATCCATCTGCTTCAGGAAGCTGTCATACTCCTTATCGAATTCATCATCCGACTTCGCCAGTACAATCTTCGGAATCGTCTTATTCCACAAATCCTTCACCTTGGCATTAATGACGCCCTCCGGCGATGCGCCTTCCGGTTCGATCACATTCATATCCGTTGCATAATTATCATAGTTGTACTTCTTCAGCAGATTAATCGCTGCGTATTGATCCGGCTGATCCTGAATGAATTGCGCGGTTCCCGCGTTATCCCACAGGTCGCCAGCCTTCCACATCAAGGTCGAGGCCTCGAAGCCATACTTCGCATACCAGGCGTTATTATCGCTGAGCATCAGGTCCTTGACCTCTTGCGTATGAACCGGAGAACCGTCAACTATCGTATACGTCTCACCCTCGGTTCCATATCGCAGATCCATCTGACCTTCATCCGACCATGCGTACTCCAGAAATTTCACAATTCGCTCTGGGTTTTTGGCATTCTTGGTGATGAAGAAGCCCTGCCAGCCCATCAGTCGGGTTACCGGATAGCGCGGCTCTTGACCGTCCACCTTCAGCCCATCGAGGATCGTATACGTATAGGCTTCGCCTAGCGTACTCTCGATCTTCGGATTGAATCGGGTATACATATCATTCATATACATGGATGCTACGATATAGTTCGCGCCGTACAGCTTCTCTTCATATTGCTCGCTCTTATAGATGAGCAGCTGCGGATCGAACAGCCCTTCCTTATGCAGGGTGTTCAGGAATCGGAATGATTCGCGGAATCCATCGTCGCGCATAGGATATGCAATAATCTGCTTGCTGTCATCCTTACGTACGATATCGAGATTAGGCGAGTAGGAATAGATCAAGTAATCCATCGAGCGGCTTCCCTTGAATCCATTGAAATTCACATCGAAGTTCTCCAGTCCGACAGGTGACACATCCGGATACAGCGCCTTAGCCTGCTTCAGCACGTCCAGTAGATCCTGCTCCGTCTCCACCTTCGGCTGACCAAGCGCTTCATAGATATCCGTGCGGATGAACCAAGGTCTTACGCCAACCGGAGGAATGCCTGTTGTCAGCCGATCCTTCGTTTCGAAGAAGTTCGGAAGATAGTAAAGTTCCCCATTAATCGAGTGATATTGGACCATCTCCTCATCCAATTGCTCCCACAGCTTCGGCGCATGCTGCTGAATCAGCTCGGACAGCGAGTACACCATGCCATTCTCCACCAGCTTGGATACCGCCTGATGCCCCCAATCGAGCATAAGTGTATCCGGCAGATCATTCGCGGCGATCATCGTATTCAAGAAATCATCGTCATTGCCAGTCGCCAGGAACCGATCAATCGTTATGCCTGTCTTATCGGTCACGAGCTTCATCGCATACTGGTCCTTCCACAGGTAGTTGGTCGCCCATGACCCGTAGAAGTATTGCTTGAAGGTGAATGGCGACGTGTCCGCCGCCCAGCTCGGCTGGTTCGGATCCGCAGCAGCGCTGTCATCCTGACCTCCCTCGTTCGTCTTGCTGCTGGAGCTGTTCTCCGCTGTCGTTGCGGCCGTGTTGCCGGCATTCTCATTGCTGTTCGACGAACAACCCGCCAGGACGACACCGGCCAACATGGTGAAGATCGCTAATATTAGCATTGGTCTTGCCCATTTGGAACGCATCATCGTTTATCCTCCCTTTTTCTAATCACTGCTATATGCTTAAACGGATCACCGTCTGAAGCCGAAGCTACCCTTTGACAGAACCGATCATAACGCCTTGTACAAAATACTTCTGAAGAAACGGATACGAGAAGACGATTGGCAGTGTCGTAATCACCATAGTCGCCAGTTTCACAGATTCCGCAGTCACCTTCTTGAGTCCTAGCTGACTGGCTACAACCGATGCGTTGCTATTGGAATTAATAATCTGAATCAGCACCTGCTGCAGCGTCTTCAAGTTCGCCCCACCGAATAGCATGGCATCGAACCAAGCATTCCAGTGCGCTACGGCATTGAACAGCGCGATCGTCGCCAGCACCGGCTTCGATACCGGGAGAATCAATCGGGCGAAGATCGTGATCTCATGCGCGCCGTCCACCTTGGCAGATTCCTCCATCTCTCGCGGTATGCCGCGGAAGAAGGTCAGCATGATGATCGCATTGAATACATTGAACAGATTGGGCAGGATATAGGCCAGGAAGTTATTCTTCAAGTGCAGGTACTTCACGATGAGCAGATAGTAGGGGATCAATCCCCCGCTGAAGTACATCGTAATAATGGCCAGCATGAGGATGTATTTTCGCCCGACCAACTCTGACTTGGAGACACCATACGCGAACGCCGCAGTGAATAGGACGGCCAGCCCCGTACCGACCACTGTGCGAGACACGGTTACGATGAACGCTCGGATCATGCTGTCATCCTGGAACACCATCCTATAATTCTCGAAGGACAACACGCGCGGCCAGAAGGTGATCCCCCCGCGGGCAGCGTCAATCGGGTCATTGAGCGACATGATTAGAATATTGTAGAACGGGTACACCGTCACGAATGCCAGCAGTGCCAATACAATTGCATTCGTCATATCAAAGGCCTTCTCCGGCATCGATCTGGCTGCTCTATTCATGTTGATCCCCCCCTAGAAGAGACTCTCGTCTGTTAATTTGCGAGCCGAATAGTTCGCGATGACCATCAAGCCGAAGGCGACAACCGATTGGAATAGACCAACCGCCGTACCATAAGAGAACCGGCCGAGCACAATGCCCATCTTGTACGCATAGATCGCGAGGACATTCGCTTCATCCTGAGTCATGGAATTCTGCATCAGGAACAGCTGATCGAAGTTGGCATTCACCAGTCCGCCGACAGACAGAATGAGCAGAATGACGATGGTCGGCTTAAGCGCCGGCAGCGTGACATGCCAGATTCTTCGGAAGCGATTCGCGCCGTCAACTGTGGCCGCCTCGTACAGCTGTGGATCCACGCCTGCTATCGCCGCGAGGAAGATAATCGAGTTCCAGCCAATATTCTTCCAGATCTCGGACACAACCACCAGCGTCAGGAAGGCTTCAGGATCACCCATCAGGATCGTATCCTCGGAGATAACTCCGATCAGCTGCAGGAATGACGCGAGCGCGCCTGTCCGTGGATCGAGCAGGGTATACATGAATCCAACCACGAATACCCATGAGATGAAGTAAGGCAGATAGGATAGCGATTGCACCAGCTTCTTGAACCGTTGATGACGCAGTTCATTGAGCATGATAGCTAACAGAATAGGAGCAGGGAAGCCGATCGCCAGCTTAGCTATGCTGATCTTGATGGTGTTCAGCAAGGAATCCGAGAACGTTGGATCGATGAACATTTCACGGAAGTTAGCCAGTCCTATCCATGGGCTGCGCATGAACCCCTGCATCGGGTTATACTCCTGGAAGGAGATAATAATGCCGTACATCGGAATATAGTTGAAGATCATTAGCCAGATTACGGCGGGATAGACCAGGATCATCAGGTAACGCTGTGACCATAAGGTCTTCCGCAGACCGCGTCCTGCTGATCTGCCGCCGCTGCTTGTTGAAAGATTTGCCTGCGTTGCATTCATTTGCGTTCCTTGTCTCCCTTCGCTGCTCTGTTCTCATCATATAAGGCGAGGCTGTTGGTGAATATACTAAAATTCATCGATCATTTTGAAATTCAACACAATTTGAGCTGACGGCTTCTGTCCACATAGCGAAGAGGCATTCCCGAGATAGTCATAATCACGGGAATGCCTCTGCATAACGGAATTGCCTATGCTTGATGCGATTGACTCTTCATAACGGGATAGCCGCTGCTTCGTACAGGGCTCGGCTATAGATCGCGATGGACGGTCTCTTGATAGTCGCCGGGCGTGAAGCCGTAATGGTTCTTGAACACCGTGCTGAAGTACGAGGCGTTCGGAATCCCGACATGCGCTGCAATCGTTGCGACCTTATGCTGCGTTGTCCGCAGGAGTTCCATTGCTTTATGCATCCGATAATCGGTTAAGTAATCATTGAAGCCCGCGCCAGTCGCCTTACGGAAGAGCTGCCCGAGATAATTCGGCGAGATGAACAGCTCAGCAGCGACTGTCTTCAAGCTGATATCCGGCGAGCTGTATTGCGTCTCTACAAGCTGCAGCACCTTGCTGATCAGCTCTTCCTCCTTCGTGCCTTGCTTGCTTTCCATCATGCTCTGCACACGCTGCAGCGTACGCAGGGCCGGATCCTGAGCCAGCTCCTTAAGCACCTTATGTATAACCGCGAGCATATCTTCTTCCTCAACCGGCTTCAGGACATAACCGCTGACGCGGAATGCAATCGCCTGCCGAGCGAACTCGAAATCTCCGAACCCCGTTAGAATGACAATATGGGTATGAGGCAGCTTCTCCTTAATCTGCCTGGACATCTCCAGACCATCGATGCCGGGCATCTTAATATCGGTGATAATGATGTCGGGTTGAAGCTGCAGCGCCATCTCCAAGCCCTCAATGCCGTCCTTGGCACTTCCCGCGATATGAATATCCATGCCCGACCAGTCTAGAAAGTCCAACAGACCTTCTCGCTCCCAACGCTCATCCTCGACAATCAGCATCGAATACTTCATGCGGTTCTGTTCTCCCTTCCGAACTTTATTAGGATCGAAGTGCCTATTCCCATACGACTATCGATACGCAGCTCATATTGATCACCGTAATAGGCCGATAGTCGGTCCGTTATATTGCGCATCGCATAACCACTGCCGCTCGTCACCTGCACTTGGCCAGCCTTAATTCGCTCCAACTGATCCGGCGCGATTCCGACTCCGTCGTCGATGACCTGGTAGAAGATCCGTTCCCCGTCCAGACCCGCTTTCAGAATTATTGTGCCATGTCCGCGCTTCGGCTCTATGCCATGCACAAGCGCATTCTCGACGATCGGCTGCAAGACGTTCTTAGCGGTATAGTACGGGAAGATCGATTCATCAATGTCATAGACGACATCGAATGTATCCTCGAATCTAAATTTCTGAATATCCAGATACGCCTTGACCATCTCAACCTCATCGCGAATCAGAATATTCCTGCGCCCCTTATTAAGCACTAGTCGATAGAACTTCGCCAGACGATTCGAGATGCTGACAATTTCCCCCATGCCAGCCTTGCGCGCAACCCAGGATATAGTCGCGAGCGTGTTATAGAGAAAGTGCGGATTCACCTGCGATTCCAGCGCGCGCAGCTCCGCTTCCTTCTCCATTAATTGTGTCTTATACACCGTCTCGACGAGGTCATGAATTTGACTCGTCATATGATTGAAATTCATGGCGATTTGGGAGAACTCATCATTGCCGGATACAGGTACGGACACGTCCAGAGAGCCGTCACGGACTTGCTTCATGGCCTTGACCAGCTTCTTCAAGCGTCCGAGCAGCGCGCTAGTGATCAGATAGACGATTAGACTGAGCAGCAGCAGCGCAGCTAATAGAATCCACAGAATTGGCTTAATCGTATTCGTCACTTCCGAATTGAAGCGCTGCACCGGGAACAGGCCGATTACAGATAATTGCGTACCGCCGATCGGTTCACGAATTACGATAGTCGCTTGATCCTGGACAGTGTGAATCGCATTATAGGCCTGGCTGAGTGGAATGTCGGCAAGCGCTAGACTGGTGATATTCCGCTTATACAGCTCAGGTAAATTTGTTGATACTACATCACCCGCCGCGTTCACAACGAATACATCGCCCAATTCCTCAGACGCATGCTGATTCAGAACATCGAACAGCACCTCCTGCTTCACCTCGATCTCGAGGATCCCGACCGTCTCCAGATACTTGAATGAACGAATCTTCTCCGCATAGGAGTATACCTCTCCCGGCTCATTCAGATGGGACGTCATATAGAGATCAGCGCCGTCATGAAGCTCTCGCCACTCCGACCTGCGCAGTGGATCTGCCATCAGCTCGCTTGCCCAATCCTCTCCGATGATTCGATCCAGATGGTAGAAGCTGTCGTACAGCTCAGGAATCGTCGCATTCGTCATGAAGATTCGCATTGCATGGATATAGGGGTTCTGCCTCATCATATTGTCAATGAAGGGCGCCACATTGAATTTATAATCCTCATACTGGTAGGATTCGTCAATGAATGCGCTTCCGAGAAAGGTCTGCAGCTTGGAGTCGGACACTGTGAGCTGGGACAGATGCTCAATCTGGCTCACCTTCTCCTGAATACTCTCCTTCATCTGCAGCACATGCTGCTTCATTACAATCTGCGCCTGCGAGACCGCCGCCTTGGACGCCTGCGCATAAATATAAATCCCTGTAACCGTCAGAGACACCGCAAGAATCGCAGAGTAGGCGATAACAAACTTCCATACCACACTAAGATTTCGCAAGGCCGCACCTCTTTACCTTATCATCCTGTTGCAACCCCATTATAGCAAATTGCTTGAAAAATCCATTACAATTTTTATCACCTACAAGAGAGGCTGCCAGCAAGCTGACAGCCCCTCGACAAACCATATGATCGAACGAATCTTATTCTCGCATCTTCTTTTGTTATAGCTTATGCACACCATGTCTGTCGACTACGGCATAAATTAGCGGTTCCGCAGCAATCGAGCTGCTCCCGATCTCGAAAGCACGTTGCATAAGCTCTGACACTTCTTGTACGCGTTCCTCATAGCCCGAGCCTGCATGCAGCTCAGCTATAATTTCGCCTTCGGCAACGACATCGCCCACCTTCTTATGCAGGATGATGCCCGCACCCAGATCAATGATGCTAGTCTTGGTCTCGCGTCCGGCACCGAGCTTCATCGCAGCAATCCCGATCAGTTCGGCTTCGATTCGCGTCACAGCCCCAGTGCGTGTGCTGTGCACAGCTGCAATCCTGCTAGCCGCAGGCAGCTGCTGAAGATCATCTACCTGCTGCGCATTGCCGCCTTGCGCTGCTACGAGCTCCCTGAATTTCACCAACGCCGAACCATCTTGAATCAATTGTACAAGCCGCTGCTTCCCCGCTTCGTAGGAATCAGCGCGGCCACCGGCAACGAGCATATGGGCACCCAGCGACAGACTCAGCTCGCGAAGATCCACCGGTCCTTCGCCCCTCAGCGTCGCAATCGCTTCCTTCACCTCAAGCGCATTGCCGACCGCATAACCGAGCGGCTCATCCATACCGCTGATCAAGGCGATGGTCTCGCGTCCGACATTCGTACCAATCTCCACCATTGCTTGAGCGAGCTGTATGGACGCTTCTCTCGTCTTCATGAACGCGCCGGAGCCTGTCTTCACATCTAGCACAATGGCATTGGCACCCGCGGCGATCTTCTTACTCATGACAGAACTGGCGATGAGGGGAATCGAGTTCACCGTTGCTGTCACATCGCGCAAGGCGTACAGCTGCTTGTCCGCAGGTGTAATATTCCCGCTCTGGCCGATCACCGCGACTCCGACCTGATTCACCTGCGCGATGAAGGCCTCGCGGTCCAGTTCCACTCGGAATCCATCGAAGGATTCCAGCTTATCGATCGTGCCGCCGGTGTGCCCTAGCCCGCGGCCGGACATCTTGGCGACAGGTACGCCAGCCGCCGCAGCTAATGGTGCCAAGACGAGCGTCGTCTTATCCCCGACGCCGCCAGTGCTGTGCTTGTCGACCTTAATACCGGCAATTGCCGATAAATCGTCCTGATCACCAGACTCCGCCATCGCCATCGTCAGATCAGCCGTCTCTCGGCCGCTCATCCCGCGGAAGAATACCGCCATCGCCCATGCCGACACCTGATAATCAGGAATGTCGCCGCGGCTGTATCCCTCAATCAGGAAGCGGATCTCATCCCCGCTAAGCTCACCGCCATCCCGCTTCTTCTGAATAATATCTACCGTACGCATAGGCGCTCCTCCTACAATCTAGGAATAATCCCGCTGACCAGACGGATGAATTGATCCTTCACCCGCTCCGCTGTCTCCATCACCTCAGCATGGGAGAGCGGCTGATCCAATATCCCAGCCGCCATATTCGAGATACAGGAGATACCCAGCACCTGTAATCCGGCATGTCTGCCTACGATGACCTCAGGCACGGTCGACATCCCAACCGCGTCAGCGCCCATCGTTCGGAACATCCGAATCTCCGCCGGTGTCTCATAGTTGGGCCCGAGCAGTCCGACATATACGCCTTCACGAAGCGCAATACCCTGCTCATCCGCAATCTGACGCGCGACCTGGCGGAGCCGCTTGCTGTACGCCTCGGACATATCCGGGAAGCGTACGCCCAGCTCGGATACATTCGGACCAATCAGCGGATTGCGCAGCATAAAGTTGATATGATCCTCGATCAGCATGAGATCGCCTGGCTCGAAGCTAGTATTGATGCCGCCTGAGGCATTCGTCACCACCAGCGTATGCACGCCGAGCTCCTTCATCACGCGAATCGGCAGCGTAACTTCCTTCACATCATAGCCTTCATAGAGATGGAAGCGCCCCTTCATCACGACTGACCTGCGTCCGTTGATCGTCCCAACTACCAGCTCGCTGGCATGGCCCTCCACGGTCGACACAGGGAAATTCGGAATCTGCTCATAGGGAATCGTTACGGTGTCCGCCATCGCATCAGCCATGACACCCAGACCTGATCCCAAGATTAAACCAATCTCCGGCGCATACGGCAGCCTCTCCTTAAGGAACGCTACGGCTTCCTGCACCTTTGCATACGTTGTTGCCATTTTCATCCCACCCTGTTCTCCTGATTTACTGTTGCGCATTAGTGTTCAATTGTTGCTTACCGATCTAGCGACTTAGCAGCAATATGAGTAGCGGCTTAACAGCATAGCGACCTTGATTAACACAGTCTGACTGCTACCCAACTGCATAAACTGAATCTCATCACACCGATCTCAGCCAAATACACATCTAGACCTGCAAAAAATGCAGTAGCTTGACCCTATTCGCTTAAAAAACAGAGCATTCAACGCATCAGCATGCAGTTTCTGCATCTCGAATGGCGCAATCGTCGCAATTGCGGCTTTTGACCTGCAGTTTTTACAACTAAGCCCCTAGTAAGCACATGATGCGAATCGGCTTCCGGCGCACGTCGCACCCACTTTGTACGATAAACCATACACAAGCCGCTCACTCGCTGATCTTTGCCAAGAAGCTCTGCCCATGTCCCGCATACTGGACGCCGAAGTTATCTGCAATCGTTGCCGCCAGATCAGCGAAGGACGCTCGAACGCCGAGGTCTACCATCCGCTTCATCCCCGGACTGTACGTGATAAGCGGCACATACTCCCGTGTGTGATCCGTGCCGGGGTGGACCGGATCATTCCCGTGATCCGCCGTGATCACCATCAGATCGTTATCGCCCAGCTTGCTCAACAATTGCGGCACATAGCTGTCGAACTCCTCCAGCGCAGCTGCATAGCCGACTGGATCACGCCGATGTCCATACAAGGAATCGAATTCGACCAGATTGACGAACAATAATCCCTCGAACGGCTGATCGAGCAACGCGAGCGTCTGCTGGATGCCGTCCAGATTACTCTTGGTCGGATGACTGGCCGTGATTCCCTCCATCGTGAAGATATCTCCGATCTTCCCTACACCGATCACATCACGCCCTGCATCAGCGAGCAGATTGAGCACCGTCGGCTCAGGTGGCTTCACCGCGTAATCATGCCGATTCGGTGTCCGCTTGAAGCTGCCTGGCTCACCTACATACGGTCTGGCAATAATGCGGCCCACCTTATGAGGTCCCTCCAGTGTTAGCCTCCTGGCGATCTCACATGCGCGATATAACTCATCCAGCGGGATAATCGCTTCATGCGCGGCGATCTGCATCACACTATCCGCGGAAGTATAGACGATCCATTCCCCCGTCTCCATCTGCCTAGCGGCCAGCTCATCTAGAATCTCAGTACCGGAGGCTGGTTTATTGCCGATCACCTTGCGCCCGGTCTCCGCTTCGAACTGAGCGATCAGATCATCCGGGAAGCCGTCAGGGTATGTATGGAAGGGCGTATCAATCTTCAGCCCCATCAGCTCCCAATGCCCGGTCATCGTATCCTTGCCAACCGAGACCTCGGCCATCTTGCCATAGCAGGCTGTCGGCTTGCTCGCAGGTGGAATCCCTGCAATCGGAGTGATCGAGCCCAGTCCCATCTGCTGCATATGCGGAAGCTTGAGGCCTACCCGCTCCGCAATATGGCCCAGCGTATGAGCACCTGCATCGCCGAACGCCGCCGCATCAGGCAATTCGCCAATCCCCACACTATCAAGCACCATCACACAGATTCGTCTATATGTCATTAGCGAAGACCCCTTTCCTCCATAATGTCCCTATTATCGCATGTCGCTACATACGTTGCAAAGCATGTGTCTTCCCACAGCTGCATCGCCAGATTCGAGCTCCTGCAACAGCCGCCAACCAGCTTCACAGCTCCGCCTCCAAGTTTGCGTAGCAAGCTACTTCGTAAGCAATTTAGCTTTGAAATATAAGCACCTTTAAGTTGAATACTTATAAAGTCTTATAGATGAAGAAAAGCACCCCTCAAGGAGTGCTCCGACAATCTTATAACTTGCTTACATGCGTGCGCGCGGATGCGTCTGGTTATATACTTCCTTCATCCGCCGCTTTGTCACGTGCGTGTAAATCTGGGTTGTTGAGATGTCGGCATGTCCGAGCATCTCCTGAACCGCGCGCAGATCTGCGCCATTCTCCAACAGATGCGTGGCGAAGGAGTGACGCAGCGTATGCGGCGTGATCTCCTTCTGGATACCCGCCTGCGCGGCATACTTCTTAATGATCTTCCAGAAGCCCTGACGCGTCATTCGCGTGCCGAGATGGCCGAGGAACAAGGCCTCATCCGCATGAGTTCCCTTCATCATCTTCGGTCGCGCATATTGGATATAGCGATCCAGCGACTGTGCGGCGATCCGCCCCAGTGGGATAATACGTTCCTTCGCGCCCTTGCCGATGCAGCGAATATAGCCCAGACCCAGGTGGATATCGGATGTATTCAGTGAGATCAGCTCGGATACCCGAATACCGCAAGCGTAGAGCACCTCCAGCATCGCCTTGTCCCGCATGCCGCCAATTGCGGACAAATTCGGGGCATCGAGCAGCTGCTCTACCTCTGCCATGCTCATCACCTTGGGGAGCCGCTTCTCCTGCTTCGGTGTCTCCATATTCATGGAAGGATCCTTGTCGAGCATGCGCTCACGCACCAGGAATTGATAGAAGCTGCGTATAGATACGAGGCTTCTCGATACCGTTGCAGCTGCCTTGCCCTTCTTCTTCAGCTCCGCCACATAAGCGGTGATGTGCTGGCGAGTGGACTGGTCAATCGTCTGTACGCCGGATTTCTTCAGATGGTCCAAGTATTGCGTGAGGTCTCGCTCGTAGGATTCCAGCGTATTCAGCGCTAGTCCCCGTTCGACGGATAAGTATTGCATGAATGTTCGTAAAGCCTCTAACATGTGTCCTTCATGCCCTTCATGTTGATTAGTCGGTCTTTACATAACTTCAACAACCGCTCCCCTAAATCCTGCTTGACTCATTCGCCATACCAGTAAAAAAACCGGAGCCGATCAATAAAGCCGCCACTGCTCTCAGCAGCATCATAGGCCGCATAAGCTTTGACCGCATAGCCTGTCGGCTGACCGAACTTCGTCTGCGGAGCGAGCCAGACGGTCACCCCCTGAAGCATCTGATAGATCACATAAGTGCACACTAGGAATAGCGAGATGAATTTCGCTCGCTCCAGCCACTTGCGCAAGGAAACAATCATTTCCGCACCTCCGTATTGCTCGATTCGTACAACATATGCGCCTTGTCCCATTGTTATGTGAAATGTCAGTCATTGTCTGTTCAAGCTGACTCTACTATGCTAATATAAATCCGTTTATGCTGCGTTAATTACACTCGAGGAGCGTGAATGATTTGCAAGATCGCATCATTCAAGTTGACCAGAAACCACCATTATTACAGAGTATACCGCTCAGTCTCCAGCATCTGTTCGCGATGTTCGGCTCGACTGTGCTCGTACCTATTCTGTTCCAGGTGGACCCGGCAACCATTCTGCTGATGAACGGCATCGGCACACTGTTTTATCTATGGATCTGTAAAGGGCAAGTCCCAGCCTTTCTAGGCTCCAGCTTCGCGTTCCTCTCCCCTGTATTCGTAGTGTTAGCTGATTATTCCTACGAAGCTGCGCTGAGCGGATTTATTACTGCGGGCGTCATATTCACGTTAGTCGCGATTATTGTGAAGTATGCCGGAACGGGCTGGATTCATATTGTTTTCCCGCCGGCAGCGATGGGCGCTATTATTATGGTAATCGGGCTTGAGCTCGTCCCTGTCGCTGCGCAGATGGCCGGTTACATCTCGGACGGTTCAGAGGGCTGGCAGATCGACTCCACAACCGTTACGATCTCGACGATCACGCTGCTCGTAGTCGTGATCGGCAACGTAGCGTTCCGTGGATTCATGAAGATTATTCCGATCCTAATCGGGATTATCGTCGGGTATGCGCTCGCTTACTTCATGGGTGTCGTCCACTTCGATGCGGTGAAGGAGGCTTCCTTCCTCTCGATCCCAACCTTCTACTGGCCGGAGTGGAACTGGACGGCAGTAGCGATCATCGCGCCGGCCGCTCTGGTTGTAGTAGCGGAGCATATCGGCCACCTGATTGTAACCGGCAATATCGTGGAGAAGGATCTGACCAAGACCCCGGGCTTGCACCGCTCGCTCCTCGGTAATGGATTATCGACGATCGTATCCGGATTCGTAGGCTCCACGCCGAATACAACCTATGGTGAGAATATTGGCGTACTGGCGCTAACCAGAGTATATTCCACCTGGGTCATCGGCGGCGCTGCTGTTCTTGCGATTCTGCTGTCATTCCTCGGAGATTTCTCCGCATTGATCAGCTCGATTCCTTCGCCGGTTATGGGCGGCGTATCGCTCCTGCTGTTCGGGGTCATCGCAGCGAGCGGAATCCGCATGCTCGTGGAATCCAAGGTTGATTACACGAAGGCATCCAACATTATCCTGACGACTGTCGTCCTGGTTATCGGTCTGAGCGGAGCTTCGCTGGACTGGGGCTATCTGTCCCTGAAGGGCATGGCGCTCGCCACAGTTGTAGCTATCGTACTCAGCTTGTTCTTCCGTTTGCTGAAGGTCGTCGGCTGGCTCAAGGAGTAGCGATTCATCTCGCCTTAGAACAACAACAGCCTTCCCGCAATTGCGGAAAGGCTGTTGTTTATTTTAATATATAAGACTTTATTAGTTTTCAACTTAAAGGTGCTTATATATCGACGCTAAACGGAAACGTCCTGCGAAGCAGTACGACAGAGCCGTTTATCTGGCGCACCGAATTCGGTCACATGGGTTACAATCTTCTGCAGGCGGATATACTCATTATTCTCGAGCTCCGGTCGGAACTTGGCATAGATATAAGCGGCATCCATAAAGGTAAGTCCAGGATAGCAAGCCACCTCGCGATTCATAAACGGATTATCGATTAGAATCTGCCATTCACCGTCGCGCGCATCAGCCGGAACCTGATTGAATACGTTCCCCTTATGCTCAACCATCGCTGCGAATTGATCCCAGATATACGTCCAGGCCGGACTGATCCTCCCAGGCTCGGGCAACAGTGCTCGTCCCTTCTCTACGAATGACATGGCTTCCTCGATCTGATGATCCTCGAATGCCTTTATGTACACCCGGAACTGTTCCAGAAGCTTATAAAGCGCGGGATAGCCCTCCTGATAGATGAATGTCTGCAACTCCAATTGCTGCTCCTGTGATTGTGCTTGAACGAATGTCTCGAATAGATTCATAGTATGCTGTATTCCTCTCTTTCACCCGATAACGCAGATAAAAACCGCTAGTCAATAATGTACCATAAACCTTATCGGGATGGAAGGAAGAGGAACCATCTGATCATTGCACCCTCTTAGGATCATGAAGCTCTCCGGTCAGCTTCGCGCCATCATCCTGTCGGATCCACGTCTCGAAATCATGCTCATTCGCGGTCAAGCGGATCACACGCGCTCCTCGGGCACCGCCTTGTCTTGGATACGTATTATAGCCTGTCACACGACCATAGCAGAGCTTCACACCATACCATTGGCCCCAAAAGTCATTCACATGATCATGTCCTGCGAATGTGCCCATCACATCCCCGCTCTCGACAAAGGCTTGGAATAAACCAGAGTTGATGACAGGCGAGTGCACGTCTTCCTTCATCTGGCCATAGGTGACCCCTTGCTCACGGACATCCAAGTATTCCGGCAATGGAATATGGAAGAACGCTAGCGCAGGCAATGGTCTCCCATGACTTGCAGTGAACGCAGCCGATCGCTCCGCATACCATTGAATCTGATCCCGCTTGATCCAGGCATACTTGCCGTAGCCTTCCGGCGCATACTGGTGGGAGTCGAAAAAATACATCAAAGCCTGCACGTCAGTCCGTTCATGATTATAAATTTTTAGCGCATAATTGCCTGTACCCGACACAGTTTCCGGACCCTCTTGACTTAAGCAGAGCGGGCGGGACAGCTGGAGCTGCATCAGCTCCTCGTGTGTGACTCCCCACTCAGCATCATGATTGCCGAATACGAATGTCCATGGAATACCCCGCTCCTCAGTAGGCTCAATCGCCTGTAGGAATGCCTCCACCTGATCCTTGCATCTGCCGCACTGAATCAGATCCCCTGTGAACACAACCAAGTCCGGCTTCTCCTCATCGAGAATGCGGTCCATTAAGGCGCGGGATCGCTGATCCGCTTCTTCACCGGTCTGCCAATGCACATCTGTAAATTGCACAATCTTAAACGTCTGATCCTGCCGGAACGCGAGAGAACGCTTCAATACGTTAGCAGCTTGCATCGAGACACCTCCTGGATAATACCTTCGACTTGAGTCATTTATGAAATGGATTCATCAGCCTTCGAGATTCTTTCTTGGACTGAGGCAATCCGCAAGATGCTCCAGATGCATATGATAGTAGACACATTCGCCTCGGCTATTTAGTTCATATTCATAGATGACTGCATTCGTTCCGCCAGGAATGTCGGGATAGATGCCTTCCGGACATACCAATGTTCGCAGGCTCTGCGTGGTGGCCCCATGTCCAATCACGACGATGGAAGCATCACTGTCGAGTATAGGCCTCAGCTCGGACGCATAGAAGCTGCGAATTCGTTCATCCACCTGCTCATGCGTCTCTGGCCACACCGGCCACCAGTTATGGGCAGGATCATAACGATCCACAAACTGAACGGAATCGAATTGCTGCATAATCGCCTGGCTAGTCTCCCAGCTGTAATCACCGTAGCGAGGCCAATTGCCGTTGAAGTGTTCACACAACTCGGGCACGAGTGTGATGGTTCTATTCTTGCCCTCCGCTAACGGCTCTGCTGTGCGAATCGTTCGAGTGAAGGGACTGCAATAGATCTTATCGACAGCTCGATCACGGAAGAAGTCAGGAATCGCTTGCGCCTGCTGCTGCCCAAGCTCAGTCAATTCACAATTGGGCACCAAGGCCTTGCCCACATTATTCAACCCTTGTCCATGCCGAATCACATATAATTTCAATGATTACACTCCTCCTAGTTGAAATACTGCTTCACGAACGGCCATACCGGCTGCTTGAAATAGCGGTGACCGCCGTCTCCCTCGTAGTAGTCGAAGCGGTCCTCCGCTTCGAACGCCGCGTAGATTTTTCTCGTATGCGCGACGGCTTCCCTCGTGGCATGCGACGGGAACATCTCATCATCGCGTCCATGAACGATAAGCAGCGGCCGAGGTGCGATTAAGCCCGCGATATCGTACATCTCACCAAGCTTGAGAATGCCGGGAATAATATTGCAGGGACAATGTTCTTCAGTCAGAACGGAGGCATGGAAGGTACAGAAGTATGAGCCGGGCACACATAGCGAAATGCGTTCATCCAGCGCTGCGGTGAACAGTGAGGTCGTTCCGCCGCCGGAGTTGCCGGTTATGCCAATCCGCTGCGTATCCAATTCAGGTTGCGTCTGGATGAAGTCGATCAATCGCCTCATATCATGTACGCGTTCTCCAATCAAGGTGCGCCCGAATAGCATCGCCTTCTTCTGCAGATCTGGACAGGAATCCCGCTCCTCCTTCAAGACCTCCTGCTCTCGCGCCATCTCCCAGAATCCGCGCTGATCAGGCGCGATGACCGCATACCCGCACTGTACGGCCTGGATCGCGATATCGCGATCCCCCTCCATCGCGTGATTGCGCTCCGCCTCGTTGCTGTAATTTCCTATATAAATCTCTTTGCCTCGTCGACCATGTCCATGCGGTGTAATTATGACCGGCATAGGCACAGTACTGGGCTTAACCGGCTTTAGGAAGTAGAACGGAATCCAAATTCCCGGTTCAGACTGAATCACCCACTTCTCACGGATATAGGATGGCTCCTCGACACGTTCCAGCAGCTGAGGTTTCAGCTCAAGCCCTTGATTAGCCGTACGCACTTCATCGAGCCCGCTGATTTCGCTCAGCCGCTTCCTGAATCTGGATTGCCAGTCCTTCCATTCGTACGCACTGACCGTGCGATAATCAAATTCTCGCTTCACTTCGTCAGTTAGATTACGTATATATTGATCAGTTGCAAAATACATCTTCATCTCCCCTTCCCGAAGCGATCGTTACCCCTTCAATGATCCTAGCATGGAACCTTGTATAAAGTTCTTCTGCAGGAATGGATACACCAGCAAGATCGGTACTGTTGCGAATATAATGGTTGCGGACGTTAAGCCGACCGGTGATTGCACCACCATGGACATATTAGCTGTCAAATCATCAACTTCATTCTCAACTAGCATCTGTCGCAGCTTCACTTGTAAGGGGTATAGCTTAGGATCACGCAAGTACATCAGTGACGAGAAGTACGTATTCCAATGATTTACCGCATAGAACAACCCTATTGTACTAAGTGACGGAAGCGACAACGGAAGTACGATCTTCCACCAAGTGCCATACTCCCCGCAGCCATCAATTTTGGAAGCCTCCATCAATTCCTTAGGGATCGCCATGAAGAAGGAGATCATCACGATTAGATTATAACCGCTGATTAGCCCAGGAATCATGAGTGCCCATAGGGAATCTAGCATCCCTAAACTTTTCACCAGCAAGTAGGCGGGAATCATCGGTACAGAGAAGATCATTGTAAATATGACACCTAGCAGAATTACCTTGCGGCCGCGCAAATCCGTCTTCGATAACCCATAAGCCATGAGTGAAGTGAAGATCAGATTAAGCAAGGTGCCTAACAATGTGATATACACCGTTACGAAGAAGGATCGCCATATTGAGCCTGTTGACAGAACAGCCTGAAAATTGTTCAGCGTAAACTCAACTGGCCATATGCTTACACGACCTTGTGCTATTGCTGCTGGGGAACTGAATGCTTGAGATAGAATGTTCGCGAACGGAACAATCATCGAAATGGTCAACAAGGTTAGAAAGATATAATTAAACCCTGTGAATAGTCTCCTAGACAAACTCATCTTCATTCCTTAACACCCTCTTCATATATTAGAATATAGAGTTACCTGTTGTCCGCTTAGCCAGCTGATTAGCTCCGATAATTAGAATAAATCCAACTACAGATTTGAACATCCCGACGGCCGCAGTCTGACTGAACTGACCGCCTAAGAGACCGACCCGATACACATACGTATCGATGATATCACCAACCTCAAGTACTAGCGGATTTTGCAGCACCAGCAATTGCTCAGCACCTAGGTTAAGGAAGTCTCCAATGTTAATAAGCAGGAGCACGATAACGGTAGGCATGATAGCAGGGAGCGTAATGCTGAACGTCTGCCGCAGTCGACCGGCTCCATCAACCTCAGCTGCTTCATACAGCTCCATATTCACACTTGCTAGCGCAGCTAGATAGATAATCGTCCCCCAGCCTACATTGCGCCAGATATCTGAAATCACCACGATCGAACGGAAGTACTCTGGCTTCTGCATGAAGAAGATCGATTCACCGCCGAGCCTTGTAATGATCTCGTTCAACAAACCTGTTGTCGGTGACAGGATATTCATAACAATACCGCCTACAATAACCCACGATAGAAAATGCGGCAGATAGAGAAAGGTCTGGATAACTCGCTTATAGTACTTCCTGGCAACCTCATTTAGCAGAAGTGCAAGAAGGATTGGCGCAGGGAAACCGAACGCTAGCTTATAGAAGGCAATCAATAGCGTATTACGCAAGATTCGGTAGAAATTCGGATGCTCGAGC
Organism: Bacillota bacterium; assembly: GCA_023441055.1. Lineage (GTDB taxonomy): Bacteria > Bacillota > Bacilli > Paenibacillales > UBA4045 > JAEZQY01. The sequence continues at coordinate 125,291 of JAEZQY010000005.1, read as the reverse complement.
ATGATCTTAAAGTTATCAAAGCCTACCCATTCGCTTCCCCAGATTCCTGAGAAGATATTGTATTTCTGAAATGCAATGACACTGCCCAGCAACGGGACGTACTGGAATATGATGAAATAAGCCACTCCCGGTAGAATCATGCTGTAAATTGGCCAGTGCTTTAGAAAATAGTTCTTTCTCAAAGACAAAACACCCACATCCCATCATAGAAATTGATCCTATGATGAATTGTAAGTGTTTTCATCCTGAACTGAAATGTGATTTTCTCTTCTTATTTGTCTAATTTTGATGTATAAATCTCACCCATATTCCTCCTGTATTCGGATGGAGACAGCCCGCTGTATTTTTTGAAGGCCTTGGTAAAATGGGGGTAGTCCACGTATCCAATTTCATAAGCGATTTCATAGGTTCTGAGATCCTCTTGCTCGATTAGGAGCTGCTTCGCCTTCTCCATCCTCAGCTTCGTTATATACTGAATAAAATTAATCCCCATCGCTTCCTTAAAGCTGCGACTGAAGAAGGAGGCGGACATATTCACCACATTGGCCGCATCCTGTAGGGATAATTGATTGTCTTGATAATGCGCATTAATATATTCCACTGCCGCTTGAATACTGCGATGATTTCCCCAGTTACGCTTCATGCGAATGGATGCAATCGCTTCGAGCAAGATCGTTTCCAGCTGCATCAATGATAACTGTTCTAGCTTCGCTTCTGGCCATTCCAGCTCACTGACATTCGATGACAGCTCATTCAAGCAGCCGATCACCATATAATAGAGATCTCGAAAGTCAGACACCTTATCCTTCTCTAATTGCTGTACGCGGCTTCTTATGCCAGATTCATTGAGCTGCCATACTTCTTCAGCGATTTCTTGAGCATTGATCATGTTCGATTGCAGAAGACGATTACGATTCAACTCCTCCTGGGCTAAGGTATTATGCTTTATTTTGAATGTCTCCAGATAATCCATGAACACATCCGGTTTAATCGGCTTCAACAGATAATCCGAAACCTGATAGCGAAGTGCCTTCTGAGCATATTCAAATTCGCTGTATCCCGTAACGATGACAAAGTCATTCGAATAACCATGTGATCTTGCCAGCTCAACCAGCTCCAGCCCGTCCATCTCCGGCATATTGATATCCGTGATAACCAAATCGGGGGATACGTGTTCGATTAATTGAAGCGCATCAACCCCATTTTCAGCTTCACCTACCAGCTGGAAATTTTCTTCGTCCCAGCTCAGCATTGTAGCTAAGCTCTTCTTAATCATCTGTTCATCATCCACTATGATGACCTTGTACAAGCTAGACGCCTCCATTCTGCTCCCTCAAAATTGTGTCTGCATGCGCTGGAAGACGAATACCGATTGTTGTTCCCATGACGCTCGGTTCCAGGATCGATAAACCATAGTCATCCCCGAATGTCAGCAATATGCGATAATGGACATTCCGCAATCCGATTCGAGACAGCTTATCCTTTGTAATTTCGTCTAGATCAGACTCATCCAAGATCTCCATCTTGCTGAAGATTTCATTGTACCTATTGCGTACTTCCTCATCCATCCCGCCGCCATGATCCTTAATGTACAAGATATAAACCCCATTGCGAATTTCATCATGGATCCCAATATACGTGGCCTTTCTCTTCTGTTTCTCATAGCCATGAATAAATGCATTCTCAATGATGGGCTGCAAAATTAATCGTAATGCCTTTAATCGAACTAATGTCTCGTTAGACTGCACTTGAATATCGATCTCTAGATCTTTATAACGTTGCTGTTGAATTTGTAAATAAGTGCGGATATGGTCAATCTCATCCTTCATAGTCACCAATTGACCAGAGTGTCCGACACTGTACCGGAACACATCAGCAAGTGCGGTTGCCATCCGACTTATTGGTAGGACACCTTCTACGATGGCATACGAATTAATGACTTCTAATGTGTTGTACAGGAAGTGCGGATTAATTTGAGATTGCATCGATTGCAGTGCGGATTCACGTTGCTTGATCTGCATCTGCTTCTCCTTTATCTCAGATCGGTGCACCACTTGAATTAATCGGGCAATTTCTTGAACCATGTGATTGAAGCTCTTGTACAGACTCGCCATTTCCTTTGTATTGACCGCTGGTGCATGGACATTCAAGTCGCCATCTTCGACTCTCTTCATGAGCTTCTTCAAGATCAATAATGATCGAGTCAGGAACATCGAGTATGCACCAACACCAAGCAAGGCAACAATAATAATACCAAGTGTGCTAGTAATGTTAATCTTACGAGGTACAGTTAACTCACCAATTAATTCATTGACAGGCACTTGAGATATGACGGTCAGCTTGGAATAGTCAGACTGTCGATAGGTGAGCAGCTGACCTTTCTCATCGATATGATGATGAATGGAATCGGCGGAACCTGAGAGCAAGACATCGATATACGAGTCATCCACCTTCTGCCCCCATCGTTCTTGATCTGGATGGTATACCACAACTCCGTTTTGATCCATAATCCATATAAACCCGCTTATTCCGGGCGTTATATGCTGAGCGATTTCGGATAAGCTGTCGAGCTTTAAATCCATAACGAATATACCAGACTGCTGATAGGAGGAGGTATTAGTCAAATAACGGGTAATGGCAATGACAGATTGATTATGATCTTGACGAACACCGCGAATTTGAAAGTTATCCCCCAGTTGCGCAGATTCCAGATAGTCCTTAAAGACTTCCTTATAAATATAAATAAAGCTGTTTCGTGTCGTCACAGCAAAACCTTGCTTGTTGTAGATGGATACATTCGATATCTCATTACGGCCGAAGGTGATCGTGGAGAACACCTGCGATTCAATATGGTCCGAGATGCCTATCCGTTCATAGTATTGATCTTCTTGTAAACGCAAAAATTGTTGAACAGTAGGATTAGTCAACAGGGGCAATGTTAAACGTTCAATATCCTCAAAATAAGTGTCCACTCGTTCGATCACTTGCTCTACGAGTTCCCCGTTAAAACTCTTCACATTGCGTTCAAGTGACTTGGACGAAATGTTATACCAGACGGTTAGGGATATTAAGAAAGGCAAGCACAATAATATGATGAATAACAGCATCAGTTGCGTTCGTATGGATAGACGATTCCATGAAGATCTCAATGATCATTACCTTCTTCGTTGTAGCTTTTTGTAGTAGCTTTAATTATAGCAAAATTACCGCTGATCGAATGTAGGGAATTCCATATCATCGATGGAATTCCCTACATTCAAATTGTTCGATTATCGCGAATAATACCACTCTGACGCTTGGTCAACCCAATTCTGTCCACCCTTCGCATACCAATCTGCTACGAAGCTATCGAACGTATCGTCAACATTGACAACACCTGTAATCGCCTTGGCTGCATATTCCAGCCAGTAGCCTCGATAGAATAGATCCGGATCATTCGTATACGCTGGCAGTAACGGCATACCATAGTTATTTAATGATCTTCCTTCATTATTTACAATTTCAATCGCTTTAGAAATCTCCTCACCGCCAGGAACATGCTTCATATATTCCTCGTTAACCAGTCTAGAGCCCGGACCAATCAGCTTGAAGAAGTCTTCAATCGCCACGTGTTGATCCAACCATGCTTTATCATCTACATCATATTCGAATGTCCCTGCTGTATTGATTTCTCCATTCTTATCTACGCCCCACATGAAGAAGTTCTGAGCTTCGTCGGAATAGAACCAATCCAGGTATTTGATTGCAGCAACTGGATCCTTGGTTGAAGCCGGAATCACGAATACATCAGTTGCGATGAAGGAACGTCTGAATAATCCGCCTTTGCCATCCGGACCAATCGGTGCTGGAATCGCAATAACCTCAGCATCTGTATGTCCATTCTCAATAAATTGCTTCTGTACATTCGCGACGTCGGATGCACCCGCAAGCCACATCCCAACAATTCCAGCACCTACGACCTTATCCTGCACATCTTGCTTCTTATTAACGAAGACTTCATTGTCGAGCAATTTCTCTGTGTATAGCATTTGGTATAGATTTAATGCATCCTTCATGTCAGGATGTACGGTGCTTGGAACAATCTTGCCGTCCAGCTCACGCCAGCCATTGAACAGAACATTATATGCACCGAAGAACATCTCAGCCCAAGCTAAGCTCTCACGACCGGATGTCGGGAGTTCATCCGCCTTGCCATTCTCGTTCGGATCTCCATCGCGGAATGCGCGCATCACCTCAACATAATCTTCTACAGTTACTGGAATCTCAAGGTTAAGCTTATCCAGCCAATCCTTACGGATCAACACAACACGCTCATTGAGAATCGAATGCGTCGATGGAATCGAATAGATCTTACCCTTATAAGCCACTTCGGGTTGAATCCAAGCTTCCTCAGGCATATTCTTCAAGATATTCGGAGCATGCTCCTTAATTAAATCATCAAGCGGAAGGAACACGTTAGCATCCAACGCTGGCGTCATATAGGCTTGTCCCAGACCATTGGCTCCAATAATATCCGGATAGTCTCCGCCGGCCAGCAGCAAGGTCATACGCTCAGCGAATTCATTCTCAGGAATAAGCTCATAAGATACGTCGAAGCCAGATAATTCATTCAACTTCTTGGTAATCACATCATTATTGATGTTTGAAGATCCTTCGATATAGGGTAGATGATTCGTTCCTAATGCAATTTTTAGCTTAGGTGCCGGTGCCTTGGCTGGAGTTGAATCATCCGATGAACCGCTAGACTGAGCAGGCGCACCGCTGTTGCTCGAGCTAGAATTGTTCGTGTTGCTTGAACAACCGATAATGACGCCGAATGTAAGAATGACGCTCATCATCGTTAAGACTACTTTCCTTACCACATTAACCCTCTCCTTACAGCTCTCAAATTTGTGTTGTACATCGTTAGTGTAAGTGCTTTCAGACTCGAGGACGATGTGATTTCTTTTTTTCTCTTGTTTTATTTTGATCTGATCTCTATTTGCGTAGTATAGGTCCGATACGCAGCAACTTGCTTAGCAGCCGTACAAAAGTAAGAAGAGATGGCATCTGCCATCTCTATTCTTGCTAACGTTGCGGCGGATATGGTGATCAAGTATCGCCTTATTCGCTGCTCTGATCTTCATCTTGCACTTTACACTTCCGGCATACGCCGTGGAAATCCAATCTATGATCCAGTACCGTAAAGTTATATTCACGTTCCAGCCGATCCTCGAGCGGCCCCAGCCAATCCTCCATAATTTCCTCTACCGATTGGCATTGGACACAGATCAGATGGTGATGATGATGGCGGTTATTCTCATTGCGCAGATCGTATCTGGCGACGCCGTCTCCGAAGTTCATCTTCTCGACAACATGCAGGTCGCTCAGCAGCTCCAGCGTGCGATACACCGTAGCCAATCCGATATCCGGATATTTCATCTTCACCAGCATGAACACGTCTTCCGCGCTGAGATGGTCTTGCTCGTTCTCTAGCAGCACTCTCACCGTAGCTTCGCGCTGGGGCGTTAACTTATATTGTTGTGCTTGCAGCTGTTGTTTGATCTTCTCGATACGTGCTTCCATGCTCGTCCCCCTGCGCCGCGAAGTTTACCGTGTGCAACATCAGAGACGCTCCCGCAGGATACGCGCTGACCACTGACGCCACTTGATTCCATTATAGGTGGACTTCGCACACAAAGTCAACGACTAAGCATACATCAAGCAGCAACTCGCTTATGCGTTACCGGCCAAGGATGGAGCAACTAGACTGATTAATTTGGGGGAGACATAAGACTCGAATGCTGCAACTAGGAACATCAGCGTAATCAAGGTTAACACAATGCTCGTATACGATATAAAATAACCCGTCGCAGACCCGTTCGTCTTGCGTAGGAAGCGATGCTTCACCAGATAGGAGGAGAAGCTGACTGCCGCGACGCTGCTGATAATAATGGCCGGCACGGCTATGATATTCTGCGGCACAACAGAGACGACCGCGAACAGCATGCCCTTCCACGCATACTCGCTAACGAGGATGCCAACCGTGAAGCCGACCAGCATGCCCTTCATGAAATCAAGCACCAGCACGATCGGCAGCCCGACAACCGAGACGCCTAGCAGCCAGATCAATGCAATCCACTTGAAGTGCATGCCGAATGTCTCCATCAGCATCGGACGCTCAGCCTCGGAGCCCCCCAGCGATACCGTCTGGAAGAAGCTGCCTAGATAGCTGGCGAGGTCCTGCTTCTGCTCGAGCGACAGCGCATTCACCATCAGCGCGCCGAATACGACGCCCATGACGAACAGGATCGTAATGAAGATATAGAGATGAATATGCTCCTTGGCATACAAGCGCATTGACGACGCGGCACCGATACTCATACAGACGTCCTCCCATTCGCGAATTCATACTCCATCTTATGTCGGGAGGACAAGTCCTATGCCATTAACCTTTCTACTAACCTTTCACCTTGCCGTAAGTTCCACCGCCGCCCGCGACCACCTGCAGTTCACCCGCCCTCGCGCTCATGATGAGAGCAGCGGTCTCCTCGCCAGCAGCAGCTGCCAATTGCGCGAGCGTTGCCTTATGCAGAATCGTCATCTCCGTACCGAGCTGAGACAGCATCGCCTGCAGCTTCTTCTTACCGACACCTGGGAAGTACTCCAGCGGCACCTGATACCGGTACTCGGCGCGATGGTCAGGCAAGTGCGGGATGCTCCGATCCGCAATATCCTGGATGCGGTCCAGCACGCCCCGCACCAGCTTCGTGTGACCGCAATAAGCGCAGCGATCGATAACAATCTGCGCCTCATCGAGTATAGAGCCGCATGACGCGCAGTAGGTGCGGTGATACTTGCCGAGCCTCGGATTCAAGCCGTAATTCGCGATAACGGCGCGACCGTCCTGCCTGCGAATCGCCTTCAACACCTCCTCATAGCTGGGCTCAGCCAGTCTGAGTTCATTATACTCACGCCCGATCTTAGCTAGAGAATGCGCATCCGAATTCGTCAGGAACGTCATCACATCCAGCTCAGACAGATATCCGGCCATCTGGGCATCCGCGCTAAGTCCAAGCTCGACCGCCTCGATCCTGCTAATATCGAGTAGCTGCGACATGCGATCCACACAGCTGCCATACACGCTGCGATGCGGCGTGAAGATGTGCGCAGGGATCAGTGTGCCGCCTCTGCCGAGCACCTCATCCTGCAGCTCACGCGCCGTTACATAGATTCGCTGGGAGCTGAGCTCCACATTCTTCATATACCGCGACATCCACACCGTGAATGCTTGAATGGTCTCGAATCTTGGGAAGAAGGCGAGCAGATGAGCAGGTCCGAGACCCGGGTCGCGAACCTCAATCTCGCTGCCTAGCAGCAGCGTCGCCTGCCGATAGCGGATCCCCCCGCCAGACAGCTCCTCCATCTCACCTCGATCTAGATAATGCTCAATTTCGCGCTGAACAGACGGCGAATGACTGTCTATGATGCCGACGATATCCATTCCCTTGCGCTCCGACGCCTCCTCCGCGATATTGCGGAAGGTCAGATCGCGGGAGCCGCTGATCTTAACCGGCCTGCCATCCTCGGTCTTCCCTATGTGAACATGCAGATCCGCATAATACGTCTGCATGATCAGATCTTCCCAGTCAACTGATAGAGCTGCCAAGCATAGACAGCCAGTATCGTCTTCGCGTCGCTGATCCGGTTCGCTTCAATAAGCTGCTGCGCTTCCTCCAGCGTAATCGCCTGGCATTCGAGGAACTCATCCTCGTCCAGATGAACCTCGCCTGGCGTCAGATCCTGAGCTATGTATAGATGCAGGAGCTCATCCGCGAAGCCAGGCGATGTATAGAAGGAGCTGACGCGCCTAATCGTGCCCGCCTGGTAGCCCGTCTCCTCCTCCAGCTCTCGCTTAGCCGCCTCCAGCGGCTCCTCCCCGGGATCCAGCTTGCCCGCCGGGATCTCAACCTGACTCTTCTCCAGCGGCTTGCGATACTGCTCGACCACGAGCATCTTGCCCTCATGCAGCGCCAGCACCCCCACCGCGCCGGGATGCCGGACGATCTCTCGAGTTGCGATCTCACCATTTGGCAGACGAACCTCATCCACCTGCAGCGTGATGACCCTCCCCTCGAAGATCGGCTTCGTGCTGACCGTCACTTCCTCGAACAGCTTGCCATGCTCATTCTCTCGCATCATCTCTTCTCCTCGTATCTCATATCGTGAACGTGAATATATTAGCCGCCCTATAGCATATATCGGAAGCGCCATTCATAGTCTCATAGTACAAAATAAATCGTATAGAAAGCGAGGTCCTGTTCCTCATGAAATGCTATCTGCAGATTGATTCCATCCGCTTGACCGGCAAGGGCTGGGAGATTCGTCATTACCTAAAAGGCATCACCGCATCCGCTCCGATTGAGATGACCTTGGCGGATTGGCTTGATCGCCGGCCTATTAAGGAAAGTCCGAAGCACCAGCCCCCTGTCAAGAACGCGCTTGCTGACTATCCTGCTCCGATCCCGGCCCCGTCCGCTCCTCTGCAGCTGCTCGGATAATCGCGATAACCACTTCCGTCAGATTCACAATCGACTGCACGGGAATCTGCTCCTGCGTCGTGTGAATATGCTCATAGCCGACCGCCAGATTGACCGTAGGGATGCCAAGACTGTTGAAGATATTCGCATCGCTTCCCCCGCCTGAATGGAACAGCTTCGGTACCAGCCCGATTCGTCTAATCGCTTGGGCCGCGCGCTGGACGACCTGATCCGTCTCATCATAGCGATAACCGGGATAGATCAGTTCGCTTGCAACCTCCGCCCTTCCGCCGAACTCCGCAGCCGTCTCCTCGAAGGCGCGCTTCATCAACGCCACCTGCTGTTCGAGCTTCTCTTGGGAGAGACTGCGCGCCTCTGCGTCGATATCCACACGCTCCGGTACAATATTAGTAGCGCCGCCTCCGGCGAAACGGCCAATATTCGCTGTGGTCTCGTGATCGATACGGCCAAGCTTCATTCGCGTGATCGCCTTGCCTGCCATCTGGATCGCGCTAATACCATCCTCCGGATTCACACCAGCGTGAGCCGACCGGCCGATGATCACCGCATGAATCTTCGCCTGTGACGGCGCAGCGACACAGATGTCACCGATTCTCCCATTCGAATCGAGCGCGTAGCCGTATGTCGCGTCCAGCTTGCTGGCATCGAGCGCACGCGCGCCGACCAGCCCGGATTCCTCGCCAGCCGTAATCACGAATTGCACGCGGCCATGTTCAATCTGATGCTCAGACAACAACCGGATTGCTTCGAGCATGGCAGCTAATCCCGCCTTATCATCCGCCCCCAGAATCGTCGTCCCGTCACTGCGAATGTAGCCGTCATCGTCCAGCCGCGGCTGGATGCCCTTGCCAGGCGCTACTGTATCCATATGTGAGGTGAAGAAGATCGGCTCTGCCTGCTCGCAGCCCGCAGACGCGGCCAGCGTGAAGATCAGGTTGTTCGATCCATGGCCCGTCTTCGTCATCGCGTCATCCTCCTGCAGCGTCAAGCCCAGCGCCGAGAAGCACTTTTTCAACTCCGCGCTGATCTGCTCTTCCTCCCTCGTCTCACTGTCGATACGGACCAGAGACAAGAACTGTTCTACGAGCCGTTCCTCATTAACCATCAGTCAAACCTCCAATTCATTCAGGTTGAATTGTGCATGAGATCAGTGTATCGTATTCATTATAGAAGTTCAAAAAAGATGGAGAGGATTAACATGAATACGAGGAACAAGTGGATGAAGATCGTGATCTACGTCATGATCGCCTCAATGCTCTTATCGACAGTCATGTACACGATCGGCTTCCTAGTCAGTTAGGCAGTAAGCAGCGGCACTACTCTTGCATAATACCAACAAGCTATGCAAGAGTAGTGCCGCTGCGCTCATTTAAGCCGACTACGCCGCTGGTGAATCAGAATAAGGGATAGAGCTCCTGCGAGCCCTACCCCTTATTGTATTCACCACCGCTAAATTAATACAGCTTCGTATCTGGTCCGTATGACTCTAGGTTATCCTTCACCCGCTGATGGAATCGCCCGCATATAATGCCGTCTAGAATCCGATGGTCGAACGATAGACACAGGTTCACCATCGAGCGCACTGCAATCATGTCATTGATCACGACCGGGCGCTTGACGATCGATTCGAAGGTCAGAATCGCCGCCTGCGGATAATTGATAATCGGATAAGACAACACCGAGCCGAACGTTCCTGTGTTGTTAATCGTGAACGTACCGCCTGTCATATCGCCGGGTCTTAGCTTTCCTGCGCGCGTACGCGTGGCCAGGTCCTCTACCTCGCGGGCGATGCCGATAATATTCTTCTGATCGGCATTCTGGATCACCGGCGTCACAACGGAATCCTCCGTACCGACTGCCAGCGAGATATTAATATCGCGCTTGACGGTAATCTTATCCTGATGCCACACAGAGTTCATTATAGGGAAGTCCTTGATCGCGCTGACAACCGACTTGATCAGGAACGCCATATAGGTCAGATTAACACCTTCATTGCGTTTGAAGTCATCCTTTACCTTATTGCGCAGCAGCGCCAGGTTCGTCACATCGACCTCAATTGAGGTCCAGGCATGCGGTATTTCTGTCGTGCTCTGGTGCATACGATTCGCGATCGTCTTGCGGATGGGCGTCACATCGATGAAGTATTCGCGCTCACCTGCTCTAGATGGCTCAACCTCGATACGCGGCATCTTCGGCGGCTCGCTGACCTGTACGCGCTCCTGCCTAACAGGTGCGACCGGCGCAGCAGTTCCTGCCGCTTGCACCGCTGATGCCGGCATAGCAGCATGTCGACTTGCAGATGCTGACATCGCAGCGCCGCCTTCCAGCACAGCCAGCACATCCTTACGGGTTATGCGCCCGCCGATTCCGGTCCCATTCACCTGACGCAGATCGATATCATTGTCATCCGCCAGCCGTCGCACAGCAGGCGAATAGCGGCGACTCATATCTCCTGCGGCATCCCGGCCATCACTCGCCAAGCCTCTCTCACCAGCATGAGCATCAGCAACTGCCACAGCTCCAGCACTCACACCGCTACCCGCTTGAGGCGCAGCACCCGCCCCAGCCTGCCCAGTCTCATCGATTACACAGACAATCGCACCCACATCAACCGTCTCGCCCTCTTGGGCAATTATCTCAAGCAGCACACCCTCAACCGTCGAGGGCAGCTCTGCTGTTACTTTATCCGTCACAACCTCACAGAGCGGCTCGTACAGTTCAATGCGGTCACCTGGCTGCTTCAACCACTTGCCAATCGTCGCCTCTACGACACTCTCCGCGAACTGCGGCATCGGGATCCCGGTGCCTCTAACTGTCGATTCTTGCATATCTATTGCTCTCCCTCCGTGAACTCAATAGCGAGCCAGCTTTAGCATAGCCTCCAGGACCTTCTCCTTGTTCGGCATGAAGAACTTCTCCATAGGCGGGCTAATCGGCATCGCTGGCACATCATATCCGCCCATTCGCATAATCGGGGCATCCAGATCGTATAGCAGCTCCTCCGCGATAATCGCCGACACCTCTGCGCCTACGCCGCCAGTCTTGTTGTCCTCGTGGAGGATCAGCACCTTGCCCGTCTTCGCGGTCGCTTCCAGAATCGCTTCATTATCCAGCGGCTGAATCGTGCGTAGATCGAGAATATGTGCGCTATACCCTTCCTTCGCCAGATCCTCCGCCGCCTGCAGCGCGAAGTGAACCGTCAGCCCGTACGTAATTACGGTAAGATCCGTCCCCTCCCGCTTCACATCCGCCTTGCCGATCGGCACCGTGTAGTCACCGTCCGGCACCTCGCCGCTAATCATTCTGTAACACTTCTTATGTTCAAAATAAAGCACCGGATCCGGATCCCGTATCGCAGCAATGAGCAGCCCCTTAGCATCATATGGGGTTGATGGCACAACAATCTTCAGCCCCGGCGTGCCGAAGAAGATCGACTCTGGACACTGGGAATGATACAGTCCACCGAACACACCCCCGCCGATCGGCGCACGCACGACAAGCGGACAACTCCAATCATTGTTGGAGCGATAGCGAATCTTCGCCGCCTCACTGATGATCTGATTCGTCGCTGGCAGCATGAAGTCCGAATACTGCATCTCTGCGATCGGCTTCATGCCGTACATCGCGGCGCCAATTGCCACACCGGCGATCGCTGACTCGGCCAGCGGGGTATCCATCGCGCGGTATTCCCCGAACTGCTCGTACAGCCCCTTCGTCGTACCGAACACGCCGCCCTTAATCCCGACGTCTTCCCCTAATACGAAGACATCCTCATCACGCTCCATCTCATCGCGCATACCGGAACGAATTGCATCTATATAGGTCATAACCGCCATCGCTTAGTCCTCCTCACTCTTCCGCGTACACATACTTCAAGGTATCCTCAGGTAGAGGGAACGGCGCTCGATCACCGTACTCGGTCGCTTCCTTGATTTCTTGATTCAATTCCTGCAGCAACGCCTCTTCCTTGTCCGCATTCCACAGGCCGCATTCCTCCAGATATGCGCGGAACTTCGGGATACCGTCACTCGCAATATGCTGGTCAACTTCCTCGCGCGTCCGATACACCATATCATCATCGGAGGTGGAGTGCGGTGATACGCGGTATACAAGTGCCTCGATCAACGTTGGTCCTTCGCCGCGTTGCGCACGCTCGCGCGCTTCCTTAACAACCCGGTACATCTCCAGCACGTCGTTCCCGTCCACCGTATAGCCAGGGAAGCCGTAGCCGACTGCACGGTCAGAGATGCGAGCTGCCGCAGTCTGGCGGTGATATGGAATCGAGATCGCATATTGATTATTCTCACACATGAAGATTACAGGCAACTTATGCACACCGGCGAAATTGCAGCCCTCATGGAAGTCGCCCTGATTGCTGGACCCATCACCGAAGGTGACGAAGGAGACGAAGTCCTGCTTCTTCATCTTCGCCGCCAGCGCGAAGCCGACCGCGTGCGGAACTTGCGTTGTAACCGGGCTTGAGCCCGTTACGATGTTATATTTCTTATATCCGAAGTGTCCGGGCATCTGTCTTCCGCCGCTATTGGGGTCCTCCGCTTTAGCGAAGATCGACAGCATCAGGTCGCGAACCGTCATGCCCACCGACAGCACGAACGCATAGTCGCGATAATAGGGCAGGAAGTAATCCTTCTCCTTCTGCAAGGCGAACGCCGCTCCAACCTGCGCTGCCTCCTGGCCGATGCCCGATACGTGGAAGTTAATCTTGCCGGCGCGTTGCAGCACTAATGCACGCTCATCGAACCTGCGAGCGAGCAGCATCGTCCGGTACATGTCAAGTGCTTGTTCATCGGATAGACCGAGTTGTCTGTGCTTCATCAATTGACCGATCGCCATGGCATTCAGCTCCTTCTTATTACCTGGTCCTAAGACTACACTATAAGTATAGTACAATTCCATTAAAATATGAAGATAAACTTTCCTCCGAGCGTCAATTTCTTAGAAACTAAGGGCTTTGCCATCGATCGCCAGCATGGCCTCCATCAAGCCTTCCGACAATGTCGGATGCGGATGAATCGTCTGTCCAACCTCCCACGGTGTCGCGTTCAGCACCTGTGCGAGCGCCGCTTCAGCAATCATATCCGTAGCATGTGGACCAATCATATGCACGCCTAGAATATCATTCGTCTGCGCGTCAGCCACCACCTTGATGAAGCCGTCATTCTCACCGAGTACGATGGCCTTCCCAAGCGGCTTGAAGCTGACCTTGCTCGTCTTCGTCTCGTAGCCGAGCTTCTTGGCCTGTTGCTCGGAGTAACCGACACTCGCGATTTCAGGTCGTGTATAGATGCAGCGCGGGACCAGATGCTCCTGGATTGGCTGCACATCCATTCCGCACGCATGCTCCACAGCCAGGATGCCTTCATGACTCGCCATATGCGCCAGCTGTAGTCCGCCATTCACATCACCGATGGCATAGATATGCGCCTCCTTCGTCTGCATATAGCCATTGACCGCAATGACACCGCGCTCCGTGGCAACATCCGTATTCTCGAGACCGAGTCCCTCGATATTCGCTTGCCTGCCGACAGACACCAGCACCTTATCCGCCTTCAGCTCCACGATCTCGCCCTTAACCTCCGCTTGTAGCTTCACCCCGCCATTCACATCGGACTTGACTGATTCCGCGATCACCTTGGCGGCAGTGATCACCTTAATCTTGCGCTTCTTGAATAGACGCTCGAGCTCCTTGGACACTTCTGTATCCTCGAGCGGCACCAGATGCTCCGCATATTCCACAATCGTAACCGCGACGCCGAAGTCGCTCATCATCGAAGCCCACTCCACACCGATGACTCCACCGCCGATAATAACCATCGACTCGGGCAGCTCCTCCATCAATAACGCATCATCGCTTGTAATCACATTCACGCCGTCGATCGTAAGTCCCGGAAGCGATCGAGGACGGGCACCAGTCGCGATGATCAGATGCTCGCTGACCAGCGTCTCAGCCTCACCGTCGGCGAGCTCGACCGCCACCGCCCCGCTGCGCGGCGAGAAGATCGATGGACCGATGACCCGGCCATTGCCGATATATACGTCGATCTTGTTCTTCTTCATTAGGAATTCTACACCCTTATGTAACTGGTCAACCGCTTGCCGCTTGCGCTCATGCACACGCTGAAGGTTAAGACTGACTGATTCCACATCGATCCCGTAGGATGCGCTGTCCTTCATCGTCGCATACACCTCTGCGCTGCGCAGCAGCGACTTGCTCGGAATGCAGCCCTTATGCAGACATATTCCTCCCAGCTTGTCCCGTTCCACAATCGCCGTCTTCTTACCGAGCTGAGCGGCGCGTATCGCAGCTGTATATCCGCCAGGTCCTCCACCGAGAACAACTATATCGTATGATTTCGTCATATGCGTAACTTCCCCTTCCTTCATTTCCATCACTAAACAAAGTATAATGATGTACAGCAGAAAAATAAAGCAATTCGATAAAGGAAGAACAAACTATGCGCTTACTCGTCTCAAGAATAATTGCCATCATGCTGCTCGTCATCCCAGGCCTCATCGCCACCTACGGCTTCCTTGCGATGAAGAATGCCATATTCGACTCCTTCGGCCCAGCCGCATTCCCATGGCTGAAATTCATCGCGGGCCTCATTATGTTCGCCCTCGGCGTAGGCTTTCTAGGAGGCTGGATCTTCTTCCGCGACCAGAAGCGGAACTACCTGTCTTCACGCTTCCGCAAGAAACGAGGTCCGCGACCAAGACCAGGCGACCGAACGAACAGCAATTAATATCAAAAAAGAGAGCATCGCGCTCTCTTTTTTGTGAGGAAGCCTAGAAGGAGATAACACGTGACTCCCCTTCGAATTGAATATGATAGATACCGCTTCTGTAATCAGATTGACAATATGGATTATCAAATCGCTTATAATTCGTTATGGATTGGGCCTCATCATTTATTCGCAGTGGCCCCTCCCAGTTCAATTCCATCGAATAGTTCGGAAACTCGCAGCGTAAGCCATCCTCGCTGGCTTGAACCTTCGTTTCAAGCGTCTCAATGATAAATTGCTTGTACGAGCCATTCTCGGACTTGCTCCCCATTTGGCACACCCACCCATTATGTGGACGCTCGCACAGCACCTCGCAATCACGTAAGTCAGCTTCTGTTGACCAGCGATAGCCATGCTGAGAGTATAACGCGACGTACCCATTATCCTTTCTCCCAATCAACCAGCCTTCGACTTCCAGACATTCGTCCATTTCGTTTCTTGGGAAGTAGGCGTGTGAGTATGGCAAGCTCACCTCATGGTGCAGATGATGCAAGGCAATCAGTGTGTTCTTGTATTGCACTGCACGCGGCATCCGCTCATTGCCCATCCATAAATCAGGTCTTCCTTGCCCTTCAACTGGACTGCCCGGCTGCGTCGTGAATACAACAGCATTAGCTCCCAGTGTTGCTTGCCAGATATGCTGTTGAAAGCCTCGCTGCCCCTTTCTGAAGTCCTGCGCACAACTGAGCATATAATCCGCTGTACGATACGTGATCTTATTCACTCTGCTTAGATACACTTTAGCGCGGCAAGGCTCAGGCTCAATGCCTTGAGACAAGCATTGCTTGACATATTGAAGCTCGCTATAGACTTCATCATGCACGATAATACCATTTGCTTCGCCTACTTGCTTGTTCTGATCAACAATCAACTTATGCGTATAGCCCATGTTCTGCCAATATAACGTCAGGTCATATTCATCCTCATAGCCTCTGCCAAGCGCTGGACCATCCTCAACATCGAAGCTTTGCTGCTCTTTATTTTCGAGCACCTTATTTTCGTCGCGCGCGATTTTCTCCAAGATCGGATCAGGCTCATACGTGCTGGTTGCCAGCACGACAGGACCTTTCATAATCTTGATTACATCCGGGAATTCGCCGATATCCCACAATAGCTTACAGACAATCGTAGAAGGATCTTCGGCAGCGTTCTTGATGTACTTTGCCTCTGTTCTACCATGCGTGCTGGCATATATGCCTCTGAACGAATTTACTGAAATCCCGAGCATGATGATATCCATCAACTGTCTGGCATATTGCTTCAATTCCATGTCATGGCTGAAATCGTACACATTCAACAGGGATTGCAGGTTTACTATCATATAATTGTTCGAGTCCCACTCACTAAACCCAACTAACCCTTTAATCCTGATCCAATCCATGATCTTCGGCTTTACCTGTTCACATACTTCAGAGCCCTTCAGACCATTATAAGTGAACACGTCATCCGGATACAGCTGTCCAGCCAAGTATTCTGAAGTATGGAAGCACAGGATATGATTCTCAGTCCACATATTCTGCCTGCCAGGGAATTTAGCCGTCTTGCTATACCAGTAATCAAAGCTAATGATCATTTCTTTCATTTGCATTCTTAACTGATCACTTAGCTTATCCTGATGCAAATATAGAATCCTCAGCATCAATGCGACCGAGAAGTCGCTGCAGTCCAATCGATAATAGAGTGGTCTGAAGGCATCGGTAATCCATGTTTCATCCAGCTCCTGATCCGTAGAGAGCATGACTAACGCTTTCAATAGTGATTCTCTGGGATTACTATTATTCACCTTCTGTTTGGCGCACATTTCAAGATAATATCGATCTTTTAATGGATCTCTCATCTTCTCGTTCCACTCCTATTCTATATGCTTTAAGCCTTCGACTAACATTAATAACGCCATCGATTGACCATAGGGCATTGGACAGATGGGAATATCCCGATATTCCTGCAGCGTCCACTTTTTCCCAGTCCCATAAGACACACCATGAACGATTCCATCCTCATCAATTTGCTTGATTACCGCTCCCATAGCCTTCATGCCCACCGCTTGGTAGGAATG
This sequence comes from Bacillota bacterium, assembly GCA_023441055.1. Taxonomy (GTDB): domain Bacteria; phylum Bacillota; class Bacilli; order Paenibacillales; family UBA4045; genus JAEZQY01. The sequence continues at coordinate 107,892 of JAEZQY010000005.1, read as the reverse complement.
AGGCAGATAGCCTAAGCGCACTGCTTTTAGAATGCCGTAGGCGAAGGCGGATGTCGCTGAAGTCTCTTCGTACGATTCAGGCTCAAGCAGCAGTGTATGCCACATTCCTGATGGTGATTGAACGTCAGACAGCTTGCTTACCTGTCTCTCCAGCGATGACAACAGGAACTTGCGCACACCATCTGGCAATGTAATCATATCCATGTAGTCGACTAAGCCAGCGGTATACCAGGCATTCCCTCTTGCCCACAAGGCTGCTGCGAAGTGATGATTTTCTTTGAATGTCCATGCATGGTAGAAGAGACCGCTCTTCGGATCAGTTAAGTACTTTAAATGAACGAGAAATTGATGAATACTCTCTTGCACATAGCTGTCATTCTTCAATAATGCCCCCATCCTGGCAACGAATAGAACTGTCATATACAGCGTATCATCCCAGATTTCACCTTCATTTGGATTCCCTGAGACGATATGCTGCATGCTGCCTTCACCAGTGCGCGGCAATTCCTCCATAGCGTAGACAGCCCATTCTTTGCAGATGCTTAAATAAATCTCATTGCCTGTTTCTTCGTACAAGTAGCTAAGCGTTAGCAACGGGCACATGGTATTAATGTTCTTGTCTGGAATGGTTCCGCTTTCAATATGTCGATCGAACCAATTCTGCAGCTGTGTCAGCAGCGAGGAGTCCCTAGTCTCTTGGTAATACAGGTATACTGCGAAGAGCGCGACACCCTGAGACCACTCCCAATTGTTCATATCCATAATACCGATCGGCCCAGTCTCACGAACCCCTTCTGTTGCTTTTAGATTCATAGTACTGTCAACAAGCTTTCCAATTTTGTGATGAACAGTTGCAATGTCAATTTGAAGATGTGTCACAGCTGATGACCTCCGAGTTTCAAATTATTGTGAGAATCAACCCATTTAGGTGACTCAATTCTAATGGCAAGCGAGTCGCTACTCCATGGTAATTCCACTTCGATCTTGTTATTTTTTGCACCAAACTCAGCCCAACATAAAACCACTCGCTTGAGCCATGCTGCTCCTGCAAGTGGTTCTGGTATTCGTATTATAATTTTATTACAAATTGATTCGCATGAGCCGCATTTTTGTTGGTTGCATCATAATAAATGATTTCAGCAGGCACCGCGCCTTCTTCAATTGAAATATACAAATAACCTTCGTTTTTACCGCCAGGACGAAGCTCAGCCGATGTGAATTCATCCTCTGGTTCAATGCGCTGAGTTGTGAGTGTACTTACAGTGATCTCCCTGCCATTGGCATCATAGATATTAAAGCTATAAGTCCCTATAGCCATATTATGCGAATTCTCTTCTCCAACATTTTCAACCAGGGCATAAAGCTTCACATAGTCGATTTGATCTCTAAGACCCTCATCTGGTGACTTTTCTTTTATGAGCTGATAGTCACTCAAAGTAATCTCCAGTTTCGTAACCGACTTGTTCACTGCCCCCATGCGATGATAGAGGAACGTTTCTCCCAGCGCAACGTTATGTACGGTTCCTTTGGTGTCGTGCGTCGCTGGCTCAGATGCACTGCTTGTTGCAGCTTTTGATGAGCTGGGTGAATTCGTCGAATTCGTAGAATTACAAGCCGTCAATATAAGAACTACACATAAGCATAATACCATCATTAATCGTTTCATGTTGTCATCTCCTGGTGTCTTATTTCCAATTACATTAAGGATGATATCAGACCCACACTTTAACAACCAGTTAATTAATAACACAATTGAAAGTAAACACATTACATTTGTTTCCATGCATAAAGCAAAAAAATACCACTCACTTATTGGTTGTTGGATACCCAATAAATAAGTGGTCTTATGCCTAATTACTGAAAAGCTTCATCCCTACCGATTACTCGCCACCTTGTGCTCGATCCGCAGCTTGTCAGCGACCATGGCGATGAATTCGCTATTGGTCGGCTTCGACTTGCTGATGTTCACGGTGTAACCGAACAGGTGCGAGATGCTGTCGATGTTGCCGCGCGTCCAAGCAACCTCGATCGCATGGCGAATGGCTCGCTCCACGCGGGATGGCGTCGTCTTGAACTTCTCGGCGATTTCCGGATACAGCGTCTTCGTGATCGAGCCGAGAATCTCGATATTGTTGTACACCATCGTAATGGCTTCGCGCAGATACTGGTAGCCCTTGATATGAGCAGGCACGCCAATCTCGTGAATGATGCTGGTGATGTTCGCGTCCAGATTCTTCCCCTTGTTCAGTGGAATCACATTCGCCTTCGCACTGCTCGAGGAAGAAGAGGACGTTGTCGTCCCAGATGCAGGATTAGCCAGCTGCCGGATGCGATTCACGAGCACTTCAAGATCGAAGGGCTTGAGTATGTAGTAGGAGGCGCCGAGCTGGACCGCTCTCTGAGTAATATTTTCCTGGCCGAATGCCGTTAACATAATAATCTGCGGCTGCGGCGACAGCGAGAGCCCGCGCAATCTCTCCAGCACACCAAGTCCATCGAGATGCGGCATGATGATATCCAGGATAAGTACATCCGGTACCCGCTGCTCCCGTTCGATCAGCTCAACAACTTCTTCCCCATTGTAAGCTACCCCTATGACTTCCATATCTGGTTGTTCGGAGATAAACTCCGATAATAAGTTAGTAAATTCTTTGTTGTCGTCTGCTAACATGACTTCGATCTTTTGCAACTTCTCTCCTCCTCATAATTGAATCATAATTTAGTTTGTTTTTCCTTTTATTTCACATTCGACAGTGGATTCTAATATCCTTCTGTCGAATTATATTTTTATTGATTTTTTTTGTGAAATCCATTAAAATTAATTTTTTACATCAAATCTCTACTTTTATCTACATATTTTTTATTCCTTCGACAAAAAATAATCTTAAGACAGGTTTAACCTGCCTTAAGATTTTTTGATGGGTTGCCTTCCTGAATAATTCCGGCATCACGCAGCATCCACTCAATGTAACAGCCATATCCCGACGCTGGATCATTCACGAACACATGCGTGACCGCGCCGACCAGCTTACCATCCTGCAGGATCGGACTGCCGCTCATGCCTTGAACGATACCACCTGTCCGCTCCAAGAGACGTTGATCGGTTATCTTGATGATCAAGCCCTTGGTCGATGGGGACGGCTGCTTAGCCGCGTGGACGATGTCAATTTTGAATCGCTCGACCTTCTGTCCGTCTACGACTGTTAGGATTTCGGCCGGTCCTTCCTTCACTTCGCTCGCGAAGGCGACCGGGATGGCCTTATCCATATTGCCGTATTCCGGAAATTTGTTCATCTTGCCGAATATCCCGAATTGCGTATTCTTCTTAATGTCGCCGAGTATTAGATGCTCCTTGAAGAAGTGAGCACGCTTCTCGCCAGGCTCGCCATTCGAGCTCTTAGAGATCGAGGATACGCTTGAATGCACAATCTCACCGCCGCTTGGAACAATTGGCGTACGGGTGTCCATGTCGGTGATGACATGCCCCAGCGCGCCGTACATGCCATGATCAGGGGCGTAGAAGGTCAGCGTGCCGACACCTGCGGCTGAGTCGCGGATATACACACCCAGGCGATACGTCTGATCCTTCTCATCAAGCACCGGGGTGACAGTTGTCTTAATTGTCTTCCCGTCCCGCTTAATTAACATGTCAATCGGTTTGCCTGATTTACCAGCTCTGCTGACCAGTTCGGACACCTTCGTGACATCGCGAATGGCTTCTCCATTCATCTCCACAATGAGATCGCCTAATCGCACATCAGACTGCTCGCCAGGCGACACCTTCTTATCCGCGCTTACCTGGACGAGGTGATGGCCAACGACGAGGATGCCGTCTGACTTGATCTTCACGCCGATCGTTTGACCACCGGGAATCACCTTAAGCGATGGTTCTACATTCACTTTAACCGTCTTGATCGGCACCTTGCCGAACAGCTTCAATTGAAGCTCGGTCTGTCCAGCTTGCGCGGATTGCACAGATACTGGCTCATTTAGTTGAACTTGCTGGGAGTAGGTCGATTGGCCATTAACTCTCGCTATGGCTGGATTATCTACGGTAATCTCGCCATGAGCGGGGATCGCAAGCTCGATGGTTCGGCTCTGACCGGTGAACAGCTTCAGTTCATCTGGAAATGCGGCATAGGTTTGGAACGGGGATGAATAACTGACTAGGCAGATAAGGAAGACGATAATAAGACCTGCGACTTTCTTGCGCAGAGAACTCAAGCCATATCACGCTCCTTCGCTTGCTCGCACGAGACTTCCGGAGTAGCTTCGGCGGCGTACCTATAAGTTAACCTCACCGATTCGGTTTTATTACGTCAAAGCGTTGTATAATCCCCCTAACATTGCATCATCAGCCACGAATATTATCGTGTCATCAGCCACGAATAATCTCGTGTCAGCACCCACGAATAATCTCGTGTCAGCACCCACGAATATTATCGTGTCAGCACCATCACCCAACCGACCGAGCCAGCTCGATCATCTCCCTGGCGTGATTAAGCGTCGTCTCGGTGATCTGGGCACCGCCGAGCATACGCGCAAGCTCCTCGACCCTCGCCTCATCCCCGAGTGGATCGACCAAGGTGTAGGTACGATCGCCATCGACTTCCTTATGAATAAGGTAATGCCTGTCTGCCATCGAGGCAACCTGCGGCAGATGCGTCACAGCGAATACCTGGCATCCACGCGCCAAAGCAGCGAGCTTACGCGCGATCGCCTGCGCCGCCTTGCCGCTGACACCGGTATCCACCTCATCGAAGACGAGCACGGGGATACGGTCAATTGCGGCGAATATCGATTTCAGCGCCAGCATGATGCGCGACAGCTCTCCACCTGAGGCAATCTTCCCCAGCCCCTTAGGCGGCTCACCCGGATTGGCGCTGATCAGGAATTCAACCCGGTCAACCCCTTCCTTGGTGAAGCTGTCCAATTTTCTGAAGTCCACCACGAATTTCGTGCGCTCCATATGGAGATCCTGCAGATGGCTCATGATCTTCTCTGCAAGCTGCTCTGCTGCGCCACGACGCGCTGCCGTCAGCTGCTCAGCCAGATCAGCCAGCTCTGTCTGCAGCTCCTTCAGCCTGGTCTCCGCTTGTCCTATACGCTCATCCTGTTGGTCAACTTGCTCCAGCTCCGAGCTGATCTTCTCATAATGGGCCAGAATTTGATCGATCGTGCCCCCATACTTGCGCTTCAGACCGTGGAGCATATTGAGTCGCTCCTCCACTTCATCCAGACGGCTAGGCTCGAAGTCAAGCTGATCTCGATAGGCGCGCAGCTGGAAGGCCGCATCCTCTAGTTGATAATAGGCGGATTGCATCTGTTCATGGACCGGAGACAGCTTCTCGGAATCGAAATCAATCACCTGCTGCAGTCGCTCCAGCGCGGTACCGATCGTCTCTAGACCCGTCCGACTCCCGTACAGCCCATCATAGGCTTGACTCACTGCGTCTAACAGCTTCTCGCCTCCGGACAGCCGCTTACGCTCCAGTTCGAGCGCCTCATCCTCGCCTATTGTGACATGCGCGCTGGAGATCTCCTCCACCTGGAATCGATATAAATCCGCAAGCTGCAGCGCTTGACTAATGCCGGAACGGAGTGCTTCCAGCTCAGCGGCACAGCTTGTATAAGCCTCATAGACCGAGGCATATCGCAGTCTGATCTGTTCGATCGATTCCTTGCCGTACTGATCGAGCAGATGCATATGCTGCTCGGTTCGGAGCAGGGATTGATGTTCATGCTGACCATGCAGATTTACTAAGTATTCACCAATTGTGCGCAACATAGTCATATTCACGAGCTGACCGTTAAGCCGAGCTGAGCTCTTCCCTTGGCTGTTCACTTCTCTGCGTACAATGAGCGGCTCGGAGCGATCGGCCTCAATGCCCATCTCCTCAAGCGCTTGCCATAGCTCATGCTCTTCCTTTAACTCGAACAGCGCCTCCACCTCAGCCTTGTCACAGCCATGCCGGATGAGCTCCGTAGAGCCTCTGGCGCCAGCGATAAGCCCCAGCGCATCAATGACAATCGACTTACCCGCGCCAGTCTCCCCAGTCAGCACCTGAAATCCGCGAATAAATTCCACATGCAGCTGCTCGATTACCGCTAAGTTCCGAATTGAAATTTGTGACAGCATCTGTTCCGGCCTCCTCCGATTAAGGAATCATCTCAAGAATACGCTTAACAATGGATTCGCTGTCCTGCTTATGCTTACAGATCATCAGAATCGTATCATCGCCGCATATCGTGCCCATCAGTCCATCCCACTCCAGATTATCGAGCAGCGCGCCGATTCCATTGGCTGTGCCCGGCAGACACTTCATGACAATCAGATTGTCCGTGAAGTCGATATGGATGAAGTTATCAGATAATGCGCGTCTAAGCTTATGGAGCGGATTAAATTTCTGATCACTCGGCATGGCATACTTATACCTGCCGTCTGACAGCGGCGTCTTAACCAGATGCAGCTCCTTAATATCCCGAGATATGGTTGCTTGGGTGACGGCATACCCAGCAATGCGAAGCTCGTCCACCAGCTCGTCCTGCGTTTCAATTTCCTTATGGGTCACCAGCTCGCGAATCTTAATATGACGTTGCCCCTTCATGTCGTTCACCCCTATTCCGCCTTGCCGATCTCGATCTTCACCTTACGAATGCGACCTTCCTCTAGATCCACATAGAGAATGCCATGCGTCTCCTGGAACAGCTGATGATAATTCATGAATTGCTCGCGAATGCGACTGGCTGTCCATTCCATCGTCTGTCGACTCTTAGACAGCTTCACCACATAGAGCTCATTATCCTTGCGCGCGAAGTAATCCACGAATAACCGCGAGTGCGGATCCAATTGCTCATTATCCAGTTCGATGTAGATCGGCACCTTCTTGCGTCCGCTTATGACCTCATAGCCGGAATCCTCGAGCAGACGAACCGCCTCGCTCCGCACCACCGGGGTCGCCTCCGGGAATGGCAGCTTCATGCGGAAGGGCGCGTACAGCCAGCGCCTGAATCGAAAGTAAAACCAGATACAGAGCAGAATTACAATGATCGCTAGTGCAATTCCATCGGTGCGTTCCGGCATCTTCATCACCTCGGAATAACAATTCGAGGAGGGTTCTGGATATTCCTTCTAATTGGTATGAAATGTTGCGCTTGCTTGATCAACCGTCTCTTCACATAACTGCTTCAGTTCAGTCTCCACGAGTATGTCACCCGGCTCGAGGCGCCAATGCGCCAGAAACTCAATGTTTCCCTCGCCGCCCGTGATCGGAGAGAAGGTTAAGCCATGCAAGGCGAAGCCCAGCTCAGACGCATAGGTGAGGATGGATTGCAGAACCGCAATATGAGTGGCACGCTCACGGACGACACCTGACTTACCCACCTTCTCACGGCCAGCCTCGAACTGCGGCTTAATGAGCGCTAGCACATCTCCGCCAGGGCTCAGCAATTGCTGCAGCGGTGGCAGAATCAGCTTCAGCGAGATGAAGGACACGTCGATCGTCGCGATATCCGGAACCGGTCCATTGAGATCTTGCGGAGTCACATATCGGAAGTTCGTCCGTTCCATCACGCATACCTGCGGATGATTGCGCAACGACCAATCCAGCTGATTATAGCCAACATCAAGTGCGTATACATAGGCCGCGCCATGCTGCAGCGCGCAATCGGTGAAGCCGCCAGTCGATGCGCCGATATCCAGCATCGCCCGACCAGACATGGCAACCCCGAATTGCTTAATCGCCTTCTCCAGCTTCAGTCCGCCTCGACTGACATACGGATGAACTGCGCCCTTCACCTTTATAGCGGCTTCCCGCGGTATTTTCATACCGGATTTTTCAGCCTTGTCCGCATCAACGTAAACAAGGCCTGCCATGACGGCGGCCTTCGCTTTTTCCCTGCTCTCATAGAAGCCTTGTTCAACTAACAATACATCCAATCTTTCCTTCGCATTCGCCATCTATCTGATCACCTGTTAACCTTCTGTGACTTGATCGGCACGAGCTCCTTGGCTTCTGCAATGACATGCTCGATCGTTAAGCAAATTTCAGCGCGCTGTTCCTTGATCGATCCATGCTCGATGAATAGATCGGGAATCCCGATCGGCAGGATCGTCATGCCGCGAATACGCTCCGCAGCATAATACTCCAGCACCGCGCTGCCGAAGCCGCCTACGACAGAACCTTCCTCCAGCGTAATAATCGGTGCTCGCTTGGCACCCGCCAGCTCTTGCAGCATCTGCTCATCCAGCGGCTTAATGGACCGCGCATTCACGATATGAACAGCAATATCCATCTGTGCCAGCTGCTCAGCCGCTGCCGACGCAATCGCTAGCATATCTGGACCGACCGCCAACATATGCAGGTCATCGCCATCACGAATCGTCTCCCAGCTGCCAATCGGCAGAAGATCAAGATCATCGAGCTGCAGCAGCTCCTGCCCTGTACCCTGCGTACGCGGATAGCGAATCGCGATCGGTCCATCCTGATAGGCGACCGCAGTCTTCATCATGCGGCGCAGCTCATTCTCGTCCTTAGGCATCAGCAGCACAAGGTTCGGAATATGTCGCATATAAGCGATATCGAATACACCATGATGGGTCTCACCGTCTGGTCCGACGAAGCCCGCGCGATCAATGGCGAAGATCACATTCAGATTCTGTCTGGCAATATCATGGACAACCTGATCATAAGCGCGTTGCAGGAATGTGGAATACACCGCGAAAACCGGCTTCATCCCGTCAATCGCCAGCCCTCCGCATAAGGTAGCGGCATGCTGCTCCGCGATACCTACGTCGATCATACGTCCTGGGAATTCCTCTGCGAACTTCAGTAAGCCCGATCCTGCCGGCATGGCTGGCGTCACAGCGACGATACGCTCGTCCTGACGCGCCAACTCGATTAGCGCTTGTCCGAACACCTCTGTATACATCGGAGGTCCCGCAGACTTGACAACCTGTCCAGACTCGATCTTATAGGGACCTAGACCATGCCAGGTGAGCTGATCCGCTTCCGCCGGTGGATAGCCCTTGCCCTTCGTCGTCACAACATGAATGAGCACAGGCCCCTCCACGGTGCCAGCTTGCTGCAGCGTCTCGATGAGCAGCTCCAGATCATGCCCGTCAATCGGCCCCCAGTAATTGAAGCCCAATTCCTCGAAGATAACACCGCTGACAACTAGATACTTCAAGCAATCCTTAATGCGCTCGCCCATCTTGGCCAGCTTGCCGCCAATGGCTGGAATCTTCTTGATCAGGTTCTCGGCTTCTTCCTTCATCTTCATATACGTTTTATCGGTACGGATCTTGCTGAGATAATTATGCATAGCGCCAACATTCTGCGCAATCGACATCTCATTATCATTCAAGATCACAATAACATTCGTCTTCTCATGGCCAATATGATTGAGCGCCTCGAAGGACATCCCGCTTGCAACAGCAGCATCGCCGACAACAGCGACAACCTTATGCTTCTCGCCCTTATAGTCGCGAGCCATTGCCATCCCCATAGCTGCCGACAAAGCCGTGCTGCTATGTCCAGCCTCCCATACGTCATGCTCGCTTTCATTGCGCTTGGCAAATCCGCACAAGCCTTTATATTTACGCAGCGAATCGAATCGATCCTTGCGTCCGGTCAAGATCTTATGTACATAGGATTGATGCCCGACATCGAATACAATCTTGTCCTGAGGACTATTCAGATAATAATGCAGAGCCAGCGTCAGCTCCACCACGCCAAGATTCGGCGCAAGATGACCGCCTGTTAAGGACAGCTTCTCCACCATGAACTTCCTAATTTCCTCTGCAAGCTGATTAAGTTCAGATAGCGATAGCGATTTCAAGTCGCTGGGATCATTCACCCGTTCGAGCAGCACGCTTGTTCCCCCTCTTGTCAGTCTCTCTGTTCTTGCCGGATTTGCCGGTGAAGATACGAATACCGAGTCTCCGCTCTAGAATTTGGAAGAATCTTCCGATCCACAGGACGATCCGATTCGCATAATGAATGGAATAGGACTTCCCGAGCGCCTTGCCGCCAACCATGAGCGCGGACACAACGGCGCTGAATAACACACTGATCACGGCCTGGTACAATCCGTTCTTGTCACCGATGGATGAGGCAAGCTTGAAAACGACAATCGCCGTAGCCGTACCGCTGATCACACCGACAATATCACCTATAACATCATTGCAGAAGTTCGAGAATCGATCGGCGTTTCTAATTATATATATGGCTTTCTTCGCGCCGGGTACCCGTTCCGCAGCCATCGCGTGGAAGGGCGCTTCCTTAGCAGCGGTTGAGGCAATGCCCATCATGTCGAATACGATTCCGATCAACACCAGAATCAGCACGACAACCATGCCTGCGCCCCAGGCCAATCCTTCTAATACAATTGTTGATACGATGGAGAAGGAGCAAGCCAGGACGAAGGTTGCAATTAATATAAAAATACTCCATCTAATGGAGTGTCGAAAAGAGAATTTCAACTCAAGGATCACCTATAATCTCTCATTAGAGTGAAAGTGGCGGCTAATCGGATAAACGCTGTGGCTTAGGTCCAGTAGGTTTTCCCAAGCGAGCGACCTCTCGTTGCCGATAGAGGCGGTTACCCTTTATGCCCGCCTTGACGATGTTGCCATTCGTCAGACTGGATTACCACTTAGACCACACTATAATCCCCAATTAGCCTCATATCCATGAACAGTCTAGGAGTTTTCCTCGGCAGTCCTGAACTATTTCTTAGCCTCTTTTGCAAGAGAGATTTCATGCAGCTCAGCTTAGGTCTCCTTGGCCTAGGACGCCTAAGCCTACATCCTGCAATCCCCTCAACTCTCACGCAAGGCAGGCTACGCTGCACACAAGCCTCTGATCGGCCTCAGCCGCACATACGGCGCAGCTGTGCTTCACTTCGACTCGCATTTGCAGGTTCATACCCCAAGCCGTAGCCGCGAGATCGGACCAAGCAATAGGAATTAGAAAATAAGTCCGCGTGCTTATCCGATTTCTATAACCACATACTTGGGCCTCCGCGGAAGCAGGGTCAACGCCCGCATGCCATTGCGGATCGCCCTGCGACCTTAACTCCCAGCATCAGCCCCAGACCGGCATCTGAAGCCAACACCAGGAACTTCATCGATGTGCCCTTTGGCGAATTTTTAGGCCCGCCTTCAAAATAGTAGACCGACTAGAATACTGCGCCACTCTCTATGAGCAACATTATAACATAGATTCTTAGAAGCACTCAATGGAAGTACCTGCACCTAATCTCTGTGCTTCGATTTTCTAGTGATCCCGATTCATCAAGTAATCAGCCAGACGCAGCAATTGCTCCGGATGAGCAATCGATCCGCCGAGCAGCGCCTGTTTGCCTTCAATTGTTAGCGCTTCTATCTTCGCGATGCAAGCATCCAATCCGAGCAGATACGGATACGTTACCTTATGCTCCTTGGTGTCAGCCTGTGTCTTCTTGCCTAGCTTCCGCTCATCGCCGACAACATCCAGCACATCATCCTGGATCTGGAAGGCCAGGCCAATGCATGCGCCGAAGCGCGTCAATGCGCGAAGCTGATCCTCATCAGCCGAGGCGACATGCGCGCCGGCGCGCAAGGAACAGATGATGAGATCACTCGTCTTGTGCTGATGAATATAGTCCAGCTCGGCGAGTGAAGTAATCCCCTGCTCGCCCAATATATCAGCCACTTGCCCGCCTACCATCCCGCGAGGTCCCGCATACTCGGACAGCTCCTGAATCATTCGGAGAACACGATCAGCAGGCACCTCCCCACTCGCTCCGGTGTCAGCAGCAGCATAGAATGCATGGGTCAGCAGACCATCTCCTGCCAGAATGGCCATCGCCTCACCGAATACCCGATGATTAGTCGGCTTGCCCCGCCGATAATCGTCATCGTCCATCGCAGGAAGATCATCATGGATGAGGGAATACGTATGAATCATCTCAATTGCACAAGCTGCGGGCAGCGCAAGTCTGCCATCAGTCCCCAGCGATTCTGCTGCAGTGATGGTAAGAATCGGCCGCATCCGCTTACCGCCGGCGTCCAGTGAATACTGCATGGCCTCTCTCAGACGAGCCGGCACATCCCAGTGCGCGGGCAATAGCTCACTTAGATACTGCTCGATTAAGGCATGCTGAATCGACATATAATCTTCTAACGGAGGTAGCTTCACCATGGTCACGCTGTTTATTCTCCCTTACCGTCGGCGACGGCGAACGGTTTGGTAGAGAAGCTGCCGCCATCCTCCATCAGCACCTCGATTTTTCGTTCAATCTGATCCAGCTTGCCTCCGCATACCTTGGCCAACTCCATGCCTTGCTGGAACAGCTCAATCGCCTTCTCAATCGGCACATCTCCGCTCTCGAGCTGCTGCACAACCATCTCCAGCTTATCGATTGCTTGTTCGAAGCTAAGCTCCTGTTCAGCCATGTTCATTCTCCTCTCGTTCCATTGACCACACCTGAGCCCCAATTCGGCCGTCTGTTACACGAATCGTAATCGGATCGCCCAGCTGCACTTGATCTAATGATTGAATGAGCTTCTTCTCCTGCTCATCATAGATTAAGCTATATCCCCGCTGCATAACCTTGAGCGGACTGAGCGCATCGAGCTGCCGGATCGCCATGCCAAGACGATGGCGGCTGTCCTTGTTCCGATTGCTCATACCTTGCATCAGCTTCAATTGCGCGCGCTCCACCTGGTTTTTAGCGGATTGGATCCGCTCGCGAGGATGCTGTCTATGCAGCGCCCTCTCGAGACTGGCCGCCTGGTCCTGTGAGCGCTGCAGCTGAGCTCGCATACGATATTGCAGCTGCTCCCTGAGGCGATCCAGCCGCTCCGCCGGCATGATCAGCTGCCTGCGCGGATCGAGCAGATAAGGTGATCGCGCAAGTCGGCTCAGCTGCTCGCGTCGACGTTCAATCAGACCGAACATGCCTTGCGACAGCCGCAGCCCATACGATTGCAGCTGCTGCTTCAGCTCCTGTTGATGCGGCACGGCCAGCTCAGCCGCTGCTGTCGGAGTCGCTGCTCGCAGATCTGCCACGAAATCGGCGATCGTGAAGTCGGTCTCATGCCCGACTGCCGAGATAACTGGAATACGGCTCGCATGAATTGCTCTAGCTACGCTCTCCTCATTGAATGACCATAGCTCCTCCAGCGAACCGCCTCCGCGCCCGACGATGAGCACATCAACCTCGCCATGCCGATTCATTCGTTCAATCGCCGTAGCTATGGAAGCTGCCGAACCAGCGCCCTGCACGAGCACGGGGTCGAGCAGTATGCCTGCCGAGGGATACCTGCGCTGGAGTGTCGTAATAATATCGCGCACCGCCGCTCCGGTAGGTGATGTGATTACACCAATGCGAGCGGGGAAGCGCGGTAGTGTCCGCTTACGCGCTTCGGCGAACAAGCCTTCGCGCTCCAGCTTCTGCTTCAGCTGCTCGAAGGCTAGGAACAGGCTGCCAATGCCGTCAGGCTGCATATGCTGCACATAGAATTGATACTGCCCGTCTCGGTCGAACACCGATATCTGGCCCCTGGCAATCACCATTGTCCCTTCCTTAGGCTGGAAGGCTAGCTTCTGGTTATAGGAGGCGAACATAATCGACTTGACCCGACTTCCATCATCCTTCAATGTAAAGTACATATGGCCGCTGGAATGTCTAGTGAAATTGGAGATCTCCCCCTTCACCCACACATTGGACAAGAGCGGATCACTCTCTAGCTTCTGCTTAATATATCGGGTTAGTTCCTTGACCGATAAGACGCGCTGCTCCTTCATCGCTACAAACCTGCCGCACGCTTGGCTGAACGCAGCGTATTCTGCAGCAGCATCGTGATCGTCATCGGCCCGACGCCGCCCGGTACAGGCGTTATATAACCCGCTGTTTCACTCACATCCTGAAAGTCCACATCGCCAGCCAGCTTGCCGGATTCCAGACGATTAATGCCGACGTCGATGACGACTGCTCCCGGCTTTATCCAGCTCTGCTTCACCATATTCGCTCTTCCGACTGCCGCTATTACAATATCCGCTTGCCGCGTAATCGCTTCGATATTCGCTGTCTTCGAATGACAGATCGTAACGGTCGCATGCTCGCGCAGCAGCAGCATCGCCACCGGCTTGCCCACGATATTGCTGCGTCCGATGACCACCGCATGCTTGCCCGCAATCGCCATTCCTGTCTGCTTGATCAACGCGATGCACCCAGCTGGCGTACATGGCAGGAAGCTATCCGCCCCCACTACCATCTGTCCAACATTCACCGGGTGGAAGCCGTCCACATCCTTCGTTGGATCTATGGCAAGCAGTACCTTCTCCTCCGAGATGTGACTAGGCAATGGCAGCTGCACCAGAATGCCATGAACCCGCGAATCGTGATTCAATCGTTCCAGTTCACGCAGCAGCTCATCCTCTGTCGTCTGCTCCGGCAAGCGGATCACCTCGGAGCGCATGCCAATCTTCTCGCAAGATGCGGCTTTATTGCGCACATACACCTGCGATGCAGGATCCTCTCCGACTAGAATAACGGTTAGACCTGGGATTACCCCCTGCTCCGCAAGCGCCTTGACCTCTGTCGCGAGGCCGGCTTTCATATGCTCGGATAATGCCTTGCCATCGATCACTTGTGCACCCATCTGGACCAAACCTTTCTATTCATAAAATACAACCCTACAGTCCACGTTCCTTAACTGCGGTAAGCTCCTTAATCAACTGTCCGAGCACCCCGTTGACGAACCTGCCGGACTCCTCGACGCCAAAGTGCTTCGCCAGCTCAATCGCCTCGTTAATGGCTACCTTAGGCGGCACATCATCACGATACACCATCTCATACACAGCTATACGCAGTATCTGTCGGTCTACACGTGAGAGTCTATCCATCTTCCAATCCTTCAGATAGCCGACCAGCAGCTCGTCTATGGCGATATGGTGCTGTGTGCTCCCTTGAATGAGCTCGCTCGCATACTTACGCAGCGCTGGCTCGTCCTGAATCGTAACATCGGCTTCATTATCGCCGTTGGCCTCCTGGAATACCATATCCAATGCTTCCTCGGCGGAAGCTTCATTCATTTCCATCTGGTATAGGCACTGTACGGCTAATTCTCTGGCTAGTCTTCGTTTCATCCTATTCCTCCTGCTAAGTTGATTCATATAAATAGCCCTATGGCCAATGATCCACAGGGATTATTTGAAGCCGCTCCACCGTTCATTCAACCATTCCCACACCTGATTCATACGGAAGGGAGCTTGCCTGCGATCAATGCTTGAACCCACATAATAACCTAGATAAACGATAATGGCAAAAACAAGCATATCCCAGAATCCAACAATTAAATAGAGAATTCCGCAGATGAAGCCGAAGCCAGCTCCGAGCCATCTGCCGCCCGCGGGCCCTCTTAGCAGCTTAAGCCATGACTTCCCCATAAGCCATCCCCTCATTCCACACGGCTATTGAACATCGGCAGCGATTGCTTGTCCGTCACATGCGTGATCGTGACCGACACCTCTGCTACATCAATACCAGCAATCTCCTCGATATACGTCTTCACGGACTGTTGCAGCACATCCGTTACTTGGGGAATCGCGGCTTCCCCATCAACTGCTGTGCGCAGCTCAATGATTAGACCAGTGTCGAATGACCGAATACGCGTTCTCGTATGGCTCAAGCCCTGCACTTGGCCTGCAGCCTTTAGCACCAGATGGTGCAGCGAATCCAGCGAGATGCGCACTTCCCCATGCTCCGTTCTTCGGCCGATAGACTTGTCGCTGGCTGAAGTACGCCTGACAGCTATATAGAAGAGCCGCGCGCTGATCAGGAAGAATACAATGGCTAGACCTATCATTGGGAACGCGATCACCGGCTCATAATAGAGATTATTCAGATAGTTCTGTGCATAATCATAATCGACCAAGCCGAATAGCACACTTAAGAAGACGAGCAGCGCCACACCAATTACCAAGCTGTAGATGAACAGCAGCAGGCGATCGAGCATCTTGACCATCCGCGTAAGTCTCCTCTCATTAGCTAAACCCCCTGCATCGCAGGGGGTTTAGGATCTGCGTGTTCTACTTACTTGACACGTTCAGCTGCTTCATCGCTCGCTGATTTATCCTGAGCCTTGTATCGAACATCATGAATATGTAAGTTCACTTCTACGACTTCGATACCAGTCATCGTTCGAACAGCTTGCTTGACACTTTGTTGAATCTTGGCGCTGATGTCCGGGATGCGATATCCATATTCGAGAATAATCGATAAATCTATAATCGTGTCTGCACCGCTCAATTGCACTTTAACGCCCTTGGTCAGCTGCTTGCGGCCCAGCATCTCGGCTATTCCGCCAGCCATTCCGCCGCTCATGCCTACAACGCCTTCAACCTCAATGGTAGAGAGTCCAGCTATAATCTCCAGAACCTCGGGGGCAATCTGAATCGTCCCCAGCTTCGTCCCAACGTGATCCGTAGATAACATATTCATGGACACACCTCCTACCTCAACAATATATCATTCCGGGTACACCTTGACAATCTGCGCAAGCATTAGGAGTTCGGATCGTTGATATCATGTTCTTCGAGGAACTTGATATCAAAGTCCCCCTTGAGAAATCGCTCATGCACGAGCAGCTTCTGGTGGAACGGGATGGTGGTGCTCACACCGGCTATATAGAACTCACTTAGCGCGCGCTTCATCCGCTCGATTGCAGCCTCGCGCGTCTCGCCCCATACGATCAGCTTCGCGATCATTGAATCATAATGCGGCGGTATGGTATACCCCTGATAGGCAGCACTGTCAACACGAACACCCAGTCCTCCAGGCGGCAGATAGAATTGAATCATACCGGGAGACGGAATGAAGTTGCGCTCCGAATCCTCTGCATTAATTCGGCATTCAATCGACCAGCCATTAATCCGAATGTCCTCTTGTCGGAATGAGAGCGGATTGCCTGCGCAGACCGATATCATCTCCTTGACAATATCGACGCCGGTTACCATCTCTGTCACAGGATGCTCCACTTGAATACGTGTATTCATCTCCATGAAGTAGAAGCTGCCATCTGATCCGAGCAGGAACTCCAGCGTGCCTGCACCGCAATAATTGACAGCGAGTGCAGCTCTTACTGCGGCTTCGCCCATCAGTCTTCGCGTCTCCTCCGTGAGGATAGGGCATGGCGCTTCCTCGACCAGCTTCTGGCGTCTGCGTTGAACCGAGCAATCACGTTCGCCGAGGTGGACGACATTCCCGTGCTTGTCCGCGATAATCTGAATCTCAACATGCTTCATTCCAGTCAGATACTTCTCCAAGTATACGCCGGCATTGCCGAATGCCTTCTGCGCCTCCTGCTGCGCAGCAGTCAGCTGATGAATGAGCATCTCTTCATTCTCAGCGATGCGAATGCCCTTACCGCCGCCGCCCGCTGTCGCCTTAATCAGTACCGGATAGCCGATCCTTCTAGCCACTTGAAGCGCTTCCTCATGATCCTCGATTATGCCGTCGGAGCCGGGAATGACTGGCACATTGGCATCCTTCATCGTCTGCTTGGCGACGGACTTGTCGCCCATTCTGCTGATCGCTTCCGGGGAAGGGCCGATGAACGTAATATTGCAGGTCTCACAGATCTCAGCGAAGTCAGCGTTCTCCGCCAAGAAGCCGTAACCCGGATGTATCGCGTCTGACTCCGTTAAGGTGGCCACACTCATTAAATTTGTTAAATTCAAATAACTGTCCTTGGACAGCGCAGGACCGATACAATATGCCTCATCCGCTATACGAACATGCAGCGCATCGCGATCTGCCTCCGAGAAGACAGCAACCGTGTAGATCCCCATCTCCTTGCATGCCCGAATAATCCGGACTGCAATCTCTCCGCGATTCGCTATCAGTACTTTATGAAACTTCATCCAAGAAACCTCCGTAAATGTCATTCCGAATCATCCTAGCAGCTGATGATGATAGCGGATTAATCCTGCTTCACCAAGAACAGCGGTTGACCGAACTCAACCAATTGTCCGTTCTCCACTAGAATTTCAACAATCTCTCCGCGGATCTCAGCTTCGATCTCATTCATTAGCTTCATCGCCTCGACGATGCATACCACCGTCTTCTCATTCACTTTATCCCCTACACTGGCGAACGGCGCTGCGCCCGGAGATGCCGCGCGGTAGAACGTGCCTACCATCGGAGATACAATCTTAGCCAGATGATCAGTCGAGCGAGCAGGTTCAGCCTGGTCCGCATTCACGACTGCTGCTGGGTTAGCGGCGGATGGTTGCACAGGGGGCTGTGCTGCGGCTTGATAGACAGGCGCAGCAACAATTGCCGCAGCCTCGGGTTTATGCTTGCGGATACATACGCGAGAACCTTCATTCTCAATCTCTAATTCACTAACGCTAGTCTGATCGATAATCTTAATGAGCTCCTTAATCTCGCTCAATTTTAGCATGGTGGTGTCACTCCTATTTCCATCTAATGTGAGACAGTTGCAGCTACTATTATAACCTAGTCATAATATAGAATCACCATGATTTTTGCAAGCGGCTCATTTTTATTCCGATATGAAACAAAAAAGCGCAAGCTCCCGGGCGATCGGCTGCCCGTACGAACTTACGCTTTTGTCCCACTACTTCACATATTCGACGGAAATTCTTGAAGGACTAACCTGAAGCTCTTCATTCACCATATCGATAATCGTCACGACCTCGCTGCGCTGCATCTTATCCGTCTGTACAATGACATTCCATAATCCCTTATCTTCCGTAATGATTACATTCTCATACTCTCGCATCAGTTGATCTTCCAGATCGGATACCCGCGCTTGATTCTCTTCAATCTGCTGTAATTGATTCTCTGCGCTGGCCACTTCCTCCACCGACTTTTTTGGATCGAGCGCGATTTCCATCAGTCGCTCGGTTTCTTTCTTGAGCGCTTCCGTCCGCTGCATATCAATTGCTGCAAGCACTTCCTCACCAGTCTGAGCCCCCGCCTTCACCTTGTCTATAATCCGCTGGTCGCCGCCGCTTATAACGGCCGATTCCCCTCCACTAGCAACCGTCTGATCTCCCACTTGCTGATCCTTAGCAGCCAGAGCCAGCAATTCATCTAGTTCGCTTAGCTCCGAATGCTCAGTCACCTCAACTGCGTCTAGAATCGTAGTGTGCTGATCCTCATGCTCGGAGGCGATATCCACCTCACCTACATTGTCTGTGAAGAGGTAATAAGCAGATAAGATGACCATCAAACTCAGCATCGATACTAACCAAATCGTTTGTCTTCTCGTATTCATCATTTAACCTCCAGGCTCCATTTTTATATCCTGCTATTGTTTCCTCGGGATGACGGATATCCGGTGTGAAGGCGCCCCAATTCCGCGCTCTACTGCCTCTACGATCAGCTTCTTCACGGTCAGATTCTCCGCTCCGCTGGCCACCACGAGCACGCCTCGAATTTTCGGTTTTATCTTCTTCAGCACGACTGGTGATTGACTGCCGGACGTCTGGTAGAGCACGACCTCGCCACTGCGGCTAATATCGGTTATATGGCGTGTTCCACCATCCTGGTCCCGCTCATTCGTCACCTGTTGTGATTGCTGTTGGTTCTGCTCAACCACCAATTCCTCCGTCGATTCAATCGTAACCAGAATATCTACCTCGCCTACCCCGACGATCTTCTCCAATATTTCCTTCATTCTGGCCTCGTATCTAGCTTCGAATTCCTCGAACTCAGATACCATCCGTTCACGCTCACTCTGACCGAACACCTGCTGTTGCTCAGCATAGTCACTTGATCCTGACAAGGAATTGGCATCCTCCACTGTCAGATAGGATTGCATAATCATAACCGCAAAGCCAACCAGTCCGATGATGATCAGCCAGTTCATCGCTGATACCCGCTTCTTCCCATTCGGACCGCCGCCGAATAAGCGTTCCAGCCATTGCGACCACTTCACGAATCATGCCTCCTTATCTGACCGTTTGACGCCCATTCAGGCCATTCAATCCGCCCAGCTGATCTCAACCTGCCGACCTTCCACCCGAAGCCAATCCCATAAGGATTGCCTGATTAACCGCTCTGCTGCGAGTCGTTCCCGAGTCAGCTCCGATAAGTGGTTGTCCGCTTGCGCGGGTTGCGTCGGATGTTCATTCCTTCCACTCCCGCTTGAACCCGCTACTCGCGCAATATTGACCTGCTCGATCGCTTCAATATAGACGGGTTCGATCACAGTCGTTGTTGAAGACCGCGAATGAGCATCCGTTCGGGACACCTCTTCCTGATCGTGCGGTGTCAGCTTAATCCGTACGCGATCGATGCGCGCTTCTCCATCCATAGAAGAATCAGCAATGACTGCAACCTTCACCTCTGCAGCCACCTCAGGATAGAGTGCGGTTACTCGTTCCCCGATCATCTCGATCAGCTGAGCACTCACCAGCTCAGCCGAACGATTCTCCGCAGCCTGTCTTAGACGTCCGCCTTCCTCTATGATAGAAGCCAGCGCGGGCAGATTATTCGCGGAGCGTACAGTCTGCTCTACAAGCCTACTGGGCTGCTGCACGTCGATATCGACGTGTAGCAGCGAGAGTACTGGCGACAGGATGGTGAGCAGCACGATCAAGCTGACGACAACCTTCACATAGCGTTGCAGAGAATGGTTAGGAATGAGCAGATCCACGAATGTCGCCAGCAACAGAATCAGCACAATATCCTTTAACCAACCGTTCAGCCATGCCGCCATACTCACCACTCCTTAAGCCAGCCCCGAATCCATGGTCATCATCCATTCATACTTATTCAGTTGGATTCGGTCATCTATGTTATCTCATCATCACCGCGATGTTGCCTGTAGTGATGATGATGGTAAGAGCGAAGAAGAACATAAGGCCAACAGCGGCCAGCGCGGCGAACACATAGATCAGGCTCTTGCCAATCACCTGCAGACTGCCGACGATTGGACTTTCCCCCAGTGGCTGCATCATCGCCCCCGCTAAGTTGTAGATGAGCGCCAATGCTAAAATTTTAATAGCAGGGAAGGCGCAGAGCATAACCAGGATAAGCACGCCCGCGATCCCGACTGCGTTCTTCACGAGCAAGGATGCGCTGATGACGGTATCCGTCGCATCTGTGAACATCTTACCGACAACCGGAACGAAATTTCCTGTTATATATTTGGCTGTGCGAATCGTCACCCCGTCTGTCACCGAGCTGGTTGCCCCTTGCACAGTCAGCACGCCCAGGAATGCGGTCAGCATGATGCCTAATGCGCCGATGCTGATCGTTCGCATTAAATTCGCCAGCTGTGTGACCTTATACCGTTCGCTCAGTGAGCTGACAATATGGAGCACGGCCGAGAAGAACAAGAGCGGGAATACGAATGTATAGATCAAGGTTCCGATTGTATGTATCATGAACACGATTAAGGGATGCATCACCGACACCGTGGCCAGTTGACCTACGGACGCCAGCATCGTCAGCAATAGCGGTATCATGGCCGTCATGAAGTGAATCATGCTCTCGATCGCGGATCTGGCGAATCCGATGGCCACACTGAAGCTGTTGATCGCAATAATCATGATAATTAAATAACAGATTGCATAAGCAATCTTGCTGATCGAGGTGCGTTCGAATGCGCTCTGCACCGTCTGCAGAACGGTGCTGAACACAGTGAGCACAACGATCGAGACGAGCAGCTTCCCATTGTGCATAATCTCGAAGAAGAAGAATTGCAGAAAGCCCCTGAGCAGGCTGGAGAAGCTGATTCCCTCTCCGCCAGGTGCCAGCAGCTCGCGAAAGCCAGGCATCCGGTTCTCTGGGAAGTAGCCGCCATAGTCCGCAGATAGCTTCTTCCAATATTGTTCAATCTCATTCGTCGAGAGCTGCTCGGATTGATCATGTATGAGCTGCTCTGGCGGCGAATCAGCGATTGTCGTTGCCGCTGCTGAATCCAGCGGCACAATCATGCCTCCGAGCAGCAACAAGATCCATCCAAGCATCAGCTTCCTATTCATCTCATCTTCCTCATCCCGCTCACCTCCTCTGTCAGCCGGGAAGCAAATTCATAACCGTCTCGATGATGACCGTAATAATGGGTACAGCCATGACTAGAATTAGCATCTTCCCAGCCAGTTCAATCTTGGAAGCGATCGCTTCTTGTCCTGCGTCTCGTACAACCTGCGCACCGAATTCTGCGATATAGGCAATCCCGATAATCTTCAGGATGGTCTTCAGGAAGATCGTGTTAACCGCCGTATACTGCGCCAATCGCTCCAGCGTAGTCAGCACAATCTGAATATGATCCAGCATGAGCAGGAAGATCCAGATACCTGTGAAGACGGCCAATAGAAAGGCGAATACAGGCTTCTGTTCTCTGAGAACAAGGATTAACACAGTTGCTATAAATCCAAGACCTACAATCTGTATGATATCCATAGGCTTATCCTTACTGGAACAGGAAGATCGTCTTAATCTGCTGGAAGAGACGATCAAGCATTCGCACGACCATGAACAGCACCACGACGAATCCGATCAACGTAACCCAGTGCGCCATATCCTCCTTGCCCATCTGCTTAAGCACGGTATGAATCATAGCGACTATGATTCCTATCCCCGCGATCTGGAATATCGCGTTCACATCCACATTCATTGCGCGCACCTCTCACATCCGGGTTCAATACATGATTACGGCTAGGAGCGCTCCTCCCAGCAGGCCGAGGCTCTTCCACATCTTCTCGAACTTCCGGCGTTCCTCCGTCGCTTCGTATTCCATCCCCTCCAGCTGCTTGGCCGCTAAGCGAAGATGCTTCACCTGATCCTCGCGATCCGTCGCGCCCAGCGTATAGCCAAGCCCGAGCAGGATGTCCTTCTCGCCGGCGCGCATCGCGGTCTGCGGCCATATTCGCGTCAGCATCTCCTGCCATACCTCCAGCAGTGATCGGTTGTCTGAATCGAGCTGACGCGCTACCTCAGACAGGAATGTAGCATGCGGCTGTGCCGACTGCAGCGCCAGCTTCCTCAGCGCATCCGGCAAGGGCGTATAGCCATACTCAATCTCTGTCTCCAGTTGATCCATTATCCGAATGAATCGGCCGATCTGCATCGGTCGATCTGAGAGCCGCTTCGCCTGCAGTCGCCCGATCATCATGCCTGCGAACAGGATGAGCAATGCGCCGGTTAGCTTCACCATCGCGCTTCAGCCGCTTCTTGCTCCTCATACGCAGCCAGGATTGGACGAAGCTCCTGGTCGAGCACTTTAACCATGTACCGCTTCCGCTCACTGCGGCACAGGACGACAAATCTAGTGAATAGCTTGAGGCTCATCAACTCCGCGAAGATTGGCTTGCTGCTCAGATCAGATGGATGATCGCCATGAGCGGTAGCCAACACCCGCGCGCCAGAGAGCATTGCTTCACGCAGGCTCAGCACATCCTCCGCGCGCCCTACCTCATCAACTACAATCACCTGTGGCGACATCGAACGAATAAGCATCATCATTCCCTCTGCCTTCGGACTTGCATCCAGCACGTCCGTCCTCGGCCCAACGTCGAAGCTGGGAACGCCGGCGATACAGGCCGCGATCTCAGAGCGCTCATCAACAATCCCAACCCGCAGGCCATTCCATGGGAACACACCTAATCGTCTTCCGTAGCTGATCTGTCTAGCGGCATCTCTGAGCAGAGTCGTCTTCCCGAGCCCAGGAGGCGAGATGATCAGCGTGTTGTGAATGGTTAAGCCGTTATAATCGAGCAGCTCGGGCAATACTTGCACGGCAATATCGGGAGCCTCTCTGGCAATTCGGATATTGAAGCAAGTGATATCTCGAATATGCCGGATGCTGCCACTCTCGAGCACCGCTCTGCCAGCTATGCCGACGCGATGGCCGCCTCTGACTGTGATGTAGCCGCGCCGCAGCTCCTCCTCCAGCGTATACATCGAGTGATTGCTCAGCTTATCCAGCAGCTTCACACCATCCTCCCGTGTCGGCCGATAAGCGCCTGCGGGCAACTCTAGCAACCTGCCTTGCTCCGTCACAAACCTAGACTCTCTGTGATAGATCACTTCCAGCGCCCTTGCCTCTCGCACACGAATTTCCTCCAGCATAGGCTTGACCTGCTCAGGCAATCCTGCGATGCAGCTTGCAAGGCGCTCGGGCAACAATCGGATGATCGACTCCAGCATAGACATCCCCCAAGTTGTCCTGTTGTTTATATCATCTATATGCATGCTGGTGCTGAATATGACAGATTCACTTCTTCAAGATGCCCACGAATAAGCAGGTGACGCCAACTAGAATCCATAAGAAACGCATGGGCGAGAGCTTGTCCGCTAAGCCCGAAAGTCCGATCGCGGTAGTCGTAATCAGAATCAATGGCCCGACCAGTGCCAGACCGCTGTTAATGAGCAACGCCCGCTCAACTGTACTGTGTCTGAGCATGAGCAGCGCAGCGGTCAACTCGATCGTCCCCGAGATGAACCGTAACGCGGCCATGCTGAGCACTATTTTGCTAATCATGACGATCCTCCTCCCTCTATCTCTATACATCCTATGCAGGCTTGTCACAGAATAGGCATATGCCGCACCTTCATTGCTTGGGACGCATATATTGCAACTGCAAACCTACAATGGCGAGGAGAATCAGCTATGGAGACTACCGTTCGAACGAAGTGGCATCCCCTCTTGCAAGATCCTACCGGAGGTCGATTGAGCAAGCCCAGGCAAGCCGGCAGAACAATGATGATGGATAAGGGCCTCGGGCTTCGCGCCTTCGAGGATTTATTGGAAACTTCGGGCACTTATGTGGATATGATCAAGCTGGGCTTCGGCACCTCGCCGCTCTATCCGCCCAAGCTGCTCAGTCGCAAGATTGAGCTTGCCAGGCAAGCCGATGTGATGATCTATCCGGGAGGCACATTCCTGGAGGTAGCCATTGCCCAGCAAGAGCTGACGTCCTTCTTCGAGACCGTACTGCGCATGGGATTCAATGGCATTGAGGTGTCCGACGGCGTCATTGAGATGAGTCGCGCGCTGCGCAATACATTGATCAAGAGAGGGAGAGAGCTCGGCTTGCAGGTTGTAACCGAGTATGGGAAGAAAGCGTATGGGTCGATGATCGAGGTAGAGGAATTGTTAGACACCATCCACCAGGATATCGAGCATGGCGCAGAACTCGTCATCGTGGAAGCTAGAGAGAGCGGCAGAGGCGTTGGACTATTCGATGAACGCGGCGACTGTTATCTAGATACTCTTCTGACGATCAGCAGCCGTCTGCACAATCCGCATCGCTTAATGTGGGAGGCTCCGCTCAAGGACCAGCAGGTGCAGCTGATTCAAGCGATTGGTCCAGAAGTTAATTTGGGCAATATCGGGAGTGATGAGATTCTGTCGCTGGAATGCTTGAGGCGAGGATTGCGTGGAGACACTTTCTGTCATACCCGCCCGCATGTCCAACATACACTGGACTAATAGTTAGATTACGGATTAGGTTGAACTAGCTATTAAACCATGTCGGACTGGGGCTTAGAGGAATGAACGGAGAGCTGCTGCTCGTCATCTTAATCGTGATCGGCCTGATCGGGCGCTCGCCAATCATCGCTACAGCTGCGTGTGTCCTGCTAATTGTCAAGCTGATTCATCTGGAGCGTTATCTGCCTGCCATCGAGAGAAGAGGCCTGGATTTGGGGCTGCTCTTCCTCACGATGGCTGTTCTGGTGCCATTCGCCAGCAATAAGATCGCGTTCAAGGAAGTGACCGCCGTATTCACCACATGGCCGGGCATACTGGCGCTCGCAGGCGGCGCGCTCGCAACCTATATGAACAGCAAGGGTCTGAACCTGCTCAGGATTGATCCGCAGCTGATTGTCGGGCTCGTGATCGGCTCCATCTTCGGCATCGTGTTCCTGCGCGGCATCCCTGTCGGTCCGCTCATGGCCGCTGGGATCACCGCATTGCTGCTGAAGGTGTTCACGTTCGTCTATGACCGGTTGTTCTGACAGCTGGTAAGTTGTGCGTTATGAGGTAACAGGTGCATGCAGCGCCGGAATCTGATGCTGCACGACGCCCATGTTGGGCGATCAAATGACAACCGCCGCTGACGATTCGTCAGCGGCGGTTCCTGTTAGCGGCGATCTTGCGGACCGCCTACGAATACTTGCTCTGTCGCATCCAAGCCATAGGCTGTGTGCAATGCGGTGATGACTTCATTCAGTCGATTGTTATCTATGACGCAGCTCACCTTAATCTCCGATGTGCTCACCATCTTGATGCTAACTCCCTGTGAAGAGATGACGTCGAACATCTGAGCAGCAACGCCGGGATTGGATACCATGCCGGCGCCGACAATCGAGATCTTCGCTAGATCCGTCTCAGAGGTTGCCTCCTCATAAGTGACTTCTGATCGAACTTGATCTATTACCTTAAGCGCCTTCTCCGCATCGCTCTTCGAGGTTGTGAAGGAGAAGTCTGCCTTGCCATGCTGAACGCCGCTCTGCACGATGATATCCACGTTGATATCCGCATCGGCCAATGCCGTGAACACCTTGGCTAATATTCCTGGTTTATCTTCAACACCGAGTATGCTGATTCTGGCTACCTGCTTGTCACAGGCGATGCCGCTGACAACGATGCCTTGCTCCAACGCCGCTTCCCCCTTCACTAATGTGCCTTCGTTATGATTGAAGCTGGATCGTACAACGAGCTGAACTTCGTATTGCTTCGCGTACTCCACCGCGCGCGGGTGCAGGACTGCCGCGCCCAGATGAGCCAGCTCGAGCATCTCATCATAGGAGATTTCCTTCAGCTTGCGCGCGTTCTTAACAACTCTAGGATCTGTAGAATAAATGCCGTCAACATCGGTATAAATTTCGCATTTGTCTGCCTGAATAGCTGCTGCAAGCGCAACTGCTGTCGTATCCGAGCCGCCTCTGCCGAGGGTTGTGATCTCGCCCTGTTCGGAGGCCCCTTGAAAGCCTGCTACGATAACGATATGACCTTGATCCAAGGATCGCTGAATTCGCTCTGGTTGAATATCGGTAATGCGCGCTTTCCCATGAATGGCTTCTGTCTGAATGCCGGCCTGCCAGCCTGTATAGGAGACCGCGGTTGCACCCAGATGATGAATAGCCATAGACAGCAATGCGATTGAAATCTGTTCGCCATTGGCGAGCAGCATATCCATCTCGCGAGCCGGTGGATTCGGATTTAGCTGACGGGATAAGTCGATCATCTCATCGGTTGTGTCCCCCATTGCGGACACAACGACAACGCAACGATTTCCGTTGCGCTGCGATTCAACGATTCTTCCCGCAACCCGCTTCATCCTCTCCGCGTCACCGACGGAGCTGCCTCCGAATTTCATGACGATGAGAGACATGTTGGTTGCACTCCTCTACGTTGATATATACTTACACGAAGATTCCTGATATCTATTCTATTCCAATGCTGGGCTTTACGCGCGTGAAATATATTTTCCTTCGTCCGAGTCGATCAACAGTACATCGCCTTCATTGATGAAGAGCGGAACCTGTACGGATAACCCGGTCTCAAGCTTAGCAGCCTTGGTCGCACCTTGTGCGGTGTTGCCCTTCACGCCCGGCTCTGATTCCACAACCTTCAGCTCCACGCTCTTCGGCAGGCTAAGGCCCAGAATCTCTCCATCGAAGCTCATAATCTTCACGTTCATATTCTCTGTGAGGAAGTTCAACTCCCATTCAATCTGATCGGCATTCAGCGTGATCTGATCATACGTTTCATTATCCATGAACGTATGCTCATTGCCGCTGGCATACAGATATTGCATGGCGCGGTTCTCGATGTGCGCGCGCTCGACGTTCTCACCCGCGCGGAAGGTCTTCTCGACCGTATTGCCATTGCGAATATTCTTCAGCTTGGAGCGCACGAACGCGGCGCCCTTGCCCGGCTTCACATGTTGGAAATCGAGAACAGTGAAGATGTCACCGTCCACCATAATCGTCAAACCCGTTTTAAAATCGTTAACTGAAATCAAATGTGTACCCTCCTGAACATAGCTTAAATTTGCCCGTCTATAATCCGCATTACGAAAACCCTATGCTAATCTATCACTATAAATTTTTTGGGGGCTTGTGTCAATATCTCGATGCCGCTGTCTGTTATCACGATATCATCCTCGATTCGCACACCGCCGAAGTCAGGTATATAGATGCCCGGCTCGACCGTCACAACCATCCCAGGCTCCAGCACAAGTTCGCCGGTCTTGCCCAGTCTCGGCGATTCATGAATCTCCATGCCAATGCCATGCCCAGTCCCATGCCCGAAGTGATCACCATAGCCATGCGAAGCAATGATATTGCGAGCGATCGCATCCGCCTCTATGCCAGTCATACCAGGCTTGATTCCGTCCAGCGCGGCCAGCTGCGCTTCAAGCACGATTTGATAAATCTCTTCATGCTTCTGAGTGGGTTGTCCCAGCATGACCGTCCGCGTAATATCCGAGCAATAGCCCTTATAGTAGGCGCCATAATCCATCTTCACAAATTCACCGCTCTTGAGCGTTCGCTCTGAGGCGACGCCATGCGGCAGCGCAGATCGTTCGCCAGACGCGACAATCGTATCGAATGAGCTTGAGGTTGCACCATGATGCCGCATGAAGAATTCGATCTCCAGCGCTACATCCAGCTCCCGTATGCCGGGCTTCAACAATCCACAGATATGGGCGAAGGTACGGTCCGCCAGCTCTGCCGCCTCGCGGATGATCGCCAGCTCGCCGGCGTCCTTCACCATGCGTAGACGCTCTACCCACTCGCCTGCAGGCGTCAGCAAGCCATCGCCAAGCGCCCCGCGATAGCGGTCATAAGTCGTTACATTCATCTCATGCGCTTCGAACGCCAGACGCTGAATCTTCAACTCGTCTGTCGCTTGCTTGATCGCATCCACCAGCTGCGCTCCGTGCTCGCGGAATTCGAATGCCGCCGCCTCCTGGGGCGCCTGCGTCCGATAGCGGAAGTCACTGAACAGTATCGCCCGATCCGCAGTAATCAACAGCGCACCGGATGATCCCGTAAACCCGCTGAGATATCGGCGATTAATCGCACTGGTCACAAGCAGCGCATCCACATGTTCCTCTGCCAGAATGGCTCTAAGCTTCTCTACTCTGTTCTGATGCATCGTTAGCTCCTCCTATCAGACAGCCATCTTACAAGCGCCATCAATGCTAATTCATAGCCATAGGAGCCGAAGCCGCTGATCTGTCCAACGGACACTGGCGCTACGACGGAATGATGGCGGAATTCCTCACGCTTATACAGATTTGAGATATGTACCTCTACAACCGGCAAGTTCACTGCGCTGATCGCGTCTCGGATCGCATAGCTGTAATGGGTGAACGCCCCCGGATTGATTAAGAAGCCATCCACCGCTCCGAATGCTTCATGGATACGATCAATAATGGCCCCCTCATGATTCGATTGGAAGCAGGAAAGCTCAACATTCAGCTCCTCAGCCAGCTTCATTACCCGCTCCTCGATCGCGGGCAGCGTGTCCGTTCCGTAGACGCCAGGTTCACGCGCGCCGAGCATATTCAAATTCGGTCCATTGATTAACACTACCTTATACATACTAGCACCTCCAGGCTGCAGGCTTGTTCAATTCCTATAGTTTACCATACACCGTCAGCTTTTGAGAATGATTTCTTTCTCACCTGAATGTTATGGACGAGCAGGCTCTCGCACCCGCTCATCGGTAAACTCCAGGGTTATGGAATATCCGATGAATACCCCCCAGAGGATATGACGGCAGCTTTCTGACAACCAGGTCTCCGTAGATAAGCTTTTTAATGACGGCAGCATATCGAAGTAAGGACCGACGAATGCATACATCAGCACCCACCAGACGAGTCCGAAGGCGATGCCGGGCCACGCTCCCTTGCGCTTATACAGCATCCACGCATAGATAAGCGCCGCTGCGATCGAGTACAGAATGAATGCGAACAGCCCGAGCAGATGTCCCTCCCATGTGCTGATGAAGCTCTTCTTCACGAACGGGGTAATTAGGAAATTCGGTTTAATCGTCGAGAATTTGATATAGTATCCGATATACGCGAATAATCCCCAGATTACGCCTGCATAGAAGCCTATATATAGCGCGAAGTATATTCGTTTCATTTGGACCGAAATTCGCCTACTCTCTATTAAGAAATCTTACCCACTAGTATGTACCTAATTCCATCTCCTGATGTATACCGCCAGCAATCGCAGGCCGCAACTTCCCGTGGTAGCAATTGGCCGCTTATTCCGATACAATATAAGAGTAAGGCATGGCAAATCAAGGAGGAGCGTTCATCATGCGAAGCAATCGCCAACTGATCGCCTACATCATCTTCGGACTGATTGTGATCGGTCTGATCTCCAGCTTCATCCAGAATCCCGGGCCGTTCTTGATCCCGCTGGTCGTACTGGGTGGTGTCTTCCTGCTATACAAATTTCCGCCGCGGCGAATGAGCAGTCTGTTCAAGTCTAAGCCGAACTCGGGTCGCAGCTATTCGTCCACACGGTCTTCTACGAAGCCACCAGGCGGTCGCCGCAAGACGACCTTCCGTGTCATCAAGGGCAATAAGCGTGACGATGATGAGCCGCCGCGCTACCATTAAACCGCCGTCTGCGCGACGTCTCTGAGCTTATACCTTGTGACTGGCACAGTGCTGATCGTACAGCTTCTGATAGGTCGACAGACTCCACTTGTCAAAATACTTCCTGCCCGCCCTTAGGCCGGACTCATACAGCCCCATGCTCTCTTCCCGCGTCAGCTCGAACTGTGTCGTGCGGATACCGAGCGTGGGGATTTTTATCGTCCGAAACCGGTTCTCGTCCTCGATATAACGTTCGTCATGCGCTTCCATCATCGTAGCGAACAGCGCATACAGCATCGTGAACGGACCGCTGACGCGACGCGGAACCATCGCATTGCGACCGACAAGCTGGAACCCGACCGTAGGTGTCAATCTCGAGGAGGCGTCTGGCTTCACATTGGGTCCAACCCCGTCGAACAACCATAACGGAAAGTTGCTCAGCAGTCCCCCGTCTACCACATAGATGGGCACGCGCTTCTTGTCCCGCAGAATAACGGGTTCGAAGAAGTAGGGAATGCTGGCGCTCATGCGCACGGCTCTAGCTATAGGAAAGCTGCCGGGTTCAATGCCATACTTGGGCAGATCATCCGGCAGCACCATTAATCGGCCTTCCGAGATGTCAGAGGCAACGACCCGTAGTAGACCATCGGGAATATCGCTGAAGGTGGAGATGCCCTTCGCAGCCAACAGCCCCTTGACCCATCGTTCGAGCGGATCGCTGGAATACAGACCCTTATACAGCAACAGTCGTATAGGCGGCCCGATCCACTTGATCCGCATCCAGTCGGACGGTCTAACGAGCTTGCTGAACGGCATATCCAGGATGAGCTGCTTCAGCTCCTCAGCCGTATATCCGGCAGCTAGCATCGCAGCTACAATCGCGCCGGAAGAAGTGCCCGCCACCTTATTGAAGGTAAATCCGAGCTGTTCAGCGGATTGTATGGCGCCTGCCAGCGCAATTCCCTTGACACCGCCACCCTCGAATACGGCATTCAGATTCACTGCGACCCGCCCCTTCCATGCTCCAGCATGGTTCACTTTATGCGAATAGCGGGTTGACCTATTCCAGCAATAAGCAGGGGCAGATGCGAGTTATCCCGCTTCCGCCCCTGTCCCGTTCATGCAGCTTATCTGATTACATGCCCTGTTCATCCAGATACTTCAGCCACTGCTCAGTGAACGCCTTCTGGATCTTCTCCAGGCCTGCGGCGTTCGCCTTCTCCATGAAGGTATTCATCTCTTTCTCAACATCCTTCTTGAGCCCTACGTTGAGCGGCAGCAGGAACTCGCTGACCACTTGATCCAGCGCTGCGCGTTCAGCTTGATAAGGCTCATAATCCTCCGCGAAGCCGAGCCAGTAGTCCGGCTTCGCCATCGTATCATAATGATCGAAGATCTCTTGTACCCCATCGAAGCTCGGTGCGAACAGCATGAATTCCGGATTGCGCCACGCCCAGCCCTGCATGCCTTCTCTTGGGAAGCCGTTGGTCTCTGCTGTGCCGATCATCTCGTAATGCCCGGTATCGGTTACCTTGAAGTGCTCCCCTTCAATGCCGTATTCCGTCAACCAATTATAACGCTTATCCAGCACCATCTTCTCATAGAAGGCGAGCGCTCTCTCCGGATGCTTGCTCGACTTCGGTACCGCGAAGCCATTGTGAATCGGATGTACCGGCGTCGCATAGCCCTTGGATTCCGGGAATCCGAAGTAAGCCAGCTCCCACTCTGGGTGAACCGATTTCATCTTCGATAACGTATCGTTATAGCGGTTCGGGTTCTCACCCAATGTTACTGCGGCCTTGCCCGCTTGCACCAGACTCTGCGAGGTTTCCTGCACACTCAGTACATTCTTGCCGAGGAAGCCCTTATCCTGCCATCTCTGGAACATCAACAGATCCTCGAGATGCTCCGGCGTACCCCAGTAATTCTGGATCGCTCTTGGATTGTCATATGGAATATATAGTCCGTAAGGGAAGCCTTGATTCTCCACTTGCGCCGCAGGCTCATACTTCAGATCCAGAATGGGCATCGTATTGCGCACACCGATCGGAATCATGTCCGGTTCATTGGCCTTAATTCCGTCCAGGTAGGCTTCGAAGTTCTCTACTGAATCTGGAACAGGCAAGCTGTACTTCACGCGCAAGTCGTCGCGATAGGCGATGCCCTGTGTCACATACTCCTTCCAGGTCGCTGGTACCGTCTGAATAACATCGTCAATCTTAACTGCTTCCCACATATCATCTGGAACGAATTCCCATAGCGCCGGAGCTGCCTTCGGCAGCAGCTCATCCAGCGCCAGGAATGCGCCAGCCTTGGCGTATTGCTGGTATTGTGTCCACTCGGCCGTGAAGATCAGGTCCACCGGCTGTCCGGAGGTCAGCAGTAGTCTGTACTTCTGCGGCCAATCCGTCCAGGTGGTGAAGTTGAATTTCACAGTGGCATTGAGATCCTCTAGCGCCAGCTTATTGATCTCTGCCTCAATCTTCGGCATATCCTTCGGCGCGGGCCCCAGCATGTAGAACTGCAGCTCTACGCGCTCCGAGATATCGATTCCCGCCGGCTCATCCGCCGGCTTAGTTGCTGCTGGTGTTGTCGTGGCAGGTGTATTCGTCTTCGTATTCGTGTTAGTCGTGTTGCTCTCGCTCCCGCCATTGTTGCTGCATGCCGCGAAGATGCTGACTATGAGCATCAGAGACGTCAGCACAGCGAAAATCCGGACCTTGTGTTGTTTCAATTTGAATCCTCCCTATTCATTTTTTTCTATCAGATTCATGTATGTTAGCATCCGGAGTTTCCTCCTTCAGTTCTAACCCTTCACAGCGCCAATCGTCAAGCCCTTCACGAAGTAGCGTTGTACGAACGGATATAGGAAGATGATCGGTCCGGTCACAATAACAGCGATTGCCAGTCTGCCGGATTCTCCCGGCATCTCAATATCAATTGATAACCCTGTGCCTAACGCTAGATTACGTATGGCGTCCAACGTATTCATTACATTGAAGAGATAGAATTGCAGCTGCCACTTGTTCGGGTCATTAATAAACAGGGCGGTAGCGAACCAATCATTCCAATAGCCTAGCGCCAGGAACAACCCGACCGAAGCAATGCCGGGTAACGCAAGTCTAAGCACGATGCTGAAGTAAATCCGAAATTCGCCAGCCCCGTCTATCTTCGCTGATTCGACCAATTCATCAGGCAGCGTGGTCTTGATGAAGCTTCTCATCAATATAATGAGGAAGGGGCTCATCAGACCCGGGAATATGATCGCTCCGAGCGAATCTGTCAGCTTCAGATACCGAGTCATCATGATATACCATGGAATCAATCCGCCGCCGAACAAGGTGGTGAAGTAGATGAAGAACGAGATCTGATTCCGATACTTGAAGTCCTTGCGCTGCAGCACATAGCCCGACATCGTAATCAGGAAGAGGCCGATCGCCGTGCCGACAATCGTCGTGAATGCGGTGACGCCGTATGCCTTCAAGATGGTGTCTGGATAACGCAATACGAATGTATACCCGCTTACTGAGAAGTCCTGCGGGAACAGATGATAGCCATTGCGAATGAGCGATTCATCGGATGTGAACGAGCCTGAGATGATCAGTACAATCGGGAACAGGCAGAATAACGTCACGAGCGTAACTACAATGACAGCAATGAATCGAAGCAGCTGTGTATATTCCGTATCTCGAGTCTTCATATCCGTCCTCCTAGAATAATGCGTTATCCGGATCGACTCTTCGCACAATCCAGTTCACGGTTATGATCAGGATGAATCCGAACGCGGATTGGTATAGGCCAGCGGCTGTTCCAAGTCCGATATCGAAGGTCACACGCAGCGTTCGGAATACATAGGTGTCAATAATATCCGTTGTGCTCCATACCATGCTGTTCGAGCCAACGAGCTGATAGAAGAGCTCGAATTGGCCTCTGAGGATACTGCCAAGCGAGAATAGGAACAGAATAATGAAGGTCGGCTTTAGCAGCGGCACCGTTATGAACCGGATACGCTGGAAGGCATTGGCACCGTCGATCCTCGCGGCTTCGTAATACTCCTCGCTGATGCCAGCGATTGCAGCCAGATAGATAATGCTGAAGTAGCCCAGGAACCGCCATAGATAGAAGATTGGGATCAGAATGACCCAGGCCCATGGCGTGTTGTAGATATCCATCGGCTCCAGCCCCCAATCATTCAGGGTCGCATTCCAGAATCCGAACTCATAATTGAACAGGTTGTAAGCAATCACGTTCAGAATAACGAAGGATACGAAGTAGGGCAGGAACATAATCGATTGGGTCAGCTTCTTATAGAATTTCGATCGCACCTCATTGAGCATGACCGCTATGAAGATCGCCAGGCTGTGTCCCAGCACGATGAAGCTGAAATTGTAGCCGATGGTATTGATTGTGAGCTGTCTCAGCTTCCCTGATTTCAATAAGAACTGAAAGTTGTCGAGTCCAACGAATGGACTTCCGAATAATCCTCCGTCGAAGGTATACTTGGTGAATGCGAAATAAATCCCGACCATCGGCGAATAGGAGTTAATCAGGAAGAACACAATGGTCGGCACAATCATCACGAACAGTACCTTGTTCTTCTTTAGTTCATGGAAGACGCCCGATTTCTTCTTGATCTTTATTTTGCTTGCTAATGTCTCGATAGTGCTCCCTCCGTTCGTCTGTCTGAAGCTCCTTGTGCAATACCAATTGTAAGCGGAGATCTGACGCAGCGAATAGTCAACTGTGCGCCACATTGGTGAACGAAAATGCATGCGTTGGAGTGAACAAATGCTACTTTCATGAACATCATGCTGTGAACTTTGTTAAGGTTTATACGCATATCGCACATTAGATTGCTGCGCTATGCAACCTCCTGTATAATTTTCATTAACTGCGTTCATATGCAATAATTTCCTTAATATCCAGAGGAGGGGAGCAAGCTGTGAGGGTTACACTATCCAAGGGAATCAACAAAGCTTACACGAAGATCCTCGCTGGGATTATCGTCTGTATTGTCTCGACTCTGCTCATCTCCTCGACCATTCTGTACATCAACTTTGAGTCGATCGCTACGAAGCAGCTCTACACCTCGGACTTGAACAGCCTTATGCAGACTAGTTATGAGGTGTCTATTATGACGGAAACCGCGAAATCGCTTACAACCCAAATTCTGATTGATCCTTCCTTCACCAAGCTGCTGTACACGACCGATCCTGACATAACAGAAGTGACCGCGGCGCTTAGAAACTTAGGCTTCTACCGCTTGTCCCTGCCGTTCATCTCTTCCATCTACATCTATAATGGCAAGAATCATGAGCTGTTCATTAGTGCGGAAGCGAAGCAGACGGGCCGACAATCCATTATCGAGCTGGATGACCAAGGGATTGTGGATATTATCCGGTCATTCGAGCAATACAAGCCGTATACGCCGATCCCGAGACGCTATCGGATTGGTATCGCATCACCCATTGAGGTTAGTACCTACACCTATCTTGGCTATGACACGCTGCTCGATCGTCTGGAGAATGCGGTTGTCGTCAACTTCGATGTATCCTGGATCAATCAGCATGTTGACCAAGCCAATATCAATTCAACCGGAGAAACCTTCATCATTAACAGCATGGGGACCTTATACTCACAGAAGGGTGAGACCCCGATTCTCACTAATCTGAGCGAGGAGAGCTATATCCAGACCATTATGGCCGAGCCCGTTGATCCCGGGTTCTTCATACAGACGATCAATGAGCAGCAGTCACTCGTCACCTATACCCAGCCGGATGTGCTCGGCTGGCGCTATATCCGCATTACGCCGTTGGAGCACATCG
The DNA here is from genome assembly GCA_023441055.1 of Bacillota bacterium. Taxonomy (GTDB): domain Bacteria; phylum Bacillota; class Bacilli; order Paenibacillales; family UBA4045; genus JAEZQY01. Next base: position 71,468 of record JAEZQY010000005.1, on the reverse strand, counting down.
CGCTGCCGATCAAACGCATGCGCTCAACTACGATTGTAATCAGTATCGGCATTCTGCTGCTCGGCTTACTGATCTCCATCTTCATGTCCAGGAAGCTCTACAGCCCGCTGAGTCATGCCCTGCATCGCATGAAGACGCTTGAGCGCGAGCGGCGGAATCATCTGCAGATCGTTAAGCATGAGCTGCTGCGGAATGTCATCCTGGGGCGAGAAGCTTACAGCTCCAACATTCTGCAACAGAAGCTCGTCGCTGTTGCGTCTAGCTTGAATGTTAATCATAGCTTCCAGCTCGTCTTGTTCAAGATCGATCATCTCGAAGCTTTCCTAGAACGATTCGGCGATGATGCCAAGCTGATCCGCTATGCGATCGTCAACATCTGTACCGAGATCGCGCTGCGTGCTTATACTGTAGAAGCGCTCGACATGCATGAGGATGCCGTACTGCTGGTGCTGAATTATCCCGAAGACAGCGAGGCGCATCATGTGCTTGCCGGCATGCTGAAGCAGATGCAGGAAGCGATCCATCAGCATCTGCGCTTATCGGTCTCTCTGATTATTAGCCCAGCGGAAGAAGCCGTTGATCGCCTGCCGCAGCTATATAATCAAGTATCCGATGCGGCTCAGCATCGCCTATTCCTCGGGGCGGGCTGCACGATCTATTCCGAAGCGATCATGCAGCTCAGATCCAAGGTGTATGAATTTCCACTGCATAAGGAGAAGCAGCTCAGCGAATTGATCATGACTGGCAAATCGGAAGAGGCCAAACGCATCTATACGGAGATTATTAATGAGACATCGGACTATCCGATCACGGCGACCCAGCTGGCGATCTCCCACCTTACCATGTCTGTCAGCCGGATTCTCCATACGATCAATCGTCATAACGCCATCCTGATTGAATCAGAGCTGGAGACGACCTTATTGTCCTTGCATCAGGTCGAGCGAATCGATGAGGTGAACCAACGCTTCTATGATTTATTCGATGAAATTACGAGGAAGCTTGAGGAGAGGAAGAACACGAGGCATGACGATCTCGTCCGCAGAATCAATGCGCTGATCGACCGGGATTATGCCAATTTCAATCTTGGACTAAATGCGATCGCCGATTCATTGGATATGTCTCCGGTCTATATCAGTAGGCTCTACAAGCAATTAACACTCAAGGCATTAACCGATGTGATCTCGGAGGTTCGGATGCTCAAGGCTAAGGAATTATTGCTTCATACCGAGCTGTCCATCTCCGAAGTCGCGGAGAAGACCGGCTTCACGAACAGCTCCTACTTCTATCGCATGTTCAAGAAGACGAATGGTGTCACACCGAACGATTACAGGCGGATGAGCCTGGATGATCAGGCTGCGGAGTAACAATCCTTCCCTGCTCGAGCAATATAGAAGAGCGCCGTGATCAGCCTTGATGGCCGCCCGTGCGCTCTTAATTGTTGCCGCTATGCGAATTGCAAATCCATATATCCAATAGGTTTAGCCCTATCCGAGTTCCTGTTACCATAATTAAAGCCAAAACAACGAAAGCCCTTCCTCTCTTTCATCCATGCGGCTCCTTGGCCGCGCCTGTAAGAATCGGCAATCACTCATTCAAATTCAATCGTTGGGTCGTAAGAATCTGTAGCGATGGATGGAATATCATTGCGCTTAGAATAAAACCTGCGCGAAGAGGAACTTCTGAGGGGTTAAATATGTGTGCGGCACAATATACTTCAGAATATCACAACTCATGTATTATAGCAAGAGCTGGATGTATTTTACTCGCTGTCCAGCTCTGTGCGTATGCCTAATAAATCTTGCTTGCGCTGTGGATCACGCTTGAAGTAATCGACTAGCGCTTCAATGCAGGTGATGGAATCCCAGCTCAGATGATGCTCGATTCCCTCTACATCCTTGTAGATATTGTCCGGGTGAACTCCGATGATGCCAAGGAACTCCTCGAGCAGGTGATGGCGGTCGGCCAGCCGCTTGCCCATTCGCTTGCCCTTAGCCGTCATGACCAGTCCGCGATACTTCTCGTAGATCAGGTAATTATCCTTGTCTAGCTTCTGGATCATCTTCGTCACGGATGAAGGATGAACCTCGAGACCCTCCGCGATATCCGATACACGGGCATATCCCTTCTCATCGATGAGCAGATAGATACGCTCCAGGTAATCTTCCATACTCGGTGTCGCCAAGACATCCCCTCCTTCGCTTATGCTAGCTCTTCGATAGTCCCGCTTGTCTCATCATATGATACACTTATTCGCAGAGTTGAAGCAAGCTTCAGGCGGTATCCATCAGAACTTGAGCCACTCTGGCGTAATCGCATTCAGCCAGATCGTAATCTTGATCATCTGCTCCGTATAGAGCAGAATCCCCATGATAATCATGAGCACACCGCCTACCTTCATGATTCTGCCTGAATACTTCAGAATCCATTTGGTAGATCCAATGAAGTATGCGAACACCAAGAATGGCACAGCGAAGCCGAGTGAATAGGCCGTCATATATTGGAACCAGGATGATGGCTCGTTAAGCGCCATGCTGATAATGAGCTGTAGAATCGGTCCGATACAGGGCGACCAGCCCGCCGCAAAGCCGATGCCGATGATGAAGGTGCCCAGATAGCCTGCCGGCTTCATATTAATCTTGAATTTGCGCTCTCTCATTAGGAATTGCGGCTGGAAGACGCCAATCAGGAACAAGCCCATCACAATGATGAGAATGGCTGACAGCTTCGAGATTAGCGTCTGGTACTCCTTGAAATAATCACCTAGCGCGCCTGCGCCGTAGCCTAAGGTGTAGAATACGATTGAGAAGCCAAGCACGAAGAAGAGCGTATGGCTCAGCGTGCGCATCCGCACCTCGCGCGAGCCTCCCTCCTTCAGCTGGCTAACAGAGACACCCGTTATGTAAGATATATAGGATGGATATAAAGGCAAGCAGCAAGGGGAGATGAATGAAGCCAGCCCCGCGAAGAAGGCGATCCAGATGTTAATATCCTGCAAGTGTAATTCCTCCCGGCTTCAGAATAGTCTAATTTATTATGCGCTGATCCCTCTGCGTATGGTCAATGTGCCGAGCAGTACGACAATCAGCAGTAACACAACCGTACCACCAGGCGCTAGGTTAATCAAGCCTGCCAGGATCAATCCACCGACTACGCACACTTCTGAGAACACGACAGCTAGCCATAGCGTGGTGCGAAATCCCTTGCCTATCGCTAAGCTGCAGGCTACTGGTATTGTCAGCAGCGCGGATACAAGCAGTGCACCTACAATCTTGATCGCCACACTGACCACGAGTGCCGTCATCACCGTGAGCAGCATATTAAGCAGTTGTGTCGGCAAGCCGCCTACACTGGCTGCGTCCTCATCGAAGCTAAGCAGGAACAGCTCCTTGTAATAGATCAATGCGAATAGTACGACCAGAATCGTCACGGACAGCACCAGCCATAGATCATTCTCGCTCAGGGTCAGAATGCTCCCGAACAGGTAGCTATTCACATTCATATTGAAGCCGCGTCCGATCGTGAACAAGACCGAGGCAAGCGCAATGCCCCCGGACATCATAATTGCGATCGACAGCTCTGCATAGGATCGGAATGCCTTGCGCAGCTTCTCAATGGCGAAGGCTGCCAGTACGGCGAATACGAGTCCCATCCCGAGTGGATAGACATTGATCAGGAATCCGAGCGCGACGCCAGCAATCGAGACATGCGAGAGCGTGTCGCCAATCATAGACAGCCTGCGCAGCACGACGAACAGCCCGATCATCGGCGCCATCAAGCCGATGAGGAATCCGCCGACCAGCGCGCGCTGGAAGAAATCGAAGGTGAAGATATCCAAGCTATGTCCGCCTCCTACTGCAGCTGATGCTGATGCGTAATATGGTCGCGCAAGTGCTTAAGCGTGTGCGCCAGGTCCGTCTCCACGCAATCATCCAGCTCATGCGAATGCTTGACATAGAACTTCAACTTGCCGCTTGTCTGCTTAGCCGATTCGCCTAGATAGGACTTCATCATCTCGATATCATGCGACACCATCATGAAGGTGATTTGATGCCGCTGATGCATATGCTTAATCATGTGGAAGAATGCTTCCTGCGTCTCCGCATCGACGCCTACCGTAGGCTCATCTAGAATGAGCAGGTCCGGATTATTGATTAGCGATCGCGCTAGGAATACCCGTTGCTGCTGGCCTCCTGACAGCTTCCCGATTCTGCGCTTGGCCAGATCCTCGATACCCAGCATCTGCATCGCTTCCTCGCACCGGCGGTTATCCGCTGCCGTCATCCGCCGATACATCTTCTTCCGGCCATAGAGTCCGGACAGCACGACCTCCTGGACCGTTGCGGGGAATAAGGGATTCAAGCTATTCTTCTGAGGCACATAACCGATCCGTTCCCAATCCTTGAACTGTGACACGGGCTGATTGAACAGGCGGATCTCGCCTCCAGCGGGCTTCAGTAAGCCGACGATCATCTTCAATAAGGTCGTCTTCCCTGCTCCATTCGATCCGATCAACCCGATGAAGTCGCGCTGAAGCACCTGGAGGGACAGGTCCTGTATCACCTGCCTGCCTTCATAACCGAAGCTTACTTGCTCCAGCGAGATTACGCTATCGTGACAATGATCCGCCATGTCCATCAGCTCCTTTCCATTCGATATCTATCTTATTTTAGAGCTTTCTCTAACGTTGTCAAATTGGATTTCATAATGGAGATGTAGTCTTCTCCGGCCCTCTGCTGCTCTTCGGTCAGCCCCTCCAGCGGATTCAGCACCATCGTCTTGATGTTCAAGGAATTGGCGAGCGTCTCTGCCAGCTTGGAGGACACGAGCTCCTCGAACAAGATATACTGAATATCATGCTCCTCCACGAATTGCTTAATCTCCTGCATGCGCCTCACGGTCGGCTCCGCATCAGGCGACAAACCCATAACGGCAACCTGCACGAGACCATAATCTCGCGCGAGATATCCGAATGACTCATGCGACACGACGAACTCCTTCTTCGTGCTGTTCGTTGCAATCCGCGTAAGCTCAGCATCCAGTTCTGCCAGCCTTGAACTGAGGTCATCATAATTCGAATGATAAGCATCGGCATGTGCAGGATCAGCCTCGACTAACGCATCTCGGATGGCAGCCGCCATCAGCATCGCTTGCTTAGGGCTGAGCCAGACATGCGGATCGAAGTCGCCATGCTCGTGGTCGTCCGCGTGCTCATGTTCATCTGCATGCTCATCATCCTCTTCCGCATGCCCGTGATCATGTTCATCTGCATGCTCATCATGCTCATCATGCCCATCGCCATGCTCATGCTCCGCAGAATCAATCAATTTCACACCTGCTGAAGCCGCAATTACCACCGGCCCATCTGCCGCGTCTAATGTATCCAGGAAGTCCTGCACCCAGCCCTCGAAGTCAGCACCATTGTAGATGAATACATCCGACTTCGTAATATTCACCATGTCTCGCGCCTTCGGCGTCCAATCATGCGGCTCTACGCCGGCAGGGACCAGATTGATCGCATTCACATAGTCGCCGCCTATCTTCACCGTGAAATCATAGAGTGGATAGAAGCTGGTGATCACATTCACCTTGCCTTCTACCATCAGATTGCGATTATCGGTTGAACAGCCAGCAATCATCAGCGCGAGTACCAATAAGAGCAGCAAATAGTTTTTTTTCATCACATATATTCCCCTAACTCCAAAGAATGCAAATCGTAATCATTTCTATTTACATTGATCATTATACCTGTGCATAAATTCAGCTGTCAATTAGAATTTCAGTCATTCTACACTGACAGCTGAAGGATATTCACATCATGTTCACTTTATCCGCTACTCATTCAGGGTATGCCAATCAACCTCGAATAATTCGACCTCGACCAGATTGCGATCGGACTTGAAGACGTGCACCCAGCTTGGCTGATCCGGTAATGACGGCGACGGTTCTGTCAGCTCCAGATACGAACCGAAGTCCGCCTGCACCTTCTTCAGCCCATTCATCTCCCACCATTCCTCGTCCGTTAAGCGCTCGTCGCTATAGAATTCATAATAGGCGTACACAGCCCCGCGTGTCAGATAGAGCTCTCCGGCATGCGGCACAATAACATAGATCGTATCATAGAAGCCGGTACCGAGTGATAGATTGCCTCTTGGCGCGATCGTGGCGACATCGGCGACCAGCATATCACTTAATTCGATCGTCGAATAGTCTTCCGATATTCCGAGCATCAAGCTATTCGTGATATGCTCGAACCGAGCGCCGAACCAGAGCAACTCATCATACTGCTCCTCGGTGAGCGCTTCATTCCTGAGCTGCTTGATCGAACAATCGATCAATATCTGCAGCAATTCCCGATATAGATTCGCTCCCGAGCGTATCGCGTCATTGAGCATGCCTCGATCCTCCAGCAGCTCCAGCGTATCGTCGGTCAGGTGCATCAGCTTGCTGTACAGCGGCACATTCGGCTCGACATAATGGAACTTAGCCACATCCATCGGTCCTCCGCTCTGTGCGACCGGCTGCTTGCCGTACAGGACCGTATCATGCTTCAATTCCGCATAGCTGCCCAGCGCGGTATTCAGCGACTTATGTCGCCAAGCCTCTGTTGTCATAAACCAAGGCATTCCCGAATCAGATGGAAACTCATTCATAGCTTCCTGGATGGACCAGAGCCAGCCATTATAGATATTCTCCGTCCAGGTATCCTCTGTATACGCCGCCGCTTCAGCCTCAAGCGCCCTATAGACCTCCGCATACTTCGGCCACGTATCCTGCGGTTTGTACACATCGAACAAGAGTCGCTCTGCCGTATCGCTGCCCAGCACCCCCATCACATCCAAGCCGGAGGGGAGCGGACGAAGGAACGGCTCCATTAGCTCCTGCATGATATAGCTGTCGAGCACATAGCGCTGCCCCATATATCGGAATTGCTTGCCCGCGGGCAACGAGACAGTAGTAAGCTTCCCTTGAATCCGGGGCTCCGGAAGCGCCTGTACCGCGCGCTTCAGGTTATCATAGTAGGCAGGATCATTGAATATATTCGGGTCATCGCCTTCCCCGTATACCGATAGTCGAAGCTCATTCATAGCGAATACATGAATATCATCCGACAGCCCCACATACTGACTGGTCGGTCCATAGATGTTCAGCCATAGCAATGCGTCGCTCTTCTGATCGGATTCCAGGAATGTTGTGAACGCGATGAGCAGCGCCTGCAGAACATTGTCATATAGGAAGTGCTCATTATCATAGAACGGCAGCGGAGCAGTGCCGAGCCATATCATCGCGCGGAAGAATCTCCCCAGCTTCTCGTCCCTCGTATAATGCCCTCTAACCTTGAACTGCGAATAATCTAGGTCGACCCGCAGCAGCGGCGAGAGTCCGAACGCCTCCGCCTCATCAATCTTGGCAAGCTCTTGCTCTGCAAGCTCCCATAGGGCCGCACTGACCTGCTCGAGCATCGGGGCGGACGGCTCCATTAAACGATACGCGACCAGGAAGAACACCACATTGTTCGCCTGCAGCGCTCTGAGCTGTTCATCCTCAAGCGCATCATAGAGCTGAATGGATTTCATCAGCATCTGCTCAGACATCAGACGCAGATCGTCATACAAGGCATTCGACTCGACCATCATCAGTGACTTATCATAGAAGTGATGGAAGAGATGCAGCACAGCATCTGCTGTAATGAAATTCGGGATCGCCTCATATTCGTTCCTGTCATAGACATAGTACATCTTCGTGTCCTGACTCGGCAGAACGACGAACCCGTTATTCGCCAGCATCGCCCGTTGCTCATCGGTGAACCCCTTGAACCGCTCCATATTCACGACATTAGACAGATTGCCAGCGATGTTGTAATCGGTCACTTGAGCTGTGTAATGCGGGAGCTGCCAAGCCGATTTCGTGAAGCTGGGCGATCGCGCATCCGACCATGTCTCGTCTAGGACGAGCCGCTTTGGCTGGGCAAGCTCTTCCTGTACCGGAGTGTCATGCTCCTCCTGAATGACCACATTCATATCCGTCGTCTCCCGCTGTTCACCAGACGACTTGAAGCAGCCTGTCACCAATAAGCTTAGACAGAGCGCTGCGATCGCTGCTCGCTTCATCCCAATCCCCCTCACTCATACAACAATCGTTCAGTGCTCGTGTATGGCAACAATATGCCCGTCTACGACCATAAGCTGCTCTTCGTATGCTTGGCCGCCCACCTCATAGGTAAGCGTTATGCGGTTCTCCCCCTCAACCGTGAATCCAGATACATCCGAATACGGCTGGCTGATCGCTAGTGCAACGAAACCGAAGTCCAGCCAATAATAGATATGCAATCTGGACCTGCGCTCATCTAGACGTTCCAGGATCATTAATTCATCGCCAGGTATCGATAAGAGCTCCTCCGCATAGAACTGATCCCAATCGCCGGCAATTTGCGAGCCGGTCCACTTCTTAACCAGCACCCCGTCCTCGAAGTTAAAAATAAACATCCGATTTCTCATCTGGTTATCAAAATGCGCCATCTTATGGACCGCAATCAGGATGTCCAACTGCCCGTCCCCATCAATATCCGCGACCTCGAGCTTCCATGGCTTCATTTCCTTGAAGTCCAGTTCGTAGACACGCGACAATGTCCCCTGGGCTTCGAGCCTGTCTATAACTAGATAATCGCCGTATGCGTCCGATCCGCTTCGACTCTCTATCGAAACCTGCATATCCGCGAATTCGGCAGAATCAATGACGATGGAGCCCGATGTGCGCGATGCTTGGGGCAGCAGCTCGAACATGATCCACATGCCCACGATGAAGATCACCGCCCCTATGAAGCCAGCGCGCAGTATCGGCCGACTGATTTGCATCTGCGCCTCAGCTACTTCACAATCGCGCCGTTAGGCATATTGCCGTCTACGGTCGCGACCACCAATTGATCGCCCTCCGAGGCAGCCAGAATCATGCCCTGCGACAGCTCGCCGCGCAGCTTGACCGGCTTCAGGTTCGTCACACAGATAACCTTCTTGCCTACCAGCTCCTCTGGCTTATAATACTGCGCGATACCAGATACGACCTGGCGGCGCTCCGATCCGAGATCCAGCTGCAGCTTAAGCAGCTTATCCGCCTTAGCAACTGGCTCGCACGTGATTACTTCCGCGACCTTCAGCTCCACCTTGGCGAAGTCATCATAAGCGATCTCCGGTACTTGCGGAACGGCCTCGACCGCTTCTTGCTTCTCAGCTGGCTTCTCCACCTCGGCAATCGCCGGCTCTGACACAGCGCCCATGGATTCGAGAATATACGCAATTTCCTGCTCACTGTCCAGTCGAGGGAAGATAGGATCAGCCTTGCTGACCTTCGTACCAGCTGGAATACCCCCGAATTGCCGCAGGGACTCCCAGGCCGTAGCAGCGCCTTCGACTAGACCGAGCTGCTCCCAGATCCGCTGAGGCGTTCTTGTGAAGAAGGGCTGGATCATAATCGATACGAAGCGCAGGGATTCCGCCAGATGCGTCATCACCGATGCCAGCTGGTCTTTATTCGCTTCATCTTTAGCCAGCGTCCATGGCGCAGTCTCATCGATATACTTGTTCGTCCGACCGACCAGCTGCCAGATTGCGCTGAGCGCAACAGAGAAGGACATACTCTCCATCGCCTCCTCCGCCTTGGCAACAGCGGCCAGCGCAGTCTCTTCAAGCTCGCGGTCATAGGCGGTCACTTGACCTGCATATTCCGGCACCTGGCCGCCGAAGTACTTCTCGATCATCGCGATTGTCCGATTCAGCAGATTGCCGAGATCATTAGCCAGATCGAAGTTGACCCGCTCAATGAAGCCCTCAGGTGTGAAGGCTCCATCCGAGCCGAACGGCACCTCACGCAGGACGAAGTAGCGGAATGCATCCAGCCCATAGCGGTCGATCAGCTTGACTGGATCGATGACATTGCCCTTCGACTTGGACATCTTGCCGGTCTTGGTCAGCCACCAACCATGACCGAACACCTTCTTGGGTAGCGGCAGGTCGAGCGCCATCAGCATAATCGGCCAATAGATCGTATGGAACCGTACAATCTCCTTGCCAACCAGATGCACATCCGCTGGCCAGAACTTCTCGAACTTACCCGCATCATCACTGCCATACCCCAACGCTGTAATGTAGTTGGACAGTGCATCGATCCACACATAGATGACATGCTTCGGATTGCCTGGCACAGGGATACCCCAATCGAATGTCGTACGCGACACGGCGAGATCCTCGAGTCCTGGCTTAATGAAATTGTTAATCATCTCATTCTTGCGTGATTCCGGCTGAATGAAGTCCGGATTGTCCTCATAATATCGAAGCAAGCGATCCGCGTACTTGCTCATCCGGAAGAAGTAGCTCTCCTCCTTCAGCAGCTCTACCGGCCTGCCGCAGTCTGGACACATGTTATCCTTCAGCTGACGCTCCAGGAAGAAGGTCTCACATGGCGTACAGTACCAACCTTCATATTGGTCCAGGTACACATCGCCTTGATCGAGGAATTGCTGGAAGATACGTTCCACAGCGGCTTTATGCCGTTCCTCCGTTGTTCGAATGAAATCATCATGCGTAATCTCCAGCTTGCTCCACAACGCCTGAATACCGACTACAATCTCATCAACGTATTGCTTAGGCGATACCCCTTTCTCCTCCGCCTTCCGCTGGATCTTCTGTCCATGCTCATCCGTGCCGGTCAGATACATGACCTCATAGCCGCGCAGACGCTTATAACGAGCCATCGCATCTCCCGCAACCGTCGTATATGCATGCCCGATATGCAGCTTATCACTTGGATAGTAAATCGGGGTTGTTAGATAGAACGTCTTCTTCTCTTGACTCATCTTCATCAGCCTCCATAGATTCTCTTGCCAGAAAATAAAAAACTCCCGTCCATATGGGACGAGAGCCGATGCTCACGTGGTACCACCCAAATTCCCCGCTACGCAGATCTACTGCGTTGCAGGCTCATTCGCGCCTGAATTGGCTCCCATTAACGCCGGGCTTCGCGTTGAACCCTCATCCTCCGTCTGCCGAAGCGACGATTAACTCGAATTCAATTCCTCCGGGACCATCTTCCAAGAAGCTTCCGATACCGGCTCTCACCCTAGGCCCGGCTCTCTGCGATCGGCTGACCAACTCGTACTCATCCCATCATCGTGACATGCAGTATTCAATTGCCTTGTGCTTCAATTGCTAATAATTCCAATATAGCGACTTCTATTCCGTCCTGTCAAGCTTCCGTCTGCCCGCTATCGCGCTTCTTCGGCCATACCTCCGGGACGTAATCAATGCCACCGGGGTGGAACGGGTGACACTTCACAATCCGCCGCGCGGTCAGATAGCTGCCCTTGACCGCGCCGTGCTTATCGAGCGCTTCGAGCGCATAGGCGGAACAGGTTGGGTAGAATCTACAGGTTGGCGGCTTAAGCGGCGACAGCACCTTCCGATAGAAGTGGATCGGCAGCTTCAGAACGCGCTTCATCACAGCTGCACCTTCTCCGCTGCGGCCACATTGCTCTGTCCAGCCATCTCATTGCAATCCTGACAATATCCGAATACTTCGAATTTATGCCGGACAACCTGGAAGTGATCGGGAATGTCGGCAAGCTGAGGCATCGGGCAATAATCGACCGGGATTGTGCGCTCACAGGTCAGGCAGATCAAGTGATGATGATGCGCATGCCCGCCGCAATGGGCCTTGAATCGCAACCCATCCTCGAACACAACTTGCTCCAGTACATCCATCTCATGCAGCACACGCAGGTTGCGATAGACGGTATCGAAGCTCAGGCCCGAATAGAGCTTCTCCATCTGCGCATACACATCCTTCGGAGCCAGATAGCCATCCGCTTCAGCGAACAGCTTCGCCAGGCTCTTCCGTTGCTCCGTAATGCGCAAGCCCTGCGCCGCCATCGCGCTAATGATCGCATCTTGATCCATTGCACACGTTGCCTCCCGCTCAAGTTAATTCTATACTTATATTATGTACCCCAGCGGGTAGAACCGTCAAATCACCCGAATAAGCGAGGAGATTATAGAATGAATTGTCCAATTTGCGATAATGTGAAGCTGCGCGAAGTACTCAAGGAGGATGTGCTGATCGATGTATGTCCGAGCTGCAAGGGCGTATGGCTGGACCGGGGTGAGCTGGATAAGCTGATGAGCGGCGTGCGAGAGATCAGACAGGAATTCGATGACTACCAGCAATCCCGCTACACGCAGCAAGCCCAGCAGCAATACACCCAGCCGCAGTATAATCAACAGCAGTATAGTCAGCACCAGTCCCCATATACGCCGTATGGCAAGCATAAGTACAAGAAGAAGAAAACGGTGCTGGATATCTTCGAAGACTTATTCGACTGACACAAGATGGACAAGTCACTCAATGGAAAAGCCCGCCTCAGGCGAGCTTTTTTGTTTCTATTTTCTAAAATGTGGGGAACTGTGTCTTATAATCGGTAAATTGCGTCTTCTTCTTCATGATCTCCTGTTGATCTGCGGCCTTCATCTTGTACCAGCCCTTCTGGAACATCAAGTTGAATGCGTCCCACTGGACTTGATGCGTATCATTCAGGATCTGCTGAACGTCCTCGTGCAGTTTGGGACACTGCATTTCATTCAAGGCAATATTGTAATTGACAGTCAAGTGCTTCGCACAGCTCAGTACATCATTGATCCAGTCACGGTCATTCATCTCCGGACCCTTCACCTGTGGAAGCTGCCCGGTCTGTGGCATTGCAATTTCTACAGCCATGGATGGAGTCACTCCTCTGCTTACAATTTAGTGAAGATGAGTCAATAAGGTCTCATAATGCTGCTTATGCTTGTTGCCGACCGCTTGAATAAACCCCTTGATCTGGGGGTCCTGTACAGCATCGGCCGCATGCTTGCACTTCTTCATCGCGAGCAGCTCCCAGGACAGCATGTCCTCCATATAGAGCAGCTCCTTCTCTGCCAGCATGTTCCGATCGGGCGTCGTCGTTGCGCCCTGCTGCTGCTGTTGTTGTTGATTCACGTCATGTTCCCTCCTTCTGCTCCTACAATCAGAATAAGGCATCGCGCACATGACCATCGGTCCGCACACGAGCCTTATTAGTATTGCTGAAGCGCGCAATTGTATGTATGCCAGCTTTAAGCAGGTTTATCGCTGAGGCCGCAACACCGCGTCTTCCACCTTAATGCAGCGATCCATCACAACCTCCAGACCGCCCTCAGCAGCGATTCGCGCCGCCTCTTCATTAATAATGCCCGTCTGCAGCCAGAATACCTTCGCTCCGATCTTCACCGCTTCCTCAGCGATCGGCACAACCTCTTCCGCTCTGCGGAACACATCCACAATATGCACCGGCTCCGGAATATCACTCAGTGAAGGATAGCACGTCTCTCCGAGAATAGAAGTCGCGTTCGGGTTGACCGGGATGATCCGGTATCCGCGCGCCTGCAGCGCCGCCGCTACCATATGAGAGGTGCGATCCGGCTTATCGGATAACCCGACAACCGCAATATTGCCGGCAGCTTCCAGCAACTCCTTGATATGCTCCCTGGATGGATTCTCGAATGCCATAGTCTTAGCCCCGCTTTCAGTTGGAATTAGATTTCCTCAATTTGAGCGCCTAATGAACGTAGATGGTCAAAATAAATCGGATACGACTTCGCCACATGATGGGCGTCTCGTATGGTAAGTCCCTTCTCAGAGCGTAGACCCACGATTGTCAGCGCCATAATTACCCGATGGTCGAAGTGCGCGTTGATTTCTACGCCGCCTTCTACTCCCTCTGGCTTGCCATGGACGATAATCTCATCCTGACGCTCCTCAACATTGGCCCCTGCCTTACGCAGCTCTGTCAGATAATCCGTGATGCGATCGCATTCCTTATAACGCAGATTCTCCACATTATAGAACCGCGACGTGCCTTCCGCGAATACAGCAGCCGCAACCATAGCGAGCACGGCATCCGTAGCGTTATCGCCATCGAACTCTACAGCCTTGAGCTTGCCGTTCCCTTGCACATGCACAATACCGTCCGCATGCGTTAGCGGTGCGCCCATCGCCTTCAGCACATCCACCACTGCCCGCTCGCCTTGCTTGCTGTTCTCCATAAGGCGATGGACTTTAACATCGGACTGTGTAACTGCCGCAGCGGACAGAAGCGCAGCCGAACCCGGATAGTCGCCTTGTACGATATACGTCTTCGCTTGATAGCTTTGCCGTCCCGGCACACGATAATGCATCAGGTCGTCCGAAGCTTCGATCGTAATACCCGCCTGTTCCAGCACCTCCAGCGTCTGTCCGATCACAATCTTCGACTTGAGATCATGCAGTACCTCAATCTCACTATCTTCATCTAGCAGCGGGGTCATAAACAGTAGTGAACTGAGGAACTGCGAGCTAACATTGCCGGAGACCTGAATTTTGCCGCCCTTCGGTTGTCCGCCTCGAATCGTGATTGGCAGCTTGCCGTCTTGATGCTCAATCTGGACACCCATCTGCTCCAGCGCCACGATCAGATCATGGTGTGGCCGCTTGCCGAGCGATTCCGGGTAAGCATTAATGAAGGTCAGCTCCGGGCAGAATGCTGCGACGGACATCAGGAAGCGCAATACCGCGCCTGCATTACCGACGTTCAGCTCGCTCGCATGCTTCGGATGCTTGCCGAAGCCTCGGATCACAATTCGATCCTCAGACTCGATCAGCTCTGCGCCTAGATCACGTATCGATCTGCGCATTGCATCGCTATCCTCGCTGTGCGCGGGATACAGAATGGTACTCTCCCCGTCAGCCAGCGCGGCGGCCAGCAAGTAACGGGTCGTATAATTTTTGGAGGATAGTGCGTTAATTTCCCCTGATAATGTTGGTGTAGGTTTGACGAATACATCCATGAATGAAACTCCCCCTCAATCCATAGTTATGATGAATGCCAGTGCATAGCCTGCGGCAGCTCCCCCGATCCCCAGACAATAGGTGGCGATCTGATAGACCAGGAACTTGCCCTTGCGGCCATCTCTGACTAATTGCAAGCTCTCTGAAGCGAACGTTGAATACGTTGTGAATGCGCCTAGGAAGCCGGTGCCTGCAAGCAACTGCAGCTTCTGCCAGTTGATCGGCACGCCAATACCGAGCAGCGCGCCCAGCAAGAATGAGCCGGACACATTCACAAGTAGTGTACCATATGGGAATACGCTTGCAAATCTCCGCTCTGCCCAAGCCTGTACGAAGTAACGGCAGACAGCTCCTAGGAAGCCGCCGATGCCGACCAGCAGCATACTTGCGATACTCATCGCTTCCCTCCTGACTCTCGGGCCACGGCTCTACGTATACGAGAGCCCGTCCAATAGCCGAGCGATACGCACACCAGCCCGCCAATCAGCGTAGCACCGGCATACATGGCTGCCATGCCCCATGCGCCCGACTGGATCATCTGCATCGTCTCTGCGCTGAACGCCGAGAAAGTCGTATAGGCCCCTAGGAAGCCGGTGCCAAGCAGCAGCCGTAATCGTTCGCCTCGCCAGCTCTTGCCGTTGGAGGTGGCGGCAATCAACAGAAAGCCCAGCAGGAAGCTCCCTGACCAATTCACAGTCAAGGTGCCGAGCGGGAATTGGTCTTCACGCGTTATTGGCAGCAGCTGTCCGATCCCATATCGCGTAATCGCTCCGGCGAATCCGCCTATACCAACCAGCCAGAATGACATTCCTCATCCCCAACTCCATCCTGATTATAAGTTGACAGCAAGCGCTATGGTCTCCTATGATGATAGAAAAATAATGGAGGTCTAATGGACCATGAGCACCATAACACCGGAACAATTAAAAGAGCGAATGGATGCAGGTGAGAAGCTTGCCTTGATCGATGTTCGCGAAGAGGACGAGGTGGCGGCAGGCATGATTCCTGGAGCCCTGCATATCCCGATGGGCGATATTCCAGCGAGGCTGGAGGAGATCTCCCGTACCGATGAAGTGATCCTCATCTGCCGAAGCGGCGCCCGCAGCGGCCGTGTGCAAGAATATCTAGAAGCTCAGGGCTACGCAGGACTTAAGAATATGGTCGGCGGTATGCTGCAATGGGAGAAGCTTTCCTAACGGAAAGCTTCTGCTTCTTACGGTTGCTGAGGAGTAGATGTGCTGAACAGCTCGAGCGTTGAAGCGTGCTGGAGTTTTGAAGTGTGGAGCGCTCAGGTTGGCTGTTATGAGATGTAAATCTGCAGGTAAACTCGAGGTTTCCTAGGCAATTGAAGACTTTAAATGTATTTCTGCAGGTAAACGGATGCTTTTTAGCGATTCACTTCAAAAACAGGCCATTCAAATGCAGATTTACAGTTAATTCCGACTTTTCTAGCCAATTTGCCCGAATGAGATGTATAAATGCAGTTCAACTAACCAGCTCCCTACTCCCACCTACCACAACTGCAACATTACTCTACCTACCTGCCACTTCCGCACATTCTATTCAACTAACCAGCTCTTACTCCCACACACCACAACTACAACATTACTCTACCTGCCAACCACTTCCGCACATTCTTTTCAACTAACCAGCTCTTACTACTCACTCACCACAACAGCAACATTACGCTACCTACCTGCAGCATAAGCGCTTCAACCTAACGAAGAGCGTCCTCTCTTGCCTTCAGAATGCGCACGGCAATCTGTTCCGGCGTTAAGCCTGTTGTATCGATCATGAAGTCGGCGAAATCATAGGCATACTTACGCTTCTCCATCAGCGTCGAGACACGTTCCTCCAGGTCCCCCATCAATAGCGGGCGTGCGGTATCACCGCTCACTCTCTTGATGATCGCCTCCTTGGTAGCCATTAAGGCGACAACAAAGCCGCTCTCCAGCATCCCGGTGCGATTGCGCTCAGCCAGTACTGCTCCACCGCCAGTAGCGATGACTTGATGCTCCTCTGCCAGTAACCGCAGCAGCGTATCCGTCTCTAGCTCGCGGAAGCTCGCCTCGCCATCCCGCTCGAACAGACCCGCGATCGACGTACCCTGCTCCGCTTCGATGCGGCTGTCCGAATCCGTATACGTCCAGCCCAGACGCTCGGCGAGCAGTCGACCGATCGTTGATTTACCTGTCCCCATAAAACCAATTAAGATAAGATTATTCTTCTTCAACAATTGAATTCCCTGCCTCTCACAACAAGCGGCCGACGATTACCCGGCATATGCCAGACGCTCATCAGCCGCCGCTGCTCATCCATATTCAATCAACTTGCCTGTTCTCGAACTTCAATTACTTGGATTGTCCAATCCAATCGAAGTGGAATACGCCTTCCTTATCCACGCGCTGGAATGTATGCGCTCCGAAGTAGTCGCGTTGCGCCTGAAGCAGATTCGCTGGCAGACGCTCCGAGCGGTAGCTGTCATAGTAAGACAGTGCCGACGCGAAGCCAGGAGCCGGAATGCCGCGCTTCGCCGACTCGGCAACTACGTCACGCCATGCATCTTGATAATTCTCGACCACATTCTTGAAGTATTCATCCAGCAGCAGGTTCTTAAGTCCAGGAGCACGGTCGTACGCATCCTTGATTTGCTGCAGGAACTGAGCGCGAATGATGCAGCCGCCGCGGAAGATCATCGCGATATTGCCATATTGCAGATCCCAGCCATATTGTTCAGATGCAGCGCGCATCTGAGCGAAGCCCTGTGCATAGGAACAGATCTTACTTGCGAACAAGGCCTTGCGCACGCTCTCGATGAAAGCTTGCTTATCGCCGATGTACGCAGTCGTCTTCGGACCGCGGAGCACCTTGCTGGCAGCAACACGCTCATCCTTCATCGCGGAGATGAAGCGAGCGAATACCGACTCTGTAATAATGGACAGCGGCACGCCCAGATCAAGTGCGCTCTGGCTTGTCCACTTGCCTGTACCCTTCTGGCCAGCTGTGTCCAGAATAACATCAACCAGCGCCTTGCCCGTATCGGGATCCTTCTGCTTGAAGATATCTGCCGTAATCTCGATCAGATAGCTGTCCAGCTCACCCTTATTCCATTCTGTGAAGATATCATGCAGCTCATCCGTGCTTAATCCCAGCACATCCTTCAGCAATTGATACGATTCACAGATTAATTGCATATCCCCATACTCAATCCCATTATGGACCATCTTCACATAGTGACCGGCACCATCGGGACCAATGTACGTACAGCATGGATCGTCGCCAACCTTAGCAGAGATCGCAGTCAGAATCGGTTCCACCAGCTCATAAGCGTCTCTCTGTCCACCTGGCATAATCGATGGGCCTAACAGCGCGCCCTCTTCACCGCCCGACACGCCAGTTCCAATAAAGCGGATGCCGTGAGCTTCCAGCTCCTTATTGCGACGCTGCGTA
Organism: Bacillota bacterium; assembly: GCA_023441055.1. Classification (GTDB taxonomy): domain Bacteria; phylum Bacillota; class Bacilli; order Paenibacillales; family UBA4045; genus JAEZQY01. Next base: position 53,132 of record JAEZQY010000005.1, on the reverse strand, counting down.
TCCGGGAAGTAGGCGTTGCCGCCGTCTATGATAATATCGCCCTTATCCAGCAATGGGATAAGCTGCTCAATGGTTGCATCCGTACCTTTACCTGCCTGAACCATGATCAGGATCTTACGAGGTGTCTCCAGCGACTGTACGAATTCCTCCATCGTATACGTCCCTGTGAGGTTTTTCCCTTTGCCTTCATTGTTCAGTACATCTTCCGTCTTCTCGCGCGAGCGATTGAAGATCGATACGGTGTAGCCCCGGCTTTCTATGTTCATTGCCAGGTTTCTACCCATTACCGCCATGCCAATTACACCGATTTGTTGCTTAGCCATCCTATCCAGCCTCCATATGTAAAATTCGTACATCCACGAATCATCCAAACGTTATTATTGTACCAATTTTACAGTCAAAATGGAAACAGAAAAATAACAACGTTATTATTTTAGTTAAAATAATTGCATTTTCTAGTATGAAATACAGAACCTGTATGATATATCATATAAAGCGCGACGCAGACAACGAACCACGAAAAAGACAGCCCAGAAGGCTGTCTTACTATTAGCATGCATCTCAATGGAGTAACCCGTCTCCTTACATCTCGAGGGTCAGCATCTCTCTGCGAAGCTCTTCCAGCTTCTCCGTACATTGCGTAATTTCATCTTGGTCTTCTGTCGACAACAGCTCGTGCAGCCGCGCCAATTCATAATCGAGCTCCAGACGAAGCACCGGAATTCGCCTTTCCGCTCTTGTCGATTTGAATGCCTTGACCATCTCTTCGACTGTTACTTGGCCATGTTTTTGAAAGATCACCTTATGTTCCACCCCGCATATCTCCACCATACGGATAATCTTGCCGAACATGATGTTCTCAATAAGAATCTGCCGATCCTTGAATCTCTTCACAATCGCATGCCCTCTCGTGTCGCCGATCAGTCTCTCCATCACCTCTGCCAGCTTCTCATCGCGCAGCGTGTAATCCCCGATGATCTTGTACTTGTCAATATGGCGCTGGAAGCGCAGCTTGAGCAGCTTGCGCCCGGTGCGTATCGAGATGATGAAGAACAATCCACCGTCATTCCAATACAGTGAGAAGCCTTCTTGGATCAACCGTTTAATAAGCGCTTGAATTTGAGGGCGATCGAACCTCAGCTCTAAGTTGCAATATTCCACCTCATAACTCTTGTTCACGGTCATCCCTCCAGTCCCGACTCGATCAGAAATGGAATTGTCTGAATACTCTAACATCTTACTATTCAGTTTATACTTATTCATATGAATCCGCAACTTGGTTTATTGACTAATTTCTACGATATGGAATGCTTATTTATGACCGGCCTGGCTTGGCTTTAGTACAGCGGAGCCAAATCCGAGCAGAACGACCGCGAATAGGATGAGGATCCCGATATGAATGAGCACGTCTGATAATCCGGCACCATCCGCCAACTGGCTCATTGCATCTATCGCCCAACGCTGCGGTACGAAGTTGGCGATCTTCTGCATGAAGTCAGGCATGAAGCTGATGGGCCAGAAGCAGCCTCCGATCATACAAGTTGGCGTCATCACGAGATTGTTGATCAAGGAGAGCTGATCGGAATTCCGAACCAGGCTGCCGACCGCGCTCGCGATGCCCAGCGCCGCCAAGATGAAGCATTCCAGTATGATGAATTGCGCCAAGAACGGCACCCCGTAATCGAATCGGAAGATAAATCGCGATATCAACAAGATAAACAAGACCTGCATCGTACTGAGCATGAAGCTGCCCAGGAAGTAGCCGAGGGCGATCTGGAAGCTGCGAACCGGCGATGCGTATACGCGGGACATCGTCTGATTCCGACGATCCTCCACGATCGTTGTAATACTCTGGTTCGTCACGATCATCAGGAACATGAGCATGAAGCCTACGATGGCAATCATGATATAGACATCCTTACTCTCCACTACCTTCGTTATCGTAGTACTAACCTGGCGCTTCTGCTGCTGTTCTAGCAAGGCGCTGAGCAGTTCTTCCGCCCCATCGCCTGTCTCTTGAACGACGCTGATCATCTGTGCTAGATTCGCTGAGGCAGCCTGCAGGGCCTGTTCCAGGGTGAAGGTTGCCGCGGACATCGATAGGCGAATCTGTATGAGTTGCGGCGCCGTTCCTGCCATCATCTCTTCTCCATAGCCAGCGGGAATAATGAAGGCGGAGCTGACATCCATCTCAATCACCAGGCTGCTGGCCCGCTCCTCCGAATCCGTCTCAGTTAGTGAAAGGCTGGGATGGATGGATAGCTCCTGCACGATATACTTCGAATAATGGGACTGATCTAGATCGACATAGGCGATCTTCGCCTTAGCTTCCCCGGATCCACCGCCGATAAAGCTGACCAGCACAGCGATAATAACCGCTGGCAGCAGGAAGCCCAGCATAATACTCAATACGAATCCCTTCTTGGTGCCGAGCGTCCTTCTGATCATACTAATTGCAATTATCCAGCTATTCATGGGACACCGCCTTTCTTCCGAGCAATGCGGAGATAAGGAATAATCCAATCGCGATGAAGCCTAGCATACTCACATTCGAACGGATCACGGTGCTTGCGCTGTCCATCATGACATGCAGCATACTCTGTGAAGCCCAGTGACTGAGTGTGAACTTGCCTACTGACTCAAGGAAATGGCCGACATCTGGCGTGAAGCCGCCGCTGAGGAAGGTCATGATCACGATCAACGCCGTGAATATGCCTTGTACGGTCTTCATACTCGAGGATATCGCAGTGATGATGACGGCCAGACTAATCGATGCAATGATCAAAAACACGCATATCAATAGCAGCGTGATCCAGTGATTCCCCCACGCTACGTCGTATACAATACGAGTGAATCCGATAATGATAGCAGCCTGTAAGAGCGCGACTAATCCACCACCGAGCATCTTACCTGTCAGTATTGAAGTTGCATGAATCGGTGCAGCATAGACACGTTCCAGGGTATGCTGCTCCTTCTCTTCGACAAGGCTGAGTGCGGTTGACATCCCCGTGTACAGCATGAACATAACCAGCATAGCTGCCGCGTAATATTGAATGGCCGAATAGGCGCGATCCGAACGATCCGGATTCACGACTGATACGTAGGCACGCTCCGACTCCATCGCAGATCCCGCGAAGCTGGATGCGGCCAGCGGGTCCTGCAGCACAATAGCCGCTGACTGGACCAGATTCAACTGATCTAGGATCGGCTCGACGATACTGATCACGGTCATATTCGCCGTGGCATCGCCCCCGGGCAGCAGCTCCCAGCTCACAGCGTCACCGGATTGGAACTGATGATGGAAGCTAGCAGGGATTACAATGCCGTATGCAATCTCCTTGTCCACTAGCATCTGTTGCAGGGTCTCACGGCTGTCTAGCTCTTGAATGACTAGATAGTCGGACAGGCGGTCTGACTGAAGAATCTGCACATAGGGCGCATTGGAGGTATCCACGCTGACTAGCCCGACTTCGACCTGGGAAATCTCCTGATCTTCGATCTGGAACGCCGATGAGAGCGCATTACCCAGGATCAAGATCAACAGAATAGGCAGGAAGAGCAACAGCCAGAACGTCTCCTTGTTACGCAACAGCCGAATTAACTCATAATAGGCGATCAACACAATCTTGCGCGATCTATCGATCATGTGGCAACCTCCTCTCTAGTCTCTTAACGTTCTACCGGTCAGCGTCAGGAATAAGGATTCCAGATCCGGCTCAATACTTCTCAGGGATACAATCCTAACATCATGCTTGGATAAGATGAATAAGATATCCTGCAGATACGCCTGAGAATGATCCAGATAAATCTCCAGCATGTCGTGATCCCGGTTCAGACGCTTCACAGAGGGATGGCGTTCAATCTCTTGCTCAGCCGCATCCGTCATATGCTCCGTCTCAATCTGCAGCTTCTCCTTCTCCTCTACCTGCGCGATCAGATCCTTGAGCTGACCTTGGGCGATCAGCTGGCCATGATCAATGATCCCGATTCTGGAGCTGATCGCTTCAACCTCTTCCATATAATGACTCGTATAGATGACTGTAGTTCCGTTCTGATTAAGCAATCGGACAGACTCGAGAATATGATTGCGTGATTGTGGATCAATGCCGACCGTGGGCTCATCCATAATAATCAGCTTCGGCTCGTGGACGACAGCGCAAGCAATATTCAATCTGCGCTTCATCCCGCCAGAGAACGAACCCGGCTTATCCTTCTGCCGATCAGCCAGCCCGACGAAAGCTAATGCTTCATCCACTCGATTAGCTAGCTCTCTCCCGCGCAGCCCGTACAGCTTACCGAAGAACACCAAGTTCTCCCTCGCGCTCAAATTCTCATAGATGGCCAATTCCTGAGGCACAATCCCGATCCGTCGCTTCACCTCCAGCGGATGCTTCTTCACAGACAGACCATCGATGGAGATCTCTCCCTGATCGCTGGCCAAGAGGCCGCAGATCATCTTGATTGTCGTGCTCTTGCCCGCTCCATTGGGACCGAGCAGCCCGAATACTTCCCCGCGTTCAATCGTTAAATTCAGATGATCGACAGACCGCTTATCGCCATAATTTTTCACGATGTCCTTAATCTCAATAAAGCTCATCTCGCACACTCCCTCACACGATTGTTTCCTTCTTGCTTCTCATTCTAGCGATCAGAGCATCAGGAAGCATCTGAGAATCGTCACCAAGTGAAGGTGACCAAAGTCATATTCCGTTGTGATATACTCGGACTATGATCCATCTACCATCATTACACTTGACTAGGGAAAGGGTTGACCAGCTTGAACAGGATGCTGCTGCTTCTCAGATATCTACTCGTCATCATACCGGGCATCACCACGTTGTATGTATCGAGCAGCATTCCCTCCTCTGGTTTGTACATATTGCTCTTCCTGCTTTATCTATTCTGCCTACAACTACGCGATTTCCGAGCGGCTGCGAGCAAGAACGATACCATCCAACTGCTGGCCACGATAGTAGAGATCCTGCTGCTTGCAGCAGGCTGTTACTATTTTGGAGGACTGCTGCCATTGGCTTATCTCTCGACGCTGACTACCCTGCATGATCGCAAATCTACGTTCCTCTTACTCACTGTGCTGATCGGCGCATGTATGAATATCGCGGCGCGGCCTCACTATGAACTAGAGACGCTCATTGTGCTCAATCTAGCTTATGTATCTGTCGCCGTGCTGCTGGATCAATATAGCCGCACACAGCGGCGCAGGCTGCAGCTAGAGGCGCACTACGATTCGCTCAAGCAGCAACATCATGACTTAGAGGAGACCCGCAGAACCGTCACCGATTATGCCAAGAAGGTCGAGCATTATGCGCAGGTCGAAGAACGCAATCGCATTGCGCATGACCTGCACGATGATCTGGGTCATCGATTAATCCGATTGAAGATGATGCTGGAGGCGGCGACGCGATTGCCATCGGAGCAGCAGAGCCGAGCTATGGAGCTGACCAGCGAGGTGCGCGATCAGCTCGGCGAGAGCATGGAGTCGCTGCGCGCGACGGTCCGGCGACTGAAGCCCGCCGGAATTGAATCTGCGCAATATTCGCTCGATGGCTTGCTCCAGCAGATCGCGCGCGATAGTGGCATTCAGGTGGAGCTCCTGACCGAAGGTGCCCCATATGACTTATATCCCAGTGAGGAGATTATTCTATATCGGAATGCCCAAGAGTCAATTACGAACGCAATTCGGCATGGCGAGGCGACAGAGGTGACGATCACCCTAGCATTCGCGCCAGACAGCATCGCCATGACCGTCCGCAATAACGGCAAGCTGCCAGAACAGCCAGAGCTGCGCAGAGGACTCGGTCTGCAGGGGATGGAGGATCGATTGCGTGTAGTTGGCGGAAAATTGTCGATTAGTACAGAGCCTGTATTCGATATTCAGACGACGCTGCCTCGCGTGAGGACATGACAGAATTGAATTGGGAATGAATGACACAGAGGAGGAATCGACAACCATGAAGATCCGATTAATCATCGTCGATGATGATCCATTCATTAGAGAGAGCCTGAAGCTAATTCTGGGCACGATGGACGATATGGCTGTCATCGGAGCTTGCGAGAATGGACAGGAGGCGCTGTCCTTCGTGCAGGCAAATCCAGAGGTTGATCTCGTCCTGATGGATATTCGCATGCCCGTATGCGACGGTGTCGAGGGTACGCGATTGATCAAGGCGCATAACCCCGATCTTAAGGTGCTCATCCTGACGACCTTCGACGATGATGACTATATTGTGAAGGCGCTGCGATACGGTGCTGGCGGATACATGCTGAAGAATATTCCGCCGGATCAGATCGCTGCTGGCATCCGCACCGTACACGCCGGTCATATGCTGATCCATCCCAATATCGCGAAGAAGATCAGCGGTCTGCTAACCCCAATCAGCCAGATGCCATCGACGCAAGCAAGTGCACACAAGCGACTGGCGGATTACGGCTTATCACAGACGGAGGAGCAGATTGTCGGTAAGATCGCCGAAGGGCTGTCCAACAAGGAGATTTCACAGCAATTACATCTAAGCGAAGGCACCGTCAAAAACTACATCACAGACATCTTGAGCAAGCTTGCGCTGCGCGACCGTACGCAGCTCGCAATCTTCTATCTCAAGCAGAACGGGAGCTGACCGCAGTCAGCTCCCGTTCTCTAAGTGCTCATTGGGATCAATGGCATTAACGCTCAATATGCTTCTTCTGCTGCAGTACCGCCTCAACCTGCTCCCATGTGGGCAGACCTTCCCAATCTCCTTCAGCTTGTACCACCAAGGAGCCGATGAGATTGCCGATACGTACCGCTTCCGTATGGGAATAGCCCTTCAGTAAGCCTGCGATGAACCCAGCGCAGAATCCGTCCCCAGCTCCCACGGTATCTACCACACGCTCCGCCTTGAAGTAAGGAACTGCAGTAACCTGACCCTTCTCGACGAGGTACGTCTCATCGTCCCCGCCCTTCACAACGCTTACAGCGCTCAAACCACCCAGCCGATCGACGATCTCCTCGAAGTGTTCTGTCTCATAGAGCAGCTTCAATTCGTCCAGTCCCGGCAGGAAGTAATCTGCCTGCTCCGCAATCGGCAGCAGCGTCTTCCTAGCCTGCTCCACCGACCATAGCTTGAGCCGCAGATTCGGATCGAAGCATACCTGAACACCGTTGGCCTTAGCAATCCGCACGGCCTCCAGCAGGGTCGCCTGGCAGGATTCGCTCAGCGCCGGCGTAATACCGGTAATGTGAAGCAGCTTAGCACCAGCTATGTATGCAGCATCCAGCTCATCAGGACGCATCGTGCTCATCGCAGAGAGCTTTCGATAATAATAGACAGAGGTGCGTCCGTTCACATTCTCTCTCAGCATCAGACCAGTGGGTCCTTCCTCAGAGAATATCACACGAGAGGTGTCTACTCCCTCTCCGCGGATGCTCTTGTTAATCATCACGCCGAGCGGATCATTGCCCAGCTTGCCGAACCAGCCAACGCTCTGCCCTAGCCGCGACAATCCGATCGCCACATTGCTCTCCGCGCCGCCGAACAGCTTCTCCATCTGACTGGAACGCTCGATCCCCTTACTGGAGGTTGGCATGAACAGCGCCATCGTCTCGCCGAAGGTCACTACATTCGGACTCATCTTGATCTCCACCCTTATCCTGTGAGGTTAACTTCTCAATAAGGGATATCATACCATAATTCAGCTGATAACGCCCTTCTTCAAGATGATGTTCGCATACAGGGCGCGCTCTCCAGTGGCGACGATCGCATAGGCCTGCTTCGCACGTTCATAGAAGGCGAACCGCTCCACTTCCTCGAATGCATCTGTCAGACCAGTATGCTCGGTTACGATTCGCTTATATTCATCCCAGATCGGTGTCTCCACCGTATCGCCTGGCGTAACCTGCATAAGTCCGACAGGCTTATCCACATAAGCATCCAGCGGATACAAGCTAAGAATCGCATCAAGCAGAGCGGTTGCTTCATGTCCGTCCGCCCGAATCAAGCGCTGAGCATGACTTGCGGCTGGGAAATTGCCGTCTCCGATAACCAGCTCGTCGCCATGGCCCATTTCCATTAAGATTTTCAACAGTTCAGGTGAGATAATGCTTGGAATTCCTTTGAGCATGATGAATGATTCCTCCTGTATGATGCTAGTGTTATCGATAACCGTAACCTAACAGGCGAAGCGATTGCTGTCAATACCTAACTTGCGATATAGTAGTACGAGAATCCAAATCATCAATAATGGGGCTGCTGACGAGCTATGGTAACAATCTATGATATCGCGAAGCGGGCCAATTGCTCCGCAATGACTGTCTCCAGGGTAATCAATAATACGGGAAGAATTAGCGATCGCACACGAGCGCGTGTACTCGCAATTATGAATGAAATGAATTATGTGCCGAATGAGGCGGCGCGCAGCCTGGTGCGTCAAGAAACGAAGCTGCTGTCATTGCTCATTACAGATATTACGAATCCCTTCTTCACTTCTGTTGCTAGAGGAGCAGAGGATGCTGCCAGACAACTCGGCTACCGGCTGTTGCTGGCTAATAGTGATGAGAGTGTGGATAAGGAGAGGGAATATATGGAGACCATCCTGTCCATGCGGGTGGATGGTGTCTTATTCGCGCCCACAGGCGATCAATCAGCGGCCAATCTGGAGAAGCTGACGGAGCGCAATGTGCCGATTGTACTGCTTGATCGTGAGGTTCCTGACATGGCTTGCGATATCATCCAGGGGGATAGTCTGGGTGGTGCCAGGCAGCTCATGGAGCACCTGATTCAACTGGGGCACAGACGAATTGCATTTATTAACGGGTCGACGGTAACCTCTACCGCTCGGCTGCGTCTAGAAGGTTACTTGGAGAGCTTGAAGGCGCATCAGATAGAAGCAAATGAGGCTTATATTATCGAAGCCGATTATCGGCAGTCGGACATTGAGGAGCAGATCCATCATATGTTCGGAGCTGGCGCTGACGGACTTGAAACCGCTGTGCACTCATCCGAGCCGCCGACCGCTGTGTTCGCAGCGAATAACTTCCTGGCACTGACGGCAATCCGCGCACTGCGCAAGCTGAGTATCCGCGTTCCCGATGACGTATCTGTCGTCTGCTTCGATGACTTAGAAGCCAGCTATGTCGTTGATCCATTCATGACGGTCATCGCGCAGCCCGCTTATACATTCGGCTACCAAGGTATACAGATGTTAGTGGAACGAATCAAGCAAGGGCCAGCCCAGGATGCAGCCGATTGGAGACGCATCGTGCTGCAACCCGAGCTGATCGTGCGGCGGTCGGCGATCGAACGAGCCGGTGGGAATGTAGTGTAAAGAGCTGCTATATTCACGCCCAATAGGGCTGCCCCTTCAGGTCACGAATCACGTGTTGACCTTCTGGGACAGCCCATTGCGCTTGTATGCTTCCGGCGAGACGCCAACCTGCTGCTTGAACAGTCGGCTGAAGTGTGCGACATGCTTAAATCCAAGACTGAAGCTTACCTCTGTAACCGACACCTCAGGGTTCATGAGGAACATCATCTTCGCTTCATTCACGCGCCTACGATAGATGTATTCGAAGATTGTCGCCCCGGTGAACTCCTTGAATACCTTGGACAGGTAGGATCGGCTCACATGCATCTCTTCCTCAATGTCCGCCATATGCAGATCCTCGACATAACAGCGATCCAGCAGCTTCACCAGCTTCTGCGCCAGCATCTCCTTCTCCGAAGGCGTTTCATTACTCTCCCGCATCGATTCCTCGCACCGTTCATAGATGAAGTGCAGATAATCGATGAAGGTCAAGATCATCCGATTATAGCCTACCGGATCATTCCGCTTCTGGTACGTATGCATCTGCAGCAAGATTCGCTCCGCCTCTTCTCTCGTCTCTCCGCTGAGCCGAATGCGGTGGTTATTCAACTCCTTGAAGGGCTTAAGCACGTCAACAGCGCCGAGCTGCTCGGTATAGGCCCGAACAGCGGCGGGCTGGAAGTGCACAATCGAGCGGATATACGGTACGGAGCGATCAACCTTGGCGCAATGCAGCGTCATGCCGTTCATCAGAATAAGGTCGCCCGGCTCCAGCGAATAGATGCGGTCTCCGATTAAGTAGTTGCATCTTCCCTCATGAAAGTAATAAATCTCATACTCCATATGGGAATGGAACATCTGCTTCAGATGACCGACAGAGCGATAACCATAAGTCAAGCTTCGATCATCCCAGATCATCTTGACGTGAGTGCCGTTCGTCATGACTGGGCGAGTAGTCCGCCGATGTAGTCTGTGAAATTCTGCAGCATCTTCTCGGAGGAACGGTATTGTCCGCTGAAGTCTTCTACGCCTAGATAACCGTCATAGCCAACTTCCTTGAGCGTCTTAATCAGCGATGCCCACGGCACATTCCCCTGCTGCAGGCCAAGCCATCTGCAGGTCCAGATATCGCTGCCGTCTGCTGCATAACCGGTTTGGAACCAGCCGGCATTCTTCACATGAACATGCGCCAGATAAGGACCGAGCAGCTCGATGCCCATCTGGTAGTTCTCGAAGCCCTCATGGACCATATTGCCTGGATCGAACAACACTCCAATGTGGTCAGGATCGAATCCCTCCACCAGTCGATAAGCAGCCGAAGCGCTCGCTGCAATCGTCACATGATGCGTCTCTACTAATCCCTTGACGCCATACTGCTTGCACAGCTCCTCTGCACCCTTCAGGTATGCGCGCCCTTCCTTAAGCAGCTCATTATAATTTCGGCTGCCGTCATAGCCGGGAACACCGACTCGAATCATCTTAGCGCCAATCCGCTGGGCATGCTTCAGAACCTGCTCAGTCGCATCCAGCCCCTGACCATTCAGATAAGGAGTAATCGCTGGAATTTCCAGCCCGGCAGCCTCTGTAAGCTGGCGGAAGCGATCAATCTCAGCATCGCCGTTGGCCGGGTTGATCGTGCACAGATTATTCCCCCAGTAAGACGGTGCTTGCTTCTCCGCCCCCGGAGTTGGTTCCTTATAACGCCATTCGATTCCGTGAATGCCGACCTTGCTGGCGATTGCCACCAATTCCTCCGGTGTCACCTCCGGTGTTGCCACAGTGAAGATCGATAGCTTCATATCTCGCACACTCCTTCAATCATGATGGATACTTAACGAACTCGAACCGCTTGCGCTTGCGCCTTCAGACACAGCTCTGCCGCCTTGAAGGCGTGTGCCTGCGTCATAGCCGTCTCAGTACGATTGAGCACGTCCAAGATCAATGCGCCGAAGTACGGGAAGCCTACCTTACCGCTCACCTCTAGATGATGCTCGCCCTCGTCATTCACGAGATACACATGATTGCCATCCGTACTGCGCGCGATATCCACATACTTGCGCAGCTCAATATACCCCTTGGTGCCGAGGATCGTCGTTCGGCCATCCCCCCAAGTCGATAACCCATCAGGCGTCAACCAATCCACTCGAAAATACTGCGTAGCCCCATTATCTCCGAGGAGCGTCGCATCTCCAAAGTCCTCCAGCTCGGGATAAGCTGGGCAGTTATAATTACCGACCTTGCTGTGCAGCACGTCGGCGTCTCGACAATCGGCGTAATAGAGAAACTGCTCGATCTGATGGCTGCCGATATCGCATAGAATGCCGCCGTACTTCTCCCGCTGGAAGAACCATTCCGGCCGCGACGCCGCGTTCAGACGATGCGGACCAAGTCCCATCACCTGCACAACCTGACCGATCGCCCCATCCTTCACCAGCTGACCAGCGAACTCCGCGCTCTCCACATGCAGCCGCTCGCTGTAATAGACCATGTACTTGCGTCCCGTTCGCACCGCGACCTCCTTGGCTTCGTCCAGCTGCGCCAGCGTTGTGAAGGGCGTCTTGTCGGTGAAGTAGTCCTTGCCATGCTCCATGACACGCACGCCCAGCGGCCCACGGTCCGAAGGAATCGCCGCAGCAGCGACAAGCTGAATTTCAGCATCCTGAAGAATCTCCTCCAGCGATTGAACTGCACGAACACCTGGATAAGTCTTCATGAAGTTTCTGACCTTCTCTGGGTCCGGATCATAGACGAGCTTCAATGTACCGCCCGCCTCTGTTAGACCGTTGCACATCCCATAGATGTGTCCGTGATCCAGCGCGGCAGCCGCGAACACAAATTCCCCCTTGTCGACAACCGGCTTAGGCTTGCCCTGCGGCGCGTAATTCATCCCATTCGCTTTACTCAATGTCATCCTCCTCCTAATGCGTACCTTGAACGTCTAAGGTCTCGTATGTTCCAGCTTGCTTCGACGTCTTGGAATTCCGGATTTGCTCCTGCAGCTTCTCATAGAACAGATCCTCATCGATCGGCAGATCGACCCAATTATCTGTCCACGTCGAGAGCAGCATCGCATTGGAAATCGTCAGTCCCTTAATGCCCTCTTCACCTGGCGCGATCAGCGGTGTGCCATTCAGAATCGAATCCACCCAGTTCACAGTAATCGCCAGATGCTGATTGTTCTGGTCTGCTGCGATCGGGATTTCGAACTTCCAGCACTCCGGTTGACCGAAGCCGCCCTTAAAGTTCTTGTTGAACTCTGTCTCCGACTCGCGCAGACGGTAGAAGGTCAATTCATCATTCTCGATGACAATCTTGCCGCGCTCACCCGAGATCTCGAACCGATTCGTGCCGGGCGATTCATAAGTGGAGGTTACGAACACGCCTGTGGCTCCATTTTCGTACTCGACATAGGCTGTTACATCATTCTCTACCTCGATATCGCGATGCTTGCCGAATTGACAGAACGCCCGCATGCGAACAGGCATAAGCCCAGTCGTCCATTGCCACAGATCCAGCTGATGCGGGTCCTGGTTGATGAGAACACCGCCGCCTTCACCCGCCCATGTCGCGCGCCAGCCACCAGAATTATAATAGCTCTGAGAGCGATACCAATTCGTAATAATCCAATTCGTCCTGCGGATCTCGCCCAGCTCGCCGGAGGTAATCAGATCTCTCAGCTTCACATACAGCGGATTTGTGCGTTGATTGTACATGATGGCGAACACCTTGCCGCTACCGGCTGCCGCTTCATTCATCTCGCGAACCTGACGTGTGTAGACGCCCGCTGGCTTCTCAATCAGCACATGAATCCCGTGCTCGAACGCTTCAATTGCGCCAGATGGATGATCGTAGTGAGGCGTGCAAATAATGACACCGTCCACCAGACCGGACCGATACATATCAGCAGCAGTCTCGAAGCAAGCGATATGCTCCCCGTACTCCGCCTTCGCGAACGCGTGGCGCTCCTGACGATTATCCGCTATCGCGGTTAGCACACCACCCTTAACTGCACCCTGAGTTAAATACCTCGCATGGCCTGTTCCCATATTACCCAGACCAACAATTCCGATTCTGACCTGTCCCATCCAAGCTTTACCCCCCATTTTCATTATGAATACGTGTACATTATACCATGATCAGCTCAGCTCCACTTAACTGTAAATCTCACATATAAAACCGTCATTTAACTCTCAGTGTTTAAAATAAAACACTAAAGCGATCAATTAACCGCCACATAACGAATCGGAATTGCCCTCACGCCGTGAATTTGTGCAATGCTGTCTCCGGTGAAGGTCTTCTGCAGCGCGAATGCCGCATCGGCCGAGATGACGACCTTGCCCTTGTGCAGCGGCGTTACTTGCAGGATAACCTCGCTGCCGGCGAGTTGTTCGCGGAACCGCGCTAATCCGATCTCCCATGGCGTGCCATTGTAGAAGTGATCATGGAAGAGAGCGCCATTAGCGAAGGCGAAGCCAACATTGCCTTCATAATCGATCTGCAGCAGCACATCGTCAACCTGATCCCACATAGACTCATCCAGCTTGACTTGCACCTTGCGGGAGGTGATCGGATCGACCTGCACGGAGAGCGCTGGCGCAGGACTCGTAATCTGATACTGTTCGAATAAACCGTTATGAGCGGCTTCATGAACTGTTGTTGACCCGCTCCAACGCTTCTCCAATGCCGGGAAGACTTGAACCTGTGCAGTGGATCGTTCATCGAACATCAGCTTAAGCTGATCTCCGTCGATTAGAACAGGAACATCGGATAGGAATAAGCGACGCTGGCCTTGGTATTCCTCTTCCCAGATATGCTCCGATTGCTCAGCCGTTAATACGCACAGCTGGATCTCAGACCCATCCTTCAATCCAATATGGACGATGGTTTCACGATCCGCTGCAGCAGTCACATAGATGATTGAACCGCTCTGCTCCACAAGGCCATTGGTCGACTCCACCTCGGCGATGGATTCACCAGCTAGTGCCAGTTCACCGGCAATCCCTCTAGCTAACACGAAGAAGTATGTCATCCTGCCATTGTCCGTGATGCTCGTAACCGGCATGGCAGTTGCGTACTTCAGCAGCGCACCGTCAGCTAACGGGAAGTGGAATGGCAGCATCGTGCTGACATTCTTGTCAATCGTTAATCCCGTCCGCGGGAATTGCAGCTTCTCTGTACCCAGATCGATCTCGAAGCGCACATCCTGATGCGGCTTCATCTCTACATGATCTTGATAGTTATTCACGAACACATAACCCGATCCATCCTTGACACGAACGGCGTAACGCAGCTTCTCTGTGTCCTCAGGCCGAATATCCGCCGCCCCTGCAGGCAGTACGGCAGCCATCGGAGCCAGGTGCGCGCCGAAGCTTCTGAAGAAGTAGTGCAACGGACGAAGCAGATCATCCGACCGTCGGACTTGTCCGAATTCACCGAGCGGCGCCTGGAAATCATAGCTCAGCTTCGGAGTCGTGCTCTCATTCATATAGCCATGCTCACCGATCGGGTTCGTACCGCCATGGAACATATAATAGCCGATGAAGTTGCAGCCACCCGCCACCTTCATCATCGTCATCGCGGCAACACTCTCAGGCTCCACAATGAAACGCGCCAGATACCAGGTCTGCATCCCTCCGCCCATCTCACAGCATGCGAATGGATATTGCTCACGGGGATAAGGCGGGTCGAAGTATTCCATCTCTACATTATTATTATGGAAGTCACGGAACACATACTCCTCCGTTGGCTTCTGATTCGGATTCTCCTCATTCACCGTCCATGGTGTATAGGCGTACCCGCCGTACAGCGGCAGCACCTCATCCTCGAGCACAGGTGCTCCACCCCATCCTGTACTGGTGTAGAACGGCGCTTCTAGTCCCGCTTCCAGCGCCAGTTGCTTCAGGATGCGCATATGCTCCTCGCCGCCTGATCCACCACTTAGATACTCGTCGCCTGTCTTGGCGGTGAGTTCCCAGAGCGCTGCCGCATGCATCAACTCATTCTCCAGCTGAACACCGATGACTGGGCCGCCATCCTTATACATAAGACCTTCCGCTTGTTTGCTTATCTCGTCATACAGCTTCTTCACATACCCCATATAGGCTTCATCATTCGATCTGACCTCGAACGAGCGACCGAACAGCCAATCCGGCAATCCGCCATTCCTTGCCTCCCCATGACAGAATGGGCCTACACGCAGAATCATATATAAGCCGTGCTTCGCGCACAGCTCTACAAACTTGCGAAGATCACGGTTGCCTGTCCAGTCGAAGCTGCCCTCCACCTCCTCATGATGATTCCAGAAAATATAGGAGGCCATCGTATTAATACCCGACATCCTCATCTTGATAATCTCATTCTCCCATTCCTCCGATGGATATCGGGAATAGTGCATCTCGCCGCAGATCGCGAAGTAGGGGGCTCCATTGAGCTCCATATAATAATTCGTGAAGCTGATGGTATCGCCTTGCGGATTGGATCCTCCTAGCTTTAATTTGCCTGAATGAATGGATTTGGACACGTCCGCAGCTTGAATCGAATAGATAGTCATGTGCATGCTCGCTCCCTTGATGATTAATGCATATCATTTCCATCATAGCATTGCCCACATCCGATTACAGCATGCCCGAACCCGTAACTTCTTGTGATTTGGAGGAGAATCCTTTCTACATTTCTGACGCGGATTTACCGATATATTCTAGAGATTGATTATCAAGTAATGGGAGGGGATAAGAAGATGAAGATACCATCGGTCGCAGACACTGTTGCTAAGCCAGGAATCAGCAATGTTCAAGGACGTACAATCGTGAGAGAACGCCTTGTGGCAGGGCCTGCCTCTGCTCAGACAACTGGGCCTGTTACGGGGCCTGGCGCACAAGCGGTCGTAGCCGCACAAGCACCGGCTCCCACTCAGGTAGCCGCTCCCGCAGACTCCGTAACTATCTCATCCGATGCTAGAGACGCCGCCAAGCTTACCGCCATGCTGGAAGAACATAAGCTGCAAACGGAGGAAGCCGAGGCCGCTTTCGATGATTTCGCGAAGTGTCTGAAAATCGCCATGC
The DNA here is from genome assembly GCA_023441055.1 of Bacillota bacterium. Classification (GTDB taxonomy): domain Bacteria; phylum Bacillota; class Bacilli; order Paenibacillales; family UBA4045; genus JAEZQY01. The sequence continues at coordinate 36,771 of JAEZQY010000005.1, read as the reverse complement.
GCATCATGAATGGCGATCACGTCCCTCTCCAGGACATTAGGTTTCTAGCCGAGAGAGAGCCCGAATTACTAGAGAGCGCGATGCTGCTGCGCAGACATAATGAGGATCCGGAGAAACACGATAGCGTGCTCGATGAGGAGCAGGACGATGCCGCTGGCGGAAACCCATTGTTAGGAGCGACAGCGCCCACCGCGCAACTCGTTGTTGGTGCAGAACTGGGAGCGGCATCAAGTGATACGACCGATCACAGCTACCCTTTCAGCTTTAAGACGATGGCGTAAGCATTATGGACATGAGCGAGCGATAAGCCGAAGGATTGTTGCAAGAATCCCACATTACTCCGATATTAATGGGAGTATCCAGCAAATTGTTGCGAGAATCCAATATTCCGATCAATTTCACTCTATTTGAGCTCATTCGTCCGAATATTGATGGATATATGCAACATTTCAACGATCCTAACACTTTACACATTGAAAATGATGGATATCCGCAACATTTGCTCTATTCTCATTATGAAGCGCTATCGATTCCACCAGATTGACAGTACATAGGGTTTGTAGACCAGTATAAAAAGGCGGCCTCCACAGATGGCCACCTCTCCACACGTCATGCTATTCCATATCGTCAAATAGTGTGTCGGAAACTTATTCATACTACAAGAATCTTCGCAATTACTTCCACTCTGATTGTATTAAGTGTGCTTCCCCTCAATCCATGCCAAGCGCTGATTCGTCAGCAGCTTCAGCTTCAGTTCAGCCTCAGAGTGATCAGTCTGGAGCTGATTCACAATTGGTCTGATCTCGCGAATCGCCCTCAGCACCTGCTCCTGCGAGTTTTTGATGCGCCCCTGTACGATCCAGTCCGTAATGAAGCCGTCGAACACATAGTCCGCCATCCGCAGTGTTCCGCTAATATCGACTTCGATATGTGCGGTGCGCTTCAGGTCCGCTAATTCATCTCGGAAATTATGCATCAGGTGATTCGCCTTATGAATGAACTGCTTCGCCCCATCGACATGGCCGTGCTTCACATAGGTGGTGAGCAGGCCGCCGTTCAACCATAAATCCCAATTGCCCCAGCTCTCTGCGGACTCTAGTGAGGAAGAAGCATCATGCAGCGCTTGCAGCACGCGCTTGCCGGCACTCCACGCCTCGTTGATTTCCTTCACCAGGAGCTTCTGATCGGCAATCTGATCTTCCATCTCAGCTAGCTTACCCGATAGTTCAGTCGAATTACGCAGCCCGGCTTCTCGCTCAGCAACCAACCGTTCATATTCAAGCTTGGCGTTTCTAAGCTCAGTAATGTCATCTCCCACGAGCCTGAGCTCAGTCTTGCAATCCGCCAGCTCTTCCTGAGCCTCCTGCAGCCGCATGGCAGCTGCCAGTGCCTGCTGCCGCTCGAGCTCCAACTGTTCATCCTTGCTCCGTAAGATGGTGTAGAATAAATTCGTGAACGACATGCCAGTCAGCTTATCCACGTCGGCTTTCTCTGCTTCCAGCTTCAACTCAAGTCGAATAATTTGCCTCTCCGTATCCTTAATCCGCTGCCGTAGATCCTTCCATCTACGCTCCGTTCGATCCAGTTGATGGACTTGTTCCTTCACTTCCATAAGTTGCTCATGCGTAATCTTAGACATGCGTACTCCCACCTTTCCCCGTTATGAATATCTTAATTACGTCGAGATTCGGTAATCGGTCTCAGAAATGGATACGCAGCAAGTTTTTCTTCAAATGATCATACGAATCCTTCCAGCCCATCTTGGCATAGAAGCGCAAGCCGTCGAGTCCTTTATACAGACGAGCGCCGCTCAACCTCTGTTCGAAGTCCGGCAGCTCTATGCCTCGCTCTTCATAAAAGGCTTTGAATGTTGGCACCGCATCATATTGATACACAACATCCTCTGCAATAGCGAAATCGATGAGGAAATCGCCATATAGGGCATTCGAATCGATCACACCGACCAGTGACTGCCCATTGGTCAAGATATTCCACGCATGGAAGTCATTATGTACAAGATAACGATGCGGCGCGTTGTATGGGACATAATGCATCAAGCGAGCATAGCACTCGTCGAATACATCCTTCTCCAGGAATGTCGTATCGAACAGCTCGTGCCAATTCTCCCAGAACGTCCCTGTCTGATCCTCTGCGAACACATCGATCACATAGGATTCCCAGTCTGCATGCGCCGCGCTTCCATCAGCCTGAACAAAACCAAATCCAGCGGTTTGTTGGATTGGTACTTGATGAATGTCATACATCAGCCCTGCGACTTCCGGCAGGAGTGCTCGTTTCTGTTCCTGCGATAGATCATTAAAAACGTAGCCATCCATACGCTCCGAGATCGAGTAGTGAAGGTCATCGCTGAAAATACCCAGGCCACACTTTCTCGGATAGGGCACACCGTGTGTAACTAGCAAATCCGAGATATAATGTTCTACTAGATAGGCATCCTTCTCACGGCTTAAATGTATGACATAATTAGCACCACGGAACGTATAGGCGAATACCGCGCTCAAATTCCCGCCAGAGAGCATCTCAACTTGATGAATATCCTCACCGTAGTGTTGGCTTAACAACTGCTCGACAAGTGCTGTTCCCACTTCAGGTTTTACCATAGCCGCATCTGCTCCAATCGCATTCTTCATTCCATTAAGTATATCAATATAAATCGAAATCACTATACTTTCATGGGGTAGAACATTTAATTCGTGCAGTTGACCGCATGCTATACTAGCTTCGAAATCACTAACCAGAGAATAAGGAGTGGATCATCATGTCACAAGGCGCTTATTACACGGGACATTATCGGAATGTATTCGTTGAATACGGCTATGATGCAGCAACCGTCCAGGCTAGGCTGGAAGAGGCATGGGCGGACATCTTCTACGGGGATGCGAATGTCAGATTCTACGAGGAATTGGGCGACGATGCCGGTTTCTTGCTGGATACCGGTAATCTGGATGTGCGCTCAGAGGGCCTCTCCTATGGCATGATGATGTGCGTGCAGATGAATAAGAAGGCAGAGTTCGATCGGTTGTGGACGTTCGCTCATCGCTACATGCTGCATAAGGATGGTCGCTATAAGGGATATTTCGCATGGCATTGCCAGCCGGACGGCACGAAGCTCGCACATGGCCCCGCGCCGGATGGCGAGGAATTCTTCGCCATGGCGCTCTTCTTCGCCTCCCATCGCTGGGGCGACGGACAGACGCCTCATGACTATGCCAACCAAGCGCGTAGTATCCTGCGCGCTTGCATCCATCAGGGCGAGCATAACGACGGTGATCCGATGTGGGACCCCGAGACGAAGCTGATCAAGTTCGTGCCTGAGCTGTCCTTTAGCGATCCCTCCTACCATCTGCCTCACTTCTATGAGCTGTTCGCGCTATGGGCGGATGAAGCAGATCGCGCATTCTGGAGAGAGGCGGCAGCAGCCAGCCGCGAATACCTGAAGAAGGCTTGCCACCCGGAGACCGGACTCGCGCCAGAGTATGCCAATTTCGACGGCACGCCACGCACACAATCACATACGGCCTACCAGCACTTCTTTAGTGATTCGTATCGCGTGGCAGCTAACGTCGGGCTGGATTACGAATGGTTCCGGGCGGACGATTGGTGTGTGGCGCAATCCAATCGCATTCAAGCATTCTTCTCGGACAAGGATCCGGCCGATTATCATCGCTACCGGATCAACGGCCAATCCTTCAACGAGCCTGCGCTGCATCCAGTCGGTCTGCTGGCGACGAATGCGATGGCGTCTCTCGCAGCAGACGGCCCATATGCGAAGTCAACGGTGGAGCAATTCTGGAACACACCGCTGCGAACCGGCGACCGGCGTTATTATGATAATTGCCTATACTTCTTCAGCCTGCTCGCGCTCAGCGGCAACTATCGCATCTGGTAAGTCATATTAGTTCCCATATAACCGAGAGGCTTCTTCGAGCTCGCCAATTACCAGCTGCCTAAGTTCCTCTGGTTCTATGACCGCAATAGAAGAGCCCAGACTAAGCACCGTCTCGCAGGCATGCTCAATTGTAGCAAATTCAACATGAACCTCCCGCCAGCCGTGCACGACATTTCCTAGCTCCAATACACGCACATATCGATTCTGCTCAAGCATACGGAGCATCTGCTCCCGAACATGAACGACCGCATCGTATTTGGGCAGAGTCTGCTTGAACTGCGCTGTCGACTGTTCCCAGTATTGCGCAAGGTTGAAATCAGCAGGATAATGAGCGGGTTCATGAACCATTTCGGCATAGACGATTCGGGAGATGCGATACGTGCGAATATCGGTCTCCACCTGAGCCGCTAAGTACCAGACCGATCGCTTGGCGATGAGCCCAAGGGGATGGACAGTGCGTACAACGGTTTCTTGGTCACGCTTGTAATGAATGATGAGCTGCAGCCCGCGCCATACCGCGGCTTGAATCACACTAAGATACGGGCAGGTGTCAGCCACTGCATGCCAGCCTGCACCGTCAATATGAATTCTGCTCCGTATCAGCTCTGCATCATTCCTCATCGACTCCGTGGAGGAAGCGAGCAGCTTCTGAAGCGCTGTCTCATAGTGCTGTCGGATGCCCAAGTCACTCAATAGCTGTGGATGAGCAGTCATGATCAGTGATGCGAATTCCTCCGCTTTCATCCCTGTCAGCTTAGTCCGATACCCGTTGGCTAGCAGCCAGCCGCCCTTACTCCCTCTCTCCGCATAGATGGGCACCCCTGCCATACTTAATGCTTCCATATCCCGAACAATAGTCCGCTCCGACACCTCGAGCCGCTCCGCCAATGCCCGGGTCGACAGCTTCCCCTCATTCTGCAGCGCCAATAATATCGCCAATAACCGATCAGCCTTCATTCGAATCCCCCCTGCACACAGCTTCCTATAACTTCTTCTTAGTATATCATTCATATAAGACAATGGATGTCATATATGAGCAATTAAGATATAGGGGTACTATACCAGTAGAAGGAGTGTTCATAACATGAAACCATTACAAGGCAAGGTGGCCGTCGTAGCCGGGGCAACTCGCGGCGCTGGAAGAGGGATTGCGGTGATGCTCGGGGAAGCCGGGGTAACAGTGTATTGCACAGGGCGAAGCGTACGCGGCAATCCGTCGGATCTGAATCGAACCGAGACGATCGAGGATACTGCGGAGCTCGTCACAGCGCATGGAGGTATAGGCATTCCTGTGCAAGTCGACCATAGCATCGAAGCGCAGGTACATGCATTGTTCGAACGAATTAAGCAGGAGCAGAACGGTCGGCTAGACCTCCTAGTGAATGATATCTGGGGCGGTGAGAAGCTCTCCGAGTGGGGCAAGCCGTTCTGGGAGCAATCACTCGGCAATGCCCTGCTCATGCAGGAGCGCGTCATTCGAACCCACCTCATCACCAGCTATTATGCCGCTCCGCTTCTCATCGCACGTCAAGCCGGACTCATCATTGAGATCACCGATGGTACGGATTATCGCTATCGCGGGAATCTCTACTACAGCCTGGCCAAAATAAACCCCATCCACATGGCACAAGCTATGGCCGAAGAGCTGCGCGCCCACAATGTTGCCGCGTTATCGGTCACACCGGGCTTCCTGCGCTCCGAGGAGATGCTGGAATTCTTCGGCGTGACCGAAGCGAATTGGCAGGACGCGATCGATTGCGGCAAATTTGGCTCCGAGCATTTCTCTGAATCGGAGACGCCTTATTTTATCGGGAGGGGTATTGCAGCACTGGCAGGTGACTCCAACATCATGGATAAGTCTGGACAGTCCTGGTCGAGCTGGGCGCTCTCCGACACGTATGGATTTATCGATGTAGATGGCAGACGCCCGCATTGGGGGAATTATGCGAAAGCGCATGGCTTATAGCATAAATTCTCCTCACTGCATCGCGGCATCTTTTAAGCTATACTAAATAGTGATGCATTAATGTATAGGAGGAAACGAGACATGCATGCGTTCCAATTTAAGAATCCAACTAAGATTGTCTTCGGCGAAGGCAGACTGAGTCAATTAAGCAAAGAGCTGCAAGTGCACGGCGCATCCAATGTGTTATTGGTGTACGGCGGCGGCAGTATTAAGAAGAACGGCATCTATGACAGCGTGATCGGTCAGCTTAAGGAAGCCAACATCTCTGTTATTGAACTGCCAGGTATTGAACCCAATCCACGCGTGTCGACCGTTCGCAAGGGAATCGATCTCTGCCGCGAATATGGCGTTGACTTCATTCTAGCCGTAGGCGGCGGCAGTGTGCTGGACGCGGCCAAGGCGATCGCGGCAGGCGTGCCGTACAAGGGAGATGTGTGGGATTTCCTCATGCAGAAGGCGAGCATTGAGTCGGCCCTGCCGATCGGCACGGTGCTGACACTGGCTGCCACCGGCTCGGAGATGAACGGCAGTGCAGTCATTACGAACTGGGAGGAGAAGCTGAAGAAGGCTTTCGGCAGCATCCATGTGTATCCCAGATTCTCCATACTGGATCCATCGCTCACCTACTCCGTCCCGGCTGATCAGACGGTGAATGGAATTGTGGACATCATGTCGCATGTGTTCGAGCAGTATTTTAGCCTGACGACGGATACGCCTCTGCAAGAAAGGTTCTGCGAGTCCATTCTGAAGACTGTGATTGAGAATGGCGAGATTGCCTTGCGGGAGCCGAATCATTATGCGGCGCGCGCCAATCTCATGCTGTCCGGCACGTATGCGCTTAATGGCGGCATGATCAGCGTCGGGATGGAGAATGACTGGGCTTCGCATGGGATTGAGCACGAGGTCAGCGCCATCTATGATATCGCGCACGGCGCTGGACTGGCGATCATCTTCCCGAATTGGATGAGGTATGTGTACCAGGAGCGGATCGAACGCTTCGTTCAATATGCGGTGCGCGTCTGGGAGATCGACCCGGCGGGCAAGACCGATGACGAGGTAGCGCTGGCTGGCATACAGGCAACTCGCGACTACTTCACGCGAATTGGAGCCCCTGCCTCGCTCGCAGATGTGAATATTGATGATGCGAATCTGGATCGCATGGCGAATGAAGCTGTGGCATTCGGACCGATCGGTTCGTTCAAGAAGCTCGAGGCCGCTGATGTCAAGGAAATTCTGCGCATGAGCCTATAACGATGGCCTATCACCCAGCCCTTCTAGGAAGAGGCTGGGTTTTTATGTATATTGGCATCACTTCTTGGGACAATATACTCGAGGTGATGATGATGCTGGACAGGCAAGAAGCCTATCATATGCTAGGGCTGGCGACAGGAGCGAGTCTACGGGAGGTCGAACATCGGTATCATTGCATGGTCAGACGGCTGCGGGCGAATGAGCTGCGCGGTTGCTCGACGATGCTGGAAGAGCTTCAGATGAGAGGGGCGACGATGGCTTATCGCTTCTTGCTCGATCAGGAGCGTGAGCGAATCATTGCGAATTATCGCATGAGCCGATATGGACGATTCCGAAGCTTCTCGCATCTGGCGGAGCGCATCGATGAAACCTTCGAGCGGCATAAGCTGGCCTTCCTGCTCTCCATTGTGCTGACCGTGATCCTCGGTCTCTCCTATGCAGGCATACACGGTATGATCAAGGAACAGGCGGCGTTAGCGGCTGCCCCTCAGCCCGATCTATCGATCATGATCGCTGCACAGCTGCCGCTCGACCACTTGCAGACTGCGAGTCATAGGCTGATCCAGCATCTGGTTGAACACTATCCGGAGCTGAATAATCCGAAGCTCATCTTCCTGCCCGCTGCCGGATCCGAGCGGGACTTCGCACTCAGTACAGAAACGCCTGACCTGTATCTGCTCGATCGGGACAGCTTTATCCATTTGATGAAGCTAGGCTATCTAGGCAAGCTTGAGGAATGGGATTCCTATGGGATGAATGTCAGTCAAGCAGCCGTGTCCAGCTTGATCGGCTTCCAGGAGGAGCCGTTCATTGCGGCTGTCCATATCCAATCGCAGCGCAGCGAGCAAGCTGCCTCCATTATTCGAGGGCTACTGAGCAACACAGCGGAGATTGAGCCATATGCAGATTTCGAGCAACGTGCAGGGATTGAATGATTGACGATTGAATGATGGACAGATTGAATGATTGACTATCCTTTCTGTTGTAACTATAATAATTGTAGCGAAATGCAATTCAATATAGCTATAACATAGGAGGCGCGAACTAAGATGAAGGTTGAAATCTGGTCTGATGTTGCATGTCCATTCTGTTATATAGGCAAGAAGAAATTTGAGACTGCGCTGGAGCAATTCACCGGCAAGGATGACGTGGAAATCATCTATCGCAGCTTCGAATTGGATCCGAACGCACCGATAGAGGTCGATCAGGACGTCCATGATATGCTGGCTGCCAAGTATGGCATGACGCGCGAGAAGGCTCAGGAAATGAATCGGAATGTGGAGCAGCAGGCGAATGCGATTGGCCTGCCGTTCGATGCGGATGGCATGAAGCTGACGAACACGCATAATGCGCACCGGTTGGCGCATCTTGCAGATGAGCAAGGTAAGATGGGCGAGATGACGGATCGTTTGTATCAAGCGTACTTTGCTGAGGCGAAGCATGTTGGGGATCAAGATACCCTGAAGAAGCTCGCAGCAGATATCGGCTTAGACGAGGCGGATGTGGCCAGTGTGCTGAGTAGCGATAAGTACAGCGATAAGGTTCGCGCAGATCAGCAAGAGGCTGCGCGTCTGGGCATTCGCGGCGTTCCTTATTTCGTAATCGACCGCAAGTACGGCATCTCCGGCGCACAGCCGAGCGAGACGTTCTTGCAGACATTAGAGAAGATAAGAGAAGAATCCAAGTGAGCAATCACTTGGGTTCTTCTTCTATTCTCCCCATGCTGATTTACGAATATCGCTTGGCGTGCTTCCAGTCTGGTCCTTCATCTTCCTCGCGAAGTGGTAGGAGGTCTTGAAGCCGCAGCGCAAGGCAATTTCACTGACAGATAATCCGGTATGCGTCAGCCATTCCACCCCCTTCTGCAATCGATACTTCCACAGGTATTGGAATGGAGTCGTATGGAGATGCTTACGGAATAATCGCACCAGATATTCTGATGTCACTCCTGCATGCCTCGCGATCTCCTCCAGCGTCAGATCATCTGCGAAGTGAGCCTCCATAAACGCAATTGCAGCGGAAACCGATGAATGCGTGCTAGCACGAGTGCTATGACTAGCAGCTGAGACATATACATGAAGCGCAGACATACCTAGATTACACATGGCTCCTGAGTCCGGCATATGCTCGGAGGATAGCTGGAGCATAAGATCAATAAGCGTGTTCATCTCTACCGGGATGGGAGCCTTGTTGCTCAGGGACCTTAGCCACTCCTCTTCTTCCGCCCTCAGCTCCCCAATATGAATCGATATCCAGCGATGCCAGGTTTCCTGATCTCGCGAAAACTGAAAAACCTCCACAGCTCCAGGCAGCAGGAGCATAGCACTTCCTGGCATGACATGATGGGTCACACCATCGATTGACACCTCCATGCTGCCGCTATGGACGAATACCAATTGAATATCCGGTTGCGTTCTTGGCCCGAATTGTCCCCCCGGCGGGTAGCTGACTGTGCCTGCGACAGCATACTTGATACGGTCCGAAGCGAAGGCTGCTATGATTGAATGGCTCATGTACACCCCTTGTGTTGGTTGTATTTTCAATATAACCGGTACTTCTCCCTCAGATCTTCTCGGAACGTCACCACGGCATCCTCACGAATATAATGACATACATACGACCTGCGCCAGCGATCCTTGCTGCGATTCTTATTCGAGGAATGAATGACGAGCTCGTGGAAGAACAGGATATCCCCCTTCTCCATAACGACCGGAATCTGCCTGGAGGTGTCTACTCCCTCGGTTTCCTCTGTCCATGCTTCATGCTCGTCGTGGTTTTTCACAGCACCATGCGGCAATAGGCCGAGCTTATGGGTGCCTGGCATCACCCAGAGGCAGCCGTTCTCCTCATCGACTAGATCCTCCATAGCCGTCCAGGCCGCTATCATCGTCATCGGATCATTCTTGATATAGTAGTAATCCTGGTGGGAAGCCTGTCCTGGCGAACCTGGCTCCTTATAGAAATACATGCTCTGCACACAGGCAGCCTCCTTGCCCATAAGCTGTGCGAGTCCGCCGCGAATTACCGGCAGCTTCATCATCTGTCTGGAAAAGCTGTCATGCTTATGCGGATTAAACAGGCGCAGCGCATACTTCTTGCTCTCCTCGCACGCTGCCCACTCCGGCATAGGTGACTGATTGCGGATATCATAGATATGGCCATTGAACGCATCAATCAGATCCTTGCTGCAGCCATTCTTCAACAGAATGAATCCATCACGCTCATATTGCTCAATCTGCTGCGCGGTGAATGGGGTTAACAAATCCGGTTTGGATATCTGCATCCTTCAAACCTCCAACATTGATTTATCAGCTGAATGATATTGCTATCAGTATATGGCTGTGATTGAAATCACTCAATGTTCATGGTTATCAGATATGTGTCTGTTATTGATATATTGCTATAATACCACTGCCTCACCAATCAAGCGCATCATCTCGCGGGGCATGCTGCATGTGTTGCTTCTCTGCTGTAACGGACATGAGCGCCGCTAATCGATGCGTAATCCGCCCTTATTCCAGGTAACGGACACACATGCACTTATTGGCGCATATTTGTGATTGTTTCAATCGAAAACCCGCGAATAGGCGCAACTGGGTCCGTTAGAATATAAAAAGCGGCGAAAGTAGCATCTTAACGTCATTGAGGTCCGCTAGCCGCACAGAAGCAAGGAAGGACCGATGAAGGATATTGGCGCCAAGCCGGCCATCCTCACATCGGTCCTTCTGGTCGTTCTTTTCCTAATCCCGGCGGTAATGCCCCCGCGCTCTGCCGAACTGTTCTACATCTGCTTAGAACGCCGCTCCATCACGCATGGCGGCCTGGCGCTTGAAGTGGTCCTCTACGACCAGACATGCCATCGCTTCCACAACTGGCACAATTCTAGGGCAGATGCATGGATCATGACGGCCATGCGTCTCGATCACTTGCTCCTCTCCATTCACGCGAATCGTCCGCTGTGGCTTGGAGATCGAGGATGTCGGCTTCACCGCGATCCGGAACACAATCTCTTCACCGGTACTGATTCCGCCCAGTATGCCTCCGGCGTGATTGCTTAGGAAGCCATTGCGATTCATGCCATCGTTATGCTCGCTGCCGAGCATCGAGCTCGCCGCAAAGCCTGCTCCGAACTCGATCCCCTTCACAGCGCCGATCGAGAGCATCGCCTTGGCTAGGTCAGCGTCGAGCTTATCGAATGCCGGTTCGCCGAGCCCAGGGATGACGCCGCGAATACGGCATTCCACCACGCCCCCACAGCTATCGCCGATCGATGCCAGATGCTCGATATGACGAATCATATGCTCTGCCGCCACTGGATCACATGTCCGCACCGCATTGCGCTCAATCGCCTGCTCGTCATACGTCTCGCTCTTAATCCCTCCGACCTCCGTCGTATACGCGACAACCTGAACGCCTCTATGCTCCAGCAGCTTGCGCGCAACCGCTCCCGCCGCTACCCGCCCAGCCGTCTCCCGGCCAGACGCTCTGCCGCTGCCGCGATGATCACGAATGCCGTACTTCTTCAGATAGGTGAAATCCGCATGACCCGGACGGAATGAATTCTGTATATCGTTGTAAGCCTCAGGCTTCATATCATGATTATGCAAAATAATAAATAACGGCGTTCCCGTCGTCTTACCCTGGTAAACACCTGATTGGATGTGGACGGTGTCCGATTCCTTACGCGGTGTAGTAACCGAGGATTGTCCCGGCTTCCTGCGATCCATCTGAACCTGAATATAGGCCTCATCAATCTCAACCCCTGGGGTTACACCGTCAATAATGACGCCCACCGACTCGCCATGCGATTCACCATATGTGGTAATTCTGAAGCGCTCTCCGAATGTGTTGCCTGCCACTGTTGCTCATCCCTCTCATCATTGCTGATAGTCTAATCTCGACAAACCTATTGCCGTTTACTTGTAATCTCATTATAATGGTTGAAATGAAATAAGTGAAATATGAGTTTCGTCATATTGACATAGAGAGGGTCTATACCATTATGAATCACTTAGAGTGGTACCGCATCTTCCTATACACCGCCCAGACCGGCAATCTCACACGGGCAGCGGAGCAGCTGTACATCACACAGCCATCCGTCAGCTATGGGATTAAGCAATTGGAAGCAGCACTCGGGCTGAAGCTGTTCCATCGACTCTCCAAGGGTGTAACGTTGACCGCGGAAGGCGAGGTGTTGCTCGACTACGTCAAGCAAGCATTCGCATTGCTGGAGACGGGGGAGCGTAAGATGGACGCTCTGAAGCAGATGACCGGAGGAGAGCTGCGAATCTGCGCGAGCGGCTCCTTATTCAAGTATGTGCTGCTGCCGCAGCTGAATGCCTATCGCGCCGCCTATCCGGACATTCGCGTGCGCCTGTCGCAAGGCAAGACCTCAGCGATCATCCGCCTGCTGCGGGAAGCTGCGATCGACTGCGGTATCGTGCATCTGCCCGTTGTCGACCTGCCTGCCGTCGACCCGCAGATCGAGATCATTCGATTCGCGGATCTGCAGGACACGCTCATTGTCGGCGAGGCTTACGAAGCTTACAGCGCTTCTCCACTGACTGCCGAACAGCTGGCTAATGATCTGCCGCTGTTATTGCTGTCTGAGGGCAGCAGTACGAGACAGTATGTCGAGCAATGGTTCGCCGCACAGGGCGTTGTAATCGAAGCGGATATGGAGCTGGGCAGCGTTGATCTGCTCATCGAATTCGCCAGACAGGGATTCGGAGCCGCGTTCATTCCCCGCTCTTACGTGACCGAAGAGATAGCTGGTGGCAAGCTATTCGAGCTCCCAACGACTGCCCCCATCCCTCCTCGCCAGATCGGTATCGCGATGCGTCGTGACATGCCGCTGTCGATTGCTGCTGGCCGATTGGCCGAGTTGCTCGGCGTCGTACGTGATATAGATGTATTACCCGGTATTGACGTATAATGAAGGAAGCTTGAGCCTGTTACGGAAATACATCCGTTAGGATGCCTGATTACGACTTGCGATTGGGGGAGGAGTGCTGGTGTGAAGAAGCAGACAGGCTTTGAATACGAGAAGCTGCTGGTGTTGCCCGATTATGTACTGTCCGAGCTGTCACAGCACGAGTTGATCTCACAGCTGTATGTGACCGACATCGGCTACTTCCCGCGCGCCGAGCATCATCATCGGGAGCGTGAGCAGGGCGCGGACACGACCATCTTCATCTACTGCGCGGACGGCGAGGGCTGGTACGCACTGGACGGCGGCGAAGTGACACATGTGCGCAGCCAATCGCTGATCGTGCTGCCTGCTGGCATCCCGCATGAATACGGCGCATCTGAGGGTCAGCCCTGGAGTATCTACTGGTTCCATCTGAAGGGAAGCGCCGTCCAGACCTTGATCGACAGTTATGCGCTCAGCTCCGATACCCTGCAGCTGCCGCTGGGTGCATCCGCGAAGCTGCTCGAGCTGTTCGATCATTGCTATCATATCCTGATCGACAAGGCGTACTCACATCCACATCAGCTGCATATCTCACAGACGATGCGCCATCTGATCAGCACAATCGGACTCTCCGCTGTCCGCTCCCGCCAGGAAGCCCGTAAGGAACTGCATCTGGAGCGCGCGGTCAGCTACATGAATGAGCATATGAACCGAATGATCTCCCTGCAGGAGCTGGCGGAGCATGTCGGACTGTCGAGGCAGCATCTAATTCATCTGTTCAACATCCAGACCGGCTCCTCGCCAATCGACTACTTTATCCGCATGAAGATACAGAAAGCCGGCCAGATGCTGGATCTGACCGACCTAAGTGTGAAGGCAATCGGCAGCTCGCTCGGGATCCAAGATCCCTACTACTTCTCCCGTCTATTCAAGAAGGTGATGGGCAGCTCGCCGAGTGAGTATCGCAATATTCCCAAGGGGTAACGCGGATAAGTCGAACTTAATTTGTGATTAAGCTACGCAGCGCTATAACATAATGAGGAATCGCTCGAATCGAATGGAATATAGCAATTTCCTCACCCTCGAATTTCTCAATGTAGGCTTGATTCACATAAGCGTGTACGGTGCCCTTGCGCAGTGGCATAATGATCGACAGATGAAGCTCATGCTCGGCCATCAGGCGCTTGAATTGCTTCAACCCTATCTGCCAGGTCTTCCCGTAATAGATATGATCCGTCAATAGTCGATTATTGGCGTACAGATTTGCTACATCTCCCTCATAGTCAACGTCGAGGAAGATATCGCCTACATGCGCTGGCCAGCTGTCATCGATGCGCAGCAGCGCTGTCTTGTCATTCGGCTGGCGCAGCTGCAGGTTCGGCTCGTAGGCTGGCACCTGAAGCCGATACACACCGAATGCGCCTGTGTTCGCCTGTCCGATCTCGACATCCTCGTCAGCCAGAACGCCGTCCGCTGCTGCAGGACAGATTGCCACATCGAACGCTGTCTTGCCCGGCGAGGTGCAGATCAATTGTCCGTCCTGCTCGTAGACTGGCACATCACTGATAATAAGTCGCTCTGCTCCCCATAGCTTGAGACGGTAGGTCTTGAGCGCTTCCTCTCTCGTCAGCACGAGAAGCTGCAGCTGGCTCCCATCCTGCAAGACAAGCTGGATCACACCGCTGAGCCCCGCTTCTGGATGAACGATCCATGCGTCTTCCTCTTGCGTGACGATTCCAGCACTTGCTGTAATCGACGTGACAGAGCGCCTGCTGAACACGAGCTCAGGCTTCATGCCCGGATGCGCATAGGCGACGTGCACCTTTCCATTACTCGTCTCGAGCGTGGTGAGCAGCTGGACTGTTGCGCTGATCAGCTCCGCGCCATCCAGATTGAGGTTGAATGGAAGTACAGCAGCCACATCACGCAACAGGTTGATCCCGTCCGTTCTTGGCATGCGCACCTTACCTTGCGCCGTTTCCAGCTCGATACTCACCTGCTCGCGGTCGGGCATCTCCAGATGATCCTGGAAGTTATTCAGGAAGACGAAGCCTCCGCCATCTCGCTGACGCACGCTCCAGCGGACAGGTGCCGTATTGTCGGATGCAATCTCCGATTGCCCCTCTGGAATGATCGTGCCCATCGGCGCTAGAATTGAACCATACGCCTCCACGAATAAGGCAATGCTGCGAATCCGGTCATAGGATTCACCGATTCTACCAAATTCACCTAGAGGCGATTGATAATCATAGGTGATCTTCGGCAGGGCGGTCTCATTCATATAGGCATGCTTGCCGATCGGATTCGAGCCGCCATGATACATATAATAACCGAGCAGATTACTGCCGCTAGCTAGCTTAACAAGCGTCATCGCCTCTACACTCTCTGGACTCACGTACGGCCTGGCATGATAGCTGACCTGCATGCCGCCCGCCATCTCGCAGTAAGCGACCGGATACTCCTGGGTATCATAATCGACAGGCTCCATTGGAGATTCATGCAGATCCCGGAAGATATACTCCTTGCTAGGCGGCTGATTCGGAATCCACGGCGTATAGGCATAGCCAGCCAGCATCGGCAGCGTGCCGTCTTCCGGGACTGTGGCTCCGCCCCAGGCAGTCACCGTGAATAGGAGCGGACGAATGCCAGCTTCCTCCGCATAGTGACGCAGCACCTCCAGATGCGCATTGCCCTCCCTGCCGGCGGTGATGTACACACCGCTAGACTTGTAGCCCCAAGCATCGATAGGCGCGCCTGCGTGCATGTATTCATTTTCCAATTGAACCGCGATGATCGGACCGCCCTCTTGATAGTACAAGCCCTTCATCTGTCTAGCAATTTCATTATACAACCGCTTGGCATAGAAGAGATACAATTCGTCATTTGAACGCAGCTCGAGCGGCTTCGTAAACATCCAATCCGGAATGCCGCCATTGCGAACCTCACCGTGACAGAACGGACCGATGCGTACGATGGCTGCAAGCTGATGCTTCGCGCAGAGATCCAGGAAGTGACGCAGATTGCGATCCTCTCCCCACTCGAACACACCTTCCTCCTCCTCATGGAAGATCCAGAACACATAGGTTGCGACGATATTCACCCCGCCCGCCTTCATCTTGAGCAGCTCTTCCTCCCAGTGGAGATAAGAGAATCTGGAGAAGTGGAACTCGCCGACGACCGGAATGATCGGGTTATCATTATGCGTCATATAATAATTCGTGAAGCCGTAGGATTGTCCGCTTGGGTTCGTACCCCCATTGTTAGACAGCTTGCCCGGACGAATCTGTTTATTCTCAGTGTTAATACGGAGCGACAATGTATGCATGGCTAGGCATGCCTCCTCGGAATAATATCTCATCTTACCCTGCCCGCGCGCAGACGAACAGGGCACAATCACAACATTGCTGGCATTATGGCAAGCTATGCGACCAGACCGAGCTGCCGGTTGGCCTTAGAATCGTGAGCACCGCAGGGTCTGACGCAAGTTCTCCTCTTGCGACCGATAGAGCGGTCTCATCACCGGGAGACAGATCAGGAATCGCCAGTGTCACTGCAGTTCCATCAGTCAGATCAACTCGCAATTGATACCCCGTAACGCGGTAGCTCGGTATATCGCTGCGCGTCTGCAGCCGCAATGTCAGATGCTCGTCCCCCAGATCGATATGCATGGGGACAATGGGAGCAGCCAGCTCACGCAGCACATGATAGGACGGCTTCGGCTTACCATACACGTCCACTGAACCGTGCACACGCTGCATGAATCGTCCTTCGCCCTCCTCGCCCATCTGTGTGCGATAATCATTAAGGCTGAAGTAGATCAAGTAAGCTATGCCCGGATGGGTCCGATACAGCGCGGTTTTATCGCTGAGAAACTGTGCGCGCCGGGCATCTCCGCCTTCGAATGCAGGCTCGCAGAGACCATATTCGGCGATACAGATCGGCTTATGCGGATGAGCGCCCTCGATACGGCCAATAACCTCCTCGAAATCGAGGTCGCCGTGCCAGGTTCCGATGTACTCATTCCACATCAGCACATCCCCTGTGCCAGCAGCATCTAGCTGCGGCTCGAGATGAATGGTGTTGCTCACATAATTGATGAATCTGCGATCATCCAGCGTCTGCATATAGGCAAGTAGCTCGCGCATATAGACGCTGGTACCAGCAGCCTGTCCGTCTATTTCATTACCCATCCCCCAAGCGTAAATACATGGATGATTATAATGGCGTGTAATCATCTCATGCGCTTGTTGCTTGGCCAGCTCCAGCGTCTCCTGACCTGGAATCGCAGGCTGCTGCCAATGCGGAATCTCCTCCTGCACGAGCAATCCGTTGCGATCGCACCAATCGAGCAGCTGCTCATCCTGCTGCCAGTGGAAGCGGGTGATTACACAATTCGCATGCTTGATCTGCTCGAGGAACTTAGTCAGATCGGCTTCCCGCTCCGCCATTCCGATAGCTGGATTCGAGCCGGGCATCCATTCTACGCCGAATAATCGAACCGGCTCGCGATTGAGCCACAGCTCCTGGCCTACGGTCTGGATTTCGCGGAATCCGATGGTGCTTGCATAGCGATCTAGTAGGCGATTCCCCTGCATCAGATCCACTTCGAGCTCGTACAGATGAGGATGGTCGAAGTGCCATAGACGCACATCCTCCAGCCGAATCTCTGCAAGCTGAATCGCATCTCCGAGTCGGCTTGATCCGACAGGTCCGCTCCATACTTGTTCACCTGCATGCTTAACTCTGACATGATAGGTCAAGTTCTCCCGCTCACTTCCACTGGCACTAGCTCCGCCTCCCGCACCCTTGCTGCCGTCTCCAACTTCGCCGCCGCATAGGAAGGCTCGAATCGAGATACGCCCTTCGATTGGCTGGTCAACGCTGCCCGTGAATAGCGGAATGGCATCAACCTGCAGCCAATCGATCGCGGATGGGCCAGTGACAATGAGCTTCGCCTCTCGAATCATGCCGCCGTCATCCGCCCAATCGAAGCTGCGTTGCTGAGGCAATGCATACTCCGCTGGGGCATTGTCGACCGAGACGACTAGCCGGTTCTCCTCGCTTGGACGCAGCGCATTCGTCAGGTCAAGTAAGAACGGCGTATAGCCGGAGCCTGAGTGCGAGCCAACATGGATGCCATTGAGCCATACATGGGCATCCCGATACACCGCCTCGAAGCGGATGCGCACCATCTGATCTTGCCACTGCTCCGGCACACTGAATACGTACTCATACCAGGCTTGCCCGCGATACGTCTCGTACCGCGGGTCAACATTCCAGGTATGCGGGATCTGGACAGACTCGGGACTTGGCAGTCCCTTCTCCTGCCAACGCTGCTCGACACCGGTTCGCTCCGGATCGATCATGAAGCCCCAACACTCGCTTAATCGAATGATTGTCCTACCTTCCATCCTGCACCTGCCTCCATTCGTATATGCTGCTGTTATCGTTGTCCCTCACCATTGTTGGGAACCGATACTCATCGTCCCAGACACAGTTTGGATGATTTTTCATACAAATGCCCACGTAATCATCCGTATTTTTCTGTTTTGTGCAGTTTTTCGTACAAATCATACGCCTTGCGGCATTCCTATAGGATTTTTGTACGATTTATCGTACAAGTCTAGCAATTCATGCCGCTTGCGAGGCTATTTTGTATGATTTTCCACACTAATCCTGAGCTAGCTCTAGGTGCATCATCGCGCCCTGATGATTGACATCCATCTCAAGTACAAGCTCCAGATGCTCGCGCGCCTTGGCCGGTTCACCCAAGCCCAGGCATCCCAGTCCCATCATGAAGCGGCAATGCATCACATTACGCTTGTTCAGATCATCCTCGAACACGAGGAAGTCCGGCAGAGATACCGCGAAGAAGTCGATCTTCACCTCATCGAAGATATGACGCTCGCCGTAATCGATCAGCTTGTTAAATCTGCGCTTCGCCTCATGTTCATTGCCCAGCTTGCTCCATGCTAAGCCCTGATAGAAGATCATCTCGGGCGGCTGATCGTTATAGTACATCGCGCTTGCAGGCTCCTCAAGCCCCTGTGAAGCCTTGACGAATGCCCGGTGCGCCTCATCGGACAGACCCTGCTGCTCATAGGCTATCCCCAGATAATAATAGATATTATTCTCCTGTGCGCCAGCCAGCTTGCCCTCTCCGAGATTCTCCGGATACACAAGTGCCCGCTGCAGCATCTCCGCTGCTTCCTCATACCGCGCTTCCGCCAGCAGCGTCTTGCCGATTTCGACATGCGCCAGAATATGCTGCCCCGGCGCCTTGCCTTCTCCGCCTTCCCATGGATGGAACCTGCGACTGCTCAGCAGCTCGATCGCCTCATGATGTCTGCGGAGCGAATTATGCAAGGTAACATACTCGATATAGAGATCATCTCTTGCCTCTACGAGCGGCAGATACTGATTGAGCTTGGCCAGACGCTGTTCAGAAGGCATATTCAGCTTCTTGTATAGTTGATCCAGCTCATAGAATACTCGCGCATCGGCTTGATTAGCTGCGAATGCCCGCTCCAGACTGGCCTGCGCCTTCGCACCGTCAGCTTGTTTATTATAGTAGGCCAGAGCAAGATTCCGATGCACCGTCGGGAAGGACGCATCCGCTTCCGCGGACAGCTCCCAATGCTTGACCGCATCGGCATGCCGCTTCTTGTCATACAGCAGGTTACCCAGATAGTAATGCGCGCGTGCATCCCTTTCATTCAAGGCAATCGCATCGTGCAGCACTTCATAATCGAACAGGGAGTTCGGGAAGCAATAATCAGGCGCGGCCTTCCCGCCGAGCGCCGAATACTTCTCACGCTGCTCCTGCTGTCCGGCTCTGCCATATGCATAGGCCAGGGTGTAATACACCATTGGATACTGGTCTTCCCGCACTTCTTCCTTCTCATCGCCAACAATCAGACTAAGCACCTCTACAGCCTCCGCGAACAGTCCGCAGCCCGCATAATCCGCAGCGATCGCCAGATGATTATGCGCATTGCCGCGTGTCAGCTCGAGCAGCTGTGCAGTCAACCGCTCGGCAGCCTCTTCCTGTCCAGAAGCTCTTGCAATCAGCACCAGCTCCATCCTCGCACCGAAGTCGGCGATATCCAGCGTTAGCGTCTCTTCCGCGAACCGCTTCGCTTCCTCAAGCCGACCCAGCTTGCGCAGCACAGCTGTCTTCAGATTACGCGCCTTATAATTCCGCGCATTGCGAATGAGCGAGCGTTCCACCAGCTCCAGCGCATCGCTAAACTGCTCCTTCTCGCAAGCGATCTGCGCCAGGGTGAAGAAACCGGCATCCTGCCACGCCGCCGACCATGTCGACTTATAGAGCGCGGCGAACGCTTCTTCCAGTCTGCCCTGCAGCTTCAACGCTACGCCCAGTTGATAGTAGGCTTCACTGTCGTACGGATTCGGATTCTTCCAGGTAAGGGATTGCACCGCCTTGCGGAAGTGCGGCTCCGCTTGCTCGAACAACCCTCTGCGCAACAGCAGCGTACCGTAAGCGACATTGATGCGGATATCGCTGTCATCACGCTTCAAGCCTTCCAGATAATAAGCCTCAGGCTCATAGGTAGCATGACGATATTGCTCCAGGTGCAGACCAGCCAGATACAGCTGTTCATTCGTCTTCAGCTCCTCCGGTGCTGGCAGCGGCTCAGCCGCATCAGGAACCTGCTCAATCTCCGGCTTCCTGGGCTGATAGCTGATCAACTCGCGTCCACTTGCATCCAGCACGCGTACGCGCATATCATGCGCTTGATCCTCCTCAGCTAACTGAACGACCGACTTAAACGTCTGCACCGGAGACAATTGCGCAGTATCAGCGAGATAAGTCCGATTGCGTCCTGTCAGCTCGATCCTTGCCCCTTCGATTACAGAGGTCGCATAGGCCATGACAACCGCTTCACGCGTCGTCTCATCCACTTCCAGATTGACCGCTGCATCGATCGAGGCGTTCTTCACCATTCCGATATCCTTATACGGCATGAAGTATTGCTTGAATGACTTCTCCTCATACGGCTGCAGCCAGGTGAAGTCCGGCTGATTATCGGTATACACACCCGTCATCAGCTCAATGTACGGACCATCCTCATCAGTCAGATTGCGATCCCAAGCTTGCCCGAACTCGCCGTTCCCCCAGGTCCATTGCTTCTTACCCGGTGAGATATGCCGATTCGCCACATGCAGCAATCCAGCCTTCACCTGATGATCATAGCCGCCTACGAAGTTGAAGTCAGACTTATACGCCATATAGGAGGTTGGTACAGGGACATTCTTATAGCAGGATATATCTACCCCTTCTGAATAGTCCATCTTGTAGTAGGTGCCAGTCGCAATCGGGAAGCGGGACACATCTCTCTTCCCGTGGTCGAACACCGCATTCACATCCGGAGGGAACACCGATTGGGTATAATCATTGACGGCCACAGCCGGGTTCGCCCACCAGAGGAACGTCTGCGGCTCGGGTGTGCGATTATAGAGCTGCGCAGCAACTTCCACATATGCCTTGCCCGGATACAACGTGAAGCCGGCTGTCACCTTGGTGCCGTACATGCGATCGATCTCGCTTACCCATACCGTCGCACTGCCATCCGTATTCTCCTCGAACGTATATTCCACCTGTCCGAACGTAGTCGGGCGGTGATGCTGCGGCCAATTGAATTCAATCCCTCCGGAGATCCAGGGACCCGCTAGTCCGACCAGAGCCGGCTTGATAACGCGATTATAATAGACGAAGTCATAATTATTGGTCTTATCCAGCGCGCGATAGATTCGTCCGCCAATTTCCGGCATAATCTCGATGCGGACATACTCATTCTCCAGAATAACCAACTGATACGGCTTCAGCTTCTTCTCATCCTCGATCTTGTCGATTACCGGATGCGGATATACCCTGCCTGTGCTGCCCTGATACACCCGCTTCTCGAGGAACATCGGATTCTTCTCGGGCTTCCCCGCCTCGTAAGTTGGGATTTGTACAGTCTCCTCCCACACCTTAACCTGCTGCTTGCTCATGTCACCACTCCTCTTCCTTCCATATTACCTTGCGCGTGTAAGTAATCTTGCTACAATTAGCTTACCCCGATGCGCGAACCAATCCAATATACGATATCCTGAACATGATGGATTATATTCTGTTTATATTCTGTTTATATTCTTTTTAGAAACTTATCCAGACTAACACCACCCCAACACTAATGGATAAAATAAAGATCGAACGCTGACTCCCGCCCGCGTTCGACCTCTTACGATTCCTGTATATATCGATTCCATCTCTGCTGCCATGCGATATCCTGCCAGAAGGGATGATGCGGCGCGCAGTTCGAGCACAGCACCATACCCCAGACCCCGAGCGACATGCCCTTGCGAATCGCGTACTCAGCGATAAACTTGCCTACTGGCCCTTCCTCGAATCCTGCGTATAACGGTGTATAGCCAACATAGCCTTCGCCGATCACCACAGGCAGCTGCAAGCGTCCTGCCCAGTCAGCGACTTCAGTGAGGCGCTCGTCGATCTTCTGCAGCATCGCTTGTTTATGGGCTGGATAACGCGCATACAGCTCGTAATCCCACTTATCGGGATCTGCCCAATCATGCAGATATAGCAACTTCAAGCCAACCGGATTGCCGTGTAATCGCCACTCCTCGCCTGCAGGCAATTGGTAGCTGTCGAAGGCAGGCGCATCCTCGCGCAGCATCGAACGAACCAATGGATTCGGGAATGGGACATCCGCATCCATAATACCTGTCTCGTCCATCAGCTCCTGCAGCACACCCTTAATATACAGATGGTAATGGGCAACCTGCTGATTATGCGCGACATCCTGCTTTGAATAAGGCTGATCCAGCGTATAGCAGCCGCTGATCCGGATATCCGGATGCTGCGCGCGAAGCTGATCGATGGCATGCTCGACATACTGCTTCATCATAGCAATAATCCCTGCGGTATCATGCTCCGCGATTCCTGCGTCGATGGCCACCTGGGCCAATCGGCCATACTCCAATTCATTATGCAGCTCGGCATAGGCAATCTGATCAGCGTATCCATGCGCCTTCAAGTACGAGATCAATTGACTCATCGAGGCTGCAATCGCGTTGAATCGTTCCGCCGGCGGAATCGCCAGCAGCTCCTCGAACATCTCGGGGCTGCTTAGGAAGCTTGGGCTTTGCTGATATTCCCATGAGGACAATATAACAGAGCAGTTATGCCGCTTCGCCTCCGCGAACAGGCGCAGAAGATGAGCATGTCCATCCAACGATGCGCCACCCTTGCAATTATACCAACGCGTCCGCGCGCCGACTTGTCCCATATTACTAAACGACAGCGGACCTGGTCTGACTCCCTCGGATGTGAACAGGAAGTAAGGTATCGCACAAATCCTTATCGTATTATAGCCCCGCAGTACGGCCTCCTGAAACCGGGCGCCCAGATCATGATAGGGCTCGCCGGGCATCGACATCGTATACCAGCAGAAGTCCCACATCGTAATCGTCAGCTTCCTAGGTAGATGGTGTAATTCATCCATCCATGATCATCCTCTCCATCTCAATAGCACTACCCTTAACATACTAGAGTCTGTTAAGGGTAGCAATTCATTATTGACCGGTTAACATGGATAATATTCGGGGCTTTGGCAGCTATTCGTTGAACACCTTTATATCCTTTATACTCAGCTCGCTCTCTTGATCGAACGACACCGCATATTGCAACGGGCCCAGCTCTTTCGAATCCGTGTATCCGAAATCATTGGCATTAATATTCACATAGCTGTACTCATAACGGGATTCATTCAACTGCTCCTGTATGCCCTGAGCAGCACGTAACACATCTTCTCTGCTGGCATTCGTCGCGTCCAGCGTGATTTGGATTTGGATGCCGTCCTGAATCGGCAGATCCTTGCGCCAGACTGTGTCCTCTGGCAGCTCTACCTTCAACACCTCCAGATAAACCTCAACCGCCTTCATGCTATCGATTTCCTGTGCTAGTGTCTGTTCGATCTCCAATGCCGCTTGTTCACTGAGCCGCTCTATGAGTGCTTCATCCCGTAATTCTACACGGATACCATCCGAGACGACTTCTCGCATCCAGCCTCTCACTTCAAAGCGATACGCCATGGTCATCCCATTCTTCATTGCCTTACCAATTTCCATTACATCAAATTCATAGGAAGAGAACTTGAAGTTATAGAAACCATCTTGAATCCGCAATTCTCGCTCCGGATATGTCTCTTCCAGATAAGTCCGCAGCTCCTGCTTAGCCAGCCACTCTCCTACCGGATTTCCGTTGAATGCGTCGTACACCACAGCAATGCCCATCGACAACACAACTGCTAGAATAACAGTTAGCGGTTTCTTCCTACCGGCAAGCCAACCGATCGCGGCACCGATCAGCGCAAATACAGTATGCAATGCCGCTCCAAGCAGCGCACCTAAGAACGACAACAGCACATACGTGAATAATCCGGTATCTGTGACATGACCGTGCATTCGCTCATATATCATATCGCCGAACAGCCACAAGAAAATCGGCACAAACGTCACAAGCAAGACAACCTTGATATCACGGTAGAACAGGAACGTCACAAGCCCCAATACCGCATACCACAAAATAAAGCCAAAGCTGTCTCCCATCATTGATGTGCTGATCGCCATGAAGAACGAAATCGCCATCATAATCAATTGGTAAACAGACAGCTTCCGACTGATCTTCCGCATCATCTTCTCGTAATCATTTGCCGAAGCGGTCTGCTCTGGCGCAGGCAGCGGCTTGCGCGAGAGCTCGTATAAGTGCTGATACGCTTCATTGCTGCGTATCTGCTCCTCCAGCCATCTTGCTGTTTCATCACTCAGCAAATCTTCCTGATAAAGCGGAAGCAAATCTTCTATAATGGAACGATTCGTCTTAGGATCCATGTGTATTCCCCATTTCTTCATGCAGATGTTTTTTGGCGCGATGGAAAATGACCCTGGCATGGTTCTCACTGATTCCTGCGAATGCTCCGATTTCTCTAAAGGACAGCTCGCCGTAAATGCGCAACAGGACAATTTCTCTAGCCAGCTCATCAAGCTTATTGATTTGCTCCAGCAGCAGGCGCTGTGTTTCACTATTCACTAGATGCTCCTCAGGTCCGGCAATCGATTGTTCCTTGATCTCACGCGTCAATCGCTGTTCTAGGTCAGCCTTGTACCGCTTGGATCGATAGTACCGGCTCAGGGGAATGTTACAGAAATTAAAAAACCTCCTTCACAGGAGGCGTTAATGCGCGGTTAATACTTAATCTTCATCGTTTTTTCTCGAATCTCTTATATTCTTCTGTACGGTAATGGCTGCAAATAGACTCAATACGTAAGACATCCCGTAAAAACCTTTCTCGCTTCTGAGCAAATCAGCATTCCATAAGCCAATCGCTAGAAGAAGCAGAGCCGAGCCGATGGCAATCCAACAAATGCCATAGTAGATGCCTGTGACAGGTATGCCGTCTTCTTTATCTCTTACTGTTTTTTGTAGGGAGACAGCGGCGAATAGCCCATAGAGCAATAATGTTAAGTAATACCCCTTCTCGTTTAGCATCATTTCCGCATTCCACAGTCCAATGACAAACGCGATAAACCCTAGAAATAAAGCGACCCATGATGCGCCAATAAACGCGGGGGTTGGTTTACCCTTCCGATTAGGCGGATGAATGATTCTCACTTGCTCCATATGCTCATTCTTACTTAATTCCTCCATGTGTTCAACTCCCTTATCTATTAAGAAATGCTATCGACTTCTTATGACATTATACATGAAAATATGGAAAGTGAATACAAAAGAGGTAATCGAAGAAAGGTACAGCTGCTATTATAAGCGCTGTACCTTGTCCATGCCAACATTAATACTAATCCAACCTTCTCCAAAGCTTTCGCGCAGTTCTGAGGAATAGGAGCGATTGCTCCCATCGATCACTGATCTCAAGCGTACGTTCCCCATATTCGTCGAACGTAATCGCATACGGCGGGGGCCCAAGTTCAACGACGAACGGCAATACGTCTCCCGAGCCAGCTGTCGCCCTCCAATGTCTCATACCTTGTTCCCACCAGCGTTTGAAATGGCACATCATTGGATGTTCGCCCGACCTTCCAACATTCACTTGCACTTGCTCGCCATTCGATACCCTCGCATGGATTGCCGATGACCGTGTCAAGAGTTTTTGGATCAATGACTCGGCTTCATCGGAAATCGTATGCAATTCTCCAGCCACGACATAGTGCGACAAGTCGATCGTCAAGCGTAGAGATGCCAGAGCTTCTATATATGCAATCGTACGAATTAAATCTTGCGTTATCGTACCCCGATGTGTCTCTATGAATGCGGGAATTCCCGCTTCATGAGACATGGCATTGAGTTCGCCCAGCAGGGCAACAGCTGGTTCTCCGGTCAGGAAGGGTGTCATGACTTGCACATTGATATGCTGGATTCTTCCGTATTCCTTAGCCCGAACTAGAAATTGGAACATATCATCCGCTGTCTTCGGGTACGCGTTCACACTCAACGTAAGGCCGTATCGTTCCAGCAGGCGATCCCAATGATCCTCTTCCTCCGGAGCTGGAATGAACCCGTTAATCCCGTCAAAGCCGGCTTCGGCGATTAATTCGAACTGTTCTTCAAGCGAACGCGTTTCTCCGTCATTCTTCAGCCCGCTCATGCCCCACCATGACATCTGGACCTCAAGCTTGGGCTCTGCCGATCTAGTGAGGATAGAGCGTTCCGAATTCAACACCGCATGGTCCTCCATCGGGGTTTGACTCCAGATCTACTGCTGTCCCATCTGCCCGATATAACGGCTTGTAATGCTGACCGATCTGGGTGGCAGACTCATTCGCATAATGGCAGATGAATGATCTGCGGAACCGATCTTTGGTCTTATTTCGGTATGATCCATGAATCAAATTTCCATTGAAGAACAACACGTCCCCCTGCTCCATGATGACCGGTACTGCTTTCTGATCTTTGGGCGGCTTGACGTAATGGGTTGTGAACGATTCCTTCGAGTCCGCCGATTCTGGGCATATGATCTCGTAATCTTGCGTCTTCGGCACTACCAATAATCCACCGTTCTCTTCATCAGCTGCGTCGATAGCTGTCCAGGCGGCAATGCAATTCCCCGGCTCTACCTTGAGATAGAAGTTGTCTTGATGTAGAGCTTGCCCTCTTGCACCAGGAGGCTTGTAGTAAAACATGCTTTGCGCAGCCAGCGGCGGCTCCTCGTACAGGTCCTCTAATATGGCTAGCACTGGCTGATGCAGCATATACTTCATCGCCGTGTCGTTAAATCGGTGCGGATGCATAACGCGCGGATAACGCTTCAAAGGATCATCCGAGCTGGCAGTCAAATCCGGTTCGAAGTAGCCCGGAACCTCTGTGTGACTGATTTCTTCAAACGTATCCTTGATTTCCTGGAGCTGCCGTTGATCAAATAAACCTTTTACAATCAGATATCCTTCCCGTTGGAATAATTCCTTTTGCTCTTCAGTTAAATACCGAATGGAATATGACATATCGATCTCCCCTTCTGAATGCAATGATCATAACTATCATTCCTATAGATAGAGTATAGGATTTTCGCCTCCGGCTTTGAAGTATCAATTCTGCTTTTCACTCACACTATTCTGCTACTCCAATCAATTTCATAATATGACCTGCTGCGGCAATGAAATTGATCTTGAACTAGTTATTTCACATCTTTCAAGCTATGATTAGGAAAGTAATTCATTCCAAGAGGAGTTATCCTATGAATCGTTTTTCCAATCGATCTCCATTTGTCGAAGGTTCACCTAGCCTAATCATAGCGGGTCATTTCCAGGTGGATGAAACTTACATCACAAACCGTCCTAACGGAATGGAGGATTGGCTGATCACTTACACATTAAGCGGCAGCGGTTACTTCAATACTCCTGACGGTAGAACGGAATGCGCGCTTGGTGAAGTTGTATTATTAAGGCCCGGCACCCCCCACTCGTACGGCACGTCGGAAGGGGATAGCTGGAATTTTATATGGGCACACTTCAGTTCCAGGTCGATCGGAGACAAGCTTCTGCCGATCGAACCTCTATACCTTCATACATTAGAACCAGGCTCAGAACGAACAAGGGTGTACGATGCTTTTCTAAGACTCCTGTCTGATTCACGAGAGCGAAGCGAATACTGGCATGATCTATGTCTGAACTCACTTCGCGAGATATTGTTGTTGCTTGCCCATAGAAGGAACCGGAAGCTCGATCCCCGGATCGTCGAAACCTTGCATTATCTGTCTGTGCATATGCGAAGTCCTGTTCAAATCGAGACACTGGCCAAGGCGATCGGACTGTCGGCATCCCGCTTATCCCATCTGTTTAAAGAGCAAATGGGATTAACCATCATCGACACCTTGAACCAGATGCGAATTCACCAGGCTTGCCTGCTGTTGGAGCATACGAATCGCAGCGCTTCAGAGATTGCCTATGAAGTTGGATTCTATAATTATAATCACTTCATTAATCAATTCAGAAAATGGACCGGTACAGTACCTAGTGGGTATATGAAAAATAAGCAATTCCCGTCCAATTAGATCGTCGTTGTTGAATCAACCACGACGAAGTACTTCCTGAGCAGCCTGCTTGGCGCTTGCCATGCCCGCGTCAGCGAGCCGTCCTTCCAAACCGACCCAGTCGCCAGCGACATACAATCCATGGACTTCCGGTACGATCGGGCTGGGGGCCGGCCCCGCACCCCGATGTCGGATGGTGCGTGAATCATGAGCGACTAGGACATTCGGCGAGAACCGGATGGCTACAACTTCCCGATCCCAGCCGGGCTCCAGTAGATCAAGAAGGCAGGTAAGTTCTCCCTCATCTGACTTGGCGTCTCTAATAGCTTCGTTGTCGTTATATCTCATCACATGGAGGACGTGTGCGCCGTTATCACTCAATCGGACAGCTCCCGAATGCTTGGAGAAGTACAAGGGTTGATCCAGCCCAAGGGCAAAGCTGCGCTCTGGGTAAGGCATTTGTCTTAACGCAACGTCCAAGCATGCGGCGTACAAAGGGCGTGATTCCCGCTTCCACTTCCCAATCGACATCTCTTCTGAACCCTCGACGAGCCGGCATACCTCTTCCGGCCCGCATGCTGCGATAACCGTATCTACCTTGAATTGTGTCCCATCCGATAGCGCCAGCGCGTCAACACCGCCGTCTCTCAGTAGGATTTGCTCGGCTCTGCGACCAGTCACGATAGCAGCTCCAGCCTGAATGGCTGCTTGGTTCAAATCGTTCACGACGGTCTGCCAGCCGCCCTCCACATAGCGGACACCTTGACCAGCGAGCTGCCCCTGTTCAATCACATAACCAGCGCTTAACGCGTTCATCTGGTCACAGTATGACCATTGCCGGCACATAGCATGGAAGAATAGACCCACCCGTTCATACCGGATGTGCTGAAGCGCCCACTCCTGAAGGCTGACCGACCGAATCGACTCTGTGTCGATTTGGTTCAATCCACTCATTAGCTTGCTCCATTCCGCATTCTCCTCCGGAGTCAAATCGTCAGGAACACTTACAATCTTCCCTTGCCATATGCCGATCATCCCGCTCTTGGATGCGTATCCACCGTCAGGCAAGCAATCCAGCTCTCTGAGAATGCGAAGCGCCGCACCCCCTTCATACATCGCATGAGGACCGAGATTGAACCATGCGCCATTCATCTGTGTCGTCTGTGCAAGCCCGCCCAAACGGCTGTCCTTATCTAGCACCACAACGGATTTACCCGACCTTGCCAAATAAACAGCTGCAGTCAATCCTGTCAATCCTCCGCCAATTACGGCAACATCATACGAATGTCCTACACTTGTCATTTTCATCTCTCCTTTAGATTGTCTGTCAGCACTTACTGTCATACCGATTAAAAAAATGACTAGGGGGTTAAAGCCCTAGCAAATGTTTTGACACTGTCCTCGATGAAGCGTTCAAGCGCGATATCCGGATAGTTCTTCCCGGCCTCCAAATCGTTCACGAACGCCCCATATTGCGTCATCATGAACGTGAAAGCCTGCATCCTCGGATCCGTCAGCCGCACCTTTCCCTTCTGGCTCATCGCTATGAAGTAATTGGTCAGAGACTCGAGCAGCTGCAGGGGGTGCTGCTGCAGCCGTTCCTTGAATCCCGGCATCTGGGCTTCGTCCTTCATGCTGATCTGTACGAGCTTGCGGTTCTGGTTCATGATCTCGTGATACGCTCTGCTGATCACAAGGAGATCTTCCTCCAGCTCCCAGACCAGCTTCTCCGCGAATATCTTCTTCATCTCTTCGGCGTAATGATAACGCTCGAAGGCCGCTTCAAGGAGCTTCTGCTTGCTGCCGAAGTGGCGGAATAATGTCTTCTCGCTCAGGCCCGCAGCCGCGGCAATCTCTTGCGTGGTCACGCCATTGTAGCCCCTATACGAGATTAGATCGATCGCGGCCATCAACAGTCTGTCGCTGCTGCCTATTTTGCTGATGTCCATGTCTATGCACCTCGCTCCAATGATGTCTGTCAGTGGTGACTGTCATTATCATATTGGATCTTCCGATTCCTGTCAATAGCAGTTCTGCATGACTAGAGAAACATCGTGTGCCAAAATGCGATATAAATCAGACAAGATAGCAGATTGCATAACCACTTGTAATCATGTACCATTTGGACTATACACATCACTTACAATGGCAATCGTATATGGAGGGATTGAAGGATTATGGCAACTAGACAATTCGGCACAGCGATTATCGGCTATGGCGGTATGGGGAGTCAGCACGGAAGGCACTTGCGCAAGCTTGAGCAGGTATCCTGGATTGGCGCTTACGACATAGATCCCGCTCGATTAGCGGCCGCAGAGGAGCAAGGCATTCACGGCTATACAAGTCTGGAAGAATGCCTCAATGATTCGAGAGTCGAGATCGTGGTTATTGCCACACCGAATCATCACCACGAGGAGCTGGCAATCGCTGCGATGAAGGCTGGCAAGCATGTCATCTGCGAGAAGCCGGTTACAAACAACAGCGAGGAATTACAGCGTATACTCGATGTTCAGCAGCAGACGGGCAAGGTATTCGTTGTTGGTCAGAATCGCAGATGGGACGAGGATTATCTCGTGATGAAGAAGCTGTACGACGAGAAGATCGTCGGCGAGGTATTCCATGTTGAATCCAAGGTGCATGGTTCCAGAGGAATTCCTGGCGATTGGCGCGGGAAGAAGGAATACGGCGGCGGCATGATGCTGGACTGGGGCGTGCATCTACTCGATCGGATTCTTCTGATGATTCCGGAGAAGGTCAAGGAAGTTTACTGTCAGTTTACCCATATTACGAACGCCGAAGTAGATGACGGCTTCCGACTGTCCCTGACATTCGAGAGCGGCCGCACCGCTCTGCTGGAGGTCGGAACGCATCACTTTATTAAGAATCCGTTATGGTATATGAATGGTACCACTGGTACAGCCGTAATCGAGGATTGGAGTATGGCTGGCAAGATCGTCAGGCTGTCAGAATCGGCTAGCGGCAGCCATGATGCCAAGCCAATCGTAGCTGGAGCAGGTCTCACGAAGACGATGGCGCCGAGAGTCAACGACCAGAACATCATTGAGGAGCCGATTCCACGCGTGCAGACCGACATCCTCGACTTCTACCGCAATGTATTCGACGCGATCGATGGCAAGGTTGAGATTATCGTCAAGAACTCAGAAGTCATGCGCTGCATGAAGCTGATGGAGGCCGCCTTCAAGTCGGTTGAGACGAAGCAGGTTGTTTATTTCGAATAGTACGGCTGGGCCGGATTATTCGAATGTTGGAGCGCTTTGTGAGTGAATAGTACGGCCAGACCGTATTAATTCGACTAACGTAGCGCTGCGAGAGCGATTAATACGGTAGAATCTCATTAAATCAGCTAACGAAGTGTTTCTCAAGCAATTAGCACGGCAGAACCGCATTATTCTAACAATTAAAGCGCTCCGCGAGCGACTAGTACGGCTAGGCCGTATTAATCAACTAGCGGAGCGCTTCTTAATCATGTACACGATGTTGCACTACTTGTAATCATACTTACACTGGATAATGTAGATGTTCTTACTGTCCATCGCGTACACTAGACGATCCTTCTCATTCATTCTTCTTGACCAGAAGCCTGTGAAATCAGACTTCAGGGGCTCTGGCTTACCTAGCAACAAGTGAATTCCGACTAGCCTCATGACCTAGCAGATGAAAGTTCTCCATCAGATTATCGTATTCCTCTGCTGACATCATTACCACATTCTTCTTATCAATTGATATCTGCTCCAAGCGGACCGGCTAATTCACGTAAGTAGAACAATTCTCCCGGCAAGGTCGTCATATACGTCGATGGCAGCCAGCGATTCGGCTCATGACGCAGCGTTGTCCAGAGCGACAGTCCCTGCCACTGCATCCCTCGCCCCAGCGCACCGTCACAACCGCCAATGACGTGATCGGATTGCAGGAACAACCCCGGCCCGATCGTGTTGGCACGGCAAGGCACCAGTGTCGTCCGGCTCTTGAAGCTGGTGATCGCATTCTGCTCGATCGTCAGCGGATGCAGCTTAGCGCCGATGCGATGTGTCTCCTTGCGCCATTGTTCATCGCTGTCATATTCACCTCCGAATTGCGGCTCCCAGAAAGCAATATGCATCATCCGGCCAATGCCGAATACCGTGATCAGCTCCGCTCCTTCCTCCTTGAGCGCCGCGATCTTCTCTGCATAAGTCGGCAGGACATCGGCTGTGGCGAAGTGCCGCTGCGCTGCGGGCACAGTCAGCTCACCGAGCGGGTTGTAAAATGCCTGCTCCATCGCATACTGAAAGGAGCCTGGATTATCAGGCGGTAGCGTGCTTCCCTCCGCGTCGCTCCATTCATCCATATTGAACCCGTACACATGTGAGCAATCAACAGCCCATGCCTTCAGGAAGTATACCGCCCAGCGATACATGCCCATCGGTCCTGCAGGCAGAATGAAAGCAACCTTACGGCCTGCCAGCTGATTGCGGCGAATATGCTGTGCGATCGCATGTCCCATTTTCACACTTAACTCCTGTACATCCTCGCAGCCAATCGGCCGAAACTCCGCATGCCAGGACGGCTGCCGCTCTTCAATCGCCTCCGGCGGATGCGAGCAGCACCGATCAATCTTGGCCATATCCCAACCCTCAGGATAAAATCCCTCCAATAAAGATTGCTTCATCGTCGACATAAAATCCACTTGAATCTCGCTCCTTTATGTTCTTATGATTATGGCAATAACCGCTCAGTACGCAGCCTCGGCCAGGCCTGACAAGCTGTGAAGCCCTCCGCATAGGCCTTGCCGCACTGCAGCCCGCGAAACTTAGATACCGTCCTGACAAAATCCAGAAAATCGATGCCGTCATGATCGTACAGCCACTTGATCTGGCTGGCATGACAATCATTCATCGCAATCTTCACATCGATAAACGCACTGATGTCCACATATTCTGTTGGCAGAAAACCGACACCGGCCAGTGTATCCATATAGTAAATCGGCGCAATCCGATCGAGGCTCTCCTCGCCATCCTCCGGCTCATAATGAGGCACACTCGCTGCAAAGCTGGCATCGAACACCGCTGCAGATACCTCCATATGATCCTTCATGTAATCCTCAGGAGCATGAGTGATAATCATATCTGGACGACAACGGCGCATCACCTTCACCAGCTTGCCGACCAATTCCTCATGATCGCTGCGTACTGATAAATCCGGCACATCAAGACCGATCACCTCGGCCCCAATGAGCCGTCCCGCTGCTCGTGCTTCCTCCCGGCGAATCTCCTTCAATTGCTCAGGGGGAATGATTTTATGACCCTTGTCCCCGCTGGCAACGTGTACCATAGTCACGCTATGGCCCTGCGAAGCCAGCTTCGCCAACGTACCGCCGCAGCCGATCTCCAGATCATCGGGATGACAGCCTACTGCGAGCACCTGCATGCATACTCCTCCTCGTATAACCTTCTCCTCTTGCTAGATTACTGTCTTGCGAGCCGCGTCAAGTGAACGCTGCAGCAACGCCAGCGACAGGTACCCATCATGTAGTGTCGCTTCCTCAATCGTTCCTCCGCTCAGAATCGTCTGGATGAAATAGCGCAGCTCCCGATAATAGCCGCCCAAGCTGGCGATATTCCCTCCCGCTCCACTCGTTAACGACTGCGACTCAGCCTCTAGCTGCGGAACCAGCACTTCCCCGGAATGCTCATACACACGCAAGGGATTCTCCTGATTAGATTGAAAGACAACCACTGCTCGTTCAAGGTGAACGGTATACGACATCTCGAATGGAAAACCGCTAGGATAATTCCAACCGCCCTCCAAGTGGACAACTACATCACCGTAATGATATAGACTGTGTATATGCTCGCTTAACGTCCCATTGCGAATAATACCGCTGTTGATCACTTCAGGCTCTCCGAAGAGCGAGCGCACGAAGTCAACGTCATGGATATGTAGATCAAGCGCTGCCGATCCACTCTTCTGTTCATCGTGCAGCCAGTTGTTCCAGCCCCAATCTGGTCTCGGACTTAACCGGCGGAACTGAGCGGAGATCACCTTGCCATATGTCTGCTGTGCAATTAACTGCGACAGATACCTGTACTCCGGCCAGAAGCGGATACAGTGTCCAACCATCACCTGCCCCTTAGTCGACTGCTGCTTGTCAAGCAATGCTCGCGCCTCATCCGTATTCAGACTGATTGGCTTCTCGATGAACACATGGCAATCCCGTTCCATCGCTAGCAGCGCAGTCTCCTTATGAAGATAAGTGGGCAGGCAGATATCCACTGCATTGAGATCGGCCTGACTGATCATCTCCTCGACAGTTGCATATACCTGAGCTCCGAAGTCAGCTGCAATGGCCTCGGCTTGTTCTCGATTCCCATCAGCGACCGCTACGATCTGAACATCCAATTCTTCTTGCAATGCCTTATAACAAGCAGCATGCATCTTGCCCATAAAGCCCGCTCCGGCAATTCCAATTCGAATCATTCCTGCACCTCCTCATATAGCGCTGCACGCCGACCGAGAATGACATCCATGGCCGCTGATGTATTCGCAATGATCTGATCCGTATGATGGACGTATGGCGGAATCATCTCTGCAATGACGTAATCATCATATTCGATCTTCCTTAGATGCCTTACCACCTCTGGATAATTTACATCCCCGGCAAGCAGATCCACAAACCCATGCAATCCACCCGCAGCCCTTCGATAATCCTTAAAATGAACCTTGCGAATACGTTTATCCAATATCGATATCCAATGCTCGGGGTAGCCATTGACAATGACATTGCCCACATCCAGATAAGCACCTACATAATCGCTGTTGATGCTATCGATGAACGAGCGGAACTCCAGCGGGGACAACAGAAATTTGTTCCACACATTCTCCAGACCAATACTTACCTTGTGAGCTTCTGCCACCTTCGCCAGCCTGCCCACCGCCTCCAAAGCCAGCTCGTACGCGCGATCGTACGCCACAACCTCATGGTCCGTGATGAAGTCAACGCCAACCGCTCCGGGTATAACGAGCACCGTATCCAGCTCCAGCACGGCGGCTAACTCAATTTGCTTGACAGCGATTTCATATGCTTTCTGACGATTATCCGGATTTGCGCTAGTAAATGAATACTGCCAGTACAGTCCGCTTGCTAGACTCGTGATATCAATTCCGATTTCATTCGCTAGCCGTTTGAAGTGTAAGGCTTCTCGTTCCGTTGTTTCTAAATGAAGCTCTCCGCTCTCAGACAAGGCCAGCTCTATTCCTTCAAAGCCGCTATGCTTGGCCAATCGCATGCACGTCTCGATGCTATGATTTTCTGCGAATGACCATATATTAATGCCTTTCTTCATCTGGGTATCCCTCCTGCACCTGTTTAATCACTCACATCAATTGTAGCGATCAATACTGGAAAGCACTTTAGCAAAAAGAAGGTTTGTTGTATCATTAAGTCTTGATCTATACTGTATGTAAGGAATCTAGCGAAAGGAGGTACCGCTGCATGGAAGCGCAATTTGTGAAGACAACCTTGCATGAACTGATTTCAGTGAAGCAGATCATATCCCTACACTACTTTGAATTTTCTAAGGATTATATCTTTGAGGGCGAGAAGCATGATTTCTGGGAGTTCCTTTATGTCGATAAAGGAGAGGTTGAGGTATTGGCGGATTCAACGGGCTATAAGCTGAGGCAAGGGGATATTATTTTTCACAAGCCTAACGAATTTCACAGTGTGTGGGCGAATCGGCAAATTGCGCCGAACCTTGTTGTTCTTACATTCGAATGTGATTCCGCAGCGATTTCCTTCTTTAGAGACAAGATCTTCTCACTAGATAGTCAGCAGGCTCGATTGCTTGCTCAGATTATTAACTATGGCTTCCAAGCCTTTGAACCGCCATTTGACAACCCCCGGGAACATACATTGATTAGAAATCGTGCAAGCATCCCGGGAGCTGAACAGTATATTAAGCTATACATCGAGCTGCTGCTGCTGCATCTCTATCATTCGGGCAATGCGGGAAGCCGATCGCAGCGCTTGTCGAGCATAACAAAGGATAGAAGCGAGAACGATTTGATCCAACGCATGATCGCTTATATGGAACAGCATGTCTACGAATCAGTAACCCTCGAACAAATCTATAACACCTTCAATCTAAGCAAGAGCCATGCT
>JAEZQY010000004.1 GCA_023441055.1 Bacillota bacterium | reverse complement strand
CCAGATAAACGGCTCTGCCGTCCTCCAAGTTTGCGTAGCAAACTACTTCGTAAGCAAGGGCGTTTCCGTTTTATCGTCGATATATAAGCACCTTTAAGTTGAAAACTTATAAAGTCTTATATATTAACGAACACCCGTCCGATCTGCTCAGATTGAGCGGACCGGACGGGTGCAGACTTGCGATATATTGCGATATCGTGTTTAGCCGACTTCCTCCAAGAAGCGGTATTGCGCCTCGATTAAACCGTTATAGATGCCCTTGGCCTCAATCAACTCAGCATGTGTTCCCTGCTCCATAATTCTACCATGGTCCAGCACTACAATCCGATCGGAGTGGCGAATTGTAGACAATCGGTGCGCAATTATGAATGATGTTCTGCCCTCCAGGAGCACCTTGAGTGCTTGTTGGATCTTAATCTCGGTGTCCGTATCGATACTTGCGGTCGCTTCATCTAGAATCAGAATGCGAGGATCAGCCAGCAAGGCGCGAGCGAAGGACAGCAGCTGCCTCTGCCCCATGGACAGCGCGTTGCCCCGCTCCTCTACTTGCGTGTCATAGCCATTCCTCAGCTTGACGATAAAGTCATGCGCGTTGACTGCGCGAGCCGCTGCTTCGATCTCCTCATTGGTTGCATCAAGCCGTCCGAAGCGAATATTGTCGCGAATGGAACCGGAGAAGATGAAGGTATCCTGAAGCACAATGCCGATCTGTGAGCGGAGACTGTGAATCGTAACGTCTCTCAGATCATAGCCATCCACCAGGCAGCGCCCGCTTACAGGATCGTAGAAGCGACTGAGCAGATTGATGATCGTGCTCTTACCTGATCCGGTATGGCCGACAAGAGCAATGGATTGCCCCGCCTTCACCTCTAGATTAATTCCCTTAAGCGCCGGTCTGTCCTTCTCATATTCGAATATAATGTTCTCGAAGGTGATGTCGCCCTTAATGACCGGCAATTCACGGGCATCGCTTTTTTCACCGACATTTGGAACCTCATCGAGAAATTCGAAGATGCGCTCCGACGAAGCCATAGCAATCAGAAGCTGGGAGTACTGCTGACCGAGCCGGTTTATGGGCTCCCAGAATTGACCAATATAAGTCGCGAACGCGACGAACAGACCGATCGTCAACTCACCATTAGCAATTAGATTGGCCCCATACCAGAATAGAATAACATAGCCGATCCCGCCCGTAATATCTAACAACGGCGTGAAGGTCTGATTCAAGCCGGACGCGATATCCCACGACCGCTTATTGCTCTCATTCATCTCGCTGAAGAACGCAATGTTCTCCTTCTCTTGTGAATAAGCTTGTGTAACTCGAATGCCCTGGATGCTCTCATTCAGGTGCGAGTTAATCCGAGACTGCTTCATCCGTACTTCTTGCCAGGCTCTGCGGATACGCTTGCGCAGCGTGCCGGACACGAGGAACATCAGCGGAACCGTCACCATAACGGCAAGTCCCAGCTTCAGATTAAGCACCAGCAGTACAATCACGATACCGAACAGCTGGACGAAGTCGATGAGGATATTAACTACACCATTCGTAAACAGATCCTGCAGCGAATTCACATCATTTGTAACACGCACTAGCACAGATCCAGCCGGCCGCTTATCGAAGAAGCGGAACGACAGCTGCTGGATATGTCCGAATAATTGGCTGCGCAAGTCATGAATGACCTTCTGACCGATCACATTCGTGATCTGAATGCGAACACGGTTTATGAATAATTGTAAAATGTACAAGGCTAACACGGTTCCCGCATAGATCGCTAGGAAGGGAATCTCTCCGCTGCCATTGTCCGGATCAATGACTCGGTCGATTGCAATACTGATCAGGAATGGAACGGAAAGCTTGATTGCCGCACCCAGCAGCATGAGAATCACGACTGGCGTTAATTGACCCTTATACGGCTTCAGGTAATCGAACAGTCGTCTCATTACTGCCCAATCAAACGGCTTCTCGATTACATCGTCATCGACATAAACAAATCGTTCACTATGCTTAGCGGCGGATTGACCTGCTTGCTCTCTAGTTCTCTTCGCGCTCATCCGATCACCTCCATCGATGAGTCTGTTCCCTGCGTTCCCGTAGCAGGATGGTCGGCATATTGATTCGTATAAGTCTGATAATAATGACCCTTGAGCTGCAGCAGCTCCTTATGGGTACCACGCTCTATGACCTTCCCCTGATCAAGCACAATAATCTCGTCTGCATGCTTTAATGAAGAGATCCGATGCGCGATAATGAAGGTCGTTCTCCCCTCCATCATCTCCCTTAAGCCAAGCTGAATCTCATGCTCAGTCTCCATGTCCACCGCGCTGGTCGCATCGTCTAGAATGAGAATACGCGGGTTTACGATCAGCGCCCGCGCGATCGCAATCCGTTGCTTCTGCCCACCCGAGAGCCCCATTCCGCGTTCGCCAACTATGGTATCATAGCCGAGCGGCAGCTCCATGATGAAATCATGAGCCTTGGCCAGCTTAGCAGCATGAATGATCTGCTCCATCGTCGCATCCTTTATCCCATACGAGATATTATTGCGAATGGTGGACGAGAACAGGAAGGTCTCCTGGAAGATGAGCGCAATCTGTCTGCGCAGACTTTCGATCTCGATATCCTGCAGATCCAAGCCGTCCAGTGTGACCATCCCCTCCCTCACGTTATAGGCGCGAAGCAAGAGCTGAATAACAGTCGATTTGCCCGACCCTGTGCCGCCCAGCATTCCGATGACCGATCCGGGCTTGGCATCCAGATTGAAGTCTACAAGCGCAGTTTCTGCGTCTGGATATTGGAAGGTGACCGAATGAAATTGAACATGTCCCCTAACCTTGCTGGTGTCCAGCTTCTTCGCGTTCTCCTTATCCTTGACGTGTACATAATGATTCAGAACCTCTAGCACACGCTCACCAGATGCCTTGGCTTGCGTATATTGATTGATATGGAATCCAATTCCCCACATTGGTCCAATAACGAACCAGATCAAGCTGTTGAAAGCTACAAGCTCACCTAGTGTAATGGATTCATGAATAACGAGATAACCGCCGAAGAACAGCAGCATCACTACACAGAATGCAGCCAATATCTCCATTAGCGGGAAGAACTTCGCGAAGATCAATGCGACGCGAATCTGATTGTCCTTATAATCTGTGCTGCGAACACCAAACTTCTCAACCTCGAACGGCTCGCGCGCGAAGGACTTCACCGTACGCACACCGGTGATATTCTCCTGAACAGCCGTAGTCAGATTACTCATCGCCTGCCGCATCTGCTGGAATTGCGGATGGATACGGCGCTCGAATCGAATGGCTGTGAGCGCCAGAATCGGCATTGTTACCAGCGTCAGCAAGGTTAATTGCCAGTGAATGGTGAACATCATC
Organism: Bacillota bacterium; assembly: GCA_023441055.1. Lineage (GTDB taxonomy): Bacteria > Bacillota > Bacilli > Paenibacillales > UBA4045 > JAEZQY01. The sequence goes on along the minus strand of JAEZQY010000004.1, from coordinate 86,839 downwards.
GCGGCACCGAAGCCGACCATGAAGAACATATTCAGGAATTGCGCGAAGCCGAAACCGATGAATTGTCTGACCCCTTCGAGATCCGCTGTCAATCTGGACATCAGATCCCCTGTCTTGGCCTTGTCATAGTACTGGAAGGACAGATACTGCAGCTTCCGATATAATGCGTTGCGCAGGTTACGCGCGACGTTGTTGCCTAGCCGTCCTCCAGTGAAACCGTGTAAGAACTGGAACACAGCCTTCACCGCGATAGCGGCGAACACAAGCAAGGCAACAATCGGCACCTTATCGAATTCTCTCGGACGTATGATCTCGTCGATCAGGTAGCTTGCGAGGAATGGATAAATAAGACCTGTTGCGGTGGTGAGTGCCAGACAACTAATCGATAGAATTAGCAGCCAGCGTTCCTGTCGGTAATAGGCTCTCAATTGCTTCAATACTTCCATACGTTCCTCCCGCGCCATTCATGTAGTTTTTGACTTGATTTAAGACACTATATCACCGCCCAGTGGTTCGTTCAATCAGTGGATTTGGCTGGATTGATCGATATTTCACGAAATGGTCACGGTTTCGCCACGAATTGCCTCATTCTCGTGCAAATCGTTGAATATGAGCGTGTATTCTAACGATCTTCAACTGCAATTCCGGCTCGCTCCAGCTTTCTTCCTTATGCTGGTAAACCTGCTCTACATACTGCTCCAGCTGCTCGATCAACTGATGGAAGGCAGCTAATATGGCATCCCGCATCATTCGTTCGTATAACTCGGACAGATGCTCCGCGTGACGAGCGATATAGTCCGATACCGCAGCGGTCACATCCGTCTCTAGCAGCTGTCTCAGCGCCTGCTTCCCACCTCCTTCGAAGAAAGCTCGCGCGCTCTTGAAGCTCCTGCGAATCACTCTCTCATCCGTTGATAGCTCACCTAGCGTTTCATCGATAGCTGGCATATCGAATATATAATCTTTCCACTGTATATCCGTGCATTCCGGCATCTGCTCATCAACTAGAGCGACTGCAAGCTCCTGCCATCTGGCCGTTCTCTGACGAATATAATGCTCCATTCTGAGCGTCGTCGCGAGCAGCTCTTGGGATAGATCGATCGCTGAGGATTGCAGTAATTGCTGCCAGGCGGATTGCAGCGCCATCGCCATATCTCGCCCATCCTCACGTAGTGAGGATGGATGGAAGGCGTCGTTATACAGATCGCCGAAGCGATACGTATAACGCTGCTTCACATGATGCAGCAGCTCGTCTAGCTCATGCCCCACGGATGCAACAGACAGCTCTTGCGCCCTGCGCTTAAGCTCTAGCGATAGTGCGCTGAGATTGCCGCGAAGCTGCGCAGCCTTCTCGGCGCGAGCTGCTTCTCCCTGCTGCTGAGCCTCCAGCGCTTGCTGAAGCCGCTTCAGCGCCGCTTCGGCCTCGAGTCTGGCTGATCGCATCATCGTCGAGGCCAGCTCATCACGCGCAAATTGTGAGAAAGCTTGCTCGAACGCTGCAATGCCTGATTCTCCGATTGCCTGACTATCGGTATGTTGCTTAGCCTCCAGCGCCAGTCTGCTTGACATGGCGAATAATCGCGGATTTCGTATACCATGCGCGAGCAGCTGTCCCTCTACATAGGTTAGTACTTCGTCAAGCTCCTCCTCAGAGGCAGCTAGATCCGCCGCATTGACAATGAAGAACATCTTGTCCAAGTCGAAGCTGTCCTTCACTCTGCCAAGCTGCATCAGAAATTGCTTGTCAGCTTGCGAGAAGGCGTGATTGTAATACGTCACGAATACAATCGCGTCAGCATTCTTAATATAATTGAAGGTTACACCTGTATGTCTGGCATGTATGGAATCCGCACCCGGCGTATCTACGAATACGACACCCTGATCACCGAACGTCGTATGATAATGAAGATCAATGGAATCCACAAAGCAAGAGCGATGCTCCTCCGCTACGAACGACTTATACGTTTCGAAGTCAGCAGTCCAAACCGTGCCCAGCCGCTCTCTCACATCGGCGTATCCACTCAGCGCAGCGTGTATGAATGACAGATGCGGCTTCCCCTTAGCGGGAACCTGCGCTGCATGCAACTGCTTCATTAGCTCAGCCGCCTGCTCCAGTCCTGTGACGGAATCCCCGTGGAGGCCCAGCATGGACATGGAATACCGAATATCGCTTAGCAACGCATCATGCGACTTCATATGAATGAGCGCAGTCTGATGCTGATTCAGCTCGGTTGGCGGCAGAATGGAGTTAATCGCCGCCGTAGTCGGGTTAGGCGATACGGGCAGCACCGCCTGTCCAATCAACGCGTTGGCGAAGGAAGACTTTCCAGCGCTGAAGGCACCGAACAACGCAGCAGTGAATCGATTATTGCGGAGCTTGTCTGCGCGTCCGAGCAGCGACATGCGCAGCTGCTCGAAGCTGCGCAACGCATCCAACTCCTCTGCGATCTGGGTGAGGGAATCAGCCGCTGTGAGCATGATGTCGCGATAATGAAAGTCGGACTCTGCAACCACCGTTGCCGATGCATCCGCACTGTTGATCCCCATTGCTCCGATAGGAGCGCGCCTGTCAAGTGATACATCGCCAGATTCAGCTGGCTCAGCCCGTATCGACTGATCGGTGTCATCGCTTAACACTTGCGCGGTCGCGAATTCCTCTAGCGGCGCCTCATTCGGATCCGGCCAATTCACAGCTGCCGAGGCCAGTTCACGACGCAGCAGATCGTTAAGCTCCCGCACATAGGCTTCCTTGCGCGCACTGCGCTGGGCCCATGCTCTTCCTTCCTCGACTGATGCAAGAAGCTCTTCACGCTTCGCCAGCAATGGCTCCGCACGCTTCATTACCGCTTTCTGGGTATGGTTCAGCATATCCGACACGACATCCAGCGCGCGCCTCTTGCAGTCATGCTTGATGCGTTCGGCCAGCTGGCGGCAATACGTCATCGTGTATTCACCGGTGATAGCTGCAGATTCCTTCACTTCCTCGACAAGCCAATTCGGCGCAAGTGCGGATTCGATGGCTGGAATAGACCGATCAGACTCCCCATAGTCTTCCGCAACCTGCCGAATTAACTGATTCGCATGCCATACCAGATGCTTCTCAATCCCATCACGCAGCGGTGTATAGAAGGCAGATAGACGCTCAGCGATTTCGGCCTTCGTCTTACCTTCTGTGAATAGGAAGCCCATCTTAAAGCCCGGCTTACGGCTCTGTAGATAATGGTCAGCCAATTCCCGCAGTGAGGCAGGCATAATCGGCGCATTGTCCGCCAGCTTGTTCAGATCATGTCGGAACTGACTGGCGATCTGCTCCGGTCTCTGCATCAGCGCATCGATTTCTTGCTGCACAAGCTTCAACTGCTGCTCGGACTTCTCCCACACCGCTTGCTGGTCACTATCCATGTCTTGGTCAGGATACACGAACGCCGCATGCTCCTGCAAAATAACTGCAGCGGAACGCGCTGTGCTATACGCTAACAGATCGCTCGCTCGCGCCTTCAATTGCTCAATCACCCAGATTAGCTTGTTCCATTCACTGCTAGGATGATGGGGGGACTTAACAGACACAAACAGGAACCCTTCCGGCTCAACTCCCCAGCTTCGGAATGATTCAATCACATTCGATTTATACTGCTCATAACTGAGCTCCGAATCCTGATGCTTATCCACTTGATTAACAATAATATAGAGCGGCTTGCCCCAATCCTTTAAGCGTTTGGTGAAGCTTAAGTTCAGCTCGGACAGCACATGGTTGTAATCCGTCACATACAGCACGGCGTCTGCCAGATGCAACGAGGATTCCGTTGCGAGCATATGTGCGTCATCGGTTGAGTCTACACCGGGCGTGTCCATCAGGAGAAGCTTATCAGCCAACCGCTCGCTCGGATACCGGATATCGATGCGTCGATACTGCTCTCCATTTTTGCAATACGCCTCCAGCTCATCGATAGGTGCGCGGATTGCCTGACTCTCCCCATTAACGTTTTCTCCAGTGTAGACGGTTACTTCCTCCGGTCCATGCTCAATCACGACCAAATTCGCGCTCGTGGGAATCGGACCTGTTGGCAGCAGCTTCCGTCCGCACAATAAGTTAATTAAGCTGGATTTCCCAGCAGAGAAGTGTCCGCTCAGTGCAATTGCCGCCTTGCCTGCTTGCAGCTTGTCTGTCAGCTCTGCAAGCTTATTCGCATTCTCATGATCGCCGTGCTCCTGCATACGCGTCTGCAGACTTCCCCAGCTTTGTGTCTGTATCATCTCGCTATACTCTCCCTCATATAGTAAGAACAATGTTCCAGATAAACGGTAACGCCCTGCTCCGCAGGGCGTTACCGTTTAGCGTCGATATATAAGCACCTTTAAGTTGAAAACTTATAAGTCTTATATACGAATAAAAAAAAGAAACCGGGTATAACCCGGAATCTAGTTTACCACAACTTGTGTCTCTGGAATGAATATTTCGAACACATCACCATGCTGCAGGATCATGATATCTCTGGCCTTCTCCTTCATCACGACAACCTCTGGCTTAATCTTCAAGCGATTGATATATTCATCGTCAATCTCGCCGGAATCGCTGAACACCACATCCTGTATCGACTTCTCTTCATTCTCTTCCAGTGGCGTGCTCAGAATTTCTTCATAGATGTCCGAGAAAACCTCGAAGTTTTTGGTGTAAACCGAAATGCATCTCACGTGCTCCAACCTCTTCCTGTTCTTGTATGGTGTTGTGTTCCTAGTCTTGCCTATTTCATTTTCTTCATTCTGGCTTGGCCTTCCTTGCAGATATCCAGCAGCGGGCAGATGTCGCATTGCGGCGATTGCGCCTTGCAATGATAACGACCGAAGAAGATTAACCGATGGTGAGTGACCGTCCACTCTTCCTTAGGCACCTGCTTCATCAGCTTCTGCTCGACCTGGAGCACGGTGTCGTCCTTGCCAGCAAGCCTCAACCGCTTGGACACGCGCTCTACGTGTGTATCCACCGCGATTGCGGGCACTCCGAATGCATTGGAGATGACGACGTTCGCTGTCTTGCGTCCAACGCCAGGCAGCTTGACCAACTCCGCATATTCACTCGGAATTTCTCCATTATACGCTGTTAACAGCAGTTTACACAATTGCTGAATATGCTTCGCCTTGTTGCGGAACAGTCCTATTCTCCGAATATCTTGTTCTAGCTCTTCTATCGTTACGGATAGATAATCTTCAGGCGACTTGTACTTCTCGAATAATTGGGCCGTTACCTTATTAACCGTCTCGTCTGTGCATTGCGCGGACAGCAGCACCGCAATCGTTAATTCGAACGGATTGGAATGATTCAGCTCGCAGTGCGCATCAGGGAACATCTCGGCAATCGTATCCAGGATATGTCTAACCTGCTTCTTCGTCACAACTGTCTCTCCTCGTCCAAATAGTACCTACCCATTATGCCAAATCATAGATTCAAACGCAAAGGCGGGCTGCTCCAAATGGAAGCAGCCCGACCTGCAATTCGCGCGATATTATACGCGATTACTTAAGCTCAATCTCCATAATCACATTGTTGTAAAGATACGCATTGAGACTGACATCCTTCACCAATGCAGCTGTTGTAAGCTTATCCGCGCCTCTGTGGATGAAGACATTAGCATCGAGCGCATAACGGTTCGTCTCCGTTAGGGTCGCGCGATAGAAGTCAACGGAATGCGCAGTCGCGTTATACGAGATTAGCTTCTTCTCCAGCTTCGTCAGTTTCTGAATCAAGCGCAGGCCGTCCTTGCCTTCTACGAGCAGGATGCGATCTCCCGCCGCCAGACCGCTGACGGTGGATTGCGTCGTTCCATTCAAGATAACGGTTGTGTTGCTCGAGATTGTTCGCGACGCGCTACCGAATTCTGAATAATTAAACGTATTGCGCGCGCTCTCCACACTGTCAACATTGCCGTAGGATACCTTCGGAATATAGATCGAAGATGGCGTCGTTCCATTCAGTGTTACCATCACGTAAGAGCCTGCCGTGATATCATTATATGTGGCGAACAGCTTGTCATAATGCGAGACTGCCGCAGATGTCACATTGTTGATATCAAATGATGTGCCGTTCTCGTCCGCTACTGTCAGCTTATAGGACAGCTTGCTGGTGACCTTAAACAGTCTGCGCTGTGTAATCTGAATCGATTGTACCTTGGACTGAGCGCTGTCAAGCGTCAATTGAACTTGATCGCCGATTCTTACATCAGCCAGTGAAGTACTCGACTTGCCGAACAATTCAACGAACGGCGCAGCGTTATAGCTGAACGACATGCTGCCATATTCGTCCGAATTGATCTTGATCGTATTCGTGAGCGGTAAGATATCCGTCACCTTACCCGAATACTTCCAGGAATTACTCATTCTGACGATTCGATCGCCGGAGAAGACCAAGTCAATTTTCCTGCCCTTGGTGAAGCTGGTCTTGATCTGATCTCTTGTAATCGCCATACCATTAAATTCAATGACCGTGTCCGCTAGAATTTCCTTGGTAACCAATGTCTTGCTGTCCTCGCGGAACAATAGCGTGTTCGACACCTCATCGAAGTCGAAGAATTCCGTTTGCAGCTTCGCTTCAATCGAACGGTTCTTCACGATAATCTTCTGCACCTTATTGTTCGCATTCAGCTCGATGATCACTTCATCGTCCTTCTGCACATCGCCGAGATCAGCAGCATTCATGCCGGTAATCTGAACGATCGCATCCGATTCAACGAAGTACCCCATTGTGGTGTTATTCTCGCCGAATAGATTAATATTCCTGATGCCAGCATCAACTGTGAATACCTTACCCTCAATTGCAGTTACAGCTGACTTCGTAACAGTGAAAGCTGTAACCACGCCATCCTTCAGCGATACGGTCACTTCATCACCAACATGCAAGTCAGATACTCCTGTCAGCTCGCGTGTGCCGCTGGTGATCACCGTTGTAGATAGCAGCTCATAGATCGCTTTCTCACTTGTTGCCGTATCTTTCACTTCGACCAGATTCGTGCCGCTGAGAATACGTTCAACTGTACCTGTCACGGTCTTGAGCTCCGTTAATTGTCTGACGACGATGCTCGTAATCGGATTCGTTGCATCCCCTGCAACGCGCTTCAGTTCTAGCGTGCTCCCTGGAACGAGCGAGGATAAGGAGAGTCCTGTGCCATTGACCGATGTAATCGTCGTGTTCGCCGCGAATGGGTAGGATTTCACTTCGCCATCAATGGTAAGCACGATCGTCTGAGACACCTGTGAGATATTCTCTAGTATGCCTGTAATCGTCTCGAACTGCTCCGTCGGTGTCGGCGTTGGTGCTGAACCGGAATCTGACTTCTCGAGATGATAAGCCGTATTATTATACTGAATGACATACAGATAATCGCCGTTCGCAATATTCGATATGCCTATAGCCGAATTAGTCGTATCATAAATGCCTGCCTGCGAGGAGATCGAGAGCGTGATCGCCCCTGCCGCAGTCTGCAGCGTAACAGAGCCGCTGTCAATGCTCAGCACAGTGCCGGCCGCGATTCGACTGCTGCGCTTGGTCAGATACTTCTCCGCATTGCCGATGAACACCGCCATCTGTGCGCGTGTAACCGTCCCGAGCGGATTGAATGTCCCATCTGTATTGCCGCTCACAATATTGAGTGACTTGGCAAGATTAATATAGCCCTTATAACCGCTAGTGATTTGCCCCTCATCGGAGAAGCCGGTCGACTGGCTCTCCTGATTGCTTGCTCCAGCCTCTTGGCCGATCGCGCGAATGATCAGCTTCGTCACCCATTCTCGCGATGCGGGCTGCGTGCCCCAGGCCGATGTCTGTCCACCGCTGGTTACACCCTGGATTTCCTCCTGCATGCTGATGAGCCTCTTGCTCAGCGCTAATACCACATAAGGCTTAGCCCAACCGGATATCTCGAATGGCAGGACCGCCTCCGTCTCGGAATCAACTTCTCCTTGCAGACCCATCATATTAATCAACATTGTAACCGCCTGCTCCTGGGTCAGCTTAACCTCAGGACGGAACGTGCCGTCATCATAACCGGAAGTGATCCCTAGCAGCGCTAGCTTAGCAATATGCTTCTTGCCCCAATGCGTGTTCGTATCGCTGTACGAAAACTTAGGCACTGCTGTCTCATTAGCGAATGCAGCCTGAGGCAGCACCAGGCACAACACGAGCAAGAGCGCGACGAACTTCTTCATAAACAGCCTCCATCCAAATTAATTAATATGTAATGTATAATCTCTAATACTACTATTCTAGCAAATGAGAACGCGCTTGGACAGAAAAAAAGACCACCTCCGCTGTCAGCATGGGTTACTTAATTAGACGACAGTCAGGCGATAAAGTTGCACTTCCTGATGGAAGAACCTCCTGCCGCAGATGTGCAGCAAGCATGCCGCACGTTCTATGACAGGAGGTTCTCCTAGTATCGACTCTATTAGCCAATCGCCCTAGCTTGCTCGTAAGCTGCTATTTTAGCCTCTTGCTTCAGCGTCAGACCGATATCGTCCAGCCCCTGCAACAGGAATTGGCGGCGATGCTCGTCAAGATCGAATGCGATTGTCAGTCCGAAGTCATCGGACAGCTGTTTATTTTCCAAATCAACATGCAGCTTGTAGCCGTCGTGTTTGGCTGTACGTTGGAACAGCTCTTCCACTTGCTCCTCAGACAGCTTAATCGGAAGAATACCGTTCTTGAAGCAGTTGTTATAGAAGATATCCGCGTAGGACGGCGCGATTACAACCTGAAAGCCGTAATCAAGAATCGCCCAAGGCGCATGCTCACGAGAGGAGCCGCAGCCGAAATTGGCGCGAGAGATCAGGACCGATGCGCCCTTGTAGCGCTCCTTGTTCATCTCGAAATCCTCGTTCACATTGCCTTCTTCGTCCCAGCGCCATTCGAAGAACAGGAATTGTCCGAAGCCTGTGCGCTCAATGCGCTTCAGGAACTGCTTAGGAATAATTGCGTCCGTATCCACGTTGACGCGGTCGACCGGCGCCACAATGCCTGAATGTTTAATGAATGCTTGCATAGTGTGTATTCCCCTCTCTCCCGATTAGCCGATAGCGGCTTCCGTCTTATATTTCCAATCGCGTGTATCTGTGAAGTGTCCCATGATTGCAGCTGCTGCCGCCATCTCAGGCGATACCAGATGCGTGCGTCCGCCGCGACCTTGACGGCCTTCGAAGTTGCGGTTCGAGGTCGATGCGCAGCGATCACCAGGGTTCAATACGTCAGGGTTCATCGCCAGACACATGCTGCAACCCGCGTCGCGCCATTCGAAGCCAGCATCGATGAAGATCTGATCCAGCCCTTCCTTCTCCGCCTGCAGCTTCACACGTCCCGAGCCTGGAACGACGATCGCTTCAACCTGGGAGGACACCTTGTAGCCCTTGGCAACAGATGCTGCCGCGCGCAGGTCCTCGATACGGCCGTTCGTGCAGGAGCCGATGAATACGCGATTAATCTGGATATCCTTCATAGGTGTACCTGGTTTCAGATCCATGTACTCCAGCGCCTTCTCGGCAGCCTTGCGTTCGTTCTCCGTTTCGAAGCTCTGCGGATCTGGTACGCTCGACATAATATCGGTACCCATGCCTGGGCTTGTTCCCCAAGTCACTTGCGGTGCCAGTGTATTAGCGTCGAATGTCACGAGTTGGTCATAGGCCGCGCCTTCGTCAGTTACAAGCTTCTTCCATTCCTCTACAGCTGCGTCGAATGCCGCGCCTTGCGGCACATATTCGCGATCACGCAGATAGTTGAAGGTCGTCTCGTCCGGAGCGATCAGACCTGCGCGCGCGCCTGCCTCGATGGACATGTTGCAGACCGTCATACGCTCTTCCATCGTCAGGCTGCGGATCGCTTCGCCCGTGTATTCCACCACATAGCCCGTAGCGAAATCCGTACCGTACTTCGCGATAATGCCGAGAATCAAGTCCTTCGCCTTCACACCAGGTCCCAGCTTGCCGTTCACACGCACTTCCATCGTCTTGGACTTGCTTTGCTGCAGACATTGGGTAGCCAGCACATGCTCAACCTCGCTGGTGCCGATGCCGAATGCGAGTGCGCCGAACGCGCCATGCGTAGACGTATGGCTGTCGCCGCACACAATCGTCTTGCCTGGATGTGTCAATCCAAGCTCTGGGCCCATAACGTGAACGACGCCTTGATCAACATTGTTCAAGTCGAACAGCTTCACGCCGAAGTCTGCGCAGTTCTTCTCCAGCGTCTCAATCTGCTGCTTGGAGATTGGATCCTTAATGTTGAAGCGATCCTTGGTCGGCACGTTGTGGTCCATTGTTGCGAAGGTCAGCTCAGGACGGCGAACCTTGCGATTGGACAGACGCAGGCCTTCGAACGCTTGCGGTGAAGTTACCTCGTGCACCAGGTGCAAGTCAATGTAGATAATGCTGGGCTTGCCTGATTCGGAATGAATTTCGTGATTATCCCAAATCTTCTCATATAACGTCTTCTTCGCCATTGTTAATCACCCCTATAAATACTTGTTCTTATCTTAGCATGTTCAAATTCATTGTTCCAAGATATAATATCTATAGCACTTATAGGTTGAACCTATCGCGCACCATGAAGATGATAATGATTATCACTTAATGACGCTGACATATGATCTGGCTCGACATGCTGCTATGGTTGGAACTAGTATAGACGCGCGGGCTGCACGTTGGAACCCTCGATCAGTCATCCTTCAAATCCATGGGAGAACGGACAATCGAGCGTCGCAGGTGAGTTTGGAGCTTTTAATGAGGTTTGTCACAATGTTTTTTCACGAAGACACGCATAGGCGGCTGCGAATAAATCACGAGGTTTGTCACAATGTTTATTCACGAAGGGAGCTTATCACATGGAGCTGCGTCAATTGAAGTACGCGCTGCAGATCGCCAAGGACTTGAATTTCTCGCGCGCTGCTGAGAAGCTGCATATCGCGCAGCCCTCGCTGAGTCAGCAGCTGTCCAAGCTGGAGAAGGAGCTGGGTGTGCTGCTGTTCGAGCGCAGCACGAACTCTGTCGAGCTGACCTATGCCGGTGCGGTATTCATGGAGCGAGCGCAGGAAATTGTTGATATGAGCGAGATGCTGGTCCGGGAGATGAATGATATCTCACAGATGCGTAAGGGCAAGCTGATTGTAGGCAGCCTGCCGATTACCGGCTCGCATATTCTGCCGCTCGTCCTGCCCGTCTTCCAATCCCGCTTCCCCGAGATTGAGATTCAGCTCATAGAGGAGACAACTGCCAATCTGGAGGCGCTGACTGCGAACGGCGAGACCGATATCTGTCTGCTGTCCCTGCCTGTCGAAGAGTCGTCGCTCACCTATGAGACCATCATCGAGGAGGAGATCTGTCTGGCGGTGCCGCCCATGCACCCGATCGCTCTGGACAGCGAACAGAAGAACGGCCGCATCGCCATCATGGAGCTGAGGGATGAGCCGTTCATCGTACTCAAGAAAGGCCAGGGCTTCAGACAGATCACGGTTGATCTGTGTAGAGAAGCCGGCTTCGAGCCGCGTATCGTCTTCGAGAGCAGCAATATCGAGACCGTTCAATCACTGGTCGCCGCTGGGATGGGCATCGCGTTCGTTCCGCAGATGGTGACGCGCGCGCAAGGCTACGCCTCCTCGCCCAGCTATCTATCCTTAGCCGAGCCTCGGCCCTCGCGCACACTCGTAATTGCCTATCGCAGGGGGCGGTATCTGACCAAGGCAGCCGAAGCATTCATCTCGACATTGACCGCGATAATCGGACCGGATTATGATCAGAGCAATTTATGATTGCCCGTTACCTCCACCGGCAGTTCATCCGGCAGCACGATCATCGTCTTCAAGTAAGGTGAATCACTGCGCAGTCCATTGCGACGCGGCAGCTGATTCAAGCTGATATAGAGCGTGTCTCCCGCCGTCTTCACGGTGATCCAATCCTCCGGCAGCTCCAGGCTCCGGTCTTCCTCATACTGCGTATAGCTGTAAGTGCCGAACACCTGCAGCTTATTCGTAGCGGTCTGATCAATTAGGATGCTGGCATGCTGATTATTCATGATGACAACTTGCTTGATCTCCGACGACAGCTGCTCCTCTACATCGGGCAGTGCGACTGTTCGTTCGACGGAGCTAACCGCATAGCGGACCTCCTGAAGCAGGCCGGTCGAGGTCAGTGCAGCGAAGCCCAGCCCGCCCATACAGATCAGCGCGATGAAGAAGATACTGAATAGGTCATATTTGACAATTGATTGCGACATTCGGGATACCCCCAAGTAAATCAGCAGCTCTAAGCCGAGCAGAATGAATACAATCGGCCACCAGTCGATCAGAACGCCGAACGCCTGTCTGCCTGAGAATTGGGAGCTGAACAGAATAACACCGAACAGAATCAGCGCCACGCCCATAGAGAGTGTTCCTACGCGCCATTGCTTCATTGATCATCACCTCCGTTATCAGAATGCTGCAGCTGCTCCTCCGACGACCTTCTCCTGCGGCTGCCGGACAGCAGCTTCAACCCGCCGAGGATAAGCACGAGGGATACGATTGTAGTCTGAACATACTGCTCATAGATGAAGCGGATGCGGAATCTCGGAAAATACTCATAGAGCACTGGTACAAGTACACTGTCCACAATATAGAACGCGCCTAGCGCGAGCAGGCCGTATCCGACCCAGCGCTGATGATTGATCAGCCAGTCTACGATGGGCGCATCCACTGCGCCGCCCTGCTCGTAGCGGCCGAGCTGCTGCAGCGCATCGAAGAAGCTGAAGAACCAGAGAACGGGAATCAGGAACAGGAATAACGACAGTCGCAGCACATCGAGAATATAAATCGAGAGCAGAAAAGCGATCATTAGCTGTAAGCCGCGGCGTTGCAGGCCGAGATACATATGTCCAGCCCCCGGCATGAGCGACAGGAACATCGCGATGATCTTGCTCTTCTTGCCGTGATCCCGATGCTGTGTCAGCTCCTCGAAGATCGTTCGATCCTCAATCGTTTCGCCTCGGTTCCTGCGGTGGTACAGCTGCATCGTATCGAACAGATTATACACCCACAGAATCGGCAGCACACCGAGGAACACTAGGAATCCGTCTTCATTCGTGAAAGCCGAGACGAACACGATCATCGTTAGAATGCCGAAGAAGCTAATTAGGAACGACAACCCTCGCATCATCAATCCCATATGCAGATGACCAAGACCCGGAATGAAGGACAAGGCAATCGTAGATGTGGCTGAGCCCTTATTGCTTTCTAATTCGTCCCGTTCTGCCCCTCTCTGCACCTCCGAGTCCCCGCTAGGAGGATCCGCAAGCGAGCGCTGATCGGGTCTGCTGATTATCGTAATGAACAGATCGATCCCGCTGATTACCCACACGATGAGTCCCAGAATACCGCCGAAAATGGCGATCTCCTCCTCTTGAGCGGCAAGACCAATTACGAAGAAGATCATAACGATCATCACGGCAATAACCGGATATAAGAATCCGCGATTAAACTTGCGCAGGTAGATATGGCCCATCCCGGGTATGAAGCCCAGGAAGAACGCCTTGATCCCGCTCTTCTTCATTGTATCCCTTCTCTCTTCTGAACATATTTATTCGGAATGCTGTCGAGCCAGCGATCTGCCTGATTCGTCAGCTGCTCCGAAATCGTTGCCTTCTCACTGTATTCCGTCTGTCTCGTCAGATCGGATAATCCCTCGAACAGCTGATTGAACATGCCAGAGCCTACAAGTACAATCGTAATGCTCGCCGCGATCGTATACTGCACGATCGGCTTCATGTACCAGCTGCGCCGGGCGGGTTGTGCGCGGGCTGCCGGGATTGCTTGGAACAGCTCTCCTGTCTGTTGCTCAATTGCCTTTGTAGCTGGCAGCTTCGGCAGATGATCGCCGGATTGAGCAATCGCCTCCAATGCGGATAGCTTCTGGTTAGTCAGCTCTGGCAAGCGGTCACTGACTAGTTCGACCACCTTCAACGCGAACGCCTGCTGGTCGTGTAGCTCTGGCAAGCGGTCACCTGCTTGATCAAGCGCCGCCATGTAAGCAGTCAGACATGCCTCGCAGTCGACTAGATGAGCATCCATCTCGGCGCGGTCGATTTCTTCCCCCAGCACATAGGCCAGCCATTGCTGCTTCGAATAATGCGTTAAATTAGTCATCTAGAAATCGTCCTCCTTCCAATTGGCCTTCATCCATTGTCTAGCGCGATACAGTCTGGACTCCACACTCTTGCGTTCCAGTCCCTGTTCGGCAGCGATCTGCTGATAAGTTTTCTCGTCGAAGTAATAAGCCTCAATCACCTCGCGGTATGTATCCGGCAGCTCATCCATCCTCCGCTTCAATACACGCAGCCGCTCCCGCTCCATCACTTCCGTCTCGGTCTCATCCAGTCCAGCAGATTGGCCTGTGAACATCTCCCATTCATCCGGTGCCGCAACCGGCAATTCCTGACGTCTAGCAAGCTTGCGCTTCCAGTCGATTGCTTTATTCACGGCAATACGTGTCATCCATGTCTTGAAGCCTCTTCGTTCATACCTCGGCAAGGAGAGATAAATCTGAACGAACACTTCCTGCGAAGCATCTTCCGCATCCTTGGCGCTCTGCAGCACGCCATAGACCGCTTGGTAGATCGAGTTTGCATAACGCTGTACAAGCTGCTCGAATGCCTCTTGGTCGCCCGACAAGATTCGGTCGATTAATTGCTCATCCTCGATGTCTCTCCCCTCCCTCCATGGTAATAGACGAAGCGACGGCTCCCTCCCCCTGCACATAATAAACTTTTTTATTAACTACCTCACATCGCGCCATACAGCTTCTGATTCCGGCACTGTACGTACAAAAGGGCGGAAGACAGTGCTCCCACCCTTAGACGCAATTCCTTTAGATATAGTTCTAACCAACGCTCAATATAGCTGCGGCCTGCGGTCCTCGAATACCGGAATGCGACCGCGCACCTCGTCTACTAGTGACAGGTCAAGCACCGTCTCAAGAATGGTCTCATCTTCACCGGCTTCGGCGACAATTTCGCCCCATGGATCTACGATCATCGAGTGGCCGAAGAACTCGGAGCCATTGCTGACACCCACTGTGTTGCAGGCGATCACAATCATCTGATTCTCAATCGCCCGCGCCATCATCAACGTGCGCCAATGATGCAGCCGCGGCTTAGGCCACTGGGCCGGTACGAATAGCAGCTTCGCGCCGCCCAGCGCCAGCTTGCGCGTGAGCTCTGGGAAGCGGATGTCATAGCAGATCAGCAGGCCAGCCGGAACGCCATCAAGCTGCAGCTCTCCAGTGTGCTCCCCTGCGGTCAGGTACTTCTCCTCCTCCATCAATCGGAATAGATGGATCTTCGAGTAATCCGCAATGATCTCACCGCGCGGATCGAACACATAGCTGGTATTGCGTACGTCATCACCGGACCGCTCCGCGATCGAGCCCGCGATGATCGTAACGGCATGCGCGCGGCTGAATGCCGACAACTGGCGCTTCGTCCGCTGACCGTCTGTATCAGCGATCTCGTGTATGCGATCAAGCGCATAGCCCGTATTCCACATCTCCGGAAGCAGGATCACATCCGGCTTGTTCCCAGTACGAACCGCATCCGTCAGAAGCTGCTCGACCTTGGCATGGTTCGCATCAACATTGCCTGCTTCAACATGAAATTGCAGTACCTTAATGGTTAACGTTCGATTATTCATCTATGATTCCCTCCGTTAAGTAACTGATCAATGGCGCGCTCTATCGTTGGATACTGGAACGTATACCCCTGCGCTATAATCTTGCTCGGCAATACGCGCTGTCCCTCGAGCAGCACCTCAGACATCTCACCCAGCATAGTCTTCATCAATAGGCTTGGCACGGGGAACCAATGCGGTCGACCTAGCGCCCTGCCAATCTCTCTGCCGAAACGATCATTGGTGACAGGCTCCGGTCCCGTACAGTTGATCGAACCCTCCACGTTCGGATGATCGATCGCATGGAGGATGATTCCAATCATATCCGATATATGGATCCACGAATGCCACTGCTTACCGCTGCCTACTCTGCCGCCGACGAATAATCGATAGGGCAGCATCATCAGCGGGAATGCGCCTCCAGACGTCCCGAGCACCAGTCCGATTCGCAGCTTGACGATGCGGCAGCCGTTAATCGCATCCGCAGCCCGTTCCCAAGCATCCACGGTCTGGCCTAGGAAATCAGTTAATCTAGATTGGCTGTCATCGTCGAATATCTCGTCCTCCGAATAGCCATACAGTGACATACCAGAGCCGTTCACAACAACCTGCGGCTTCACCGCCAATTGATCGACTAATTCGCTCACTCGTCGAGTCGCGTCGAGTCGCGAGTTCAGGATACGGCTCTTCGCCCGCTTCGTCCACAGCTGATTAATCGATTCGCCAGCTAGATTCACGAACGCATGGAAGCCCTCAACCTGTCCAGGCTGCTCGCTTAGCTCCGCCCAGGTCGTATACGACATCCCGCTTACTGGCTCCCTTGCTGCCCGGGATACGACCAGCACCTCGTCACCGCGTTTAACTAGCTCCAACGCTAATTGCTGTCCGATGAACCCGCTTCCCCCGAATATCGCTACCTTCACGAAATCCCCTCCTCGATCCTGTCCAATCCTCTATCTCCATGTTACTGATTTACACACCGCATGGCAATCAGTCGCTATACTTCAATTCGAAATCATGATAAATTAATCATTATCAATGCAATGGAGCGTGCTACGATCATGAATACATCAACTAGAGTGACCATTGAGCCAGCTAAACGGCTGCAAGAGCTGCCTGAGCAATTTTTCGCCAAGCTGGTTGGCAAGGCGCAGGCGGCGATTCGCGAAGGACGCGACGTGATCAATCTGGGTCAAGGCAATCCAGACCAGCCTACCCCTCCTCATATTGTGAAGGCTATGCAAGAAGCGTCCGCCAATCCGCAATATCACAAATATTCCCCCTTCAGCGGTTATCCGTTCCTGAAGGAGGCCATCGCCCAGCGCTATCTCGAGGACTATGGCGTAGAGGTCGATCCGCTTTCAGAGGTCGCCATTCTATTCGGCGGCAAGACGGGGCTAGTCGAGATCAGCCAATGCTTGCTCAATCCCGGCGACATCTGTCTTGTGCCCGATCCAGGCTATCCGGATTATTGGTCAGGCGTAGCGCTTGCAGGCGCGACTATGCATCTAATGAAGCTGGATGCCAAGAACGGCTTCCTGCCTGACTATTCCGCCATCCCTCCGGATGTCGCGGATCGCGCCAAGCTGATGTTCATCAATTACCCGAACAATCCGACCGGCGCAGTAGCATCCTACGAATTCTATGAGGAGACCAAACGCTTCGCCGACAGACATAATATTCTAGTCGTAAGCGACTTCGCCTATGGCGCAATTGGCTTCGATGGCCAGCGACCGGTCAGCTATCTGCAAATCCCCGGCGCCAAGGACTCTGGCTTCGAAATCTATACCCTATCAAAGTCCTATAATATGGCGGGCTGGCGGGTCGGCTTCGCAATCGGTAATCCGGACGCGATCCGTCTGATCAATCTCATTCAAGACCACTACTATTGCAGCCTCTTCGGCGGTATTCAGGAAGCAGCAGCTATCGCGCTGACTGGACCGCAGCAATGTGTGGACGAGCTAGTTGCTACTTATGAGAATCGCCGCAATGCGCTGTTCTCCGCGCTCGCGGAGATTCGCTGGCAGGCGGAGGCGCCGGCCGGCAGCTTCTTCTGCTGGCTGCCGGTACCCGACGGCTGGAGCTCCGAAGCATTCGCAGATAAGCTGCTCAGCGAGGCGGACGTAGTAGTTGCGCCAGGCATTGGGTTTGGCGAAGGCGGGGAAGGCTATGTGCGGATAGGCCTGCTGGCAAGTGAAGATCGACTTCGCGAAGCGATCCTTCGCATAGGCAAGCTCAATCTTTTCTAAACGCAATCAGATCAAATTGGAAGAAGCGGCTGCCGAGCATCATGCTCTGGCAACCGCTTCTTTACTTCATTCATATACACATGAATTAACCAATCGACACATTCGGATCGACATCCGCCTCATAATCAACGCCATCCACGCCGAAGCCGAACAGCTTCAGGAAGTCCTCGCGATAACCCGTAATGTCGGAGATGGCGTTCAGATTATCCGTGCTGATCGTCGGCCATAGCGCGCTCACGGCTTCTTGCACATCCTCCCGCATCTCCCAATCATCGACGCGTATGCGGCCCTTCTCATCTACAGCTGGTTCTGCATCTGCGTATAGGCGGTCAGCGAACAGACGATACATCTGCTCGATTGTTCCTTCATGTAGCCCCTTCTCCTTCATAATCTTGAACAGCAAGGAGATATAGAGTGGCACGACTGGAATCGCCGAGCTTGCTTGTGTGACGAGTGCTTTGTTCACGGATACATAGGCGCGGCCGCCCAACTCCCGCAGCTTCGCGTCAATGGCATGCGCGGATGCCTCAAGGTCGTCCTTGGCTCTGCCGATTGTGCCTTCCCGGTAGATCGAATGCGTGACCGCAGGCCCGATATAGGAGTATGCTACCGTCTTGGCGCCTTCAGCCAGCACGCCGGCATCCGCCAAGGCGTCCATCCATAGCTGCCAGTCCTCGCCGCCCATAACGGCGATCGTGCCGCGAATTTCTTCGTCCGTTGCCGGCTCAAGCTTCACCTCAGTGACTTGACCGGTATTCGTGTCGACTGTCTTGCTTACATACGATGAGCCGATTGGCTTCAAGGTTGAGCTGTATACCTCAGCAGTCCGCGGATCCGTCCTACGCGGCGCGGCTAGGCTGTAGACGACTAGATCCACCTGGCCAAGATCCTGCTTAATCATCGCAATGGTCTGCGCCTTGATCTCGTCTGAGAAGGCATCGCCATTAATGCTGCGGGCATATAAACCAGCCTCATGAGCAGCCTGCTCGAAGGCCGCCGTATTGTACCAGCCGGCAGACGCTGTTCGAGCACCCTCCGCTGGACGCTCGAAGTAAACCGCCAAGGTAGCGGCACCCGAGCCGAAGGCGGCAGAGATCCGAGATGCGAGTCCGAAGCCCGTAGATCCTCCCAGCACTAGCACCTTCTTGGGACCTGCAATGGGCGGCTGGTTCTTCACATAGTTAATTTGCTGTTCGACTATCTTAGCACAGCCGGTTGGGTGCGCGGTTGTACAAATAAATCCACGAATTTTCGGTTGTATGATCATCATTCATTTCCTTTCCATATCCAAAATTAGATCAGCTATTGCATATTATACTTGATACTAAGACCAAATCACAACGATTAGTTGCAGGAGATGCGCGGAGGCGCCTGGATTGGCTTTACAAAGCGTATCTGTAATGCTATTCTTGTTCATATTTAAGGGCGGAGTGATACCAGATGAATCAGACGATTGTTGTGAAGATCGGCAGCAGTTCCCTCGCCTCAGATGAGGGCGGACTGAACCGGGATCACATTCATTATTTTGCCAGAGAGCTGTCTAGCTTAATCGATGCGGGCTACACCCCGCTGCTAGTGACATCAGGTGCCGTAGCGGCGGGATTCCGCGCGATCGGCTATGAGAAGCGGCCTAAGCTGCTGCATGAGAAGCAGGCTGCTGCGGCTGTCGGACAAGCGCTACTTATGCAGGCTTATCATGAATCATTCGCGGAGTTTGGCAAGGGAGTCGCCCAGATTCTGCTGACCCGCTATGATTTCTCGGATCGCAAGCGGATTAATAATGCGCAGATGACGATTGAGGAGCTTATGCGCCGTGGTATTCTGCCTATTATTAATGAGAATGACACGGTGTCTGTCGGCGAGCTGAAGTTCGGCGATAATGACTCCTTATCTGCGCTCGTTGCCAATCTGGTGAAGGCTGATCAGCTAGTAATCATCACAGATATGGATGGACTATATACGGATGACCCGCGTAAGAACAGCTCGGCCAAGAAGATTGAGCGTGTAGAGGAAATCAGCGAGGAGCTCGTGCAGATTGCCGGAGGAGCCGGAACTGGCATTGGCACAGGCGGCATGCGCTCCAAGATCGAGGCGGCTCGCATCGCCATGCGCGGCGGTGTCCCAGTCTTCATCGGCAGAGCCAGCGCAGCGGGCGATTTAATGCTGGCGGTGAAGGGACACGGACGCGGGACTTATTTTGACACCAGACTTACCGCACTTTCTATGAAGAAGCAATGGGTCGGCTTCCATTCGACGCTGCAAGGAACCATCCAGGTGGACGACGGCGCGGCGCATGCGCTGCTCACGGGCGGCAAGAGTCTGCTCCCAGCAGGCGTGCGTGAGGTGACCGGCGAATTCCATCCAGGCGATGTCGTTGAGGTCGTTGATCTAGTGAAGCGTGTGATCGGACGAGGCGTTGTGAATTATGCTAGCTGGCAGCTCCAAGCCGTCGCCGGACTGTCCTCCGAGGAGGCGCTACAGCGTATCGACGTGCATCGGCCTGAGGTGATCCACCGTGATGAATGGGTGTCGTTCTAACGCCAAACATGTTAAAGTAGAAGGAACGGATACAACTTGAACCATGAAGGAGGCACTTGCACAATGAGCGAAGTATGGACGAAGGCCAATCTAGCCAAATCAGTCTCCGGCAGGTTGGGTTTACTCACGACCGATCAGAAGAATGAAGCGCTGCTGCTGATGGCCAATGCGCTGCAAGCGGAATACGCATCGATCATAGAAGCGAATCGAATCGACCTGGAGAACGGCCGTGTAAGCGGGATTTCAACCTCCCTGCTGGACCGCTTGGCGCTGAACGAGGAACGCATAGACGCGATTGCGGATGGACTACGGCAGATTGTCTCGCTGCCTGACCCCGTTGGTGAGGTGCTCGAGGAGACAACACGTCCGAATGGCCTGCGCATCTTCAAGAAGCGTGTACCAATCGGTGTGATTGGCATTATCTATGAAGCGCGCCCGAATGTGACCGTCGACGCGGCTGGTCTGTGCCTGAAGACGGGCAATGCGGTCGTGCTGCGCGGTGGATCTGCCGCCCTGCACTCCAACCAACGTATAGTGGAAGTCCTGCAGCAGGCGATGGCGGGCTCCGCCATGCCGGTTAATGCCCTGCAGCTGATCAACGATCCTAACCGCTCCTCCGTTGACGAGATGTTGAAGCTAAACGGTGCACTTGATGTCATCATTCCGCGCGGCGGCGCTTCACTCATTCAGAACGTCGTGAAGAATGCTTCGATTCCTGTAATCGAGACAGGCGCAGGCGTATGCCATACTTATATTGACGAATCCGCCGATGTGAAGATGGCACAGGAAATCGCCATCAACGCCAAGGTTCAGCGACCTTCTGTGTGCAACGCGATGGAGACGCTGCTCGTTCATCGCAGCTTCGCTGAGAAGCATCTTCCTGCGATCGCGGACGCATATAAGAGTCTTAACGTGGAGCTGCGCGGCGATGCGGCGACGCAAGCATTATTGACAGATGTTCAATCGGCAACCGATGATGATTATGCGACAGAATATAATGATTATATCCTTAATGTGAAGCTTGTTAGCAGCATTGATGAAGCTATCGCCCATATTCAGCGATTCGGCACGATGCACTCCGAATGTATTGTGACGGAGAACACCGACCATGCGGCGCAATTCATGAATGAGATCGACGCAGCCGCCGTCTATCACAATGCCTCCACCCGCTTCACCGACGGGAATGAATTCGGTTACGGCGCAGAGATCGGTATCAGCACGCAGAAGCTGCATGCGCGCGGCCCGATGGGTCTGCCTGCGCTTACGTCCAGCAAATACTTCGTCTACGGCGATGGGCAGATTCGCCAATGACGACGCTACTTGATAGCAGGATCAGCTTCATTGGCGGAGGCGCGATGGCGGAGGCGATTATTCGCGGCTTAATCAGCCAGCAGCGCGTCCAGCCTTCGCATGTCTATGTATTGGGACGAGCGCAATCCGATCGGCCAATGGCGCTTGCGGAGCAGTACGGGATTATGCCAGCGACGAGTGAACAGGCGAAGATCGACGCGCTGATCGCTTCCGACATTGTGGTGCTCGCAATGAAGCCCAAGGATGCCGCGGAGGCTATACGCGCGTATCGCGGCGGGTTCCACGATGGCCAGCTGATCATCTCGGTCATCGCCGGCCTGTCAATTGCGGGAATTGAGCAGCTGCTCGCCCTGCCTCTGCCTGTCGCTCGAACGATGCCGAACACCTCCAGCACGATAGGACTGGGCGCAACCGGAATATCCTATAGCGTGCTGATTGATGACAGGTTGAAGCAGCTTGCCCGTGAGATCTTCGAATCGATCGGGATTGTTCGCGAGGTGCCGGAGCAGCAGCTGGATATCGTCACAGGCGTGTCAGGCAGCGGCCCGGCTTACGTCTATTATTTTGTTGAGGCGATGATCGCTGGCGGGGTAGCTGGTGGACTGGATGAGCAGACCGCTCGGACATTGGCGATCCAGACATTGATCGGTGCGGCGGAGATGCTGAGGCAGACCAACGGGGATCCGGCACAGCTGCGGCGCAAGGTGACGTCGCCGAATGGCACTACCCAAGCTGCAATCGAGCTGATGCAAGCCCATCGCGTCGGTCCAGCTATTGAACAAGCGGTGCTGCGTTCAGCTGAACGCGCAGCCGAGATTGGACAGGCCATTGCGGAGCAAATTAACCATCAAGAGGGTGAATCATCATGAGTACGTATTGTGTAGCCACATACCGCCTATTCGATGACAAGGCTGATTTCACTAAGAAAGCGCAGGGTATAGCGGTAGGACTAACAGTAGGCAGCTGGACAGAATTGCCCGAGCTGAAGCGCGCAGCGATGGAGAAGCATCTAGGACTCGTAGTATCCATCGATGCGCATGAACCAGAGCATGCGCAGCCCGGAGAGCGCTACGCCGACATTCGGATTGCTTATCCCGATATCAATTATTCCGTTGATATCCCTGCCCTGCTCGTGACCATATTCGGAAAGTTAAGCATGGATGGACGGATTAAGCTGATCGATATCCACTTCTCCGAGCCCTTCCTCTCCCGCTTCAGCGGTCCGAAGTTTGGAGTTAAGGGCACACGTGAGCTACTCGGCATACAGGATCGACCGCTCCTTATGAGCATCTTCAAATCCGTTGTTGGCTATGATCTGCCAGAGCTTCGACAGCAATTCCTGGCGCAGGCGCTAGGTGGCGTCGATATGATCAAGGACGATGAGATCTTGTTCGAGAATCCGCTAACACCAATTGGCAAGCGTGTAGAAGCATGCATGGCCGCCGCTCGGGAATCTGAAGCGGAGACTGGGCAGAAGCTGCTCTATGCCGTGAATTTGACCGGCAAGACCTCTCAGCTTGCCAAGACAGCCAAGGAGGCCATTGATGCCGGCGCGAACGCGCTGCTATTTAATGTGCTGGCCTATGGTTATGACACGTTGCAGGAGCTTGCCGCCGATCCCGAGATTAATGTACCGATCGCTGCGCATCCCGCGCTGGCAGGCGCGCTCTATCCGTCTCGTGAGCACGGCATATCCGCCTCTGTTCTGCTAGGCAAGCTGATGCGCGTAGCTGGGGCTGATCTCGTGCTATTCCCTTCTCCTTATGGCTCAGTCGTCATGCCCAGAGAAGAGAATATGGCAATTAAGGATGTGCTCCTTACAGAGCAGCTTGCGCAGGATTATGTGCATGACGTTCATGGATCTGCGTCTGATCTCCCGTTGCGCACTAGCTTTCCTGTTCCTTCAGCGGGCATCCACCCTGGACTCGTCCCATTGATCCTCCGCGACTTCGGGCACGACGTTGTGGTGAATACCGGCGGAGGCGTGCACGGTCACCCGATGGGCGCAGCTGCAGGCGGACGAGCGTTCCGACAAGCGATACAAGCCACACTCGAGGGAACTGACCTGCAGACGTACGCATCCTCCCATTCAGAACTCGCGGAGGCGATTCGCTTGTGGGGGGTGCGTACTTGACTGCTTCACACTTAGACAAGCGCCCGATCATCTTCTGCGATTTCGACGGTACGATTACGATGAGCGATAATATTATCGCCATCATGAAGCAGTTTGACCCGCCGGGTTGGGAAGCGATTGTAAAGGATATGATGGACGGGCACAAGAGTCTGCATGTCGGGGTCAGCGAGCTATTCGCGCTGCTGCCTTCTTCCATGGAGGAGGAGATTACGCGCTTCGTCCTAGATACTGCGGGCATTCGTCCGGGATTTACCGAGCTGCTGGACTGGTGCAGGCGCGAGCAGGTAGAGTTCTATGTCACCAGCGGCGGCATCGACTTCTTCATCTACCCGCTGCTTGAGCCCTATGCAATCGCGCATGATCATATCTACTGTAACAAGGCTTCGTTCTCGGGAGCTACGGTCGAGATTATATGGCCGCATCCTTGCGATACTAATTGCGACCGCGATTGCGGCATGTGCAAGACGCGCGTCATCAGACAATATCCGTCCGATATCTATACGCGAATCCTGATTGGCGACAGCTTGACAGACTTCGAAGGCGCGAAGCTGGCCGATCATGTCTTCGCCCGCTCTCATCTGCTGGAACGATGCCGCGAGCTCGCCATACCGCATACCCCATACGAAACCTTCTTCGATGTCATCGAGGGATTAAATCAATTGTTCAGCAAGAAAGGAACCTAGCAGCCATGAGACCATCCATTACCTTGGAGCAAAAGCAAGACGTATTCGCTCAGCTCAGCGAAATTAAATCCGAGCTCGCCTCACGCGGCTGGTTCCCGGCGACGAGCGGCAATCTGTCTATGCGAGTAGGCGAGATTGTGAATGGACAATTCACCTTCGCCGTCACGTCTAGCGGCAGAGACAAGTCGATCTCTTCGCCACAGGACTTCCTGCTTGTCGATGAGCATGGACAGCCCTCGGAGAACACTGGCTTGAAGCCGTCAGCCGAGACGATTATTCACAGCGAGCTGTATAGACTGACCGGATGCGGCGCGATCTATCACGTCCATACTGTGAATAACAACCTAGCTTCCGTGCTCTATCAGGAGCAGGGCAGCGTGCCGGTTGCTGGTGTCGAATTGATTAAAGCGTTCGGGATCTGGGAGGAAGAGGCTGAGATTCGTATTCCGATCCTGCCGAACTATGCCGATATTCCGCGGATCGCCGCACGAATCGAAGAGTCCATTGTGCCGCGTGTGCCAGGCATACTGCTGGATAAGCACGGGATCTACGCATGGGGCGCTAATGGCTTCGAGGCCAAGCGTCATCTGGAGGCATTCGAATTCCTGTTTGAATATGCTGTGAAGCTCCATCTGATAAGCCGTAACGCCTAGTTCATATTGAGCAGCCTGGGAAGATCGCCCGTTAATGGTCGTCCTCTCCAGGCTGCTTCATCTTTACCTTCCCCTTATACTTGCCGGTATGAATTAGATCAACCAACACATCGACTGTCCCTAGCGACTGCTCGTTTATCATCTCAGCCCCTCGTGCCTGCCACTTCCGCCATATATCCGGATGCTTTCGGTACAGAATGCCGCTCATGCTATAGATATCGACTCCTCGCTCGAGCGCATACGCATACGTTTCTCTGATCTGGCGCTCCAGCACTTCTGCCGACTGCTTCTCCATCTCCTCGACGGTCATATTTTGTATCAATTCACTGATTGAACCTTTGATCCTCACCTTAATATCATAGACAGCATAACCATCCTTTATCTGCCTTAAACTGATCCTATAGTTAGGTCTGCGCAAATTGACGACCGCTTTGAGCGGACCGTCATCAGGAATAGCAATCCATGTGATATTCAATTTCTTCTGCAGCCATCGGCTGCCCAGTATGTGCTTTACCTGAAATTTGCCTTTATACTCCGGCTTAGGGCCATTGCTAAAGACATAGATGCCGTCAACTATGTAGGTGCTCTTCGGACGCTTATCCTCCTTCCATACCTTGCTCGTAATCGATAGTGAAGGCAATAGCACAGTACGTCCAGGCTCATTCATTTGCGCAATCATTTTAAACCCATAGAGCGGCTCCACATAGGATCCCTGTTGATAAGTCTCATCATATTGCAATAGAGAGCTGCTGTTCGGTGACAAGTTTAATATGGATTTCCTACTCAGTAGCTCCACCATATTCTCCTTCGTGCCGAACACCCAGATGTTATAGCGCACATCTCTTAATCGATTGAATGAATCATATAACTGTTCAAGTAATTTAGGCTGTTCCAGTAGTTGCTCACTGCATACAATGGCCTTCAGATGGCCGAAGAACAGACTCATCTCTGTCGCAACGGAAACTTCCGATAGCGCGTCTACTAATGTCTTGCCCTCCCCCCTGCCAATCCACACCGGCACATTCTTGCCGATCTGTGCTTGCTCGGTTTGCGCGACATTAGACAAATTCAAGATTTGCACATGCACGATAAATCGATCATCCCGGTAATCGATGCCTATCGCGGTCACATAGGCCATACCCTGCAGATCAATCGCTCCCCAGCAGCCCGTCAATGTCGTGGTCATTGCTAACGCAAGCAGGAGTTTATATGCGGCCTTCATGCTCATCATCTTTCCGCATACGGTCAGAATCAATCGTCTGCAATTTCTCTGGTCTCCTGTTTCTGTTCCGCCATGGGATCGGCACCAGGTTCGGGATGAAATCCTTGAATATGATGGGGGATACTGGAGCCAGATAAGGGATTCCGAACGAGCGCAGGCTCGACATATAGATAATCAGCAGGAGCAGGCTGATGATGAAGCCCATAATACCTAGCATGGACGAGCATAACAGAATTAGGAAGCGAATGAAGCTTACTGCTGCAGAAAGGGATTGATTGACCAGCGTCACGCTGCACACCGCAGTTATCGCCCCTACAACAACGACAGACGGCGAGACTAAGCCAGCGCGTATTGAAGCATCGCCAATGATCAATCCACCTACGACCGTTAAGGTGGAGCCGATCGTTGTCGGCAGTCGAATTCCCGCTTCGCGGAATATTTCCAGCAGGAAGAGCAGGATGAACATCTCGACAGCTGCAGAGAATGGAATGCCTAATCGCGTCGTGGCCACTGTAGCCATCAGACGGAACGGGATTTGATCCGGATGGAAGGAGGTTAAGGTGACCCATAATCCAGGCAGCAGCATTGAGATTCCGAAGCTGGCGCCCCGAATCAACCGTGTGAAGGCCACGTATATGAAATTGAAGTTGATATCCTCTGGGGATTTCAGCTGCAAGAAGAAATTTGCTGGGCCGATCAGCACCATCGGATTACCGTCGACAATTAGAATAAATCTGCCTGCCAGCAGTCCATACACGGCTTTGTCTGGTCGTCCGGTGTAATCCATCATAGGGAACATCGAGTACTTCCGATCCTCGATTAAATCCTTCAGTTGATCTGAGCTGAATATCCCATCAACTAGAATCTTATTCAATCTACTCCGGACATCCTTCAGGATATCAGCGTTTAAGATGTCATCCACATACAGCAGTGCGATTCTGGTCCTCGTTCTGGTGCCAATGATGAATTGCTCATACTTCAAGCAATTGCTGCGGATCCGCTTGCGGACCAGCGCAACGTTCATCTGCAGGTCTTCCGTGAATCCATCCTTGGCACCCTTGATCGTCACCTCCGTGCTGGACTCCTCGGGTGTACGCTGCGGAGATTTATTCACCCCAATTTTGAACATATTACCGGTCTCGGCAATTAGGAGGATCACATCACCGCTATAGATCCAATCCGACAGCTGCTCTTCCTCCGCACCTGCATCAATGGGCTCCAGCGGCAAGCTGCCATAGATGTGCTTCTCCCCCAGCTTGTCCAGCCCGGTCTGTTGAGAGGTTCTATTCAGCTCCGGGATAATGTGGTCGACAATTCGCGAGTTATCCGTTAAGCCAGTATTGAACACGAAGACAATCTCGCTCGATGGCGAATCATCAAAGGAAATCCGATCTATCCTTACATCATGCGACAGCTCGAACACTTGCTTCAGCCTCTCATAGCTCCAAGCACCCCGACGTTTGTTGCGACTCAATCGATTCATGTTATCCCTCCATTCGCTCGTTTGGGTATGAACGCGATGCAGGCCAAAATAATTGAGATACCGAACAATACCGCCAAGGTAATGGGAACATAGCCATGCATAATCCATTTATAGAGACTATATCGATTAAAGGGAATAAACAGCGGAATCATGAGAGTTAGCGCGATGGCACTCATCAGCAGCAATCGCGACTGCTTCTGCCTGAAGCTGAATACGTCTACTATTAAATAAAGCGACAAGCTGATACGAATTAATGCGCCGGACAGCCATTGAAACTCGGATAGAAAGTCAACATGCTCGATGACCGCGCCGATCTTCACCAGCCGCCATTGCTCATAAGGCGACTCCTGTTGTTTGGCTGCTTCCGCTGCGCCGAATTCCGTAATTCCGCCAATGATCGGACCAAGCATAATATACAGCATGAATATACCGAATAGCAGCACTTGCCAGATTTTAATCGATTGCTTCATTCGGTGCTGCAAGCCGATAATGAAAATCAACTCGACCAATCCCGATCCAACATAGATCGTACCGCGTATCGGCGGCAGCCAGCCGTTCTCTAAGACAGGCCGTAATAAGGAATAATCCTTCTCCGGCATGTTCGCGAACGCAACGAAATAACCTAGAATAATGACTATCGGCAGAAGAATGCCCGCTGTGGTTGCAATGGTTCTAATACCTGCGGAAGCGCAATATACGCAGATCAGAATCAATACAACTACAATGACCCACTGCGGCGTCTGAGGAAGGTAATTGGCCACCACGAATATGGTTGTATGCTCTACGGTTTCCATGCCAATCAGGAATAGAATGATATAGATTGGAGCGAGCAAGAGCCATGACACGAATGGGCTTGTCCGTTCAGCCAGCCATGGCTGGAGCTTACGATGTTCGGATCTTCTGATCATCAGCGCAATCATGATGCACCACGGAAGATAGAGTACGCCCGTCATCAATACCGACAGCCATGCGTCTCTACCGGCTGCCTCCAATAGCATGGGGTTGATGATCACATGGGTTGACAGTCCGTTCATCAACATGAAGATCATAAAGATTTGGAGCAGGCCAATCCTACCTTTGGTTGCTTCCACAGTTGTCTCCCTCGCGTAGCTATTAATTTCCTTTAGCTTCCCCCGCTGTATGACGCTTATACACAAGAAGCGGGGCAAATCCCTCCATCATCTCAAGATGACATTCGGGACAGCCCCTAATTAGATCATTGTCAACCGTTTACACGATAGATCACCATACCGCTGATCGAGGTGTCGCCAGTCACACGGACCAGTTCAACGTGCAGCGTCCCATCCCTAGCGATGGTTACAGCGTATGGACCATGCTTGCGCCATTGATTGATCGGCATGGACCCGATCGGACTGCTTGTAACCTGGTTGCCCTGCAGCTTGACATGGAAGGAACGGAAGTTCGAGCGGTAATTCTCCGCTGTCCAAAGATAGATCTGATATTGACCGGCAGTTATCGCCTGGCGAATGCTGATCGAGCTAGCCGCATAGATGTCCCGATTCAGCATGTCATTCATTTGACTATCCACTGGCGGTGTGAATACAATGGACGAGGTATGCCGTTTCACTGCAGATAGGGTCAGCCCTGCCGCACTCTCCGCAAGCCATTGATTTCCTTCAATCATCTTGGCGTCGCCATTGAAATTAATCCCTTTCAAGAAGACGATCTTATTGACAGGCGGCTTCGTCCTTGTTTCAACATCAGTAGTCACCACCGTAGCACTGCTCTCGTCCGAGACATTGCCTGCCGCGTCTACTGCGCGAACCGTGAATGAATTGGATTGATTCAGCGTAATACCAGCAACTGTATATTCGGAGGTTTCTGTCTTACCAATCACACGGCCGTCCATGAACACCTCATAGCCCGCTACACCTACATTATCCGTAGATGCGCCCCAGCTTAGTCTAATTTGTATAGGATCAACCTGAATGCTTCCCGGAGCGGACGGCGGATCCTTATCTACCGGCGGGTCAGGATCTGGGTCAGGATCTGGGTCTGGGTCAGGATCTGGGTCTGGGTCTGGGTTCGGCCCAGGATCAGCAGGCAGCTTGATCTCATCTCGAGAAATCGCATAATCATGTGTGAAGAATTGTCGCTTCTGCGCCGCAGAATTCTCATTCGAGAAATTCGGTTCACCCCATGCCATCACCCAAGTATATCGATATTGCGCTGCCTGCATAGTCCCCATACTCGGTAATGCTCCGACCTCACCGATTGCGATTGGCTTGCCTCCACCGAATGCGAATAGCTCATCATGGAAGCTTTGCTTATACTCGCCAAGATAGATATCCCAAGCGAGCACATCCACCTGATCGTGCCCAGGATAATATAGACGATAATCGCCAATTCCTGGATCTGTTGCCTTCATACAGTTCGGACACCACACCCACAGCAAGTTATTTAGACCATGAACATTGACTAATCGATTATAGGTGATGTCCCATAGCTTGGCGAAGTTCGACTTCTTGCCCCACCAGAACCAATACCCATTCATCTCATGCCAAGGCCGGAATAAGACAGGCACATTGGCATTCTGCATGGTTTTTAGGTGAACAGCTATCGCATCCAGCTCCTTCAATAACCAAGTATGCTTGCTGTCCCCCTCAGTCAGGATCTGATCGAATTCGGCTTGTGTGGTAGCGCGCTGTACACCGCCGGCCCACTGGTACGCCGTATTGGGGTAGGTGCAATGCCAGGTCATCGTTGGTATGCCCCCAGCCTGCCAATAGTCGATTGCGGCTTTCACCACATTGGCGCGCTGACGATTGGCCAGTTCTGTGGATTGTCCACTAATCGGACCTAGCTCACCGCCTATAACCGCTGGATATTTGCCATTCGAGTTGGGTAGCGCTAATTTTTGAATATTGCCTGTCGGATCCTCGATCCAGTTGTGCTGCCCCGTCATGACGCCTCCATCAGGGCTCATCACCGAATTCAGATAGGTGAGAACCTGTCTGGCCTCTAACGTTGCATTAACATTCACAGGAAGCTGTGCAGCCATCATCTCCACTCTCCTCGCTCCATAAGCTTGTTCATGCGCATGATGGTCCTAGTGCTTCATTGCACAGAATCAGTATATGTAGCTGAACACCCTTATGTTATAACATGAGTGAATATAGGTGCGGACACGCAATAAAGCCGCAGGCAAGCGGACAGCTCTTGCGTGCGGCTCTATGAATGCTGGGAATGACAGATCTATCCGTCCTCGCCACGATACTTGCGTGCATATTGCTTGGCTTCTTCAGGTGTACTGATCCGATTGCGCGCCCATTCCAGCAAGATGCGGTCGATATACCGGAAGTGCAGCTTACCAGAGAACACCGCTTCCTTAAGCGCGGATAATACCAATGGCTCTGAATAGCCGTCCTTATCCAACCAGCCGGCTATCGTCTCGCATTCCATAGGCGAGATCGGACGTCCGAACTCCTGTTCGAAGGTCGTGAATAAACTCGGTGATTTCTGAATCGCAGGCCATGCAGCAGCTTCATTCTGAATGGAGCTGGACAGCGCATCGGACAGCTTCTCATACACGCCTGTCAGATTATAACGTTCATATTGTATACCTGTTGCTGGGTCAATATCTTCATCGATGGCGATCCAGCCTTCTCCCAACAACCGCTGTATCGAGGCGATGACCCGCTCCGGACTCGCGCTCAACCTCGATTGAAGCTCATCAATGGTTGGGAAGTCATTCTGCTCCTTCTCTCTGAATGCAATTAGATGAATCAGCAGCATGATCTCCGTCTCATTCAAGCCAAGCGAAGCATAGCTCTGCAGCAGCAAGCTTGGGATGCTGACGGATCCTTCTGACAACGCGTAATAAAGCCCTCTCTCCAGTGACATTCGTTCCTACATCCTCTCCACTGATCAACCAGCTAAGCTACGGGTATAGACGATACAGCAAGCGAGGGAACGGAATCGTCTCGCGCACATGATCGAGCCCGCAGATCCAGGCAACCGTCCGCTCAAGTCCTAATCCGAAGCCGGAATGCGGGATAGAGCCGTACTGGCGCAGATCCATATACCAGCCATATGCCTCCATCGTCAGATCATGCTCCTCGAATCGCTTCGCAAGCAGCTCGGGATCATCGATTCGCTGACTCCCGCCAATGATTTCGCCATACCCTTCAGGCGCGATTAAATCAGCGCACAGCACGACTTCCGGACGCTGCGGGTCGGGCTTCATATAGAACGATTTGAGCGACGTTGGGTACTTCGTAATGAATACCGGCTTCTCGTATGCCTCCGCAATCGCGGTTTCATGCGGCGCGCCGAAGTCATCCCCCCATGCTATCTCATGCCCCTGCTCCTGCAGGAACCGAATCGCATCATCATAAGAGATTCTCGGGAAGTCGCCCTGTACCTTCTCCAGCCTCGAGATATCCCGCTCCAGCGTCTTCAATTCTGCACCACAGTTCGTTAAGACCGATTGCACCACATGTGTGACGAATTGCTCTTGAATACGTAAACTCTCCTCATGCTCGACGAACGCCATCTCTGGCTCGATCATCCAGAATTCAATCAGATGCCGCCTAGTCTTAGATTTCTCCGCGCGGAATGTCGGACCGAAGGAGTAGACGCGCCCCATCGCCATAGCAGCGGCTTCCATATATAGCTGCCCGCTCTGGCTTAAGTAGGCATCATCATCGAAGTACTTCGTATGGAATAGATTTGTCGTTCCCTCGCATGAGGACGGTGTCAGGATAGGCGGATCAACCTGCGTGAAGCCATTTTGATCGAAGAACGCTCGCATAGCCTTAATGATATGTGCACGAATCGTTAGAATCGCGCGCTGCCGCGGTGCTCTAATCCACAGATGTCGATGATCCATCAGGAAGTCAACGCCATGCTCCTTAGGTGTGATTGGATAGCCCTCTGCCAGCTGGATAATCTCTAGCCCTGTCAGTGTCAGCTCATAACCACTGGGACTTCTGGGCTCCTCTCGCACGATGCCGATCGCATAGAGCGAGCTCTCATGCGTGAGCGTACCGGCATCTGCCCACACCTGCTCAGGCAGCTCATTCTTGACCGCAACAGCCTGAATAAAGCCGGTGCCATCGCGTAGCTGCAGGAATTGAATCTTGCCGCTGGAGCGCTTATGATGGACCCAGCAGCCGATCCGAACCGTCTCGCCAATATGATCGTTCACCTGGCGAATCGTACTATTATTCATTCAGACCACCCCGTTATACGCTTATTGGTTCGTAATTAATCGATACGTATCCCTAGCAATCATCAATTCTTCATTCGTCGGAATGACCAGCACCTGCACAGGTGAATCAGCCGTCGTAATACGACGGTCGCCGCGTTCCTGCGAACGATTCGCTTCATGATCCAATTGTACGCCGAAGAAGGTAAGCTTGGAACAGATCTTCTCTCTGAGATCCGCTGAATTCTCGCCAACCCCCGCTGTGAAAATAATCACGTCCAGCCCGTCCATCGCTGCAGCATAAGAACCAATGCATTTACGAATGCGATATTCATACATGTCATATGCCAGCGTCGCGTTGCGGTCGCCTTCCTTCATCGCATCCTGCACCTCGCGCACGTCACTGCTGATGCCGGAAATTGCAATTAAGCCGCTGTGCTTATTCAACATGGAATTGACTTCACCGACCGTCAGCTCTTCCTTCGTCATCACATAGGGAACAATCGCAGGATCGATATCTCCGCTCCGCGTTCCCATCATCAAGCCCTCTAGCGGAGTCATCCCCATACTCGTATCCATGGACTGGCCGTTGACAATTGCGGTGCAGCTGGCGCCATTGCCGATATGGCAGGTGATGACCTTCAGGTCTTCCAGCTTCCTGCCTAGGAAATCCGCTCCTCGCTGGCTGACATAGTCATGCGAAGTGCCGTGGAAGCCGTAGCGACGCACCTTATGCTTGTTGTAGAGCACCATCGGAATCGGGTACAGATAGCTCGAAGCCGGCATCGTCGAGTGATACGCGGTATCGAAGACGACCGTCTGCGGGATACCCGGTAAATTCGCCTCCACCGCCTCGATTCCCATAATATGCGCAGGATTATGTAAGGGAGCCAGATCGAACAACCGGCGGATCTCCTGCTTCACCTCCAGCGTAACGATGACAGAGCTGGAGAAGCTCTCGCCGCCGTGAACGACGCGATGTCCTACGCCTTGAATTTCATCCATAGAAGCCAACACACCGTGTTCTTCATGAGTCAATATGGATACAACCTTACGAATCGCGGTGGAATGATCAAGAATTTCTGCTACTTCCCGGAATTCCGGCTTATCGGTAGCCTCGTGGACGAGAATCGCGGATTCCATTCCGATCCGCTCCACTCTCCCTTTAGCCAATACGGATTCGTCCTTCATATTATACAACTGATATTTCATGGAGGAGCTGCCTGCATTAATTACCAGGATCTTCATTTGATTCGGTCACCATCCTTATCGTATCGGAAGAAGCCTTCCCCTGTCTTCACACCCAATTGCCCAGCGCGGACCATCTTCCTCAGCAGGAAGGATGGACGGTACTTTAGGTCGCCGAATTCTCGGAACATGTTTTCCAATGCGGCTTCTACAGCGTCCAGTCCGAATCGGTCCGCCATCTCAAGCGGCCCGTAATGGAAGTCGTAGCCGATACGCATAGCGGCATCGATGTCCTCAGCGGACGCTACACCCTCATTATAGACCTGCATGGCCTCGTTGATCAGCAGACACATCAATCGCGTCGTGACGAAGCCCGGTGACTCATACACGAGAATGCTCTTCTTCTGAATAACATTAAGCACGAATTCACGCGTCTTGTCGAACGTGTCCTCCGATGTGCGCAATCCGCGAATAATCTCAACCAGATCAATCTTCGATACCGGATGCAGGAAGTGCAGCCCGATCACACGCTCCGGCCGAACCGTCAAGCTGGCTAGTTCAGTTAAGCTGAGTGTGGACGTATTGCTCGCTAGAATAACTTCTGGTCCGCACACAGCATCCAGCTCCTGGAATACCTCTTTCTTCACATCAATATCTTCACTAACGGCTTCGATAATCATATCGCATTCCGATAATTCGGCTATATCATACGCCTTATGAATTTTCGACAAGATGAGCTTCTTCTCGGCAATTGTAATCGCCCACTTCTCAATCTGTTTATCGAGGCTCACTACGATGTTCTCCCAGGCTTGCTCCAGCTTCTCAGGTGTAATTTCCACCAGGAATACCTCCATGCCTTTGACAGCCAGCATCTCAGCTATTCCTTGTCCCATTGTTCCCGCTCCGACAACGCCTATCCGTTTATAGATCATTCTCTCTGCCTCCTTCATACTGCACCCATGCATTAAACCTACATTATCATTCTACATGATTCTGTGATCATTTTCACTTCTCTAGATCACAGTTGGTTAATTACGCGTAGAACCGAATAAATCGCAACCACTCCAACTCGTGGTTGCGATTTATAACATAGCTCACGGCTAGGCCGGCTGCTGATCATTGATCTCACCGAGCAGCTCGCGGAAGCGGTCTCCCGACAGCACCTCTTCTTGCGTAAGGATGAAGAGCGCTCGGTCGAATACCGACTTATGGCACTCCAGCTGCATTCGTGTGCGTATGGTGAGCTCCTCCAGAATGTCAGCATTCTCCCGCATCAGCTGTTCCTTGGGCATCGACTGGCGATCGATAATACCCAGCTTGGTCAAGCCGGCATCCATCATCATCGCCACGAGCTTCAACGCTTGGTCGAAGTCGCCTCTTGAGCCTGTGCTTCGCTCTCCGTAGAACAATTCTTCCGCAGCAGAGCCGCCAAGCGCAATCATAATCTGATGCTCTAGATAGGACTTCGT
Source organism: Bacillota bacterium (assembly GCA_023441055.1). Lineage (GTDB taxonomy): Bacteria > Bacillota > Bacilli > Paenibacillales > UBA4045 > JAEZQY01. Next base: position 51,071 of record JAEZQY010000004.1, on the reverse strand, counting down.
ATACAGATACTGCTCCTTGGTTGGGTTATGACGCACATAGCCCAGCGCCTGTCCTCGGGGGCGCAGCGAAACCTGCGAGACAGAGCCGGGACGGACCAGCTCAGCCATAATGGCGTGACCGAGCTCGTGGATCGCGACGCGTTCACGCTCCTCGCGAGAAGCCTCCTTATCCGTCATCTCACCCATCATCACCTTATCAATGGCTAGTGACAGATGCTTATGCGCGACCTGCTCTTTCCCTTCGCGCATCGCGTATATGGCGCCTTCATTCATCACAGCTTCCAATTGAGCGCCGGAGAAACCATAGGTTTCTTCCGCAATTCGATCCAGCTGGACATGTTCATCCATAGGTTTATTCTTTGCATGAATGGCTAGAATATGTGCGCGTCCCTTACGGTCCGGCAGATCCACCTCGATCTGCCGATCGAATCGTCCAGGACGAAGCAGCGCCGGGTCTAGCATCTCCTTGCGATTGGTAGCTGCAATCAACAGGACACTCGGTGATTGACCGGTATCAATTCCATCCATCTCCGTCAGCAATTGATTCAACGTCTGGTCATATTCCCGCTGCTGCCCGCCGTCGCGCTTGCCTCCGATCGCATCGATCTCATCGATGAAGATAATCGCGCTGTCCTTACCCGACTTGATCGCATCTTGGCGTGCCTGGTTGAACAGCTCGCGAATCCGGCTAGCGCCGACGCCGACATACATCTCTACGAACTCGCTTCCGGCAGCGGAGTGGAACACGGAATCCGTGTAATGCGCGGACGCTCTTGCAAGCAGCGTCTTCCCTGTACCTGGCTGCCCAGTCAGCAGAATGCCCTTCATCGGTCGAATGCCGAATTTACCTGAGGTTTCTCTGTCCAATAAGAACGCCAATGCCTCCTGCAGCTCTTGCTTGGCACGATCCTGACCTCCGATATCATCGAAGGACAGGTACGCTGGCGCTGCCTGCTTAGCACTGCTCTTGCGCAATGTCATCGCCCCCTGTCTGCTCCTGGCCAGATACAACACACCGAATAAGATCCCGCCTGCCATCAGCAATGGTACCACGTTAACATTAAGGAAGAGCAAGAATAGAACAAGGACCGGGATCGCGCCGAGCATAATCTCTTTCTTATATTTACTCATTCGTCCACACCCCCAGCTTAGACTGTCTTGGCAGGATCACATACTTATAACTGTCTTCCAGCGACAGGGTGAGATAGATATTGTGATCATCGATAGCAGAATCAACTCGCATGCCTTCATTCGCAGCGGCTAGTTCATTCATACGTTCCGGTATGGCACTGTACTCGCGCGCATCCATCGCCTCCGCTACATCGAACAGCGCCGTTGTCCATAGCTGATCGAGCTTGTCTGAGGCTGTATTCAAGATTTGTATCTGAAGCTTGCGCTCATTCAGATCGGATTGCATCTGTTCATGAATCGTAGACCAAACCTTCGATAGCTCTGCATCATCATCCAATAGAATGCCAATGTTCACTGCATCCTTCGCCGTCTCCACTGTAAAGTCTTCAATACCATCTATACTCGCAATACGTGCATGCATGGGACTCTCAATTGCCAGACTTTCATACAAGTACCAGCCTCCGAACAGCAAGCCGCTTGTAATTAGAAAGGTCAATACAACAGGAAGAATACGTAGCTTCATCGTGAAGTCGTACTCCTTTCTATACTCGTAGTAATATCAATTTGATATACTACGAGTATATCACACTGTGTATTGACCTTATATTTGTAATGATTGGTATCAACACCAATCCCCATCTATCATTCCAAGCCTAACCGCAAAGTATCGACTCTAGCTCCGTCCTGGAATCGATAATATTCATAATAATGACGGACACCCGCCTGTTCTGACCGCTTGAAGAACGCCTCCCAGACTAACGTTTCTTGATACATACCCGGAACGAGACGAATCCATTCCACCTGGCCATGGCGATCTGCAACAAGCTTGTGAATTTGTTCTCGATCTACGCCGTTCGCCGCCTTTTCCTCATGGATGTCATCATCGCTGACCCATACGATCAGCTTCTCATTCTCGGCATTTACGCCGTATACAATGCGGACCGGCGCTTCACCTGCGTAATAATCCACATGATCAGCTCGCGTCAAGCTGGTGTGGCTGAGCGCGACTTGTATGGCATCGTCATGTTCGGCGAAGAAATCGTTCTGAATGCTCTGATAGAACCAGACGGCGGTCCCAATGAGCACGAGCAGGAGCACAGCAATGATCAGCAGCGCCTTCTTCATTCGTTGATTATGCCCCGTTCAATCGGTCGAAGCTGCGCTGAGCCTCAGCCTTAATGCGTTCCTCATCCAAGGTGAGCAGCTCTCTTCCCTTCATCAGGAAGCGTCCATCCACACAAACCTCAGAGACGTCCTGCCCAGCACCGCTGTATACGAGGTGGGAGACTAGATCCGTCTGCGGATAATAATGCGGCTGATCGATGTCCACACCGATGAAATCCGCCTTATAACCAACTGCAAGCTTGCCTACATGCTCCAGCCAGATCGACTCTGCACCTTCAATCGTTCCCATCTTAAGCGCCTCATAAGCCGGCAGCGCAGTCGGGTCCAGGGAAATTCCCTTCTGCAGCAAGGCGGCTAAGCGAATCTCCTCGAACATATCCAGATTATTATTGCTGGCGGAGCTGTCTGTTCCGAGTGAGACACGTATGCCAGCAGCCCTCATCTCGACAACTCTGGCGATTCCACTGGCTAGCTTTAGATTACTGCCTGGATTATGCGAGACACGCACATCATGTGCAGCGAGCACCGCAATCTCATCGACGGTTAAGTGCACAGCATGAGCCAGTAAGGTTGGTCTGCTGAAGACGCCAAGCTTCAATAGATGCTGGACAGGTCGCTCCCCGTACTGCTCCACATTCAGCTCGACCTCCTTGCGCGTTTCCGACATATGGGTATGTATCGGAAGCTGGAGCTCATGCGCAGCTTGCACTACCTGCTCAATGAAATCCGGCGGGCAGGTGTACGGCGAATGCGGTGAGATCATAGTCGTGATTCTGCCGTCAGCCGCTCCATGCCAATTACGCGCGAAGACTGTAGCTTCACGCAGCTTCACTTGCTGTTGATCGGCTGGGAAGCCGATCATACCGCGCGCCAGCACCCCGCGCATGCCGCTGGCTTCAACCGCTTCGGCGACCGTATCCATGTGATCGTACATATCGACGAAGCTGGTTGTGCCGCTGCGAATCATCTCGGCGATCGACAATTGCGTTCCCGCGCGCACATCCGCTGCGGTAAACTTCGCCTCCATCGGCCACATCTTCTGTTCCAGCCATACCTGCAGATTCAGATCGTCGGCGTAGCCTCTTAGCAGGGACATCGCCGCATGACCGTGTGTATTTACCAATCCTGGGAGATAGCAGCGATGGCGGCCATCGATCATCTCATCGGCACCTTCCTTAAGCGACTCATGGCATTCGCCTATATAGGTGATTCGGTCATCCTCAATAGTCATCGCACCATTATGAATTACTGGCTGCTGATCATCCATTGTAATGAATGTCGCGTTCCAGATTACTTTCTTCCCCACAACTTCCACTCCTTATCCTAAGAAATAAGCCAAGCTCTGCAATTCCGTTGTGAAATCCGCGTGATGAACCCGAATGGTCGCCGGCACCTTCAGAATGGCTGGGGCGAAGTTCATGATCGCTTCCACTCCAGCATCAACCAGCAGGTCTGCCACCCGCTGTGCTTCAGTTGCAGGAACCGTAATAATCCCGACCCGAATACCCGCTGCGCGAATTGTCTGCTTCAACTCATCGATGGACTGCACCTTCAGATTGTTAATCTGGTCACCGATCTTCTCTGGTACAGAATCGAATACAGCGACAATCTTCATATTGTCCCGAGAATAGACATTATAATTACAGAGCGCTCTTCCCAGATTCCCCGCGCCGATTAACGCGACATGAATCACCTTGTCCAGCTTCAGGATATGACGAATCTTCTCAATGAGATAATTGACATCATAACCGATTCCTTTTTTACCGAATTCCCCAAAATAGGCCAAATCCTTACGAATTTGAGCTGGATTCAGATCCAGCTTGGTTCCAAGGTCCTGCGAAGATACCGTATTGACGTTCATGGCTGTCAGCTCATTCAGAAATCTGAGATACACCGGCAGTCTGCGTACCACTGCGTCTGATATTTTGTCCGATTTCATGATCATTCCTCCTCTTCCTTTAGCCATTCCTTAATGCGTGGCACGAGCTGCTCTGCTGGGAGATGCTCAATCTTCGGCCCTGGAAGTGAATACAGGAAGTACTTGCCGTAAGCGGTGTCGATGACTCTCGTATCGTATATGAGCACGATTCCCTTATCCGATGCTGTACGGACTAATCTGCCGAAGCCTTGCTTGAAGCGGATAACCGCTCCCGGCACAGATAGCTTCATGAATGGATTCTTATTCTGACGCTTGATCGCGTCATTCTTCGCTTCAACGACTGGATGATTGGGCGGCTGGAACGGCAATCTGACGATGGCCAGGCAGGTGAGCGCTTGCCCCGGGATGTCGACACCCTCCCAGAAGCTGCTCGTTCCGAGGAGTACGGTCGATTCCTGCTCCTGGAACAGGCGAATCAGCTTGCTGCGGCTCGTGCTGTCCATCCCTTGTCCGAGGAGCGCCACGCCGTTGGCTGCCAACGGTTCATGCATCAGCTCATAGGTCTGCTTCAGCATCTTGTAGGAGGTGAACAACACAAGCATCCGTCCGTTCGTAGCCAATGCCACATCCGTGAGCGATTGTGCGAGCGCTTCGATGAAACGCATATCCGCATTGCCTCTGACACTCGGGAAGTCGCGTGGAATGCAGACTAGCGCCTGCTGGCGATAATTGAATACAGAGGGCAATTGCACCGTTCTAAGCTTGCCAGCCTCTGCCGACGGCTTAAGTCCTAGTTGCTCGCTGGCGAATTCGAATGACTTATCCACCGACAAGGTAGCCGAGGTTAAGACGACACTCTCCTTATCCTCGAAGAAATGCTCATGCAGCATCTCACTGACATTGATCGGTACGGCATTAAGCTGTATCGAGCGAATGCGATAATTCGGATGGCCCTCTATCCAGTATACATAATCTTGCTCTGCACTCGCTATGATAAATCGAAGATCATCTCGAAATCGTCCAATATCCTTGAGAGTGCCAGATAAATCCACGAGCAATCCTTGAATTTGCAGCTCCTCCTGACGGTCCGCCAGGTCTGCCAGAGCCCGTTCCGCGGACTTGATAACTGCAGTCGCGCGAAGATGCAGATCCGACTCGAGCTCACTTACTTCCTCCCATTCATGCGGCAGGTCGCCCTGCTTCATCCGCAGAACAAATTGACCATCGCCAGCTCCTGCGGCATCCGACTGCTGACTTAGCATTAGGAAGAGCCGCTCCACCAGCCGATCCCACGTATCCTTCACCTGAATAAGCTCGGGAATGAGCTGCTCCAGCTCCGCGATAACCTCGCTCAGATCGCCGCTGTCATTGTCCTGCTGCAGGCGGAAGATCAGCTGCGGCAGGATGCCATTGAAGCTGTCCTTATAAATGCGCTGCATGACGGTGATCGGGCCGTTATAATTTACATTGATGCCCAGATGCTTGCTCGCGGACTCTTCGAATTGATGAGCTTCATCGATAATGAGATACCGATAAGCGGGCAGCAGACGATTCTCTGCCCGGACATCTGTGAACAGCAAGGAGTGGTTCGTGATTACCAGATCCGCCTGATTCGCTTCTCTACGCGATCTATGGTAGAAGCACTTCTTGAACCACGGACAAGCATGATTCAGACACGAATCCGTATCGCTCTCAACCGTTCGCCAGAAGTCTCCGCCCTTATTGCCGAACTGCAGCTCTTCATTGTCTCCATGCTGGGTAGTCTCCAGCCAGGCAACCATCTGCGCGGCCGTAAGCGGGTCCTCCTTCGGATTCTCGAAGTCCAGCGCATGGATCTTATGCTCGAATTTCCTCAAGCATAGATAATGTCTTCTCCCCTTGAGTACAGCTGCCTGAATGGGAAATGGGAACAGCTCCTGCAGCAGCGGAATATCCCGGCTTCTCAGCTGTTCCTGTAGATTGATCGTATGCGTGCTGACTACAACCTTCTCTTGCCTCAATGCACTGAAGTATAAGGCGGGTATCAAGTATCCCAGCGATTTACCAGTGCCGGTGCCTGCCTCAATCATCAGATGATTAGAGTCCTCTAGTGCCGCATACACCTCGTGAATCATCTGCGATTGCGCGTCTCGCTCCTCATATTGCTCGAACTTCTTCTGCAGGAGCGGCTTGAATTGCTTGTAGAAGTTATCAAAGTCATCCGTCCACTGTGCATCGATCTCAGATGATTCACGTTCTTCATCCGTCCAATCCGTCACGCCAAGCTGGAAGTGTCGGTATAGATACGCTGACTCCGTCAGCCCATCCTCCGCGAGCTCTCTCTCTTGGAGGATATGCTCAAGCAGCCATACGACATCCTCATAGGCCGGCGAGCTGCCGAACACGGCAATGAATCTGCGCAGCGTGGCGAGCGCGCACTCACGAAGGCGCTCCAGACACAGCAGCCACACATTCGCTGTTGCTTGCGCATCGCTGTCCGCGCGGTGATGCTGCATGTGCTCCACCCCGAGCATGCCGCTAGCTCTACCCAGCGACAGGCTCGGCAAGCCCGGGTACAGGAAGCGCAGAAACTCCAGCGTATCCAGCACCCGACCGTCGAACGGCTCATAACCGGATTCGATCAAGGCGCGCTGAAGAAAGCCCAGATCGAATAGAGCATTATGCGCGACTAGAACAGCACCATCTAGATAGGGCAGCAGCTCCATCATCACTTCATCAAGCTCAGGAGCGTCCGCCACATCATCGTCAGTGATTCCAGTCAATCGTGTGATGACTTCAGGTATAGCTTGACCAGGATTAACAAAGGAAGCATATAAGTCCGTGATTTGACCCTGATCTATGAGTGCAAGCCCAACTTGAATAATACGGTCATTCAGGTCTGGACCGGTCGTTTCGAAATCGAGAACGGCATATTTCAGATGTATAATAGCCAACCCCTAAACATTCTTAAATGGAAGTCACAGCACAATCGTACCCGGCTCTTCCTTAATACATTCTACCACGTTATTCTCATCATCCAAAATAGCCACAATCGGCTTGTTAATCCTTGCCTCTTCATTCGTCATCAAGCCATACGAGATAATGATCACCTTATCGCCTGGCTGAACCATACGCGCTGCCGCCCCGTTCAGGCAGATCACGCCTGATCCCCGCGGTCCTGGGATCACATACGTCTCGAATCGGGCACCATTATTATTGTCAACAATCTGCACCTTCTCGTTCTCATACAGATCGATCAGATCCATCAGATCCTCGTCAATCGTCACACTGCCCACATAATTCAAATTCGCTTCTGTTACAGTCGCTCTATGAAGCTTCGACTTCATCATCGTTCTAAACATGCTGCTTCACCTCCATTAGAGTAAAAATCCGGTTGTCAATCAATCGCGTACTGCCAAACCAAGCGGCCAGCGCAACGATAATCTGTTGATCCTCCATTCCGTCCAGCGCGCGCTGGATGCTGCCCGTTCGCGCAATCGGTTGAAGCGAAGGATACGAGAGGACAGATACATAATCCAACTTAGCGAGGGGTTGAGATGCGATATCGCTGCTTATGACGGATTCCAACTGTCCGGCATCCAGTTCTCCCTCTCCAATGAGCTGCTCCGCCTTATGCAACGATTGCGACAAAGCAATGGCCTGCGCACGCTCCTCCACCGACAAGTACACATTACGCGAGCTAAGCGCCAATCCATCCGCTTCCCTTACAATTGGACAAGGGATGATCTGTACAGGCGAGTTCAGATCTCTGCTCACCTGCTTCAATACGGCAATCTGCTGCGCGTCCTTCAATCCGAAGTAGGCATGATCCGGCTGAACAATATGGAACAGCTTCATCACAACAGTTGCTACGCCATCGAAGTGCCCGGGCCTAGTTGCGCCGCATAGCCGCGCTGCCGTTTCACCCACGGTAATCCTTGTAGCCAGCGGGTACTCCGGGTACATCTCCGATACACTGGGCATGAAGACCAGATCAACGCCCGCCTCCTCAGCTGCCGTCAGATCCGCTTCCGTATTACGCGGATAACGGTCGAAATCCTCATTCGGTCCGAACTGCAACGGATTCACGAATATGCTCAGCACGACCAGATCATCCTGCGCTTTGGCTTGCCGCAACAGACTGATATGTCCCTGGTGCAAGTAGCCCATAGTGGGTACGAAGCCCACTGTTGGTCTCGACCGGCCAGTAGACGCGCCGTCCCACTGTTCATTGTAACTGCGAATTGCTTCACGCAGCTGTTCAATTTGCTCGATGACTCGCATAGGTATTAGGCTCCTTCAGCTGGACATTTATTGCTTCTTATCATTACCATATAAGCTCGGCACAGCCTCTTCCTTCACCTCGAAGATATGCTCCTCGCCAGGAAATTGCCTCGTCTTCACATCTGCCACATAAGCGGCGAGTCCCTGTCGTATTTGTTCACCAATATTGGCATATTGCTTAACGAATCTCTTGGGCATTGGATCTCCGATATGCAGCGCATCGTGCATCACCAGCACTTGTCCATCGCAGCCGCGCCCTGCGCCTATGCCAATCGTCGGGATCGATAGCTGCTCCGTAATCCGGGCCGCCAGCGATTCCGGCACCAGCTCGAGCACAATTGCGAAAGCCCCTGCTTCCTCTAGCCGCTTAGCATCCTCGATCAGCTTGTTCGCCTTGGTGTCCGTCTTCCCTTGAATGATGTATCCACCCAGTTGATGGATCGATTGCGGTGTCAGGCCCAGATGGCCCATGACGGGAATGCCAGCATTCACACAGGCTTCCACAGCAGGTAGAATCTCCAATCCGCCCTCCAGCTTGATGGCCTTGGCTAGCCCCTCCTGCATAATCTTGCCCGCATTCTGAAGCGTGACATCGACACTGCCATGATAGGTCAGGAATGGCATATCCGTTACGACGAAGCTTCTCTTAGCGGCTCTGGTTACTGCCTTCGTATGATGGACCATATCCGCTATGGTCACAGGCAAGGTTGAATCGTAGCCGAGCACGACATTGCCCAGGGAGTCGCCGACGAGCAGCACATCTGCGCCTGCCTCATCCGCATGTCTGGCAGTTGGATAGTCATAGGCAGTGATCACAGCTATAGGTTGATTCTCACGCTTCATGCGCCTCAGGGTATTCGTAGTTACAGGTTTAAGATTGTCCATAGTCGCTCAGTCCCTTCTACTGTCCGCCAACCGTTCCAATCCAGGCTGAGTATGTCTATTCTCCCCGAACCATATACAAGGGGAAAATAATAAACTCCTTCCAGACGGGTAATGTCGGAAGGAGTCGAATTCGAATAACGATTGCGATTCGTCCTGTCTTCCGTCCATACCTGGCTCAGAGCAGCGGCTTGGAATGCAATAGATCATGTAAGGATTCGGATCTGTAGTGCCCTCAGTTGGAATTGGGCATATGCTCAAATTCCATCGCGGTAAGTGTGATTCTCCAATAGAAGATACCACCTTATTATGCGCAAGTACTGACCATATACAGATCCTAGCAAGAAATTGCTTAAAGTATAACAAATTATCTCGCAAAATTCTACACTTAATCTGGGGTGTGAATATGCAGCTTCACTTTCCGGTGTGGTCTTCAGGCAATTTACTGCATCTCACCGGAATAAACCGCTTGGATCTGGTTATCTGCTTGACGGATCAATAGGCCGCCATAATCATCCATACCAATCGCCTCGCCCTCAATGAGACGACCGCCCGAATGTAGCTTGAGCTGCTGGGACAGCGTGACCGAGTGGGACTCCCACAATGTGCGTATCGGAGCGAAGCCGTATTCCAGATACAACCGCATTAGCTCATCGAACTCCTGCAGGAACGCGACAATCAACGATGATCGATCAATGCGTTCACCAGTCTCAATTCGCAGCGATGTGGCTTTCTTCTGCAGCTCCTCCGGATAATCAGACGCCTCCATATTGCAGTCAATCCCAACTCCAATCACCATGTACCGCACGCGCTCATCCTCGCCCACCGATTCAACGAGAATACCGCTGATCTTCTTCCCCGCAATGAGTAGATCATTGGGCCACTTAATCCCCACATCCGCCCGCAGCTGCTTGCGGATCGTGCGGCACAAGGCCACCGCGGTGACGAGTGTCATCTGCGGCGCGAACGTAAGCGACAGCTTAGGCATCAGAATGAGACTCATCCAGATGCCCTGTCCGGGCGGGGAGTACCAATCACGCCCTTGGCGGCCGCGCCCGCTGCTCTGGCTGTCCGCCAAGACCAACGTGCCATGCTCGCCTCCTGTCACAGCGAGCCGATGCGCCTCGGATTGTGTCGAGTCAATAACGTCATGGAGATGCAGCTTCTTGAACACATCCAATTCGCCTGCCGCTTGCAGGATAGCCGCGGCTGACAGTGCATCTGGCCGATCTACTAATCGATACCCCCTGCGTGTTGCAGACTCGAATTTATAGCCCTGCTGCCTAAGCGCTTGGATATGCTTCCATACGGCCGTGCGCGAGCATTGCAGATGCTCGCTTAATTGTTCGCCGGATATATATTGATCGGGATGCGCTTCGAAGTACGCCAGAATGGATTGATGCATCACAAGCTTACCTCCCGGATTGACGCCTAAGCGACTCCATTAATAGAATTTGTTGATCATTAGGCAGCTCACCCAATGCGACTGCCGAGACCAGCTCGGTGATCAGACGGCCTAGGGCTGGTCCTGGGGTGAGGCCGGCTTCCAGCAGCTGATCGCCCTTGATCGCCAGCTCTGCGCTGCTTGTAATCGGCATCTGACGCAGCCAGCCCTCCCCATGCTCTAGCAGCGTGCTCCAGCCTGCAAGCAGCTGCACCTGACTGGACAGCAGCCGTAACAACAGGTCAGCGGCTTCCACGCCGCAGCGAATCACTAGCAGCTTCCACGCTCGCTGGAGCTGTATATGCCCTTGCTGCAGCTGCTCACCTGTGCGATTCGCAGACTCATGCTCAGCCAGCTCGGTCTCCAGCTCGCGATAGATCGCGATCAGACGTGCGATCGCCTGCGACTTGCGATTCGGGAAGGTCAGCCTGCGCATCAGGCTGACCGCCTCAGCTGCGGATAGCCTTGCAGCGAGGAATAGCCGAGCCCAGCGAATCGCTGGCTCGGATTCGTCTACCCAGCCGTCCAGTTGGCCATCCTCCAGAATCTGCTCACAATGCGTCAGAGACTCCGGCAACTTCAGCTTAACATGGACAAGTAATCGGCTGGCTGATAAGTGCGCCATTCCCCGCGCAGGCGCCTGACCTTCGATGATCCGCTCCAGCTCTGCGCGGATACGTTCCGCGGCGATAGACGCGATTCGTGGCGCAAGCGTAAGCAGCGCCTGCCACGTTCGCGGTTCTATCATGAGTCCATACTCCGCTGCAAATCGAATACACCGCAGCATACGCAGCGCATCCTCCCCAAAGCGCTCATTCGGATCGCCTACCGTGCGCAGGATGCCGCCCTCCAGATCAGACGCGCCTCCGAACGGATCGATCAGCTCGCCCGCTCGGCTCATCGCCATCGCATTCATCGTGAAATCGCGCCGGCTCAGATCCTCGCGAAGATCGCGAATGAACCGCACCTCGTCCGGTCGGCGATGATCGGTGTATCCGGCCTCGCTGCGGAAGGTAGTTACCTCGAAGGGCTGGCCCTCGACAATTACCGTGCACGTTCCGTGCTGAAGACCAGTCGGCTCGACTCGCCGGAATAAAGCTAATACCACCTCAGGCCGCGCTGAGGTGGCAATATCGATATCTTTAATCGATCTGCCCAGTAGCTGATCGCGGACGTAACCACCGACTAGATACGCTTCATGTCCTTCTGCCTCCAGCTGATCAACAATTTGCCACGCCAGTCGGAGAAGCTGCTCCTGCTTCAATATGCTCACCTAACACTCGATAATAGATTTCTTCATACTCGCGCATCACCATCTGGCTGCCGAATCTGGACTGTGCGCGTGCGATGCATGCTTTAGAGAATTCGTTATACTTATCCGAATCCTGCAGCAGCTCGATCGCATGAAGCGCCATGTCTTCAACATCCCCTACAGGCGACAGATAACCCGTCTCTCCATGTGAGATCAGCTCCGGTATTCCACCCGCATTGGATGCGATTGTGGGAACGCCGCATGCCATTGCTTCCAGCGCTACGAGGCCGAAGCTTTCTTTCTCGGAAGGCAGAAGCATCAGATCCGCCATAGAGATTACTTGTGACACCTCATCCTGCTTGCCCAGGAAGATCACTTGATCCTGCAGACCCCGCTCCTTAACCCAGCTATACGCCTTATGCAGATCGGGCCCCTCGCCGACCAGCAGCAATTTAGAAGGGATTTGCTTATGAATACGCGCGAATACCTCGAGCACATCGGGGATACGCTTCACCGGTCTGAAATTCGACATGTGGATCATCACTTTCTCGTGAGGCTCCGCATAGTCACCGCGCATATACTTACATTCTCGCGGATAATACACTCGCTTATCGACGAAATTATACACTAAGTCAATCGATTTCTTAATGGACAAGGAACGCTGGGTCTCCTCAATTAAATCCTGAGAGACAGCGGTAACCGCATCGCTCTGATTAATGCCCAGCCGAATAATATCACTCAGCGAGGCATCCTGCGCGAGCACGGTAATGTCGGTGCCGTGCAGCGTCGTGACGACCTTCAGATGATCGCCGACCATCTGCTTGGCCAGATAGGCGCAGATGGCGTGCGGAACCGCATAGTGAACATGCAAGATGTCCAGCTTCTGCCGCTTGGCTACCTCCGCCTGCTTGCTTGCCAGAGATAAGTCGTAGGGCGGGTAACGGAAGACCGAATAATGATTCACCTCTACCTCATGATAGAAGATATTCTTATGATATTGGCCGAGTCTAAACGGCATCGAGTGTGTGATGAAGTGGACCTCATGTCCCTTCTCTGCCAACAGCTTGCCTAATTCAGTGGCGACTACTCCTGAACCGCCGAGCGAAGGATAGCAGGTGATCCCTATTTTGAGCGCGCGCATATATTCCACCCTTCTCGTATTGTGTCTGTAACTGCCGTGCCGGACAACCTGACGTTGGCTAGAGGAGCAGTGACGTCGTAACCGGGAGCCTAGTGGCGAAGCCCTCGGCATGCTGGAAGCCATGCTTATGTCCGGTGACACGATCACGCATCGCGATATGCTCTAGGAAGCCTGCATTGATCGGTGTGGCGACAGTGACACCATCGGCAATGAATTGCGTCCCATAGGCACGCAGCGCCTCATGCTTGATTTCGTAATCATCTGAGACATCGATGACAACCTGAGGCTCATACAAATCGTTGATATAGTAATAATAAGTACGTTCTATCGTCACGGGCTCCAGCTCAGGTAAGTAATTGCGGAGCTTCGCATTGAATATCGCTTCGTCAACCATTCTGCTGCACATCACATGATCGGGATGTCGATCCTGCCAATATGGAGCGAATACGAGCCTCGGTCTTAGGCGCCTCAGTTCTCTTACGACCTGCTCAATCTGCTTCGGCTCCTCGCGCAAGCCGCGGTCAGGCAAGCCCAGATTGCTGCGCTCCGCGAGACCGAGCAATCGTCCAGCTTCCGCCGCCTCTAGGCTGCGCGACTCGATCGTGCCGTTCGATGACATCTCCGCATGCGTAAGATCGCAGATCACCACGCGATAGCCTGCCCTGGCGTGCTTGCTAATCGTTCCGCCCATGCCAATTTCGGCATCATCCGGGTGGGCGCCGAAGACTAGAATGTCGATACGTTCCTGGTCCATTGTCTATTCCCCTTGCTTATACTTATGAACGACATCTCGCCAGGCGAACTCCCCGCGATCAAGTGCATTGGTCAGAATTTCACCTGTGGCGATATTCGTCGCTACGGGGATGCCTTGTACATCGCAGAGTCTTAACAATGCGGTGATATCAGGCTCATGCGGCTGTGCCATCAGAGGATCGCGCAAGAAGATAATGAGATCCATATCATTACTTGCTACCATTGCCCCGATCTGCTGGTCGCCGCCCAGCGGACCAGACATGAAGCGATGCACATCTAGCTTCGTCTGCTCCATGATCCGCGTTCCAGTAGTGCCGGTCGCATATAATTGATGACGCTTGAACACATGCTCATAGGCAATGACGAAATTTACCATCTCGTCCTTCTTCCGATCATGCGCGATTAGTGCAATATTCATCTCAATCCCTCCACGCCTCTATTTATGTCGGCTTCAATCCGTTTATTAATCCAAGAAGTGCTCGAAGCCGTAGACGATACCGGATACATCCAGTACCTTCTTTACCGCGACATTCACACCCGGCATGTATCCGGCGCGTTCATACGAATCATGACGGATCTTGAGCGACTGTCCATGACCGCCGAATATGACTTCCTGCTGCGCGAACACACCTGGAAGTCTAACGCTATGTATACGGAATCCACTGTAATAACCACCGCGAGCGCCTTCAATCGTCTCATGCTCGTCTGGATTTCCTTGCTTCAGCTCCCGTCTGTTCTCCGCAATCAGCTCCGCTGTCTTGATCGAAGTCCCGGAAGGGGCATCCAGCTTCTGGTCGCCGTGATATTCGATAATCTCTACATGAGGCATATATTTGGCCGCTTGCGCCGCAAATTTCATCATTAGAATGGCCCCAATTGAGAAGTTGGGCGCGATAATACCGCCGATACCAGCTTCTCTGCACTGCTTGTCCAACTCTTCGATTTGCTCCGGAGATATACCAGTGGTGCCCACTACGGGCCTTACGCCCTGGCGTATCGCTGTACGCGTATTATTAACCACGGTAGCGGGAATGGTGAAATCAACCATCACCTGAGCCCTGGATTCAACCAGAGCCAGCTCCAGATCATCGGTAATCACAACGCCGCACGGCTCCACGCCAACTAGCTGTCCAGCGTCCTTGTCTATATTGGATGGATCGATTGCCGCAACAAGCTGCAGCTGCGGATCGTCCAGCACCATCTTCACGACTTCTCGGCCCATACGGCCTCCTGCTCCTGTTACTGCAACTCGAATACGTTCATTAGTCATCCTTATATTCCTCCCACACGTATGTTGTTCCAGATCGTTACTCTATACTCTCATGCATGCGTCTGCTTAGACGCGCATGCAATTGAATCAATTCCTTATGCTCCGGCGTAAGCTTTCTGGCATCCTGTACAACCTGCCAAGCGTGATTATATTTGCCTAGCCGCTCATAGACCAGAGCAAGCAATACCATCGCCTCAATTAACAGCGGATTGAGTTGAAGCGCTCGCTTCAACACGAAGCATGCTTCATCAAGAGACGACGGAGCTGCGTCTCGCATTAGCTCTTCCGCCTTGCCTAGCAACTCCCTGGCAATGATCGTATTCAGATGCAGCAGATACGTCTCCGTATTCGGACTTAACTGATAAGCCCGCAGCGCATGATGCGCCGCTTTAGCCAGCTTGTTGCTTCTGGCACAGGAGATGGAGAGACGATAATGATACGATGCATTATCCGGCTCCTCTTCAATCGCCTTCTCAAACCAATCGATCGCCCGTTCGAAATCATGCTGCAAGATCGCTTCATACGCTCTCTTGATATACGCGTTCTCGTCCACTGCGTCCCACCCTCCCTCCTTGCCTGTTACATGAAGGCTGATGGTACAGCATATGAATATTACTCGGAATCGGTGTTGATTGGTGTCCAACGATTTCGATCGCGCGTCTGAAATTTGCTCATCACACGGTTGAATGATTCAGATAGATCAATTTGCATAGAATTGGCGAAGCAGATCGTGATGAACAGAATATCGCCCAGCTCCATCTCGATCGAATTTTCTTCCTCGCTCGACTTTTTAGGCTTCTCCCCGAAGCGATGATTAACCTCTCGGGCCAGCTCTCCGACCTCTTCAGACATTCTCGCCATCATCGACAGCGGACCGAAGTACCCTTCCTTGAATTGAGAGATATACTGATCTACTTCCGCTTGCATCTCGCGCATCGTCTTGGAAGTCATAATGACACCCCTTTCGATTAACATGTTATCCTAAAGAAGCTGTGAACACAATGCCCGGATTAAACGCACTGTTATTGGCGCATAAATTGATTATACTAAGGGATGGAACTTCAAATCTTAAGTAGGAGCTAAAACGGACATGAACGCAATTCGAATTCGATCGGTTCTCGGCAACTTGATTCCCATTGGGCTTGGAACGGCGGTGTACGCCTTCGGCCTGCATTACTTCATCATTCCAAATCGCTTAATGGAGGGTGGGCTGACCGGGATCGCTCTGCTCCTTAATTACGCGCTCAATCTGCCGCCCTCTCTAACCTCGCTCGTCCTAAACATCCCGCTGTTCCTAATTGGATGGCGGTTGATCGGCAGATCCACAATGCTCTATACAATAGCAGGGACAGTGCTGCTCTCCCTGTTCCTCTGGGTAATGGAGCTCGCCATCCGGCATGGCATGATTACCCCCTTTTATTCTGAGGAAGATTATTTGCTGGCGGCTCTCTATGCAGGCGTTACGCTTGGCGCTGGACTGGGAATCGTATTCCGTTTCGGCGGCACAACCGGCGGAGTAGATATTATCGCGCGTATTATGAATAAGCTGACAGGAGCCAGCATCGGACAGGTCATCCTCCTATTCGATGTCATTGTACTGTCCGCTTCATTATTTTATATTACCAAGGAGAAGGTGCTATACACGCTTGTCGCGGTATTCATCGCCACACGGGTCATTGATTTCATTCAGGAAGGCGCGTACGCGGCCAAGTCATTCACGATTATATCGGATGCGGCGGAGCAGATCGCACAGACGGTTACGTTGGAGTTAGATCGGGGTGTCACGTTGTTTCCGGCGAAGGGCGCTTATTCGAATCAAAATAAACAGGTCGTTTACTGTATCGTCAACCGGCAGGAGCTCAGAAAACTAAAAACTCTGGTTCGACGTATCGACCCCAGAGCTTTTATGGTGATCAGCGATGTCCATGATGTGTTAGGCGAAGGCTTCCGGCCAGAATGAATCGTTCACCGCTCATCAGCTGCCTGTACTCACCACTCATCAGCTGCCTGTACTCACGTGACGTTGTATTTTCTCCACCCGACATAGGCTAGCACGGTTATTATGATTGCGGACAACACTGTTGCCCATAGGATGGTCGACTGGTCAGCAGCAGGAGGCACGATCGCCTCGCGCTCAGCTCCGCCGAATAGCTCTGCAATCAGCTCGTCCGTATGCATCGCGCCAACATTCGCCTTCTTATAATCAACATTCGGCTGTGATAGCAATCCGTGCATGAAGATGAACCAGGAATCCAGCTTCTCTACAAGTGACGGAGCCGAGGTGATTAACACGGCAGGGCGAATGATTTGATAATGTTGGTTGAACACCTGCAATTGCGCCGTCGCTTCGGCAGCCTGCTTAGCCTTGAGCGCGGCCCGCAGCTTCTCAGCGTCAGCTCGGAACGTTTTGCGATAATCTAGCCACATCGGTGATTCAGAGTGGATGAGCGCATCAGCCGCAAGCCGAAGCTTCGCGGAGACAATCAGAGCCTGTTCAGGCGAGAGTTTAACTTGCGTATACACGCCGCGCGCCTCAACGACGAGCGCAGACAGCGCATTCATCCCCTCTGCAGTTGTCACATGCTCATAAGACACATGGGTCATCAGATTGGAGAACTGCAGCAGCTGGTCACGCGCCTCCTTGTAATACCCTTCCTTGGTCAGCCTGTACATCTCCGCAGCCGCCGTATTCATCGCCTTCAATTTGCCTTCCTGCTCGGCCTGCTTCGTAAGCTTGGCCGATGACACCGCTGGACTCGAGCAACCAGCGAGCAGCACGTACCCCGCTAGCAGTATAAGTATGCAGGATATCGTTATCCTCATTGTGACTCCCTCCTTAACACTAGCTTATGGAGGGATGTCCAACAATAGAATTACAATCTGCTCCTCATTGCCGTCCGATAATAGGCGAATATCGCCAGTCCAATGGAGATCACGCTGAGTGTAATGGTATACGCTTCAATGACCGCCAGATCATCCTCGAGCGGACCGTACAGCCAAGGGTGAATCATCGCGTGATAATCCAGATAATCATTCGTGAGCGTCCAGATGGCGATCGTCGCCACCGCCGCCAGGCTATACTTCATCTCCCTTGCATAGATTACAGCCTGGACCGCCATTCCGGTATGCGAGACGATCAGCATCCACTGCTGCCAGGAGATGTCTCCGCCTTGATAGCCGTCAGCGAAATTCATCGTCACTGCCCAGATGCCATACTTCACGAGTGTGATGATGGCGAATGCGTCGACGAAACCGCGGATCGCTCTCCATGCGGGGCTGGCGCTTCGACCATTCTCAGCGCGCCGGTAGCGATCGATCAGCATGAAGACGAGGGAGAAGGTGAAGAACAGGCTGGCGGTCGGACTGTCGGGTACGAACAGCAGCAGAATAGGCGACTTGGTCTCATAAGTC
This sequence comes from Bacillota bacterium, assembly GCA_023441055.1. Lineage (GTDB taxonomy): Bacteria > Bacillota > Bacilli > Paenibacillales > UBA4045 > JAEZQY01. The sequence goes on along the minus strand of JAEZQY010000004.1, from coordinate 32,520 downwards.
TGCACCAATTGATCCCAATACCAGATGTAGCCATACACCGTACCTAACCCATTCACCCATAGCAGCAGCCACAGCATATTCGTGCTGTACAGCAGCTGCTTACACCAATTCCAGCTCCCTATCGATGACTCTGAATTCACAAGCATTCCCCCTGATTATTGCGATCTAGCCGTTTTTTCGAAAAGAGCCTGACCGAATTCGGTCAGGCTCCAGAATGTTATTCCGCTTTCTGTCTGGATAACCAGTCAGCTAATGTATCGATCTCAGCCTCGGTAAGACCCTTGGCGATATTGTCATCATACTGAGCGGGCATCGTCTTGTAGCCGTCCTTGATGATGCCGAGAATTTCATCCTTATCGTGCTTGTCACCGACACCTAGCAATGTGATCGCGCCGTTCAGGCTGTCGCCGTGACACATGACGCAGGTAGCCCTCTGGTAAATGCTGAAGCCATCCTCGTCTCTGGCGACCAGCACGGCCTCCTTGGTCGGGGTAGGCACCGGATCCTTGCCTGCGCTGGCAAGCACTTCCTCTGCCTTCAGATGATGTTCTGGCGTAATGCCTTGGGCTTCCAGCTCATGCTGATAATGATCCCAGGAGACATAGGTTAGATAGAACACAGAGATAACCGCTACAATCATCAAGGTAGACGCAATCGGTCTGCGGTAAAATCTTCTCTCCTTGCCTGTATCCAGGAACGGAGCCAAGAGCAGCGCACCGAACGCGATGCCGGGAATCGCCAGCGTCCCCATAATCTTAAAGTGCTCAGAGGTGTACGGATACTTGAGCAGCTGGTACATGAATAGGAAGTACCAGTCTGGCATCGGGATAAACTCTGTATTGTTCGGATCCGCGGGATAGCCCAGCGGAGCAGGATGGGTCATGACGAGCACCATGAAGCCTACGAGCACAACCGCGCCAACCATCCATTCCTTGAGCAGGAAGTTCGGGACGAATGCCTCAGACTTGCCAGGATATGCAGAGTAATCTGTAGGCACTGGACTCGGGCCGGACTTCACCTTGAGGCGTGAATCTCCAATATAGACGACTTTCTCGTCGGTAGGTTTGTGTGCCACTGTTGTTCCCCCTTTCCTCGAATGTTTATAGCGGTCCTGAAATGCCTTGCTTGCGAATCATGAAGAAGTGAGCGCCTAGCAGGGCAACCAGTACGCCCGGCAAGAAGAAGACATGGAGCGCGAAGAATCGCGTGAGCGTCTGTGCGCCGACAATATCCCCGCCTTGCAGGAATTCCTTCGCGTACACACCAATAACCGGTGCAGAGGCGATGATTTCCATCGTAACCTTCGTTGCGAAGTATGCCTTGTTGTCCCATGGCAGCAGATAGCCTGTAAGGCCAAGCCCTAGCATGACGAAGAAGATCAGCACGCCGACCACCCAATTCATCTCTCTTGGATTCTTGTAGGATCCAGTGAAGAATACACGCAGGGTATGTAGGAACATCATGACGATGACCAAGCTTGCGCCCCAGTGATGCATACCGCGCACAATCACACCGAACGCTACCTTATGCTGCAGGTAGTCGACACTGGCGTAAGCATTAATAATATCCGGCACATAGTACATCGTCAGGAACATACCGGATAGCACTTGTATGACGGTGATGAAGAACGTCAGACCGCCGAAGCAATATACGAATGCGGAGAAGTGATGCGCCGGGTTAACATGCTCGGGAACCTCATGGTCCGCTACATCCCGCCACATTGGCGTAATATCAACGCGTTCGTCGATCCAGTTGTAGACTTTTTTCAACATGTGATGATTACGCCTCCTTATACTTTACTATTTGGCTTAATGTTGCTTAGATACACGAAATCATTTTCGATGCGAACATCGTACTCATCCAGCGGGCCGTCAGCAACCGCCAGGTTTTTGCCTTCCTTCGTATAATGCGCCCCATGACAAGGACAGAAATATTCGTTAGGAAAGGATGTATTCGTGTTCCAATTCACCGTGCAGCCAAGATGCTTGCAAACTGGCGACAGCGCGAAGATTTCTCCATTCTTATCCTTCGAGATCCACGCTGTAAACTTCGGTTCACTGGAATACCATCCATCTACCTGAAGCTTGGAGAAATTGAACTCTTGCGGCTCCTCGGTAATCTTACTCACTTCGACAACCTTCACCCAGTCGCCTTCGCCCTTGCTCTGCAGAAGCGGATCAACGGAGAAGCGGATCATCGGAATGAGCGGTATCGCTGCCATGAACGCGCCTGTTCCCCCAAGGGTGTAGGTGAGAAATTGTCTGCGAGACATCTCTTTCTTAAGTACCGGCTTGTGCTCGGAACCGTTGTTATTGTGGTTTTGTGCATCACTCATGTCTTCTACCCCCTTTATTTCAACTCAAAGTTATCAATAGCTAGATGAAATCGAACATTAATATAATAGCCCAGCAATATAAGACCGTCAAGAATTCGTAACGGATTGTCATGATTCCGTTCTATCATTTGTCCTCGATTTGTCACAATTCGTTCGATACTTGTGAGGTATGCCATATCGCGGCGATGCGTTCATTCACATAACGTTGTTGCTCGTCGGGAGACAACTCCGCCAGCTCTTCCTCCGATACGATCAGATCACAGGTATCGATCTGTGTAATCTTAGCCACCGCCATATTCAAGGCAGCGATTACGATATACGTGAAACCGGCCTCTCTAAGACGTACACACTGCTCGGTAAGCATCTGACTGGCCGAGCTGGCATTCAGATAATGGAATGCCGGGTAGGTGACGACTCGTCCCTTGAAGGGGATTTCAATGAGATCCAGCACATCTCTCAGCTTCTCCAGCCTGCTGGCTGCCAGCCAGGGCTCCTCCGTTCCGGTTAAGCCGGTAACCGGGAGCAGACACGTATCCAAGTAAGGGCGCAGCTGCGGCCACTTCTCTTCATGAATCTCGCTGAACTTCAATGCTGTATTCCCTCCCCTTCTGCACATAGCTGTCAGCCGTAAGCTTCATCCGTTCCAGATCCTGTTCTGTCAGCTCTCGCACTGGCTTGGCCGGCGTGCCTAGACACAGCGTGTAAGGAGGGAGCGAAGCGCGCTCAGTGACTACACTGCCAGCGCCGACCAGCGTATATTCACCAATTGAAGCGCCATTGAGCACAATCGCCCCCATGCCAATCAACGCGCCGCGATGAATCGCGCAGCCGTGAATGATCGCGCTGTGGCCGACCGATACATCATTCTCGATGATGAGCGGCTGATCCGTGTTCACATGCCCGACCGCTTGATCTTGAATATTGACTCGGTCGCCTATTCGAATCGGTGCCAGATCGCCCCGCAGCACCGCATTGAACCATAACGAGCTGTCTTCGCCAATTCGAACGTCTCCGATCAATCTTACCCCATCCGCGACAAAAACACTAGGATGAAGCTGCGGCCAAATCCCCTTATAGCCATACTTCATATCATTCTCCCCCTCCATCTTACTTCAGACTCGCTTCAGCTGGCAGCTTGATCGTCTCGTCGTCCGTGACGAATGTCCCTTGCGCCAGCGCTAATGCCCGGGCATTCGCCCGCACCACTAGTCCATGCTCCGCATGCTCCCCAATTCTCACTAAGCCGAGATGCATGAGCATCTGAATGATTCTGCGCTCTACGATCGTCTCTGCCTTATCATAGTAGTACGGCTGGATATAGGCTTGCATACAAGCGGTCAGCGATGCGATCGTCACCCATTCATCCGTAAGACGCACAATCCAGTTAGCAATCGCCAGCACATTCGGAATGGGACCCTTGTACAATCGAATCCATAATCGGAACAGCTGCTTCAGATCGTCTCGGCGTCGAGCAGCCACCTGTGCTCTGCCAGATTCCGTTAACCATAGGCCGCCATCTGCTTCACAGATATAATCCTTGTAGTAGCAATAATCATAAATGTAAGAGAAGCGATCTGGATAATCACGGTATCGACGTCCATAACCGAATCGAAAGCCGACCCTGCCTAATGGCTGTTCTTTGACAGCGAAGCAATCTAGGATGCTGATAAGCGTCCGCTTGTAGATAGCGCCCTCGGAGGTTAACGAGACGTCATTACGAGAGATGAATTGCAACAGACATAACACATCCCGCGCCAATACATCCTGTTCATCCCGATAGGCCGCTGGCTCATCAGTCACGACCAGCTGCTGGCGGAAGCGCTGTTCCAGCGCATCGCCGACACGCTGGAACAGGTCCTTGGGGGTATGGAAGAGGAATCTAGTCTGCTGCGAGTGCCCGTTGAATAACCAGCCTCGCTGCTTATACCTCACAATCAACTCTCGCGAACGTTCTACATCCTGACCCGGCGCCGCGAATCTGGCCTGCCGCGCTCTCATCGTGAGCTCTTCCAAGCTGTAGCCCTTGTTACTCTCGTACAGCAGGGAATTGAAGAATCGAATATCCTCCTCGTTCATTTCACTAACGAAGGCTTCGATGCATGGCCTTCTGCCGATTGCCGTAAGGATCGATTGGATTAACGCATGCTTCGAATGTTCGTCGCACTCGCAGCCATAGCTTCGCGCGATTTTCTCTAATTGATCGATATCCGCATAACACAGCATATCCGCCAGATTCATGGTAGTCCACCCCTTCTAAGCTAGAAGCCGATACTACCATTATTTGATTATGAGCGGATATTATGCGCCATGCAATAGAAAAGCCCTCCCATACAGCAACCTGGGCGGGGGCTCGTTCGACTCCATTATAGGCGGCTTAGGCTCGCAGCCTCGACAGCCAATTCATCAGCAGCAGAGTAATGACTAATCCGATTATGCTAAGTGCCAATAAATAATCCGTGTAGGTCGTCTGTATCGGACCGATTGTTAATACACTGGGCGCGCTAATACTAGCAATCGGCGTGTCAGCGAATATGGCCGGCTTGCCTGCCAGATCCGAACTCTTCGCGTGAGCGGTTTCGATAATACCGGAATGATGACTGATATCTGGCTCATTGATCGCGCCTGATTGAAATGAGTATGCGAAGGATACAACGAATATGGCTAGGAACAAGGAGAAGCATGCCATGACATTGCGTCTGACCTTCAGACTGAGGGCATAGCTGCGGAACGCAACAGGCATACGCCAGGATTCATCCTTATAGATGCGCGCCATAACACCCGCACTGATCGTGCTTGTCTCTGAGACGAGCTCCCCTTCCGGCCTTGAAGAGTGAATCAGATCCAGGCTTTCGCGCCATATCTCGAATTCCTCTAAGCAGGAAGAGCATGAAGCTAGATGCTCATCCACCAGGACGCGATAGTGATCGTCCGCGGGCAGATCCCAATATTCGCTCAGCCTTTCTGAGATTTCACTGCACTTCATCGTTCATTCATCCTTTCGTAATCCCTGATGATCGGTTCCTCGAAATACGGCTCTAATTGCAGCTTAACGCTCGCTCTGGCTCGGAATAGAAGCGACTTCACCGAGCTTACAGTCTGTCCGAGAATATTCGCGATCTCTTGGTAATCAAGCTGGTCGTATTCTCTAAGAATGAGCGCGGAACGCTGCTTCTCCGGCAAGTTATTGATGGCCTCTCTCACCATCGTGACCTTCTCCTGCCGCAGCATCGTCTCCTCCGGCATAGAATCGATCGATGAGCTGCGTGGCACATAACCGCTCTCCTCTAGGGAGATATTCACGCTCTTCTGCTTGCGCAGCTCGCTGAGCACCGTATTCCGGGCAATCGTATACAGCCAGGTAGAGAAGGAGGCTTCGACCTCACGGAACGAGTGAAGACTGCGATAAGCCTTATAGAATGTCTCCGCGCATAAGTCTTCTGCCATCATGTCCAAGTTAGCATTCTTAAGCATATGATAAATAAAGCTAAGGATCTTCCGTTCATATCTCGCCATTAGCTCGGCGTACAGTTGAACGTCTCCATCCTTAATCTCTCTGATTAACTGTGAATCGGTCATTAGAAGCGACCCTCCTTGCGATTACAAGGTCGCGATCCCGTCCAACCAACTATTATTACTTCATTGGGAACGAAAAGTTGCGATCTATTGTTCATATTTACTGGATTATAGTGACTCTTATGCATCCGCACTTGTTCTTATTCGCTCCGAACCTGCTAAAATCCTGCTGGATTCTACATGAAATCAAAATCGAATCTGGACAAAAAAAAACCACCGGTATCGGTGGGCGCACATAGTGCCATTCATTTCGGATAGGAGTGGAGAGAAACCATACTGTACTTTCATTATATGTATCCGTTTTCATTTTGTCAACGATATTTTGTAAACGTTTTATTTTCTTTTGCTAGAGCAGGCCAGTCCCCGCTACATGCTAATGGTGCAGCCGATCTCACGCAGTACGCTAATCGCGCTGCGCATGTCCTCTTCCTCTCGGAATGACAGCTTAAGCACACCCGGAACATCGAGTCGATTCTCCATAATCTGAATATTGCTCAGATTAATCTTGTTATTGCCCAGCTCGGTCGTAATCTTGCCGATGATTCCCGGCTGATCCGGTATATCGACATAAATATCGAACAAAGCCGTCAAGATACCCTTGCGACGCTCAGGCAGCTGATCACGGAACGTTCCCGCCCTGCGGAACTCCTCTTCAATGGCTGCGCCGTCCTGATGGTCGATCAGCGCGCTGAAGCGGCCGATCTCACGCTGCCAGTCTGCCAGCATCTCCAGCACCACGTCGCGATTAGTGAGAAGAATATCCCGCCAGATGAGCGGATCGCTGGATGCGATTCTAGTAATATCGCGGAACCCGCCTGCTGCGAGAAGCTCATATAATGGATTCGAGTCATTATAACGAGCGATCTGATTGACCAATGCAACCCCGATAATGTGGGGCAGATGGCTGATCGCGCCAACAATCTTGTCATGCTGGTCCGGCTCCATGCGAATGATCTGCGCCTTGGTATGGGCCAGCAGATTAGTGAGCGCTTGGTAAGCATCCTCTCCAGCATCCTTATCCGGTGTCAGTACATAGATGGCATTCTCGAACAGAATGGAGGTAGCCGCCTCCACTCCTGACTGCTCCTTACCAGCCATTGGATGCCCGCCGATGAAGGTGATCCCTGCTCTGCGCAGCCGAGCGGCCGCTGCCATGAACGATTGCTTCGTGCTGCCGACATCCGTGATGATGCAGCCGGACTTGAGCGGCAGGCGCATAACGGCTTCCAGATTGGACTCCAATACGCCAACCGGTCCGCACAAGAAGATGAAATCCGCATCCAGCGCCGCATCTTCAATAGAGGTTGTCGCTTCATCGACAACCTCTCGCTTCACATATTTCTCTACTGAGGCAGGATTAGGGGAATAGCCGACAACCTTCAGTCCGGGCTTGCCCTTGAAGCATAACGCAAGCGATCCGCCAATCAGCCCAACACCGAATATCGCAATTTTCTTCATAAGTACCTCAATCTGATAGTTTATACCTGAGCCGGCACCGCTGCCAGCACTTGCTCCAGTGCGGAGATGAATGTCTCATTCTGTTCTCTGCTTCCAATCGTCACGCGCAGGGAGGTCGGGAAGTTCAGCTGATGCCCGCCGCGCACGATAATGCCGCGCCTGAGCAAGCCCTGGAACACTTCACCCGCCGGTCTGCCAACATCGACCATGATGAAATTCCCTTGTGTTGGCAACGCCGACAGTCCCAATCTAGCGAATTGCTCATTCAGGTACTGCTTGCCCTCGCTGTTCGCCTCATGGCAGCGCGCGATGAAGGCTTGATCCGATATTGCAGCCTTGGCTGCCGCTTGCGCCACACGCGTCGTATTGAACGGCTCGCGAACCTGATTGATGCTGCGAATCAAATCCGGATGTCCGATGCCATAGCCTATGCGCAGCGAGGCCAGGCCATAAATTTTGGAGAAAGTGCGCAGCAGCACGAGATTAGGATGCGACTTCAGCAATGTCAAGCCATCTGGGTAATCCGACGATTCATTATATTCAATATAGGCCTCATCCAGCACGACCATCACATTCGCATCTATACGTGCCAGGAACGCAGCCAGCTCGCTGTGGGTCACAATAGTGCCGGTTGGATTATTCGGATTGCAGATCCATACTACCTTCGTTCGCTCTGTTACCTCATCCAGCATCGCCTGCAGATCATGCTTGCCATCCCTGAGCGGAACCTCGATAACATCAGCGCCTTCGATCTCAACATTATGCTTATATTGCGGGAACGTGTGCGAGGCCATAATGGAGGCATCGCCTTTCGTCAAGAAGGCTCGCGCGATCATTAGGATCACCTCATCGGAGCCGTTGCCGAAGATCAACTGATCCTTGCTCACACCCAGAAACTCGGAGAGCGCGGCTGTCAGCTCTTGCGCAGCGCCATCAGGGTAGAGGCTGACGTTGGCGATCTCAGCTTGAATGGCTGCCTTCGCCTGGTCGGAGCAGCCGAATGGATTTTCGTTCGATGCCAGCTTAATAACTTCGGTTAAACCAAATTCTCGCTTGACCTCTTCAATCGGTTTACCCGGTTGATAGACAGGCAGATGTACAATATTCGCTTTAGGTTGAACCACAGCAATCACTCCTTTTCCAGTTATTCTATTTTAACGCATGCCTTTGAAACTGGCAACGAAGTCACCGAACTCAGACAGACCTTGCTGTCTATTCGCTGGATCGGTCAACAGCGGCAGCAGCTCCTCGATCTTGCGCACGATGGCGCTGCCCACGATTACGCCGTCTACACGCGAGGAGAAGGCCTGGAATTGTTCATGATTCGATATTCCGAAGCCGACCGCGATCGGCGTATCAGTCGCGCTGCGCACCGTATCGAGGAATTGATCAATGCCATCGAAGAAGGATGTACGCTCTCCTGTTACACCCAGCGAGGAGACGCAATAGATGAAACCCTTCGCTCTGGAGGCAATCATACGAACACGCTCATTCGAGGTGGGCGCGACCAGCGGAATGAGATGGATCTGATAGCGGTCCGATAATAGACGAACCTCCTCATCCTCCTCATAGGGCAAATCCGGAATAATGACACCGCTAATGCCATGGTCAGCCAGCAGCTCGAAGAAGCGTTCCAGGCCGAGCTGCAGCGCTGGATTGTAATAGGTGAATAGAATGAACGGCATCTGGACGCCAGCTTCTCTAGCTCGCTTGGCTACCTCCATACAGGAAATGATCGTTACATCATGCTGTAACGCGCGCATCGAAGCGCGTTGGATCACCGGGCCGTCGGCCAGCGGATCCGAATAGGGAACGCCCAGCTCGACGATATCCGCGCCGCTCTTCTCGAGCTGTTGAATTAACTGTACTGATGTATCGAGATTTGGATCGCCAATCGTCAGGAAGGGAATGAACGCCGTCTCCCCTGCCTGCTTGATCCGGCCGAGCACCTCATCAATGCGATTCATTCTGCTTGCCTCCCATATATCCCATGATTGATTCTACATCCTTATCGCCGCGTCCAGACAGGTTGACGACCAGTAGGTGATCCTTCCCCAATGTCGGCGCGAGCTTCATCGCGTATGCGATCGCATGCGCGCTCTCAAGCGCAGGGATGATGCCTTCGTTCACGCTCAAGAACTTGAGCGCATCCAGTGCCTCGCTGTCTGTGATCGGCACATATTCCGCGCGCCCCGCATCCTTCAAATAAGCATGCTCAGGACCGATTCCGGGATAATCCAGCCCCGCTGAGATCGAGTGAGCCGGCAGCACTTGACCGAATTGATCCTGCAGCAGATAGCTGAGCGAGCCCTGGAATACACCGTGCGAGCCCTTGGTCATCGTAGCGGCATGCTCCTGTGTGTCCACACCTCTGCCGGCCGCTTCGGCGCCGATCAGACGCACCTCGCGATCCTCTACGAAGGGGTAGAACATGCCGGCTGCATTGCTGCCGCCGCCGACGCAAGCGATAATCGTGTCAGGCAATCGGCCCTCCTGCTCAAGGATCTGCTGCTTCGTCTCATCCCCGATGACGCGTTGGAAATCACGAACCATCATCGGATAGGGATGAGGACCTGTCGCTGACCCTAGGATATAATAAGTGTCATGGACATTGCTTACCCAATAGCGAAGCGTCTCATTGCAGGCATCCTTCAACGTCTTGGTGCCAGATGTAACGGGGATGACCTCCGCTCCTAGCAGATTCATGCGGAACACATTAAGCTTCTGGCGGATTGTATCCTCCTCGCCCATGAATACCTTGCATTCCAATCCCAGCAGGGCAGCGACCGTCGCGCTCGCTACGCCGTGCTGGCCAGCCCCTGTCTCGGCAATGACCTTCGTCTTGCCCATTCGCTTGGCGAGCACCGCTTGTCCGATTGCGTTGTTTATTTTGTGCGCGCCTGTATGGTTCAGGTCTTCTCGCTTCAGGTAGATCTTCGCTCCGCCGAGCGCCTCGCTCAGACGCTCCGCGTAATACAACGGTGTCGGCCTGCCGGAATATTGCTGCTGCAGATAACGCACTTCCTCTATGAAGCTCTGGTCGGACGCATACTGCTTATAGGCTTCCTCCAGTTCGATTAACGCGTTCATCAATGTCTCCGGCACATACTTGCCGCCGAATTTCCCGAATCGACCATGCTGGTCTGGCACTTGACTAAGCAATCGATCTCACCCTCTCTATGAATGCTCTGATTAATTGAATATCCTTCTCGCCGCCGGTTTCTACACCGCTCGATACATCGACGCCTCTCGGCGCATATGCAGCGATCAGCTCCCCTACATTGTCGGGATTTAGTCCACCTGCGATCAGCGTCGGGATGCCGGCTTCATCGGCCCAGTCCGCATAGTCGGGAATAGCCTCCCAAGGGAACGGCATGCCGGTTCCGCCGCCCGGCTTATCCAGCAGCATACCATCTATGCTTCCCCTATACATGTCCAGCTGATCACGCCGCTGCGCAGGTTGCTGATCAGAGTCAATCGCGAACACCTTATAGACCTCGATGCCATCGAAGGCATCGCGAATAGCACGACAGTAGTCCGGTGATTCATCACCGTGAAGCTGGATCATATCTAGCGGCGCTTCAGCGAGTGTACGCTTCAGCTCCTCGATCGTCGGATTCACGAACACGCCAGCTGTACGGATAGCCGAGCCAGCAACGCTCCGAATCGCTGCAATCATGCTGCCAGCTTCCGCAGGCGCAACCTGACGCCGGCTCTTCGCGAAGACGAAGCCGATCATATCCGGCATTAGGCGCGCTGTCTGCTCGGCGAGCGCGACAGTCCGAATTCCGCATATCTTAATAATCATGCTCTCGCCTCGCCAGGCTGGCCTGCAGCCCCGAGCAGATCATCTACCGCTTGCTCGATCGAAGGCTGTCGCATGAAGGTTTCCCCGACCAGCACGCCATCTGCTCCAACAGAAGCCAGGTAGTCGATCTCCTCTCGCTTGGAGATGCCGCTCTCGCTAATCTTGAGCGCGCTGTCCGGGATCATGCCCAGCAGCCGCTCTGTCGTCTCTAGATCGACCTCGAACGTCTTCAGATTACGATTATTCACACCGATCAGCGTCGCATCCAGCTCCAGCACGCGCTCCAGCTCCTCACGATCATGCACTTCAACGAGCGTATCCAACCCCAGTGCTCTTGCAGTCCGCAGATAATCACGCAGCTGTGACGTAGTGAGGATAGCCGCAATCAGCAGAATGGCATCCGCCCCGATCGCTCTGGCTTCATAGATCTGCAGCTCGTCTATCGTGAAGTCCTTGCGCAGAATCGGCAGGTCAACCGCCGCGCGGATCTGCTGCAGATAATCATTCGACCCTTGAAAGTAATCCACATCCGTCAATACAGACAGACAATCGGCCTGCGCGCGCTTGTAGGCGCGGGCAATTTGCACCGGATCGAAGTCTTCACGAATCAATCCCTTGGACGGCGAAGCCTTCTTCACCTCCGCGATCAACCCCATATTCGCGCGCTTGCGCTGGTGCAGCGCGCGCTCAAAGCCGCGCGTGGGCGGAGCATCTGCGAGTTGCGACTCCAGCTCGTGAATGCTCGTTCGCTCATATAGCGCGGCAACCTCATGCTTCTTCGTCTCTACAATTCGGTCAAGATACATGGCTGATCTCTCCTGTATAACGAACTAGCTGCTCCAGCTTCGCCTTCGCCTTGCCGCTGTCGATGATGTCAGCAGCCAGCTGGACGCCCTCCCGAATCGAGGCTGCCTGATCCGCAACATAGAAGCAAGCGCCCGCATTCGCCAGTACGATATCTCGGCAGGCACCTCGCTCCCCGCCCAGCAGTGCGTGAATGATCTCAGCGTTGTGCTTCGCATCACCGCCGCCGACTTCGCTTAGCTCATAGCGGGCAAGACCTAGCTCCTCCGGCGTAATGTCGAAGGTGCGAATCTCGCCGTTTCTCAGCTCGGAAATTTGAGTCGGGCCGGAGATCGTGATCTCATCAAGCCCATCATGACTGGCGACGACGAGGCCGCGCTTAATGTTCAACTCACCGAGTACTCTGGCGACAATATCCGTCTTGGAGCGGTCGAATACACCCATCAATTGACGGTCTGCTCCTGCCGGATTCGTGAGCGGTCCCAGCACATTGAACACGGTGCGGAAGCCAATCTCTCTACGGGGTACAGCCGCGTACTTCATCGATTGATGATACACCTGCGCGAACATGAAGCAGATCCCAACATGAAGCAGACATTGCGCGGCTTGCACGCTATTGAGATCGATGCGGACGCCCAGCGCCTCGAGCACATCCGCGCTGCCGCTCTTGCTCGACATGGCCCGATTCCCGTGCTTAGCCGTTCGAATCCCGCCAGCTGCGGCAACGATCGCAGCCGCCGTCGAGATATTGAACGTTCTTGCACCGTCACCGCCCGTGCCGCAAGTATCCAGCAGACCGACTCGTTCGGTCTCCACACGATGGGACTTACTGCGCATCGCCTCTGCTAACCCGACGATCTCGTCGATCGTCTCGCCCTTCATGCACAGCGCTGTCAGCAAGCTGGCAATCTGCGCGGATGTCGCTTCACCGTCCATAATCTGGTTCATAATCGCATGGGCTTCATCCCTGGTTAGATTGTCGTTCACAACCACCCTGGCAATCGCCTGCTGCATCGTAATCGATTGGCTCATCTACATCGTCTCCCCGCTCATATAATAGTCCTTATTGATCTCAGTCTGAATCGACTCCCGATCATTCTTGAACATGGCCTCAGCGAGCCGTATGGATCGCAAGCTGCCCATCGCCTTATTCACCGTCTCCTGGTATTCGCTCTCAGGCACGGAATCATACACAATTCCTGCGCCAGCCTGAATATAGGCTTTGCCATGCTTGAATATGATGGTGCGGATCGTAATGCATGTGTTCAGGTTCCCTGAGAAGCCGAGGTAGCCGATTGCGCCCGCATATGCCCCTCTGGCCTCTTGCTCCAGCTCGGCGATAATTTCCATCGCCCGAAGCTTCGGCGCGCCGGACACCGTGCCGGCAGGCAAGCATGAGAGGAAGGCGTCGAAGAAGTCCTTGTCCTTGCGCAACTGACCCGACACATTCGATACAATATGCATCACATGCGAATATCGCTCAATATCCATGAAGGTGTCGCAATGCACGGAGCCGAATTCTGCGACACGGCCGATATCATTGCGTCCCAGATCAACCAGCATGAGGTGCTCGGCCCGCTCCTTCTCGTCCGCGAGCAGCTCCTTCTCCAGCGCGGCATCCTTCTCAGGCGTATCTCCGCGCGGCCGCGTGCCCGCAATCGGGCGGGTCTCCACTCGGTCGCCGTCAACCTTAACCAACAGCTCTGGCGAAGTGCCGACGATGATCTCCTCGTCAAATTTGAGATAATACATGTAGGGTGACGGATTCGTTGTTCGCAATACGCGATATACCTGGATCGGGTCGATTTCGGTTTCAATGTGGAAGCGCTGCGACAGCACCACCTGGAAGATATCGCCTGCGCGAATATAGTCCTTGGCCTTCAAGACGCGGTCAATAAACTGCTCCTTCGTCAGGTTGGACTTCAGCTCACCGATCTCTACCTCATCTGGTATAGCACCTGCTGCCGCATAGTCGTTAGCGACTGGCTTGCGCAGTCGCTCTACCATCGCATCGATCTTCGCGCATGTATGCTGATAGGACGCAGCAATAGTCGCTTCATCCGCCCCTGGGGCAATATGCACATTGGCGATCACCTTCATCTGCTGCTTGAAGTGATCGAATACAATAATCTGATCGCAGAACATGAAGTGAACATCATCCATCTCAAGATCATCGGTGCGATGTGCCGGCAGCTGCTCATAGTATTGCAGCAGATCGTAGCCGAAGAATCCGATCGCGCCGCCTGTGAATGGAGGCAGCTCCGGGATAGATGGACTGGTGTAGTCAGCCAAGATCGACTTGACCAGCTCAATAGGCTGCTCCTCGAGACGAGTGATCTCCCCATTCTTCTCAACTTCCATGACACCATTCTTCCCGCGAATCATCAGGAAGGGATCGGAGCCGATGAACGAATACCTCGCCCAGATCGCTCCTCCCTCCACGCTTTCCAGCAGGAAAGCCTTCTCCTCCTTGTGGAAATGGCGGAATACACGGATCGGCGTCTCCATATCGGCCATTAATGTGCGTGCGACGGGAATCAGATTATATGATTCCGACAATCGGATAACTTCCTTCAATTCAGGACTGTACATCGACATCTGCGCCTCCTTAACGTTCTTCTAGCCGCCATAGGGCAGCTTGCTGCCAGGCAATAAAAAATCCTCTACTGGTCGGTAGAGGAAGAGTTGATTATGTTGTCCATCAGGAAAGAATCACATAGCTGACGCGGCCAAACTGCCCACGTCCTATGCTGTCCATCCACTCCGCTCAACTCATCTCAACTCTTCTCTTGCTACTCAACTCATCTCAACTACACTCAATATACAATAGGGAGGAAGTTCAAGTCAACCCCGACAGATCTGGTCTCAGCACCTTCGCTCTGTTCAAGTAGATATGCCGTATCTCGCTCTGCGACTTCTCTGTATTGATCAGAACCATCAACCGCACACACTTCTCCAAGCTGTTCTTCACCGGAATCTCGAGCGAGCACATCAGCGGAACAAGCTCCCAACCGGGAATCTCTCGAATCGCCCTCGCCGGGAAGGCGGAATCCAGATCCTGTGTGACGGTGACGAACACACTGCACAGATCGTCTGGATCCACTGCATTCTCCTCTACAATGCGGCGCAGCATCTCAACTGTAGCTTGAAGAATCTCATCCGGATCATTATTCTCTACTGTTGTAGCGCCGCGAATCCCTCTAACCTTCATATGTTTATGCCTCCAGTTTCAATTGTTCCACAATTTCTCGGACCCACTCAGTCGGAACGCCTTTACGAATCTCGACCGCGCCAATCGCCGTCGGTATTACGAATACCATCGTTCCTTCCTTGAACTTCTTGTCATGTGCCATCGCGCTCATAATGCGATCAGTGTCATAATGCGAGGGGAGCTGTACAGGCAGTCCGAATTTCTGCAGCAGGCGCTTGGTCTCCTTATAGATCGTTTCAGGTTGACCATAGCGCATGGCCAGCTTGGCAGCGCCGACCATCCCGATTGCGATCGCTTCACCATGGAGAATCTCATTATAACCGGCAACCGCCTCAATCGCATGTCCGATCGTATGACCTAGATTCAGGATCGCGCGCAAGTCATGCTCACGCTCATCCTTGGAGACAACATGCGACTTTATCTGGCAGCCTACATATAGGGCGTGCTGCAGAGCTTCTCCATCCAGGGCGAGTAGCATATCGGCATGCTCGTCGTACCAGCGGACGAAGGCTTCATCCCAGATCAGTCCATGCTTGATCATCTCTGCATAGCCATTGCGGATCTGGCGATCCGGCAGTGTGCGAATGACAGCGATATCGAACAGCACCATCTCTGGCTGATGGAAGGCACCTATAATATTCTTAGCGAGCGGATGATTCACAGCGACCTTGCCGCCAACACTCGAATCATGGGCGAGGATCGTAGTTGGAATCTGCACGAACTTGACGCCGCGCATAAAGCTTGCTGCCACGAAGCCTGCCAGGTCTCCGACCACTCCGCCGCCCAGCGCGATGATCGTAGAATGGCGATCCAGCTCAGCCTCGAGCGCTTCTCCTATGACTCTCTCTAGCACCGCTAACGATTTAGACGGCTCGCCTGAAGGCACAATCGACTCGGAAACGCGGTAGCCTGCATCTGTGAGCAGCTTCTTCACTCGCGCTAGATGGCGCGTCGCCACCTGATCATCACTGACGATCATTAGCGGAGACTTCTGCGAGATTCCTCGTTCTAGGAATAACGCGCCAATTCGTTCTAGCACACCCTCGCCAATATGAATCGGATAAGAGCGATCTTCTAGTTCAACTGTTAATGTCTTCATCATTAGTAGCGCTCCACTTGTGATTGATATTGGGAATAATTAGCTCTGATCTCTTCGATTGAATCTCCGCCGAACTTCTCCAGGAACGCATTGGCGATCTCCCAAGCGACAACGCTTTCCAGAACGACACTGGCCGCTGGCACTGCGCAAGCGTCTGAACGTTCTACCTGTGCAGTGAACGGCTCCTTCGTATCGATATCTACGCTGCGTAGCGGCTTGTACAGCGTAGGGATCGGCTTCATCACACCACGGACGATAATCGGCATACCGTTAGTCATGCCGCCCTCGAACCCGCCTAATCGATTCGTCGCGCGATGATAGCCTTGCTCGGCATTATATAGAATCTCATCATGCACCTCCGAGCCCGGCTTCTCAGACACCTCGAAGCCAATTCCGAATTCAACGCCTTTGAACGCGTTTATGGATACTACGGCTTGCGCAATACGTCCATCCAGCTTGCGGTCCCACTGCACATAGCTGCCTAAGCCGACTGGCACGCCCTCCACAATGCATTCGACAATACCGCCAATAGAGTCTCCGTCCTTCTTGATCTGTTCAATATGCGCGATCATCTTCGCTTCCGCGTCCTTATCGACAACACGTACTGGGGATTCCTCGGTGATTCGAGCCAGCTCCTCAAGCGGCAAGTCATAGCGCCTTGCCTCAACCTCCCCAATTCGAATAACCTGTCCGGCCACCTTTATACCGAATTCCGCGAGCAGGAGACGAGCGACAGCGCCGCAAGCCACACGGGCTGCCGTTTCACGCGCGCTTGACCGCTCTAGCACATTGCGTAAATCCTTTACATTATATTTTAGACCGCCATTCAAATCAGCATGACCGGGGCGTGGCCGGTGTACGCGGCGCTTATCCTCGTCGCTGCCCTCAATCGGCTCGATGTTCATGACCGTTGTCCAATGCTTCCAATCCTTATTGGCGATAACAAGCGCGATCGGCGCGCCTGTCGTGCGGCCGTGCCGGACGCCGCCCACAATGCTGGCCTCATCCTTCTCGATCTGCATTCTGCGTCCTCGACCGTATCCCTTCTGTCGACGCTGCAGCTGTTCATTAACGGCTTGGAAATCAAACCTCATATTGCTAGGCACACCTTCGATGATTGCCGTTAATTGCGGTCCATGAGTCTCTCCGGCGGTAAGATAACGCATTGTTGTCCCCCACTTCTCTTAGAAAATCGCTGTGCTAATTATAGTACAGCGGGAACGGTTTGACAAGGAAACGCCCTGCCGCGGCGAAGTGGCAGAAGTTAATAAAAAGCGAGCATTCCGTCATTTGACAGATACTCGCTTCCTTTACTTGAATGCTGGTCTTCTAGGAATGCGGAACCGGCTCCGATGCGCTAGCCGGCCGTTCCTCTTTCACTCTAGCAGCGGTCATTTCTTGAATGACAGCCGCATCCAGACCCAGAATCAGCTGACATTCTTGCAGCGTGATGAAGCCCTTCAAATAGGCGGTGATCGCCTTAGCCTTTTCCATAGCATAAGCCCCTTGCATCCTTTTGATTCTAGTGTTTCTAAGATCCAGATATCTTATACACGAGGGGATCAGGGTAACTTCTTGTAGAAGAAGGAATCGACGGCTTCAAGTCGATACTGCGCAGGCGAGAAGATCTGCTCCGTGCTGCCTACGAACAGGATCCCACCCGGCTTCAAGCTGGCTGAGAATTTATGATACAAGTCGTGCTTAGCGGGCTCGGTGAAATAGATCATCACATTCCTGCAAATAATTAAATCGAAATCCTTCTCGAATCGATCCAGCAGCAGATTGCCGCTGCGAAAGCGAATCATTCGCTTCAGCGATGATGCGATTTGATAGTGTTCTCCCTCACGTGTGAAGTACTTCTTCATATAATTAGGGGGCACATCACGTACGGAACGTTCAAGATACTGACCTTGCTGCGCCTTCTGAAGTACAGACTCATCAAGATCCATCGCTAGAATATCTGCCTGGGCGCTCCCCTGCTCATTCAGAATCATCGCTAACGTATAGGGTTCCTCGCCTGTGGAGCAGGCAGCGCTCCAACACTTCAGCCTTGGCATATTCGCGAGCATCTCAGGAATGAACTTCTGCTCCAGCACCGACCACCGGTTCGGATTTCGCCAGAATTCTGACACATTGATCGTGACCCGATCCTTGAATTCATTCAGCAGTGTTGGTTCCTTCGTAATCGCGTTGAAGTAGGCAGTGAATGAATCGAATCCCCGCTTCGTCCTCAGCGAGGTTAGTCTACGCTTCATTTGCGTTTCCTTATAATTACTCAGATCCAGGCCAAGATGATCCTTGACCTTCTTCGTGAATACATAGTAATCCATATCCTCCATGCCGATCCCCCTCCCAATAGCGCTAAATCCAGTTATCCAGCGATCTATCGTAACGTAGTAATTCTTCGGGCTTGAAGAAATGGCTGATCTCTCGCTCCGCGCTCTCCGGTGAATCGGAGCCATGAATGATATTCAGATTCGTATGTACAGCATAATCTCCGCGGATCGTGCCAGGCGCAGCTTCCAGCGCATTCGTCTTGCCAATCATCATTCGCGAGATCGTAATCACCTCATCGCCCTCCCAGACCATGCCCACAACCGGTCCGGAGGTGATGAAGTTGACGAGTCGTTCGTAGAAGGGCTTGCCGACATGCTCTGCATAATGACGTTCTGCTTGCTCGCGAGATAGTTGCATCAACTTGCATCCAATAAGTTTGAAACCCTTATGCTCGAACCTCGTGATTACATCACCGATTAATCCGCGTTCCACACCGTCTGGTTTCACCATCAGATACGTTCTTTGCACAATTGGTGACCTCCCTCAGTTTAATAAGATCGATTCGCAATGAAACGCGACACTTCGATTAGGCTGCGCTTGGCCGGTATAGCTGGCAGTGTATGCAGCGCCGACAAGGCCTTGTCGATATAACGGGTAGCCAGTTGCTCCGACTGCTTCATAGCCGGGCTCTTACGCACCAGATCCAGCAGATAGCTCGTATCCCCTGCACCTGCAGCGGACTTGAGTTCTTCGAAATTCGCGAGCATTGATGCACGAAGCCGCTCCTCCTGCAGCGCCAATAGATATGGCAAGGTTACATTCCCCTGTCGTATGTCGCTTCCCGGCGGCTTGCCCAACTCCTTCTCGGTGCCCGTTATGTCCAGCAAGTCATCCCGTATCTGGAAGGCCATTCCTACATTGTAACCAAATTTATATAAGGTGTTGGCCACCGAACGCGGCGCGCCATTGGCCAGCGCGCCCAGTTGACAGCTTACCGCGATCAGCAGCGCCGTCTTCCTGCGAATGCGCAGCAGATAGTCGCGTATGCTCTGATCAGTTCGGTAGAAGAAGCGAATCTGCTCCATCTCGCCAAGACACATCTGCACCATCGCTTTAGATAGAATCTGATGGATCTCGGAATGCTCCAGCTCTGTGATGACCGATAGCGCCTTAGCGAATATGTAATCACCGGTATACATGGCAATTTGATTATCCCACTTCGACTTGACCGTGAGTTGGCCCCGTCTGGTGTCCGCGTCATCAATCACATCATCGTGGACGAGACTCGCCATATGGATCAGCTCCAGTGAAACTGCCACATGCTTGAGACGCTCCAGCGAATAGTCGCCGAATTGACCCGCAAGCAGCACGAAGATCGGGCGGATTCTCTTCCCCCCGGCCTTCAGCAGATGCAGCGAAGCTTGATTCAGGAGCGCATGGTCCGTACGAATGGTGCGCTCCATCTCCGCTTCAATATAGTCGATATCCGATTTCATACTTGAGTAGATGTCTAATAGTTTCATTCATTCACCCATAGCCCTTAAGATGGAAAAATTGATGCTCGACAGGTTCTTGCAATAAGCCAAGCTCAAGCGCATATTCATAGTAAAGCTGCAGTCCAGCACACTGTTCGGAGTCAAGATCATGGGTTAATCCGCCGAAGTACATTTGCCAATAATTGGTTGTACCCCCCATTCGCGCAATCGCAGCTTGGATCACATCATTCGGATCTAGCTTCGCCTTGCGCTTGCTCTCCACATAATCCCGGACAATTCGAGCCAGCAGTTCTGGATAACGTTCAGCAGCGTCTCGTCTGATCGCCCAGACCGCA
This sequence comes from Bacillota bacterium, assembly GCA_023441055.1. Taxonomy (GTDB): domain Bacteria; phylum Bacillota; class Bacilli; order Paenibacillales; family UBA4045; genus JAEZQY01. Next base: position 12,124 of record JAEZQY010000004.1, on the reverse strand, counting down.
TACGTCATGGAATGACCGGTTAGTCTTGTCCATTCTGCGCCTAGATCAAGCGTGTTATACCCGTTATCCTGCCACGATTCGCGAATGGCGTCATCACCAATTAACAAGGCTGCATCATGCCGTGCCATCATATCGAGTAGTACAGGCTCTTCAACCTGATAGACCGGGCTGCCCCCATAAAACTTCTGCATAATGATCTTAAGCAGATTCACCGACGTCGCGGAAGTTTTAGTTAAGGCGATGCTGCCATGCTTCACTTGCTCCAAGTCCCCTCTATAGAATAACAGGATGGAGCGGACAGGACCATAGGCGCTGACAGAGAGCTTAGGCATAAGCAGATAGTGACGATGGGACACGCCGTAAGCGAACGACGAGATCGGTCCGACATCGATTGATCCTTCGAGCATACGTCCATTTAGTATAGCAGGCACACTGCGAATCAGCTCAATCTCATTCTGATAATGCATGATCGGGAAGTAGTGTGTGACCGGCCATACATTCGTATAATCGATCTCACACAGCTGCAGCTTGCGATTGTTGTCATTCATTCTTTACACCCCAATTAGATACACTACACGCCCGCCTACACGATTACATCAATCCAGGTGAAGACGAACAGGATGACGGCCAATATCCCATTCATGGTGAAGAAGGCAGTGTTAAGTCTGCTGAGATCATTAGGCGATACAATACGGTGCTCGTAGAACAGAATCAAATAGGAAATGAGCATACCTGCAACGTACCACCAGCTCAGATCCGTAATCACATATAAGACAAGTAATCCAACCGCCGTACCAATATGGAAGCCCTTAGCTATCCATAACGATGCCCGAATGCCGAATCGCGTTGGAATCGAGTGAAGCTTCGCGTCGCGGTCGAACTCCGCATCCTGACAAGCATACAGGATATCGAAGCCAGCTATCCATAAGGCGATCGTGATATAGAAGACGAATGCCGTCGCATTCAACTCTCCGGTAATCGCCACCCAGCCGCCTAACGCAGCCAGCCCATTCGTTAACCCGAGGAATAAGTGGCATAACCAAGTAAACCGCTTCATATACGAATAGCCGACCAGCATCACAATCGCAATCGGCATCAGCTTCATCGCTAACGGATCTAGCTGAGAAGTTGCCAGGAAGAACAATCCGAATGATAGAATAATGAATAACCATGCCTCTGCTGTCTTCATCAGTCCTGCCGGCAACGCCCTGCTGCTCGTACGCGGATTTAGCGCATCGATCGTACGATCGATTACCCGATTCAGCGCCATGCCCGCTGTGCGAGCACCTACCATAGCAAGTGTGATCCATAGCATTTGCATCCAGCTTGGCAAGTGGTCATTGTGCAGCACCCCGCCCAGCACAGCGCCCATATAAGCGAATGGCAGCGCGAAGATCGTATGCTCGAACTTGATCATGTCCAGGAATATCTTAAGTTTTCTCATTAGTATAGGATCAGCCTTTCACACCGATATGCAATGCGGCAATACCGAGCGAGAGTGGATATACCTCCACATTGCGCAGGCCGCACTCGCTGAATATATCAGCCAACTGCTTGTGATCAGGGAACATCGCCAGCGATTCCGGCAACCACTTGTATTGATCATATCGCCTCGCCAGCACCTTGGCCACGACCGGCAGAATAAATCGGAAATAAAAAAAATAAATCCCTTTGAAGGGCTGCCATGTCGGCTTGGACAATTCCAGACAAACAACCTTACCACCAGGCTTTACAACGCGCCGCATCTCAGTTAGCACCTTGACAATATCCGGCACATTGCGAAGTCCGAATCCAATCGTCGCGTAATCGAAGGTGTTATCGGCGTAAGGCAGCTCCATCGCATTGCCCTGATCTAGCTGAATCCGATCAGCTAGACCGGCTTGCGTAACCTTATGCCGGCCGACCTCTAGCATATTCTCGCTGAAATCTAGTCCGGTAATTTTCCCGCTTTGACTGGCCTCCGCCAGGCTGATCGTCCAATCGCAGGTGCCGCAGCACAGATCGACGGCGGTCTGACCCAGGGCGATATTCATTTTCTTCATAGTGAATTTGCGCCAAGCCTTATGCCTGCGGAAGCTCAGGATGTCATTCATGACATCATACTTATGCGCAATGCTCTGGAAGACTGCATGCACATGCTGTTCCTTAATTTCACGACTCATAAATTCACACCTCGAATTTGATCTGCTGCTTGCCCTCGTTGCAGACGGACTAGGAATGGTTCTAAGATCATGGACAGCTGGGTCTTCAGCATGTCAGAATCGAGCTGTCCAATCAATCGTTTGACACTTGTAAGCTGCTCCTCCAGCAACTCGCTGAGGAGCAGCTGTGTCTTATATTTATGACTTAATGCGTTCATATCAGCCTCGTCCGTCATGATGATCGCCGCACGATCATCAGCATTCGCATGCTCCAGCATATAGCAGTAGGACCAGCCCTTGTACTGCTCGTCCGCTTCTTGTCGGTCCAGCTCATCCTGAATAATCTCACATTGAGTGACTCCCCGCAACAGCTCAGGAAATCGTTCTCCACTCGGAGCGCGCAGCAGGCTGGTTAGCGATAGGAACAGCTCGCTGCGGATGACGATCATATACTCCATATACTCATCGGTTGTAAGCTTGAATTGGCGCAGTCTCTCATTTAGCGTCAACTTCATTCGATTGACTTCACAGATCGCGCTGGAGACCAGCCGTACAATCTCGAGCTTGCCAGCGCGCGCTAATAGCTGATAGAACCGACCGTTGAAGTAATCGCCAGCCAGCACGCTCAATTGTCTAGCGCGCGTCTGTTCGAATGTCTCCTCCGGTCTCATATTGTCAACGCAATCATGTGTGTCCAAGCCGAGTTGAGCCAGGGATACGGCCAGCGTATACAAGCCTTGTCTATCATCGTCTCTATTGTCTTCCAGCATCCAATAGAGGAGCTGCGCTCTGGCATCCGGAAAGGATGGAAGCCGCGTGTAAGCCTCAATCATATCATGATGGATATACTTGTGCGCATAATCGGGAATATCATACTTACTCATCACAGATGCCTCCGAGCGAATAGCAGCTCGCAGGAGCAAACTGCCTCTTAATCTTAGACATTATAACATACCCGCTATTTTTTCGCATGTCTTTCGACAGCCCATCCGCTGCCCGTTCTGCAGCCCATATCGATGAAGGGCAGCTCTGTTAAGAAATCAGCGCATCCCATCGTTTCGTTCGAGTGAATTGAAACCGCTGTGACAGCCACTCCTCTGCATTCCCGCGATGCAGCCGCCATACCTCATATTCACGTGAATGGAATTGACCGCGCTTGGCATCTACCGCTAGCAACAGCTTTCTCTGCTGTTCCGCGCCCCCTGCGGGCAGGAAGACACGCACCTGCACCCGCTCCACATTGCTCGTGCCAGCAAGACCGTAACGAATAATGGCAATTAACTGCTCATAGACGTCCTCCGGTTCTACTCCGCCGCTTAGTTCATAATCCAACGCAAGAATCTGATAGCTCCAATCCGCTTGACGCAGTGGGAGCTTCAATGTCCATTCACTCAGATAGTCTACCAAGTTATCATACGATAATTCGACAGGTCTTAGCTCGCGGAATACCGCCAGCTCTTGGTCCGCCCCCAGCATGCGGGTCTGCATCTTAGGCAGATGGGAGAGCCCCCATGCGATTCCAATAGACAACATAGCCACCATCAACAATCTTGTAATCAATTTCATCCGATTACACCTCGTCGCATTCATTCTATATTTATTGTACAAAAAAAGAATACAAGCTATGCCTGTATTCTTCGTTAATGACTGCCATGCAGCGCTATTCTTCTGTGTCAACGATGCCATGCTTGGTCCAGATCTTCGCTCTGCCTCTAATTTTCACTGCCGAAGTATGATCCGTGAATTGCGCGATCATCACTTCGCCCTTGTCCAGCTTCTCCGTGTGGTGGAACCGGGTATCGTGACCTCTGGTCAGCCCGATGACTTGAACGCCGTTGTCCTTGGCTTTAATGACGAAGTAATCACCCTGAGCAGATTCGTTCATGCGTACCCTCCTATATATCCGAAACCTGATCAAAGTATACAGGAAAATTGATAGAGACACAAGCTATCAAGCTAGGCCTGAGCGGGGCTTTAGCTGACCGCTATGCTACATCTGGACGCCTTCCTTCAACGCTTTGCCAGGCTTGAACGCCGGCACCTTGCTGGCTGGAATATCAATTTCTTCACCTGTCTGCGGGTTGCGGCCTTTACGGGCCGAGCGTTCGCGTAGCTCGAAGTTTCCGAAGCCGACTAGCTGCACTCGCTCGCCCTGCTGCAGCGCTTCCGTAATCACTTCGAAGAGTGCGTCTATCACTCTTGCGGTGTCCTTCTTGGACAATTCCGTCGCCTCAGCTACTTTGTTTACGAGATCTGCTTTATTCATGACTGCATGATCACCTCCCTCTTCAGGTTGCCTCTTATTCTTCTTTCTTTACCTTTTCTATTCAAAATATACCTGATACCGCGCAATTCCTTGCAATATACCAAATAAACGGCTTTGCCGTCCTTCAAGTTGCAAAAAAGCATGCTCCCGCAGGCTTTCGCCCGTGAGCACATGCTCTCTTGGGTATAGCTTATAGAATGATCGCAATCAATCCGCCGGAGCCTTCATTAATTATTCGTCCCAATGTCTCCTGCAGCTTATAGCGCGCGTTGTCAGGCATCATTGCGATCTTGCCCTGGATGCCCTCACGCACGATACTATGCAAGGAGCGTCCGAAGATATCAGATTCCCAGATCTTAATCGGGTTCTCTTCGAAATCCTGGATCAGATAGCGTACTAATTCCTCGCTCTGCTTTTCCGTACCAATAATCGGCGCGAACTCCGACTCCACATCCACCCGAATCATATGTATGGACGGGGCAGTGGCTCTAAGACGAACGCCGAATCGGGAGCCATGCCGGATCAATTCCGGCTCATCGAGCTTCATCTCCTCCAGTGAAGGCGATGCAATACCATATCCAGTTGTCTTGACCATCTCGAGTGAATCCGCGAACCGATCATATTCCCGCTTCGCATAGGTGAAGTCCTGCATGAGCGACAGCAGATGATCCTTACCGCGAATTTCAACGCCGACAATCTCCATCAACACCTGGTCATACAGCTCGTCAGGCGCATGCAGATCAATCTCAGCGACGCCTTGCCCCATGCTCATACCGGATAATCCCGCGCGATCAACGAAGTCGTACTGGGTAAATTGCTCCACCACACGCTCAACATCCCGCAGCCGGCGAATATCCTTCACCGTGTCGCGTACGGACTCCTCGAAGTGATTGCGCAGCCAGTGGCGCTCATTCAGCACCATCACCCAGCTTGGAAGATTGACATTCACCTCGTGTACAGGGAATTCATAGAGTACCTCTCGCAATACGGACATTCCCTCATGCTCGCCCATATTGGCCACGCTTAGGGCGATTACCGGAATATCATACTTCTCCGCAAGCTCACTGCGCAGCTGACGTGTCGCGTCGCTGCCCGGATTCGTCGAGTTCAGCACCATAATGAATGGTTTTCCTACTTCTCGCAGCTCCTCGACAATACGTTCTTCGGCAGCCACATACGAGCTTCGGGCAATCTCCGCGATACTGCCGTCTGTCGTAACCACCACACCTAGCGTGGAATGCTCCTGCACGACCTTGCGCGTACCGATTTCTGCCGCTTCCTGGAATGGAATCGCTTCATCGAACCATGGTGTATTCACCATACGCGGTCCGTTCTCATCCTCATACCCTTTAGCGCCGTCTACGGCGTAGCCAACACAATCCACCAGCCGCACATTCACGTCCAGTCCTTCGGCTACATGCAGTTGAACCGCATGATTCGGAACGAACTTCGGCTCCGTTGTCATAATCGTCTTGCCCGCGGCGCTCTGCGGCAATTCATCTGTCGCTCTGGCGCGATCCGCTTCTGTTGGTATATGGGGAAGCACGACCGCTTCCATAAACCGCTTGATAAAGGTGGACTTCCCAGTGCGCACGGCTCCGACCACGCCCAGGTATATATCACCGCCTGTTCGCTCCGCGATATCTCTAAAGATATCAATCTTCTCCACTATTACTACCTCCTTAGATTCATGAATGACGACGAGTCTCACATGGGAGCTTACTCGCTTCATCAGCCTACGCTCGTACATTCGGATTGGACTTAATACACTATATGAAATCAAATAAAAAAGAAGAACCAGAAGGTTCTTCTCAATCGTTGATTATTCCTGTATCACGGGAACGCCATTCTCCCACCTGTAAGGATAGGAAGCGACCGGGATCATCGGTGTCTGTTCAACGAGCAGGGCGCGCAAATCTGCAACTTGCTCGGGATCAATGCTCTGATCGGCCGAGACAGCCTTCATAATTTCGGGTGCGTAATCAACGACTACATTGCCCGATTCATGCAGCAGATAGATCAGATAAGTATCCGAATATACACTCTTCATCTGTGCTTGCTTTTGGCCTAGCTTCTCGAAATCGAGAACATAGAAGCCGGGCGCATAAGTCCTGCCTAGCGGCAGCTCGCCTTTATCCTGCCTGTATTGATTCACAAGCCGCTGAACGTCTGCCACCCCCTGTGACACTCTTAGATCCAGGAGCTTCACATCCAATTCATCCTCCGGGTTGACAATCATATAATAATAATATCCGCCTTGTTCGAATGCGTCACCCGGTACCGCGCCAATCAGCTTATGCGCGAGCAGCTTCTGGAAGTCGATCCGGTATTTCTCATAGAGTGGCGTGTCTATATCACTCGTATGGATCGGCAATACGCCGGTCAGCTTCTGATAGGTGATCACTGCGTTCTGGACGAGCAGTGTATAGGCGCCAGGAGCAGCGTTGTCATCACCAGCGCCGCTATATAGACAGCCGCTTAGCAATACAACGATCAGCACGGATATGACTCCCAGCGTTAAGCGCTTCATCATGCTAATAACTCCTCTTCCGTATATATTCAATTATCGGAACCAATCCTCATCCTCGAGCGATTGCCCAGACAGTTGACGTCGCACTGCTGCTTTTAAAGGGTCTTCGGGCACCTCTACGGTTACCTCACCTATCACCTTGGCCTGGCAGGCCAATCGATAGCCTTGCTCGAGCAGCTGCCCTAGCTTGAGCGCTTCATTATGGCTGGGCGCGGTCAGTCCATCCTGCCGGTGTACCAACACCTTGCACATGAGGCAGCTGGCATGCCCTCCGCAGCGTGTACGAACCGGTACCTTGCCCGAGCGCGCCGCATCCAGCAAGGTCAAGCCCGCTCTGACACGAATGGCTTTATTGTCAGGGGTGAATCGCACACTATGCTGCATCAGGCACCACTTTCCTAGAAATAAGTTTGATTAACAGCTGTAATTGGTCCTCTTTCCTTAATAATTGCCTGACACCCCAGCCGGTAGCCTTGATCCAGCTCATCGTCATCCAATCGGTCCCACTCTTCATCGGACACATCAGACAGCAACGCCATACCTGCTGTAACCAGACATCTGCACCGCGCGCAGGTCCCTCTCGTACATGAGAATTGCCAGTCAATATCATTCTTCAGCGCCACATCGAGCAAGGATTGGCCGACAGTCGACTCCACTTGCTTATGTATATGCTTGCCTGTCAAATCAAGCATCTCTAGAAGCCTCCTTAGAATATCGAGACGATCATTAGAATCAAGATCGGTATGAATAGAAGAAAGGCGATCAAGGAAAGAAGTCCTCGAATGAAACCGGTCGTCTTGGCTCTCGCGTAAGAAATCAGCATCGATGCGATCAACATTAATCCAATCGCGTAGAAGGATGCCCACATCTTGTCCATACTGCTCATAAGTGCATTGCTCCCATCTCATCGAACATACGGATTATATTATAGCAGAATCATCCCGTGATTAGAAGGCGAGGAGCCCCCCTGTGTCTTTGACACAAGGGAGCTCCGGAATAGTTGGTGTGGATCATCTTTTGCCCAGCATCGACTTAATCATCGACTCCACGGGAGCGACTCGATCATCTTTTGCCCAACATCGACTTAATCATCGACTCCACGGGAGCGACTCGATCATCTTTTGCCTAGCATCGACTTAATCATCGACTCCATGGTGTTAGGGTTTACTCCACTCTTCTTGATCGCGTTGATCAATTCCTTGATCGTCGATTCGGATACAGGTACGCCGGCTACCTTGGACACCTGCTTAATCAATGCCCGAAGCTGCTGCTCACTCTTAATTGTGGATGGACCGACACCGCTCGCAACACTTTGAATATCCTTGGGCGACACCGATTTCCCCGTCTTCTTCTTGACAGCATGGAGCACATCTTTCGATATATGATTGCCCAATCTCGAGCCTCCTCATCTAACCTTTTACAGTATCGTATGAGTCGGTTCGCGTCAGAGTGCGTACTAATACGTCCATTTTTCGCCGGCCGGATCGGCGGCTTCCTCAAGCTCATGTGTTCGGACTCTTCCCATCAAGTCTTCTACCGCTTGCTTGGGCGGCTTGTTCTCGAACAGTACGCAATTTAGCTGCTCAGCGATTGGCATTACAACATGATACTGCTTGGCGAGCGCGACAGCTGCCTTCGTTGTCTTGATCCCCTCGACGACCATCCCCATCTCTTGCAGTACAGTCTCCTGAGATTTACCTTGAGCAATCGCGTATCCTGCCCGCCAATTGCGGCTGTGCCTGCTCGTGCAGGTCACAATCAAGTCACCGACACCGGCCAGTCCTGCGAAGGTCATCGGATTCGCACCCATTGCCGAGCCTAACCTGGAAATTTCCGCAAGTCCGCGCGTGAGCAACGCCGCCTTGGCGTTGTCGCCGAATTGCAGCCCATCCGACATGCCTGCGCCGAGCGCAATAATATTCTTCAGAGCGCCGGCAATTTCAACCCCTCGAATATCCGGGTTCGTATACACACGGAAGTAGGAGTTGATCAATATATCCTGCGCTTCCTCTGCCGCCTCCATATCCGCGCTCGCAACAACAATCGTCGCTGGATTGCGTACGATAACCTCCTCGGCATGACTCGGTCCTGACAGCACAACTATACGTTCTTGACGGACCTGAGGCAGCTCCTGGGCAATCACCTCGGACATGGTGAGCAGTGATTCCGCTTCGAACCCTTTGGACGCATGAATGATCAATGTCTCAGGCTTTACAAATGGGCTCACCAGTCTGGCGACTTGCCGCAAAGCCGATGTCGGAGCAGCGAACAAGATTGCTTCTGCATCCGAAGCTGCCTCCTCCATCGATGTAACAGCGATCACATTGAGATGAAGCGCATGCTCACCCAGGAACCTGCGGTTGCGATGCTCGGTGTTGATCTCATCCGCCTGCTCGGCATTCCTCGTCCATAGCCGGACGACATGTCCGTTATCCGCAAGCACATTCGCCAGCGCGCTGCCCCAGCTGCCTGCGACGAGAACGGCTACGCGTTTTGTTTCCATGAATAATTGCCTCCGTTACACGTTGTTAGCCTTGCTCTTGGAGCCAAGCTTGTTCTCTTGCCCCCGCCACAGCTTCACAACATTCGTGCGGTGGCGATACCAGGCGAACACCATAATAACCAGACTCCCGATGAGCGTTGCAAGCGGATAATCAAGCAGGACCACACAGATTGGGAATAACGTAGTGAAGATTAGCGAACCGAGTGAGACATAGCGTGAGAACACGATCGAACCGATTGCGATCACACCGGCTATCAGTCCAGGCAGGAAGGCAATACCGATTACGACGCCGATTGTTGTTGCAATTCCCTTGCCCCCGCGGAATCGGAACCAGAGCGGCCAATTATGGCCGAAGATGGCCGCTAGACCTGCCGCTACTGGCAGCCAGTCAACCTCAGGTGCTACTAGAGGCGCCGCAAGTACCGCCGCAAGGCCTTTCAACGTATCTAGCACGAACACGAGAATCGCTGGCCCGAGGCCTAGCACACGAAGTGTATTCGTAGCCCCGGCATTGCCGCTCCCGTGCTTCCTAATATCTACTCCTTTAACCATCTTACTGACAATGACGCTGAATAACAGAGAACCCAGCATATAGCTTAGCACGATAACGATAATTGATCCCATATTCAATTCTCCCTACCAGGTTTAATCGTCGGATTTCTTGCGTGTCATAATATGAATGGGCGTGCCCTCGAAGATGAAGGCGGCACGTATCTTATTCTCGAGATAGCGCTCATAGGAGAAGTGCATCAGCGCTGGGTCATTGACGAACAGCACGAATGCTGGCGGCTTCACTGCAACCTGCGTGCCATAATTCAAGCGCAGACGCTTGCCCTTGTCTGTAGGAGGCGGATTCACTGCAACTGCGTCAGCCAGCAGGTCATTCAGCACGGGTGTCGGCACGCGCATCGCATGCTGTTCAGCAACATGATTGATCACCGGGAACAACTTATGCACCCGCTGCTTGGTCTTCGCCGAGAGGAACACAACGGGCGCATAGCTCATGAACAGGAAGTGATCACGTATTGTGTCCTCGAAGCGCTGCATGGTCTTGTCATCCTTGTCCACCGCATCCCACTTGTTCACGACGAAGATCGCAGCCTTACCGGCCTCATGCGCATATCCGGCCACATGCTTGTCTTGCTCGATAATGCCCTCCTCGCCGTTAATTAGCATAAGCACCACATCGGCCCGCTCAATTGCCTTAACCGCACGCATCACACTGTACTTCTCAGTTGATTCATACACCTTGCCTCGCTTGCGCATACCCGCTGTATCGATAATGACATACTTCTGTCCGTCCTGCTCGAATGGCGAATCAATCGCATCGCGCGTCGTGCCCGCGACATCGCTAACGATGACGCGCTCTTCGCCGAGAATGGCATTCACTAGCGACGACTTTCCGACATTCGGCCGGCCGATAAGCGCGACGCGGATGACATCCTCGCCATACTCCTGTTCCACCAGCTCTGGACAGCGGTCCAGCGCCGCATCGAGCAGATCACCGATTCCTGTGCCATGCGCACCTGATATGGCAATTGGCTCTCCGAAACCGAGCTGATAAAATTCGTAAATCTCGTTCATCTGTTGAATATTATCCACCTTGTTAACCGCGAGCACAACAGGCTTCTTGGACCGAAACAGCAGCCTAGCCACCTGTTCGTCGTCCGCTGTCACGCCTGTTCGAAGATCAGTCATGAAGATAATGACATCTGCTTCCTCTATGGCCAGTTCAGCTTGTACACGAATCGACTTCAGCATCTCATCGGTGCCGAACACTTCGATTCCGCCTGTATCAATGACGCTGATGGGTCTTCCATTCCATTCCCCCCTGGCATATAGTCGGTCACGTGTAATGCCCGGTTTATCTTCAACGATCGCTAAGCGATCGCCAATAATGCGATTGAAAATTGTCGATTTCCCAACATTAGGTCGACCGACGATTGCTATAACAGGGACAGCCATTCCTAGCACCTCCAGCTTACTAATCTCAATCATCATAACAAAAATACGATCTATTGGCTATTTGTTCCTCGCTTAAGTCTTCTTCCGGCTCACTGTCATAAATGCGAGTATGACCGTTATCCCTCTGGCTAACAAGAAGCTGAGCAGCAGAGTATCCAGCAAGGCTGCAGCATGAAGCACCGTTGTAGATTCCAACAGGATCGATCGTCCCGCCGCCTCACCCGTTAGCAGGCCCAGACATAATGCCAGACATTGACGAATCGGCTGTCTGATCACACAGACGGTTAATAGCGCGGCGCCCCACTCCTGTTCATACGGAATGCCGGTCAGCGGCAACAAGCCGATATTCCGCGCTGCATACATCGACGCGAACCAGCCTGCGAGCGCTAGACTGGCCAGCATTATGCTCGTCCAAGACTCTGGCTCGTCATGAACAGGGCGAATATCCGCATGCTTGCCGAACAGCTCGTGTCTCCAGCCGAAGACGGTAAGCACGAGTATGCACAGTGCAGTCAGCATTGCGGTGTAGCCGTCATTCAATACGATCACCTTTTTTACCTTCATTGTGTGTAGGCAGATCGCATTTCATCCGTTCTAGAGTAAAGGGCAGATAATTCTGCCCCTCCTCATCAAACCGTACGTGAGGTTTTCCCTCATACGGCTTTCCGATGTTCGTCATTCATGTGCATGCAGATTACAATAGCGTTTTAAGTCCATAT
>JAEZQY010000037.1 GCA_023441055.1 Bacillota bacterium | reverse complement strand
TTTCGTCGATACGCTTCTACGCACAGATTTCGCCATGCGCAGGTATCCTAGCTACACAGGGGCTTGGCCCCTCCTGTGACCGGACTTCCACCGGCTAGAAGATGCGTGCTTAGCTGGGCACGCAAGTTAAGGAAGACCCCTTGGAATATACTCCAAGGGGTCCCACTAAAGTCTCGCTTATTACTTTAGTTCAACCTTAGCGCCAGCTTCTTCAAGCTTAGCCTTAATCGCGTCAGCATCTTCCTTGCCAACTCTCTCCTTAATTGCCTTAGGAGCGCTGTCTACCAGGTCCTTAGCTTCCTTCAGACCCAGACCTGTGATTTCACGAACAGCCTTGATTACGTTGATCTTCGAAGCGCCTGCTTCTGTAAGAACAACATCGAACTCGGATTGCTCTTCCGCTTCTGCAGCAGCGCCGCCGCCACCAGCTACAACCGCAACTGGAGCTGCAGCAGTAACACCGAATTCTTCTTCGATTGCTTTAACCAGATCGTTCAATTCAAGAACGGTCATCGCCTTAATGGCTTCTAAGATTTGATCTTTGCTCATTAGTTAAACCTCCATATAATTTAAATTCATTCTAGTAGAATTCATTCTGATCATGCTTTCATTCAGTAAGAGGAGCCGCTTAAGCTGAAGCTTCGTCGCCGTCCTGCTTGTCTGCAACCGCCTTAACCGCAAGCGCAACATTACGCATTGGAGCTTGTAGAACGCTAAGCAGCATGGAGAGCAAGCCTTCGCGGGATGGCAGATCAGCCAACGCCTTGATTTGACCGAGATCCACAACCTTGCCTTCTACAACGCCGCCCTTCACCTTCAGAGCATCATTCTTCTTCGCGAACTCGGACAAGATCTTAGCTGGCGCTACAACATCCTTACTGAATGCGATCGCTGTCGGTCCAACCAGATGCTCATCGAGATCAGTCAATTCAGTCTGTGCTGTAGCGCGACGAACGAGTGAGTTCTTGATTACGTGGAATTCAACATCAGCCTCGCGCAGTTTCTTGCGCAATTCTGTCACTTGAGCAACACTCAGACCGCGATAGTCGGTCACAACCGTAGTTGTGCTCTCGCGAAGCTTCTCGGCTAACTCAGTAACGAGTTGAATCTTCTCATTTAACACCTTATCGTTTGGCATGTATTACACCTCCTCCAAGTTTTGTGTAGCTGTGCTTCGAAAGCATAACCCGAGTTTGCGGAAAATAAAGAAATGCCTCCGCAGGCAGCGAAGGCATGACAAATGCATAGCGCAATTGTATCACGACACCTCGGCAGGAAATTAAGCCCAACGGCACCTGCTGTCTACGGTAGTACAGTCTTATTGGATTGAAAGCACGGGTATTAGAATACCACGTCACTTTTGGATTGTCAACGCTTGTTGCCAACCCGATTCTGATACGATTACTTCAGCGATGACACATTCACGCGAACGCTAGGCCCCATCGTCGAAGATACAGCAACATTCTTCAGGTATTGTCCCTTGGATGCTGCAGGCTTAGCGCGATTCAGCGCATCCATTAACGAGCGGAAGTTCTCAGCCAGCTTATCCGCTTCGAAGGAAACCTTACCAATCGGAGCATGGACTTGACCAGCCTTATCCAGGCGGTATTCGATCTTACCGGCCTTGATTTCTTGAACAGCCTTCGTCACGTCGAAGGTTACTGTGCCCGCCTTAGGGTTAGGCATTAGGCCCTTACCACCCAGCAGACGACCCAGCTTACCAACTTCAGCCATCATGTCAGGCGTAGCTACGCAGACATCGAATTCGAACCAGCCTTGTTGGATCTTGTTGATCATATCAGCATCGCCAACGTAATCAGCGCCGGCAGCTTCCGCTTCCTTCGCCTTTTCGCCCTTAGCGAATACGAGGACAGTCTTGGTCTTACCCGTTCCGTGCGGCAATACGACAACACCGCGAACGTTCTGGTCTTGCTTCTTCGGGTCAACACCCAGGCGAACAGCTACTTCAACCGTTTCGTCGAATTTAGCTTTGGCCATTTGCTTGACAAGCTCAATCGCTTGCGCCGGCTCATAGCTGGCGTCTTGATCAACGAGCTTGATAGCTTCTTGATAATTCTTGCCGTGTTTGGCCATACTTGTCTTCCTCCTATAAAGTGGTTTTAGCGGAATATCCTCCCACTAGGCGCATCAGCGTTTACTCGCGGGTGACATCGACCACGTCTCGATGCGAGTAAATCGCCGGGGTTAGCCACGACGTTGATCTACGAGTTAATCTTCGATCTTAACGCCCATGCTGCGCGCCGTACCCTCAACCATGCGCATTGCCGCTTCTACGGTTGCTGCATTCAGGTCAGGCATTTTTTGCTCAGCGATTTCACGCACCTTAGCACGCTTCACTGTAGCAACTTTCTTCGTATTCGGTTCGCCGGATCCCTTTTCGATACCAGCAGCTACGCGCAGAAGAACTGCAGCTGGCGGAGTCTTCGTTACGAAAGTGAACGAACGATCCTCGAATACCGAAATCTCAACCGGAATGATCAAACCTGCTTGGTCAGCTGTGCGAGCATTGAATTCCTTACAGAATGCCATGATGTTAACACCTGCTTGACCTAGAGCGGGACCTACTGGCGGAGCTGGGTTCGCTTTGCCTGCAGGAATTTGCAGCTTAACCATTTTGATGACTTTCTTTGCCATGCGAGACACCTCCTTGCTCAGAATGTGGTGCAGCGGGAACTTTCCCTCCCACGAAAAAAGCCTATTCAATTGGAATAGACTTCAGAAACCTATTGCCAATCCAGTATAGCCGTTAGGGCGAATAGACGGCAATTATATTTTCTCCACTTGAGTGAAATCTAACTCAAGCGGGGTTTCCCTGCCAAACATGTTCACGTGAACCTTGATCTTGCTCTTATCGGCGATAATTTCCTCGACAGTGCCGACAAAGTCGCTGAACGGACCGTACTTCACTCGTACGTTCTCCTTAAGCTCGAAGTCAATCTTCGGCTTCGGTTCTTCCATGCCCATATGTCTCAGAATTGCTTCAGCTTCTTCAGGTAGAAGCGCTGTCGGCTTGGAGCCCGATCCAGTTGAACCAACAAACCCAGTCACGCCTGGTGTATTGCGCACAACATACCAAGAGTCATCCGTCTGGATCATCTCAACCATCACATAACCTGGATACACCTTGCGCATGACGGTCTTCTTCTTACCGTCCTTGTTGACAATTTCTTCCTCCATCGGCACGAGCACACGGAAAATCTTGTCCTCCATACCCATAGACTCAACGCGCTTCTCCAGATTCGCCTTCACCTTGTTCTCATACCCGGAATAGGTATGCACGACGTACCAACGTTTCTCCATGGAAGTCACCTGAGATTCCGTATTCATTCGAAGAACAGCTCAATCAGCTCAGATAAACCGAGATCGATTACGTAGAAGTACAACGTAACGAATATGACCGTAATAAGCACTACGATCGTATAGCTGATTAGCTCCTTACGGCTTGGCCAACGAACTTTCTTAAGCTCGGACCAGCAGTCAGCGAAGAAGGAGAATGTAGAGCTGAAGCTCCGCTTAACACCATCTAGAAATGCCACAAGCAATACCTCCAGTAGTTAATACCACTAGTGAATTCGATTCACTTTACCTTGTCTCACGATGAGCAACGTGGTCGTTGCAGAACTTGCAGAACTTCTTCAATTCCATACGATCTGGATTTGTCTTCTTGTTCTTGTTCGTGATGTAATTTCTTTGTTTACAGTTCGTGCAAGCCAGTGTAACAGCGACGCGCATGATGCCACCTCCAATGAGAACATTAAAATGAACCCTCTATATTATCGAATTCTAAGAAAATCGCAACTTTTAGGGCTACCTGAACTACTTTAGCATAGTCAATATACGCATGTCAATAATGATCCTTCAATAAACTCAGCCGGCAAGTTGACCGATATAAAAACAAAAGCGCCTGACCTCTTCCGGAACAGACACTCTTGGACAGCTATATAATTATACAATGAGATCTCGGATCTCCAGATACCTCTCCAGCTTGCGCTTCACGCGCTGCAGCGCATTATCAATCGACTTGACATGCCTGTCGAGGTCCACTGCAATCTCCTGATAGGATCGCCCGTCCAGATAGAGCATCAGCACCCGTCGTTCTAATTCGCTAAGTATCTCGCCCATCTTGTCTTCCAGCCCAATGAATTCTTCCTTATTAATGATCAATTCCTCAGGATTCGTCACGCGCGTTCCGCATATGACATCAAGTAAGGTTCGATCAGAATCTTCATCATAAATCGGCTTGTCCAGAGAGACATAGGAATTAAGAGGAATATGCTTCTGCCGAGTCGCGGTCTTAATCGCGGTGATAATCTGTCGAGTGACGCACAGTTCGGCGAATGCCTTGAAGGAAGCCAGCTTGTCTCCCCTGAAATCACGAATCGATTTGTAGAGGCCAATCATCCCCTCTTGGATGATATCCTCACGATCGGCACCAATCAGGAAATACGAGCGAGCCTTGGCTCGGACGAAGTTTCGATACTTGTTAATCAGGTATTCGAGTGCGTCGCTGTCACCTTCATGAACGGCGTCGACGATATCTTCATCTGTCCTGAGGTCATATTCCGCTACTTTCACGTCTTCGAGTTCGACACCCACACCTAATCCCTCCGGCCCGCATCACTACGCTAGTTTTGCAATGAACATTTAGAGATAGTATACATTATGTAATCATTTATCGTCAACCGCCTGTCAAATCATGCTAATTGCTGACTTGCCGCTTACCACAAGCCTCTTCGCCATTTTTCCATCTTCATCTTCATTTCCTCGCTCAGCTTGCTGTCAATGCTGGAGTTGCGAGGTCGGGGATCACTGAGCCGCTTTCGGATCATCTGCTGTCCTTCCTTGACAGCTAGATACAGCTCGCGAGCCGATATCCGTAGCGCCCCTCTGCCGAAGGTGACATGCTGTTCGACAGAATCGGATGTCGCAACCTGAACAATAGTCCGACGACCGCTGAGCTCCCCTACTAGCCGTTCAATGCACTCGTCCGCAGTCTCCTTCTCCTTGGTATAGATGATCGCTAGACCGCCGTTACGTTCATGTGCACCTGCGCCAGGCACCTGATGCGCGTCGAAGACAAGGATGACCTTCTTGCCCGAATGCCCCTGATAATTAGCCAACAGCTCCGACAATCGATCTCGCGCGTCCTCCAAGCTGTAGTCGGCCAGCTCGCGCAGCTCCTGCCAGGCGCCAATCATATTGTATCCATCAACAAGGAGATAATGCTTCATAGTGAATTACGCGCGGCCAGCAGCGCTCGAGGCGCTCCTGCGCTGACGTACGACCTCATACATCGTCACACCTGCCGCGACCGATGCATTCAACGATTGAATATGGCCCAGCATAGGAAGCTTGATCAGGAAGTCGCACTTCTCCTTAATCAATCGACCCATCCCTTGATTCTCATTCCCGATCACTATCGCGATCGGCCCCGTCAGATCAGCTGCATAGGCATCCTGGACGGCAGAAGCATCAGTGCCCGTCACCCATACTCCTCGCTTCTTCAGCATGTCGATCGTCTGCGCCATATTGCTTACCCTGGCGACATGGACGTATTCGACGGCCCCCGCGGATGTCTTCGATACCGTTGCCGTCAGCGCAGCGGCACGCCGCTTCGGAATGATCACGCCATGCACCCCTGTGCAGTCTGCCGTACGCAGAATGGAGCCCAGATTATGTGGATCCTCAATCTCATCGAGCAGCAATAGGAAGGGCGGTTCCCCCTTATCAGCGGCTAGCTGCAGCAGGTCCTCGACCTCCACATAACCGTAGGGCGCAACCTGCGCAGCCACCCCTTGATGCGAAGCGCCTTCAGCGAGCTGCTCGAGCTTGCGCTTATCGACGAATTGCACAATTAGACCGGCTTGCTTAGCCTCTGCAATGATGGGAGCCGTGAGCGACTTAAGCGCGCCCTCCGCGATTAGAATCTTGTTGATTGACCGTCCTGCCCGAATCGCCTCGAGGACGGAATGCTTGCCTGATATCCATTCATCCATACGCTCACAACCCTTCTGTCTGGCGGATAATCAGGGACAACAGCTCACTCAGCCGATCGGTCCGCCCTTTGTAATAGAGATAGCCAATCATGCACTCGAAGGCTGTACTCTGACGATACTCTAGCACATCCGCATTCTTGGGCGCGCTGCCGGACTTGGCGTTGCGTCCACGTTTCACGACTTCCCGCTCCTCTTCCGTGAGAATCGGCAGCAGATCATTCAGCAGCTTAGCCTGCGCCTTAGCGGATACATACTTCGTGGTCAGCTTATGCACATGATCCGGCCGATGATTCAGCTTGGACAGCACATATTGACGAATATAGACCTCATAGATCGCATCGCCCAGATAGGCCAATGCGATCGGTTGCATCTGTTCCGGCGGCTTCGCCGGCGGGTAAGCGATCCAAGCGCCCTCCATCTCCGGCCTCACTTCCTGCGCCAGCGGACGCCTTGCGCGGTGTCTTCCAGCACAATGCCTTGCTCCGACAGCAATGTCCGGATTTCATCCGCTCGCGCCCAATTCTTAGAGGCTCGCGCTTCATTACGCTCGACGATCAGCTGGTCAATCTCCGCATCGAGCAGCTCATTGTCTTCCAGCTTGGCTATCCCCAATACCTCACCTATGCTCGCCAGCCAGTCCAGTGCTTGCTGCAGCGCTTCTGCGCCTATCGCTTCATGCTGCAGCAATTGATTCGTCTCAGACACCCAATCGAAGATCGTCGTAATCGCATCCGGCGTATTGAAGTCATCGCCCATCCGCTTCATGAATGCAGTCCGAAGCTCAGCTAGCCGGTCCACATAGGCGCTCTGCACCGACGCGTCAACCACATCAGCATCCGCTGCCGTCTTAAGCCGATGGCGCACATTGGCCACTGTATTCTCAATGCGCTCTACTGCTCCCACCGCCTGCTCCATCGTCTCCTCACTGAAGTTGAGCGGATTACGGTAATGCGTCGCAAGCATGAAGAAGCGAATCACCTCAGGGCGATAACGCTGCAGCAGCTCGTTCACGAGGATGCCATTGCCAAGCGACTTGGACATCTTCTCATCTCGAATATGGATATACCCATTATGCATCCAATAATTCGCAAGCGGCTGGCCAGTTAACGCCTCTGATTGAGCGACCTCGCACTCATGATGCGGGAACTGCAGATCCTGGCCGCCGCCGTGAATATCCAGCGTCTCGCCTAGATGCTTCCTGGCCATGGCTGAGCATTCGATATGCCAGCCCGGCCGGCCGCCTCCCCAGGGGCTCTCCCAGGCAATCTCACCCGGCTTCGCCTGCTTCCACAGCACGAAGTCACGCTCATCCTCCTTGCGCGCATCGACCGCAACCCGTATTCCGTACTGCAGCTCCTCCGTATTCTGATGAGAGAGCTTCCCGTACTCCGCGAATTTGGCCGTGCGGAAGTAGACGTCTCCGCCATGCTCATACGCATACCCCTTGTCGACCAGATCTTCTACGAAGGCGATGATATCCGACATATGATCCGTCACGCGCGGATGAATCGTGGCGTCTCGCACGCCAAGCCCCCTCGCATCCGTATAGTATTGCCCAATATAGTGCTCAGCCAGCTCCGGCACAGATTGGCCTGTCTGCTCCGCCTTGCGGATCAGCTTGTCATCCACATCCGTGAAGTTCACCACATAGGTCACCTGATAATCCAGCCATTCGAGATAACGCCGGACCACATCGAAGAAGATGAGCGGCCGCGCGTTCCCGATATGGATATAATCGTAAACGGTTGGTCCGCACACATACATCTTCACTTGCCCTGGCTCGACCGGCTTGAATACGTCCTTCTTACGTGTCATCGTGTTGTATATGGATAATGTCATAAATCTGATGCTCCTCCACTCTCGCGCACACTGCGCAGCTCTTCCTTTAACGCCTCAATTTCAGCCTGCATCTGCCGGCACAGCTCGACGATCGGGTCCATGTCCACCCCGCTGTGATCCAGATTGCTCAGCTTCACGCCGTTGGAACGTACGATCTTGCCTGGAATCCCGACAACGGTGGAATGCGCGGGAACCTCATGCAGCACAACAGAATTAGCGCCTATATAGGAATGATCGCCAATTTTGAATGAACCTAACACCTTCGCGCCCGATCCGATCACCACATGATCACCGATCGTCGGATGCCGCTTGCCCTTCTCCTTGCCCGTCCCCCCGAGCGTCACGCCTTGATACAGAACGACATGGTCGCCGATCTCGCAGGTCTCGCCGATCACGATACCCATTCCATGGTCGATGAATAGCCCCTTGCCAATCGTTGCGCCTGGATGGATCTCAATTCCCGTGAAGAACCTGCTGATCTGAGCGATCATGCGCGCAACAGCGAACATCCGCCGCTTGAAGAACCAGCGCGCGACGCGGTGGGTCCAGACCGCATGTAAGCCGGAATAGGTGAAGATCACCTCCAGCACGCTCCTTGCGGCAGGATCATTCTCGAACACCGCTTGAATATCGGATTGCATTCGCTTGAACAACTTCCTCACCTCTGCCCGCTTCCCGATTGAAAATAAAAAACCTCCGCAGCCAATAGCTGCAGAGGCGTTATACACGCGGTTCCACTCTGCTTAGACGCCGCGCATCATCACGGCATCCATCTTGCGCATCCTTAACGCGGATGATTCGATCAGTCCTACCCCTAATTGGCTCAGACTGACGGCTCGCGGGTGCACTTCCGACCTCCAGCGGATAGATGACTTGCAGCCTCGCCCCTGAACTAGCCGTGGGCGGGTCATCCTCTCTGCGATCCCTGGGAACTCGTACTCTCCCGTTCGTTGCCATTGCATGCTATGAATGGAATCAAAATTGATTCTAGTATATCGAATCAAGCGAATTCTGTCTATTATTGAATTCTGTTACCCGGCCTGCGTTACAACTTGTCCAGCTGCGCTGCCAGCCTTGCGAGCACCTTGTCGCGCCCCAACAACGCTAGTGTTCTGTTCAGGTCACGGCCATGCAACGCCCCTGTCAGGGCTACGCGGATCGGCATGAACAGCTGCTTACCCTTCACACCCGCTTCTGCCTGCGTACGCTTCAGCATAGCGCCGATCGACTCCGGCGTGAATGGCTCAGCCTCGTCTGACACGAAGCCGTGGAAGACGCGCAGCACCGCAGGTACCTGAGGCTCGGCCAGCACAGCCAGCCCCTCTTCATCCCATGCGGGCTCAGCATGGAAGAACAAGGCCGCCAGCTCCACAATCTCCGACGCCGCGCTCAGTTGCTCCTGGTACAGGGTCACCAGGTCATAAGCGAATTGCTCCGACTCCGCGTCCAGCTCTGCAGGCAGATAGCCGGCCTTCTGGAGATGCGGCACACAGAGCGCGACTATCCTAACCGGGTCCGACTTCTTGATGTACTGATTGTTCATCCACTTCAGCTTCTCGGTATCGAAGACGGCCGGACTCTTCGCGAATCGATCCATCCGGAACTCTGCGATCAATTCCTCCTTGGTGAAGATCTCTTCTTCGCCGCCAGGAGACCATCCGAGCAGCACGATGAAGTTGAGCACCGCCTCAGGCAGGTAGCCGAGCTCTTCATATTGCGCAATAAATTGTATGATCGATTCATCACGCTTACTCATCTTCTTGCGATCCTGGTTAAGAATCAGCGCGAGATGCGCGAATTGAGGCGTCTCGAAGCCCAACGCCTCATAGAGCAGAATCTGTCTAGGCGTGTTGGACAGATGCTCCTCGCCGCGAATCACGCGCGTAATCTTCATCAGATGATCGTCCATGACTACCGCGAAGTTATAGGTCGGAATCCCGTCTGGTCGGACGATGATATAATCGCCGATGCCATCGGACTCGAACTCCACCTCTCCACGAATGATATCACGGAAGGCAATTACCCGCTGCTCCGGCACACGGAAGCGAATAGCCGGCTTCCGGCCCTGCTCCTGGAATGCCGCAAGCTGCTCCGCGCTCAGATGCCGGCACTTCCCCGAGTAGCGCGGCGTCTCCCCGCGCGCTTCCTGCTCCGCGCGTTCCGCCTCAATCTCAGCCTCAGAGCAATAACAATCATAAGCTTGTCCAGACGCTAATAGACGATCGATATAGGGACGGTATAAGTCTAGACGCTCTGTCTGCCGATACGGGCCATACGGACCGCCGACATCCACGCTCTCATCCCATTCGATACCGAGCCACTTAAGCCCATTCAGCTGATTCGCGATGCCGGATTCCATATGCCGGGATTGATCCGTATCCTCGATACGTATAATAAATTGCCCACCCTCATGGCGAGCCACCAAATAATTGAACAGCGCCGTCCTCGCTCCACCGATATGCAGATGACCTGTCGGACTCGGCGCATAGCGCACACGCACTTGACTACCCAAATCAATCACTCCCATTGAAGTATTGCCTCACTTATCCAGCCCGATTGATACACACAATCGCCTGCGCGGCGATTCCTTCCTCCCGCCCGACGAAGCCGATCCATTCTGATGTTGTGGCCTTCACATTAATGCGGTCCGGCGCACATTCGAGCGCGTCCGCAATGACAGCGACCATCTGCGGAATATACGGCGCCAGCTTCGGACGCTGCGCGATGACCACCATATCAGCATTGCCCAGCTGATAGCCGCTCTGCTTGACCAGTGCCCAGACCCGCTTCAGCAGCGCGACACTGTCCGCATCCTTATAGGCCTCATCCGTATCCGGGAAGTGCTTGCCGATATCGCCCTGACCAATCGCGCCGAGCAAGGCATCCGACAACGCGTGCAGCAGCACATCCGCGTCCGAATGCCCTAATAGACCCTTGTCATGCGGGATATCCACTCCGCCGATTATACATTTACGCGCTTCCGCCAGCTGGTGCACATCATACCCAATTCCTACTCGCTGCATATCGCGACTTCACTCCCGTCTATCTACTCTCACCCGATCTAATTAACGCCTGTATCCACGCAAGCGGTACTCGGACCACAATAGATCATCAGGTGTTGTAATCTTAATATTATGATAATCACCCGGCACTAGCTTGACCGGGATCCCCGTTCGCTCCGCGATCGAAGCATCATCCGTGCCGAGGAAGCCGTCAGCCATGGCGGATTCATGCGCAGCCAGCAGCTGATCGCGCCGGAACACCTGCGGTGTCTGTACGGCCCACAGTCTGCTGCGGTCTAGTGTCGCGCTCACCTCGCCATTGTCATCGGCTACCTTGATCGTGTCCTTGACCGGGACGGCAGCGACCGCCCCGCCTGTCTCGCGCGCCGCGTCATAGCATCGCTGAATGAGCTCCATCGTGATGAAGGGGCGAACGCCGTCCTGTACGAGCGCCCACTCCGCGCTTGCTTGGAGCAGCCCCGCGTACACGGAGTATTGACGTTCATCGCCGCCTGCGATGATTGTTTTTATTTTGCCAAGATTGTACTCCGTTCTATACGATTCACATTGCTCTATGTCAAGAGCGCCGACTACGAGGATCACTTCGCTGATGAGCGGTGACCGCTCCAGCACCTCCAGTGTGTGCACCAGAACAGGTTTCCCACCGATGCGCAGATATTGCTTGCTCTCTCTGGTTCCCATACGTGTGCCCTTGCCCGCCGCTACCACAACCGCTCCAAGACTGGTCAATGTCATCCCCATTCCTGCCTAAATAATGAAAAACCGAGCTCCAGTTGCCGCTTCGGAAGCTCGGTTCTAGTATAATCGTTTTACAGCGCTTTTTCCAATAATTTCGGTTTGGCGAAGATCATTCGACCAGCCGATGTCTGCAGGACACTGGTCACCATAACCTCCAGCGTATGTCCGATAAATTCTCTGCCGCCCTCTACAACGATCATCGTGCCGTCATCCAGATAAGCAACGCCTTGCCCAAACTCCTTGCCATCCTTAATCACCTGTACGACAATCTCCTCACCGGGCAGCACGACCGGCTTGACCGCATTCGCCAGATCATTAATATTCAGCACCGACACACCCTGCAGCTCACACACCTTGTTCAGATTGAAATCATTGGTGACCACCTTGCCGCCTAGGAGCTTGGCCAGGCGCACCAGCTTACTGTCCACCTCACTGACATCCTCGAAGTCGCCCTCATAGATGAGCACCTTCACATCGAGCTCCTTCTGAATCTTGTTCAAGATATCCAAGCCGCGTCTGCCGCGATTGCGCTTGAGCAGATCCGAGGAGTCCGCGATATGCTGAAGCTCCTCCAGCACGAATTCCGGGATAACGAGTATGCCCTGTATGAATCCGGTCTTGCAGATATCCGCGATTCTGCCGTCAATAATGACGCTGGTATCCAGAATCTTGTGCTCCTCCAGCATCTTCTCATTCTTCTTCTCCGCCGAATGGATTCTGAGCCGGGACAGCCACGTTGTCAGTTCCTCATGCCGCGAAGCACCGAGTCGATAGCCAACAGCGCCGAGCAGCACCGTCACTAGAATCGGCATGAATGTCAGCGATCCGCCGAGCTCTGAGAGCGACGGGAACAACAGGAACGAGATTAACGCGCCTAAGAACAGACCCACGAGCCCCGACAACGCCTCCGAGGATGGGATATCCCGCGCGCGGTCGACCGCGCGATCGAGCAATCGATTGATCATCTCTGCGCCGATTGTCGCGGCAGTGAGGAACAACAGCACCCCCGCTGCTGCGAATAGGAATGCGCCCAGCCGAAGCCCCTCGCCATCCATACTCAGATCAGCAGGACCCTTCCAGATTCCATAAGATCGATAGCCCGTTATTGCGCCGGATAGGGCGAACAATAGCATTATGATTCTCTTCATCATTCTTGCACCTCCTTCTCCAAGTATGATCCAAAAGTGGTCATACTAACCGGGGTTGTTTGTTTTTTTGCAAGAATGTAAGTTTGGTCCAGAACCTAACTTGATGTATACTTGAAGAAACCACTAGGATTGCCGTCAGGCATTCGATATAATGGATGCATAGCTGGACGTAAGGAGAATGGATTCACGCAACCTATCTACTACTATTGAGGTGAGGTTCGTATGAGCACGCTGCATTTGAATGAATTTCAGGACCAGGTTTCCGATCTGCTGCTCCGACATCGCAGCTTATTGGATGTCTTGTCCAAGTATCAGCAGGCGGGGTCCGCTGTCAACCGCTCCGTCATTAAGTCGATCACAGAGTGCGGTTGCATAGAAGTCGACGCCAAGAAGCAGACCTACACGAATGAGCTATCCGTCGAGCAGCTGCGTGCCATTCTGGAGACACATGTGAAGGGTTCATTATGCGACCAGTGCATGGAGACCGTAGCTGGCGAGATCGGGCGCAACTTGTTCTACATGGCGGCATTGGGCAATCTGCTGCACATCGATTTGAATGAAGTCCTGGAGAAGGAATCCAAGAAGTGTCATACCCTCGGCCTGTTCAACATGTCCTAGCTCTGAATCACGAAGACTGAGATGCACACGACAAGAGACACCACTAGCCGACTCGAATTGCATCCCATACGTTAGATCTTGTCTAGCGATTGGATGCCGTTCAGTTGAGGCTGTGGTGTCTTCTTATTCGCAACAACAATTGGATTGCCAGATAAACGGCTCTGCCGTCCTCCAAGTTTGCGTAGCAAACTACTTCGTAAGCAAGGGCGTTTCCGTTTAGCGTCGATATATAAGCAGCTTTAAGTAGAAAACTTATAAAGTCTTATATATTAAAATAATGCCTAGAGATCGTTCAGCTTCGTCTTCTCTTCCATCTCTCTGCGTTTCCTGCGGCGCGCGACGCGTCTGGCATTCTTCTTGATGCCGAGCAGGGCGTAGAGCACCAGCGGTGCGAACAGCAGCTTGGATAGCAGTCCTGGAATCATAACAGCCAATACAACCGCAATGATGACGATAATCGGCGTAATCCATACCGCCTTACGCGGAATCGTGATCTTCTTGAAGCTAGGGTACTTCACATTGCTCACCATGAGCAAGGATAAGACCAGCTCCGCAATGACGAGCCCTGTTGCAGACACACCTGAGCTGAACAGCGCCATCGTTGCGAGCAGCCCGCCAGCGGCAGGTATCGGCAGTCCGATGAAGTAGCCTGGTGTGCCAGCTACAACATTGAATCTCGCTAACCGAAGCGCCCCGCATACGGGGAATATCGCAGTCGCTGTGCAAGCGATAATCACATTATAATCCTGGAACGCGACAGCATATACGATGAATGCCGGCGCGACTCCGAACGAGATAACATCCGATAAGGAATCCAGCTCCTTGCCGAATTCACTGGTTACATTTAGCGCGCGCGCTACTCGTCCGTCTAACCCATCGAGCAGCATCGCCACAATAACCATGATTGCGGCCAGCTCCACCTTCTCTTGGAAGACCAATAAGATTGCAGCAATGCCCAGAACCAAGTTACCTATCGTGAACAAGTTCGGAATTGATTTCATGAACATGCTTCTCACCTCTTTTTATGCCGCGTCATCCTTTGATTGTAGGCATTTTATATATGCCTGTCAATGAAGAGTTGCTCTTCAATCTGTCGCAATCCCTGCATAATCGTACGCGCGCGAACCTCGCCGACCCCGTCCACGTCGTCTAATTCCGCCAGACTAGCCGAGCGAATATAGGTCAATGTTCCAAAGTGGTCAATGAGGTTGTTGATAATGATCGATGGCAGACGCGGAATGCGATGCAGAATGCGGAACCCGCGTGTGTTCGCAACCTCATCCATGATCGCGTTCAGATGCAGGTAACCCAGCATGCGGATCAAGCGATGATGGTCGAGCAATTCCTCAGAGGATAGCTTCCTGAGCATACTGAGAATCTCCCGAATGGTCTCCTCACCAGGTTCACGGACGTAGTCCTTGAGCAGCAGGGCCATATCCTCATCCGATCGCCCGACCAGCTCCTCGAGCTGCATCTCGATCAGCCGGCCCTCATTCCCTAATTCACTTATATAGCGCCTGATCTCATCACGCACGCGTCGCACCATCTCTGCGCGCTGCATGACGTTTGAGACCTCTAGCAGCGTAACCGAATGCTCGAATTCCGCCGCGCCCAGATTCGTGTACGCCTGATCGAGCACCGACTTATATCGCTCCAGCGTCTGGATCGCTTGATTCGCCCGGCTCAGAATCACACTGATCTCCTTGAGCGAATAGCGCACATTCCCTTGATACAGCGTAATAATATTCCGGCGCTGTGAGATCGATACAACCAATGTATTCGTCTGCTTCGCTACACGTTCCGCAGTCCGGTGACGAATGCCCGTCTCGGTTGATTCGATCGCTGAGTTGGGGATCAGCTGCGTATTCGCATATAGAATCCGGCTGACATCCTCATTCAATATGATGGCGCCGTCCATCTTGGCCAGCTCGTATAAGTAATTCGGCGAGAACTCGCAATCGATCTTGAATCCGCCGTCCACGACAGCCATCACCTCTTCGGTGCAGCCTGCGACGAGCAGCGCGCCCGTCTTCGCGCGCAGCACATTATCCAGGCCCGCTCTGAAGGGGGTCCCTGGGGCGACCAGCTTAAGCAGCTTCCCCATCTTATCCGATGTACGATCTTCTCTCATATTCGGCCTCCAACATTCCATACCTGCTGCATCATCATTCCATCGTTGCCTTGAGCGCCTCAGCTACGGTATGTACGCCGAGCACCTCTATACCGCTGGGTGGATTCCAGCCCTTCATACTATTAGCTGGCAGAATAACCCGCTTGAAGCCCAGCTTCTCCGCCTCCCGCACACGCTGCTCGATACGTGATACCGCGCGCACCTCGCCGGTTAGCCCAATCTCGCCGAATACGACATCATAGGGCCGGGTCGGCTTATCCTTGAAGCTCGATGCCAGGCTGACTGCGATTGCCAGGTCGACCGCAGGCTCATCCAGCTTCACGCCGCCGGCCACATTCAGGTACGCATCCTGCGATTGCATGGACAGGCCGACCCGCTTCTCCAGCACTGCCATAATCAAGGTCAGGCGATTATAATCGACACCGGCTGACATCCGTCTCGGCGCTGGGAACGTAGTCGGAGACACAAGCGCCTGCAGCTCGACAAGCAGCGGCCTCGTACCCTCCATACTCGCGACGACAATTGATCCCGCCACACCGAGCGGCCGCTCGGAGAGGAACATCTCGGAAGGATTCGCAACCTCCCGCAATCCCTCCTCCTTCATCTCGAAGATGCCGATTTCATTCGTAGAGCCGAACCGGTTTTTCACCGCGCGCAGCACACGATACGTATGATGGCGCTCGCCCTCGAAGTAGAGGACCGCATCCACCATATGCTCGAGCATTCTCGGACCGGCGATTGCGCCTTCCTTGGTCACATGGCCGACGAGCACCGTCGCAATCCCCTTGATCTTGGCAATACGCATGAATTGCCCCGTGCATTCCCGAACCTGCGAGACACTGCCCGGCGCCGAATTGACCCCCGGATGGTACACCGTCTGAATCGAGTCGATCACGGCCAGATCCGGCTGAACATGATCGATCGCCGCGAGAATATGCTCCATGTCTGTCTCGCATAGCACATACATCTGTTCCGACAACGCGCCAATCCGCTCCGCGCGCAGCTTAGTCTGCTTCGCCGACTCCTCGCCAGACACATAGAGCACCTTCAGCCCCTTGGCAGCCAGCGCATGAGACGTCTGCAGCAGCAACGTCGACTTGCCGATGCCCGGATCTCCGCCAACCAGAATGAGCGAGCCTGGCACGACTCCGCCGCCGAGCACGCGATCGAGCTCACCAATTTGGGTATGAATGCGTTTATCCACACTACTCTCTATATGTATGATTGGAGTGGGCTTTTCTTTCACCTTATCTACGCCCAGACTGCGGGAGTCATTCTTAGATGCCTTGGACATGTCCAATTCCTCAACGAAGGTGTTCCACCCCTGACAGCCCGGGCACTTCCCCAGCCACTTTACCTCTTCATGTCCGCACGATTGGCAGACGAATATCGTTCTGCTCTTAGCCACCCTATCCATTCTCCTAACTCAAGCATTCCATTCTCTTAAGTGTATCATGATCCTCGCTTACTGAACATCTTGCGATCAAGCAGCACGGCCGTTAACAGCCCGCCGACAGCCGAGGCGAATAGGAGTATGGCCATCAGTATGCGCGCGATATCCTCGAAGCCTTCTCCATGACCACGCTGAGCGCTGATCACTTGGTATATCCCGCTTACCAGCGCAATGCCGCCAGGCAAGTACTTGATCCAGCGGACCTTAATGAAGTGCAGCCCCCATGTCAGAAGCGCGCTGATACCCGCGAACAATAGCAAGAATGCGATTAACCGAAAAGCCACCATCGTACTAATTCCCCCTATTCAACTGCAAGGCTAAATTCTGCATTCATCTTACAATGAATTTTACAGGATAAATCCCAATCTTGCTATAGCAAGAAAACCGCTGCTCCGCATCTTGCGGCAACAGCGGCTTCCTATTCCATTATGCCTGATTGACGTTCGCTTCATTCGCGGCGATGTCCGCGCGCTCCACGGACAATTCACCTTCCTGTTCATCAATGACCAGCTTATCACCCTTCGCAATCGTGCCTCTCAGCAGCTCCTCCGACAGACGATCCTCAATGTACTTCTGGATCGCTCTGCGCAGCGGGCGAGCCCCATAGGTTGGGTCGAAGCCAGCCTTGGCCAGGAATTGCTTCGCGGCATCGGTCAGCGTAAAGTCGATATCCTGCTCGTTCAGACGCTTGCGCAGCTCCTCCGACATCAAGGATACAATGCGGCCGATATGACCTTCATCCAACGAGTGGAACACGATGATCTCATCGATCCGGTTCAGGAACTCTGGACGGAAGCTCTTCTTCAGCTCAGCCATAACCTTCTCGCGCATATTATTGTAATCCTTGCCGGCATCCTGCACCGCAGTGAAGCCGAGTGTCGAATTCTTCTTGATCGTATCCGCGCCGACATTGGACGTCATAATAATCAATGTATTGCGGAAGTCCACCACTCTACCCTTGGAATCCGTCAGACGTCCATCCTCCAGCACCTGGAGGAGAATGTTGAATACTTCGGGATGCGCCTTCTCAATCTCATCTAGCAGCACGACGGAATACGGCTTGCGGCGAACCTTCTCGGTCAACTGACCGCCTTCTTCATAACCGACATATCCCGGAGGCGCCCCAACCAGACGAGAGGTGGAATGCTTCTCCATATATTCCGACATATCGATCCGAACAACAGCATTCTCGTCGCCGAACATCGCCTCTGCGAGCGCCCTCGCCAGCTCCGTCTTACCGACCCCTGTCGGTCCGAGGAAGATGAATGAGCCCATCGGACGCTTCGGATCCTTCAGCCCTGCTCTTGCGCGGCGGATCGCCTTGCTGACCGCATTAACCGCCTCATCCTGTCCGATGACGCGCTCATGCAGGATGGATTCCATCTTCAGCAGACGTTCTGTCTCTTCCTCCGCCAATTGACTGACTGGAATACCAGTCCAGCTCGCTACGATCTGCGCGATATCCTCAGGGAATACCGCTGTATCCGTGCGGCCTTGCGTTTCCTTCCATTCATTCTTCGTGCGCTCCAGCTCTTCGCGCATCTTCTGCTCCGTGTCGCGCAGTGCCGCGGCCTTCTCGAACTCCTGGCTCTGCACAGCGGCATCCTTCTCCTTGCGCACATCCTCGAGTCTGCTCTCCAGATCCTTCAGATTAGGCGGAACCGTATAGGAGCGCAGCCTTACCTTGGAGCTCGCCTCATCGATCAGGTCGATCGCCTTATCCGGCAGGAAGCGGTCTGTAATATACCGGTCTGACAGCTTCACCGCTTGCTCAATCGCCTCATCCGTGATCTTCACCCGGTGATGCGCCTCATAGCGATCACGAAGCCCGTGCAGAATCTGAACAGCTTCCTCCGCCGTAGGCTGATCCACCGTAATCGGCTGGAACCGTCTCTCGAGCGCCGCATCCTTCTCAATGTACTTGCGATATTCATCCAACGTCGTTGCGCCGATGCATTGCAGCTCCCCGCGCGCCAGTGCAGGCTTCAGAATATTCGAGGCGTCAATCGCGCCCTCTGCGCCGCCTGCGCCAATCAACGTATGCAGCTCATCTATGAAAATAATCACATTACCCGCCTGCCGAATTTCGTCCATAATTTTCTTCAGACGGTCCTCGAACTCGCCCCGATACTTCGTGCCGGCTACGACGGACCCCATATCCAAGGTCATGACTCGCTTATCGCGAAGCGTCTCCGGAATCTCATTGTTGACAATCTTCTGGGCTAATCCTTCCGCAACAGCGGTCTTCCCGACACCCGGTTCACCAATGAGAACAGGATTATTCTTCGTCCTGCGGCTGAGCACTTGAATGACCCGCTCAATCTCCTTGGTACGTCCAATTACTGGATCCAGGTTGCCTTCGCGTGCAATTGCAGTCAGATCACGTGCCAGTGAATCCAGCGTCGGCGTGTTAACATTCGAATTGGTGTTATGGCTAGGCGACACCGACTCACTGCTGCCGAGCAGCTGAAGCACCTGCTGTCTGGCTTTATTCAGGCTCACGCCCAAATTATTAAGCACTCTTGCCGCTACGCCTTCCCCTTCACGAATCAGACCAAGCAGGATGTGCTCCGTTCCCACATACGTATGTCCGAGCTTACGAGCTTCATCCATGCTCAGCTCGATGACCTTCTTCGCCCTAGGCGTATAGGCAATATTCGTTGGCTGCTCCTGACCTCTGCCGATCAGGGATTCCACCTCGTCTTGTATCTTCTCGAGACCCAGACCCAATGCAATTAGCGCCTTGGCCGCGATTCCTTCCCCTTCTCTAATTAAGCCCAGCAGAATATGCTCAGTCCCGATATTGTTATGACCCAGCCTTACTGCTTCCTCTTGTGCAAGCGCCAGTACCTTCTGTGCGCGTTCCGTGAATCTTCCGAACATCATACCCTGCACCTCCAGACAAGAAATTAGGTAAATGAATCTCATAACTAGCTGCTAAAGCGTCATGATATTCATTAGGTAATATTATCCTACCATTATATCGTTACAGTATTCAATTTGATAATCTCGAACGGATGAGCTCCGCCCTTCGCAAATCACGTTCATCAGCCGATAGCGGCTCACCCGCGTATTGCTGCAGGTAGCTCGGCTGCGTCATCACCAGCAGCTCGTTCATGACCTGCGCGCTCACTTGCTTAAGCAGCCCCAGATCCATCCCTAACCGTACATCAGACAGTCGCTGCGCAGCTTCCTTCGAATCAATTATTGTCGCATAAGACAAGATCCCGTACGAGCGATTCACACGGTCCATCATGCGAATCTTGGAATCGAGCATCAGCTTTTGTCTTGCCGCGCGTTCATGCTCGATGATTTGTTTGGCTACGCCATACAGGTTATCTATAATATCTTCCTCGGATTGTCCCAGTGTGATCTGATTGGAAATCTGGAACAAATTCCCGATCGCCTCACTGCCCTCGCCGTACAGCCCACGGACCACTAAGCCTACTTGCGATATGGCCGACAGAATACGATTGATCTGCTGCGTCAACACCAGGGCGGGTAGATGCATCATCACCGATGCGCGCATCCCGGTACCTACATTAGTTGGACAGCTAGTGAGATAACCACGGCGTTCGTCGAAGGCGTAGTCCAGCTGCGACTCGAAGATATCGTCGATCTGGTTCGCCAGATCCCAAGCTTCCTTCAGCTGGAAGCCTGGATGCAGGATCTGCATTCTCAGATGGTCCTCTTCGTTAATCATAATGCTGATGGATTCATTCTCACTTAAAATCAAGGCACCATTCTTGGATTCATTCACCAAGGCTGGACTAATCAAGTGCTTCTCAACCAGCACCCTCTTCGACAGGTCGCTTACTTCATCGAGCGCGATAAAGTCGAAGTTACTGACCTCATTCAGCTCCTCAGTGTCCATCACAGCCTTCACACGCTCGACAGTCTCCGCTGCATACTTAGCGGTAGCCAGCGTCGGGAACGGGAGAGACTGCAGGTTGCGCGCCAACCGAATGCGGCTGCTAATCACAATATCCGATTCTGGGCCGCTTCCCTTCATCCATTCGCTCAGCGCTTCATGGAATACATCATCCTTGGACATATCAGTTCCCTCCCTCATCTATTCCGTATGATTCACATTACACTTCTTCTCCAGCTCACGAATCTCATCGCGAATCTGCGCGGCCTTCTCAAACTCCTCCTGTTGAATAGCCGCCATCAAGTCCTTCTTGAGATAATCGATATCTCGCTGGATCTGAATATGTCCTGCCGATCGCTTAGGCACCTTGCCGACATGAGCCGTATTCCCATGAATTCTTCTAAGTAAGGGATCCAGCCGCTCCGCAAAATGGTTATAGCACGAGTCACACCCGAATCGTCCCAGCTTACTGAACTGCGCGTAGGACATCCCGCATTCCTCGCAATGAATGGAACGGCTGACATTCCCCAACGCTGCGCTGTTCTTCGGATCGAAATCCAGCAGCCCCGATATCAAGTTATGAATGGAGAAGCCGTTCGCGGTACCTGGAATGAACTCCCCCTTCTCACGAGCGCAGGAATCGCATAGATGGAATTCGGTCTTCTCCCCGTTCACAATCTTGGTAAAGTGCAAGGTAGCCGGCCGCTTGCCACATTCCTGACATTGCATCTCAAATCCCTCCTTACTTGGTTAACAACGCAATTAACATATTACGGAGCACTACTGCTCGAACCTGATCACGCAGAGGAAGCTTCAATTGCAGCGTATCTCTAGATACCGCAGCACGCAGCATGCTCGCTTCACGCGCATTCACGAAACCGGACTCTTCGAGCTGGTAAATTAACCCGTCGGCTGATTCCTGATCAATCTCCTGCCTCAGCGTGCGATGAATATGCTCCAGCAACTTGCCATGGTTGGGGATATCTACCTTCTGAATGCGAATATATCCGCCACCGCCGCGTTTACTCTCCACAATATAACCCTTCTCCAGTGAGAAGCGAGTGCTGATCACATAATTAATCTGCGAGGGCACACATCGGAATTGATCCGCCAGCTCATTGCGTTGAATTTCCACAGCTTCTCCCTGACTGTTCTGCAGGATACTCTTCAGATATTGTTCAATAATATCGGACATATTACGCATAGGTATGTTCCTCCACCACTGACTTTGACTTTCTTTGACCTTGTGTTTATTATTATACCCTATTCTCCCGGAAATTCAAGATCACATTTTGTTGACATTCTATTACGTCTAGTTTCGTACTCTTCATCACGTTCAGCGCATAAATCCCATTTCGCAGCGTAAGTTGTTGGAATGAAATTATTATGATGCATATTGTGAGTACTGATGCGCTTGGCATGTAATATAGGGCGAAGTTTGTTGGCGTGAGGATATAATGTTACAAACTGTGAATGCTGGTGAAGATGGAGGTAATTTGTAGAAGGATTTGTTCGAGCATGGATATACAGTTGCAACAGTCGAGTAGTCAGACGTTCTTGCGTCGAGTAACTCAAGCTGATACGGTGTGCCGCTGGAAGAAGTAACCTAGGACAGCGAGTTTAACGGTTACACGCCTACCTTACATGCGATCGGTACATTCTGGTAAAATCCATAAAAAACACCCCTGGCTTCTTAATGAAGTCAGAGGTGTTATTTCGCTTGGCGACGTCCTACTCTCCCAGGACCCTGCGGTCCAAGTACCATCGGCGCTGAAGGGCTTAACGGTCGTGTTCGAGATGGGAACGCGTGGTTCCCCTTCGCCATTGC
Source organism: Bacillota bacterium (assembly GCA_023441055.1). GTDB lineage: Bacteria > Bacillota > Bacilli > Paenibacillales > UBA4045 > JAEZQY01. The sequence continues at coordinate 487 of JAEZQY010000037.1, read as the reverse complement.
CACCAAACCTGCTTGTTCTGGTCGAATAAACGCCCAGAATAGCTGAAGGATTGCTGCGACAACTGAGTCATTTGATTGACTACCAGTTGCGATTGTTCCTTCAAAACTAGATGCGATTATGCAAAGCAACAAATGTTTGAGGATAAGCCCTCGACCGATTAGTATTCGTCAGCTCCACACATTACTGTGCTTCCACCTCGAACCTATCAACCTCGTCACTTACAAGGGGTCTTACTCGCCTAAGCGATGGGAAATCTCATCTTGAGGGGGGCTTCACGCTTAGATGCTTTCAGCGTTTATCCCGTCCGTACATAGCTACCCAGCGATGCTCCTGGCGGAACAACTGGTACACCAGCGGTACGTCCATCCCGGTCCTCTCGTACTAAGGACAGCTCCTCTCAAATTTCCTGCGCCCGCGACAGATAGGGACCGAACTGTCTCACGACGTTCTGAACCCAGCTCGCGTACCGCTTTAATGGGCGAACAG
>JAEZQY010000052.1 GCA_023441055.1 Bacillota bacterium | reverse complement strand
GGAAAGAGGAGCCATATCCTGCTGCAGAGCCCAAAGGATTGCGATTGCACATCCTGAAAGCCGCTTGCAGGAACTGCATATCATCCACCAGGCTTTCGGCATAAGCACCGAACCACAATCCAAAGGATGAAGGCATCGCAATCTGCAAATGGGTATATCCCGGCATCAGGACATTTTTATATCGCTCACTCTGAAGAATCAGCACATGAAAGAGTTGTTCCACCGCTTCCGCGATCTCGCGAATCTGCGTACGGGTAAAGAGTTTGAGGTCCAGCAAAACCTGGTCATTCCGCGAACGACCACTGTGAATCTTCTTACCGATATCTCCCAAACGGCGGGTCAGCATCAATTCTACCTGCGAATGCACATCCTCTACGTTCTCGTCAATGGTGAATCGAGAATCGTCAATTTCGGTTGCGATTTCCTTTAATGCATCAACAGCAGTTTCGGCTTCATCTTTCGTCATCAAGCCTACCTCGCCCAACATGGTTACATGCGCAATAGAACCCTGCAAATCGTATTTCGCCAGCAGCAGGTCAAATTCTTTGTCGCGGCCAACGGTAAATTTTTCAATCAGTTGAGAAGTGGATGTATTTTCTTTTTGCCAGAGTTTCATTATAACACCAATTTTAAAACGAATGGCACGAATTAAAGCAACACCTGCTTCAGGAGTTGGATGTAAAATTCAATGCCTTCTTTTATTTCATGAAGAAAAATAAATTCATCAGCCGTGTGGCTTCTTGCCGAGTCGCCGGGACCAATTTTCAGCGCCGGGAAAGGCATGAGTGCTTTATCAGAAGTGGTAGGTGAACCGTAGTAAGTTTTACCAAGACTGGTTCCCGTTTTTACGATGGGATGATCCAACGAAATGGAAGAAGATTTTAACCGCAAGCTGCGTGGCGTCGTTTCGCACTGAACATTTTCACGAATGATGGCCAGCACTTCTTCCAGCGAATACAATTCATTCACCCGTACATCCACAACAAAGCGGCAATCAGCTGGAACAACATTGTGCGCCTTGTTAGCCGTTTCAATGGAGGTAACAGACATTTTTACCGGCCCCAGTAATTCAGAAACCTTTTCAAACTGGTGGCAACAAAGCCACTCTATGTCCATCATGGCTTTGTAAATGGCATTCACACCTTCTTCTCTTGCCGCATGTCCTGCTACGCCAACGGCTTTGCAATCCACCACCATCAGTCCGCGTTCGGCCACAGCCATTTGCAACAAGGTGGGTTCGCCGACAAGCGCAAAATCGATTTGCGGTAATTCTTTCAGCGCAAGCTGAATGCCGTTGGTGCCGGAAATCTCTTCTTCTGCCGTAGCAGCAAACACCAGGTTGTAAGCAAGATTTTCTTCGTTGTAATAATGCAGGAAGGTCATCATCAGCGAAACCAGGCAGCCGCCTGCATCGTTGCTGCCAAGACCGTAAAGCTTTCCATCCTCCACCTGCGGTGCAAACGGATCTTTTGTATAGCCTGCATTCGGCTTTACCGTATCGTGATGTGAGTTGAGCAGGATGGTTGGCTTAGCCGGGTTGAAATGCTTGTTGAAGGCATATACGTTGTTGCCAATGCGTTTTGCATCAACCCTTTTTTGAAGAAGGAAGTTGAAAAGGTAAATTGCCGTACCATCCTCTTCCCGGCTGAAAGAAGGAATGCTGATTAACGCAGAAAGTACGTCAATGGCATCTGCATACAGTATGTCAATGTGGTCACTCATTTACAATACTTGTTCCGGCTGCGCCGCTGATCAGGGCGGGCAGATTTTCGGCTTTGCCAATGATCACTTTTTTTACGCCGTGGTTCAACGCCGCAAAGGCATTGTCCAATTTCGGAATCATGCCGGCAAAAACCAGGTTCTGTTGTTTTAGTTCGGCAAAGCGTTGCGGGTTGATGCTGCTGATAACAGAGCTTTCGTCTGCCGCATCCAGCAACACGCCGGCTTTTTCAAATGAATAAATCAATTGCACGTCATACAAAGCACTCATGGCTTTTGCCGTTTCCTGTGCAATGGTATCGGCATTAGTATTCAGCAATTGCCCTTTGCCATCGTGGGTTATAGGCGCCAGTACCGGCGTAGCATTCTCTTGCAACAGGCGATGCAGAAAATCGCTGTTCACCTCATCTACATCACCAGCAAAGCCGTAGTCAATATCCTTTACAATGCGCTTATGCGCTTTCATTGCGTTACCATCTGCGCCGCTCAAACCAACAGCATTGCAACCCGAAGCCTGCAGTTGCGCAACCACCGTTTTATTAATGAGGCCAGCATACACCATTGTAACAATCTTCAGCGTTTCTGCGTCCGTTATGCGGCGGCCTTCTACCATTTGCTGCTGCACACCGGTTTGTTCGGCCAGCTTTGTTGCCAGTTTGCCACCACCGTGAACGAGTATCTTTTTCTCTTTTACAGCGGCAAAAGTTTGCAGGAACGAAGCCAGTTTTGCTTCATCGTCAATGATGTTCCCGCCAATTTTTATGATGAATAATTTATCCATTTAAAATTTCTGATAGCACTGCTT
>JAEZQY010000036.1 GCA_023441055.1 Bacillota bacterium | reverse complement strand
CGGAATATCAAGGTAGGGGCCTAGGAAAAGCACTCGTGGCTGAAGGAATAAAGCAAATGCAAATATTAGAAGGGGATGTTGATATGTACCTGCATACCCAGACATGGAGTTACAAGGCAATAAATATTTATTTAGATGCTGGATTTGAAATGCTAAAACATGAATCCTTCGGTGGATTCAAAAATGAGTATGATGAAGCGATTGAAATACTTGGTAACAGAATAAAAATTGTGTAGGTGACTCCAAAGAAGAGCGATTACTTCGGATAACACTGCATTCACGCGGCGGGCCTTACGGCCCTTGCTCGCCAGAGGCATTTCGAGGGAGCGGAATCAGGCGACAACCCTGCGAACCTAACCGCGTCGCGGCCGGTCCTATGAACCTTAAGGTGGTGGGACGTCGTCAACACGGAAGCGTTAGGCGCAATTCCTGAATAACAAAGAAAGTTCGGGGAGGATCCCATGAAGGTAAAATTTAAACTAATGTCGTATGGATTGGCTTCGTTAGTACTTATAATTATTGTGTATTACTTTCTTAGTAGCTTTTTTGAAGTTTTAAATAGCGGAATGGAAGTAAGGATTCCCCACCTGGGTATGCTTTTTCAATCGTATAAAATATTTTATATTTTCGTAAATATAGCAGGTATTATTCTTTGTATGTATTTGTTAATTAAAAACAGTCGCAAATTTTTCAAAGCTGTACTTGTACTTGTTTCGTTTGATTTATTCTATTCCTTTTCTAGCTTTGTATGGGTTGCAATTACTTACAAGTTAATAGAAAAACCGCAGGAACAACTTTTTGGTTATGCATTAGATGTATTACTTGGTAGGCAAGTGGGAATATGGGACGGTGTAGGTATGATTGCACCAATTCATTTTATTAGATTTCTTTATTTAATTAACTTTTATAACACATTTATAATGGCGGCTTTCGCTGTAATAATACTCTATTTGAAACGTACTGTTGATAAGAAATTAATGGAGATATGAAATTAGTCGGGGAGCGGATTCAGGCGACGCATCCATTCACCCAATCGCAGTCGCGGCCGACTGAGTTCGTGTTTGTCGCTGGTCGAGATAGATGCGGGGGATACCTTCGCGTATAGTGTGGAAGATGCTAGATTACATACTGCGTTTTTCTTCGATGAGGAACTGACTAAGAAGATTGAGGATCATCAATGGGCGATTGTTCCAGAGTGTGCGGGAATATGGTGGAAGAAAGAGGTGACTGAATGCAAAAGGATATTGCATCCAAGTATTCGGATAAGTTCAAAGGATTACTAAAGCTACAAGACGAGGTAAAAAGCATTCATCCATTGCTACATGAACATTATCCGATTGCGATTGTTGAGGATAAACAACTACACATCTTTGATTATAGTAAAGGAATGTACAGTTTATCACATACTGAACCCGATACCATGGATTTACCAGGAGGTATCAGAGCTGCTTTCCCGCTGGCATGTATGCCGAATCAAGTAGCTGTCGTTGTAACCGGAGATGTGTTTGATACTATAAGTGAGCAGGTGATTATGTTTCATGAGTTTGTACATTGTTACCAGTACCACACATGCGAAATCCAATTAAGGGAACAAATTGATTTAGCTAAACGATCAGCAAACTCAGCTAATTATTCATGGGAATTGAACTACCCGTTCCCTTATTCGGATAATCAATTCTCAGAAATCACAAGGTCAATTTTCGATGGTTTAGATAGGAAGGATCACAGGTTAATTGGCTTGTTAAGAAGGAAACTTAAAGACTACTTGACTATGGAGCAAGTCGAATATATGGTTTGGCAAGAATGGAAAGAAGGATTAGCAAGGTACATTGAGAATCAGGTCAAGTTCTCTCTGGGTATTCCCTTGAATCACGGAGGTAGGGAAGAACCTTATAGGCGAACTACCTTTTACGAGATGGGTTCACAATTGATTAATCTTATCGTTGAATCTTCACCAGGTTCACTTAACAGAATTGAAGAGCTCTATTATGCATTAAAAAATGATAAATACTAATAAGGGAGCTTGCGATCTTCATTCCGGTTAGTGATCTACAGAAAGCCATGGCGCGGTATTCAAACATACTTGGTTTAGCGATTGTGTGTGTGCTAGTAATATCGCGACAAGTAACTATTGTTATTCTATTCGGGGATAAAAACTAAAATAAAACAAGACATTCAACAGGTTAAAGCCAATTGGAATAAGGATGTTAATGATACTTGGGGGGACTAAATGAGGAAATTAGTAATCATTGAAGGAATTCCTGGATCGGGTAAATCTACTTTCGCTCGATTTCTAGCTAATCAACTTGAACGAAATCATTACAGATGCGAATTATTTCTAGAGACTACATATGATCATCCCATCATCCACTCGGAATCATTCGATGATTACCATTTGTTTATAGAATCCTATCTACATAGGTGGAGGACTTTCCTTACTAATCAACCTGACAGTGATGTTGTCGTGATGGAATCTGCGTTGTTCCAAAGTCCGATTGTTCATCTGCTCCATAAAGACGTGGACAGGGACATTATCAGGACACTACTTGTCACGGTTAGTAAACTTGTAAGTGAAGTGGACAGCAAGTTGATTTATCTCTATTCCGAAAATACTGATGTTGCCATTCAAACGATGATTGATCTTAGAGGCAAGGAATTCTTAACGCGAAAATATAATGAATACAAACATGAACAATACTTTGTGAATCGGATAGAGCAAGGATCTGACGCTCATATCTCGTTCTTCAAGGAGTATGCTGCTCTCGCTAATGAAATTATTAGAGAAGTGGCTGTTGAAGCATTAATCATAGATAATTCTAAGCGAAATTATGCGGAGTATGAGCAGCAGTTGATCAATGCGTTTGACTTAACCTATATCCCAGATCCTCGTCTAGATCGATCTATACTTGAACGTTATGTAGGTACATACCATAATCAAGCAATGAATTTCAGCATAAATATTGAGTTTGTTCAAGATCATTTGTTTATTTTCGGGAATAGAAAGCTGAGACCTAAAAGTCAAAATCAATTCTATCTCGATGATATGAGCGTTGTTGTTAATTTCATTACGGAAGGTAATACTAATCGCGTCGTTATTACGGAGAAGGATCTATATGCAAATCGGAATGACCATGGAACTGCTTTTGAAAGGATCTCATGAGCTGGAGGTAGGCGTATGGATGCCAAACGAATTGCTGCTGAACGAGCTGTTGATGACATTCAAGATGGGATGATTGTGGGTCTAGGTACAGGCTCAACTGCTTATTGGGCGATTCACAAATTAGGTGTGCGCATTCAGGAAGGACTCCGCATCAAGGCGATTGCCACATCCATTGAATCTGAAGAATTGGCTAAGAAGCTTGGTATTCCATTAGTCTCATTCGCAGAAATTAAGGAAACCGATATTACGATTGATGGTGCTGATGAAGTTGATGTTCACTTGAACTTGATTAAGGGTGGCGGGGGAGCGTTATTACGTGAGAAGATCGTGGCTGCTGCAAGTAAACAACTCCTTATTGTGGTCGATGAAAATAAACTGGTCGAACGATTAGGCGCGTTCCCCTTACCCATTGAGATTGTTAAATTTGGATATGAAGTAACAATCGATAAGCTACGTCAACTCGATTGTGAACCAATCTTAAGAATAGTTAATGACATGCCCTATGAGACGGACAATGGCAATTTCATAGTGGACTGTCGGTTCAACGAGATTGTAAATCCTGAACAACTTCACGATCAGATCAATGTAATCCCAGGTGTTGTGGATAATGGTTTATTCGTGAACATGACAAGCAAGGTTATAGTTGGAAGTGTGAATGGCGATATTCGAGAACTGACAGGATAGAAATATTCTGATTATGAGGTGCGGTACATCGGGGTAGTTATACATATGTGAAATGTGACTACCGGTGGAATGTACCTATGCTTAGGATCAATCGTGATCTACTAGGCTTCCAAGCCGAACCTGGGAGATTTAAGATGTGAAGATTGTTGAATAAATATAAATGGATTTAGTTCGATTACAACCCGCTTAAAAGGCGGGTTTCTTTTGTTAGGGGCAGGCTCTGTCGATTTGTGCTGTCATGAAACTGTATCTAATCCCGAATAATTACGATTTTTGAGATTTTTTGAAAGAATGGAGAGGGATATAGGGAATGCCACCGAATTAAGATTATATTAGGTCTACATATAATTATTATTCGCGTATAACAGCGCAAACCCCACAACATGATTATCATTCACGAATTCACAAATACCCAATTAGATTCGTGTAAATCGAATATGTGCGTGAATTCAGCAGTTATGTGAAATCCCCGCAGAAAAAAATGTTGAATGTGGTTCAAGGAGGAATCATATGAACAGTATCACACAAATGAATTCTGTTAAGTTTAATAAATATATTGGGATCTCATTTGGAAAGATAAACAATCATCTAAAACCATCTAGTATCAATATGCATTTTTTAGCTCAACAAGAATTTGAAAGTGGGGCGATATTCAGAATTGGCGATGGGGGATTAGTGTTTAGCCCTAAAGATAAAGAACTTATTAAATATCGTAGAGAGATATTTGACTACTGTTTTGAAGATGATCATTCACTAGTAATAGAGAGAAATCTATCATTTGATGTCTGTAGAATCATTCTACCGAGTTTTAATATCAGATATATTGATTCTACAGAAGTAGAAGTTGAATCATTCATTACGTTTTTTGAAAACGGGTTATTTTCTATTAATTATATCTATAATTTTCATGAAAATATGAGCGCGCAATCTATTAGTAAAGTTAAGATATGGAATGATGCTGAATACATATTAATTGACAAGTTATTTTATGGGAAATTAAGACTTAAGGCAGAAAATGTTAATGATGAGATATTAAATTCTGATGATTTGGAATACATAGGGATTCAAATAAGTGATCTTAAAACGTGGGATTTATCATTAAATCGAATGATGATGGAATTTGTTGAAAGCTTTATAAAGGAAGAATTTACTTACTATTTATATTCTGAAAGTTATGAGTGCTATTACTTGTCCTATATGGATAATTCACATGATAATTCACCTGTATTTAGTCATTGGGATGTTTTTAGGTTAATTGAAAGTCGATCTGCTTCATATGTATTTAATGAAAAATCTGTACATGTTCCAGTAAACCTGAGTTTTTCAGTAGTTGAAAAGCTTTGGATACATAGAAACTATTGCGTATCATTTGGATTAGAAAATGACCGAAGAACAGACATATCAAAAAAAATTGAACACAATAACATTAGAAACTTCACTCTAATACTTATTCTGTTAGAACACTATCTAATAGATAAATATAATATAATAGACAAAATTCGATACTTAAGAAAGCTTGATTTATTTAATTTATCGAGTGGTGCTTTGTTAGAGATTCATTCAAGTTTATTAGATTTACACTTTGATAGAACTACTTTTGACTTTCAGTTAAATCGCGGATCGAAACTTAGCCTTAACGTAATAAATATATTCGAAATTGATAAATTGTATAAAGAATTGGAAAATCAAATTAAGAAAATTGAAAAAATAATTGAACTTAGAAATTTAAATTATAAAGAAGAAGAAAACAGACAAAAAGAAAAACGCGATCTGCTAATCCAAGTCTTTGCTATAATACTCGCTATACCAGCGATTACACAAATAGTCGATTTATTTAAACAGTTAATTGATCCTCAAATAGATGGTATTGCTACCACAGTTATAAAAATCAATTTAATTATTGGAATGTTATTACTTTTTATTATTCTAGTAAAACTACAAGGACAAAAGAAATTAATTAAATTTCTTTCTTTATTCATAGTACTTGTATTAGTAAATATATTTCTTATTTTTATTAATGAGGATTTACGAGAAGGTGTACTTAATACCTTTCAAACTCTGGAAAGGGTCTCTAAAAATTACTTAAATTAATTCATTTAAATACAAAATGAATTTTGCTTTAGACATAGAAAGCGTATATGGAAGGCGGGGACTTCACATAACAATGTGTTCACGCATCGGCGGACAAGCCGCCTCGGTCCCGGAAGAAAAGTCGAGGAAGAGATAGCCGAGACACACCTGCACCACCTAACCTCATTGCGGCTGGTCCTAACGAACCTTACATCCAAACGTTAGACGCAATTGCTTAAGACCATTATGAAGGGAGAATAGTATGGATTCAATTAATTCTTCGAAAGATGTAAAAAACTTATTAGGTCATATTAGAGAACTATATAAATCTCCTGAACTATTTCTTGTTATCATAATACTTGGATGTTTAATAAAAATCGTTTTGCCTATGAAAATTGATATTCTAATTTCTAGTATAAAATTAGAATACTTGATTTTTATCGGAGCGGTGATTGATCTATTACTAGTATATCTATTAATAATTTGCTCTTTTTTGTTCGTTTTTCATCTTTTCACCGTAGTTGTACATGCTCTCATAAGTAACATTTCAGAAAATTCTTCTCAGCGAAGAAACGTAAATAGAAACACGAAAACAAAAGATATTCTGTTTCGTGGTAACAGAGGAAGTCATATTAGGCTTTTGCTGCTTTCAAGATGGTTATTTATTATGTTCGGATTATTATTTATCTTAAACGATAGTCAATTTTACGTGTATCTTAATTTGATGAAGAGTTCTTATGTGAAGATTGGTGAAGACTTTTGGTTTTCATTTATCGGCGCTTTCGTGTCAGTAGTGTTAGTACAATGCGCTTGGTTTGCGATTAAATCTATTTATTTCAAATATTTAGACTTATATTCGATAGAGGGACTAGAAGTACATTATGAATAAAGTGAAAGCACCGCTAAGAAGAAGCAACGTGTTCAAGCATCGGCGGATAAGCCGCCTTGGTCTTGGCACTGGTCGAAGAGATCGACCAGGTGGCAGCAGCGTCACACCTGCACAACCAAGCTGAATGGAAGTTTTGAAAACAGAAACGTCACATCAATAACTACCTCACGGTACAAGGAGTAAATACATTGAACAACCAACTACAAGAACAAATAAATTTCTTGATAGAAATCGACAAACTCAAATCCATTGAACGAAAGACCAAATTGATCAATGGTCAACGACTGGAGAACGATGCAGAGCATTCCTGGCATCTTGCTATGATGGCCATTGTATTAGCTGGCCACTCTAACCAAGATATCGATCTATTCAAAGTGATTAAGATGCTTCTCATACACGACTTGGTGGAGATTGATGCGGGGGATACCTTCGCGTATGATACCAAAGGGCATGAGGATAAATATGAGAGAGAGCTGCAAGCGGCGAAGCGGATCTTCGGGTTATTGCCAGATCGCCAACGAGATGAAATGATGGATCTATGGCTGGAGTTCGAACATAAGGAAACGGACGAAGCGAAGTTCGCTACATCATTGGATCGGTTGCAACCGATGATACATAATTATTTTAATCAAGGGGAGACGTGGAAGACTTATAATATTAACAGTGATCAGGTTATCAATCGGAATCGAGAGATTTCGAAAGGCTCGGAAACGTTATGGGAGTACGCCATGTCAATCGTCAATAAAGCGATAGACGAAAAGCTATTGCCCAAGTCATTGGAGAGAGGCGAAGATACGCATGGGTGATGACAAGTGGCATCGACATGTCGGTGTTTATGGGATCTGTAAGATGGAAGGAAAAATCCTAGTTGTGCATAAAACAGCTGGGCCCTATAGGAATAGATATGATCTGCCTGGAGGAACAATAGAGCCTAATGAATCGGTAGACCAAGCATTAACTAGAGAATTCAAGGAAGAGACGGGTCTGGAGATTGTGGCGAGCAAGGCGCTGGGTTTTAGCGAATTTATTGTACGATATACCCTGGGCGACCATAGTCATGTTCAGCATATTCCGTTGTTCTTCCAAGTGGAGTGTAAGACGGAGAACAATGGGACGGCCCTAGCGTATAGCAATGATACGGAGGGTTATGAATGGGTATTGTTGCGGGATATCAACGAGGAGAATTCGTCGCCGCTGGTTATGAAGGCCAAGGATGTTATAGCGCATGCGGCATTTACATACGAAAGTAAGAGGTTGGATGACTGGGTAACCAGGGAAGGGTGAGTCCTATACGACAAGGGTTCAACCTTGATTAGCGAGTTATTGCTATAACTTGGTCAGTAATAGCGTTCTTTCTGGAATATATGAAACCCCCGAAAGATCATTCAATATAAAAAACCAGGTCAAGAACTAGAACACTCGTGCGCATATCTGATTTGGATTACAATGGTAGTACAATTGAAACTTGGGTGGGCATGGTCTCCCTTCGGAAGGAGTTGAGCCTCACATATATTGCTTTGGTTTATCAAACAAAGTAAGAACCCACCCCAGTTTGGCAACGTGGAAGGTGGGTCTTTGACTTTTTAACAACTTAGAAGGGGAACCCATCCAAGCCAATTGTCGGGGCCAAGTGTTGGCAGCACTTGGTCTTCGTTAAATAAATCATATCATACGAAGACCCCTCCGACAATAAATTTTACAGCATATTGAAATTGAATAAGAGTATTAAGTGCTGTGGATCGAAGAAATCAGGGGCATTATCTAATAAGGAGATAAGACATGGGGAAGAAATTAACTATATTTCTTGTTGACGGTACTGAAACTGGACCAAGAACTATAGAAATTGGAAATTGGTCTGGAAAGGCAGTATATTCTCAGAGATCTTCGCTATCTAAGATTTTAGATCGGGTAGAATTTAATAGACCAGGAGTTTACATTCTTAAATCACTACCCAGTAGTGACAACTATAATGAACGAATTTATATCGGCGAAGCAGAGAACCTAAGGAAAAGATTGAAACAACATCTCGCAGATTCGGACAAAGATTTCATTGAAATTGTCGTTTTCATTAGTAAAGATGAAATGTTAACAAAATCGCATATTAAGTTTTTAGAAGCTAGACTTATCTTAATGGCCAATGAAGCTAAAACCGCAGAAATTGATAATTCTGTTCAACCAGAATTATCAACACTACCAGAGGCAGACATATCTGATATGGAGTATTTTCTCGATCAAATAAAATTAATTCTACCCGTAGTAAACTTTATGTTCTTGGTACCGTCGATTATAAACTCTCCAGAATCATTGACGGAGAAAGACCCATCGACAACGGGTACAATTGTTTATACAGTTAAGAGTAAGAAAGTAAAAGCGCAATTAATTGAAACAGATAAAGGTTATGTCGTTTTATCTGGTTCTCAAAGTAGTAAACAAACATCAAGTTCTATATCACATGGATGGATTAAGTTGAGAAATAAACTATTGGCAACAGGTGTATTAATTGACGATGGAGACTTTTACATGTTCAAAGACAATGCGATTTTTTCAAGTATTAGTGCTGCAACTGCCGTTGTACTTGGTCGGCAGGCAGCGGGCCCTGTAGAATGGGTTGATTTCAATGGAAAGACCTTCAAACAGAATCAAGAAAAGAAATTTGAAAGTGATATCGATGAAGAGTAATAGGATATCAACGAGGAGAATTCGTCGCCGCTGGTCATGAAGGCCAAGGATGTTATAGCGCATGCGGCTTTTATATACGAAAGTAAGAGGTTGGATGACTGGATCACCAGGGAAGGTGTATGTTGATGATAATGAAGAGGTACAAGAGCCCGCAAGGTAGACAGCTGGTACATGACTCGTATGATACGCTATTACAGTCATGGGGTGTAGCCTATGTAGAACAGGACATTGATACGACATATGGTCTAACCCATGTTATTACAGTTGGCAATCCGCACAATACCCCCTTACTCCTGTTCCATGGAACCGCCGATAATGCTGCCATGATGTGGGTTTATAATGTCAAAGCGTTATCTGAGCAATTCTATCTCATCGCTGTTGATGCTATAGGAGGATCGGGGAAGAGTGAGCCGAATTCTAATTACTATAAGCAATTTAACCAAGTCACTTGGATCGATGAGATCCTAGGTCACTTCAACCTGGATACGACGAATATCTGCGGGGTATCTTATGGAGCCTACTTGGCCTATCTATATACGCTGAACAGACCGATGAAGGTCGATAAGGCAGTCTGTCTAGCAGGTAGAATACCCTCGAGCCAATTCGAGGTGTTCTCGAAGATGATGACCGCATTCCTGCCTGAGGCCTTATTCCCGTCTGAACGTAACTGCAGGAAACTATTGAAGAAGCTAAGCGGATCAGACATCTCGAGCTTCGAGGATAATGAGATGCTGATGAAGCACTGGTATTATCTACTCAAGTACTTCAATAACAAATCGATGATGCAGCACAAGATTGAGATCCATGCGGACATCGAGCTGCAAGCGCTGAGGGACAAGGTTGTATTCTTCATTGGGGAATATGATAGGCTATCCAATTATCCGAAGGCCATTAAGCGGTTAGAGGAGAATAAGATCACATACAAGATCATTAACGGTGCTGGGCATGCGATTAACCATGAGCAAGCAGCTATTATTAATAAGAAAATTATTGAACTATGTAGGTGAAAAGGTTTAATAGATAAGATAAATGACTGACGAATTGGGGCCGATCCTATACCTATAGGGGCGGCCCCAATTCGTTGTCTTGTTGGCTTTACTAGATCATAGCATGTTCATGAAATGACAAATGTCATCCGAAATGGCTGACACTTTGCCCTGAAACTTGTTCCTATCATCCGATAAGATTAGGACATAAGGTAATCCATACAACGGAGGATGATGGTCATGTCAGATTTTATTGTTTTTAACCATGTAAAGAAGGCATACGGCGCGCAGTCGGCGCTGTGCGGTTTAAATCTCTCATTAGAAAAAGGAAAGGTAACTGCCTTGCTTGGACCGAATGGCGCTGGCAAAACGACTGCGGTTTCCATTATGCTCGGCCTAATTAAAGCGACATCAGGCACCGTGACGATCAACGGTTTAGCGGCCGGGCATAAGCAGTTGAAGGAAATGCTCGGGGCCATGCTTCAGGATAGTCCGATTATGGATGGACTAACTGTGCGGGAGACGATCTCGCTAACTCGACAGTATTATAAAAAGCCGCTTTCCATTGATCGGCTGCTACAGATTTCCGGCCTGGAGAAAGAAGCTAGCAAACGGGCAAGCACTTTGTCAGGCGGACAAAGAAGACGTCTAGCCTTTGCCGTAGCACTGGCAGGCGATCCCGATGTGATCGTGCTGGATGAACCTACAGTGGGGATGGATGTTGATTCACGAGTAAGGTTTTGGGAGGTCATTCGGACATTCGCTCACAGCGGTAAAACGATATTGCTGACTACCCATTATCTGGAGGAAGCCGATACGATAGCCGATCGTATCGTGGTGATCGCTCAAGGCGAGCTGATCGCAGAAGGTACACCTGAGCAATTAAAGTCATCGATGCCGCTTCGACGTATTACCTTCAAGGCCGGCATTGTACCGGACCTGCAGCAGCTTGAACAGCTGTCAGGAGTGAATGACGTTCATCTCAATGGCAATCAAGTTACACTAACAACAGCAGATTCCGACTTATTACTGCAGCAGCTGCTGCGATCCTCTTGGCAAATTTCCGATATTACTGTTCAAACTGCAAGTCTGGAAGCTGTTTTTCAACAAATCACGCAAGCTTATTACAGGAATGAAGCAAAGGAGAGCGAATAACAATGAGAGGGTTTATAGCACAGTTTAAAGCTGAGGGAATCAGAATCATTCGTAGTCCATTCTTTCTACTATTCTCCGTATTGATGCCGTTAGTGTTCTATATTCTATTTACTTATTTGAATGGCGCCGACACTAACGTCGGTGGTACAGCTTGGGCAGGATACTCCTTGATGTCCATGACCGCCTTCAGCTTAATCGGTACAGCTGCTGGTCAGTTCGGTATTCGAATTTCCTATGAGCGCAAGGAAGGACTGCACCGGCTGCTCAGGCTGACTCCGCTATCCAATCGCGCCTGGGTCGGTGCCAAAATAGTATCGCATATGCTCGTGCATCTCCTCATTATTCTCATCATGTTTACAGTGGCTTTGCTAGCGTTTCGAGTTGAGCTGCCCATTGACAGATGGTTGCTCAGCGGTGGCTGGCTGCTCGTCGGGAGCCTTCCGTTTCTAGGTCTCGGTATTCTGGTCGGCATGATCAAGAATCCGGATGTGGCAACAGCCGTATCCAATTTAGTATACATGGGGATTTCTGTTGCAGGAGGACTATGGATGCCCCTCGAAGTATTCCCGGAGTGGCTGCAGGCCATTGGCAGATGGCTGCCATCCCACGTGTATGCGAATGGCGCATGGAATTTGATTGCAGGAACGTCAGTGCAATTGTATGATATGGTTGCATTGTTCTTGTACGGCATTGTGTTTGTCGGCTTAACGATCATGATTATGAACAGACGTGAAGCCAGCTAATTCATTCACGGGGCGGTAATCGGGAAGACATCTATAATTCGACAATGGGGGAACGGGATGAAGACGCGGCAAACGATGAGGAATGAGCAGCTTTGGCAGATGGCCTTGCTTGTCAATATAAGCATACCGGTCTATTTTATGCTGCAGGAGCCTAAGGGACAGATGCTGCCCGGTTTCACCATCATGGCAGCAATCGCGCTGATTCATCTGCTGCTTGCCCTCGGCAAGGGAAAGCTGCTGCCGCTGGTGATCACCCAATTTTCATTGATCCTTCTACTGGGCTTTCTGTATGAGCCGATGTACCTTTACTTAATATTCCTGATGATGTATTCCTTCCAGACTCTTCCTGTACGCTCGTTGGTTGCTTTTGCCGCCATATTCGCTGCGGCAGCTGCTGTCATGATGCTGTCATCCGAGCTGGTGACCAATGAGCAGTACTGGTTCAACCTGCTGCCGGCCATTTTTGGCGGATGTGTATTGCCATTTATTATCCAAGCTGCCGCCGGGTATCGCGATATGGCACGGCGACTGCAGGCGGCTACTCTTCAAATTGAACGTTTCGCCCAGCAGGAGGAACGGCAACGAATCGCCCAGGAGCTTCATGATACATTGGGTCATACGCTCTCGCTTATCGTATTGAAGAGTGAGGTTGCTGAAAAGCTATCAAGCAGAGCACCGGAGAAGGCGGTTGCAGAGATTCGGGACATTCACCATACAGCTAGCCATGGATTAAAAAGCATGCGTGAGCTTGTCTCAGATATGAAGATCGTTCGGCTCGCGGAGGAATGGGAGCATGCCCGGACATTGTGTGCTGCCGCCAATGTTCAGCTGGAGGTAATGGATGGGCTGGAGTCCCAACATTTGCAGCTGACACCGCTGCAGGAATCGATTATCGGCATGTGCTGCCGAGAGGCGATCACGAATGTAGTACGTCACAGCGAAGCAACCTTCTGCAGGGTCACACTGGAAGCTGACAGAGAGGCTATTCGCTGTATCATCATGGATAACGGGAAGGGCTTTAGCTCCTCGTCAGAGCTGACCAGTGGTACCGGTAACGGTGTAGTGGGCATGAAGCAGCGATTGGCGCTTCTTGAGGGTCAACTGCACATACACGCAGATCGAATGAATGGCACAACATTGACGATGGAAATTCCAATTGTCCAACGACAGCTGCAACGGGAAGGGGTATCACGATGATTCATTCAGACAGCCAGGCAAAGGAAATCAGAGTCGTGCTTGGTGATGATCAGCAGATGCTTCGCAGTGCGCTTGCGACATTGTTGAATTTTGAGGACGATCTAGAGGTGGTGGGTCAAGGCAGCAATGGCGAGGAGGTACTGGAGCTTATTCAGCAGCTGAATCCAGATGTATGCGTGCTGGACATTGAAATGCCGATTATGACCGGGCTGGACACAGCGGAGCAGCTAAGCAGATTGGGCCATCCTTGCAAGGTCATTATACTGACTACATTTGCGAGGGCTGGTTATTTTGAGCGGGCTATAAAGGCAGGGGTTAAGGGCTACTTGCTCAAGGACAGCCCAAGCTCAGAGCTGGCAGCGGCCATCCGCCGCGTCGCACAAGGGGGGAGGGTGATTCATCCGGATCTGTCGCTCTCACTATGGGAAGAGCAAAATCCACTTACACCACGTGAGAAAGACATCTTGTCCTATGCGGCTAGAGGCTTTACGATGAAGGATATCGCGCAAACCTTATTCCTCAGCCACGGTACAGTTCGCAACAACATGTCCGAGATCATCTCCAAGCTGGAGGCAAGCAACAAGACAGATGCGGTTATCATTGCTCAGAACAAGGGCTGGCTGTAGCAGCTGCACTCATGCTCCAAACTTAGAGAGGAAGGCCAATAACAATGAATATTCATACATTCTGCGAAGGCATACAACTCGATTCGGAGGCCCGGCAACTCGTCGAGAGCTACCAGATGAAGGAAGCGGAGTATCAAGCGTATAAGCGACTCTTCTATGCGGATAGGAAATCCTTCTATGAGCAGGTGAAGCGGAATGAGCCGTATAGACTGCTGTTCTTGTACTTATACGTGAGGCTTGCGATAGATGCCTATGAGGCGTATGAAGCGCGTGGAATCTCCCAGGACATCTACTTCGCCACCTTCCATGACATTCAGATCTGGTGCGCAGTGTGTAAGAAGAGCTACGGGGAATATGGGTTAGAGGAGTACCAATGGCTGCAGGAGCATATCCGATTGCAATTGTTCCGACTAGGGCGATTACAGTTCCAACCCTACACATTCAGCCGCGAAAATAACCAAACCGTACTGAATGTCCACATTCCGGAGGGAGACCCGCTCCATCCCGATCTGGTGCAGGATTCGTATGCGCAAGCGAAGGCATTCTTCAAGGATATTCCTCCGATGTTCATATGCTCGTCGTGGCTGCTCTATCCGGGACTACATGACATTCTGCCTGCAAGCTCGAATATACTGGCGTTCCAGAGCGATTATGAGCTCTATGAGATCCATCATGAAGCGCGGCAAGCAGAGGAACGTATCTTCGGCAAGCTATGTGATGACCCTGCTGACTATGAGGAGCAAACCAGTCTGCAGCGTCGCGCGAAGTCATATTTATTAGCTGGGCATAAGCTTGGTAATGGCAGCGGTATATTCCGAATGTCGACCGTATAGCAGATTTGAACTAGTTCAATTAGCTCCTTTCGAACTATACCATATTATTCTATTTAATCGATTAGTTGGATAGCATGGAATTTTCATATTATGTATACTCGATTAATGAACGATTAGTCGAGGAGAGATTCTATTGCGTATAAGACGATTTATTCGAGCTAGCACGATTCTATTATTCGGATTTATACTCTGCAGTTTATCACTAGGCGTCTATGCAGCAGATCGGACGGTAAGGGTGTATTTTGAAGGACAGTTATTGCAGTTTGAAGATACTCAGCCTGTGATTAAGGATAGTCGTACATTGGTTCCATTCCGTAAGATATTCGAGACACTGGGTTATACGGTTGAATGGATCGATGACGGCACTGTGAGGAAGGCGATTGGGAGTAAGGAAGGTCTGACGATCGAGTTAACTATCAACAGCACCGAAGCAAAGGTTAATAATCAGACAATTGAATTAGATGTACCCGCGCAGACGTTGAATGGGCGCACGGTAGTGCCACTACGATTCGTATCGGAGAACAGTGGATATAAAGTCGCCTACAATAATGAAGGCAGTGTCATGTCCATTGGGATTGGAACTACTGAGGAATCTGCTAATCTTGGTGTAATAACAGCCGCAGTGCCTCAAGCAGAACCTTATTCTGTTAGAGGGTATGTGTTGGATAAGCAAGGCCGTCCTGTTGAAGGTGCCGAGGTCTTCGCAGATAATACATTCCTCTATAATAGTAATCTCATTGGTGTAACGGATGCGAAAGGCTATTACCAGATTGATCTACCTCTAGCTCATACGACTTATAGAATGAGCGCACAGCTGGCCCTAGCCTATGAGGGCAACACTTACCCCGTCCGTATGGAGCCGAGCGTGACTACAGCCTTCAACGCGAGCGCAGGCGCAGTTCGTAACTTCGTATTCGAGGGTGTGCCAGGGGATGTTGAGTTATACAGCTGGGATTACACTTATCCGCATGATGAGGGCGCGCCTGAATTCGAGCTAACCGATGTCGAAATTACGCTCACACCTGTAGGACAATTAGTTGATGGCAGCGCAGGAGCAGTCCTCAAGCTGTACGGCGTACACGATGATGGAGTGCGGATTAAGAATGTGCCAGTTGGCCAATACAAGATAACCGCGCGCTGGACGCCTAAGGATTATGATCCGATTCCGATGGAGATCAGTGTGCGCAACACCGATCAATTTGGTGAATCAACGACTGCGATGTTCATCAATAGCTTCGGGGATTACCATCATATTCAGCTTGAAGTGCAATTCAAGTAAATCTATCGCCTATTCTTGTTATAAACGCATACCCCATCTCCTGCATACAATGTAGTCTCACGAAGACGAGTTGATGAGAGGATGATGGGGTATGGACATTCAACTTGTTTCCCTGCACTGGGTATATCTATCGTTCATCTTATTCATAATTGCGCTTATGATACGACGCCGTGATACCACGATGATCTGTATTGTGGGCATATTCGCGTTAGGCTGGTTAGCGACGGAGAGCTTATCTGGATCGGTGACAGGCATATTCAACAGCTTCATCTATGCGACCAAGGAGCTTCTAGGCACGATCTTCATCATCTCCATTATTGTCGCGATGAGCAGAGTGCTGATCCGAACAGGGATTAATGAGATGATGGTAGCTCCGCTCATCCGAATGATCCGTACACCCGCACTGGCGTTCTGGGGGATCGGTCTGATCATGATGGTGACCTCCTTATTCTTCTGGCCATCACCAGGAGTTGCGTTAATCGGTGCCGTGCTGCTGCCTGTCGCGACTAGAGTAGGGCTGCCAGCGCTGGGGGCAGCGATTGCTATGAATTTATTCGGACATGGGATCGCATTATCGGGCGATTATATTATTCAGGGGGCGCCCAAATTAACGGCAGATGCAGCTGGGCTACCTGTCACTGCCGTTATGCAGGCTAGTGTTCCGCTAGTCATCATCATGGGCGCAGTGACTACGATCACGGCTTACTGGCTAATGAAGAAGGATATGCGAAGCGGGGCATGGCGAGATGGCCTTGTCAGTTCCGACTCGGATAACCGTGATGCGTTAGGCGGTCAATCAGATAAGCTAGTGCTGTCTGTGCATCTGAAGAAGTGGCTGGCGGTCATTATCCTCTTGTTGTTCGCGATTGATGTGGCTGTGATGCTGGCCTTCAATCTGCAAGGGGGAGACGCGACTGCGCTGATCGGCGGGACCGCTGTGTTGATTCTTGCTGGCGTCACGTTGTTGGCGCATAAGGACGGCGGCCTTGAGGAGATTACCACCTATATTATCGAAGGCTTACAATTCGGGTTCAAGGTGTTCGGTCCTGTTATCCCGATCGCGGCTTTCTTCTATCTGGGGGACTCTGCCTTCGATGCGCTCTTCCAAGGCGGACTGCCGGAAGGGTCACATGGAATTGTGAATGATCTCGGCGTTCAGCTGGCTCAGGTTGTACCGATCAATCCCGCGATAGGCGCACTTACCTTGACGGTAGTAGGGGCAATCACAGGACTGGATGGCTCCGGATTCTCGGGCATTCCCCTAGTGGGCTCTATTGCGAATATGATTGCTGCCGCGCTAGGCGGCGGTGCTGCTACACTAACGGCTATGGGGCAGGTAGCCGCCATCTGGGTAGGAGGAGGCACGATTATTCCATGGGCGCTCATCCCGGCTGCGGCGATCTGCGGTGTCAGTCCATTCGAGCTAGCCAGACGGAATATTAAGCCCGTGCTGATTGGGCTAACGATCACGACGATCGTTGCCATGTTCTTGGTCTGAAATGATGATATAATGGAATTAACGCTATGATTGAAACGGCAAACTATTCGAAAGGATAGGACGCAAAGTTACGGGTCTAAGGCCATAGGCTAGGATCGCCGGACTGCCACCAGTAGCAAACTCAAGAAGATTCGAGTTTGTTTACTCGAGTCTTTTTGGCGTTGTCATAAGAATGATAATTGGAAGGAAGGTTATAGTCGTTGCGTACAATGGAGCTGCATGATAGGGTTCAATTGGAGCCAAGTCAAGTAAGTGAGCAGATTAAGCAATTTCTCTTACTTGCGAAGCGCAAGCCGTATATGTCCTACTGGGGAGAATTATTCCACATTCTATATACAATGAGACGGATGGGGCAGAGGGATAGGCGGGATATCGACTTGTACAATCTGGCCGCAGGGAAGGTCATATTCGATTGGAGGCGGGACCGGTTCCTTGCCCTGCTCCCTGATATGACCATTACGCTTACGGATCAAGAATTAGTCGACGCGTTACTCAGAGGGATATTAGTGCCATTGTGACCTCAGACCCACTCTTAAAAGCTCGATGTTAAGAGAATAGTTATGGGTAGCAATGGTGGAGGTGCAGCATGAGTGACATTCAACTACGACTCAAGCACGGATTTCGAAGCACAATACAAACCTGGCAAGCCATAACTTATAAACGCATACTACAATGGAGTTTACTGAGCGTCCTACTGCTGATCTGCCTCGGTTCGGGCATAATGTATGGATACATCTCTTCACTGGTCAAGGATGTTCCTATACCGTCCAAGTCCGATGTCATGGCAGCTCTAGATAATCATACCCTCACCGGGTACGCCTACTTTAACAACCAGACAGAAATCGGGCGGCTGTGGACAGGCGAGGATCGGCTGCCAACCGAATTAACCGAGATTCCACAGCATGTCATCGATGCCTTCATTGCGATTGAAGATACGTCCTTCTATTCGCACAGCGGGGTCGACTGGCTGGCTACACTTCGCGCGATTAGACAGCAAATAGGCAATGAGGATGTGCAGACCGGCGGCAGCACGATTACCCAGCAGCTCACCCGGCGATTATTCCTAAACCTGGATCAAACCTATCAGCGTAAAGCGGCTGAGATCTTCCTGGCCTGGCGAATGGAGAGGGTCGCCTCTAAGGATGATATTCTACTGGCCTATCTGAACGACATCTACTTCGGCAGGGGATCCAGCGGCAGTAACCTATACGGTATCAAAGCCGCGGCCAAGGGGATCTTCGGCGTTGATCAATTATACGAGCTTCATCTGGCACAAGCGGCATATCTAGCGGGTCTGCCCCAGCAGCCGAATGCCTATTCGGCGTATTCTAGTGATGGACAGATTAATCCGGAGGCGCTGGCCAGTGCGATCAAGCGCCAACGTCTCGTCTTGCAGCGCATGCAGCAGGAAGAGCTGATTAGCGCCAGCGTGTATGAAGGCGCGCTGCAATTTGATCTTGCTGGCTCCCTAGCCCCGACTAGGGCGAAGGAAGAGGGGGACTATCCATTCCTGATGGGAGAGGTCGAGCGCAGGGCGACTGAGCTGCTGATGCAGCTGGAGCATCCAGATGCGGACAAGCTTGACCCTAACTATGAGACATTATGGCAACAAGCTAGATCGAATCTGGTCAGCAATGGCTACAAGGTTCACACGACGATAAACCCAACGATCTATAAGGCAATGAAGAAGATCGCGCAGGACCCCGCGAATTTCACAGAGAACCATCCTGAGAAGGGGATGGAGCAAATCGGCGCCATGATGATTCATAATCAGACGGGAGCCATACTCGGCATGATCGAAGGCCGAGACTTTGCCGTCGAGCAGCTCAATCATGCCACCCAGATGGTTAGACAGCCAGGCTCTGCGATGAAGCCGATCGCTGCCTATCTGCCTGCTATGGAGCAAGGAATGATTCAGCCGGCTTCTATTATCGATGATGTCCCGCTCGTCATGGACAATGGCGGCAGTGTGCATATTCCGGATAATTGGGATGGGAAGTATCATGGTCTGGTTACGGCCAGAGAAGCGCTGAAGCGCTCCTATAATATTCCCGCGCTGAAGCTCTTCAACGAGACGGTCGGGATTGAGGAGGCATGGCGGTTCGCGCGGCGTCTAGGCATAACCACGATCGTCGATCAAGATCAGCATGCGCGAACAGGCGTGTTAGGCGGACTAACGCGCGGCGTAACCGTAGAAGAGCTGACGAATGCCTATGCGGCAATCGGCAATGAAGGTCGATTTAACGATGCCTATCTGATCGAATCAATCGTTGACGCCAAGGGCGTCATCGTCTATCAGCATACACAGGAACCCGCGGCCGTATTCTCCGAAGAAACAGCGTATCTCATGACGGATATGATGCGAGATGTTGTGCGCTCTGGTACAGGATCCGATATGAACCGTCTATTCGGCCACTCGGATCAGGTTCCGTTCGCCGGCAAGACCGGGACCACGCAGAATCATGCCGATGTCTGGTTCATCGGCTATACGCCAGATGTGACTGTCGGGGTGTGGGCGGGGTACGAGCAGTCTGTACATTCGTTATCCAGAAGCGATTGCTCCAAGACTGCGGGCTGCGGTACGCAGCGTGCGAAGCGAATATGGGCACAGGTGATGGATGCGAGTATAGAGCAGCAGCCTGATCTCTTCGAGACGACTGCATTCACAATGCCCCCCACCATTGTGAAGAAGACGGTGTCTAGCTATACTGGTCTGCTGCCAACCGAGCTATTGCTGGAACGCGGCGATGTTGTGACCGACCTGTTCCATCCCCAATATGTTCCGACGGAAGTGGACGATCGAGCCGGCATGACGAGCTATACGATATTCGGCGGTGTTACGTATCTCGCTCAGCCGGAAACCCCAGACGATATGATCAGTCAGAGCTTCAAGGTTCGAAGAGAGAAGCCGATCCAGGCGATCATGCAGGAGGTGGAGGCGGGGCTGGCACGCATACCGTTAGGGCAGAGGAAGCCGCTGTCTCATTATTATCCTGTGGATGCCGAGCTGGACGGTCCCTCTGAGATCGATCCGAGAACAGACGACGGCCATGCGCCAAGCCCGCCTGAGCGGGTCAAGTATTCAGGCAGGGAGCAGGCTAACCTATCCTTCGCACTTAACGGGGAGCCTGACGTGGTCGGTTACCGATTATACGGATCCAATGATGGCAATAACTATGCCTATATCGCTGGGAAGCCCGTATCCACGGAAGCCGAGGCTCAATTCAACATCGGAGCAGATCAACCTGATTATTATATGTTCGTCGTTACTGCAGTGGATGTGGCAGGGCGCGAGTCCGATGCCAGCGCAATTGTGTTCAATGAATCCAAGTCGATCGATAGATGGTTCTCGGACTACTTCAATAATAAGAAGCCCAACAAGAATAAAAACAAGAAGAAGTAGATGAGGGGAGACTTGCGCGTGAGCGTGGTTGACTTACGTTACCTATTTACCTTAGGTCGAATAATCTGCGTATCCGGTATGCATTCATCGCAGCTTCGCCAAGCTCGTCCATAATGCTATAGTTAGCCCAGGCACCTGCAACTGCGCCGATGCCTGGGATCATCTGCAGCATCTTACGGAAATCGATCGCATCGCGATATTCCTTCTGAAAGGTTTCCCAATCCAGCTTTGTATAATAGTCCTTGTCCGAAGCCCATTGCATCTTCTCCACATCCCATTGCTTGATCTTATCCAGATTGAGTTGTCTCCGCGTGTTACCGGAATACGTCAGTTGAAAGATGTACAGGATAAAGATTCGTTCGGAGAAATGTCTCGTATCAAACCCGTAAATATGCGCAAGCTCAAATAGAAACTTCATCTTAATGGCGAGAAGCGC
Source organism: Bacillota bacterium (assembly GCA_023441055.1). GTDB lineage: Bacteria > Bacillota > Bacilli > Paenibacillales > UBA4045 > JAEZQY01. The sequence goes on along the minus strand of JAEZQY010000036.1, from coordinate 119,380 downwards.
AGGAAAGTCAACCATGCTGAGCATAATGCCACCGGCTCCGGTACCAGCACCTTCAGCAACCGCGATTTTCTGGTACAGCGTCTGCGCTTCCTTGGCCAATTTATCTGCGTCCTCCAAGGCTAGCATTTGCACTTTACCTTTAGGTGTATATTCGGCACCGAACAATGTCGTTCGAACAATCGTCTTCACAGTTGTCGTGATCACTTGTTGCACCTTATCGGGAATGAGGTTATTCACATGGTCGCCAATGGCCTTCGAGGTGCGTTCAAGCAATCCAGGAGGTCGGATTAATTGGCGTTCCCATTGTAAAATCTCAAGTTCGATTTTCTCCTCATAGTTCATCTTATTTCATTCTCCTTTAGGACAGTGCTACTCATCAGAAGTATACAATTCAACTGGATCCCAGCGCAAATGGGGTAGACCGTTCTGGCTGCGCATACACTTTAAGCCCCTTCAACGGGGGAGAATAGACGTGAAGCGAAACCACCCGTTCTGCTTGCCGATTAACCATCTGATGAATCATGCCCAGCGGCGTGCTGAATACGTCCATTGCTTGAACGGTATGTTCACGGATTGGATGGACTTGGTCGTCGCCAGTCGCTTCATAAATCACATTAATCAACTCACCCTGCAAGACAACTCCGCAGCCTTCGGATTGTCCATGATCATGGATGTACGTACGACTACCGGGAGGAAGATTGACAATAATAATCTCGATCTTGTCAGAGCTATGAATGACGTTCCGACCATATGGATATTCGTTCGGTTCCGTAACATAGGGCTCCAACCAGTGTTTCAAATCAGGAATTTGACTGAGCAATCTGACCATTTCAATCAGCTTCATAGGACGAACAACTCCTTAATATAAGTAGTACACCATATGACAGCTGCCCATATAATGTGTCAGATTTAAAGCGAATAATGAGGTGCTCGACAGAGCTTGTCAGATGCCTCTCCTGCAAGAATTGTCTGGATATAGTATAATGGAGGATGCGTCAAAATACACCAGGAGGAACCTATGATTAAATTTGAAGATGTAACGAAGGAGTATGACAATGGATTTCAAGCTGTGAATGCGCTAAGTTTTGAGATCCAGCGAGGAGAATTACTAGTGTTGATTGGACCGAGTGGGTCGGGGAAATCAACGACGATGAAGATGATCAATCGGATCAACCCTCACACAAATGGGAAAATAACGATAGATGGCCAGGATATTAAATCTTACCATGCAGCGAAACTTCGTCGGAATATTGGATATGTCATCCAGCAGATTGGACTATTCCCCCATTACACGATCGAGAAGAATATCGCGATCGTTCCCCAACTGAAGGGCTGGGATAAGAAAGCTACCAAACTACGGGTATACGAGCTGCTGGCAATGGTCGGTCTAGATCCAGAAATTTATGCCACACGTTATCCGAAGGAACTATCAGGCGGACAACAGCAGCGTGTGGGCATTGCAAGGGCACTCGCTTCAGACCCGGATATTATTCTAATGGACGAACCCTTCAGCGCGCTGGACCCGATTACACGAGAGCAACTGCAAGCTGAGCTTATTACGCTTCACAAGAAACTGAAGAAAACGATTGTATTCGTCACCCATGACATAGACGAAGCCTTGAAGATGGGCGACCGTATCGCCATTATGAAGGATGGACACCTGCTTCAGTTAGACACGCCGGAGAAGTTACTGCATAATCCAGCAGATGGATTTGTGGAGGAGTTTATCGGCAAGCACCGTATTATTCAGAACCCTGAACTTACGCCAGTTACTGAAATCATGGCTGAAACGATGGTTACATCACCTCCACACCGATCCCCCGAAAGAGCCATATCGCAAATCCGTCAACGCAAAATCACGAATCTACTCATACTCGACGATGATCAGACATTGCTGGGTATAGTATCTGCTTACGATCTCATTAAAAAGCTGGATACCATCAGCAGGATTGATGAAATTATGATGCCAGCAGAACCCTATTTACTTCACACAGCAACGGCAGAGGACGCCATCGTAGTCATCGATAATGCCCCCCATGGCATGATACCGGTTGTGGACGACGCGCATAAGCTTGTAGGACTGGTCACACGAGGCTCACTGCTGTCCGCCATGTCAAGTAAATGGACGGAAACGGAGGAGGCTCAACATGAATAAATTAAATATATGGCAACAACTCGTTGAACAAACACAGTTACGGTGGGTAGAGGTGCTTGAATCCACGTTCGTTCATATTCAGCTTGTGTTCTTCTCTATGTTAATCGCAACAGTACTAGCCGTCACGCTGGGTATTGTTGTGACTCGTATTGCTTGGCTGAAGACGATTGTACTGGGTGGAACAGGGGTCCTGCAGACGGTCCCAAGCTTAGCCTTGCTCGGTTTTATGATCCCCATATTCGGAATTGGTGTGAAAACCGCGATCGCAGCGCTGTTCCTATACTCGTTGCTTCCCATTATGCGCAACACCTATACAGGCATTAAGGATGTCGACAGCGCAACCATTGAAGCGGCCAGAGGAGTCGGCATGACGAACATGCAAATCTTGTTCAGAGTGGAGCTCCCGCTGGCGATACCTGTCATTATGGCTGGTATCCGAACAGCTGCTGTTATCAATGTCGGCAATGCTACACTGGCTGCCTTCATTGGAGCAGGGGGACTGGGCGATTTCATCTTCTTAGGCATTACGCGCGGCATTGACGGGTTGATCTTACTCGGCGCGATCCCAGCTACGCTATTAGCGATCCTCCTTGAGACCTTCTTCTCTGCTGTCGAACGTTGGACAACACCGGAAGGACTGAAGTAAACATGAAGCGATTAAATAAAACAGCAATGCTCATCATCGCCTTACTGCTAACAAGCCTATTGTCAGGCTGCATCTTTATTGAGAAGGATGCGCTCCGACTAGGCTCCAGGAACAATACAGAAAGCATCATATTGTCCCATATTATGGGGCAATTAATTGAAGATAAACTGGGAATCGATGTGCTGTATAAAGAAAACCTCGGCGGTTCCAATGTCGTCTGGAATGCCATGACCAATGGTCATATCGATGTGATTCCCGATTACACAGGAACGATCGTCGTCACTTATTACCATGGAGAACCGGGAACAGCGGAAGAGACGCTGGAGACGACTAGACGGCTGGTAGAAAGCGATGGCATAGCCGCCTTGGACCCCTTCGGCTTTAACAATACGTACACACTTGCACTAGATGAGGCGACAGCGGAAGAGCTTGATGTTGTCACGTTTAGCGACTTCGCCAAGTACTCGCGGGACTATACCTTGGGCGCGGTTTTTGAGTTCATTGATCGACCCGATGGCTTACCCGGATTTCAGCAGGAATACGGCATTGCTTTCAAAGCCGTGAAGGGCATGGACCACGGGATGATGTATCGTTCCATTAACGCGGGCGAGGTGGATGTGATCAACTCGTACACTACAGACGGGCAGCTTCAAATCTACGATCTGCGTGTACTCGAGGATGATCGATCTTACTTCCCACCGTACCACGCACTGCCTCTGGTCCGGAAGGACATCCTGCTTCAATATCCAGAGCTTGAAGAGGTGCTTCGCCTGCTAGGGGGCAAGATTAATGAAGAAGCGATGCAAATCATGAATGGGCAGGTCGACAATGACGGTCGGATTGTCGAGCGTGTGGCTCGTGAGTTTCTTATCGAGTCAGGGCTTATTGAACCGAAATAAAGGATCATTCAATAGGAGAATAAAGCGAGCAGGGGGGTCAGGTATAGATAGAATCGCAGGTAGAGCAGGGCTCGACAGCTTGCTGAACAACAAGCCTGTTCCGGCTAATCTAGTAGATCGGAATACGATCGACCAACTGAATAAAGTCATACCATATGCCCGTTATGCTGCGGTTAGAGGACCACTCAGCCATAGCTTTCTAGAGGCAATAGGTGTAAATACAGCCAAGGTTCACATTAGCGGTGATCCCGCCTTTGTCGGAATCAATTGGGGAGCCGTGCAGCATTCCATATATAGAGATGGGGGGAGGGGGCATGGAAGACGATCTGGCCGAATGACAGTCCCGCAATTAAGCGGCTGCTGAATAAGATCGGCAGACCCGGCAAGGTGAAGCTGGAGATACCGTGTATCTATGCTACGTCTATCAATTCCATACTTGCGAGCATCGTGCCGAACAAATCATCAATTGGATGAAGAAGCTTAGAGCTTAAAGTAACGGGATTAAAGCGTACTCGGATACCGGGGCGCTTTTTTCTTTGCTTTATCGACAGGTAATGACACTTCGTTCTAAGATGATTCATATCAGAAGTGAGGGTTATGTTTACTTAGGCTATAAAATCATGACTTTATCATGACCGCAGTAACTAGTCATACTCTTCCTGTTCTCCTACTATGAAGAAGATTCATAGAAGAAAGGGAGAGATTGGAATTGGTTATATCAAAAATGAAATCAAGCTTCCTAGTATCTGTCGTATTATTGCTAAGTTTGACGCTCGTAGGTTTTACTCACCATGCGTTGGCAGACAGCGCTCCAGCTTTTGCAGGAGGCAATGGGACAGTTGACCAACCGTTTGAAATTGCATCCGCCGAACAATTGAATCGCGTGAGGAATCATTTGAATGCCCATTTTGTCATGATTGCAGACGTTGATTTAGCGGCTTATCAGAGTGGGGAAGGCTGGGAACCGATTGGAGCGTTTAGTTCTCAGTTTAAAGGGGTATTCGATGGGAGCGGGTATGCGATTACGGGCTTGAAGATGGATAGACCCAGTACGCATTACGTTGGACTTTTTGGGTATATTGGTGATGGCTCAGTCATCAAGAATGTAAACTTGGTTGATGTGGATGTAACAGGTAATGAATATGTCGGCGGTGTATCGGGGGGAAATGATAAAGGATCGATTATCCATTCATCTGTCACCGGAGATGTATCCGGAGGATCTCGCAGGACTGGCGGTTTAGTCGGATATGTGTATAAAGGTTCCATTATCGATTCTTATAGTGAAGCAAACATAACTGGCACGAATCAAGTTGGCGGATTAGCCGGATATATTGAGGGTACCATTCGAGATTCCTATGCAACTGGATCAGTAACTGGATATGAGCATGTTGGCGGTATTGTGGGCCTATCGCATCCGTCAAGTTCCATTGAAAATTCCGCTTCTTTTGGAAATGTAAAAGGCACTTATCGATATATTGGCGGTTTAGTGGGCACGAATGACGGGAGGATCTCCAATAGCTACGCAACTGGCTCAGTAGAAGGCGTTTATCATGTAGGCGGCTTAGTAGGTAGAAATACGGATAACAGGATCACGAATGCTTACGCAACCGGATCGGTGACGGGCAATGGTGATAGCGGCGGACTCGTCGGTTCTAACGGCTTTTCCGGTAGAATTTTCAACAGCTATTATAATCAGGATACAACTGTACAAGCAGATACAGGAAAAGGTACAGGCAAAACAACTGTGGAGCTGCACGATGAAGGCACGTATAGTTCTTGGGATATGAATACGATATGGGGGATGCACGCAGCTAAAAATGGCGGCTACCCCTACTTACGAACCATACAAAAATATATCGTGTATGACGGAAATGGACATACCAGTGGACATGCACAGATTGACAGTCCATTTTATAGATCAGGTTCGATGGTGCGTGTCTTTGGAAATATAGGAAATCTAGAGAGAAGCGGCCACTCCTTCGCTGGATGGAATACACAGGCAGATGGCTCTGGAACGAATGTCATCGCAGGGGATACCCTTGTTATGAGTGCATCTGACATCACGCTATATGCGCAGTGGACAATGAACAGCTACACGGTCACGTTCGATAAGAATGAAGGGGATACAGAGGCAGATCCAGCGTCGATAGTCGTCTCGTACGGCGACACCGTTAGCACACTGCCCACGGCTCCAGCTCGGACAGGCTACACGTTCGTTGGCTGGAACACGGAGAGGAATGGGACAGGCACTATAGTTGATGAGCATGTAGTGATCCATGAGGATATAACGGTGTATGCGCAATGGACAATGAACAGCTACACGGTCACGTTCGATAAGAATGAAGGGGATACAGAAGCAGATCCAGCGGCGATAGTCGTCTCGTACGGCGACACCGTTGGCACACTTCCCGCGGCTCCAGCTCGGACAGGCTACACGTTCGTTGGCTGGAACACGGAGAGGAGTGGGACAGGTTCTATTTTTGATGAGCATGCAGTGATCCATGAGGATATAACGGTGTATGCGCAGTGGGAGCAGAAGCTGTCAACGCCTCCACCAACCACACCGCCTGGGCTGACACCATCACCAACGCCAGCACCGATTGATTCGGAGCCAGCGGACGATGAAGAAGTCATGCCAGAGGAGATTGAATCAGATGCAGATACAGATGCAACTACACCTATAGATTCAGATACAGATGCAGGTGCAGAAGAGCCGCAAGAATCGACATCGAATGGAAACTTTATCGACATCGCGGGACATTGGGCGGAGCAGAGCATTGAAGAAGCGGCATCCATTGGTATCGTGACAGGTTATCCCGATCACACTTTCAGACCTAAGCAATTGGTTACTCGCGCTGAATTTTCTGTTCTACTCGTACATGCATTGCAGTTGCAAGATAGAGGAGTAGAGCTGACTTTTTCAGATGCTGATGATATTGCTGACTGGGCCAAACCGGCCGTAGCGCAAGCAGTTAGAGCTGGCATCATCAGCGGCTATCAAGACGGCAGCTTCCGGCCACATGCTTTCCTTACACGCGCTGAGATGGTCTTCATGGCAGCAAGGGCTTTAGATTTGTCAATAGAAGCGGACGTAACGACGAACTTTGCAGATGACGATGAAATTCCAGCATGGGCAAAAGGCGCAATAGAAGCGATGAGGCAGCTGGCGTATATTCAAGGAAAAAACAATAACCGGTTTGATCCTGCAACGAATACGACCAGAGCAGAAGCCGTAATCATTATTTTGAAGCTGGTTGGATGAAGGCACCTCCTTACCGTCCTAGTCATACAATGGTGGATGAATACCCATGTGGGAGTGAGAACAGGATGACGATAATAAGCAGCGCGGTAGGGGATGTTACGGGCGATAGGGTGCCGGATTACGTGTATTTAACGGGTTATAGAAATCAAGACAGTCCATTCTGGCAGCACATCACGTTGATGATTCAAGACGGCGCCACCCATCAGCAGTATACGATTCAGCTCGATCCGAATGCGAATGCAGGGTATAACCCCGATGTGTTCCTCGGTGACTTCACGAAGGATGGTGTGTCGGACATATTAGTTCGTATCGACTCCGGGGGATCAGGCGCATTCACCTATGATTATGTGTTCTCATTCGTGAATCATCAATCCCGGAGCCTATTCGACTTCAATGTCTACAACCAGCAAAATCAATATAACGTTGTCTTTATGAACGGGTATCGCGTTAGCGTAACCAGCTTAGCAACCAACAATACCTTCCTGATTGATATAAGCGGTCGTGGAGCGGATTACTTATCCCAGATTTATGATAACAATGGGATGCTGAAGGCACCTATCCAGGGATTCGCTGACGGGGTAAGCGGCTTCTATCCGGTGGACATGGATCGGGATGGACGTTATGAGATCCAGGCGTATCAACAGATTTCGGGACTATATCATGCGGATTCCTTGGGTTATGTCATCAACACCCTGCAGTGGGATGGGCGGCAGTTTGCCATATGGCAGCAATGGCTCGCGATATTTCCAAGCCAGAGCGTATAGTTCGGGCAAGATTTTAAAAACTCACCAGTGCGGTGGGTTTTTATTATTTTCATAAAGATAATAGTTGACAATGGATACGAGATCTAATTTAATAAATATCATAAGCATTAATACCTGGTACTAATACTTAGTGATAAATTCCTTGGGTATCGAATTTAGGGGAGGGATTACCAATGTCAGTGAGGCATACATCCATGTTTGATTCTACAATTACCGGAATCGGTTCTTATGTCCCGCAGGGAAAATTAACAAATACCGACCTGGAAAGGATGGTGGAAACAAGTGATGAGTGGATCGTAACTCGGACTGGGATTAAGGAGCGCAGAATAGCCGAAGAGCATGAATTCACGAGCCATCTGGCAATAGCTGCGGTGCAAAATATGATCGATCGATATGGCATCACAGTTACCGATGTTGACATGATCCTCGTGTGTACGCACACACCGGATTATCCATTCCCCAGTGTAGCATGCCTCGTACAACGTCACTATCGAATGGAGAAGGCTGGCGCTCTCGACATCAATGCAACATGTGCTGGATTTGTCTATGGACTGATTATGGCAGATAGTCTTATCCGTTCTGGGGCGAATCGTAAGGTGCTCGTTATAGGTAGTGATACCATGAGCAAAATAACCGATTATACTGACCGTTCCACATGTATCTTGTTCGGCGACGGGGCCGGCGCTGTTCTTCTAGAACAGACGCAGAACGTTGAAGCCTCCTGCGTAATCGCAAGCGATTCTGGAGCTGATGGCCAAGGTGCGATCCACGTTCACAGGGCTGGACTAGCCAATTCTCTTGACGGCATCGACTTCAATCCGCAAGGTTACTTTTATCAGAACGGTCGGGAAGTGTACCGCTGGGCTGTTCAGACGGTACCCTCCGGGATGCACAGATTATTCGAGCTGTCCGATCTGAATGCTGGATCCATCGATTGGTTTGTTCCACATAACGCTAATCTTCGTATTATTGAATCCATCTGTGAACGCAGCGGATTTCCTCTTGCGCGCACTTTGCTCAGCTTGGTCCACTATGGGAATACATCCGCTGCTTCAATCCCTCTTGCGATCGATCTTGGTGTGCAGGAGGGACGTGTTAAGAAGGATAATCGACTTCTATTGTTTGGCTTTGGGGGCGGGCTTGTTTATGCTGGGGCAGTCATCCATTGGTCACTATGAGCTTGGGAAGTGGAATCAGCCCTCTTGCTTCTTAAAGATCTGATCGATATAGAGACCGAATTTCTTAGCAATCTCCGTTCTCAATACCTCACGAGTGATACCAAATTGATCTTCATAGCCGCGGCAGACATATTTGCAGTAGATGATGTCATCCTGTGTGATGTCGTCCCATACCTTGATCTGCCGCTGTGCGAGCTCCTTTCTGAGGAGCATCATGTCGCGAGTAATGGAGTCGAGCACGAATTGAATGCTCCGGATAAATAAGCGCTTGAATAGATGGTTCTGACGCTTGGCATCTTGAAGACCCTTGTCTGCCATCGTCATCATATAAGGGAGTATCATCCAGTCTCGGATTAGCTGCAGCTCATCTGCCGTTGCCTTGCCGATTCGACTGGGCTCATAGCGTTTGTCGTATTGCTCTTGATGCTCGGTCAGCAGCATCTTGCCGGACCACCGATTGTTTCCTTCTAGCTTGCTCATGCGTAATGACCTCCAATCTGTTGCGCTCGTTCTCGTGCCACGCCGGCCTCCTGCAGAGAGGATGCTCTCATGATCGCATCGCTGCCGTATTTGTCCTTGATCTCATCGATTGCTGTCTCTAGGTCGAGGGCTGCTGCCCTGTCATTAAACAAATCTAGTTGCTGCACGTTGTCCCTAGACAACTGATTGAGCGATACGTACAGATGTGTCACGGGCATCCCCTGCCAGTAATCGCTAAATAATTGCAAGACGGTATCAGCCACCTCGTGGGTTAATGCTGTGTAATGCGGCAGCGTCACCTGTCTTCCGAACCTAGCCGCGCGATCTCCATCTGTCTCACCGGCTCCCACCATAATGACACGCCCCTGAACCCCGAGCCTGCGAGCTCGCCGGCAGACCTCAATAACCAGCTCCAGTAAGACCACCTCGATATCCTGTCTCTTGCTATATCGTCCGCGCGGCAATGTCTTGCCATGGCTGACAGACTTAAGCGCACCACGGATTGACGGTTCTACTGGACTTGGGTCAATGCCCCTGGACATCTGCCAATAATATTCGGCTTGTATGTCACTTTGCTTGCCCATACGCTGGCGCATTCGCTGTTTAAAATCCCCGAGCGGCATGCGTGCAATATCGCCTATCGTTCGTATGCCCATGACCATGAAGTGATAAGTCATCTTAGAAGCAACCATGAACATCTGGTGCACGGGCAACGGCCATAAATCTTGTTCGATATTGTCCCAGTCCAATCGGTATATCCCATCTGACTGCCGCTTAGCGAAGTTGTCTGTAGCCATCTTGGCCAATACCTTAGTCGGACCGATGCCAACTCTTGACCACACTCCGGTTGAAAGAAGCACATGCTCTTGCAAATAACGCGCAACATCTTCTGGTTGTCCAAGGCCTGTTACATCCAGAAACTGCTCATCGATGGAGTAGGGCTCCACTTGGTCTGTGATCGACTCGAAGATCCGCGTAATCAGAAGCGAAATCTGGATGTACCGGCCCATACGCGGCCGCACGACTATGAGTTCTGGACAGATCGCCAGTGCTTCGCTTACTCTGCTGGCTGTCGTTACGCCACGAGCCTTCGCAATTGGGCAAGCCGTTAAGATAATGCCTGATGCCCGATTCGGATCGCCAATCGCAATCGGCTTATCCTGGTATTCTGGATGCGCAGACTTTTCGACTGAAGCATAGAAGGATTGACCATCAATCAGAAGTATGGTCCGATTATGATTAGGAGACATGAGTTTTGTACACATGCTAGCCGCCTCCATGAATAGAACGTTCGTTCTCATATTATACACGGAACATGCGTTCTTATTCAATGTATATTTTATTTCCACTTATGGCGAGCAAGGGTTGTGAAGAATCATGTCGAAATTATACCCACATACATGTATAAGGAGCTACAAGGTGAAACGAATGCAGACTATTGAACTCACCCCGCAAGGGGACTGTGCGATTGTCATCAAGCTGGGCGATCAAGTCGATCTAGAAACGCATAGGAAGGTGAGCATCCTCTCGCGATACTTGGATGAACATCCGTTCGAGGGCATGCTGGAGGTTATCCCGGCCTATTATTCGGTTACGGTCGTGTATGACCCGCTCCAGGTGTTCTTAAGTGAGCGCAAGAAATCCAGCACCGCGCAATATCTCTCCCCCTACGAAGTGGTCCATCATCAAGTAGAGGCGATTGTAGAAAATCTCGACGACGCTGCAATCCCAAATCCGCGGCATGTTGAAATCCCTGTATGCTATGGCGGCGAATTCGGCGAGGACTTAACATATGTTGCGGAGATGAATGGTTTAACGCCAGACGAAGTCATTGCCATTCATACAAGTGGATCGTATCTGGTCTACATGCTGGGGTTCGCTCCGGGATTTCCGTACCTCGGCGGTATGGATCCACGCATTGCGGCACCGCGCAAGGACACACCGCGACTGCGCATTCCCCGAGGATCTGTAGGAATAGCAGGGGAGCAGACGGGGGTGTATCCGCTCGAGACTCCTGGCGGCTGGCAGCTGATCGGCCGTACGCCAATCTCCCTATTCGAGCCGGATAATCAACCGCCAGCCTTACTGTCCTCCGGCGATCGGATCTCGTTCTATCCCATTAGCCGTAGGGAGTTCGATCATTGGGGGAATATAACATGACGATCCATGTGCGTAAATCGGGCTTGCTTACCACCTTGCAGGATCTGGGGAGAATCGGCTACCAGAAGTATGGCGTTATTGTTAGCGGAGCGATGGACAGCTATGCGCACAGGGCAGCCAATCTATTAGTAGGCAATGATGAGAAGGAAGCAACCATCGAGATGACTGTGATTGGTGCTGATTTGTATTTTGACAAGCCTGCGTTGATCTCGATCTGTGGGGCAGACTTCTCGCCGAGCATAGATGGGCGGTCCGTTCCATTATGGCGGCCGGTATATGTGCAGGCGGGGACGACACTTCGATTGGGTGCTGCGAGAGCAGGGGATCGCAGCTATCTAGCCGTCTCGGGCGGATTTGATGTGCCTATGCTGATGGATAGTTATTCGACTTATCTGCGCGCCGCACTCGGCGGCTATCAGGGAAGGGCCCTGCAGGCAGGTGACGAGCTGTCCGTTCATCCGCTTCATGAGAGGGGCAATCAGATCATAGCCAGCATGCTCAGCAGATGCGATGAATCGCACATGTTCCATTCGGTGAAGTGGCGCATCTCGACAGCGATCATGCCCGGCTATGAGACGGATCCAACGATTCGTGTACTTCCGGGGAATGAATATTCTTTATTCGACAACACAAGCCTGGAGCAGCTATGGAACACCGATTATGTGGTACAATCCCAATCTGATCGAATGGGCTACCGCTTAGCGGGAGAGCGTCTTCACATGCTGGAGCATAGGGAGCTGGTCTCGGAACCGGTGACCTTCGGTACGATTCAAGTTCCTCCGGATGGACTTCCGATTATCCTGATGGCCGATCGACAGACCACGGGCGGCTATCCAAGAATCGCACAGGTGATCTCCGCTGATCTTCCGGTGCTTGCGCAAGCCCGAATTGGCAGCAGCATCCGATTCAGGCTCGTTGATCTCCGTGAGGCCCAAGAAGCGCGACTGTTGATGGATTTGAACCTGCAGTCGATTCGTACTAGTATCGATATGTATACCAGATAGGAGGTAGGTTATGCGAACGATTGACTTGAACTGTGATATGGGAGAGAGCTTCGGCGCCTATCGAATGGGCAACGATGCAGCGATCATTCCCTATATCTCGTCCGCTAATATTGCATGCGGGTTTCATGCGGGCGATCCGGCTACCATGCGGAAGACGGTCCGACTAGCCATGGATAACGGCGTAGCGATTGGCGCACATCCGGGTCTGCAGGATCTGGCTGGCTTCGGCCGACGGCATATCGATCTTTCCCCCCAGGAGGCCTATGACATCGTCGTGTATCAAATTGGCTCGCTATGGGCATTCGTTGAGGCTGAAGGCGGTAAGCTGAAGCATGTGAAGCCGCATGGCGCGCTGTATAATAGGGCTGCAATCGATGCGGGCTTAGCTGAGGCCATTGCGGAAGCCGTGTATAAGGTTGATCCTGAGCTTATTCTATTCGGCCTGGCGGGGAGTGCGCTAATCGAGGCCGGACGGCAGCTTGGGCTTCATACGGCAAGTGAAGGCTTCGCGGATCGCACTTACGAGTCTACGGGAGCTCTAACCCCTAGGCAAGAACCCGGCTCCGTTATTACGGATGAGCAGCTGGCTGTGAAGCAAGTGATTCGAATGGCAAGTGAAGGTCAAGTGCGCTCCAGGCAAAATATAGACGTTAACGTTCAAGTGGATACGATCTGCATACATGGCGACGGGGCTCGCGCCGCAGCGTTCGCTAAGCGCATTCATGAATCCTTGCGCGATGCAGGGATTCCTGTACGGGCGATAGAGAGGGCTCGGTAGCCAAACGGCTCTTTGCGTTATTTTGACATTCCAATCATTCCATGCATTCTTCATATCTTGCGAGAGCTTTAGTCGCACTTTCAAGCATACGACGGCGGAGATGATCCCCTTCGATGATTTGAACGCGCTGTCCTAAGAAGCGCACCTTGGACAAGATATATTCGCCTTCATTGCTTTGATAGGAGAGCTTGATGAAGTAACGATCGGAGCTCTCGTCAAATTCCACTTCCTTCTCAAAACAAGAGAATGCATACAAGATTCGCGACAACTCTTGGTTGTATTGCTTCATAATTTCAATCTTTACGGTGCGTTTTTGCTTTTCAATAATCTTGTTGATTGCGGCTTCTGCCCATTCAATCTTCTCTGGCGGCAGGGGGTGAGGCATCGCATTGAAGCTATCAATCATGTTCAGCTTAGTGGAGAGCAGCGCCTTATTGCGCAGATGGAACCATAATAAGTACCATTCACGCTTAACCATCGAGAACTCTAGCTTGTATGGGAATGCGGGCTCCCGTTCTCTGGTTTGTCCGTCCTTGAGACGTGTAGTCAGTTGAATCGCCTGCTTATTTACAATAAATTGACGTAATGCTCGTATGTGAGGATGGATGAGCTGCTGTTCCTCACTTCGCGCTTTCTCAATAATCGCATTGGATAAATGTATGGTCTCTTCAGCTTCAAGCAGGTTTAAGAGTTTATCATACGTAGATGGCGAAAATATCATCTCAGCTGCTGGCATCATCAGCATGGACTTTAACCAGGACCTCTCCTGAGATGTGAGGGTAGAAGTGCCCGAATCGAGCAGCTGAGACATGATTTGATAATTAAACATCTTCTCAAACAGATTCATAGTACGTTAAAATCCCCTTCCACTCCGCGATCATCGCTCTCCTAAATTCCAATGGTTCTAACACCTCGCAGCTGGAGCCGAAGCTTCGAACCCAAGGTCGAATCTCGGTTGTACCATTCACTACAATCTCGTAAATGAATGAGTCCTCATCTTCTTCGACAATGGTTCCCCACTGGCCTTGCAGCCTGACACGTTCCTTCACAAAGTTAGGGACACCTGGACCTGGATTAAAGAAACGGACCCGAACCTTGACCGGTTCTCCCGTATCAATAAGCCAGCTTTGTTCGATGGCCTGATCTATTTGTTCAGAATTGCGTAAAAATTGTTCTTCGGAAACGGGATCACCATCTTCGACTTGCGTAATTCCCTCGATCCGATACTTTCGGATACCATGCCTCGATTCTGTCCCCAGTAAATACCAGCGGCCATATTGATGGTCATATACAACTTTTAACGGTAGCGTTAGGACTCTTTTTCCTTCCATTTCTTTAGCAAACACTGGATTCGTATTCTGGGAGGAATAGGCCTTCTGCGCCTTAGGTGTAAAGTACAGAAATTTGACCTTACGCCTTTCTTCGATCGCTTTCAAAAACTGAAATAGATGAGCCTCATCTAAAATTCGCGTGAAGTAATGATACTTATATAGAAATGGCTCGTTATACGATTCATTTGGTTTGTTCCATTGGATGTGCTTCTTCAGGTTGTCGCGCAACAAGTACCCAATGACAGAAGGGACCTGTGTATTTGCCATAATGTCTACAAAATCATAAAGCTCAGCTAATTCCTCATCGTTTAATTCGTAGAGCAGCCTGTTATTCACAACGTATCGATAGGGGCGAGGACCATGTATTCTAGTGATTACACCAACTTGTTCTAAATATTTCAGATCACTTCGTATCGTTTTCTCGTCAGGCATCGCAGCCTCCGGATCAAGCTGTTCGTAACAGATATCCATTAACTCTAGCGCTGTACGAGGTAGGGTATTCATTGCTGAGAGAATGAGAGATAACCGGCTGCTCTCGGATTCCTTGATGGATTTAGCCCGGAATAAGAACAACAGGATAGGATCGGTTGAATCATAGTAACTAAATCGCAAGCTGTCTGTGAATTGTTTACGCTCTGTATCGGAAATGTGATCGGTAACAGCCTCGACGACTTCCTTCAGTTTACGCGTGGTTTTATCGAACGTATGAACGGAAATCCCAAGCCGCTCGGCAAACTGTTGGCGATTATAGGCTCCGCTGGTCAGTACAAGTAGACGAAGAAACTGTATTTCTTTATCAAAGCTCTCTTTGGCCATGATGCAACCTCGCAATTTCATCATTTGCTATTCATTCTATCAAATTCATTGCCTATACGGGCTGTATTGGGGAAAATTCTGGTGTCGTAATACTTTCACCATGTTCGTTTGCCTTCCGATCAGCGAATATAGAACTTGTAAGTGATGACAGACGGAGGTGCCTGATATGAAATGGGCTGAGAAGAACCACGGCAACAACCATTATGAATTGGAGCTTGAACATGGCGCACTGCATCTGTTCGCCAATTCAGAAGTGAGACAAAGCTTCGAAGAGAAGGTTTTCGAGATGGCTGACAATAACCTGCGGATTCCCCGCAACCACTATATGAGCTATACACCGGACGCGCATATCGGAATTGGTACTTGTATCGGAACAACGGCGGTGTGGAGCATGAATGACGGCTTCGTATCTCCCTCGATCGTTGGTGTGGATATTGGCTGCGGTATGCGGGTGCATACTACGCCGCTGCACAGGAATGACATCCAAAACAAAGACGTGCGTCGGAAGCTGATCCAGGCTATAGAAAAGTATGTTCCTACGAATGAACGTACGAATTCGAACTACGCAGATATAGACATTATGGAGGTCGTGCGTCATGGCTTGAACGGATTGCCGGAAAACTATGTGCCTAGTGCACGCTGGTTGAGTCATGTGGAGCAGTCTACATTCAGCTTTGATCACAAGTACCTAGAGCAACTGCCAGCTAATATTCAAAAGTATGCACACGGTCAACTGGGTACACTTGGCGGAGGTAATCATTTTATAGAAATTCAGTATCTTGAAATCGATGAAGTGGCGAGGGAAGTGGCATCTGCATGGGGGTTGTTCGACGGTCAAGTGGTCGTCATGATCCATTCCGGGTCTCGGGCATGGGGAGCGATGCTCGGCCAAGCCTATACGAAGATTTTCCGTGAAGCGATGTTCAGCTGGGGGGTAACGAATCCAGACCGCAACTTGCTTTATGCACCAATAGGCAGCGATGTTGGACAAACGTATCTGAACCTGATGTATTCAGCATTAAACTTTGCGGTAAGCAACCGGCACATGATCGCGTATGGGGTAGAACAAGGGTTCCGGGACGTGTTCGGACCTGAAGTCGAACTTCCTGTCTTGTATGACCTTATGCACAATTATGCGCTCAAGGAATTCCATAGCAATCAACCGTTGCTGGTACACCGTAAGGGGGCAACACGAGCATTGCCGCCGGGACACTTCCTCAATCGTGCAGCTTATAAGGAAACAGGGCATCCGGCACTGATACCAGGTTCTATGGGAACGTCGTCGTATATCATGCGAGGGAGAACCGAAGGCGATAAGAACTTCTATTCGATCTGCCATGGTGCCGGTCGGGCGCGTTCTCGCAAAGCAACGAAAGAGCTGGTAACAGTCGACGAGTTTGAGGCATCGATGAAGGTCGGGACGGATGAGGAAATCCTGGTGAACCACCGCTCGCTGAAGTCGATATTGGATGAATGCCCGCAAGCCTATAAAGATGTCGACCAAATCATCGACAGTGTCGTTGGCGCTAAGCTTGCTGATGTAATTGCAAGATGCAAACCGCTGGCCGCCATTAAAGGGGTATAAAGTCTCTGGTGGTATACGTCACATGACGTTTTATCATATAACTTGGTTCTTATACGAACGTATGCAACTAGGCAGGGATATCCTCGTATCCCGCAGTGCTGTACACGATGTGCCACAGTATCCTGTGCAGACGGATCGGTAGAACCACCAAAGGGGTTCGATTCCCCGCTCGCCGTTGACGCGATTCTGGTAGAGCTCGACTGTTAATCGAGATATCTAACAACCACAGTGACATTAGGAGGGAGTCCCGGGCAGCTAACTACGTGCACTGCGAGGAGGCTTTGCAATCCGCGGATACCGAATGGAGAACCCGACGCTTATTACTCAGAATAGGAACGAGAAATGAAGTTGCAGTTAGACGGATTCTATCGTTAATAAACGAGGACTTAAGCTTCAGAGACATTCATTCTTAAGCGTGATTCCGCTAAGACCGCAGCGGGGCTCCAAGCCTAACGTCAACGTAAATCAAGAGGAGGAGAGAAATTTGTTTACTAAAATAACGATACAAACCGACGAACGCGGATTATTATTTCATAAAGGGGATTATGTGAAAGTATTGAAGCCTGGTACATACCGATTTGCGCCTTGGTCGCAGAATACGGTTATCGTGAACCGTGTTACCAAACCGTTCCATGTGGAGGGAAAGGACCTGCTGTTGTTCGTGCAGGATTCGGAGCTGGCGCAAGAACTGGATGTCGTGCGGGTTCAAGACCATGAATATGTGCTTCACTATGAGGATGGTCAGTTTGTAGAGCTGTTGAAGCCAGGTATATACGCATTCTGGAACGTGCTGAAGAGGCATACCTTTGTGCATGCCGATATTCGTCAGCCTGAATTGCCGGCTGAAGTCGATCTATCGATACTGCCTAAATTGACAGCCTACTTGCAATCCTACGAGATCGAAAGCTACGAGGTGGGCGCGCTCTATTACAACCACATCTTGCAGAGGGAATTGGCTTCTGGAAAGTACTACTTCTGGAAAGGGCCAATCGCCGTTCTGGTGAAAACCATTGATCTGCGTCAGCAACAAATCGATCTGCTCGGTCAAGAAATGATGACCGAGGATAAAGTGACGCTGCGGCTGAACTTCGTATGCCAATATAAAATCACGAATCCTATGAGGTCGCTGCAAATTCGGAACTTCGAAGAGCAAATGCACATCGAGCTGCAGCTCGTCCTACGTGAATACGTTGGTGCCCTTAAACTCGACGAGATGCTGCGTCGCAAGCAAGAGGTTGCTGCCTATGTACTGACTAAGCTGCGCGAGAAGAGCGAAGAATTCGGCGTGCAATTCATTAGTGCCGGAGTGAAGGACGTCATCCTGCCTGGTGATATGAAGGAGATCCTGAACACCGTGCTCTTGGCCGAGAAGAAAGCGCAAGCGAATCTGATTACACGCCGAGAGGAGACTGCCTCCACACGCAGCTTGCTGAATACGGCAAAGCTGATGGACGAGAACCAAACGCTGTACCGCCTTAAGGAGTTGGAGTTCTTGGAGAAGATCTGTGAGAAGGTCGGATCGATCTCGCTGACCGGTGGCGGAGACTTGTTGAAGCGATTGGATGCGTTGATCGGAGAGAAGCGGGCGTAGAGAGGAATGACTAACAGGTGCCAAATTGGCATCTGTTTTTTACTAACAAGAAGGAATAAAGACTAATGAACAAAATTGATAACAAAATATTTTATTTATTATTTGCTGTAATATCCATATTTCATATACCAATACTTGCTTATAGCAAGGCTTTGAATTCGGGGACTATGTGGAATACTACACTAAATATTTGTTATTTTTTAATTTTATTACAGGATTTTCTTATTTATTAAACAGGCGGTATTGTTGCTGCAGGAAGCGAAACGGCTTACTCAGTTGGGGTAGTTCGGCCAATGGAGCGTAAGCAGATGCGATTTCAATTCGCAGCGGATATTGTAAGGGATGGAATCGCGGAAATGGCTGGCTACTATGAGATTGGTGAAGACATGAAGCTTAGAAAGCTTGTAGATCCATCCGCAGAATTTCAGCTTAGGACGTTCTCTAAGCCGTCTCTTGATTACCAAACGTTATCGATTGCTAAGGGGAATCCACAGTTTGATCAGCCTTTACCGTCAGGCTGGGGGGCGAGGCATTCGAGAACTCATTACAGAGCGTAGTGTGATGAATGTTCATGGTACGATGTATGAATTACCAAGACAAGACGAGGGGCCGGTTATGCGAAGATCAAGCCAATATGCACGCATAATCGAATGTTATATGATTTCTGGCAGCACAAGAAATCGTAGAGCGATGTATGCAGACATTTTCAGAAACCAACATGAAGGTAAGTGAGTTTGATGTCGCACGTACTATCATTATACAAGAGCTATCGTAGTTAAATTAATGAGGAGGGGGCAACATGTCCCAAGAATTAACCGTTGAACGAACTCGACGAAATGGTGTTAATGGACTCAGTAATCCTGTAAACAAACAATGAACGTCATTCTTTTCAAACTCACCTGAATAAGAAGGTGAGTTTTTTCATGTGAATTAAAAGGGAGTTTGTCTTGCTTGCCGAATAATTAATACATTAGCAGCTAGGAACATATCGTGAGGCGGTAAACTAAATGAGTATAACGTTCAACTTGAAGCAAAAAATTTGGATTTCCTATTTCTTAGTGTTTGCAATCCCTTTTCTCATCCTAGGTGGATTGGTTTACTATAATGCGGTAATCAGCCTGCAGCACGAGATTGAACAAACGAATATACGACAGATGGAGCTCGTTCGCGATGAGATGGACCGTCTGATGCAAGAGATGAATGAGCTATCCACACAGCTATCGATGGATTCGGAGCTGACGCCGTATATGGTGCGCCGCAGCGGCTATACACAGCTGGAAACTGTTCGGGAGCTTGCACGCTATCGATCTTACAATCCTCATCTGGAGGATATTCTGCTCTATTACAATGGGGATGAACAGGTGTATTCTGCTCTTGGTACTATAGGGCTGGATACATTAGAGAATGAATTTTACCGCTTCGCCGATCGAGGTATCGCACAATGGTTCAGAGAGTCCGGCGTTCACACGAGGTCGGAATTTATTAAAGCAATTAATAGCAGAGTGCGTTCAGAGAAAGGGAATAATGCCGATCTGATTGCGTATGTTTCTCCTATTCCGCGGGGGACTTACTTGCATTATGGCAAGCTCGTCTTACTGTTGAACGGAAAAAGCTTGACCGAGAAAATTGAGAACCTGCTCGGAGATCTAGAAGGAGGCATCTTCGTGCTTGATGATCATCAGCAGGTGATGGCCCGCCGAACGAATATACAGGCGGTACCTGATTCGATACTCGCAAACATACAACCGATGGATTGGAGCCCGAGCATCCAAGAGATAGAATGGGGCGGTATCACCTATTCATTCGTCTCTGTCCATTCGGAACAATCAGGCTGGTCCTATGTTACTTTTATGCCTAGAGATCAGTTTCTTTCACGTGTTATTGATATGAAGTTAATCGTTATTATCCTGCTCACTGGTTTAATATGTGTGGGTATCATTGGGTCGCTCTTCATTTCACGACGGCAGTATAGACCAATCGGTAAGCTGTTTCAAAATGCACTGAACATTGCGCCAAGCGCCAAAGTAGAAAATGGGCGGAATGAGCTTGATTATATCGGCCATGCGCTAAGTCAGACATATCAAAGTAAGCTTGAGCTTACTGAAATTGTGGACCTGCAGAAGGAAATTGTGCGTGAACGATTTCTATTAGATGTACTTCAAGGCAAGCTAGCTGAAGAAGAACTGAAGGCCGCCATACATAAATACGATGTACAGCTGAATGGGAGCTGTTATTTTGTATTGATCATAGATCTGGAGAATGGTCCGCGAGGACTGCTCTCAGCGGAGCAGAAGGAGGACATCGTCGGGACGCTCAGACATGTTGTATTCCATGGCGGAGAAGCCTATGGAGCTAGGCTGGATTGGGAGAAACAGCTCGTCATGATCGCAGCCGTTGAATTGGAGTTTGACGTGCTGAAAGTCGTTCAGTTTCATATTGCTAAGGAAATGCAGCAGCGCGCAGCGAGTCGTGCTGGGATGCTGCTTACTGTCGCTGTAGGACAAGCGTATCGACAGCTGCAGTCTGTTAATCGCTCATTCATTGAAGCATCCGGTGCACTCGAATATCGCATTCGCGAAGGAAGCGGCAGCATCCTGTTGTTCGACGAGATCAATGCTCGGAATACTGACGACATGTGGTATCCGGCCGAGGAGCAAATTCGTTTCGTACAGAGTATGAAGCAGGGAGATGCAGCCGTTGCGTCAGAGACGCTGAGCAACATTATGCGAAGTATTGCAGCGAGAGAACAATCATTACTTATTCTTCGGCTTATATGCTCGGAACTGGTCAACGTGGTGTTTAAGACGATGAGAGAGATGAACTTAGTGGACAGCTTCGATAAAATTCGGACCGTAACCGATTTTAACTCCCTGAACGAATTGGAGCTCCGTCTTCGTGAGCTTGTCGAAGACATATGCAAGCATGTCAACCATACGCGGGAAAGCAGTAACAGTCGCTTGCGAGATGAAGTGATCGCATTGATCCAGATGCGTTTTCATTCCGCTGATTTTTCCTTGGAACAGCTTGCCACTCACTTTCGACTATCTTCCTCGTATCTTAGTCGATTTATTAAGGAACAAACCGGCATGACCTTCACCGATTATGTACAACAGCTTCGACTGGACGAAGCGAAACGATTGCTCATCGAAACGGATTGGACCGTGAAGGATATCGTAGGACGAGTTGGTTATATCGGTGTGTCCAAATACATAGAGAAATTTCGCAAGCTGGAAGGGATAACACCAGGGGAGTATCGGAAGCTGTATAAGAAAGGGAACGAGATCAGCGAATAAGTTACAATCTCTTAACCGGATATATTCGTTGACAATAACGGTTGGGGCAAGCTTGCTTCAGCTGTTTTTTTATTGCTGGAATCATCAACGGAACACCCAGGCATGAATGGAACATCAGCGATTATCATGAACGGAACATGGGGATGGCAATGGGATATTTACGCGATTCGACAGTGATGCGTATACTTCGAAATGTGCAAGAACGAATCTAATCTAGTTCAGAAGGAGGTGAATGGATGCTTGTTTCGCGCTTGAAGCGAACATGGCCTCTATACGTACTCGTGCTGCCTGCCATTTTACACTTTGCCGTCTTTCAGTACATTCCGATGTATGGGGTTCAGATTGCCTTCAAGAACTATATCGTGACGAAGGGAATTTGGGGAAGTGAATGGATTGGTCTGGATCACTTTCAACGTTTCTTTGACTCCTATTATTTCGGAAGATTAATCCGCAATACGCTATTCATCAGTCTTTACCAGTTCGCCTTATTCCCAATATCCATCATTGTTGCGCTGTCACTGAATGAGCTTACCAATGGATGGTACAAGAAGACGGTTCAAACGATCACGTATGCGCCTCATTTTATTTCAGTTGTTGTAATGAGCGGTATGATTATTGCGTTCTTAAGCCCATCTACAGGGATCGTCAATAAGCTGATAGAGCTGCTCGGATTCGAACCGATTTCTTTCATGACCAAGCCAGAGTGGTTCAAAAGTGTATTCGTATTATCGGGAGAATGGCAAAATCTTGGTTGGGGCGCTATCATTTATCTTGCAGCACTGACCGGTATCAACCCGGAACTCCATGAGGCTGCAACTGTGGATGGGGCGAGCAGGCTTCAGCGTATTTGGCATATTAATCTTCCAGGTATTATGCCTACCATCATTATTTTACTCATCTTAAATGTGGGCAGCTTTATGTCGATCGGATTTGAGCGTATTTATTTATTGCAAAATTCACTTAATCTTCAGGCTTCGGATGTGATTCAGACTTATGTGTATCGCAGCGGATTGCTGGAGGGGCAGTACAGCTTTTCGAGTGCAGTAGGCTTATTCAACTCAGTTATTAACTTGATTATGCTGTTGACGGTCAATCAAATTGCCCGCAAATTCAGCAGCACGAGCCTACTATAGAGGAGGTGAAAGCTTGAGCCAGCGATTGTCAGACCGAATATTCGTTATCGCGAACTTCGTATTTACGCTCATATTGCTGCTGATGGTCTTGTATCCAATTATCTACATTGTAAGCGCTTCAATCAGTAATCCTGTCGCTGTGAATACAGGACAAATGTGGTTGTGGCCTAAGGAAGTAACCTTCGAAGGATATAAGCGGGTGTTTGAGGATTCAGAAATTTGGATGGGTTATCGCAATACGGTGATTTATACGATTGTAGGCACTGCATTGCATCTGGCTATCCTGATGCCCTGTGCGTTCGCACTGTCGCGTAAGGATATGTGGGGGAGAGGGGCGATTCTCATCTTCTTTCTGGTGACGATGTTCTTCAGCGGCGGTCTCATTCCAACCTTCTTGCTCATTAAGGGTCTCGGTCTGATGAATTCGATGTGGTCCATTATTGTTCCTAATGCGATCGGCATATGGGCCATTATTGTGACGCGGACCTTCTTCACGATGAATATACCGCATGAGCTGCAGGAAGCGGCCGAGATAGATGGCTGCAAGCAGTTTGGGGTGTTCTTTCGAATCGCACTCCCGCTGTCTGGTCCGATTATTGCCGTGATGTCGTTATTTCATGCTGTTGGACTGTGGAACCAGTATTTTGCCGCGATGATGTATTTGTCCGATCGGGAGTTGTTCCCGCTGCAACTCATCTTGCGAGAAATCTTAATTTTGCAGGAAATGAATGTTTCCATGATGATGAATGGAGATCAGTTAGAGACACTTGCTGAGCAGGCGCGCATCGCGGATATATTGAAATATGCCGTAATGATCGTTTCTGCATTGCCGCTTCTGATCGTATATCCGTTCTTGCAAAGGTTTTTCGTTAAGGGAGTATTAATCGGTTCTTTGAAGGGGTAACACGTAATCAATTATAGAGACAAGACGAAAGGTGGATTTTCTAAGATGAAGGTAACAAAAGGGTGGACGCTGCTTCTTGCAGCAATATTGATTGCGAGTTTAATCGCGGGCTGCACGAACAGCCAGAATGGTACAAATTCAGGTACGGTTTCCAACACAACTCCGGCTCCGGTAACTGAACCAGCGCCTGACAAGTCAGAACCTGCGCAACAATCGGAACAGCTGCCAGCTAACTTCAATAAGGATAGCTTCCCGATCGTTAATGAGCCAATTACATTAGAAATCATGGGAGCCAAAACAGCGAATCAGCTCGTTTGGGACGAGATGGTGTTCTTTCAAGAGATGGCGAAGCTAACGAATATACAATTCAAATTTGATACCCCTGCGGCTGAAAGCTATAAGGAGAAATTAAACCTGAGATTTGCCAGCAACACATTACCGGATGTCCTGTTCGGGGCGAATTTATCAGCGGAGAATGAAATTATGTTCGGCAGCCAAGGACAACTTATTCCGCTGGAACAATTGATTGATCAGTATGCCCCTAACATCAAGAAGCTGTTCGAACAATATCCGGATATTAAGCAGAACCTCACAACACCGGACGGCCATATTTACTCTCTGCCCTTCGTTGATACCCCGGGATCATTCGGCGTATATCCGAAGATCTGGATAAACGAGACGTGGTTGAAGGAACTGAATCTATCGATGCCTGCTACCGTATCTGAACTGACCGATGTATTGAAAGCCTTCAAGGAGAAGGATCCGAATAAGAATGTTAAGCCTGATGAAATTCCGATGTCCTTTCATCTGGTTGCCGCAAGCGGTACACCGGATATTCAATCCGTGCTGCTCAGCGCTTTTGGCTTCACCGGTACGATGACTGTCGATGCTGACAAAGTTCGGTTTACCGCCTATGAACCGCAGTATAAAGACTACTTGACCTTTATGAACGAGCTTTATGCAGGTGGGCTGCTTGATCGGGAAGGGTATTCACAGACGCTGCAACAGAAGAATGCTAAGGGCAATAGCCAAGCATTGGGTGCATTCGCTGCTGGCGGACCGTTCCAGGTCGTTGGCAATGATTTGGATAAGGACTACAGCATCCTTCCTCCGTTAACCTCGGAAGCCAATGGTACGCCATTCGCGATTCGTAATCATAATTTAACGAAGGGCACCTTCGCCATTACTTCAGCTAACCCTAACCCAGAGGCAACAATTCGGTGGGTGGACTACTTGTACAGTGAGGAAGGAGCGCTTCTAGCTGCTCAAGGCTTGGAAGGCAAGCATTATGAGTATATCGACAACGGTCAAGGCATTAAGGCGCTTATTCCCGAAGGCGAGAATCCGGCGAATTTCCGCGGCACGATATCACCGAATGCAGGTACGTTCATTCCCCGCATTCATGAACCGGTTCAGAAGCTGAATCAGCATAACCTGGAAGTGTCGAATCCCCTCAATTATCATATTGCGGTCGAAACCGCTGCGAAGCTGGAGCCGCTTGCCAGAGACAGCTATCCGTTAAGTTACTTTACACTTGAAGAACAGCAGCAGTTGAAGGTGCTGGATACGGATATTGCCACTTATGTGAATGAAATGTCCGCCAAATTCATAGTAGGCGATCAATCGTTGGACAATTGGGATGAATATATCGCAACGCTCGAGAAGATGAAGGTGAAGCAATATATCGAAATATATCAAGCCGCCTATGATCGTTGGAAGAACGCGAAGTAAACCTGGAACAGAGAAGGGAAGTGTGAGATTGAAAAAGTGGCTGATTAGTTCAATCGCATTGACTATGCTGTTAGGAGCAACCGCAAGCGCTGGAGCAACTGTGGTAGAAACGGTATCTTATAGCGGGTTTACAGGATTCTCATCCGTAGAATACACTAGTGAGTTTCATGGTTATCAGCAGGCGATGAACAGGGACTTTACGAATTATGGCTTCAAATATGGGAATGAATCCGCACATGTGATGAGCTTGACATGGTCGAGTGATCTACGCTTCCGTCTAGCGGATATTGATGGAGATGGTCTTGACGATGCGTTGTACTACAACGTATCGTCCGGGCAGCTGCAGTGGTTTAGAGGGCTTGGTACAGGCAGCTTCGGGAGCGTTAATACCGTCACTTGGTCGGGTGGCATCAGCAGCGGTTTTGTTGCCGGCGATTTCAATGGAGACGGATATGCAGACTTGGCAGGCGTTCAGTTAACGGGTGTTGGCTCCGATGTAACGATTGTTTATGGAGATGGACTGGGCGCCTTCTCCGGAACTACAGTCGATACGGGTGTGCCCATCACAGGCGGCCAGCTTGAAGTTGGCGATGTGAACGGCGACAGCTATGACGATATCATCGTTTACTATGGATCTACCGGTGTTATCGATGTCTGGTTCGGCGATGGGAACGGGTTATTTCCGACTGCTTCAGGTGTCAGTACAAGCTGGCCCAATCCCGTTCCCGGCACTCTTGTCGTAGGGGATGTGAATCAAGATCGGCGCGCGGATATCGGTGTATATTTGGGCAGCGCTCATCCTACCGGCTTTGCCTTCCGCATGGGCAGGGGGGACGGCACCTTCGGTCCAACAGCGAGCGAACTAGGTACGAAGAGCGAATATCATTTGAAGGCTAAGCATACATGGAACAATTCAGCGGCTATTGCCCGGCTCGGACAAATTAACCGTGATGGCGCGGCCGATCTAGTAGAGTTCATTCCGACTAATCTATACTTCCGTGCGCGGTTTGCTACAGGACTCGACGCATACGACTATTCCGCTCACTTAATTAAGGATGGGTCGGGCTATCGAATGTGGACAGGCGGGCGTTGGAAGACGGTCAATTCGAATGGTGATCCAATCCTCGTCAGTGGCGATAACGTATATGATGGCGATCATATTCTATACTCCAGTTCTTCTGACGGCTACAATTGGTTTCGCCAAATTGATCGTCCTGTGTTCTATAAGGGCGAAGAAGAGGGCTACTCAGGCTGGTGGACAGACAATACGCTTGAGCCCGAAGTTGTGAAGGTGGGCAGCACGTACTATATGTTCTGGCAGGTGCAAATTTTTCCAGGACAACAAGTGGATACCGGCGAAACAGCAACCGTACTTGCAGATCGCATTGGGTTGTCTACTTCCTCTGACGGAATCAATTGGACGCGCAAGACGGACCGCGGGGTTGTAATCAACGTAACTTCACCCGCAGCGACAAAGCTGACGCATCACGAGATGGTCTATGTGCCGGACGATCCGGATGGTAAGACGTGGTGGATGTATGTGTACTACTTTGTGAATGGCATCGCGCAAGATCATGTTCGCATACGTTCCGACGATCCAACTACATTCGACTGGCTGGAACGTGAAGCTGTAACCGGAATGGGTCAGCTAGGCAATCAGATTGGTTATGCTGATGAAGCGCCAGGCGGCAGGGTGTTCGTACGTATTTCCTTTGTTAACAATCCGACGACGAACCAAAGGCATCCGACGATCGAGTTATCACGGGACGGATTGACTTGGGTTCGGGATAGTACCAGACAATATCCATTGCTTGCTACTAGCGATGGGCCACCTGCCAATAAGAATGTATTCTTCTTGGGAATGTCAACCTTGAATGGTACCGGGAAGCTCGAGTACCTCGGAAGCGATACATTCAGAGCACTATATGTAGCAGCAACCTCGGAGGCTCCTACCGCTCCGGCCATCTACAAATCCGAAATTGGTTTAGGCGAGGTTACTTTTACTTTTCAATAGCAATTCAATAGAACAGGTAGGGATACGATGACAACACCGAATTTATTGCTTATCGTTTCTGATCAGCTCCGTTATGACTGCATCGGATTTGCTCAGCGTTATCCTGTTCATACACCCCATATTGATCGGCTGGCTCGTGAAGGGATATGGTTCAACCAGGCTTACACCCATATACCGCTTTGCTGCCCAGCCAGACAAAGTCTCTTGAACGGTATGCGGCCCGAATCATTCGGGTCGCATTGGAATTATGATCTGAGCTTGCCGATTCCGGCGCTTAGTCCAGACGGCTATTCCTGGCCAAGAGAGCTTCACAAGATGGGTTATGCAACAGGCTATCTAGGCAAGTGGCATGTACATCCGACATTTGATCCTACGCATTATGGCTACCAAGATTATGTGTCCTTGCACGATTACCAGCTATTTCGAAGAGCTCGATATGGGAAGACCGAATATAACCGGGGATTCTTCGGAGAACCTGATCCTGTGCCGCTTGCCGATGCTCGCACGCACTGGATGGCGGATCGCGCCATCGATTTGATTACGCGTTATGAAGAAGATCATGACCGGCCATGGCATATTAGGCTTGATTTCGATGAGCCGCATCTGCCATGCAGGCCTAGTATGCCATTTGCGTCGCAGTATAACCCTGAGCTAGTGCCCCAATGGGACAGCTTCGACGACAGCTTCGCGAATAAGCCTTATATTCAGAAGCAGCAATTGCTCAATTGGGACGTGGAACATTATACATGGGAGGATTGGGCTCCTACTGCGGCTCTTTATTATGGATTGATCAGCCAGATGGACGATGCGATCGGCAAGCTGCTGATGGCTCTCGATCAATTCGGGATCGGCGATGATACGATTGTCGTATTCACTGCAGACCATGGCGATATGTGCGGTGGTCACAGGATGATGGATAAGCATTGCGTCATGTACCAGGACATCGTGCATATTCCTTTTATTATGCGAGGCAAGGGCATTCCTTCGGGGGTCAGACGTGATGAACTGGTATACAATCTACTCGACTTACCGCCAACGTTATCGGAATGGTTCGGTTTTCAACCAGGTGCTTTCCATGGACGATCACTCTCGAGCCTATGTACGGAAATCAAGGATGAACATGTGGAGCGAAGTCAACCAGCATGGCGAACGGAGCTCGTATCCACGTACAATGGACAGCAGTTTGGCTTGTTCATACAGCGAATGATTACTGATGGCCGCTACAAGCTAGTGTGGAATCCAACCGATGTGGATGAGTTGTACGACTTGCAGGAGGATCCAGCTGAACTGTGCAATCGGATCCATGACAACGCATTGAAGCCGCTTCTAACACAATTACGCAGCAAGTTATATGACACACTGCTGGCAGAAGGCGATCGGTTTGTCGCTAATCCGTGGATGAAGCGGCAGCTGCTACAAGGGAGTAAGCATTAATGCTTGGAACAGGTTAGGGATGAGAGGGTGAGTGCAGAAGTGACCACAGAAGCGAGAAGAGCGTTATACGATCATTTTCTTAACCCGCCCAATTCGTATCGCGGCAAACCGCTATGGTCTTGGAATGGAGAGCTGGAACAGTCTGAACTGATCAGACAAATTCATGTTTTCAAACAAATGGGCTTTGGCGGGTTCTATATACATGCCCGCGTCGGATTGAAGACGGAATACTTGGGTGAGCATTGGATGGAGCTGACCCGCCTGTGTGCGGAAGAAGCCAAGCGGCTAGGCATGGAGGCATGGCTGTATGACGAGGACCGCTGGCCGAGTGGGACTGCCGGAGGAATGGTCACCGCCGAGCCGAGCTATCGGCTGAAGTTTATGCGCGCATCGACTTGCTCCATGCACGAGTTCGAATGGACGGAAGATACGATTGCTGCATTCCACTGTCAGCTTCATGATATGGAGGTCAGTCATTGTATACAGCTTGAGCGCAACGAATGGAGGACTATGATTCACGATTATTGGAATCGGAAGGTGACCTTCGAAGCTGAGGCCGGACAATGGGTCATCTTAAGCTTTCACACGACAGAGATGGCTTCATCGACATTCTATAATGGCAACACCTATTTGGATACGATGAATCGAGCAGCGACTGATCGCTTTCTAGCGCTGACTCATGAGCGATATGCGAAGTATTGCGGGGACTTATTCGGCGATGCGATTCAAGGGATCTTCACGGATGAACCTCATCGCGGCAGTGTGCTTGACGGCTTCGGCATCCAAAATCCGAATAAGGAAAGACATGCTCCGTGGACCTATGATCTATTCGATTGCTTCCAAGAAGCGTTCGGATATGACCTTATTCCGCGGCTGCCTGAGTTGTTCTTCCGAATGGATGGCAACATCGTCTCGCAGGTGAAGTGGCACTATATAGAGTTGCTGCAGCGTCTATTCCTCGAGCGATTCGCTATCCCTGTTCAAGAGTGGTGTCGCCAGAACGGATTGCGGTTAACCGGCCATGTGCTGCACGAAGATTCCTTGACTGCCCAAACCGCCATGTCGGGTTCCGTAATGCGATACTACGAGCATATGGATGAACCTGGCATCGATGTGCTCACTGAGGGCAATCGCTGCTATTGGATTGCCAAGCAACTCTCGTCCGCTGCTAGACAGCTCGGCAAAAAGTGGATGTTCTCCGAGCTGTATGGTGCAACCGGCTGGCAATTATCATTCCAGGGCCACAAGGCAGTTGGCGATTGGCAGGCGTTATTCGGCATTAATGTGAGAAGCCATCATCTGGCCTGGTACACGATGGAAGGTGAATCCAAGCGTGATTTTCCCGGCAGCATCGGCCCACAGAGCGCATGGTGGAACGAGTACGCACAGGTTGAGACGTATTTCGCTCGCATCGGCAATATGATGAGCGCCGGCCAACCTATTTGCGATGTTTTAATCATTAACCCTATTGAAAGTATATGGTGTCAAGTATATGCAGGGTGGTCAAGCTTTCTTGGTGCTAAGTCTCCAGAAGTAATCGAGCTGGAACGCCAGTATAGAGAGCTGTTTCATGCGATGGCAGGCGCTCAGCTTGACTTTGATTATGGGGATGAAGACTTGCTGTTGCGGTACGGTTCGGTAGCTCGGGATGAAGAAGGCCATCCAATTATTCGGGTGGGCTATGCTTCTTATCGTGCAGTGATCTTATCAGGGATGGTCACGATTCGTTCCACGACATTAGACTTATTACTGGCATTCCAGCAACAGGGCGGTCGAATTATTGTGCAAGGTGATTGCCCTTCTTATGTGGATGCCTTGCATTCTGAAGCAGCAACTGAGCTGCGGGAGAACGCTGTGCTGGTCGAGAAGAACCAATATGGGACGGTTGCTCAAGCCTGTTTGCCTGATGTACGTATCAAAGTATCAGCCAAAGATAGCCGAACTGGTGCTGAGATGAATCAGATTTATTGTCAAATTCGCCAAGTGGACGATTCCTATGTGCTGCTCGCACTTCATATGAATCGCGATGAGGCGGTGGAGGGCGTTGTTCTTCAGGTTGAGCTAACCGGTGAAGTTGAGGAATGGGACGTTCGGACAGGCGAACGATATAATCCAGCTGTCGTTCAAAGAGACGGAGCTACTGAAATTATTGCTAACTTTCCACCCTCTGGTGAGAAATTGTATTTGATTCATAGGCAATCTTCGACGACAACGTCGAGAGCAGCGGTGCCAATCCAATATGAAAGAACACGAATCGGCGAATGGACAGGGCCATACCGTTATCGGTTAAGCGAGCCTAACGTGTGTGTGCTGGACCGCGCTGCCTATCTAATAAGCGGTGGTATGTGGGAAGAAGAACAGGACATTCTGCAGATCGATCGTCTACTTCGCAGTCAGCTAGGCTTGGAATGGCGCAATAACAAGATGATTCAGCCATGGTATGCACGCAAGCATGGACAATGGCCTACGGAGACTGTCTCGCAAGTCAACCTTTCTTTTCGATTTTATATGGATATGCACGCCAATCATCAAGCGCAGAACGAACCATTGCTATTGGCCATCGAGCAACCGGAGCAATATGCGTCAATCCGTCTGAATGGGAACCCATTGTCGAATGAAACGATCGACTTTCACTGGGTGGATCGCTGCTTTCAAGTGCTGGCTCTGCCACAGGCGTTCTTACAAGATGGAGAGAATGAGCTGTTGTTGACGCTCGGCTTTCATGAGCGCTTCGATCTAGAGCCTGTCTATTTGCTCGGATCCTTCGGTGTTTGGCTTGATGGAACTAATAAGCATATAAGAGAAATGCCAGAATGTGTGCAGATTGGCAGCTTAACGGAGCAAGGCTTTCCTTTCTATGGAGGGATGATTGCTTATATGCTTGATTCGCTGACCAGCATTGGCGACAGAGAGGATATGCTGTTCATGCTGCCTGAGATCGATGGTGTATGCGCCAAGCTCGTATTGAGGAGCGGAGAGGAGCTGCAGCTCCCCTGGCAGCCATATGAGACGCGGTTACACGCCGAACAACTCGAGCAGATCGCTGAATTGCAGCTCTTCTTATCCAGACGTAATACATTCGGTCCGCTGCATATGGTTCCTGTGCATAGTCAAGCTTATTCGCCGGATCATTATCATACAACTGGTGAGCGGTATTCCGAGCACTATGTGCTCTGGCCGGCCGGATTGCCGAGTTGTCCGAGTCTGCTGACGTCCACGCCTGTCACACTATTAGAGACGAAAGGGGGATTCGTGCATGATTGACGTACCTTCAATATGGCATCCTAGTCCCTCCAGGCAACAAAATCAATATATGGCCTTCCGTTCGAAAGTGCATGTACCTGTATTACAAATCATTCGGATACGCGCGTTTGGTTGTGATGCGTATCGACTGTACGTGAATGGCGAACAGGCGTGCGAGGGACCGGCGCGATTCGCTAAGCAGCAGCCAGAATATGACGAGATTGAACTGCGTCTTCCCGCGGGGGAACATGTAATTGTAGTCATAGCGCATTATTACGGTGTTGCCACCAGAATAACCTCCAATCAGCTGCCCGCGTTCGTACAGGTACAGTTGCTGGATGAGCGCGGGAAGGAGCTGCAGCTGCATTGGCAGTGCAGAGAATTGGATGCCTACTTGCCTGTGAAGCGAAGAGTGAACGGACAGCTTGGTTGGATGGAATACTGCGATATTCGGATACTCCCAGATCTCCTGACGAATGATGATGAACTATGGTGTTCCGTTCAAGAGGTTCATCCCTGGCAGGAGGGGGAAACGCCACATTATATACGTACTGAGGTTCCTTGCAAGCAATTTACTGTTCAGTCAGAGCTGCTCGAGGAAGGCCGTTATTTGAACCGATTTGGCTATGAGCACGATGATCCCCCTGTCCGATTCATGCTGCGGGATTTAGTGCCTGTCGATTTTGAGCCTGACGGTGTATGGCTTCGATTCGATATCGGGAAGATCGGACTGTATCGACCCGTATTCGTATTAGAATTGACCGAAGGCACCGTGGTGGAGGCCGCATATAGTGAATATTTGACAGATGGCAGAGTGATGCCTGTCATCTCATTGTCCGCAAGCGAATCTTGTCACATGGATCGGTGGATAGCAAGCGGCGGTAAGCAGACGTTCTCGACTTTCTCTCCCAGAGGCTTTCGCTACTTAGAGTTGCACATTGCTGCGCCTGCTGAAGTGGTGCGTTTGCATGAATGTTCTGTATTGCAGCGTTCATATTTCGGACCGGCAAATGGTGACTTCAAGTGCAGCGATTCGCAATTGAACGACATATGGCAAATGTGTGTAGAGACGCTGCAATCTTGCAGCGAGGATGCACTTACGGATACGCCGACGAGAGAGCGCGGCCAATGGCTTGGCGATGCGGTCGCCGTTGGACTTGAGGTAATGGGCGCCGCTTATGGAGATTTGACGCTCATTCGACGAAGCTTGGAGCAGGCGGCGCTGTGCCGGCGCAGCGACGGGATGATTGTCGGATGTTATCCCGGACAGATTATCCCGGTTTCGTCCTATGCGATGCTCTGGGTGTCGGGCTGCTTGCGCTATCACGGCTTAACCGGCGACCTCACCTTTATGAAGAAGCATTATGCTGCCGCTAATGATGTAGTTGATTTCTATTATGGGTTCTTAACGGAATCAGGCATTGCGAATTTCACGTATTGGGATTTCATTGATTGGGGTCATATGGTTGCCAAGGATGAAGTGAATATTGCCTTGAATGTGATGGTTTGGAAGGCGATTGGCGATCTCGCGGAGTGGTCGGAGCTACTCGGTGAAGCGGAGGACGCGAAGAAGAGACTGCAACAGCGCAACTTGTTAAGGGACATTATGCGTAAGCATATGCTCAGCGGACAAGGCTTACTTCGCACAGCGATACCCGCTCCAAGTCATGTTGCTATGACCGATTCACCAGAGCGTGAAGCAGGCTTCCATGCGAATGCGCTGGCACTGCGATTCGGCTTCTTCAATGGTGAGGAGCGATTAAGAGCTGTCGAATTTATCAAGCAGCATATTCTTAATTGTTATCCGAACCGACCGGATGCACCGAGACTTGCCCATCCAAGAGCGAACCATCCGCAATTGATTACGCCATACTTTGCCCATTACTCACTGACCGCGCTTCTGGAAGCAGGAGAAGATGAATTTGTATACAATCAAATCCGTGAATGTTGGGGATGGATGCTGCAGCAGGGAGCGACAACAACGCTGGAGGTATTCGACCCGCGATGGAGCCATTGCCATGCCTGGTCAGGCAGTCCGGCCTGGCAGCTGTCCTATTATGCGCTTGGCCTGCAGCCCGTGGGTGACGGCAATCCATTCGCATACCGGTTCGAGCTTCATCCTGGCTCATTAACACACGCATCCGGGGTATTGCCGATTGCCGAGACACCATATGTGATAAGAATATCTTGGGAGCGAATGGAAGACGGTATTCTTTATACATGCGAAAGCGATCAAGAACTGATGATTACGGTTCCGAATTCCTTGCCGTATCGGATTAAATTTACTCCCCCCCTATTAGACAATGATGAAGATCTGATTGTATTTGCGGCAAAAGCCTTTCAAGCACGAATTTATGAGCTTGCATAATCATTATTCAGAAGATTGGAAGTGTTATAGATGTCATGGTTTCCTATGCTTAAACCGTCTAAGCGAGCATAACATCGATTTGGTTTTCTGCCATTCGGCGACCTATGCGACCAGTTCAATCGTGCTGCTCGTGCATCAAATTTGCAAAGCACCTGTTGTTGTTCTAAATCTTCAACCGATTGCCCGCATGAATTATGAGCGATCGACAACAGGGGAATGGTTGGCACATTGCGGCGCACGTCCTGTACCCGAATATGCTAACGCATTCAACCGCTCTGGCATTCCGTTCCGTGTCATTAATGGATTGCTCGGGCTGGATTACACACCGGCAATCTCGCTGACAGATGAGAATACGAAAGAGCGGAAGGAAGCGGTGACGGCATGGCGCGAGATCGAACAATGGACACGTGCCCCTTCTGTGCCTAGGACTCTCAGGCACAGAAGATTCGGATTTTTGGGCAACACATATAGCGGAATATAGTAGGAAATCACTAACAGAAAACGAAAGTTTAATTCTTTTCTCCGAAGTAGAAGGATACTGTCCGCTATGCGCAAAAAGTTTAATTTATACGAAAGGGGGAAGGCAATTTAAGCTTTTTGAAGGAGCTCACATCTATCCGCTACACCCAACTGCTTCTGAGGTTAAACTATTAATAAATGAAAATGGATTGAATGAAGATGTTAATGCTATCGAGAATTATATTGCTTTGTGCAGAGATTGTCACAAAAAGTTTGATAACCCACGAACAGTTCGGTTCGTAATCGTACCCAGCATCCATGACAGCATACTTGAATGCGTATGGTTTAAAAGCAGTCGCGATTCCCTTCAATAAAGGGATTGCCGCCTTTCCATCATTCAAGCTGCCTGATGAAAGCAAGGATCCAAGAATGTATTGGCTCTGGGTTCCTACCGCCAGATGACCTTTGTATCCATACCAGAATACGTTTTTGCCTTCGCTGCTTTTTTTGACTCCCCACTGCGGAGTCAGAGGAATTTCCTTTCTTAGCGTATCGTAAGATTCAGTTGACTGGGATAAATTTCCTTTTCATAAATTGGCTTTTGTTCCTCTTCTTCTTGCTTTTGGCTTTAGCCGAGCTTCGCGCTCAGCCTTGGATTTTCGTCCACGCTTCCTGGGCTCAGGTTTTTCTTGTTGTCCTTGCTTTGCAGGTGCCTGATCGCGAGCTTCGATGTGGGTCCCATCATTGGCTACGGTGTCATCCGTAAAGAAGCCTCTCATGTCGAATATATGGCATAGGGAGTTCATCCTTTCTTCTCGGTGTTTTGGTCGTACTAAACACTTTCGAGATTTGGGGAGGTCCTCCTTTTTCTATGGTCAATAAAGTCAGTCAGATCAAGGCCTTGGAGTTATGAAATTGATTCATATGCTATTGTGTTAAAAAAGTGGAAACAGATTGAAGTAAGTAATATAGACTTAACGAAGTCGGTTATTGATAACTATATAAAGAATGTCACAAAAGTAGGAAAGTCAACAATACTTGCAACGCTATCGATCATGGTAGTAGTATTAAGTACATTGACACCTCACCTTTCCATGATTGGCGGACAATATATTAGAGAGTTTACAAATGATGGAGTTAGAGAATTGCAACTAATTCGTGATTTTGATAATAAAATTTCAATAAAGGGGAATATTGTATCGATTAGAGAAGGAATATACTATATATCCAATGAAAGCTGGGAATTGGATATTATAAACGGGGATAAAATAATAGTGGAAAGTAATTCAAAGAGGTAAGTGTACGACGCTTAAGCAATATGTTCACATATAGGCGGACAAGCCGCCTCGGTCGAGGTACCGGTCGATGAATCGACCTGGTATCAGCTTGCGACACTTCTATTCACCTAACTGCATCGCGGCTGCCCTTGATGGACTTAAATCGGTGAGTCCTTGTGAACCCGGAAGCGCTATCTAAAATAAATACAATAATTTATAAGATTAAAAGTGTTAGAGAGTCATTTTAAGATGAATAAATTATTCCTTCAGTATTTTACCTTACACAGTGAATGTATTGAAATAACTAAAGAACTAGTTATTAATACGCTTGAAAAGATGAATTCAATAAGTATTGTAAGAGACGAAGGGTAACCTCAAAATGATTGACTCACTATTGTAGAACTGACAAAGGAATAGAATATAGCCCTATATGGGTAATAGAATATTTGTTTCTTGAGGATTACTCTAATGTACAGCATTACAATGGACAAACTCCAACAGACACATATGGATATACACATGACGCATTACGGATATTTAGATATTTAGGAATTGAAATGTTGAAAAAAGAGAGGATGTCAGTTAAACCGTACCTCGGTCACGAGAGAAATTTCAGAGAAGTGAAGTCATGCGTCACATACAAACTCCCTCGCGGCCGGCCTTAGACCTTAAGGGCGTGGGATGTCAGACATTTCATATGTTAAGCGAAATATATCTATACGGGGTAACCCAATGATAACCCCAACAGATCATAAACATCTTCAACGCTGCATGGAACTAGCTAAGCTTGCACTTGAGAAGGGCGATCAGCCATTTGGCTCAGTGCTTGTCTCAGCCGACGGAGGGGTGCTCTTCGAAGACCATAATCATGTGGCTGGTGGTGATCATACCCAGCATCCGGAACTTGCGATTGCACGCTGGGCTGCTGCGAATATGACTCCTGAGGCAAGAAGCAAGGCGACCGTATAGACCTCCGTTGAGCATTGCCCGATGTTTGCTGCAGCTCATGGCTGGGCGGGACTAGGTCGGATCGTCTATGCAAGCTCCTAATTAATAGCATTAAACATAATCGTTATATGATGAGGGTACGCATATGAAGCATGATCTGCATTTTCTAATGAATTCCTTCCACCAACTAACCGGTATCTGGATTCAGTACTATGAGAGCGATGAGCTGATCTATCGATTGCCTGAGACGACAGCAGCTAAGGATGATTCCGCTGCAGCTCGGGCGTTTCTCGATCACCAAACCTACTATGTTAGTTATCACATAACCGCCGACTTTCATTATTATGGCAAGGTTCAGCTCTTGCATCATGAGGGCTTATTCGTGATTGGCACGAAGCAGGCTGCTAGCACACGCATTAGCTATGAACAGTTTCTTAATGCACTTAGTCTGTTGAATTATATGGTGAATCAAACTCGCATTTCGGTCGATGCCCTGATCCAGCTGAATGAACAACAGAACAATGAAGCTGCATCCTTACATAATGAGCTGACCACTACGATATTCGAAGCGAAGGAGCAGGCCTTGCTCCACAATACATATGCGCTAGAGCAGCAGATCGCTTCTTATGTCCGCATGGGAGATGTGAAGCAGCTTACCGCTATGTTCGAGCAGGCTGCCCTTGTTTCGGGCGGGCCTGTAGCTAAGGATACGCTGCGACAAGCGCGTAATATCTTCATCATCACTACTACGATTATGACTAGGGCGGCCATCGAGGGCGGCTTACATATTGAGACAGCGTTCCATCTGAGTGACATCTACATTCAGAAGGTCGAACATATCACTCGTCTAGACGCCATCACCTCCTTGCAGCTGCAAATGTTAATGGAGCTTACGGAGCTAGTTGCCCGGAATCGCTATCCCGAAGGCGCATCTCCAGACATCATTCAGGCGATGCAATTCATTCAGCAGAACACGAACAGAACGCTCTCGATTACGGAGATTGCTAGAACAGTTGGACTAAGCCCCGCTTATCTATCCTCTAAGTTCAAGCAAGAGACAGGGATGAGTATGAGTTATTATATGAATGTTACTAAGATCGAAGAGGCAAAGAATTTACTACTATATTCAGACAAAACCTTGAGTGAAATCAGCCATTACTTGTCGTTCTCCTCACAAAGCTACTTCCACAATCTGTTCAAGAAAATGGTCGGACAGACCCCTCAGCACTATCGCAAACAAGCTAGAAAATCGGATGTCGAATCGTAAATTTTTACAATATACCGAATGAAATTACAATACGCGATTCACGATAAGCTCTACACTCTTAGTAAGAGAATGGATGAAGAGGGGGAGCAGGCCTCGTGAAAAGTGTCCAGACACTTGTATCCGAGCTTACGATTGAAGAGAAGGCAGCGCTGCTGGAGGGATTGGATTCCTGGTATACGAACCCGATCCCACGCCTAGGTATTCCACAGCTGCTGATGACAGACGGACCACATGGTGTAAGGATGGTCAGGCAAGTCAGTGGCGGCTTCGGCATATCGGATAATGAGCATTCAACAGCATTTCCAACCTCTGTTACGGTTGCATCTACCTGGAATGAGGAACTCGCTTATCGAATGGGGGAGGCCATCGCACTGGAATGTAAGGCTGCGGGTGTGGACGTGCTGCTGGCACCGGGTGTGAATATGAAGCGCAGTTCATTATGTGGTCGAAATTTCGAATATTATTCCGAGGACCCGCTCCTATCGGGGCGTTTCGGGACTGCATTCGTGAGTGGCGTGCAAAGCAAGGGGATCGGATGCACGGTCAAGCATTTCGCAGCGAACTCGAATGAGGACTATAGATTCTACGGTGATAGTATTGTAGACGAAAGGGCTTTAAGAGAGATTTATTTGCGAGCCTTTGAAAGCGTTGTCAAAGAAGCAAAGCCGTACGCTGTCATGTGTGCCTATAACCAAATTAACGGTACCTATTCCTCCAATAATAAGTGGCTATTGCATGATGTACTTCGGGAGGAATGGGGCTTCGATGGGATCGTCATGACCGATTGGGGGGCTACGCATGATCGCATAGCGGATATTCAAGCCGGCTGTGAGCTGGATATGCCAGGTGGTGTGAAGTACAACTGCATATCTATCATCGAGGCAGTAAGGCAAGGAAAGCTCTCAATAGAGCAATTAGATACTGCGGTGACTCGAGTACTAACCTTGATCCAGAAGTGTCGTTCTAGTGCACCGCCGAAGCATGACCATGATAGCCATTCACAGCAGTTCGATTCACAAGAGCATGCTCATCTTTCCTGCGAAATCGCCAAGGAAGGCGCCGTGTTATTAAAGAATAACGGCATTCTGCCGCTACGGACAGATCAGCAGCTGCTGGTTGTTGGACCATTCTTCGAGAAGCTACGTTTCCAAGGCGCAGGATCATCCTTGATCAATCCGCCAGAGGTCATTACCGCCAGGCAGGCTTTTGATCATCGCCGTATTCCCTATCATTATGAACAAGGTTTTCTAGCTTCGAGCCCGGAGCGGGATCAAAGCTTAGAGCAGTCTGCCCTTCAAGCTGCGGAGCATGCGGATACGATCGTGTTCTTCGGCGGATTAACGGATTTCGAGGAAAGCGAGGGCTTTGATCGGAAACATATGAAGCTTGGAGAGAATCAGGTGGATTTACTAGAGAAGCTTGCTGCTACCGGGAAGAATATCATCGTTATTCTGCATACTGGAAGTCCAGTAGAAATCCCTGTCCTCGATCGGCTTGCCGCTGTGCTTACGATGTATTTGCCCGGCATGTATGGGGGTGAGGCGACAGCCGCATTACTATTCGGGGAGCAATCGCCATCAGGCAAGCTGGCAGAGAGCTGGCTGCGCAGCATAGAGGACAGCAGCTGTTATGCAGATTATGGCCGGAGCCACCAGTCCCGCTATTATGAGAGCATCTATGTCGGCTATCGCTATTACGAGAAGGCCGGAACGGAGGTTCAATTCCCATTCGGATATGGCTTGTCGTATACCTCATTCCAATATGACCATCTAACCGTGAAGCAGGAAGAAGGCAAGATTACAGTTCAGCTGGATATCACCAACACAGGCGGCTTCGATGGAGCAGAGGTCGTGCAGGTCTATGTGCAAAATAACCCCAGCAACGTATTCAAGGCCGTCAAGGAGCTGCGCGCATTTAAGAAGATCATGCTAAGAGCAGGTGAAACCCAATCGGTAGAACTGATGTTCTCACGTTCAGATTTATCATTCTGGCACTCTGGTCTATCCCGTTGGGTGTTGGAGAATGGCCGCTATGAGATTTGCGTAGGCGCGTCTTCGGTAGATATTAGACAAACCGCAGAACTCCTCATTGTGGATGGCGAAAGCCCAGCGGCACCATATACAGAAGCTATATCGAATGCTTATGCAAACCCTCCTAAACATGTACCGGATTGCTTCCATGAATTCGTAGGCTATTCGCCACAGCCAGCTGTGAATATTACCGAGCTTACATTGGATTCACCGCTATCTGATTTTAAAAAAACATGGTCGGGTAAGCTGCTCTATCATAGCATCATGTGGTTCATCAAGCGTGATTATAACAAGGCGAAGGCGATGGAGGACTCCCTGGAACGGGATACGAGACTGAAGAATGCATACTTCGTCTATCGCATGATGCCGAGTAATACGCTGCGCGCCATGTGTATGGCATCAAGCGGGGCATTCCCTTATTCAATGGCTCTAGGATTTGTTGAGATTGGGAACGGTCGATTATTTCGCGGCATTAAGCATCTAATGAAGCGTGAGCAGGCACCTCCGCTTCCACACCAGCAATAGAGGGGGAATAGACATGAGGCTATGGCATCAATTATGGAATTCGCAAGTGGCCAATTCGCGGGTCGCCGCTCAGGATACAACCGGTAAGGAAAGATGGCTCGGTTACTTGCTTGGGCCGGCAGGCGCATTATTGCTAAATGCTGTGTTAGCGACGTATTTGAATGTCTATTATACCGATGTGTTAGGCTTGACTGCGCTATGGGGCGGGGCGTTCCTGGTCATCTTCCCGATCGTATCCAAGCTCATCGATGCGGTCACGAATATCCTCATGGGCTATATCATTGATCGGACTAGAACGAAGCAAGGGAAAGCCCGACCATGGCTGTTAATATCAGCACCATTCATCACGATCTCAGCCATCTTGCTATTTCTTGTTCCGAGTTCGAATACAACAGTTCAAGTGATCTGGATTATGCTTTCCTACAATCTCTATTATTCGTTCGCGTATACGATCTTCAATATGAGTCATAACTTGATGGTCCCGCTGGCTACTCGGCATTCGCTGCAGCGAGGTCAGCTATCCGTGTTCAATCAAGTGTCAACGATCATGATGACGGGTATTATCGTAGCGCTGATCTTCCCGATGGTGATCCTCCCCATGATCGGCATTGATAAGGGCTTATGGATCACCGTCATGTCGATACTAGCGATCTTAGCTTTACCATTAACGCTGCTAGAGTACTATTATACGAAGGAACGGGTGACGCTGGAGACGTCACAAACTCCCGATGCGGATAAACCTACAATCAAGCTAGTTGAACAATTGAAGGCGATCTTTACAGATGCCTATATGCTTATTATTTTAAGCTACTTCCTCATATTCACCTTCGGCATCAGTCTCAAAAATCTATCTCTCATCTACTACTGCAACTATGTCCTCGGTACCTACAATGACGGGGTTACTCAGATGCTTGTGTCGGCAATTGGCGGCATACCGATGGGGATTGGTCTATTCGCGGTATGGCCGCTTGCGAAACGCTTCGGCAAACGAAACGTAACCTTATACGGATTCACGCTGGTCACGATCGGCAGTGCGATAGGCTGGATAGCGCCGACCGATATGACGATGGTGTTAGTCGGACAGTTCATTAAGAATCTGGGCTTGCTGCCAAGCGCTTATATCTTTATGGCCTTATTCGCCGATACGTTGGATCACCTGGAATGGAAATCAGGCTTTCGCTCGGACGGGATTGCCATGTCGATCTATACCACGATAGCGACGGCTATGGTAGGGGTCTGCACAGGTATATTCAACGGTATGCTGTCATCTGCAGGTTATATCGCGCCCTATTATGACCAGGCAGGTCAATTAGTAGCCGTACAGGACGAGACGGTTCAACGTGTCATTACGTTCTCCTTCGTTGGCTTGGAGACCATCACGAGTGTTATTCTGATCATTCTGCTGGTGTTCTTACGTGTAGAGAAGGATTTAGACGAGAAGCAACGTGTGATATTATCGAGAAATGGAGGCTCCCTGCATGCTTAACATAGCGGAAATTAAGATCGAAGGCTTGCGTGAGGGCTGTATCACAGATACACCGCCTCAGATTTCCTTTTCACTGGAATCGAGTGTCACTGGGGAGTCGCTTGAACGAGCTTGGATTACCGTCGGTACATGGGTGAAGGAAACAACCGACCAAATCAATAATCGATATGACGGCGAGCTGCTGCCATTTACCTCATATCCGGTTCACATCAAGGTGCTCGGAACAAGTGGAGCAATGGCTGAAGCTGCGGCCAGCTTTCAGACTGGACGATTAGATACGAAGTGGCACGGAAGATGGATTACGGACGGATCCTATGATTTTCCTAAAAAGGTATCACCCAAGCCGATGACATTTCGCAAAGCATTCGCGATCACCAAATTTGTCACGAGGGCATGGATCCATGCTACTGCATTAGGTGTGTATGAACTGGAGTTGAATGGCAGTAAGGTGGGCGAGGATTACTTTGCACCTGGATTTACCTCATACGCTCATCACATCCAATATCAGACGTATGATGTTACAGCTGCCCTGCAGACACAGAACAGGCTCCAAGCTGTTGTAGCTGGCGGCTGGGCTGCCGGCTCCTTCAATTATATCCGCAAGAACAAGATAAGCGCGGATCGACAAGCGTTCTTATGCGAGCTTCATGTGGAATATACGGATGGCTCAACTGAGATCATCAGCAGTGATGAATCCTGGGAAGTGGCCATGGATGGTCATTATGTGATGGCCGAATGGTATGACGGCGAAACGTATGATGCCACAATTGACTTAGAGAAGGCTTCATGGAAACCCGCTTCGATTACATCTCCTCGTAAGCAGCCGAAGCTGCTTGCTCAATATGGCGCACCGGTGCGGGCACAAGAGCGACTGCAGCCGGTTGGCTATCACATTGCGGCCAGTTGTGAGATCATCTATGATTTCGGACAAAACTTCGCAGGTGTGATTGATGCAAGCTTGCATGCTAAACATGGGCAGCGTATTGTATTC
Organism: Bacillota bacterium; assembly: GCA_023441055.1. Classification (GTDB taxonomy): domain Bacteria; phylum Bacillota; class Bacilli; order Paenibacillales; family UBA4045; genus JAEZQY01. The sequence goes on along the minus strand of JAEZQY010000036.1, from coordinate 75,628 downwards.
CGTCATGCTGAGGTGCTGGTGGATGGCGAGCTGTTCGTAAAGTCTCTTCGAACAGCTAAGGCGACCGCACAGTACATAAGCAGGGAAGGTTATCAGCATTACTCGCCACGATTAACCTATATGGGATTTCGATATGTTGGGGTTACGGGTATTGCTCCAGAAGATCTGCAGCTTTCAGCCATCGTCCTGCATTCGCAAATCGAGGAGATCGGCAGCTTTGCATGCTCGAATCCATTAATCAATCAACTGCAGAGCAATATACGCTGGGGCGGCAAATCCAATTTCGTGGATATTCCAACAGACTGTCCACAGCGGGATGAAAGACAGGGCTGGACAGGGGATATCGCCGTCTTCGCTCGAACAGCTTCCTATAATTTCGACATGAGCCGTTTCTTCGATAAGTGGCTGCGGGATGTCCGTGCCGAGCAGGGCTGGGGCGGCGGTATTCCGATGGTCGTGCCGCGCGGCGGAGACTCCTGGCCAGTGATGGCGACCTCCGCCTGGGGAGACAGCTGTGTGCTGGTGCCATGGGCAGAGTATCTGGCTAGAGGCAACAAGCAGGTACTAATAGATCAGTATGATACGATTAAGCGATTTCTGAGGGCGGCCAAGCGCTGGTCAAGCTTATTCGCCATGACTAAGCATCAACGGCATATATGGCAATTTCCATTTCACTTTGGGGATTGGTGTGCACCCAATGAGACAGTGAAGCAATGGATGAAGAAGGGCAAATGGGTAGCAACCGCTTATTATGCAAACTCATGCGGGATCGCCGCTCAAATCGCTGAGTTGTTAGGCTATGAGGAAGATGCCCAGGCTTATAAAGAGCTCCGCCGCAGCATTATCAAGGCTTATCGAAGCGTCTTTACCGATGGAGAAGGAAAGCTAAAGAAGGAATTTCAAACGGCGTATGTGCTTCCATTATATTTTGCCATGACAGAGGGAGATGAGACGCAGCGCATGGCTGAGCATCTCGTTCGGTTGGTTCGAGAGGCCGACAACCACCTGACGACCGGCTTTACGGGTACGCCATATCTGTTGTTTGCTCTGTCGGATCATGGCTATGCCGATGTGGCCTATGATGTGCTGCTGCAAGAAGGCTGTCCATCATGGCTGTACGAGGTGAAGGCAGGCGGAACGACCATCTGGGAGCGATGGGATGCGCTTCGGCCAGACGGTACGGTCAATATTGGCGACTTAACGGGCAAGCAATCGGAAGCTGATTCCAATGGCGGCATGGTCAGCTTCAACCATTACGCGAATGGGGCGGTCGGTGATTGGCTGTATCGGAGAATGGTCGGACTAGAGCCATTGACAGGCGGTTATCAAAGCTTCAAGGTCAAGCCGATCATTGGCGGCGGCATCACTTGGGCGAAGGGCAGCGTGAAGACTCCCTACGGTACAATATCTGTCTCATGGATGCTCGAAGATCATCAATTTACGCTCGAGCTCGAGGTGCCTGTCTCGACGACATGCAGCGTAGAGCTGCCTAATGGCGAGTTCTATGAGTTAGGGAGCGGGAGGCATGTGAGGATGTGTGTGTTGGCAGATTGAAGGACAGAGAGGAATTGGTACTCCTATTGTCGAATCATTATAGATAAAGTTGGAAGAAAACAAGGTAGAGAGGTATGTGAATGACAGCGACCTGGTATATGATCTTGATCTGTTCTATCGTATTGATTGGAATCGCATTCAGCATAGGCCTATACATATGGAGCCGGGAAGTTTACTTGAAGCATCGCGTGGCGATACGAAAGATCTATTATGGGATCGTGGTTCTTGCGTCCTTCTTCTTATGGGTTTTCGATGTATTCCCTGATGTCGGAAATAACCTGCAGTATTTAATCGCCCTCGTGTTCAGTGTAGTTGTCATTGATCTGTTCGTCTTCCAGACGCCTGACATCACCAAGTTTATGTCGAATGAACTCAAGCAGGAAGGTTTGGTTGAGAGTATTAATAAAAACAGAGGGACATTCATCGAATTGAGCGATAAGCTCATCAAAGTCAATCAATTGATGCCCAAGAACTTGTCCGACTGGATCATGGATGATTTCGAATTTACGTCAGAGAAATATGAAGAGACCGTTCTGTTATACCTCAGACAGTTCGCATCCGAATTTGAACTTGACGTTTATGCCTACCCCATAGCATCCGATCCAGACGAGGGGAAGTTCAATATCAATGTCACCAACGGTTACAAGCAGATCATGAGGGACCACCGGATTTCATTAAGAGGGGCAGGCATGAGGAAGACGCAAGCCATTCATACGATCCTAAAAGGAGAGAATATCGAGATCATCGAAGGTGAATCCTCAGCTGTGTTATTTCCTTATTTCGGAGAGTATTTCAACCTGCTGTTTCTAGTGAATTCGAGAAAGAAAAAAGCGGTCACAGGAGCGGATGCTTCACTCCTGTTAAATCTTCTGTATACGTTTGACCTGTGGCTGCAAGCTAACGAAGATCTATTTTACCCGCATGTTGATGATGTTGATGGTGATCCCGAGGTATGATAAGATAAAAGGAATAAGAAAAGGAGCGTGGAAGGCATGACCATGACCGTCAAGACAACTACAAAGACAAAAACACGTATGAAAACTTCCGCTAAAGTGCCTCCTAGAAATCCGAACAAACGGCAAACTACGATTAATATGAAGCGTTCGATCGGGCGCATGAAGGCGAATGACATGGATGTAATTAGGCAAGCCAGATAATATAGATGAAGAAGAGGAAGCATCATGATACATGGTGCTTTCTTTTTTATGTTTACAATTTCAACCGTTGGCATAAGATATTCAAAACGATCGGAAAGTGGTGTGATTTGTTATGGAGCTAACACCGAAAAGATCAGTCCCCAAAAACCCAAACAAACGGCCATGTGTAGCTAAGAACATTACCTTCCCCAATCAAAAGGAAACGGACCATTGGATCCGTCTGCTGTCTAAGAGGCCAGTATTCGCCAATGATAAAGCTGATTAAGTAAAGGATCATGGATTCTTACGTAACGTACCCGCATAGCATGCGGGTTTTTCTTATTTCGACATATTAGAGGATAATGGAAATCATTGCCGAATTTATATATTGCATTCGAATATAACACATATTTTGAGAGGAAATGAGAAAAGATGCATAAGAAAATTGTCGTTTTTATAATTATAGCCTTGATTGCACAGAGCTTTTTTGGTGTGTATCAGAAGGATGCAAAAGCAGTCGGTACTTTAAAAATAGGCGAATATGTTCAATTCGGTTCTTACTTGAACGAACCCATTGTCTGGAAGGTTATCCATTTCGATGAGGACGGGGATCCGTTGCTTTTCTCAGAACGAATTCTCAGTATGAAGGCATTTGATGCAAGCGGGCCTAAGTATTCCGATCAATTTGTCGGGATGACAGGCAGTAATTATTGGCCGCATTCGACTATAAGGCAATGGCTGAACAGTGATCAGACTACCATTAATTGGATGCATAACGCGCCAACCTCAGACAATCTCTCCAATCCCATTAATGCTTATCATGATGAACCGGGATTTTTGTCCGATGCTAATTTTAGTGCGGATGAAAGGGATGCTATCAAGACCGTCCAACATAATGTGCTGCTTGGGGAAATGTATAAAGAAAAACGAAACGGCGGCAGCGAGAAGTTTATTTACGAAGAAAATATAGAGCTGGCGCTTCAGAATTACGACAGCGCCTACTATCAGACGATTTCGGATAAAGCTTTTCTTCTGTCTCTCAAAGAACTAAAAGAACATGTATATGATAGAGGTTGGGCATATACAGCCAGGCCTACTGAAGCGGCAATTATAAACAATGAATATCTAAATGGTGCTTATTATACTGAATTATGGCCTTATCTATTACGTACACCCGATGATTCGTACTATGTACGCTTTGTAGAGGGCCATGCTTATTCAAGTAAAGTTACGTCCAATAATCCGCATATAGCCGATGCTGGAGTGCGGCCGGCCCTCTATCTTGATTTGTCCAAAATCCCTCTGCAATCCGGAGATGGAACGCATAATTACCCCTATAAGCAAGATAAGGTCTCCATTGATCTCGAACCCAGCACCTTAGTCATTAGACAAGGCTATTCTGATACTGTTCCATTCGTTATATCGTCCGGCCAGCCTGAGAAAGTCAATTGGAATTCCTCCAACAATCAGGTTGCAATGGTAGACCCGTATGGGGTCATTACAGGTGTACGAGAAGGCATCGCGACAATAACCGCTCAGACTACCTCGGGCTTGACGGATCACGTTGAAATTATTGTGTCGTCTGCTCCTAAAGCGGTCCAACCAATTATTAATAAGAAAACCATTAAGCTCGATGAGATCTCACCTTCTACGTTAGGCAATTCCTATTTGACCAGTATCTCAGACCTCTATGGGCGCACCTCAGAGTTTTTTGACCATCGTGGCAGATTGAATATCGCAGTTGAGGGGGATAAGACCCTCTACATACATGGACTCGATGCTGATTTGAATATTGCCAAGACCGTAAAGATTCCTTTCGAGCTCTCACACTTTGGGGCAGCGACAGCGGATGATAAAGGCAATTACTACGTGATGTGGGGCGAGAGATACGCTAGAGAGGAAGACAAGGGTAAAACAGCCATATTGATTAGTAAATACTCATCAACAGGTGAACAAATAAATGCCGTCCGCTATCAAGCCGGCGACTTAGACGTCAAGAAGGCTTTTTGGTCGGGGAATGCCGTACTGACGATATCCAATAACATCCTGGCAGGATACTTCGGACGAGAGATGTTTAAGGGGAGGGATGGCGTTAATCACCAAGCTTCGACAGCGGTTTTCGTTGATGCAGAGAAGATGAAGCCTGTCGACTGGGCAAAGCCTTATGTCAGCCATTCATTTGATCAGCAGGTGATCCCGCTATCGTCCGGCGGATTCCTCTTCGCAGACCGAGGCGATGCTTGGTCGAGAGGCTTTGAGATAACCAAAGTGAACGGTAAATCAGATACAGGTGTGACGCCGTTCAATTTCCGGGAAGGAACTAGAGGGAGCCATGGATATAATTTCACATTCTCGCAACTTGGGGGAATTGCCGAAGGGACAGAAGGCTATGCACTTGTAGGCGCTTCGGAAAAAACGCTATCCGCTGAACTCGCGCCATCCAGTCGCAATGAATCTCGCAATTTATTCGTTCAAGTCATCAAGAAGGATATGGCTGACTATTACATAAGGTCACCGGAACATGCCATACTGACTAAGGGCGAAAAGCGAACAGTGTCAATAAAAACAGAGCGATACGATTCAAATAGCAAATACTTCATCTCTAATGATACAGTCAATTATGGCGTGAAATGGCTAACATCCTATCAAGGAAATGAAGACGCTGCTAATCCTAAAGTCATTGCAACCGATACAGGAAAGTTTGTTGTGCTATGGGAACACTTTGAAAATCGTAAATTCAAGAATGCTTACTTCACGGTTTTGTCTGCGCGGGGTGAAGTGCTTGTTCCTGCTACGATTTTGAAGAATACACGCCTAACTTTAGCAGAACACCCGCTTTATCAGGAAGGTAAGGTGTATTGGACAGTTTCACACGCCCAAGAATTAGATGTTTATGTATTGGATTTAGACAAGACGCTCCGTCAAATTGAGGTAAAGTCAACTTCAGCGTCTGTAATGGTTGACGGCAAAGTAATCCCTTTCGAGTCCTATAATATAGGAGGCAGCAATTATTTTAAACTTAGAGACATCGCCTTGGCCCTAAACAAGACGAACAAATCCTTTGAGGTAGGTTGGGATCCGAAGGCCAACACAATTCGTCTTACAACAGGTGAAGCATACACCATTCAAGGGGGAGAGCTCGTGAAACCGACGGAAAACGGATGGAAGAACGCGGCTTTGACGAATTCAAGCCTATACCTGGACGCAGAGAAGAAGGAGCTCACAGCCTTTCAGATTGGGGGCAGCAATTTCTTTAAGCTTCGCGATTTGGCCATGATCCTAGATTTTGCGGTGAACTGGGACGGGGAAAACAACATTGTACAAATTCACACATCGGAAAAATATGAATCACCTTAATTATTCTGCGTTCGTTACATCGATTCCCGATAGGGCTGTTTAGTTATAGACTAATAGTCTAATATGATGTATAATCGTCTCAATACCCCTTAATTACATTCATGAAATGGAACAGGTGATGGAATGGCATCCATGCGGGATGAGACGAAAAAGAAACGAAAGCTGGTCATTGAAACAGCATTAAGGATGTTCGTCGATAAGGGCTTCGAACAAGTGCCCGTAGACGATATTATTAATGAAGCGGGCATTTCCAAAGGGACGTTCTATCACTATTTTGCCAGCAAGGATGATATTATTCTCGAAATTGCAAAGGCGCAGATCGAGGTGATTGATCATTGGCATGCGAATCGTCCAGCGAATGTTAAATCCCTAGAGGGACACATTAATCGCCTATTCCTAGACTTAGCGTCTAATATTGAGCCGCACCCTGGACTTGTGCGAAGCTTATTCGCGCTAGCCTCACAGAATGAGAACGTGCGAGCCAAGAGTTTAGCCCATTTTGATTACTTGAAGCGTTGTCTGCTCAGATGGCTGCCGGATACCCAGAAGGTGGATGCGCTGAATTCCACATATACGGGCTTGCTACTCCTATGGTCAGTGGATCAACGAATCCATCTGACAGAAGCGTTGAAAGAACAGCTCAGCACCATTTGGAGCGGTCTGAGACATAGCGGAGAGCCTTCCGAGCTGGTGGTAGATCCACCAACTGGCGTACGCCGTCGGGTCGCGGTAATCGGAGGCGGCTTGGCGGGACTTACGGCTGCGGCCTATCTTTCTGATTGTGCGGGCATTGAAGGTGTCCTGTTCGAACGGAGTCCTCAGCTGGGAGGCCGGGCATTCACCTATGAGAAGTCTGGCTTCACGTTGAACTACGGCGCACATGCGATTTATGGCATAGACCGACACACGATCGGCAAGCTGGAGAAGGAGCTCGGTCTGTCGTTCAGCAGTCAGGAAGTAGACAGACGTCGTGTGATGTATGAGAAGAATAATCAGATTACACAAGCGCCGCTTGATTTTGTCAATCTGCTTAAGACGGATCTGCTCAGCGGGATGCAGAAGGTGAAGTTCGCAGGCGAGATCACCGCGGTGATTGCCCAGCTGCATAAGATCAAGCAGTATGACACACTTGGCGATTACTTGATCGAATCAGATTCGGATGAGAAGGTTAAGGAGCTGTGGGAGCATCTAGTGTGCTCTAACTTCTTCATTACACCTGAGGATGCACGTAGAGTGCCTGGACATGTGATTAACGACTATTATCAGAATCTGTTCCTATCGCAGCGGCCGGTCAACTATATTCTAGGCAGCTGGGCAGTGATTACAAACCAGCTGTCAGAGAAGATCATCGCATCCGATCGGTGGCAGATCGCGCTTAAATCCGGAGTGGAATCCGTAACCTATCGCGACGGACAATACATGCTGGCAACGAAGGATCGTGAGGAATGGTTCGACTCGATTATCTTCGCAATGCCGGTACAGCAGGTGGTGAAGCTGCTGAAGGATACCCCTTGGGAACCATTCCTGCAGCCGTACGAGAACAACACCTCGACGGAAGTGATGGTGTATGATGTCGGCCTGTCTCGAGTTGTCGGCCGGCCGTTCTCCTATATCAGCGATATGGAGAATAAGCTGTTCATCAGCGACGTATCGGCTACGGACGGAACGTTGATACCGGAAAGCGGGCAGCTGCTGCAGGGTATCGCCTATATGCACGACAAAGCGTTCGAGGATGAAGCTGAGCGGAAGCTGTACCTGGATCAGCGGATGAGCAAGATGGAGGAGCTGTTCGACAGGCACTATCCTGGTTGGCGCGAGGCGGTGGCGGTTAAGCGTGTCTCGAAGAAAGCGATGGTACAGAGCGTGAAGAACATAGCGGGCAATCGGATGCTGCCGGTGCAGCTCATGAATGTTCCGTTCTACTTCTGCGGAGATGGCTGCGAGGGGAAGGGAGAGCTGGCGGAACGGGCGTTCTCCAGTGCTAGACAAGCAGCGAAGCTGGTCATGGAATGAGGACGGCAAGCGAGTGAAGAGGCGATATGCTCTTCACTCGTTTTTGTTGCAAGAATATAGTCGAGATCGACTCGTTTACTGTCGGATGAGGAGGATGTCTCGAGGTGGATTGCCGGTTCTTTGAATTCGGGATATTTGAGAATTGGTCAGATTGCGACCTACCAAGATCAACGAAGATGTGACGTTATTAAAGTCCAGATTACCTAAGTTTGCCACGTTCTGACTGCCTCGGAACACGCGGAATGTTCCTTGAAAGTTATTTCTTGAAAACAATACAAGCGTTACCTGAGAGCTCTGCACAATATTGCGAAGTCGGAAGCTCGAGAGCGCATTGTTAAACCGGAACGCTTCAAGATCACGAACCGCAACTCCTCCACGTCTGAAGAGAATTCGTCTACCTGTAAAATTGTTGCCAGACCATAGAGCGAGTCGCACATCTCTATTCGCCAAGTTTATCATCCCTTTCTCTGAAGTTGATTTAGTGTATTACCAACTTCAAAGATTGGTAACGGACATATACAGCTGGTTAAAAGATGGTTTTAACTATTTGACACATTCGACGAATATCGCAATAATGACTAGACTTGCGCATGGATGGAATCTTGATCATAGCAGGAATTGAAAGATGAATTGGAGAGATGTTGGATTGCGTTCATCCCCTATTGAAGTTCGTGACCGAATTGCGTCATTAGACATCATTCGAGGCTTTGCCTTGTTCGGTGTTTTCCTAGCCAATATGCCGCTGTTTCAATGGCCAGTTTTAAAGGCTGACTTGTATTTGTATTCCTACGAGTATTCTACGATGGATAACTGGATTCGCATGTTGTTTGATATGTTTATTGAGACGAAGTTTTTTTCGATTTTCTCTTTTTTGTTTGGTTTAGGCTTTTATATTTTTATGAGCCGAGCTGAAGAGAAGGGGCTGCGTGTGTATCGACTGTTTTCACGCAGGCTCATTATTTTAGCATTAATCGGACTCATTCATCTTGTCTTCTTCTGGTACGGGGATATTCTGCTTAAATATGCTCTTGCTGGTTTCGTTCTGATCTTCTTCTATAAAAGAAAGCCTAAGACGATCCTGATCTGGATCATGACGATGATGATCGCTTTAATCGGGTTAATCGCTATTAATTTTATAACCCCTGCCGAATCTGTAGAGCAGCTTATTGTTGAGCAGCAAGCAGCAGGTAGTGGCAAGATTGAAGAAATGATCGAGGTGTATAAGCGTGCCGACTATACACAGTGGCTAGCGTATCGTCTTACTCATGAGATTATTCCCGTGTTGAAAGACATACCCTACGCGATCATAACAGCATTTTTCATGTTTCTGATTGGGCTATATGCGGGTAAACGCGGCATCCTTCAATATGTCAGCAAGCATCTACGATTTATTAAGCGTTCTGCCTGGATAACTGGCAGCATAGGCCTGCCACTCAGCATCGCCATTATGATGCTCTATATAGGAGTGCTGGACTACGGCATGTTGACTAGTATTTACATCCAGCTGCTTACTACGGTAAGTGGACCGTTCCTATCCCTGTTTTATATTTCGGGCATTGTCTTGTTGCTGCGAAGTGATCGGTGGATTAGGTGGCTGCGACCTTTGGGCTTTGCTGGGCGCATGGCACTGACGAATTATTTAACGCAAACCTTAATTAGTGTTGGTATTTTCACAGGATTAGGCTTATTCGGTACATTAAATTTAGCATTAGGCGTCATCCTTTGTTTCCTTATTTATCCTTTGCAAATCGCGTGGAGCAGCTATTGGCTTAAGCGCTATCGCTTTGGCCCTATTGAGTGGGTATGGCGGTCGCTCACCTATGGTAAATTCCAACCGATGAAAATAGAAAAGTGAGGTCATCTCGATAAGGAGAGTTAGGGGGAAAAGATTCATGAGGCTAATATAACGGAACCATTCGTATCGAGGTGAAAACTTAATCATTTGAGAGAAGAGCTCTGGGTATTTTCTTTTTTTAAACCCGCAGCAAAAAGGGGGCCGTTTACCATAATGGTCGATAGAATACGAGCCATTTCTTCCGGCGATTCCTTACTGCCACTATTTAACCATTGCTGAATAACACCGATATGAGCAGATGCTATGTAAGATGCTAAGTAATGTCCGGGAACATGCAAATTTTCTTCTTTAATAAAACCATTTCCAAAGATTGTTCTCCACATAAAATCCTTAAGTCTTGTTTGAAAGGACAGGTCACCGTTAGGACCTAATACAGCTTTCAAGAACCCACTATTTTCGTTTATATATCCCAGTATTAAAACTGCAATAGAATAAGGTCCTACCGTTGGCGAGTTGGATTCAAGCGCAGTGATAATACTTGGGAAGTTTTGCTCTGCAATTTTGGACAAATCAAACATAATTTCGTCCTCACATTTGGTCATTAAGTCAAATTTGTCTTGATAGTGTGCATAGAATGTCCCTCGATTTATATTTGCTCGAGTAGTAATGTCCTTAACCGTAAGGGCTTCTAACCCCTTTTCCTCAATTAATTTCACAAAAGCATCTCGAATAGATTGCTTGGTACGAATAACACGTAAATCTGTACTATTTCCTTGCATGCTTCATCCTCCTGAATTTTCTCCAACACAATGATAAATAATGTCCCTTAACCAACACATGAGCGATTATTGCTTATTGAAACGATACTCGTACCCAAATTATAATGTGAATGTAACACAAAAAGCAACACGTTGTCGTTTTATTCAAAATGATAAGGAGGAAAAAAATGTTCAAAAATAAACTGGTATTGGCTGCACCGTTTATTGCTTTGGCCGTTATTTTTATATTTTCACTAACCTTATTTCCAACGGTCCAACCACAACCGAAAAATCTGCCTATTGCCATAGTAAATGAGGATGCGGGAGTAGAAATTCCTAATCAGCCAAAAATGAATATGGGGCAGACGATTGTTGAAATGATGCACGTGGCAACAAGTACTGAACAAGATCCCGTTGTGAAATGGGTAGAAGTAGAAAGTAAAGATGCAGTCAAGAAGGGGTTAGATCATAAAGAGTATTATGCCGCACTCATTATTCCTAAAGATTATAGTTCAAATCAAGCATCATTGCGTACACCTGCACCTTTCGCCAGTAGTTGAAATATTCATAAATCAGGGAATGAATACGGCGGCAGCAACCATGGCAGGACAAATATTGAACGGAGTCGTAGACAACATGAACAATATGGTTCGAACCCAACTACTAGAAGGGTTTGAAACGGAGGGTGTCACCTTAACTGTTGAACAAGCTTCTAGTATCGTAACACCCATTACTAAAATGGTCACAAACGTGAACGAAATTGGACAGAATAGTGCGAACGGCAACTCTCCCGTTTCATTATTCCAACCTTTATGGATAGCAAGTATGGCTACTGCAGCGATTATCTTTTTAGCAATAAGCAAAGCCCCGATCGGTACTCGTAAAGAAAACCTTATCACTAAAATCGGTCAAATCATAATGGGCGCTATTGTAGCTCTTGTAGTTGGGTTTGGCCTGACCTGGATAGCAGATGGAATGGTAGGATTGAATATCCCAAATTTCATGGACACTGCTTTATTCTTAACTATTACTGCTTTTAGTTTCTACCTTATGATTTCTGCTGTACTTTCTGTAGCTGGAATTAAGGGCATCGGTATCTTTGTCTTAATGCTATTCTTCGGTGCGCCTTTATTGGCACTAGCACCTGAAATGATGTCCCCGTTTTATCGAGACTGGATTTATTCTTGGTTACCAATGAGATTCATGATTGATGGGCTTCGAGAATTGTTCTTCTTCGGGAAAGACTTGTCCTGGAATACCCCTGTCTCTATTCTTGTTTGGATTGGTGTGGTAAGCATGTTCATCATACTAGGTACTTCATTTAAACGGAATACAGAAAAGAGTGGAATTACTGAAGCTACAAGTTGAAAATAGTGTATTGTATAAAGCCGTTGTTAGTTAACAAGTTAAGCGCAGATATTATGATAACGCTCTTCAACAATCGTAAGCAATTGTTGAAGAGCGTTATTTCTGCACAGACAGAGCAAACGTACGGGCTAGATATTGGACCCATACATCAAATGAAGCGGAGAGTACATGAATAACAGGAGTTTAGACCCATTAGTCGAATAACCAACTATAGGATTTGCAGTCATTGAAACGAATAGGAGGAATGTTGTTATGACTCGGATTGACGAAGCAATTGAATTCGCAGCGCATGCACACAAGAACCAACTTCGTAAAGGTACAGAGATCCCCTACATTAGCCACCCATATAGCGTTGCCATGTTACTGCAACAAGCAGGATGCTCGGAGGATGTCGTAATTGCCGGAGTTCTGCATGATACATTAGAGGATACGGAAACAACGGAAGACGACATTCGAGATCGATTTGGAGAACATGTATTGCAATTGGTAAATGGGGCCTCTGAGCCCGATAAATCCGCTCCTTGGAAAGTGCGAAAGCAACATACACTAGATTTCTTGAAGACAGCAGAACTTGAAGTACGACAAGTCGCCTGCGCAGATAAGCTGCACAATATCCGTTCCATTCGCAGGGATGCTGAACGTCTTGGAGATGCGGTATGGTTGAAATTTAATAGAGGCTTCGAAGATCAACGGTGGTATTTCATCGGGCTTGTAGAAAGCCTTGGTTATAGTTCGAGATTCGAACTATTAGAGGAGTTTGAAGAAGAAGTAATGGTTTTGTTTGGTGATAGAAAATCCGATTAATGGTCAGTGGGTGAATTATATTAAAAAAATCATTTTAGTTTGCGGTTCCGCTGTTTTAATGCTCTCATTACTAATGAGCTGCACGAACGAAAAAAATGAACAAGTTATTATATACGAAATGGATAGTTTCCAACAAACAAAACAAGGTTCACTAAAAATAATTACAGATCAAAATGAGATATCCATTTTAAAAACGGCATTTAATCGAACAAAAAAGAATCCAGGTATTGTTAATGTAGCTGATCCACATTATAAGGTTGAACTGGGTAAAGAAGCATACTTTTTATGGGTAACAGAGGAGTATGGAACAATTATGAACATAAACGATACAAATACCACTTACTCATTATTAAAAAAATCATCAATAGATGTTTACAAACTGACGGAAATTTACTATTCAACTAATACTCAAAGGTAAGTACGTGGGAGGATGACTCTTGAAAGCGATATATTACACCAAATACGGTTCACCGGATGTGCTCGAGCTTAAAGAAATGGATAAACCCATTCCTAAGGACAGAGAAGTGTTGGTAAAGGTATATGCGGCGTCCATTAATTCTTGGGATTGGGATCTTCTAAGAGGTAAGCCTTTCATTGCGCGTCTTGATGGAATGCTAAAGCCTAAATACAAGGTGCTTGGAGCAGACATAGCGGGAATTGTTGAAGCAATTGGAAATAATGTGACGCAATTTCAAATCGGGGACGAAGTATTCGGTGATATCTCGGGATGCAGCTGGGGCGGGTTTGCCCAGTATGTATGTGCCGATGAGAATGCGTTGGCAATGAAATCGCCCAACATGACCTTTGATGAAGCGGCTGCAACATCGCAAGCAGCAGTACTTGCTCTGCAAGGTCTTCGTCAAGGAAAGCTGTCCAAGGGACAAAAGGTGTTAATTAATGGCGCCGGTGGCGGCGTTGGCACCATTGCGATCCAGATAGCCAAGTCTTATGGGACCGAAGTGACAGCTGTGGATCAGGCAGACAAGCTAGACATGCTTCGCTCGATTGGTGCCGACCACGTCATCGATTACAAAACAGAACCCTTCACAACCTATGAACAACGTTACGACTTGATTCTGGATGCATGGGCTTCTCGTTCTATTTTCGAATATAAGCGTATCTTAAATCCTAATGGACACTACGTGATGATCGGCGGTGCTACTTCTCGTATTATCCAATTGATACTGCTGGGACATTGGATTTCGAAATCTGCGAATGTCACAATGGGCTTACTCATGCATAAACCGAACAAAGAGGATCTGAATGAATTGAATCGGTTGTTTGAAGCTGGAAAAGTCGCACCCATCATCGATAGACGCTATCCATTAAGTGAAACCGCTGATGCATTCCGCTATTTTGGAACAGGAAGGACTCAAGGTAAAATTGTGATAACAATGGGTCTTGACAAATAGAACTAATACAGTCATTATGAAATTATCAAACTGATATTATCAATAATTGAGGTGTAACAGTATGATGGAGAACGAATCGAACTATTCACCCAGTAACTATAGAACTCCGGATGGAGCACCTTCAGATATTGTCATCTTTACGATCCTCTCCACCGAGAAGAATTCAGTCAAGAAGTCTCTGCCTACGAGAGAATTAAATGTCATGCTGATTCAACGCAAAGTGTGGCCTTATGAAGGGAAATGGGCGCTGCCAGGAGGTTTTACAAAGGAAACGGAAACCGTGTACGAATGCGCACAACGAGAGTTATTAGAAGAAACCGCAGTAGACGGGGTTCATCTTCAGTATTTCAACGTATATAGTACACCTGGACGCGATCCGAGAGGATGGATTATCTCGCATGCATTCCTTGCGCTCGTGAATGAGAATGTATTGAAGGGGCGGAAGGCAGCGGTGGATGCTGAAGATGTTCGGTTAGTTCCAGTCGATGAAGCCCTCGCTATGGATTTGGCTTTCGATCACCGGCAAATTCTCGAAGATGCGCTGTACAGGATTCGGTATGACATGTTGACCACCACAATTGCTAAAGAATTTCTGCCCGAGCAGTTTACGATCAGCGAGCTATACCAAGTGATTCAAACGGTTGTGCCTGAATTTGAAGAGAAAAACTTTATTCGGAAGATCACCTCCACCCAGAGTCGAAAAGGTATCATAGAAGAGGTAAGAGACGCGAATGGACAATTAAAAACTTCAAATTTATATTCACAAAGAGCCGCTCAGTTATACCGTTTCACCGATGTAGAGCCCAGATTATCGCTGTACAATTAATCACGCAGTGAGCCGAAGAAGCATCAAGATTTTTTGTGAGGTTTGATAATGTCACTTTAATAATATTACATTAAATTTATCGACAATGAGTCGATACCTAAGGAGTGAAATCAGAGCATGAAAGCCATTGTGTACACAGAGTACGGACCACCTGATGTTCTTCGATTGCAAGAGGTGGAAAAGCCTGCTCCAAAACCAAATGAAGTGCTTATCAAAGTATGCGCATCTACTGTAACTACTGGGGACTGCAACCTGCGAGGTTTTATGTTCGTTCCTCCTGGCTTCGGAATTATGCCGCGATTAATGTTTGGCATTCGAAAACCGAAAAAAACCATACTTGGAACAGAATTTTCCGGTGAGATCGAGGCAGTTGGAAGCGAGGTAACGAAATTTAAGGCTGGAGATCAAGTTTTCGGCATTGATTCATCGAATCTAGGCTCCTATGCCGAATATGTTTGTCGAGCTGAAGAGCGAGCGCTGTCCATTAAACCAGCTAATCTGACCTATGAGGAATCTGCTGCTATCCCCTTTGGTGCTGGAACTGCATTATATTTTCTAAGAGATATAGGTCATGTTCAAAGCGGGCAAAAGGTTCTTATTATTGGCGCTTCTGGAGGAGTAGGCTCTTATGCCGTTCAGCTTGCGAAATACTTGGGAGCGGAGGTTACCGGGGTGTGCAGTACCGCGAATGTAGAATTGGTGAGAACGCTGGGCGCAGATAAAGTTATTGATTACATCAAAGAGGATTTCGCGAGCAGCGGAGAGTCCTTCGATCTTATTCTGGATACCGTTTGTGGTCAAACATCCTTCGCTCGTTGCAAACCAGTTCTCAAAGAACGTGGAATCTACATGGCAGTGGCAGGCGGGCTGCGTGAGGTTGGTCAGATGATGTGGACATCCATGTTCGGGAGGAAGAAAGTGATCATCGGGACACCGCCTGAGCGGAAGGAAGAACTACTGTTTCTCAAAGAGCTTGCAGAGGCAGGAGTCATAAAACCGGTCATTGATCGAATGTATCCATTGGAACAGGCAGCTGATGCGCATCGATACGTTGACAGCGGCAGGAAGAAAGGTAACGTCGTTATCACTATAGGGCGCGGCGACAGTATCACAGCTAGTGAAGGCGGTGTGAGCAACAATGGATAATAAAGTGGAAATGAGAACAAAGCTTTCGACACTATGGATCTTTGTTATGCTGAACATGATTTGCGCAGATATACTTTCGTTTATGAATGCTGGGTTCTTACAGGAATTGATGACCGGATATGCTGGTGAAGTCCACATCACTTCGAGTTTTCTGTTGTTAGCGGCTATTTTTTTAGAGATACCGATTGTTATGGTTGTTCTATCCAGATTGTTAAAGGATAGAGCGATTCGATGGGCCAACCTGATAGCAGGTGTAATTACGATACTATTTGTTGTTGTGGGTGGGTCAACAGCTCCTCATTATATCTTCTTTGCAACCATCGAGGTGGTGTGCTTGATAATTATTATGCTGATTGCTTGGAAGATTTAAATCATTAAAGCTTAATAAACGTTGATATTATTCATAATCACCTGAATCAGGTGATTTTATATTTGAAAAACAATTACAGATGTGTGGACATGTGGACATGATTTACGAACTTATATTCGCTGACAGTCTATTGTCCATAGAATTAGTTACAATTAAATAGATAAATCCAATGGAAAGAAGGGTTATCGTCATAATTCGACGAATTTTACAAGATATAGTACTTAGAAAAGGTGTGAACCTGGTGAAGATTGAGATTGGCGAATCATTAATGTTGTCGTGGTTGAAGCATATTAAATGTTGTCAGTTGAATATATTCGAGGGATGAAACAGTTGCGAGTATTCTAAAGAAAATGATCAGGACCGCGATGATGATTAAGGCTTATTTTGATACAGACAGCGCAGAGATCATATTCACATCACCTGGGGAGAGTTTTGATAAGCTAATCATGAAGAACGCCTTAGGTACCGATTATATCGAATTCTTGAAGGATGCAAAATATTGCAAGAATAAATTTGATGTGAATTTTCCTGTATTAAAAGAGGTATTACCTGGAACTTCAGTATCTGAACAACGAAATATTAAAGGACATCCCAGATATTATGCTGATCTATTAAGTATCGGTGGCAAGAAGTACTTACTATGTAATGATTGGTATGATCGGAACAGGAGGTATTTCTTAAGTTGGTTAAGTCGGTTTGAGTTGGAACTTTAATCAAAGTGATACTTAATAATCAATGAACTGGAGGTGTGTCTATATTGAGCCATATTTGTTCCGAACTACACACAATTGTTAACCACAAAACTAATTTTGTCTTCCCGTTCAACGAGGATGATATTCCGAAGAATGGAATCTACATCTTATTTGAAAAAGGGGAAAAGGGACATAACGGCAATAGAATAGTACGAATTGGTACTCACACTGGGGTTAACCAACTCAGATCTCGTCTTAAGCAGCATTTCCTTAGAGAGAAGAAAGATAGAAGTATCTTCAGGAAGAATATAGGTCGATGCATTCTAAATCGAGATAATGATCCTTACCTCAAGATTTGGGAGTATGACTGTACTTCATCTGTAGGTAAAGCCAAATATGGACATCTACTTCAAACAGAATATCAAGGGGAAGTAGAAGCTAAAATCAGCACATATATTCAGAATCACTTTTCGTTTGGTGTGTTAGAACTGAAAGAGAAAGAAGATCGGCTATATTATGAAGCTCGATTAATTTCTACTGTATCAGGCTGCAATGAATGTAGACCATCAGAAAATTGGCTTGGACTCTCATCACCAATAGAAAAAATTAGAGCTAGCGGCTTATGGCAAGTAAACGAATTATATAAAGAACCGTTATCACCTTCTGAAATGAAAAGTCTAGCGGAGTTGATCCTATGAATAAACTGTGTATTATTCCCTGCGGAAGCGCAAAGATTTGGGATAAGAATCCGCTTGCTGGTCCAACAGAAGCACAATTTGTCTATACTGGTGTATTCGCTGCTGCATGCCAGAGATATGCAAAGCAATTCTTTACCGATTGGGTTATTTTATCTGCAAAGTATGGTTTTCTATTCCCTAATGATATAGTTCCCAGAACATATAATGTTTCATTTATTAATCCTACTCCTGAAATGATTACTCTAGAAGATTTGAAAATACAAGCAGAGAATAGAGGGCTTACAGCTTATGATGAAATTACTGTTCTGGGTGGTAAACATTATGTGAATCGTGTTCAGGCTATATTCAATCAAGGACAAGAGATCGTTCTACCACTATCGGATTGTAAGGGAATCGGATATATGCTACAAAAGCTTGCTAACTCGTTGGAAGACCATAAGCAAATAAATGTAACAGCTAGTGAGCTTGTGAGTACAGATAAAATGAAAACTTATAAAAACGACGTCAATCTGGGGAAATATTCGCTATTACATACTTACTTGTTAACGAGAGACGAAGAAACATTAGTCTTAAGTATGAGTCAAATCGAGAACATATTAGGATTTCCGCTGCCTTCATCTGCATATAAACATCGTGCTTGGTGGGCTAATGATATTACGCATTCGCAAGCAAAGGCGTGGCTTTACGCGAATTGGGAGATTATACATGTAGGACTTCCGGATGTTACTTATCGTAGAACGAACGTAGGCCTATCAAATATAAGAAGTGACTAGGAACAGAATTATCAAGATAACATAATCACTATTAAATAAACTTAAATCTGAGCCTGATCTCCAGTGGGATGATCTTCTTCATTCGAAGGTACATGTATTTTAAAAGTAAATTACCATCATTTTCAAGACATCGACTGTCATTAAGTATCATAATTGTCTTGTTTTTTGAGAAACTTCTATGGAGACACAACTGTTTCTCAATATTATTGTTTCGTTTTATCGCAATTTATAAGTTTAAAGGGAATTGTAGGGAACCGTGTAATAAATAACATTCAAGCCTTAACATAAGGTAGAAAGAAGTGATATATATGCATGATATAGTTCAATCTGAACCATGCTCTAAATGCAGATACGAACTATTTGAATTGGTCAAAATTGATTATTATGGTAATTGGTTGCGATGTGTAAACTGTCAGCTCCAATGGACTAGTAAAGCATATAAAATAATACATACCATTAATAGTTCAGAAAAAAAATCAACCATTGAAAAACCAATTAGTGACAATGGTCTAGAGGAGTATATAAAGCAAAAAGAAATTGCTAAAGAGAAGATAATTCAACAATTTGAATTAGACTACATAAAAAGCAAAAAAAATTGGGAACTTGAGTTTTCGGATTTAATAAATGAAAAGGAATTTATTTTATTATCAACACAATTTGTAACCCAATGGTTTATAAAGCAAGGTTGGAGAGTGCCAGATTGGGAACAAGCTGAGGCAATATCACAAGTTTGGGAAAATGTCCAGGTTGTAGCACGAGCCGGTAGTGGTAAGACTGCTACGACTGTATTCCGAGCTGCATTTTTAATTAAGCACTGTAAAGTATCACCTTCTGAGGTTTTACTCCTAGCATTTAACCGTGAAGCAGCAATAGAAATTAGCAATCGCTTAAAAGATCTACTTAATAAAAATGCACCGCATGCGATGACATTCCATGCTCTTGCTTATGCATTAGTACATCCAGAAGAAGCTATAATTTATGATGATGACTTAAATGGCTTCGAGAAGAGTTCCACTGTGCAACAAATTATTGATTCTTTTATTCAGGATGATAAATGGGGGCGTAAAATAAAAGAATTAATGCTTAAATATTTTCGAGAGGATTGGGAAAATATTGTTTCCTCAGGATTACATCTTAGTTCTGAAGAAATGGTTGCATATCGCCGTTCACTCCCATATTTGGGCTTGGACGGAAAGCACTATAAATCGCATGGTGAAAAAAGAATTGCAAATTTCTTGTTTGAACATGATATTCCATACAATTACGAAAAGAATTTCTGGTGGAACAAAATAAATTATAAACCTGATTTTACAATACCTATTCAGGATAACCTTATTAAAGGTATTGTAATTGAATACTTAGGAATGGTAGGGAATAAAGAATACAATATCCAAATAATTGAAAAACGAGATTTTTGGAGAAAGAAAAATGATTATGAATATATTGAACTTTATCCTGAAGATCAACTTGACAAGGTAATTAATACTTTGAAACAATACAACATCATGGGAAATAGATTAACAGACATAGAGATATGGCATCGAATTAAGTATAGAGCAGTTGATGAATTCAGCTTTATAGTTAGCCAATTTATTAGCCTTTGTCGTAAATTAATGATAACTCCCATTGATCTAGTTAAAATCGTAAAAAAGAATAATAGCTTGACCGAGTTACAGATAGATTTGATAAGAGTTATTTGGAAAATATACCAAGAGTATCTAATAAGCCTAACACAAAATAATCAAGAGGATTTCGATGGATTATTAATGCAAGCAGTTGAAACAATTAATTCAGGGTACACTCGATGGGACAGAAAAACAGGATCTGGTGATTTAATCAACCTAAAATATCTATTTATTGATGAATATCAAGATTTCTCACTTCTCTTTTATAACATCGTTGTTAAAATAAAAGAAAAGAATAAAAAAAATAAGTTATTTTGTGTTGGCGATGATTGGCAGGCCATAAATGGGTTTGCGGGTTCCGATCTGCGTTTCTTCGATAAGTTCTCTGATTATTTCCCAAACTCTAAACAATATCAAATTACTTCAAACTATAGGTCAGCGAAACGAATCGTTATGGTTGGGAATAGAGTTATGCAAGGTAATGGGACTCCATCCAAAGCAGTAAAAAAAGAAAAAGGAGAGGTTTGGATTGCCAATGTAACTCATTTTACTCCAGACGATTTAGAGAGAATAAATTATAATGGCGACCATATAACACCTATCGTAATAAGACTTGTTTACAAATTAACTAAAGATGGACAAAAGGTAGCTTTACTTAGTCGACGAGGAAACGGTTTGCCATGGTATACAAACTATGAAACTAAAAAAGGGAAGTTCCACTCGGAATTTCTAAAAACAATAAGAGATGCATTACCTGAAGAATTAAGATCCTTAGTAACCACAATGGACACTGCTCATTCCTTTAAAGGCAAAGAAGAGGATGCAATTATTGTTTTAGATGCAGTGGAGAGAAGTTACCCCCTTATACATCCAAATAATATATTTTTTGAGGTGCTCGGGAGAACAATAAAGGAAATATTCTTAGAAGAAAAACGATTGTTTTATGTAGCATTAAGTCGTGCAATGCAAACAATGGTATTAATAACTGAGGTGGGAACAGAGTCATCATTCCTACCTAGTGGTATTATGAATATAGATATAAATGCTATAGACCCTCCCCCAAATACTGATGCTTCGAAATTAATTGTTAAAGTGACAAGAAGTGGTACATTCGAAATTAAACACTTTCTTCAACAAAATAAATATCATTGGAATCCTTCTGACAAGTCCTGGGTAAAAACATTTTTAACTGATACTTTCAATAAGGAAGTAATACTGAAGGAAGACTGGATTCATGTTGCTTCTAATATCTTTATTTCTGTATCTGATGAATTCGGAAATCTGAAACTAGAAATCAGTGTAATAGAAGGAAAAGCAATTATCCTCGAAGATCGCTTAACTAAGATCACATAATCATTATTATGGTAATTTGTGCTCATTGATAAAAATGTCAAGGAGCTTTTTTGAGATAACACATTTAAGTTCATATAAAACAAGAAGCAAGAAGAGAAAAACCAATGGAGGAATATGTATAACTATATCGAATTTTCTTTACAACTAGTTTTATAAAGTAGTACTATATTCTGCTTGGAGGTAACAAAACGATGAAAGAAGATTTTTATCAGAGTTTAAGAGGAAAAATGAAAAATTGGCTCATGACAGATGAAGGGAAAAAGTACAAATACGCTGATTATCTACTTTTCGCTCCGGATCTGTTTCATTTGTTATGCAAATTATCTTTTGATGATAGAGTACCGGTAAAAGAAAAAGCAAAGCTTGCTGGAGCAATTGCTTATTTTGTATCCCCTGTAGATTTACTACCAGAAGCTCTAACTGGTCCTTTAGGATACGCAGATGATATTGCGTTGGCTGCCTTTGTGTTAAATAGCATAGTTAATAATACAGACAAGTCCATTGTCCAGGAACTTTGGGCCGGAGATGGAGATGTATTAAATGTAATCCAGCAAATAATAAAAGTAGCTGATGAGATGGTTGGAAGTGGACTCTGGAAAAAACTCAAGAGGAATTTTTCTGACTAAGTCTACTTTTCCCGAACAAGTTTGTTAATACTTGATACATTTTAGAACATACCATTCTTTGGGAGCTTAACAGAAACGATGACTCCATATCGAGACTGCATAATAAGCAGTCTCGATTTTTATTTCGCCAAAAAGAATTTGAGGCGAGAATCCCGGCGCATATCCGTAGAGTAATATTTAACCTCTACTTAATTATATTTCCCCGGTAAGCGCAGAATTCGACCCGTTTCACACGGTTTCGAAGCATCTGCGCTTTCTTTCATCTTTGCACTCCGAACAAACATTCGATGACAGCCCGTTGTCACAATGCTCCGTTAAACTTGTAATACAATAGCCTAAAGAGGAGCGAACACAACATGACCAATAAGATGAGTGCATTGCATTTAACGTCAGAGTGGAACCGACCCTATCTGCCGACAGGTGGTGCGGAGAAAGTGTCTTTGTTAATCGAGGCGAGAGGGAACGGGGAGGTACAGCTCAGCCGGGCACCATTGAATCTGTCACTTGTGCTCGACCGAAGCGGATCGATGAGCGGATCGTCGCTAGAATACAGCAAGCGGGCGTGCCAATTCGTCATTGATCAGATGCAGGAGCAGGACTTGTTGAACATGGTGGCCTTCGATGAAGAGGTGATTACCGTGTTCGAACCACAGCGTGTCACGCACAAGGACATGATGAATCAGAAGGTAGCTGCCATTCACTCCGGCGGATGCACGAACCTAAGCGGAGGTCTCATTCAGGGCGCGCAGTACGTCAAGCGAAACAATCAAGAGGGGATGGTACAGCGCGTCATCCTCCTATCCGATGGCCATGCGAACGAAGGGATTGTCGATCGGAACAAGCTCGCTGCAATCGCTAAGGAATACAACCATTCTCGAATAGGGATCACGACAATTGGACTCGGTGACGGTTTCGATGAAGAGTTAATGGAGGGTATCGCAGACGGAGGAGGGGGTAACTTCTACTATGTTGAGAAGCCTGATGACATCCCGGGCATCTTCGCGAAGGAACTGCAGGGATTACTATCGGTCGTCGCGCAACATGTACATCTCACCGTCAAACCGGCCGACAATGTGCAGGTCACTCGTGTATACGGATATGATGCTGTGTCGAACGACAAGTCGCTCGACATCAAGCTCGGAGACTTGTATCACCAGGAGGTTAAGTCCCTCTTGCTAGAGGTCTCATTCTACCCGCACACTGCAGGTTCTCACCCTATACTTGAGTTGGAATGGAACTATATCGACGTTACGGAGACCGCGGTGGAATGCCGCATCACGCAGAGCGTACAGGCCGAGTTCACGAACGATATCGATCTTCTCAATCAGTCTCCGAACATCGAGGTTGAGAAGCAGGTACAGATTACGGCATCTGCTCTTGCAATCGAGGAAGCGATGAAGGATTTCGACAGCGGAGACTTCGAGAGCGGTAAATATAAGCTGAAGACCCAAGCCGACCAGTTGCTGGCGATGGCGGTCACGGCCGATGATGCGCAGCTCCGGGAAGAATCGGCAATGCTCTATCAGAAGCTGGAGAATTTCGAGTACTCTGCAGCAACACGCAAGCAGCTGCACAACCAGAAATATCGTCAGATGAAACGGAAAATGAATGAATAACAGGAGTATAGACCCATTAGTCGAATATCCTTCTATAGGACAAATTGTCGAAAGCACTTGGAGGATGATCCTATGACAGAGCGACTCATTCGGTTGATACGTATTATTACCTTAATTCAGAGCAAGCCGGGCATTCTGGCACGGGAGCTGGCTGAACGCTGCGAAACAACAGAACGAACGATCTACCGCGACCTGGAGCTGCTCAGTGTAATGATTCCGATAACGAATCTAGGTCACAGCAAGGGATACAGCTTCGTTGGAAGCTTTAGCATGTATCCGCTGAACTTCACCGAACAAGAAGCGCTCACGTTCTCGCTGCTTCCATCCGTGATCGACCAGATCAACCCGATGCTGCCGCCGGGCTTCAACTCTGCATATGAGAAAGTGATGGCCACCTATAACAAAGAAAAGAATCGTCGCAGCGAACTAGTGCAGGATGTAGCGAATATCATCCAGATGGGGACGCCGGCTTATCGGGAGGATCAGTCGAACTATCTGTTTCCCATCATCCAAGCGATTCTCAATCAACGTACGATCCGAACGGTCTATCATACACAAAGTCGCAACGAAGCGTCGGAACGTCTGATTGATCCATATTACCTGATTCCGCGAGACCATCGGTTCTACCTGATTGGATATTGTCACACGGCAGAAGGCATCCGAACCTTCCGGTTAAGCCGCTTCCGTGACGTTGAGGAAATGTCACAGCCCTATGACAAAGGCGACTTCAACATCCGCCTATATCTAAAACATACATGGTCGATCGAACGCGGGGAGGATCAGATTCGGTTCAAAATCCGGTTCTCCCCAGAGGTTGCCCGATATGTGAAGGAAGAAGAATTGTTCGTTGAGCCGAAGATGACAGACCTATCGGATGGCAGTCTACTGTTCGAAGTGAAGGTGAACCATGACCGGGAGTTCTTGGGCTGGCTCGCGCAATACGGACCAGATGCGGAGATCCTGGAGCCGGCAAGTTATCGAGATGCGATGAGAGAGAAGCTTGCACGGTGGATGGAAATTTACGCGAAATAGCTGTGAGGAGGAACGTGCGTTGACCGAATCATTCCTATATCGACTACACTCGACCTTGAAAAATAACCCTTTACAGCGCAAGGTGCTCGTTGCAAGCAGCTTTGCCGAGGGGCATATGTGGTTGGAGCGAATCAGTCGCGAGTATGGGCCCGTGATGAATACCGAGATTCAGACTCTATCGTCACTTGCAGCTTCACTAGCCGCACTGCGCCTTAGCGAACAAGAACTCCGGATCATTGATGAGCAAGAGAGCTTTTGGACGGTTTACAGCATTATGAAAGAATTGTCCGCAATGCCTGATGCCTATGTGTCGGAGACATTGCTCACGCCAGGCGTGATACATGCCTTTCACAAAGCGATCCACGATTTGCGTCATGCCGGATTAACCGTCCATGATTTGCGCTTGGCGTCTTTCGAGCATGCCGCTAAGGGCAAATACGTGATCGAGCTGCTGCGTAGATATGAGGAACTATTAACAACAGGGAAAATAATAGATAGCGCCGGATTACTCCGGTACGCTGAAGCCCCAACCGTCCCGATGCCATACATTTTGCACGAACATGTAGCCATGACTGCCGCTCAATCGCAGATATTACATAAGCTTGCCGGGGATCACTTAATCATCCTTGAAGCAGATCTGCCATTCACCGAGACGTTACCAGTCTGCACATTCTTCCATGCAGCCGGCCCGATGACGGAAGTCGAAGAAGTGTTTCGCAGAGCCGCAGAGCACCGTATACCATGGGATCAGATTGAGATTATCGCTTCTGACTATACACAGTATGCGACGGCAGTTCACACTTATTGCGACCAACACGATATCTCTTGCACCTTCTCGGGTGGATTGCCGGTCGACTTCACCGCTCAAGGTCAAGCAGCCAAGCTATATCTCTCCTGGATCGAATCGAATTATAAGCTGGATGCTCTGCTGACTGGGTTCAAGCAAGGGCTATTTCGTATTGGCAAGATCCCGACGCTGCAGGTCATACGTACTCTGGAGAAATCCGGTATCGGATGGGGAAGAGAACGTTACACCAACTGGATTCAAGCTAGGTTGCATTCAGTTGAGGAGTCCGATGATGATAACGCCGCGATTATTGCTCAATGGCTCGATCAACTCCTGACTGATCTACCCGCTTCCGAAACGGATTCACCAACAAGTCTGTTGCGTGGTCTAACCAAGTTCCTCGAGAGAGACGTGATCTGCCCGAATGAAGAGGAACGGCTGCTCCGAGTAAGGTTAAATGAGCTTGCAGGATCCATGGGAGAGGTTAAGGTGAATGATACTGCCTTAACCCTTCGTTATGTGTCCGATCTACTTGTACAGCTCACCTGCTATGCGGAAGGCATGCCTCAAGCTGGCTGTCTATACGTATCCTCCTTGCAGGATGGCGGCATCAGCGGCAGGCCCTATACGTTCATCATCGGCATGAATGAATCTGCATGGTCAACTACAGCCGTCCAAGATCCGGTATTACTGGACGTTGAACGGATTGCCATATCCCCGAACCTGCAATTGAGCAGCGTCGTCGCGAATGAACGCATTAGACAGCGCAACAGCCGTCTGGCTATGATCGGCGGCAGCTGCATGCTCAGCTTCAGCTCATTCGACTTAACGGATAACAGGGAGATTCATCCATCCTTCGAGATGCTCCAGATCTATCGCAAGCAATCCGGCAACGAGAATGCGGATTTCGAAGATATGATGGAAGACATGGGGACAATGCGTGGGTATGCTTTATTGTCCAATGGGTCCTATCATCATCTCGAGAACGGTAGGGCAGCCATAGCTGCGCGGGCAGATCTTCCGATGTCTAGCTATGATGGTATGCTGCAACCGCTGAATGAGCCGGTCAATCCGGAGATTTCACACTTAAGCCTCAGCCGGTTGGAGCAGTTCGGTAGATGCTCGCTATTGTTCTATTATACGTCTGTGCTGGAAATATGGCCGAAGGATACGGCAGCGTTCAACCGAGATCAATGGCTTGACCCGATGCAGCGCGGCAGCTTGTTGCATGATATTTATTGCACCTATTATTCTGAACTGCAAGGGCGGCATAAGGATGGATCGTTGCTCGTTCATAACCACCAATTGTTATTCGAAGTGACGGAGCGAGTGATCAACATCTACACCGATTCCGTTCCGGCTCCAAGCCCCCATATCTGGCGCAGAGAGTGCGAGGGAATCCGCCGGGATATGGCTATGTTCTATACGAGGGAGCTGGAGAACACCCATACCCTTCCCCGATTCCTCGAATACCCGATCCACGATGGCGATGAGCCATTCATTGTGCATATTGCCGACGATGTTAAGCTTCCGCTTAAGGGCTTTGTTGACCGTATAGACGAGATCGCTCCGCATCAGTATAAGATCTATGACTATAAGACTGGCAAATCGAGCAATTATCGGGAGCAGGATTATTATGCCGGGGGAAAGCAGCTACAGCATGCGATCTATGCACTTGCCGTCGAACAGAAGCTGCGATCGAGTGGAATTGATCCTCAAGCCGAAGTGAAGGAAGCCGCATACCTCTTCCCAACAGAACGCGGACTAGGCAATGAGGTGAATCGCTTGCAGAATCACCGTGAACAGCTGTCAGAGCTGATTCGCCATATGCTGAAGGCTATGAATGATGGTGTATACCCTCCGGCACTTGATCCGAAGGCGTGCACGTACTGCGATTTCAAGGACGTATGTGGATCGCATGCCGATTGGATGAAGGTGAAGGCGGCTGAACAGAGCAATCAAGACATCCTGAAACATGTATTGGCGGTGAATGGTTATGCTTAATGCGATAGAACAGGCATTCATAGTGGATGAGCAAGCGCGCGAGCGGATCCTGCACGATCTGGATACGACGTTCTTGGTAGAAGCCGGTGCGGGATCTGGCAAGACAACTTCACTCGTCGGACGCATGCTCAATCTGGTGAAGACAGGCAGGACTAAGGTACAGCATATTGCTGCGATCACCTTCACGAATAAAGCGGCGGCGGAGCTGCAAACGCGGTTTCGCATGAAGCTTGAGACAGAAGCACGCTCAAGTTCTAATGAAGTGGAACGTCAGCGGCTCGAGGCTGCGATGCAGCATCTGAATGAGATGTTCATCGGCACGATCCATTCGTTCTGCGGCCAGCTGCTGCGTCAGCGACCGATCGAGGCGAAGCTGGATCCGGCATTCACGGAGCTGGATGAACAACAATCCAGCGCGTTCCGTCACGCCTGCTGGGATGCGTACTTGGCTCATCTGCGAGATACCGGTCAAGCGGACAGCATCGACAAGCTAGCTGATCTCGGTATCCATGTACCAGAGCTGCAAGCGGTGTATGATGTTGTCTCGGAATACGAGGACGTGGAGATCTTCCGCCAGGTGCAGGCGCGTCCGGATTTCGACCTGATCCGACTCTCCTTGCCAAGTATGATTGAAGAAGCCCATCGATGGATGCCGACCACTGTTCCGGATCCCGATTGGGACGGATTGCAGAAGATGATCCGCGAAGCCAGATGGCTGCTGCGATCCTATTCGTTGAAGGACGATATGGTCGTGCTTCGATTGGCGAAGATCTTCGACCGTACGATTCAAGTCACATTAAAGCGTTGGATCGATAAAGACCAAGCGAAGGAGATCAAGGAGCAATTCGAGGAATGGCGGATAACGGTGCTTCAGCCTTTCTTACAGCGATGGCGCGAATATGTGCATCCGCAGGCAATCGATTTCGTGCTGCCGGCTGTGGCCTATTGCACGTCTCGAAGGCTGGAAGCAGCTTTGGTGGATTTTCAGGATTTGCTGATGAAAGCCACGGAGCTGTTAAGGGAGCACGCGGCGGTTCGGCGTTATTTTGCCCAGAGGTATCGGTTCTTGCTTGTCGATGAGTTCCAGGATACGGACCCGATCCAAGCTGAGATGATGTTCTTGCTGACCGGCGAAGAAGAAGAGGAGAATCATTGGCGCAAGCTGCTCCCACGACCGGGCTCGCTCTTCATCGTAGGCGACCCGAAGCAGTCGATTTACCGATTCCGCCGGGCGGACATCTCGATCTACAACGAGGTGAGAAGCCGGATTGAACTGCGCGGCGAATCGCTGCAACTGACACGAAATTTCCGTTCTGTACAGGCGATCGGACAATACGTGAACGATTCATTCGAATCGAAGTTCACATTGCCGGGGGACAATGCTGCCATCCAAGCGCCCTATGTGAAGATGTTGACGGCCCAACCCAATCCGCAGGAGATCAAGGCGATCCATGGTGTCTATACGTTAACGGTTCCGGGTATGAGCCGGGACAAGAAAGCGGATATCGCGGAGTGGGATTCGGATCGCATCGCCGAGTGGATCGCATGGGCTTGCACGAATGGGAATGTCTTCATCCAGGAACGCGGCGGAGAGGGGGCCTTCTTAACAAGGCCTGCTGAGCCGGGGGATTTCATGATCCTGCTCAAGCGGCGTGAGTTCATTAACCTGTATGCAGAGAAGCTGGAGAGATTCGGCATCCGATCGGATACGTCGGGCAGCAAGGTTAGGTATGATGAAGTATTCGCGCTAGCCCAGCTCGCACGTTGTCTGAACGATACAACCGATCCCGTAGCGCTGCTAGCCGTATTACGAGGTCAATTATTCGGCGTGAGCGACGATGCGTTGTATCAATATAAGAAGGCACATGGATCGCTTCGATTGTGGATGCTGCCTGACGCTGAGATCGTTGTGGATCGAGCAAGACCGTGTTATGAAGCGTTAGTGACCCTGCAACGTTATGAGGGTTGGGTGCGCCGGCTGCCGGCTTGGACTGCATTGTCTCGACTTGTTGAGGATTTGGGCGTAATTCCGTTCACTGCGTCGCAGGAGATCGGGGCGATTCGCTCTGGTACGTTAGTAAAGCTGTTGCAGATCGTACAATCTAGAACGGAGACGGCTGCAAGCTGGCATGAGCTGACGGAGTATGTAGAACAGCTAGTTGATGATAAGTCGGATGGCTTGGAATCGACAAGCTTATATGCAGGATCGGGGAATGCCGTGCGCATCATGAACCTGCACAAGGCCAAGGGACTTGAGGCGCCCATCGTGTTCATGGCATGCCCATGCGGTGGCAGAGACCATGATGCGGATGAGCATATTGACCGGATGGTAGATCCGGCGCTTGGATACTTCATTGTTAAGCGCGCGAAGGACGTCGTCGCCCAGCCTGCTGGGTGGGAGACGCTGTCTATGAAGGAACGTGAGTTCATGCATGCGGAAGAGGATCGGCTGCTGTATGTAGCCGCGACTCGCGCGCGGCAGCTGCTAGTCGTCAGCCGTTACCCGGATAAACCGGCGATCGATCCGTGGAGCGCTCTAGCTGATACGCTGGATAGGCAGCCGGAGCTTGATCTTGAGGCAGCTCATCCGGTTAGGGAAGTGGCTCGCGATGACTCCGAAGCGATCGACCCGGCGAAGGCACTTGCCGAATGGTCAGCTTGGCTCGAGGATGCAGGTGCGCCTAGTTTCGAGCGAACCAGTGTGACTGCTCAGGTGAAGGACGACGTCGATGTACAACTGCACCGTCCGACTGAAGGCAGGGGGATGGCATTCGGAAGTGTTGTTCACCGCTTGCTTGAAGCGATTGGCAATGGACTCGCGGCGGATCGTCTAGACGCATTCGTGAATGCTGCTGCGATTGAGGAAGGCCTGCATGAGAAGTTGATACCAGATGCACTGGCTATGGTTCGCCGCGTTACGTCCAGCGAGATTTGGCAACGTGGATTATGCGCGAAGCAGAGGTACCATGAATTCTCGTTCACGCTGACTGACCGCTCTGACAACGGTGTCGAACGCATTATGAAAGGCGTCATTGACTTCCTCTTCGAAGAGGAGGACGGCTGGGTCATTGTGGACTTCAAGACAGATCTGTTCGAGGAAGAATATACGTCCGAGTTCGTCGCCTACTATAAGCCGCAGGTTGAGGCGTATGTGCAGCAGTGGGAGCGGTTTGGCTATAAGGTGAAAGAGGCAGGGTTGTATTTTCTGGAGAAGGAACGATATCATCGCATATGAAGATTAACAGGATAAGATACGGAGGGATGTTATGAACATTCAACAAATCGAAGAAGTGTTCTCCATAGCGGACACATCAGTCCGTTGCCAGCGTGTGCTGGACGAGGTTCAACCAATCTTGCGAAACTTGATGGAACGATTCAAGGCTACCTATTCAACGCAAGCTCCGGAGCTCCTAAACTACCAAGTGCATACTTACGAGGTTACGCTTCGAACCACCATGCATGACGCGCGTAACCCCAAATACGCCGAGAAAAAAACAAACTCGGATATCGGGAAGAAAGCCTTTATCGAGTTGCTGAATAAACTGGATTTCAATACGCAGCATTCAGTATTAAACATATCGTTTGATGGGATAGAACGAGTATTGAAGGTGATGATTCCTACGGACTTCTACCCGATGTGGGAGGCGGTTCGAACGCAGGCAAATCGTAAGAAGTTTGAGGAAATGATCGCAACATTACCAGTAGACAGTACAATTCAATCGAGTGACGGACATCAGCTTGCGAAGCATGAGCTAATTCCATATATTCAGCAAGCCATTGCGCAGAAACGTAAACCGTGGTTGTATTTTGGCCGATTCATCAGCTTTAATCAACTGCCTACAGATGAAGAGCTAATTACGATGTGTTGGCAAACTTGGATCGATCTTATTCCGCTTCGTAGATTTCTCTCGGAAGAGGCGGAAAAGCACGTATTATCCCGCACCATTCTCGAACAGATCTACGAGCCTAAAGAGAAAGATTCGATCCAGATCTTCGGTCGCAACTACGAGATTCAATGGGAAGTACCCTATGATGTGAAATCTACGCAGCGACGACAGCGGTACGCGGTCTATGATAAAGGGCAGCTTCTGGTTGATGGAATGGTTGAGAATTATTTGCGTGAACCGCATGAAGCGATAGGTATCTTCGTGAATGGGGCTGGTTTTCTATTTAACAATATTCGTAATCTGCAAGGAGAAGGCAAGATAGATTGGAAAATCACGAAGTCCTTCAAGCATCAAAAGGGGGAAGATGTAAACAAAACCTTTCAATCTAAGGCTATGGAAGCATTAAACCAACATGATTTTGATCTGGATGGAACAGCTTTTTACGCCGGTACTTGGGATAATGGAGTACGAAGCTTCACCGAAACACCAATTGTTGTAAAAAAGCGACTAATCCTCGCATCGATTCTTTTTGCAGATAGTACAGGCCATATTACTCTCCCAAGAGAAGCGGATCCGGGTGGAATATGGATTCCGTCTGAGGATGCAGATCCACAGGAAGAGATTGTCTATGAACATAACTTTGATCTAAGTATGATCTTTGCGAACATCAAAGACAGCGGATTGACTTACTCAGATGCGATCATTCGAGATTTCCATCTGAATCTTACTAGCCTGGAGGATAAGCATTTCGTTATCTTGAACGGGATATCCGGTACGGGTAAGACTAGACTTGTTCTGCTCTATGCCAATGCTGTTTATGGCAGACCTCTTCATGATGTCAATCCTTACTTGAATGTGATCCCAGTCAGACCAGATTGGACGGATGCAACAGCATTGTTCGGTTACTACAGCGTGCTCGAAAAGAGATATATTCGCACTCCTTTCCTGAATGCACTACTACAAGCCATACATGAAGGGAAGCCAATGTTCGTCGTGTTGGATGAGATGAATCTTGCGCGCGTCGAGTATTATCTGAGTGACTACTTAAGCGCGGTGGAATCGAAGCAACCGATTCGACTTCATTCGGAGGATCACATTAACGATGTCCCACAAGAAGTTCATATCCCGAACAACTTATATGTCATAGGTACAATTAACGTGGATGAAACGACACACTCAATCTCGGATAAGGTGTTAGATCGCGCGTTTGTCATGACGTTATCCGATGTAGAGTTAGACTTGTTCTGGGAGCACATTGCCTCCAAGTATAAGATAACACTAGAAGCAGAGTGGAAGTGGATCAAGCAGCTTCACGCCATTCTCCAGCCTTATGACCTTCACTTTGGATACCGTACCTTGAATGAGATGCTGCGTAAGCTTTATGCTAATGCGATGCTCGCTATCGAATATCGTATGGACCCAGTGGAAGCTGTTGATCGGGTCATCGCAGAGAAGGTGCTTCCGAAGCTGCGTGGCGACGAGCGAATTGCGCCGTTATTAGATCGTCTAATTACATGGGTTCAAGAATCCTTGTCACAGCGCACGGAGTCGCTTCGTCATCTTGAGCGAATGAAAGGGGAGCTGGATCGGTATGGAGCTACCCAATTCTGGCGGTAACACCATCGAGTTCTGGTGTCCTGATCTGGGGGAGTGGCAGCTTATCGAGAACATGAGGTTCGAAGAAGCTCGCACTTATCAATGGCGAACGTCTTGGGAGACCCCGTTCGAATTTCATCTCAATCATATTCCATTACCTATGGTTCGTTCTAATCTCGGTTGGACCGGTGAACTGACGATGCCATTCCAATCTGGAAAGATGAGATTCTATATTGATCAACTCGCCCCTTGTGAAATCACTATATTCGTCTATCCGGATGATCGTAAGATAACAGAGGATGAACATGCTCAGATGATTTCAGACATTCTGAACGAGGCAGTGGCTTGCTTTCAATTTGCTGGTGCGCATCTTCAATTTGACTCAAACGGCTCAGACCGTCGTCTCTCTCTCCCGCAGTGGGACTATATTGAACGTACGTTCTACCGTTTGAGACGAATCATTCAGAACATTGTTCGTTCGCCGATTCGCAAACTTGATTCATATGAGAACTTGGTTAGGAGAGAAAATATCACATCTATTACTCCAACTGTTATCAAGTGGATTGAAGCTCACACTGGTGATGGTGCATTGTCTGCTGAGATGTCTATTCCGATACCATCCAAGGTTTATACCAACATTAAAGAAGATTCGTGCAATGTATATGAGAATCGCGTGCTCGTTCGATGGTTACGAGAATTCCGTTCATTACTTAAGAAGTATGAAATCCACTCACCGGATCCCATTAAGTCCCGTGCTGCAGAATTTCGAGAGCGTGTATCTTACTGGCTTCGACTATCACCTTTGCAGCAAATATCCGAACATAAAGGCACTATCTCTATCACGCAAGCCTTCCGTAAACATCCAATCTATCGAATGGCATACGATTGGTTTAAGATGTTATATCAGTTCGGTGAATTTCGAATCGGAATGCAGCATTCAATTGCATTGAAAGACACATATCAGGTTTACGAGATATGGGTCTTCATGCAGGTCGTTGCCATCTTGCGAAATCTAGAGATGTTGGAAGATACATCAGGGCTATATGCATTAGTTCAGGATGGGCTTGTACTTAGCTTGTCCGAGAAGAGAGAGCACCGCATTCGACTAGTTAATGGAGGTACACTTGCCTATCAGCGCTGGTTTACTAAAGCAACGCGTGATTATGTTGCATATACACATGGCATGAAACCGGATATCGTGCTAGAGAGTAACGGGAAATTATATGTATTCGATCCTAAGTACAGAGTCGAACATAATCTCCCAGGAGCTCTTGGTGAAATGCACAAATATAGGGACGGTATTATCAGAGTAAGCGATGGCACTAGGGCAGTTGCGGAGACTTATATTATAACTCCTGTTAATGGATCTGAGAATAATGAGCTTTATGGACTGAACTATCGGTCTCAGTACAAGATGGGAGTATTCAGTTTAAAACCTAGTGAAGATTTGGTAAATCAAAAAAGTGCTTTGGAAAAGAAACTAAGAGAGCACTTGGATCTGGTGACCTATTGAGAAGGAGTTGATAGTCATGAGAATAACCTGCGATAATAACGGGATGGGGTATATATACTTAAAACCCGCTGGACACAACGATAGATTGAACCGAGCCAGTAAAGAGAAGCACATCATTCCATACTCAAAGAATGAAGCATTAAATCAACAGCTGGATCAGCTCACTATTAGCTCAAATACATTTAGATACGAGGTAAATAAGTCATTTCAAACTGAATATGGAATTGACTTTGATGAGCAGGGCTACATAAACGGTATAGAATTATCTCTGAATCCGCCAACATTCATTGCACTTATCAATAAACTAGCATTTGAGGTAGTTTCGACACAATGGAAGGAGACTACATTCCATCTAATTACCTTCGACCTCATCGAACTCGTTCTGTCGAATAATAATCGGCTATATAAATTGACAGAAGCGGCGGATACCTATGCCATTGTAGCTCTAGTGGAACCCGAAAGTCTCGGAATAACTTATTCTACCGATGAACCACATCTTCCCATTGCATTAATCAAAGGAATAGTAACTTCTAGAAATGATATTTACAATCTGGAGTATCTATGTCAACCCGATTTCGTGATCAGGTGAACACTATAACTATATAGAGGGAATATGCGGAACCATGACGAATTAGTATATTGTACCTAATTCATCGCAGACAAAGAGGTGCTATAGGCATGGCCCGCATGATCCCAGAACTAGAACCGGCTTCCATTGAAAATCGTGGAGAGAAGCTATTCTTCGAAGCCGTCTCTCGATTGCCTCACTCCTATACCGTCATCTACGGTTACAGATATATACAACACGGCAGCAAGGAAACAGTAAGAGAAGCTGATTTCATCATCATTCATCCGACACATGGATTCTTAGTTGTCGAGGTCAAGCAAGGAGAAGCCGCCTATCATGCCGGTCAGTGGCATGAAGTCAAGCAGGGCGGATATTTGCCATTGTATAAGGATCCTGTCGAGCAAGCGCGATCGGCCATGTATCACATTCTACATCTCTATAAGCGCGAGCATCGAAATGTTGACTACCCTCTGAAATCGCGTTATGTCATTTGCTTTCCAGAGTGTACGCGTATTGGAGGAACACCTCCTGCAGACTTGCAGCAAGACAGTTTGTGGGTGGAGAGTGACCTTCATCAGATTACAGAGCGAGTTGAAGCCTTATTAATGATCTCCAAGCCGTCTAGCGTAACTGCCTCGAATCAAGATCTAATCAAAATTCTGACACCCTCCATGCGGCTATCCGTGGCTCTAACTGATCGAATTGAAGTGTTCGCTAGAACGGCAGATCATATCTTAACGGAAGAACAAGAACGGATCATTGAAGAAACGATGGAGGATAAGCGAAAGCTCTTCCTCGGCTCTGCCGGTACAGGGAAGACCTATATTGCTATTGAGAAGGCAAGACGTTCCGTGCAGGACGGTAAGAACGTATTGCTGACCTGTTACAACAAAAATTTAGTAGAATTAATTATTAATCAAGCAAATGATGATAGAATTAAGATATCTAATTTCCACTCCTACCTTGAGCATGTTCTAAAGGAAAAAGGAATTCTGCAGGGTTCTGATTCTGCAGATCTTGACCGCTATTTCAAGGTTGACTTAGCTGAACAAGGATTCTCCTATTATAGCGAAGCGAGTGAAGAGGAGATGTTCGATTGCATCTTGATTGATGAGGGACAAGACTTCTTCGAGGAGTGGCTCATATGTCTCGAGAGTATGCTGCGCAAGGATGGAGAGCTGTATATATTCGCTGATCCCAACCAGAACATATTCGGTACGCCGGAGTCTTGGCAGACGCTGAAGAGATATACGCAATCCACACAGAGGCTCACACAGAATTTCCGGAACACAGAAGAGATCAATAAGTGGACTGAACCATTCGTGCATGGAAAACCCGCAAAGTCCCGTATTAGCGGCGGTGTACCGGTCATCATGCATGCCTGGAAGGACCCGGACGAGCTGAAACGGCTCATTGGGAAGGAAATCGGCCATCTGGTCAGTCAAGGCGTAGCACCTAATCGTATTACGATACTATCTCCGTATAAGAGAGCGAATAGCTGTCTGCACGGTGTATCCAAAATTCGTGATTGGCCACTGGTGGATTTCAACAGCGGTGAAGCAGGCATCCAGTATGCGACGATTCGTTCATTTAAGGGCTTAGAGACAGATATTGTCTTACTAATCGATATTAAAGAAAGCAGTAAAGCTTGCACACCTGCTGATGTGTATGTGGGGGCTTCGCGAGCAAGATATCTGCTTCATGTATTTCATCAGGAAGGATGGCAATTGCCACAGCTCCGAACGGCTATTCGCTGACAGTTAGCTGTCAATGCCTTATGTTATCGTTGATCCTAAAAGGTGGTACATAGATAGATTAGAATAGGAGGGCCTGAAGTGTCGGACGTGTTCGAAATTGCAAAATCAACAATCAATGACAGTTCCTATCGACAAGGCGCTACTACC
Source organism: Bacillota bacterium (assembly GCA_023441055.1). GTDB lineage: Bacteria > Bacillota > Bacilli > Paenibacillales > UBA4045 > JAEZQY01. The sequence goes on along the minus strand of JAEZQY010000036.1, from coordinate 38,415 downwards.
TGTTACGAGATATTTACAATAAAGAACCATAACCATCATTACCTAGTAATCGTTCGGGATAATGGAGTATCCTTCGTAGAGCAAGAATCGTTTGCACGATTGGATGCTGCCAAGAAACTCGGAGTGCAACTACTCACCGAATCTCGTACCGATGCGACAACTTCTAATACATCGATGTACCATTACAAAGCTGATCGTTCCAGCGGCAATCCATGGGTTAAGGATATGTTGTCTGTCTTAGAGGGATTGTTCCGTACAATAAAGCTCGACCCGCTTCAATCGATTCAACTCGATAAGCTTCATAAGTACTTGAAGGCCTTCACATTGTATCGTCTAGAGAATGAAGAAGAGTACCAAGACAATGAGAAGAGGTACAAGATCGAATTCCTACAAGCCTTAGGTCATATCCTTAGACGAATAGACGATCATCCTGGCGATGCTAGAATGCAACTGATGGATCTGATCAAGAAAAAACAAAGTGAGTCGGTCCTCATCCGCTGGTGGGATAACTTAATATCCGCTTATAATGGATATTCTCAACGGGATGACTTCCATATCTTCCTCGAGAATTGCGACGATGTGGAATTCACGGAGATCCTATCGACGCTAGTTGAAGAGGGAATTACCGCAGACATAAGGACGAGACTAGGTGATCGCTTCAAATCCTTATTCGAACAAGGAAGGATGGCTCCGAATAAGAAGAGTGCAAGTACTCCAACGATTCAGTTTCTGGCCGTCATACTTGCTGCATATTCTCCTGAGGAGTATAGCTTGTACAAATCGACAGAATATACTAACTTCGCACTACAAATTGGACTTCAACCGGAGAACGATGCGATTAGTAAATATCACTTGTTTAATGAAATGAATAAATTCATACTGAATTTTGCTCGGGAGCATCACTACAATGTGGAAGACTTGATTGACGTTCATAATCTGATTTATTTGCACGGAATAATCGAAATTGAATCAATGGATTTTTCTAAAGAAGGAGAGCACACGCTCATGATCAAACCTCAAAATCTTATCTTATACGGACCTCCAGGAACCGGCAAAACCTACAACGTCATCAACGAAGCGCTTAAAATCGTTGCTCCTGATCTGGATCCAGACATACTCTCCAACCCGAATCGTAGACAAGATGCAGTAGATCTATATAAGAAGCTGATAGACAGCAATCAAATCATGTTCTGCACCTTCCACCAGTCTTACAGCTATGAAGATTTTGTAGAAGGAATTCGGTTCAGCAAAGAAACGAATGGATATGAAGTGCGAGATGGCGTGTTCAAGAGGATCTGCAGCGCTGCTCGTGCATCCAAGACGGAGCAGAAGAGAACATATGACTTCAACGCCGAGGACACTAGGTTCTTCAAGATGTCACTAGGGAACATCAATGATACCGAAGATGATATCTTCAATTATTGCATCGACAATAACGTTGTCGCACTAGGTTGGGGAGACGATGTCGATTTTACGAATTGTACGAATAAGGAAGATATTAAGAACGCTTATACAAACAAATATCCGGATCGTAACTCGTTTGCAATAGACGCCATTGAACGGTTCAAGCATTGGATGAGAGTGGGCGATATCGTTGTGATCTCCAGCGGCAACCGAATGGTTCGCGCTATTGGAAAAATAACCGGTGATTATAAATATGATCCTACGGTTAATGAAAGCTATATGCAATTTCGAGAGGTCGAGTGGCTTGTCGTCGATGCGACGAACATGATACCCGTTGAGCGGATTCTAAAAGAAAAGAAGTTCTCTCAGCAATCTATCTATCGATTCTATGAAGATGATTTGAATCTCGAGAGCTTGCGTGAACTAATCGCTGGGAAAAGAAGGGCAGGGGGCAAGGAATCTCAGTATGTTCTAATTATCGATGAAATCAATAGAGGAAATATCTCTAAGATCTTCGGCGAATTAATTACACTGATCGAACCAGATAAGCGTCTCGGGCAGCCAAACGAACTGACGGTAACTTTACCTTATTCCGAAGCGGAACGCGCCAAATTCTCTGTTCCATCGAACGTCCATATCATCGGTACGATGAACACCGCAGACCGATCGATCGCATTGCTGGACACCGCTCTCCGGAGACGATTCGTATTCAAGGAGATGATGCCGGATTACGACCTTCTACCTACCAATGTAGAGGGAATAAATATACGAAAGCTGCTTCAGACCATTAACGATCGGATCGAATACTTATACGATCGAGATCATCAGATCGGTCATGCCTACTTTATAGTAGAGCATCCAACTGCTCAAGCCTATAAGGAAGTTATGGTCAACAAGGTGATTCCTCTGCTGCAAGAATACTTCTACGAGAATTGGGAATCGATCGAACTTGTCTTAGGCGGTGCTAGCAAGAAATCCGGTAATCTAGACTATTTACTCAGCAAGACCAAACTCACAAGACATGTTGTATTCGGGAAAATATCTGACCAGACTTACGAACAGGATAAGTATCGGTACACAGTCAATCTGGATCCATCCCATCAGGCGCTCATTCGCATCTATGAGAAATCTGCAGCAGAAAGTAATCTCGACGTAGAGCAGGATGAATTAGAATGAAGCATATCGTTGTTACCGAGAGCTTCGAGTCCATTCCGATATCCGACTCTGGTGAACCGTTCACGCTAACTCCGATAGAAGCAGATGAACTTCAATTGCATTGTAAGCTGAACGGACTGGAGGAAAGTCTCGTCCGGATAACCAGGAATGACGTGACGTTCATTAACTATGTTGGGTTTATTCAACTTCGTAGTTGTTCGATAGAAATCCTGCCTAAGGTCTCTCAAGAGGATCCAACCCTATCCCGACGTGTTCTTTTAAGGATGTTACAACGAACGGGCTGGATAGATGTTCACGAAAGTCTCATCGGTTCCATACAGATAGAGAAGATGAACCTGTTCGAGATTATAGCATTCTTATTCACACGGAAGCTCTTAAGAGAATTACATAAGGGTGTATACCATACCTACCAAGAGCAGCATGACGTGCTGCCAACTGTTCGCGGCCGGATCCATCTGGCTGCTCAAGTCAAACTCGCGCATTCCAAGTCAACGCTTGTGTGCTGCACATATGACGAATTCCAAGCCGATCATCGACTGAATCGATTCATAAAGTGCGCTGTTCGAGCGATAGCGTCAGCTTCCCGTAACCTTGAGACGAGGACGCGAGCAAATCAAGCTTTGCTCTATCTGGATGAAGTTGAAGATGTTCATCTAGGACAGTTACGTTCTGAGTCATTCGTATTCGATCGACGCAATCAACGCTTTGAAGAGAGTTATCGACTCGCCAAACTCCTCCTATTCGGAACTTCTCCGACCTCGGCAGCGGGAAGAACCCAGAACAGTTCAATCCTGTTCAAGATGAACGACCTCTTCGAGTGGTATATTGCCTATCTGATCAATCGGATATCTAGTAATGTCATCGTTAAGGACCGATCACATAAGTTGTTGGTGAAGGACGGCACCAAGCAACAAGGGGTCTTCCAGCTTGAGCCGGACCTGCTCATTAAGAGAGAGCCGGGTCGAGCACTCATTATCGATACCAAGTGGAAGCGAATTAGAAGTTCAAGTAGCCGGCATGGGGTTCAGCGAGAAGACTTCTATCAGATGTATGCCTATCTCACACGATACCAGTCCGTGAATACCGTCGTTCTGCTTTATCCGCATCATGCTGAGATCATGTCCGAAAGCGGTGTATGTCTAGAATCTTGGTGTTTGGAGCAGGATCATGAGAAGAGGTTGAAGGTTTACTCAATTAATTATGAAGATGAAGCTAAGTGTGTATTGGCCCTTCGTAGAATATTGGATATAGCGTAGAACTTCACACAATTGGTAAGAGGATTTGGTGTCTGTTGATCGAATTATATGTAAGTCATGTGATCAATGAAGTTATGGTGACATAATTATCATTATGTTGCCCACGAGGGGACCAAGCAAATGAGTGCTTGGTCCCTTCTAAAGAAGTGGAAAAAGGCGATTAGCTGTAGTTGAAAGAACATTGGAAATGAAACAGGCCGAAAGTCTTGTGTGAAAGGTAGGAATAGTTGACAATGGAGTTAGAGTATTCCTCGAGTTTAAATGGAGCGTCCACATTGTTGTTCGAACTAAAGCAGGTGGTTAAATTGCAACAGTTGGGTTTGTCTACTAAAGAAATCCGCAGCAAAGTGGTTGATGAAAATATATTTCAATTTGAGAATAAAGGAAGAATCACCCGGACATTGCCATCAGTCATGAGAAGGGCCCAAGCGATCGATCCGACATTAGCAGCTCTTATGACGGAAGGCTCTGTCGAAATGAGTAAAGTTATTAATTTGTATGCGATCATGAAAACAGATTTACTCTTCTATGAATTTATGGATGAAGTGATTAGTGACAAGCTACATAACAACGACTATATGATTGAAAAGAAAGACATTAATATTTTCTTTACTGCTAAAGCAGAACAAAGTAACAAGGTTGCAAGCTGGAGCGAAATTAATACCGAGAAATTGAAGCGGGCCTTTATGCAAGTACTTTTCGAGAGTGGCATGCTTAAAAATCGGCAAAGCAAGGAACTAAATCGTCTCATCATCGACGAACAAATCAAGAACCATCTTTACCATATTGGCGATGCCAAGTATGTACGTGCGATGGGAGATTAAGGGGGGACGACATGGCCAATTTGAATGCAAGGCTCGATCGAATCATACCGAAGATTAAGGAAGATAAGTTTATTGATGGACGTGGCCTTGGTAACGAAATCAGCTTTTATGTGTTCGATTACGAACCAGAAGATGAACTTGTTGTTAGGCAGTACATAAAGCATATTAAGAAAGAGTTCAGCTATGAAGGAACGAATAGACGGATCATCGAATTCGATTTATATAACCTGCTCATCGAGATTACGAAAGAAAAAAGAGTGTTTGATCGTATTTTCGACATGGAAGAACAACAAGGACAAGATGCTTTATTTAAAGCACTGACAACGTTTGCAAAACCAGAGGTCTTTTTGCAGAAAATAAAGGAGCAGATTGATGACCATAACGTTGTCTTCCTAACGGGAATCGGCAAAGTATACCCTTTTGTCCGCTCACATAATATCTTAAATAACCTACAAGAAGTATTGGATAAAACGCCAGTCATCATGTTCTTCCCAGGACGTTACGATGGCCAGTCGCTTCAATTGTTCAGCAAGTTTAAAGATGATAACTATTATAGAGCATTTCGCTTAGTCGATTAAGAAGAGGGGGAATAAAGATGAACCTAAAAGAAATGTTTATCAAGGATATCGAACGTGATATTCGTGGCGTTATTAAAGTCGCCCAAACGAGTGAAGCTGATATTTACCAAGAGCTAGATGAGTATGTTGTGACACAGGAGTTACATAAGCACTTTTCAAAATTCTACGATAATTACCAAAAAGGGATCAATGGCAAGACTGACAAGATGGGCGTGTGGATTAGCGGCTTCTTTGGATCAGGTAAGTCTCATTTTTTAAAAATTCTTGCTTATTTACTAGAGAACAAAGCAGTGCAAGGCAAGAAACCCATTGATTTCTTCGAAGATAAAGTACAGGACCCGCTTGTCTATGCCAACATGAAGCGTGCTTCCGACGTAGATACCGAAGTTATCCTATTTAATATTGATTCTAAAAGCTCACTTGACAATAAATCAAAAGAGGATGCGATTTTGCGCGTCTTTATGAAAGTGTTTTATGAGCACCGTGGCTATTATGGTGACATTCCAGGCGTTGCTGAGATGGAGAAGTACTTGGACAAGCAGGGCGTATATGAAGCGTTTAAAACAGCATTCCAAGCGCTTTCAGGCGAGTCATGGGAGTCGCGTCGCCATAGCTTCTACTTTGATGCGGATTTCGTTATCGGAGCATTAACAAAAGTAACGGACATGTCGGAAGAATCGGCACGCCATTGGTTTGAACATGGGGTCAACAATTTTGAAACGAGTATTGGGAAGTTTGCCAGAGACGTGAAAGAATACATCGATGAAAAGGGCCCGAATTTCCATTTGGTTTTCCTTGTTGATGAAATTGGCCAGTACATCGGAGATAGTCGCAACCTCATGCTCAACTTACAGACGCTTGCAGAGGATTTGGGAACCCATGCCTATGGAAAAGTGTGGATTATGGTAACCTCCCAAGAGAGTATTGATTCGATCGTCAAAGTAAAAGGGGATGACTTCTCCCGTATCCAAGGACGATTTGATACAAGACTATCCTTATCATCCATTTCAGTCGATGAAGTCATTAAGAAACGTATTTTGGAGAAACATTCGTATGTGAATGATAGATTAAAGGTTCTTTTCCATGAGAAAAGTGCCATTTTAAAAAATCTTATTAGCTTCCGCGAAAGTACAGCAGATCTTAGAGGCTACGACAATGAACAGGAATTTGCAGAAGTGTATCCATTTATCCCATATCAATTTAAACTATTACAGAACGTCTTCGAACAAGTACGGAAACATGGTTCTTCAGGCAAGCACCTGTCTGAGGGAGAACGTTCCATGCTTTCTGCATTCAAAGAAGCAGGACTTCGCTACAAGGATGCAATAGAGGGGACAATTATTCCGTTCTACGCCTTTTACGACACCATTAAGGAATTTCTAAACCCATCCATTTCGAGAGTGATTGAAGGGTCTTATGAAAACCCAGCATTAAAAGATGACACATTCAACATGGACCTGCTTAAAGTCTTGTTCATGGTTAAGTACATAAAGGAACTGCCAGCAAATATTGACAATATTGCCACGCTTATGGTGACACATATTGATGAAGATAAGCTCGAACTCAAAGAAAAGATTAAGGTGTCATTAAGAAAACTTATTTCACAAACATTGATCCAAAAGAACGGTGAATATTACTTATTTCTTACGGATGACGAGCAGGATATTAACCGAGAAATTAAGCAAATGAACATCGACGAAGATATCGTCAAGCGCGAATTGGCAACGTATATTTTCCAAGACTTATACGATGATAAACGATTCAATTATTCCAGGGAGTACTCTTTTTCTTTCAATCAAAAGATGGACGAGAAGAATTACGGCAATCAGACATCAAGCATTGGATTACAAATCTTGTCCCCATTATCCGACCATTATCATAAGTCCGACCAGGAAATGATGATGATGTCTTCAGGCAACGGTGAAATGATCGTCAAGCTTGGCGGTAATGAAGCTTATGTTGAGGAAATAGAAGAGGCATTACGCATCGAAGAATATCGTAAGAAAAAGAACATCACTCAGCTTCCAGAGAATATTCAGAATATCCTAAACAACAAACAGGCAGAAGTGCGCGAACGACGACGTAGAGTGCGTGAGCTGTTGGAAGATGCCATTAAGGATGGGACCTTCTTTGTGAACGGTGATCGAATGGATATAAGGGGTTCTTCAGTGAAAGAAAGGATCAATTTCGCTTTAAAGCAATTGGTTGATAATGTCTATACAAAACTGGGCTATGTGAAAGAACAATTGGAAAGTGAACGAGCCTTAATTTCAATCCTTTCAGCAGACGCGACTCAAATATCACTTGACGACACATTAAATACCAACCCGAATGAATTAGCTAAGCGGGAAGTCTATGACTTTATCGACCTACAGGAGCAAATTCAGAAACAAATTAGAGTGAAGATCATTTACGATCGCTTCCAAGATAAGCCGTATGGCTGGAAACAGCTTGATATCGCAGGACTCATCGCGGAGCTATTAAAAGAGCAGCGGATCCGTATTCGTTATAATGCGGAGTATTTAGATCCCGAAAGAGATACGAACACATTAATGACCGTCTTTACAAAATCCAACGAAGCTGATAAAGGCATCATCCTCAAACGGATGAAAGTTGACGAAAACTTAATCCGTACAGCCAAACGTGTATGCAGGGAGATTTTTAATACGACAGATTTAGCTGACGACGAAGATGGACTGGTCAAAGATATTCGTGCATTAATCGATAAACAAGTTGCCGAAATCAAGGCATACAAAGCTCGGTATGAAGGACGGAAATATCCTGGTATGAGCGTACTCGATAAAGGGCTCGGACACTTTGAACAATTTGGTAGCCAACTCGATAACGCCTCTTTCTTCATGAAGCTAACAGAGCTGGAGGATGATTTGGCAGATTGGGAAGAAGTTGTCGTCTATGTAAAGAGCTTCTTTGGTACAAACCAAAAGGACATCTTCGATCAAGGCTTAGCTGCATTAGCTAAATGTAATGAAAACCAAGGATATTTATCACCATTAAACATCATGGAAACTGTTGAAAAGCTTCGTACGATTATTGAGAATCCAATCCCTTATCGTGATATTAAAGATATCCCAGGGCTAGTCCATGAATTGGACAAGCATATAAATTATGTTCTAATTCAGAAAAAGAGTAACGCTCTGGCAAAAATTAAAGCAGACTATGAAGAATTGGCTTTGCTAGCTAAACAATATGGTGTTTCGAGCGAAACAAAACAACGGGTAGACGATTACTATGGTGGGCTAAAAGATCAGCTCAATACATTTGCTGATATATTCAAAGTTGATGCCACGATTTCCCAAAGTACAAGTTTCAAGGAAAGAAGCGCAGGCGAAATCCAAAGGGAAATTGCAGCATGGAAGCGAAAGAAGGCAGAGCAGCATAGTGGCGATAAAGCCTTTGATCCACCAGTGGTAGAGCCGAATATAGAAAAGCAAAGCGTGAAAGTAGCCGAACTTGTTCCGGTTACTACATTATCGACAGAAGAAGATGTTGATCAATACATCAACACACTAGCCATTAAATTAAAACAAATCATCCAATCCAACAAACAAATTGAGTTTATAGATTGAGCGGGGTGACTGGGTTATGAACAAATCAGCCTTGAAGAAATTTGCAACGCAAGCAAGAATAGAATTGCTTGATAAAGTGGAACTACAAGCACGGAAACTCGGCATTACAGTAGAATCCATTCAAAAGGCTAATGTTGAAAGTTCGGATGCTGTCTTTATTGACGGCAAACAGCTTACGGAAACTGAAAGAAAACAACGAAATAAACTTATTGCTCGTATTAATGAAATCGGCTTTGGACGAGTAATGGAAGAAACAGCGTATACATGGTTTAATCGTTTCATTGCCCTTCGTTATATGGAAGTAAACGATTATCTACCTACAAAAGTGCGTGTGCTTTCCTCCCATTCAGGTAGTGCCGAGCCGGATATGATGAAAGAAGCGTTGTCACTAGATTTGGAACTGGACAAGGAAAAAGTATATGAAATGAAAATGAATAACGAAACGGATGAGTTGTTCAAGTATTTGATAAAAATACATTGCAATGACTTGAATCGTTATATGCCGTTTATGTTTGAAACGATCGAGGACTACACAGAGATTCTTTTTCCAGAAGGATTGCTTGGCACGGATTCGTTTGTTCGTCAGATGACGGATACGAAAGTGATTCCAGAGGATAACTGGGAGAAAATCGAGGTCGTAGGATGGCTTTATCAATACTATATTGCTGATGAGAAAGATCGTGTATTCAAAGCGAAAAAGAAATATAAAGCAGAAGAAATTCCATTTGCAACCCAGCTTTTTACACCTGATTGGATCGTCCAGTATATGGTGCAAAATTCGCTTGGCCGTTATTGGACAGAAGCCCATCCAGAGCATCGAGATTTGATTGATGGCTGGAAGTATTATATAGAAAATCAACAAGATGATTTTCAAGAAAAAATTGCTCCCTATGTGAACAAAGAATTAAACGTAGAAGACATCAAATGTTTCGATCCCGCGATGGGAAGCGGACATATTCTTGTCTATATGTTTGATGTCTTATATGAAATATATAGCAAGTGTGGTTACATGGAACGGGAAATTCCTCGGCTAATTATTGAGAACAATTTATACGGCTTGGATATAGACGACCGAGCATATCAATTGGCAAGCTTTTCAGTAGTCATGAAAGCATTACAGTCTAATCGACGTTTCTTAAGAAGTATAGAACGGGATGGCTTGACAATTAATTTAGCATCCATTCAGGAAACGAACGGATGGACAGACGATGCTATTGCGTATATCGCAGGAGAGGATAATGGCGAAAAATTCGAATTCACAAAATCATTTTTTGAACAATTTACAAATGCTAAAACTTATGGCTCTCTAATTAAAGTAATGGAAACGGATACGGCTGGTTTAGAAAACAGATTTCAAAAAATTAAACTAACACCAGTCGAAGATGTTTTCCTAGTTGAAAAACGAGAGCAAGCGTTATTTTTACTACCAAAACTTATAAAGCAAACAATGATTATGAGTAAACAATATGATGTTGTCGTTATGAATCCTCCATATATGGGTTCGGGAAGTATGAATAATGAATTGTCCGATTTTCTAAGAAAGAACTATCCAGATTCAAAGGCTGATTTGTTCGCATCTTTCATGGAAGTTGATCACTATTTAAAACCAAGTGGTTTCTATGCGGCGATTAATCAGCATTCGTGGATGTTCTTATCTAGTTATGGGAAGCTGCGTGAAAAAGTCATCAACAATAAATTTATCGACACCATGTTACACCTGGGCCCAAGAGCATTTGAAGAAATCGGGGGTGAGGTTGTTCAATCAACGGCGTTCGTATTACAGAATTCTGCCATGCCCGATGGAAAAGGAACTTATTTAAGGCTGGTTGATGAGGGAACAGCAGGTGGGAAACGAGAAAAAACGTTAGAAGCTGTCCAAACTCCCTTTGTTTCTTATCGCTATATATTCGACCAAAAAGATTTTAACAAAATTCCAGGAAGTCCGATTGCATATTGGGCAAGTAAAAATGTTATCTATAATTTCGGAGTAAATCAGAAGGTCGAAACAGTATCGGAAACAAGAATTGGAATGGCAACAGCTAATAATGATAGATTTATGCGATTGTGGTTCGAAGTATCGTTTAATAAAATTGGATTACAGGCTGATTCAAGGACATTAGCACAAAGATCAGAACGAAAATGGTTTCCCTATTGTAAGGGAGGAGCGTTTAGAAAATGGTCTGGAAATATGGAGTATGTCGTTAATTGGGAAAACGACGGATATGAAATTCAAAACTTCAAAGATGAAAAAACCGGAAGAATAAGATCCCACAACTACAATTTAGATTATATATTCAAACCTGGATTAACATTTACCGCAATAAGTAGTAGTAAATTTGCTTGCCGTCATATGAATCTATCATTGTTCGGTAGTGGGGGTTCAGGAATTTGTAATATTAAAGAAGAAGATATACCAGTTTTGCTTGCGTTTCTAAATTCAATAGTCACTGAACATTTACTCGGTATATTAAGTTCTACAATGAATTTTGAGGTTAATACAGTTGGGGGCTTGCCGTTTACAGTTAAGGATAGGGGCGAGGATATCACCAGAACTACCCAAGAATGTATTTCAATCTCAACGGATGATTGGGATTCATTCGAGACTTCTTGGGGTTTCTCGAGACACCCATTAATAAAATTTAGAAATGAAGTTTCTAATGTGGAATCAGCACATGAGTACTGGGAAAAGCATGCAATTAATCGATTTAATCAATTAAAGAAAAATGAAGAAGAACTCAATCGTATCTTCATTGAAATCTATGACTTACAAGATGAACTTACACCAGAAGTAGAAGAAAAAGACGTTACGATTCGCAAAGCCGATTTAGAACGTGATATCAAATCTTTCATCTCCTACGCAATTGGCTGTTCTTTCGGCCGCTATTCGCTTGATGAAGAAGGCCTAATATATGCAGGTGGAAAATTTGATGATTCCCGTTATCAAAAGTTCCCAACAGCCAAAGATAACATCCTGCCAATTATTTCAGGTGCATATTTCGAAGACGACATCGTTACTAGATTTATTGATTTTGTTCGAGTAACATTCAGTGATGAAACACTCGAAGATAACCTTGATTTCGTAGCTGATGCAATCGGACGCAGAAAGAACGAAACTGCAAGAGAGGCATTACGTCGTTATTTCTTGAACGATTTCTACAAAGATCATGTACAAGCGTATAAAAAACGCCCAATTTACTGGCTCTTCACATCGGGAAAAGAGAAGGCGTTTAACTGTCTAATTTATATGCACCGCTATAATAAATCAACACTTTCTCGTATTCGGACAGACTATTTACATGAAGTTCAGACTCGTCTGGATGCAGAGAAGAATGACTTGCTTCAAATTATTAATGGTAATTCTACAACAAAAGAAATCAGCGATGCGAGAAAAGAATTGAACTCGTTGGATAAGAAAATCGATGAATTAAAAGCGTATGATGAGCTGTTGCATCATATGGCGGATAGGCAGATAGAAATTGACATGGATAACGGTGTAAAAGTGAATTATGAGATGTTCGAGGGTTTATTGGCAAAGATTTGATGGTACGAACACACCGGTCAGGCTGATATATATAATGGGTTTAGGGAGTAGGTGAATGCAATGAATATGACACAAATTGAATCATCATTGCTTGACATTTTCGGTGAACCATTAAAAGATGGGGAAAATCGAAGGATTGTATTTTGGCTGGACAAGGATAAGGAGTTTGTTAATGAGATCGGACAACTGGAGATTGATAGCGTTAAAATTCAAACGTTATCGGATAGAAACCAGTTTTTCATCAAGCATTTGCTAGAGGAAGAAGATCCGACTTCATCATATTTGATCTACACGAATTTGGAGTTAAGCGTAGAAGAAAACTGGCTGGCAGATACGGTGTTATATTCGAAAACGTTTTTCGCTGATCGAGTATCGCTTATTTTAAGTGAACTCCACATTGATCCTTCTCTTAGAGCAACTATTAAGAAGCACGAGCGATTCTTTAACAACAAAGAACGATACCGTAAATTTCAAGCATTTGGTATCGAGACCTATACAGAAGAAACCATCGAACTAGCCATCATGAGCGCATTGTGTAATTTAAGAACACCTGACTTTGAATCGGTGTTAAAAGCGGTTCTAATGGACTCACTGGTTGATCAAGACAACAAATATTTATCACTGTTGGAGCGATTCTTTGATATCGACGTGTTCTGGACGTATGTGGCCAACCATTACGGTTATGATCGTGAAACAAAGTCATTGAAGACGTTGTTCATTCATTTGACCGTGACTGCGTTGAACCACACTATAAATGAGAAGTATTTATCGTCTGTACAAGATTTTATTGCCGTACGTAACAAAGCGAATGCCTTGGTGTTTATTGATCATTGGATGCACCATAAAACGGATTACGCAATTTATGATGACTATGCTGCATTGGTGGAACAAGAGGTTCAGCTTTCAAGTCTACTTCAAACTGTTCCAATCGATGATTTCAAGCAGGCCGATACATTCCCGTACATTGACAAGGCGATCATCATCCACATTGCAAACAGCTTGTTGGAGAAGCTGGAAGATTACGAGGAATACATAAAGCTCATTAAATTAAGACGGGCGAAGCATTTCTATAACGATTATTCTGCCGTTTATGAGGCGCTTTATTACACGGTGAAAATGCATGAATTCTATAGAGAATACCGTCAAGGTATTCCACAGGGACAAGCCATTGATCTGTTTGAAGTCTACCGTAAGAAGTATCATGTTATGGATACATATTACCGGAAATTTTACGTTGCATATGATAAAGAGAGCAATCATGAATTATTGAAAAAATTGGAAGAACTGGTGGAGCATCTATATACGAATTGGTTTATGGGTGAACTGAGTTCACATTGGTCACAAGCAGTGAAGTCGGTAATGGCAGGAGAGTGGTCACTTCCTGGCGTACAGAGTCAGCAGAAATTTTATTCATCTATCATTGCTCCACACATTCGTGAAGACGAGCGTGTTTTTGTGATCATCTCTGATGCGATGCGATATGAAGTAGGGGTGGAACTCGCTGAACGGCTGAACAGCGAAACAATCGGGGTGTGTGAGATGCAGACGATGCTTGGCGTAGTACCTTCGGTCACTAAACTCGGTATGGCTTCCTTGCTGCCTCATCGGAACATCGATTTTGATGAGGGCGGTAGGGTATGGGTAGACGGTAAAGATTCCGCAGGACTTGAGAATCGTAAGAAGATCATTGAATCTGTTGTAGAAGACAGTATTGCTGTACATTTTCAAGATGTGTTTGCCATGAATAAGGCAGGTAGACGAGAAACGTTTAAAGGGAAGAAGCTTATCTATATGTACCATGATACGATTGATGCCATGGGGGATAAGGCTTCGACAGAAATCTATACATTTAATGCGGTGGAAACGGCGTTAGACCAATTGTACGACCTGGTGAAAATCATTCGAGACGATTTAAGCGGTACAAATATCTACATCACAGCAGATCATGGTTTTCTCTATCAGCGGGATGCATTGGAAGAGAGTCACAAGATTGGGAATGAAATTAAAGATGCGATTGAAGTGAAACGTCGCTATGTGCTTTCTAAAGAAAAGCATGACGTCGCTGGGCAATTGGCAATTGATTTATCCTCATTTATTAAAAATGAACAACAACTCACAGCCTATGTACCGAATGGCACCATCCGCAATCGATTGCAAGGGACGGGTGTGAATTTTGTGCATGGTGGGGCTAGTTTGCAAGAAATTGTTGTCCCGCTCCTTGCTTTCAAGAATAAACGTGCAGGACAAAGAGGTACGCAAGCCATTCAAAAGGTGGATATTCGATTAACAAGCACATTACGCAGGGTGACGAACAGTATATTTAACTTAGATTTCTTCCAGACGGAAAAAGTAGCAGATAAGATGGTTGCACGTACAGTGATCATTTATATGGCAGATGAACATGGCGATGTGTTATCCAATGAGGAAACGATTATAGGAGATCGTTCTACAGATAATCCTGCTGACCGTACATTCAATATACAGTTCGTGTTAAAAAGCATGAATTACGAACGTAATAAACATTATTACTTGATCATTAAAGACACGGAAACAGGTGTTGTGACAGAGAAAGTACCGTTTAACATTAACTTGGGAATAGTGAGTGATTTTGATTTTTAAATAGGGGGTGTCAAAGTGGATGAATCAATGACGCTTGATCTCGATAAAAAGCTAAATGAAACATTTGCTGGTCGTGTCGTCCGTAAAGACTTGACCAAGCTTATTAAAGAAGGGGCGAATGTGCCTGTTTATGTACTTGAATACTTGCTCGGCATGTATGCAGCTTCAGATGATGAAGCGATTATCCAAGCAGGGATAGTACAGGTTAAAAAGATTCTCTCTGATAACTTTGTTCGTCCAGATGAAGCAGAAAAGATTAAATCTAGGATTCGGGAGCTTGGCCAGTATTCGATTATTGATAAAGTGACCGTAGCTTTGAATCCAAAGCTGGACCAATATGAAGCGGAATTCTCCAATTTAGGATTAAAAGGTGTACCTGTTCCATCCAATTTTGTGAAAGAGTTTGATAAGCTTTTAGTCGGTGGAATTTGGTGTATGGTGAAAATCGATTACTACTATGACGAAGAAGCTCGCAATGTAAATCCGTTTAGTGTGAATACATTACAGCCGATTCAAATGCCGAATATGGACATCAACGAAATATTAGAGGGACGTAAGGAATTTACGAAGAAAGAATGGATTGATGCACTGATTCGTTCGACAGGTATGGAACCAACGCAATTAGAGGAGCGGGTGAAGTGGCATCTCCTGCTGCGGCTTGTTCCCCTTGTGGAAAACAACTATAACATGTGTGAACTCGGACCTCGAGGGACAGGGAAGTCCCATGTGTACAAGGAAATATCACCGAACTCTATCCTAGTATCAGGGGGTCAATCCACTGTGGCCAACCTTTTCTACAACATGACCACACGTAAAATAGGATTGGTCGGGATGTGGGATTGCGTAGCCTTTGATGAAGTGGCAGGTATTCGCTTTAAAGATAAAGATGGCATTCAAATTATGAAGGATTACATGGCATCGGGATCGTTTGCAAGAGGGAAAGAAGAAAAAAACGCCTCTGCCTCTATGGTGTTTGTAGGAAACATTAATCAAAGCGTTGATGTGTTATTGAAAACTTCGCATTTGTTCGCCCCATTTCCAGAAGAAATGGCCAATGATACAGCTTTCTTCGATCGGATGCATTATTATATGCCAGGCTGGGAAATTCCGAAGATGAGACCCGACTTCTTTACCGATAAATATGGGTTCATAGTCGATTATGTGGCGGAGTTTTTCCGTGAAATGCGAAAACGTTCATTCTCAGACTCTATTGATCGCTATTTTAAACTTGGAAACAACCTTAACCAGCGGGATACGATCGCCGTTCGTAAAACGGTATCGGGCATGGTAAAGCTTATTTATCCGAATGGCGAATATACGAAAGAAGACATTGAAGAGATTTTACAATATGCGCTGGAAGGCCGTCGTCGTGTTAAGGAGCAACTAAAGAAAATCGGTGGTATGGAGTTTTATGATGTGATGTTCTCTTATATTGACAAGGAATCGTTGGAAGAGGAATACGTTTCGGTGCCTGAACAAGGGGGTGGTAAACTGATCCCTGAAGGTATGGGCAAGCCAGGCCACGTGTATGTTGTAGGACATGGACATTCAGGCATGATCGGCGTGTACAAGCTCGAGAACCAAGTCGTAAGCGGAACTGGAAAGTTCGATAAATCTGGTGTCGGTTCCTCTCGAGAAGCTAGAGAAAGCTTGGACACAGCCTTTCGCTTCTTCACAGCCAACAGTAAAGCCATAAGCAATACGATCAGTACGAAAACGAAGGACTACCTTATGCACATCAGCGATTTACAAGGCATAGGGCTAACAGATGAGTTGGCCATCGCTGAGTTAATTGGTCTTTGTTCAGGGGCACTGGATAAGCCCGTACAAGAAAGTACCGTGGTTATTGGTAACATGACCGTCAGTGGTACGATTGCCAAGGTAGAGGAGTTTGCGAATGTGCTTCAAGTATGCGTGGATGCAGGAGCAAAGAAAGTATTGATTCCAGCCGCATCGGTGATGGATTTACAGACTGTTCCGCCTGACTTGCTTGTGAAGGTGCAGCCAGTGTTTTACGCGGACCCGATTGATGCAGTGTTTAAAGCGCTGGGAGTAAGTTGAGTAGCTTAATAATCAAGGAGTAAGACAAATTTGATTAATATTCGGTATTTGTAAAGTATGATTATTCATTGAGTGAAGATCTTTATAATCTTTTTGTATCGGGAGATGAAAACGCATGGGAATCTAACACGATAATATTTGATTTAGATCGTTGTTTACGAGAATACACCGAAAAAGATCTTTTTGATAGGTTTGGTAAGTTTGGCAAGGTAGAAGTAAATGAAATAAAGAAGTTCCCATGTGTTTTTGCATATGAAGATTATCGTAATAAGGATGCCTATATCGGTTTTATAACAGATATTGTAGTAAGGCAAGTAGGGATTAAGATTACCTTTCGAAAAGAAAACGTACTTTCGCAAGAAAAGCTAAATGATTTAAAGTTTGAACTGGATATAAAAAATTGGGAGTTAAATAGAACGCATTGGGCGATAAAAAAGGTGGATTTGTACAGAGAGTTACAACACATTGGCATTCACCTGAATGGAATAAAAAAAAGCCGGCCCGTGGACATAACAAAGCACTTTTTTGATGTCTCTTTTACATTTGCAGGAGAATCTCGAAATCTAGTTGAAGAAGTTGTAAATGAGCTAGAAATGATAAGTGGAAAAGACTTTGTTTTTTACGATAACAACTACATTAGCCAACTTGCGAGACCGTCCCTAGATACACTATTGCAAGATATATACAGAAATCGCTCAAAATTGATTGTCGTTTTTATATGTGAAAAATATCAGGAGAAAAAATGGTGCGGACTTGAATTTAGAGCAATACGGGAGATGTTAATGGATAAAGAAACAAATAAAGTCATGTATATAAGACTTGATGCTGGGCATGTCGATGGTGTATTCAATACAGATGGCTACATTGATGGTACAAAATATACTCCACAACAATTAGCTGGTTTTATTAATGAGCGCCTCAGCCTCTCATTGTGAATAATTTATCACATACATTTATTGGCTTCACACAAAACCATCCATTCGTCCATTTATTTAAAATTAATATCTTTATATCAAAATATTAGGACGATATATGACCACACCTGGAATCAATACTAACTAAAAGCCGTGTGACAATATTGCCGATGGTTTTCTAGGTGACAAGATTAAATTGAAAGAGGTGGATACGAAATGAACGCTGAAAACACTTGGAATAATATTATTACCCGTTTGAAGGAAGTTCCTGCAGATGTTTCAACAGTACCAAGCAACAATAAAGTACCGTTATGGTTTTATGCATACGTTGAGAACGAAGCTCTTTACGTTCAGAACTCAATTACTCATAGCCCATCAACCAATATGTCTGAACGAAGAAAAGTCTCAAAGGTTGATTTCGAAACTGTACATGCCTATTATCATCGTTGGGCTAATGGAGAAAGATATCTAAGACAAGAGGTTAGAAAGCTATCCAGAAATACTGCATATATTTTTGCATTAATTGCACAATTCGAATAGTTATTGACTGTTCGGAGGAATTTCAATTCCCAAATACAATCTGGTAGAACAACTTGGGAGATATGCATAATATTATGCAAAAATGAAGAGAGGTAACCCATTGAGTAATAAAGCCTTTTATGATTTTATTAATGTTTTAAAAGAAAAAAATAATAAAGATAAGATGAACGATTTTCTTGATAAATTCTCAATTGAAGAAGTCTTATTTGCATTTAAAGGAAATGGATTTGGAGTAAACGCATATCCAGGCTCGAGATCATATAGAGACTTCATCCAATTGCGGCCTTCGCTGATTGAAAAAGCATCAAGTCAAATTGAAGGGAGATTAATTGATCATTATGAAACAGAGATTAACATTTGGAATAAAGTGTTCAATGATTATTACTTAAAGGATGATTTTAATAAAGTGACTGCGATTCCAGATGAGAAGAAACTCTATGCATTCCTCATTGTCTTTGAGATATATGTCAGAGCTTTGAAAGATATTAAGTTTAATAAAGGGAGAAATAGAGACTATTACGGCAAAGTAGAATTGCAGAAAAAAATTGGGGGAGAGATTTGGGGGATTGAGGATCTATCTGCCAACCAATTTACTAATACTATTGATTATATTTTCCAACAAGCGAGTAAAGTAGTACAAGCATTTATTTTTCATGGATACCTTTTTAAAGATGAGAAACTCATTTGTAGCTCTTCTAAAAGTGAGGTTGAGTGGGATGAAATAAATAAATCAATGATGCACTTTTCATTAATAGATATTAGAACAGTTATATTTGATGCATTTGAAGAATGGAAGTTTGCTAATTATAAAATAGTGCAGCTTGATGAAATTAATATCGAGGTTCATCCTGCAAATATTATGGATTTAATCAACGAGAGAATTGAAATACAAAGATTTGAATCCTCTAGATACTCTATGATTGGTGGAAATAATGAAAATGCCTTTTCAATACATCTGGCACCTATGGGCTTCTTTGACAAAAGTGAAGAATCCTCGTATTCAGAGTGTTTGGAATATTTCTCTAGCAGTGATCTGAATTACAAAGTGAATGGTGTAAAAATCCCAAAATGGTTAAGAGCATATGCCGTAATAAGGCATGTAAATCGAGAGTTTATTAGAAACAATACATTTCCTAATTCAAGCAGACCCGATAGTTGGCTATTTATATCAACACTTGAGGATTGGATAAACAAGTTTACTAAATATGGGATAGATTATGAAAGCGCTAAGATCATTTGCAAAAAGTTAATATTTAACAAGAACTCCATTGATTGGTTTGACACTCCATTTATTAAGATTGGTGAAAAAATAATCACCGTTCCTTCATATACTAGTCATATCCAAGATTCCTTAGCCCTTATTTCTTTAGCTGCCAAGGAGAATTTTAATCTAGAATTTAAAGGTTATTGTTTTGAAGATCGTATTATATCAGATTTAAATACTAGTGGTATTCCTGCAGTAAGTATCAAAAGGAAAGATGGTAACAAGGAGTATCAATGCGATGTTGCATTTATTCTTGGAAGGGATTTATTCTTATGTGAATGTAAACATACTTCCCAATCAGCGACCCAAAGAAAAAGATATGATTTTTATAATCGAAAAATCCCAGAGGATATTGAACAAATTAATAGAATTGCAGAATATTATAGTTCGAATATTAAAGCCATTCTAGAGGAGCTCAATGGTCAAAGACAATGTGAATATACAATTGACTGGAAGCCTAGGCATATTTATAAGATGATTCTCTATTCGTGCAAGGTCAGCGGTGGAATAATAGACAATAGCCTAATAATAACTGATTATACTATCTTTACAACATTGCTATACAAAAGACTACCAACGATATCTCAAGGAGGGAAAGTTATCCGACAATTCATGCCACCAAAAGCAAATGGTGCGTATGATGGTAAATTAACAACTAATAAATTATTAAATTACTTAAAAAATCCATGGCAAATTGCATTTCAAAAAGAGTTTACTAAGGTCGAGGATGAAACGGTACCAATAAACAATATAAATTTACATATAAAAAAAGCATTCAAAACAATTGATGATTTCTATGATCTCGATTGATAACTATAAATCTTTTCTCCAAGGGCTATGTCCAAGGAGAAGAAATAGAAGGTAGATATGATCACTAACAACCGACCATCGTTAATCCCAATGATTACTGTACATTACGAAAACATCACGCGATAAAAAGAGATGTTAATAAATTGCAGTAATCGAGAGCGAATTGGATAAACGTGTGGTAATCTTAAGAAAAAAATTATAACTGAACATATAGAATAGGAGGATGTGATATGACCAAACATAGGATCAGTACAATAAGTGTCGCACCTATCTATCATGATTATGTTACGATGGCTGTGGAAAATGGATATACTAAAACAGATGTCGATGAAACAATCCGTTGGTTGACAGGATATAGCCTGGAAGGGTTAGAAGAACACCTAGTGAAACAGACAGATTTAGAGACTTTATTAGCCTAAGCTCCTCAACTGCTTGTTTTACGAACTTTTATCAAAGCTGAGATCGGCGGTGTCCGAGTGAAAGACATGACATTGAAGATCCATCTATGCAGGAAATCCGCTATCAGGATAAACTGCTCGATAAGTTAGCAAATGTGAAAGACGTGAATGTGCATATGTAAATATCGGGAAGTTTGCTCGAGAAGTTCTCAATTGCGCCTGGGCTACAAAGAATATATGATCCTAATGACCCGAACCATATATATTTTGGTCGTTTACGTGACCGTCTGAAAATGAAAAAAGTAGAATTAAAATGATTCAAATTCGAGAAAAGATTAAATGTTTATACGTTTTGCGTTAAGCGTTTATAATTTAAACATTTATGATTTTTCTGACATGAGGATTTCAATCGAGCATCATCTAATTGTTATCCTCACCGAGACCTAAATAGGGGGAGTTAGAAATATGGGGAATAAATTTAAACCATATATTATTGTAGATGCGACTATATTTTTTACAGATGGTGTTGAGGAAATTCTTATCTATACATTTGATCATGTTGCTATTGCCGAAACGGTTAGTATTTTATTAAATGATGCATATAATACTGCATATCAGGATGGTCTCACTGCTTCCTTGAACGAACAATATAAAGAATTAATAGACAAAAATATATCACTCTCGATTCAAAATTCGAAGTTGAAAAACCTGTTGAATATAAATGAAATAAAATGAAGCATCTATCCATATAACGGATTGTCAACTTTTTATTAACATAAAAAAACGATAATAATGCTTAATATAAAAATAGTTTCACTTTTACTATCCAAATTAAAATATATCCTGTATAGTTAAAATTAATAGAATATTGAGCGAGGAATAAATTCGAAAATCTGAGGAGCATTCAGTTTTCTGGATATGGTACTTTTATGTACTGTATTTAAGGAAACTGGGTGCTTTTTTTCGTTCATTATTTCTATAATAACTACTTAGGAGGTCATATTATAATGACGACAAAAACTGGGATCACCCCGAAAACAAATTTAATGGAAGCTTTTCGAAAATTCGCCGAAGTAAATAGTTCGTGGGCATCTAACACAATTAGAGTATACAATAAGAATATCAACGATATTGTAGATTATATGGCGGACAGAGAAATCGAACCCATTCTTGAAAATGTAACTTACGAGCTAGGGAAGACTTGGATTTCTGAACTGGAGGAGTTTTACAGCCCCAAATCCATCCAACAAAAACTAGCTACACTAGTTTCAATGTTCTCTCATTATAACAGAATAGGTGTGATAACTGGGAACCCATTCTCCGTTATTAAAGTTAATGATTATACTGATGAGCGACATTCAGATCATCTTAATATTAACGAATTTCGTCAAATGTATAAAGCCGCGATCGAACTAGAAGAAGAAGGTATACCGGTTTTAATTGCCGTTCATTTGGCTATGTTCACCTCATTTCGAAACTCAACTTTAAAAAAGTTAAAAGTAAAGTCAATATCAATTCATAATGGTGGGGTGGAGCTTAAGGTCGAAAAGAAAAAAACACAACATAATCCTGAAAAAGAATTAACAAAACGAAACAGTAAAAACAATGAACTATTTATCCCATTACCTCCAAAGCTTCTTTTAAGGTTGGAAGAATATATTGATGGGAGAGATCTAGAAGAATCCTTACTATATGGCCTTCAGGGAAAACCACTGGCCAACAAACAATTCAATTACATCGTGAAAAGGGTGTGTGAACATTTAAGGTGGACAAGCAAAGATAAAGTAGGCGAAAAAGCAACGGAAAATACACAAATAAATTTCACGCCACATGGTTTCAGATACACTTTAACAACTTTGATTAGTGAAATGGGTGTTCCGGATGATTCAATTCGTTATCTGTTAGGACATTCGGAAAAATTCTTCAAGGGAAACGTTACAAGCTATATATTAACTAATTTAAGACAAGTCAAAGAAATAAGGGCTGCACAAGTTTTACTTGAAACGTTGATCGAAACCGCACTGGAATTGGAAGGCAAAGGCATTCAATTAGACTTAAATTCATTTAGTTTAGAATTGCCGAGAGCATATGATTTCCAAAAGAAAAATAATAATTATGTAAATATATTCAGGGAATCGATTCTTCAATATGCTTATCAAAAACAGTATGAAATGATGAGAACGGGAGGCAATGAAACAAGTTATTTAACTTACATTGCCCCCGAATTACCAAATCAATATACTGTACAGCTCATGAACCAAATGTATTCGAACATGCACCAACAACAATTCATGCAATCACAGCAGTATAGGGGAGAATATGTACCATACCAGCATCAAGATATGTATCCGCAGCAGTATGTGCCAGGCTATCAACCCGATCTGCAGCAATCAGGAATGTCACTTAATATACCGTTGCATACGCCGTACTATCCAAACCAATCTAGTTTCCCTAAGAGATTTTAAAGGAATCAATTGCTTTCTTCTTTTGTTCAAAATCAACATGCGTATAAATTTGAGTCGTCACTAAACTTTCGTGGCCTAATAGTTCTTGTACGATCCTTAAATCAACATTTTCCTTATTTTCTTGTAATAGAAGGGTTGCAAAAGTATGTCTTAAATGGTGAAGTGAGAATCGCTTTGGAGGAAGCCCGGCTTTCTCCAATATTTCCTTAAATGTTTTATGCAATCCGCGCGGATCTAGCTTATTTCCGTTTTTATTTAGGAATACTGGCTCTGTTCCATGCAACTGATATTCTTGAAGAGTATCCATATACGGACTAAATAATGGGATGACAATCGGATGAAGGGGGAGGAGACGTTCCTTTTTTCCTTTCCCAGCGACCCGAAGAGTACTATTTGATAAATTAACTTGTTCCCATTTGAGATTTAAAATTTCTGAACGTCTCATGCCAGTTGTAGCTAAAAGCTTAAACATTAATTCGTTTCTTTTTCGTAAACGCAAAGCGTTATTTTCTAAGAAGCGAAAAAGCTGCTGGAGTTCGAGTAACGTCATATAAACTGGCAAATTATCAGCCATCTTTGGTGTATCAATGCCGGCCATGAAGTCAGTTTCAATAATATTTTCTCTTAGGCAATAACCAACAAAGGATTTTAAGCACGAAATCCTGCGATTAATAGTACGCGGCTTAATTTGATATTTAGAGACTTGTTCCTGGATATAGCGGCGTACAGTAGCTCTAGTTATTTCAGTTAGCTCTAGCGAACGACGATGTCTTACTAAAAACTCCTTGAAACTTTCCAAATCATAAGAATATCCGTTTACCGTATGGTCGGAATAATTCTTTTCAATCTTAATAAACATTAAAAATTCATCAATCGCGTGTTGAATATTCAAGAAACGCACCTCCATAATTTATGAACATAATAAATAACGTGTTCAAAAATAGAACATTATCGTTCAAAGTGTGATAACTCGTTCACAGATAAATTATGGTCAACTTGAGAAGCGAAGTTCCTAATAACAGTTGTTATGCGAACTTGAGGGGTAAAAGGTTGATTTTGCGAAGGTTTAGATTAGTTTACATAATATATATTATCGGACTTAATTAATAAAAGGGTCTATTGCTATTATCTATAGTACATATTTGTTTGTAGTATGTTTAAACTAAAAATATGTTAATCATCTATTTTTAGTATTATAATCTTCTCTGCAGCTTTTCCATGAAATTATCCATGAAAATAATAAAATAAGTTCATGGAACCGAACAAGCGAAAATCACGAAAACTCTTTACCGATAAAAGATCAATTAAAAAACAGCCTAATTAGGCTGTTGTCCCTCTATCATTTCAATTCTATCTAATGCAGTATCTAAGTCAGTGTCAATTCGATCGAGTCTTCTTTTGATGTGTCTGAACTCAGCGTCCACCTTATCAAATCGCTTGTTTGTATCTTGTTTCACTTCTCTGAATTGATTTAACATAGTGTCTTCAATCGCTACCATTTTTGCATGTGTCTCTTCCTGTGCATGTTGTATGGCTTTAAGTATTTGTTTAATTTCGTCCATGGTTATTATCCCCTCCAAGAATTCCGCATTTATTAAGGGAAACTCAATCACATATCCATTCCAATGATAACATATTCATTATTAATCTACCACACTTCAATTTGTTAGCGGAGCATACAACTTTTACCTTACCCATTACTACTTATATGAAGGAGTAACCCGTACAACACAGATTACAAAACTGTCCGCATTGTACGGTATGATCAATACCCGAAGAACGAATCCATCTTAATGCTCTTCTTCAATACCTCATGCTTCTGCAGATGATCAGCGAGTGAATCTATCATTGACTTAGGTCCTGCGAGACTATACTTCCCAGCATGCTTATGCTGCTTATTGAAGCTGTCAATCTCCTGATACAACTGTTCCTTAGAATCCAGATAACTGATGCCAATCGATAGGTTTTCCGAAATCCCGTCCAACTCTTCTCTGAACACATGTTCCCGATCACTGTCCAAATAAAGCAAGTGGATAGGATTCTCACCTCTCCTCCCTACCGCCTCCATCTGCTTCAAGATGGCACGGAATGGCGTAATGCCAATCCCACCTGCGACCAGGAGTGCGGGACTGCTGGTATCCACATTGAAATGCCCTACTGGCCCGCTCATTTTCACAGCCATCCCCTGCTTCAATTCCATCAACGCCTGTTTAAACTCACTTGGTTGATCACGAATTACCGTAGTCAGTCTAACCAC
The DNA here is from genome assembly GCA_023441055.1 of Bacillota bacterium. GTDB lineage: Bacteria > Bacillota > Bacilli > Paenibacillales > UBA4045 > JAEZQY01. Next base: position 12,721 of record JAEZQY010000036.1, on the reverse strand, counting down.
TTGCTCAGCAGGCGCCGCAGCGATACTGAATGGCTTAGTCGGATTCTTAATGGACTTATGTGCAATGCTGAATAGCCCGTACTGCCCGGCTTGCCAGGTTAAGGTCTTGTCCTTCTCGAAAATAAACGAATACACATCATCCGATTCTTGAATGCGCTCAATGAAACCTAGCTCTCGCTTCTTGAATACCGCGATCATATCCTTGAAGAACCCCATTGTCCTTCTCCTTCCTACCTCTCATAAAAACTTGATTATGCTAAGTATCTCCCCGTTATCGACTGCTTAGCCTGGATGATCTGCGCAGGCGGCCCCTCGAACACCACCTGGCCTCCCCTGCTTCCTCCGTCTGGCCCCATATCGATGATCCAATCTGCTTGGCTGATCACATCTAGGTTATGCTCGACTACAATCACTGTATTACCGGCATCCACTAATCGATTCATCATGCCCAGGAGCTGGCCGATATCGGACATATGCAGCCCGGTCGTAGGCTCATCCATCACATAGATGCTGCCCTTCTTATGCAGCTCGCTGGCCAGCTTGATCCGCTGACATTCCCCGCCAGACAGCGAACTGAGCGGCTGACCTAGCGTAATATAATCAAGCCCAACATCCCTCATCGCCTGAAGCTTACGCACGACCTCCTTAAGCTCGAAGAACGCCAGCGCCTCCTCGACATTCATTCCCAGTACATCTGCAATCGATTGACCATTCAGCTTGTAGGCAAGCACCTCTTCCTTGAATCGCTTGCCTCCGCATACTTCACACGGCAACTTCACACTGTCCAGGAAGGCCAGATCCGTATACACCACGCCCAGACCTTGGCAATGCTCACAGGCTCCTTTGGAATTAAAGCTGAATAACCCTGCATTCACCTTATTCGCAGCAGCGAATGCCTTACGCACATCATCCATAATGCCCGTATAGGTTGCCGGATTCGATCTTGTGGATACGCCAACAGCGGACTGGTCGATGACGATCGCATCCGGATGCTGCTTGAGGAACACCTGGTTAATCAAGGTGCTCTTGCCAGAACCGGCGACACCTGTCACGACAGTCAACACGCCGGTTGGAATATCTACACTCACCCCTTGCAGATTATGCAGCGTGGCATTAACGATGGACAGCTTGCCGGATGGCTGTCTGCATGCTTGCTTCAGCTGCAGCGATCGTTTCAAATGTCTGCCCGTCAGCGTATCTGCTTCGAGCAGCCCCTCGTAGCTTCCTTCATATACGATTGTACCGCCGCGACTGCCAGCATGAGGTCCGACATCGACAATATGATCTGCGACCTTAATCACATCCGGATCATGCTCGACGACAATGACTGTATTGCCCTTGTCACGCAGCTTCTGCAGCAACTCATTCAATCGATGGACATCACGCGGATGCAAGCCAACGCTTGGCTCATCGAAGATGTAAGTGACATCAACCAGACTGCCGCTTAAGTGCTTGACCATCTTGACACGTTGCGACTCCCCGCCGGATAAGGTATCGGTCTCACGATCCAGCGTTAAGTAGTCGAGTCCGATATCGACCAGATGCTGCAATCGTTCCGCTAGCGATTTGACGATTGGAGCCACTGTCGTGTCATCGATTTTCCGTATGAAATCTAGCAGCAATCCAACCTCCATCGCTGACAGCTCCGCTATATTGCGTCCATTGATCCTGCAGCTTAGCGCAGCTTGACTCAGCCTTGACCTGCCGCAGCCGGTGCAGGGACCTTCAGCGATGAACGGCATGACCGCGCGCTGTGTGCGCTCGGACTTCGCCTTCACATCCTGCTTGATGTATTTATTCGTGAATTTCTCGATAACGCCTTCCACTGTAATATTCATGGCCTTACCGCCGAAGTCCATCTGAACTTTCTTAGCCTTCGAATATAGCAGCTGCTCCAACTCTTCATTCGAATAATCGCTGAGCTTCTTATCGAAATCGAAGCTGCCTAGATGTACAATCATGCTCCATTCCCAGCTATTCACCGCATAGTCTGGCAGTTGGATAGCTCCATCGTTCAGCGACTTGGACATATCAAGCGCCTTGCTCAAATCAACACCAAGCTTACGGCCAATTCCGTTACAGGCTGGACACATGCCTTGCGGATCGTTGAAGGAGAACATATACGGTTGTCCAACATAAGGTTGACCCGCGCGGGAGAACAGCAGTCGGAGAATCGGGGAGATATCCGTAATCGTTCCCATCGTGGAATGCGACCCGCCGCCCAGACGCTTCTGATCTACAATGACAGCCATACTGAGATTCTCAATGCCATCCGTATCCGGCTGTGGAACGCGAGGCAAGAATGTACGAACGAATATGCTGAAATTCTCGTTCAACAATCGGGTAGACTCTGCTGCAATCGTATCGAATACAATGGACGATTTACCGGATCCGGAAACACCTGTGAAGATCGAGATCTTCCGCTTAGGAATGCTCAGTGATACATGCTTGAGGTTATTCTCCCTCGCGCCTCTAATGACAATGTACTCCTGGTTAGCTCTGCTCACGCTCGACATCCTTTCTATCCAACCATCTATCAGCACTATTCTCCTATTAACTCGTTAAGCTTGACGCACCAGCTGCTCCAGCCATGCTTAGCACCTTCGTAGCCATGAACATTCGAAATTCCAGTCTGTTCGAGATGCAGATTGACCTTCCCATTGCCTAAGTCCTGAAGCGTCCAGGTTACCGTATGGATTTCTTCACCGACTCCCCATGTGTAAGACAGGCGGCTAGGCGGTTCCACAACTAACACCTCACCATCAATAATGCCGTCCCACCATTCAGAAGGTTCATTGCGGAACTGGAAGCGATACCCTACAATTGGTTGAAAATTATTCTCCAGCACCCAATTTGCCAGCTTCTTGGAGTCAGTCAAGGCTGACCAGAGCTTCTCAATTGACGTAGTGTACTGGAAATCCAGTGATAAGGTTAAACTCACTCTTCTTCCTCCTCTAACAATTGGTTTAAGCGCATCATGTTCTCCGTCCAGAACTTGCTGTAGTAGGCCGCCCAATCCTGAACTTCTCGTAGCGGTGAAGCATTGAGCCGAAATCGCGTTTCCCTTCCAACCTTGCGGTCAAGCACCAATCCAGCTTCCTTGAGGACGATTAGATGCTTGGATACTGCTGTTCGTCCCATATCGAACTCAGGTGTTAGCTCATGCAGCGGTTTCTCCTCAGCCTGCGCCAACAGACTGATCAGTCTACGCCTAGTGGGATCTGCTATCGCATCGAACACATCTCGCACAGGCATGCTCTTACCCACAACACTCCCTCCAATTCGAGACACCATATGGTGGCGGTTTTAATTATAGGTCACCATTTGGTGGCGTGTCAACAACGTTCTTATAACATAACTTCAATAGCGGCGGAGTGACGAGCGTCGTAATTATCACCATAATAACGACTGAAGTATAATACTCAGGCAGCACCAGCCCCGCTTGTAGTCCAATTGCGCCGATGATGAGCGCAACCTCTCCCCGGCTTACCATGCCAGCGCCAATGATTAATGAGGATCTTCCACTGAATCCAGTCAGTCTTGCACCCAGCCATCCGCCGGCCAGCTTGGTGAATATCGCCATGATCGTAATCACAAGAATGAACCACCACTGCGCCGCAATTCCTGTGAAGGACACGGAAAGACCAATGCTGACGAAGAAGAAGGGGACGAAGATCGAGTAGGCGATCGGTTGTATCTTTTCCTCAACCTGATGCCTGAAGCCGGTTTGGGCTACCGCGATTCCAGCAGCGAATGCGCCGATAATGCCCGCCATGTCCAACCGCTCTGCGAAGTAAGCGAATGCTAGACAAATCAGCAAGGCCGAGGTGACAACAGCTTCTGTGACTCGCAGCGGCGCCATCCACTTCATAATCTTCGGTACCGCGAACCAGCCTGCCAGCAAAATAACCACGAAGAACAGCAGCTTCTTCCCGATCATCAGGCCAATGGATACATCATTGCCAACCCCGACTATACTGATCATGAAGGCCAGCAATAGAATGACGAGCACATCATCAATCACAGCGGCACCCAGTATTGTTGTTCCTTCTCTTGAGCTCAGCTTATTCATTTCCTTGAGCACTTGCACCGAGATGCTCACTGATGTGGCACAGAAGATCACGCCGAAGAATAAGGAATAATTCACACTGAATCCGAACGCGATCCCAACCAGGTAACCGCCGATGAATGGGAGTATTATACCCCCGACTGCAACAGCCAGAGCGGCTTTCCAGCTCTTCTTAAGCTGATCCAAGTCCGTCTCTAATCCAGCAATGAACATCAGCAGGATCACGCCAATCTCTGCGAATTCATCGACCAAACCCCCAGGTTCAATCCATCCTAATGCAGCTGGTCCTAATACGACCCCAATGATTAATTTGCCCAGTACCGCCGGTTGTCCCATACGTACAGATAAATCGCCTGCAACTTTCGTGAACAACAAGATCAGAATAATCGTTAGAATAAATGCCATGTGTCAGCCTCCAGAATCGTTGTGTGTAAGTAGCCAGAAAAAAAGAGAAAGAGCCCTTGGTGACAGGCTCCTCCATCTTACAAACAATTATTCAATTGTCCGTTCTGTATCCCAGATAATTATTATATAAGAATAACTGTCAAGATTCAATCAACTGCATCGTGGTAATACAGGTTTGATCGTTCTCGAATGTAGCGATCTCTTGCCGAGCAACACCATTGGCATGCGTTATCGTAACCTGATAGGTGCTGTCCCGCGGCAGCCACAAGTCGATGAAGCCATTATCCTGTGTCTTCATCATCTCATTCCTAATCACATTCCCTGCTTGATCCGTAATATAGACTTCCATTTGCTCATTAACCATCTCTCCTTGGCAGCCCGTCAAGCTATGTATGGCACATGGATGTGTGACATCCAAGTACGGCGCAATAGAGACGAAGAACTCATCGTCAGGCAAGTCATATGTGTATTGCTTCTGTTCATCCATCGTCACAATCAGCTGACTGGCATTAATTGAAGCATTTATCGCCTTAAGCTGTCCCGTACTATAATCCGCCACCAGCTGCTTAATATCCGTATCTGGTTCGACAGACGAATCCTGATTCGCGCTGCATCCTGTCAATAAGGCAACCACCAGAATAACGGTAAGGATACAGTAAATTCGAAGATTGATCCTATTCATGTTTCAACCACACTCCATTTATGATAATATTACCTTAAATTATGCAATTTATAACATTTATTGAGGAGTGACAACACTGCGTACATTATCCTATGTTCTACTTATTGTCTCATTGTTACTAAGCTCATCCCTCTTCCATCCAGTCACGTCTACCTCTGTATTCGCAGCTACGTCCCCCATAGAGAAGCATTGGGCCGCAGAGGTGCTGCAAGCTTGGGTAGATCAAGGCTGGCTGCCTAGCATGAATAGGGAGACAATACGACCAGATGATCCCGTTACGAGAGCTGAATTCGCTGCATTCATCAACCAAGCGCTGCAATTTACGGAAGCGGCCGACAAACTTCCCTTCACTGACATTACGAATCAACATTGGGCACACCGAGAGATAGCTATCGCCTATCGAGCTGGCTATATGCGAGGGAACGACGCTCAGCAAGTTATGCCAGACCGTTACACCACTCGTCAGGAAGTCGCCGTCATGCTAACGCAGACCATCAATCTGCCTCAATTGTCAACACAGGAACAGAGCACCTTCTCCGATTTCGAAGCTGTCGCTAGCTGGGCGCAACCAGCCGTAACAGTGCTTGCGCGTACGTCAATACTTAAAGGAGACACGAATGGCCGGTTCCGTCCGCTATCATTCATGACTCGCGCAGAAGCAGTCATTGCGATAGACGCCGCAGCGACATATCTAGCACTAGATAACAAAGCCGGTACCTCCATATTATCAAGATTGCAGGTAAGCGACAATGACAGATTCTTGACAAATGCGCAGCAGATCCCCTTCTTCTGGCTCGGGGATACCGCTTGGGAGCTTGCGCACCGCTCTAATCGCAGCGAAGTCAACACTTACTTGCGCAATGCTAGTGAGAATGGCTACACGGTCATTCAATTTGTCGCACTGGCCGAGCTGAAGGGATTATCAGAACCGAATGCGTATGGTCATCTGCCGCTAGTCGATAAGAACCCTACTAAGCCGGCTATCACAGCTGGAAGTAATCACCTTGATAAGTCGGAGTATGATTACTGGGATCATATCGATTACATCATAGATACAGCGAATACATATGGACTCTATATCGCATTATTGCCGAGCTGGGGCAGCTATCTCTGGGAGAACCGCGGGCAGCGAGCTGAACCGATATTCGATGCGTCAAGCGCCTATCAATATGGAGAATGGCTCGGTCAGAGGTATGCGGATAGAGACAATGTGATCTGGGTACTCGGCGGCGACCGTATTCCTGATTCACCGGAGAAGCTGACGATCATTCGTAATATGGCTAATGGCCTCAATGACGGGGGCGGGACACAGCTCAAGACTTTCCATCCATGGGGAGGCAAGTCGTCCTCTACCTATTTTCATAACGATGATTGGTTGGATTTCAATAGCTATCAATCCGGGCATCCCAGAAGGGATTATGAGAATGACCAGTTTGCAACGATCGATTATAAGAAATCGAATCCGAAACCAACTATAGATATTGAACCCAGATACGAGCATCTACCAATCAATTTCAATCTGAACAACGGTCGCTTCGATAGCTACGATGCCAGGCAAGCCGCTTATTGGTCGGTATTCGCCGGTGCCTTCGGCCATACCTATGGTCATAATAGCATCTGGCAGATGTATGATTCGCATAGACCGCCCTCACTGGACGCGACGATGTACTGGACGAGCGCGATTAACGCTGAAGGCCGGACGACATTGAAGTGGCTGCGTGAATTGATGGAATCAAGGCCGATGCTGAGCAGAGTACCAGATCAATCGCTGCTTGTAGACGACCTGACAGGTGCCAACAGAATTATGGGAACACGCGGGGACGATTATGCGTTCATATACAGCTCGTCCGGCACAGCCTTCGAGGTGAATATGGGCAGGATCTCAGGAGAAACCGTGCAAGCACAGTGGTACAATCCGCGAACAGGGGCCTATACGTTTATTGCGGATTATCCGAATTCAGGCAAGCAATTATTCACACCGCCTTCGCAGGGCCGAGGGCAGGATTGGGTGCTGGTGCTCGATGCTGCATAAGCCACCGGCAGGCTATTCCACTCTATTCCTGCGATTCTTCCTGCGTCTATGCCAGTAATAGGCGCCTGCCACAATACACACACATAGCGCAGTCGTCAGAATCTGTTCGAAATCTGCTGACATAAAGCCCTCAGACAGTAAGGACATGACGAAGAAGAAGATCAAATTCCCTGCCATTGTCCCTAGCAAGTATGATTTGAATCGGACCGCGCTTCCGCCTGCAGCGATATTAATGAGACTGGTAGGCGCGAATGGGAACATTCTCGCCACGAATGTGAACAAGAACCCATTCGCCTCCAGTCGCTGAGCCCAGTCCGGGTTCAGCTTCTTCACGATATAGTCCTGCAACCAGAACCGATAGACCACGAAGGCGATCGAAGCCCCGATGATACTGGTCAGCCAACTCCACAGAAAGCCATTCATCAGTCCGAATAACGAGATATTCAATGAGATCAAGAGAATAAGTGGAATGACGGTGAGCATGTTCTGAAGCACCGAGAGACCGAAGGTAATCAGCAAGATCATGAACAAATTATCCTGCGCGATGTCTTGTATCCGCTCGAGATCTACTTCCATTATCCATGATACATCGAGCTTGATCACTGCGACCGCAATTCCGATCAGCACGATCAGCAAGGTTGCTGCTTTAATATGTTTCTTATTCATATGCTTCCTGCCTTATAGGGATAATAGCCTTATAACTTCTAATTCTATTCCTTCTACAACCGTTATACAACCTAATCGTACGATTACAAGAATAGAACAAGCCTCCTGTCCATCTGCTGGATGAGGAGGCTTGTACTTGATTTGTGATGCGTTACTCTGTCATAAGATCATTCTCATGATCGATCTGTTCTTCTGGGTCCTCGTTCACTTCGCTAATTAACAGCTCATAATTCTTAGCATCGCTTAGTCTTCTGGCCGTTACATAACGCTTCTTGTAATACTTGTCATCGAGAGCAGTTATCCGAACACCGCTCGATGTGGAGGAGTGCGCGAATTCACCATCCCCGATGTAGATCCCAACATGAGAGATTGACTTTCCATTCGTATTGAAGAAAACCAGATCGCCATATTGGAGATCCGCCTTCTCCACTTTCTCACCGACCTTCGCCATATCTCTCGACGATCTCGGCAGCTTAATGTCGTACTTCTTAAGCAGATACGTAATGAAGCCTGAACAGTCGAACCCTCTGGTCGTGGTGCCGCCGTACTTGTAAGGGGTGCCAATCAGATCATCGATTGTCTCAAGAAGCGATGATTTGTCCGCCGCTGAGACTCCTGCTGGGAGTATGGCGAGTACGAGCAGGATTGAAAGCACGAATAACAGAACTCTTCTCAAGCCTAAGTGCTCCTTCCAACGCCTACGAGGTTAGCTGAGGGTTCGGTTGAAGGCTCCCTAAGATTACTTACGATCGTAATCCATTCACCCGGAGTGGTTCCCCCGTTCTCACATGAGGACCATGAGAGATTCGGCTATATGTGGTTTATGACTTTAATCTTATTCGTCATTAAACCTCAATATCCTTTAAGTTTCATCTGAAATTCCTAAAAGTTCACATCACGTTCGCGTTTGTTCGATTAAATATTAACGTAATTAACTACCTCATAGCGTAATGAAGTACTGATCAATCGCTTGCTTGAGCGCTTCCGCTACCTTCTTAGGCATCGCGGCAGACTTCAGCAGCTTTAAGTCATCGGCGTTCGTCATTACACCCAGCTCAATCAGTACAGATGGTACTGAATTCATACGATTCACATAATAGTTCTTGTTATCAATGCCGCGATCGGAGCTGCCGACCACCGGCTGTACATGACTTTGCACCAGCTCAGCGAGTCGCTTGCTTTCCTTCGGGAACGGGTTCTGATGTCCGTCCAGATCCTTCCTTGCATTATAGAAGGTCACCGTACCTCTGAACTTCTTGCTAGGATTGGCATCGGCATGCAAGGAGATATGTAGATGTCCGCCTACCTTGCTGGCGAAGCTTGCGCGACAGCCAAGCTCATCATAAATGGACTTATAATTGGTGCATGAATTCTTCTCGTCGCGGGTGAATAAGACCGCATATCCCGCTTGCTCGAGTGTCTCTTGTACGGCAAGTGCATACCGCCACACAAGATCGCTCTCATAGGTCTTGTCCGAGGCGATTGCTCCTGGGTCCTTCCCGCCGTGGCCTGGATCGAGCACGATAATCTTCTGGGAACCGGCGCTCGGTTTAATAATTTCCTTGGAGATCACCAGATAAGGCTTGGACACGTATGCGCTGGCCCCCTGGTAAGGAATCTTAACCCAGTCTTCCAATTGTTCCAGCACTTCCACTCGCGAACCATTCGGAAGCTTGCCAATGACATCGTCCTTGATGGTCGGTCCCTTGCGAATATTCAGATTACCGCTGGTGAGCTTCACAGTGCCAACCATTCGCACCTGCTCGTCAGACTCTGCGGGTTCTGCTGATGGCGTATGACTAACCGATTGCTCAACAGCTTGTGAAGCAGCATCACTGCCGCTCTGGGGCTTGTCCGCCTGATTAGGTGGTGAAGGGGGGACGACGATATATCCTTCACCTGATGTAAGCTCATCTGAATCGGATGCAATCGAATAATAAGGCTGGATGGCTACGAGAATTGCAATAAATACGAACGATAATCTCTGTCTCATTCTCATAATCTTACAGTTCCCTCTCCTTCACTAAGTATGTTGGTACTCTCTTAGACGCAAGAAAAGGAAAAAAGGTGCGGATTTTGTTGAAAAACTTTAGATAATATACACAACCAATATGACTGCAGCCAGCGCGATTCGATATATGGCGAACGGAATCAGCTTGATTCTCTCAATTAATCGGAGGAAGAATCGAATAGCCAATAGGGAGAAAACGAAGGCACTGATGAAGCCTGCGATGAAGAACGGCAGCGCATCCAGCGTGAAGTATTCCAGGTTCTTCACGAAGGAAATTCCGCTGGCGCCCGCCATAATTGGCACTGCCATAATAAAGGTGAAGTCAGCAGCTGTCCGATGATTCAGGCCTACCAGCACGCCGCCCGAAATGGTAGCCCCTGATCGTGAGAATCCTGGCCACAGGGAGAAGCATTGGATGAATCCAACCGTCAGCGCTTGCTTATAGGAGATCTGGTCCAATGAGAGGACGGACGGTTTCACCTTAGCGCTGTGACGATCGGCCAGAATGAGTAGAATAGCCCCGAGCACCAGCCCGATCAAGACAGGAGCTGTCCGAAATAGATGCTCATCAATGAAATTCTCGAACAACACACCTAGTACGCCAGCGGGCAGTAGACCGACGATCACATGCGTGAGCTTCAATCGGCCATTCCCGTCAGCGCTCTCGCGATTCATTCGCTTAATGCCCAACAAGTCGAAGAATCGTCGCCAGAACACGACTACGACAGCCAATATCGATCCTAACTGAATGACGACCTTAAAGGTATTCGCAACGTACTTCCCCAGAAATTCCTCAGACTTCAGCCACATATCGTCCACGATAATCATATGTCCGGTTGATGACACAGGAGCAAATTCAGTTACTCCCTCCACTAGTCCAAGAATGATGGCTTTGATAAGTTCAATCATATTCATTGACTGCCTCTCTCTCCTATCGCTTAGTTATTGATCCTTGTCTACAATGACGATAATACTCATGTATACTCCTGCAAGGCACTTAATATACAATAGCGCATATTGTACCTTAACGACAAGAGAAAAGCCCGCATCCATGACAAGCGATGCCGGCTATTGGTTCGTAGAGAAGCGTTCAACCTGCATGGAATAAGTCCAGCGACTGCTGCTGTGGCTTACGCGTCTGAAGGCGATTAACGTAGGGTACACCATTGATGATGAATTGTCTCATAATATAGGCGTACCGCTCGTGCTGGGCAGGCTGCTTGGAATGATACAGGATGTGTGCCAGCTCGTCGATCATGGCCTGCTCTTCATCTAGAATGATGTCTGATCGGTCAATCATAATCCTCGATCCATCCTGCAGCGTCGCCTGAAATTTAGGTGTCGCATATCGTCCATACGGAGTCTTCTCTAAGATTTGCTCGACCACAACGGTCTCCTTCTTCGATAACCAATAAGCGCTTCTAGCCATATCGCTCACCTCAATCCTTGTAATGTGTTCCTACTCCCTATTATATCAGAACATTTGTTCTATGTCTAGTATTTTCCAATTTATTCACAGCATGAACTTGTGCAACCTGAGCGCTATTATGCTAAACTTTATAGCAGAATAACACAGAATATATGGGAAAGAGTGGTTATCCAATGACGTTTCATTTTGACAAGAAGATAGATCGTACCCAAACTCACTCCTATAAATGGGATCAATCCGCCAAACTGTTCGGCCGCGCAGATATTCTTCCGCTCTGGGTAGCGGACATGGACTTCGAGAGTCCTCCTGCCGTTAAGGAGGCCCTGCTCAGACGCGCTGAACAAGGGATATACGGCTATACCGTGAAGAGTGAGTCCTATACGGATGCCATTGTCAATTGGTTCAACAGACGGCATGGCTGGTCAATCGCTAAGGAACAACTGACTGATTCACCAGGAATCGTCACTTCGCTGAGCCTGGCAGTTGACCTGTACAGCAAGCCGGGTGATGCAGTTATCGTGCAATCTCCCGTGTACTATCCGTTCTATGATGTGATTCGTATGAACGAACGCAAGATTGCCATCAATCCGCTTATTGAACGGAACGGCCATTATGAGATGGATGTTCAGCAGCTCGAGCAGCTCATGAAGGATGGAGCCAAGCTCATGCTGTTATGCAATCCGCATAATCCCGGAGGACGAGTATGGAGTCGTGATGAGCTACTCCAGCTTGGGGAGCTATGTCTCCAGTACGGAGTTACGGTTATATCTGACGAAATTCATTGCGATCTTGTGCTCCCAGGTAATGATTACAAGCATGTTCCGTTCGCGTCATTGTCCGAGCAATTAGCACAGCTGACTGTGACCTGTCTGGCACCTACCAAAACCTTCAATCTGCCCGGCCTTCAATCCTCATTCGTCGTGATCGCTAATCATGAGATGAAGCGCCGGTTTGACTACCGGCTCAAGACTTTAAGTCTCCATATGACGAACTTCTTCGTCCCGGAAGCCATTGCCGCAGCTTATAATGAAGGCGATGAATGGCTCGACGCCTTGCTGAGCTATGTGCAGGGTAATGTTGATTATGCTATCTCGTACATAGGCGAGCATGCGCCAATTCTGAAGCCGATGCGGCCAGAGGGAACCTACCTGCTGTGGCTGGATTGTCGTGCTCTTGGTTTACAAGCAGCTGGTCTTAAGCAGCTTATGTATGAGCAGGCCGGCGTTGCGTTCAATGAGGGGTCCGTCTTCGGAACGGAAGGTGAAGGCTGGCTGCGCGTCAATCTGGCCTGCCCGCGCAGCTTGCTGGAGGCAGCATTGAAGCAGTTCTGTGATGCGGTGAATAATCGGTAGACTTAACTCGCAGGTGTTACTCTAACTGGAGAAGGCCCGCGCGATTTTGGACGGCCGTCTGTTTGTGGTTTGCGA
>JAEZQY010000011.1 GCA_023441055.1 Bacillota bacterium | reverse complement strand
GCTCGGTGAGCTTGAACCGGCCGTCCACGGAGCCCGGGGGCTGCGCGAGCACGGCGCGGTTCGCGGGGCCGCCGCCACGGCCGAGGGCGCCGCCGCGGCCGTGGAACAGGGTCAGCCGCAGTCGGTGCTTCTCGCCCCACTGCGCGATCCGGCTCTGCGCCACGTCGAGCGCGAGCGTGGCGGCGACGGGCCCGACGTCCTTCGAGGAGTCCGAGTAGCCGAGCATGACCTCGACGTGCCGGTCGTTCTGCTCGAGCCGGGCCTGCACGGCCGGCAGCGTGAGCATCTCCTCGAGGATGTCGACGCTGGCCTCGAGGTCCGCGAAGGTCTCGAACAGCGGGATCGCGTCGATGACGGGGCGGGTCTCCGGGTCCGGGAACACCAGCTCGGCGAGCTGGTAGACGGCGGCCAGGTGCTCGGGCGCCTGCGTGAACGACACGATGTACCGGCGGGCGGCCGCGACGCCGTAGCGGCGCTGCACGGCCCCGATCGCCCGGTACGTGTCGAGCACCTCGACCGTGCGGGGCTGGAGCTCGCCGTCCAGGCCGTGCTCGGCGATGTCCGCGAGCGCCGCGGCGTGCACCTGCGAGTGCTGCCGCACCTCGAGCTCCGCGAGGTGGAACCCGAAGGTCTGCACCTGCCACACGAGCCGCTGGAGGTCGCCGTAGGCGGCGCGCTCGGCGCCCGCCGCGAGCAGGGACTGCTGGACGACGTCGAGGTCGGCGAGCAGCTCCTCCGGCCCGGCGTACGACAGGTCGGCGTCGCGCCGGCGGGTCGCCGCGATGCGCTCGGCGATCATGCGCAGGGCGCGGCGGTGCGGCTGGTCGCGGACCTCGTTCGCGGCCTTCGCGGCGGCCGTCTCGGACAGGTCGCGCTGCCGGTGCCACAGGGCCGTGAGCTCCGCGGACGCCGGCGTGCCGGTGGCGTCGAGCGTGAGCTTCGCGGAGATCCGCCGTGCCGACTCCTCGAGCGCCCCGAGCACGTGCTCGTTCGCCAGCGCCGCGGCGGCGCGCGTCACCTCGGCGGTGACGTTCGGGTTGCCGTCCCGGTCGCCGCCGATCCACGACCCGAGCCGCACGAACGGTCGCACCGCGGGCTCCTGGCGCCCGGCCCCGGGGCCGCTCAGCCAGTCGTCGAGCCGGCGGTACACGGTCGGGAACGTCTCGAACAGCGTGGTGTCGAAGATGTTCATGACGGTGCGGACCTCGTCGAGCACCGTCGGCTTCTGCGTGCGCAGCGGCGACGTGCGCCACAGCGTGTCGATCTCCTCGAGCACGCGGCGGTCGTTCTCGGCGCGCGACGTGCCGCCGGCGGCGAGGGCGTCCCGCTCGGCGAGCAGGTCCGAGATCCGGCGGATCGCCCGCGACACCGACCGGCGGCGGGCCTCGGTCGGGTGCGCGGTCAGCACCGGGCGGAACTCGAGCTCCTGGAGCCGGCGCAGCGCCTCGTCGCGGCCGACCTCCTGGGCCAGCGCGTCGATGGCGGCGGGCAGGGAGTCGTCCTGCATGAGCTCGCCGGCGGGCAGCTCGGCCTCGCGGTCGCGCAGCACGCGGACGCGGTGGTGCTCCTCGGCCAGGTTCGCCAGGTGGAAGTAGCAGGTGAACGCGCGGGCCACCTGCTGGGCGCGCTCGATGCTGAACGACGCGACCAGGTCCTCGGCCTCGGCGAGCGCGGACAGGTCCTGCTCGTCGTGGGCGCGGATGGTCAGGGAGCGCACGCGCTCCACGTCGTCGAACAGGTCGTCGCCGCCGGACTCCCGGATGACGCGGCCGAGGAACTCGCCGAGCATCCGGACGTCGTTGCGCAGCGGGTCGGGGACCTCGTGGCGCGCGAGGCCGCGGCGGGCCTCGAGCGAGGGCTGGGGGTCGGTCACGGGTCAAGAGTAGGTCAACCGTCCGACGCACGAGACGGCTGTCCGCCAGGCGACCACCCGTCCCGGTGCCCGGACGCGTGAGCGCCCGTGTCCTGCGGGACGCGCCCGGGAGTCTAGGCTCGGACCCGGTGCCCGTGACCGGCCGCTGCCGGCGGCCGGCGGGCCTGAACCCCCGATGCCCCGGGCCGCCGGTCCGGGCGGAAAAGAGGTGCGGTGAACGCGAAGGCTCCCCTCGCCCAGTCGGTCGGCTGGACCGAGCTGGACCACAAGGCTGTGGACACGGTGCGCGTGCTCGCGGCGGACGCGGTCGAGAAGGTCGGCAACGGCCACCCCGGGACGGCCATCAGCCTGGCCCCGGCGGCCTACCTGCTCTACCAGAACGTCCTGCGGCACGACCCCGCGGACCCGCAGTGGCTGGGCCGGGACCGGTTCATCCTGTCGGCCGGGCACTCGTCGCTGACGCAGTACATCCAGCTCTACCTGGCCGGCTTCGGCCTGGAGCTCGAGGACATCGAGGCGCTGCGAACGTGGGGCTCGAAGACCCCCGGCCACCCCGAGTACAAGCACACCGCCGGCGTCGAGATCACCACCGGCCCGCTCGGCCAGGGCTTCTCCTCCGCGGTCGGCTTCGCGATGGCGGCCCGCCGCGAGCGCGGCCTGCTCGACCCCGAGGCGGCCCCGGGCACCAGCCCGTTCGACCACTTCGTCTACACGATCTGCTCCGACGGCGACCTCCAGGAGGGCGTGTCCTCCGAGGCGTCGTCCATCGCCGGCACGCAGAAGCTCGGCAACCTCATCGCGATCTGGGACGACAACCACATCT
>JAEZQY010000057.1 GCA_023441055.1 Bacillota bacterium | reverse complement strand
AACTCAACCTGGCGACGCCCGGCGCTTTGGGCGCGGGCCTTCTGTTGGTCGTATGCGATTCGTGGCGACTGCCGACATGGGATCATCAGGCCAATAATGCTTGGGATACCGCCCCTTCAGATCCTTTTTCACTTCATAATAGGTATTATGCCAGAAGCTGATTAGATCACTCGTAATCTGTACCGGTCGACCCGCGGGAGACAGCAGCTGCAGCGTAAGGGCTAATCGGCCATTGGCAATTAGCGGAGTCTGGGTCAATCCGAACAACTCCTGAAGCTTAACCGCAATGTAAGGGGCCTCTGGGTTCGCATATTGAATCGCGACGCGTGAGCCGCTGGGCACCTTGTAATGAGTCGGAGCGAGCTTGTCCAGATCGCGCTGTTGCTCCCAGTTGAGCAGCGACCGCAATGCGTCATGCAACGGGAGCCGGGCGAAGTCATTCAAGCTTCTATACCCTCCTGCATAAGGGGCGAACCATTGTTCCATCGCTTCCAATAAGCCCGCATCCGACACATCCGGCCAGCTCGGATCCATATGATGCAGCGTTGCAATGCGTTCACGCAGCTGCATATTACTCTTCGTCCAGGGCAGTATGCGCAAACCGTGAATTCGCAGGCCTTCCATGCAAGCCTGTAGCAGCAGCTCCTGATCTACATGGCGCGACGTCTGTTCGCTGAGCGTAATTGCGCCTAATCGGGTCATGAAGCTGGCTTTGACGCATCGCGCTGTCTCATCCCATACTACCTCCTGGGACTTGACGATACGCGACTGGTGATGCTCCATGATCTCCTGTAGCATGATCGGTGCTGCCTGCCAGATGCGGCTGTCAGCACCGCTGTCATCTAATTCACCAACGGCCAGATAATCCATTCCTCGCAGCCACTGATCCTGAGGCAGAACCGCGCCTCGCCCGCTGCTCAGCAGATAACGGATGCTCCCCCGCTTTACAGCGATCCGATCGGGATACGCCAGTGACAGCAATAGCCCTGCCTGGTCAACCTGAACCGGTTGTCTCTCGTGTAAGCTAAGCTTCTCTCGCAAGCGCTTAGCGGACTCCCTGATCTGCTTCAGCCTCGCATTGTCCACGTCATAGTCGTTATGCTCGGGAGCGCCAGATTGCGTGATGAGCGCCAGTCGCAGTCGGATGTCAACTTGCCTGGAGCGCTCTCCCTTGATCAGATCACGCTCGCCTAATATAGCAGCAAGTGCGCAGGCAAGTGACCCATGCCCAAGCTCTCGCGCTCGCAGCAGCATATGCGCAACCCGCGGATGCACCCCCAATTGATTCATGCGTCTGCCATGCTCGGTTATCTTACCATCCTCCGTAAGCGCGCCAATTAGCTTCAGCATGCGTTCAGCCTGTTCATAATGCGCGGTAGGCGGGTCCGTCAGCCATACTAACTCATCGGGTCTGGCTCCCCATTCCGCAAGCAGCAGCGCCAGCGGCGCGAGATCGGCTTCCTGAATTTCCGGTGTACGCTCCAGCGGCAGCAGCTGATGCTCCTCCTCTGTCCATAAGCGATAACAGACACCAGGGCTAGTTCGCCCTGCGCGTCCTCTGCGCTGGTCTGCAGAGGCCTGAGCGGCAACAATGGTTTCTAATCTGGACATGCCGGTCTTCGGAGAGAATCTGGCTGTACGGATCAGACCACTGTCGATCACCACACGAATACCCGCAACAGTGAGGCCGGTCTCCGCAATGGGAGTAGCCAGCACAACCTTGCGTTCCCCGGGTCCACAGGGCTTCAGAACATCGGTTTGCAGCTCCACGGCAAGATCTCCGTATAGCGGCATAATGGCGCAACCAGCCGGCACAACAGACTGGAGCAGCCGCTGCACGCCATGAATCTCCCGTATACCGGGCAGGAACACTAGAATATCGCCAGTATGCGCCTGCAGCGCATGGCGTACAGCGCGTGTGACAGCCTCCTCCATCCGATCCTGTAACGGACGTTTCAGATAATGCGTCTCTACTGGGAATGCTCTGCCGTCACTCGACAGTATTGGCGCGTCAAGCTGCTTGGCGAGCTGGCTGCCCTCTAAGGTAGCTGACATGAACACGATGCGTATGTCATGGTCGAATAAGGAGCGCGCATGCAAGAGCAGCGCAGCTCCTGTATCTGCATGCAAGCTCCGTTCGTGAAATTCATCGAAGATCACCAAGCCGACATCACTCAGCATAGGATCAGCCAGCAGCATTCGAGTTAGCACACCCTCAGTAACGACCTCGATTCTCGTAGCAGGCCCAACCCTCGTATCATTATGCATCCGGTAGCCAACCGTCTCTCCAATCGCTTCGCCAAGTTGACTCGCGATATAGTGAGCCGCAGCACGCGCAGATAATCTTCTGGGCTCCAGCATAATCAGCTTCCGGCCAGCCATCCATGGCTCATTCAGCAGAGCCATCGGCACGCGTGTCGTCTTGCCCGCACCGGGCTGAGCGATCAATATAGCGTTATAATGCTGTTTCAGCACTTGTTTGAGAGGTTCCAATACCTCTTCAATAGGCAGAGGCGCAGCTTGCATGGACGAGTAACTCCAATCTATTTGAATCGAATATAGTATACAGCCATTCTGCACATTTCGTTCTGGCTTGGACAATCATCTAATCGGATAAGGACCGCTACACATAAGCTATTACAGAACTTGACTTCTGATCCATAAGAGGAGGAATTTATGTGAACAAGTCTGTGATTCGCAAGATGGTCGGCAAGCAAGTTTATGCGGTCCATAAGAGAGGCGGCAAGATATCCGGCAAGCTCGTCAGGATATCCGGCAACCGGATCTACCTGCAGCCCACCATTAAGTCTGGCAAGAAGGTACGAACCAGCGCCATCATCCCGCTGGCGTTATTCGATCTGCTGGCCATCGGCACCAGTCCTTACACGTATGGCGGTTATCCGTACGGTGGCGGCTATGGATATCCTTATGGCGGCGGCTATGGTGGTGGGTATGGGTACCCCTATGGCGGAGTCTATCCAGGCGCATACTGGTAATCAAGACACCTCCCAGACCATGCGGTAACAATCGATACTATGCTCGTAACGGATCACGGTGAATCCATGCTTCATGTAGAAGCCCAGGGCTCTCTGGTTACTGCGATCGACGAATACATTCAGACTGCTGCAGCCTCTTCGCCCGCAAGCTCGCTTGACTGTCTGGAGCAGCTTGCTGCCGCAGCCGAGGCCCTGATCCTCTGGACGCACTGCCAGCATATCAATCCAATCCCATTCTCCCTGACGGATCACGTGGATGAATCCGCAGCCAACCCGGCTGCGATTTCGAATCACGTAGGTAATGCCACTGCTTAACCTGCTTCTGATTTCGTTGAATGGAGGACGTTGACCCTGCTTAGCCGTATGAGAATAAGGAACCAATTGATCGAGAACTAACGGATAGATCCAGCGGGCATCCCGCTTGGTGAATCGGGTTATGTTCATAAGCTGAGGCTACCTGCCTTTTTATCCTCATCTTATGACAAGATAGACCGTTTGGCGCCACAGAGGTATGCGCTGAACGGTCTATCTTGTTCTCATTCGGTGCTTAATCGCTATAGGTCGCTTCCTCAGTGACCGTGCCGGCTTCCACATTGACCTTCTCAGAGATCGTATCGCGCACAACTCCGATAATCAGCTGCAGCAGATAATTGATATCCTCTTGGGTCTGCTTCAGCTCGTTAACGATCGGATAGCTGTTCAGCTTCGCTTCCAGCTCCGCAATCTCCTGTTCGATCTTCTCGACCATCTGGTCGTTCTTGAAGTACTCGAAGCCCACGATTTCCTTCTGCTTCTTCTTGATCAGCTTAATCGTTGATTGAATGTCTTCATGTGCGCTGACCTTACGTTCAGCCTCCTGGTAGATCCGAACCTCGTCAGACGTGGATATGAGCTCGGCCAGCTCCTTCGCTTTAGCCAGCACATCCTCCTTCACAATGACTTCCGTCGCTGTGAAGGAAGGAATTTGACATGCTTGTTCCTGATCGTGATTATGATGATGGCCAGACATAGTACACGCTCCTTATCAATTATAGGTAGTTAGATTGCTGTAGATTGGGGTTCAGGTAGGAGCTCGCCGCTCAGATACCAGGTAGTTGTCGCGTTAATCTTCACTTGGACGAATTGTCCGATGAGCGCGGCATCGCCCTTGAAGTGCACGAGCTTATTCGTCCGTGTGCGACCGGCTAGCACAGTGGAATCATTCTTGCTAATGCCGTCTACTAACACCTCGACGGTCTTGCCTTCCACACGCTTATTGCCCTCATAACTCAGCTCGCCGACTAATTGATTCAACTGGCGGAGCCGCTCCTTCTTCACGTCCTCTGGCACATTATCCGCCATCTCCGCTGCCGGAGTGCCCGCCCGTGGCGAATAGATGAAGGTGTAGGCAGAGTCGTAACCGACCTCCCTCACCAAGGATAAGGTGTCGCTAAATTGCTCCTCGGTCTCGCCAGGGAAGCCCACAATAATATCCGTAGTGAGCACGACATCCGGAATGGCGCGCTTGATCCTGCGAACCAGGTCCAGATACTGCTCGCGTGAATACTTCCGGCTCATACGCTTCAAGAGCTCCGTACTGCCGGACTGGACAGGCAGGTGAATATGTTCGACCAGATTCCCCTTCTTCGCTAGCACATCTATCAGATGGTCATCGAAATCTCGCGGATGAGAGGTCGTAAATCGCACTCTCGGAATATCGATCTTGGCGATATCATGCATGAGATCACCGAAGCGATAATCAAGATGCTCGAAGTCCTTGCCATAGGCATTCACATTCTGCCCGAGCAGCGTGATCTCCTTAAAGCCCTTGCTAGCCAATTCCCGCACTTCCGCGATCACATCCTCCGGCCTTCTGCTGCGCTCCTTGCCTCTCGTGTACGGCACAATGCAGTAGGTACAGAACTTATCACAGCCATACATAATATTGACCCACGCCTTCATCCCTTCGCGCTTCTTGGGCATGTCCTCGATAATGTCGCCTTCCTTGGACCATACCTCAATGACCATCTCCTTACTGAAGTAGGCCTCCTCCAGCAGATTAGGCAAGCGATGAATATTATGCGTTCCGAATATCATATCGACATGCTGGTGCCGGTTCATAATACGGCTTACAACGGATTCCTCTTGCGACATGCATCCGCATACACCGAGCAGCAGCTCAGGCTTCTCGCGCTTCAGCGTCTTCAGATGCCCGAGCTCCCCGAATACCTTGTCCTCTGCATTCTCGCGAACTGCGCAAGTATTCAGCAGGATAATATCCGCCAGCATCCGATCCTCGGTTGCTTGGAAGCCCATCAATTCGAAGACACCCTTCATCGTCTCGGTATCATGTTCATTCATTTGACAGCCGTACGTCTGGATCAAATAATAATGCGGACGCTTGCGATTGAGCGATCTAAACCTCTCCATCGCCGCCTCTGTCTGATCGTCTTGGAAGGAGAGGACCTGGATGTCTTCCTTGCCTCTCTTCTTCTCTTCCCGATAGTTGGGCGTGGCATTCATCTGTATGGTCCGACCTTTAATTCGATAAGTGGCGACTCCGTCCTCCTGACTGAGCAGCTTGGCGTCAGAGAAATCGAAGTACTTGGAATAATCCTTATCCAACAATATCACTTCCTTATGATAGGCATTCATCATAGTGTCGCTTCTTCGTCACTATGCATCATACCATATCCCAAGTCCTGAATCCATCTGGCGCCTAGTCCCTGAACGAGATAACGGCCGCACAAACCTGTGGTTTGTGCGGCCGTCTGTATATACCTGCTATTGTTTGTCGAAGTTACAGCACAAGCTCGCCCAGATCGCCATTCTTGATCCCAGCCGCATTCGCTTCATCTGTATCAATATGCATGTCTAATGCGAATGATTCACTAACGCGCGCAAGCACCTGATCGAATACGACACCGCGCTCCCCGCCTACTCGAACCTGCAGCATCTGCTTATCGGCTATGCCCCACTTCTCGGCATCCGAGGTGTGGAAGTGAATATGCCTAGCAGCGACGATCACCCCTTGATCGACTGTGACCTCGCCCGCTGGGCCAACGATTCGAATGCCAGGTGTATCCGCAATTTGACCAGATGGACGGACTGGCGGATGAATGCCGAGCGCGAATGCATCTGTTCGGGAAATCTCGAGCTGCGTGTCGCCTCTGGCCGGTCCTAGAATGCGAATTTTATCGAATTTCCCTTTCACACCATGTACAGCTACGGTTTCTTCAGCAGCGAATTGACCAGGCTGCGACAGCGGCTTCATCTCTGTGAGCTGATAACCTTCTCCGAATAGTGCTTCGATATGTGCGGGCGACAGGTGAATATGTCTGGCTGAAACGCCAATAGGTACTTGTTTGCTCATGAGGGGATCTCTCCTTTTTTATTATTATTCTAGGTGATTCTAAGGAAAAGACATGTGAGGTTAGTCACATGTCTCTTAGTTTAAGTATATCCTTATTTGAATTCGGCTACTAGTTCTTCGAATTCACTCTCTGTAAGCGTAAGATCCTGATGCGCAAGACCTTGCTCCTTGAAGCCAGGAATAAGCTCTTGGTAGCTCTTCTTCTCGGTATTCTGATAGATTAAGCCACACAGCATGCTATTGGTCTCCATCAGGCTAGTCATCGCCATTACGCGATTCGATGGATCATAATTCTCAATATCGTCGGTATTCACGATGTTCTCCTTGAACCAATCGTACGTGTTCACCTTGTTGAAGGTTACACATGGGCTGAACACATTGATCAACGAGAAGCCCTTGTGGTTAATACCTGCTTCGATTAATTCAGTCAATTGCTTCAGATTGCTGGAGAATGACTGTGCGACGAACGTTGCACCTGCCGCCATCGCCATCTCTAACGGGGACAGCGAAGCCTCAATGGAGCCCTCTGGCGTACTCTTCGTCTTGAAGCCTTCTGCGCTTCTAGGGGAGGTCTGGCCCTTGGTCAGTCCATAAATCTGATTATCCATGACAATATAGGTAACATCCAGATTACGTCTAATCGCATGAATCGTATGACCAAGTCCGATTGCGAATCCGTCTCCGTCCCCGCCCGATGCGATGACAGTTAGCTCGCGGTTGGCCATCTTCACACCTTGTGCGATTGGCAGCGACCGGCCATGAATGCCGTGCAGACCATAGGCGTTAATATAACCGGAGATACGACCGGAGCAGCCGATACCGCTAATGACCGCTAATTCATTCGGCTCAAGTCCAACATTAGCAGCAGCTCTCTGAATTGCAGCTTGTACAGAGAAGTCGCCACAGCCCGGGCACCAATTCGGCTTTACCTGATTGCGGAAATCCTTGAATGTAGCCATCCTACAGCACCTCTTTGCAATGTTGATAAATGTCCTTAGGCAAGAACGGATTGCCGTCATACTTAAGCAGATTGTGAATCTTCTCCGCGTATCCAACATGCAGCTTAACTTGATCCGCTAATTGTCCGGTAGCGTTGTTCTCTACAATGACCACTTTCTTAGCCTTAGCGATATACGGTTCAAGCTCCTTAGCCGGGAACGGATGAATCAATCGAACCGTAACATGATTCGTGCGCAGTCCGTCGTTGTGCAATCTCGCTCTAGCCTCATCGATTGTTCCGCCCGTCGAGCCCATGCCAATGACTAATACATCGGGCTCTTCATGAGGCGCTTGTACGAGAATCGGATTGGTCACTTGGAGATTGTCGAGTTTACCCAGTCGCTTATCCATCATCTTCTTGCGGTTGATGGCGCTCTCGGAAGGACGACCCTCCTGGTCATGCTCAACACCGGTTACGTGATGTATGCCATTCTTCTGTCCAGGGATCGACCGTGGCGAGATCCCGTCCTCAGTGAGTTCATAGCGCATGAACATCTTGCCTGGTTCATTGTCTGGAAGGTCACCCTGAACCAGCTTCCCGCGATCGATAATGATCTTGTTGTAATCGAGCAGCGCGGACGTTTGCTTGCCCAGCGACAGCTGCAGATCTGTCATCAGAATAACGGGCACCTGATATTGCTCGGCCAGATTGAAGGCTTCAATCGTATCATAGAAGCATTCTTCGATCGTGCTCGGGGATAGAACAATCTTCGGAATCTCGCCATGTGTACCGTAGATCATGGCATTCAGGTCACTCTGCTCTTGCTTCGTCGGCAGTCCCGTACTCGGTCCGCCGCGCTGTGTATTCACGATGACTACCGGGGTTTCTGTCATGCCGGATAGTCCGATTGCCTCGGTCATGAGCGACAGCCCAGGACCAGCGGATGCGGTCATCGAGCGAGCGCCGCCGTAATTGGCTCCGATCGCCATCGTCACAGCTGCAATCTCATCCTCTGTCTGAATAACAGTTCCGCCGAATTTAGGCAATTTCTTAATTAGATATTCCATGATTTCAGAAGCAGGTGTAATCGGATAAGCGGCCATAAAGCGACAGCCCGCGGCTACACAGCCAAGAGCGATTGCATCATTGCCGATAATGAACAGCTTCTGTGATTGATCGGGTTCGTCCAGACGGAATTCATCCAGCGGCCCGCCTGCCTGATCGAGTACGAATTGCGCGCCCTTGCGTACCGCTTCGATATTCTTCTCAACAATCGAAGCGCCCTTGCGCCCATACTCTTCTTCGACAGCTTTATTGAATACTTCCAGCGGCAATCCCAATAATGCCCAAGAGGCGCCGGATGCAGCCATGTTCTTAAATAAGGAGGTTCCCAGTTCTTCTGCGATTGCCGTAATGGGTACTGCGAATAATCTGGCGTTGATGCCATCTGGCAAGACAGGATTAAACTTAGCGTCAGCGATAACCACTCCACCTTCGCGAAGCTCATGTGCATTCAGATCGATTGTCTCTTGGTCGAACGCGACGAGGATATCCAAGTCATCAGAAATCGCGCGAATCGGAGTCGTGCTGATTCTGATCTTGTTATTCGTGTGTCCGCCCTTGATCCGTGACGAGAAGTGCCGATACCCATACAGGTAGTACCCTAATCTGTTAAGCGATGTGGAGAAGATGCGGTCTGTACTCTCGACGCCCTCTCCTTGTTGTCCACCAATTTTCCACGATAGTTGACTGATCACCAGAAGCCACTCCTTTGGACTTGAGAATCGACATCTCTAGGCAACCTTTTATCGATTCTTGGCAATAAAAAAATGTTTTCATTAGCTCGATTAAATCTTATGGCTTTCACGAACAATTTGCAAGTGTTTTCAAAGAATGATTAGATAGCTATTTTCGATGGTATCGATATCAATATTAGATCGATCATAAATTTGACACAGGTAAATGTTTATTTAGGAATGAAAACCAATTTTTATACATCCAATTCTCGACATCGGACTCCCGATAATGACGTGATAATTCCTCTCGGAAATGATTGAATAAACCTGAATGTTCAATTCCCGCAACGGTTCGCGGGGTTCCATCGAAATCTGAACCAAACCCGATGCAGGCCGCTCCTCCCCGTTCACAGATGTATTCGATATGCATGAGCAGATCGCGAATACTAACGTTGTCATTGTGACTGATAAAATATGGAACGAACGTTAATCCGATCATCCCTTCCGTTGCAATCAAGTGATCGATCTGTTCCAGCGATAGATTCCTAGGATGCGGACACAGGTCAGACACATTTGAATGTGACGCGAAGACACCGCTGCGCTTTAGCCCGGCTACATCCCAAAAACCGCGGTCAGACAAATGTGACACATCCACTAGTATACCCAATTGCTCACAATCATGAACCAGTCTTCTTCCAGCTTGTGTTAAACCGCCGCCACGCGGTTCAGCTGCACCGTCTGCCGCCCAATTTGCATGGTTCCAGGTTAACCCGATCGCCCTCACACCCAATCTGTGCAGCAGTCGCACATAGCATGAATCATTCGGCAGGGCATCTACGCCTTCCAGGGTCAGCATGACCCCGATCTGTTCGCGCGGTCGAAGCCGGAGCAGATCTGCCTTCCCCTTAACCTGAACAATATAAGGCTGCTTGACGATTTTCTCATAGAATAAATCAATCGACCGTAGGATATCCGCGAATGCGGATGGAGACGCGGCGTCATCAATATAGATGGCATACCCCTGAAGCAGCACATCCCCCTGGATCTGTCTGGACAGCGTGGCGGTAATCGACTGATCATCGTATGGATCGGCTCCCGGATGCAGGAGCAGCTTGCTTAGCACGTCGCAATGCGCATCAATGACGGCCATAACCCTTCCCTCCTTATCGCAATGAAAAAACCTGCCCCCTGGTTAGGGTGAACAGGTTCATCATCGGCATGAATCTCAGTACTGCCTGCACACGTTCCGTATTCTGCTAGCGAGGTTCCACGATTAACTTGATTGCAGTCCGGTCCTCACCATCAATCTTGATGTCCGTGAAGGCGGGAATGCAGATCAGGTCAACGCCGCTGGGAGCTACGAATCCTCTTGCGATCGCGACTGCTTTAATCGCTTGATTCAAAGCGCCTGCGCCGATGGCTTGCAGCTCAGCGGAACCGCGCTCGCGCAACACACCGGCCAGAGCTCCTGCTACGGAGTTTGGGTTAGATTTTGCTGATACCTTTAATATGTCCATGCACTGTACCCTCCTTGAGAATAGCGGGATGCACTCACTACTAAAGATAATTATTCGAGCAACTCAGAAAAATTCCTTCTATCTACTTGCAGAAGATTCAGAATATTCGATCAGGCTGCTCATTATTGCGAAATCCAATCCTCTTCGAAGTGACGAATCAATTGAATCCCTGTCGACTTGCCAGTCTGTTCATCGATTTGGATTAGCACCGCGTGTAGCTGCCACTTCCCCTCTGCTACGTTGAAGCGCACTGGCAGCTGTGTCCGGAATTTATGCAGCACGGCCTCCTTCTCCATACCGAGAACGGCATCTCGCGTGCCCACCATCCCGACATCGGTCACATAGGCTGTTCCGTTAGGCAGAATACGTTCATCATGCGTCTGAACATGGGTATGCGTGCCGACTACTGCGGATACGCGTCCGTCCAGATGCCAGCCCATACTGATCTTCTCAGAGGTTGCCTCCGCGTGGAAATCTACGAAGACGGACTTGACCTTGCCCTTCCACTTCGCCAGAATATCGTCTGCGGCGCGGAACGGATCATCATAAGGCTGCATGTAGGTGCGTCCAATTAGATTGAGGATCCCTATCTCATGCTTACCGCTGCGGATGATCGTATGACCAACGCCAGGATTATCCGGCATATAGTTAGCTGGGCGGACGATCCGGCTCTCCTGGTCAATAAACTCGAAGATGTCCTTATTGTCCCATGTATGGTTACCCATCGTGATCCCGTTCACGCCTAGCTCGAATAGCTCCTGCGCAATTTTATGTGTAATTCCTCTTCCTGCAGCAGCATTCTCGCCATTGGCAATGATCAGATGTGGATTGTATTTGGTCCTCAGGGTAGGCAGCACTTCTCTGACCGCTCTGCGGCCAGTCGTACCGACGATGTCTCCTATGAATAATACGTTAATGACGATTTCCTCCTTAGAAACGGCTAGAGAAGTGGCATGCGTTCTGCCACTTCTCTATTCCGTATTCTGCAGTTATTTGGCATATTCGACCGCTCTTGTCTCACGAATGACGGTCACCTTAATATGGCCTGGGTAATTCAATTCGTTCTCGATCTGTTTCGTAATATCACGAGCAAGTCGGAACGCCTCAGCGTCATCAATCTTGTCTGGTTGAACCATAACGCGTACCTCGCGACCAGCTTGAATCGCGAAGGACTTCTCAACACCGTCGAAGGATTCGGAAATCTCCTCCAGCTTCTCCAGACGCTTAATATACGTCTCCAGCGTCTCTCTTCTCGCTCCGGGCCGGGCAGCAGACAGGGCGTCCGCCGCGCTGACGAGCATCGCGATGACAGAGGTAGCCTCCGTATCACCATGGTGAGAGGCGATGCTGTTAATGACAACCGGATGCTCCTTGTACTTCTTGCCGATCTCGACACCGATCTCGACATGCGAGCCTTCAACTTCATGGTCCAGTGCCTTGCCAATGTCATGCAGCAGGCCCGCGCGCTTAGCAAGCGTAATATCCTCGCCCAGCTCTCCAGCCATCAGACCGGATAGATGCGCAACCTCCATGGAGTGCTTCAGCACGTTCTGACCATAGCTGGTGCGGAACTTCAGGCGACCGAGTATCTTGATCAGATCCGGATGCAGGCCGTGAACGCCCATCTCGAACGTCGCTTGCTCGCCATATTCGCGAATCCGCTCATCGACCTCCCTGCGCGACTTCTCCACCATCTCTTCAATGCGAGCCGGGTGAATACGTCCATCTGCAACCAGCTTTTCGAGCGCAGTGCGAGCAATCTCTCTTCGGATAGGATCGAATCCAGATAGAATAACGGCCTCGGGCGTATCATCAATGATGAGATCAATACCGGTCAGCGTCTCTAGCGCGCGAATATTACGACCCTCGCGTCCGATAATCCGTCCCTTCATCTCCTCATTCGGCAGCGAAACCACAGAAACCGTAGTCTCCGCTACGTGATCAGCTGCGCAGCGCTGAATGGCGAGCGAGATAATATCCCGGGCCTTCTTGTCGCCTTCTTCCTTCGCTTGCATTTCAATCTGCTTGATTAACTGCGCGGATTCATGACGTACCTCTTGCTCGACATTGCCGAGAATAATCTGCTTCGCTTCCTCGGTTGTCAGGCCGGATATACGCTCCAGCTCCGTCACTTGCTTACGATGCAGCTCTTCAATTTGTCGTTGTGTTTCCTCGAGACGCTTCTCTTTGTTGTTGATTAGCTCTTCTTTGTGCTCTAGAGATTCTAGCTTTTTATCCAGCGTTTCCTCTTTTTGCAACAGTCGTCTCTCTTGTCGTTGACTTTCATTCCGACGTTCACGAATGTCTTTATCAGCCTCGGCTCTGAGCTTGAATACCTCGTCCTTAGCTTCCAGAACCGTCTCTTTCTTTAGTGCTTCCGCTTCCTTGCCAGCTTTTTCTACGATGTCTTTGGCGGCTTGTTCAGCACTCGAAATTTTAGCTTCTGCAAGAGATTTGCGGATAAAATAACCAATCCCAAAGCTTAGAACTGAAGCAACGAGAACGATCAAGGACCAGATGAATGGATTGTTCATCTTGTTTCACCTCCTCGTTATTCCAAGGGGTTAGCCCGGGAATTATGTGGTTTTTAATCCGTTCCATTAGCATCACAGATAATATGACCGCGCCTATCAATATTGATCAAGCAGACGGTCATCGAACATAGGAGTGTATGAGGATCATGTACACTCTTCATTATTGTAGTTTTGACGAAGAAGGATGTCAAGCATGTCCATGAGAGCGTCTTCAATCAAGCGGGTCGTACCCATTATGTGTGTCCAGCTCGACATATTCATCGCCCTCCGCCTGTCCGTCTAGTTCCCCGCTGCGAAGCCGCGCGAGGGCATACCGGACAGCGTCTTGCGCGAAGCCTCTTCGCTGCAGCAATCCCATCATCTTGTGCAATCTGGCGGCCGGCTCCCCCTTCGTGCGTGGCCAGCGCTTGCACACCAGCTCCCAAGCCTGTGCCTGCTCATCCTCTACATCGAATTGCGCGATCGCTTGCTCAATCTCCGAGCGGCTAACGCCCTTCTGACCGAGCTCTCGCTTGATCCACATCGAGCCCTTCTGATTGGCATGCAGACGCTGCCTGGCCAGCGCAGAGGCATAGAACTCGTCATCGATATAGCCCTGCTCTCTCAGCTTATGCACGACCTCTATCGCCAGCTCCTCCGAATAGCCCTTCATGATTAGCTTGCGCTCCACTTCCTTCGCCGTCTTCATCGCGCGGCCAATGTAGTGAATCGCTGACCGATAGGCCGCGTCCAATGATTCCTCTGCGAGAATCCGCTGGATGCTGGCATCATCGAGCAGGTTCCCCTTCAGCAGTCTCTGCTTCACTAGCAGATCCTCATGTACAGAGAACGCAAACTCATCATTAATATAGATATTATATCGCTGGGAATGGTTCTGCTGCGCTTCAACCATCGTTATCCATTGTTCCTGATTGCCAGCCACCGTGATCTCCTCCAACCCCTGCTAGATGTGAATGAAAAACCCGCGCAGTCGAATTCGCGCGGGTCCTGTATGCTTATTCGTCTTCTGTGAAATCATCCTCGTCGTCGGCTGCGGCGACAGGCTTGCTGCTTGCAATGACCGCAGCGGCAGCTGCGCGAATCTGCCCTTCGATCTTCAAGGCAACCTGCGGATTATCCTTGAGGTACTGCTTCGCATTCTCGCGTCCCTGCCCCAATCGCTCACCATCATAAGAGAACCATGCACCGCTCTTCTGAACGATATCCTGCTCCACGCCGATATCCACGATACTGCCTTCTCTCGATATGCCTTCCCCGTACATAATATCGATCTCAGCTTGCTTGAAGGGCGGCGCTACCTTGTTCTTGACCACCTTGACGCGGGTGCGGTTGCCGACCATATCATTGCCTTGCTTAATCGATTCGATTCTGCGAACCTCCAGCCGAACCGTGGAGTAGAATTTCAATGCGCGGCCGCCTGGTGTCACTTCAGGGTTGCCGAACATGATGCCGACCTTCTCACGCAGCTGGTTAATGAAGATGGCGATGACCTTCGTCTTGCCGATTGCCCCGGACAGCTTACGGAGCGCCTGAGACATCAGCCTGGCCTGCAAGCCGACATGCGCGTCGCCCATCTCTCCCTCGATCTCCGCCTTAGGCACCAGGGCGGCAACCGAGTCAACCACGATGATATCGACCGCGCCGCTCCTAACTAACGCTTCGGCGATTTCTAGTCCTTGCTCGCCCGTATCTGGCTGGGAGAGCAGCAGCTCGTCGATATTGACGCCTAACGCGCTGGCGTAGGCGGGATCCAGGGCGTGCTCGGCATCGATGAACGCGGCTTGTCCACCGAGCTTCTGCACCTCGGCAATCGCATGCAGCGCCACAGTGGTCTTACCGGACGATTCAGGTCCGTATACCTCGATGATGCGCCCTCGCGGGAATCCGCCGATTCCGAGCGCTATATCTAGAGCAAGCGAGCCGCTGGATACGGTCTCCACCTGCATATGCGTGGATTCACCCAGTTTCATAATAGAGCCCTTACCGAATTGCTTCTCAATTTGCTTCAATGCACTCTCAAGTGCGGCGCGACGATCTGACAAATCCTTCACTTCCCTCTTCATATTGATAAATCTATGATACCTCTTTCGATGTTCGTTGCCAAGCATTTTTTCGAACATACATTCGTTTATTTCTCCTGCTGGCGGATGGTCGGCGAATCCGCAGCGAACAGAGCCTGCATAAAAACGAAAGGAAGCACCGCAACAAAACGAATGTTCTGCTGCGGTGCTTCCGCGATAGCTTGATCATAGCATATGACGATGAATCATGCAATACTTACAAGCGCTGCCACAATCTGTACAGAATATGCCTGGCCGAACGCAGGCGAATCATCTCCCGCGAGCCGCTCAGATTGAGCTCCTCGACATACGTCGGCGCATGCTTGGACGCAATCGCAATGAACACCATGCCGACCGGCTTGCGCTCCGAGAATCCCGGTCCGGCCACCCCCGTGATCGACAGTCCGAAGTCCGTGTTCGAACGCGCGCGTATGCCTTCCGCCATACGGACGGCGACTTCAGCGCTAACCGCTCCAGGCGCGTCATCGCCTTCCAGCAGCGCTGCCGGAACACCGAGCGCCTCTACCTTATACGTATTCGAATAACTGATCACACCGCCTGGGAATATCTCCGAGCTCCCGGGAATCGCGGTGATCATCTGGCTGAGCAATCCGCCCGTACAGCTCTCTGCCGCCGAGACGGTCAGCCCTCGCTCAATCATCCGATCGACAATCACCTGCTCGATACCGACGTTCTCCTCCGCATACAGATGCGCCGACAATCTGCTCCTAATCTCATCGAGAACGGGCTGCATGGCGCGCATAGCATCAACCTCGCTGGCCGCTCGGGTAGTGACGCGAACCGTAACCATCCCATCATCGGCATACGGCGCGATCGTCGGATCACGCTGCGCGAGGATCAGATCCTTGATCTGATCCTCCAGCTGCGACTCGCCGATTCCAGCGAATTTCAGCATGCTGGAATACAAGGGCTCCAGATGCCCCAGCTTGTGTTCAATCCACGGCCTTGCATACTGCGTGAACATCGCTTTCATCTCGCTCGGCGGTCCGGGGAGCAGAATATAATGCGTATTCGCATGTGTGATCGCCAGTCCGACCGCCATGCCGGTGTCATTCATCAGCGCTTCAGCGCCCTCGATGAGCAGCGCCTGACGCGCGTTGCTCTCCACCATCACCCTGCCGCGATCCTTGAAGTAGCGCGTGATTCGTTCTAAGGACGGTTCATGCATGATCAGCTTGCTGCCAACCAGCTCCGCCAATACATCCTTCGTAATGTCATCCTGGGTGGGTCCGATCCCACCAGTCATGACCACCAGATCGGCGCGCTCGCCAGCTTGCTGCATTACACCGCGCATGCGGACCGCATTATCGCCAACCACGGTCTGGTAATATAGATTCACGCCCAGCTCCGCGAATTGCCTCGACAGATATTGGGCGTTCGTGTTCACAATTTGCCCCATCAGAAGCTCAGTTCCAACTGCGATTACTTCGGCGATCATCTATGTAAGCCTCCTGTATATGGGCTAGCCCGTGTGAGCTACTTGTCCGAGAATTGAATCACATTCTTCGCCTTCAGGAAGTAATCGATGCCGGAATAGATCGTAATTAAAGCTGCGATCCAGGTAACCACGATATCGAATGGAAATCCAATATAGAAGAATGGGAAATTATTGATTAACAGCGCGATAATTGCGGTGATCTGAAAACCGGTCTTCCATTTCCCCCAGTTGCTTGCGGGAATGACAACACCTTCGAGAACCGCAATTTGGCGCAGACCGGTCACCGCAAATTCGCGGCTGATGATAATAATCGCCACTAACGCGCTCAGCTTATCCATCTCCACGAGTGAGATCAGCACAGACGCCACGAGCAGCTTATCCGCTAGCGGATCCAGCAGCTTACCTAGATTGCTGACCAGCTTATGCTTGCGCGCAAGATAGCCGTCCAGGCTGTCAGTCCATGCCGCAATGATGAAGATCAAGCAAGCAATGATCTGATTATACGTAATGACGAATTCCTTGCCATTAATCTCCGGTATCTTGATTTCCGGCAAGTTCAAATTCACCAGCAGGAAGAATAGGATAACGGGAACAAGGAATATACGCGCGAGGGTGATCCGATTAGCAATATTCATGAGGCGGCCCCTTATCTGTAATTAATAAATTGCAAGTCAATCGTAAGGTCGGCAGCCTTCAGCAGCTGAATAATCTGCTGGAGGTCATCCCTGCTCTTCCCGGTGACGCGAATCTGATCGCCTTGAATCTGGCTCTTCACCTTCAGCTTCGAATCGCGAATCATAACGTTAATCTTCTTCGAGCTATCTTGGTCGACGCCTTGCTTCACCTTGATCCGTTGGCGGACAGATCCCATCGTAGCCGGCTCAATCTTGCCATAATCCAGGTTCTTGATCGACACGCCCCGCTTCACCATCTTGGACTGCAGAATATCGATCACACTCTTCAGCTTATACTCATCATCTGACACAATAACCAATTCATCCTTCTCCAGCTTGATGTCACTCTTGCTCCCTTTGAAGTCGAATCGGGTTTCAATTTCTCTCATCGCTTGCGTGATCGCATTGCTCATCTCCTGCAGGTCCAGCTTGGATACAATATCGAACGAACTTTCACTGCTCATCTCTACACTCATCCTTCCTCTCTACATCCTTCATCGATTATAGCAAGAATCAGAATACAAGAAAAGGACGTCTCCTCGGGGAGAAGTCCTTAGCTTACCGCAGCAGGCACTAGATCGATCTGTACCTTGCGGGGATTAGCGAGATCCCCCATATTGATCTCAATGCCGTTGACCTTCACCTGGATGGCATTCGCTCTGCCGAAGTTGAAGTAGGCGCCTCCCTCGAATGTCCATGTCTCCTTATCGCCGGATTGCAGGGTGAGATTCTGGATGACATATTCGCCGGAGGCGTTATCCTTCTGAATGGCCATCCAGCACTTGTCACCGATCACTTCAACCTCAACCTCTAGTGTCTCACTGTTCGACAGCTTGTAATAGTCGGTGCCGCCCACTGTGTCTACGAGCGCCAATTCAGGCTCAGGCGGGGGCGGTTCTGGATCTGGCAGCGGATCGGGATCTGCAGCTGCAGGCGGCAGCTGGGAAGCATCTGTCTGATCCGGAGCGGCAATTTGATCAGTCAGCGCTTGCGCATCATCTGCCTTCGGCTCCTTATCTCGCGTATTATTGTAATAATAAATAAGACTGAATATCAATAGTAGGAATAAGATCAAGAGCAGCGCAGATGCCCATCGGCTGATCTTCTCCGTATTGCGAGATGGCTTCCTGCGTCGGCGAATCGGCTCCATGGCCGGTACAGCTTCTGGTTCGGCTTGCGCATCGTTCCTGTACAGCCGGAGCACCTCATCCGCTTCGAGGCCAACCGCTTCCGAATAGCTCTTAATAAACGCTCTAACGTAGAAGTTACCGGGAAGTACCGCATAATTGCCTTCCTCTATCGCTTCTAAATAGCGCTTGCGAATTTTCGTCATATCTTGAATTTGATCTAATGTATATCCATGGTTCAACCTGGCTTTCTTGAGCAATTGACCTAAATCAGACATGGTTCACCTCCTCCATTCTTGAATGATCTATTAGAACCCCTCAACTGGGGCTGTAATCCAATCGATCGTGATCTCTTCCTCAGGCGTATTCCGCAATTCAATCATATAATCGAAGTCATCATAGCTATATTCGGATTCCTTAATGAACATGTCGGGATGTTCGATGACTTTAGTCGTGGGCATCGCCATTACTTCCCGCAGCAGGTGGTGATGCTTCTCATTAGCCCGCAGCGTACTGACGATGCCGTCAATGATGAATACGTTGCTCAGGCTCGCTTCCTCCTCGGTCAATTGAGTCCGCACGGTCTGGCGCATCATCGTCGAGGACACGAAGGTCCACCTCTTGTTGGCGCATACACTGCCGGCAATAATGGATTCGGTCTTGCCGACACGCGGCATGCCGCGGAGGCCAATCAGCTGATGCCCATCCCGCTTGAAGATCTCGCCTAGGAAGTCAACCAGCATACCCAGCTCAGCACGGACGAAGCGGAACGTCTTCCGGTCATCGGAATCCCGCTCGATATACCGGCCGTGACGCACCGCTAATATATCTACCAGCTTAGGCTCGCGTATCGTATTCACGGTAATGTTGTCTACGGTTCTCAGAAGCTGTCCCAATAATTGAATCTTCACTTCATTATCCGTATGCACCAGGAACCCGCGTGTCCGATCATCGACACCATTAATGGTTGTTATATTTATCCCGAGCATCCCCATAATGGATGCAATATCGCCTAATAGGCCAGGCCTATTTTTATGTATTTTGTACTCCAGGTACCACGCTTTACTCTCCATAGGCTTCACCCCGATGCGCTACAAACCAGCTTGTATTCTGTTATTCTACAATTTCCGTCATTATCCTTCCCCTATTTTAATTTTACAGGAAAAAAGCCTTCAGAAGAAGGCTTCTCGCGATCATTACTTATCCACCAATTTTACCATAAGTCCCGCGATTGTTCTGCGATCCTGTTCATCCCCGACGTCCCAGAGCTCCTTCAGCAGCCGCTCTTCCGTCGTCTTCGGATCCACCTTCTCATCGAGGAACTCCCCGATCTGGTAGGCCAGCTTCGTAATGGTCTCATCGCTCATCCCTGCCTTCTGAGCCTGCTCCACCCGCTGTGACAGGAAAGCTTTCCACGTTTCGAACGTTTCGAGCACATTGGTCGACATTGCAAACTCCTCCTCATTCAATTGACTTACAGGAGTAGCTTGCGCGAATGACATCAACATTATGCATGATTGCGCTAAGGTGTCTAGCCCTAAGTAAGGAACCCGCCATTGGGACTGATGATCTGACCGGTAATATAACTGGATTCAGGCAACGCGACAAAATAAACCAATGACGCGATCTCCTCCGGCTGCGCCAGCCTGCCCGCTGGAATCTCGTCAACCAGCTTCCGATGCTCCTCCTCCGTCAGATGACCGAGCATCGAGGTGTCCACCGCGCCAGGCGCAACCGCGTTAACTGTGACGCCGGACGGGGCCAGCTCCTTGGCCAGCGCCTTGGTGAAGGCGTTGACACCGCCTTTGGTAGTGGAGTAGAGCACCTCGCAGGAGGCCCCTGAGATGCCCCAGACCGACGAGACATTAATGATGCGCCCGTACTTCTGGCTGATCATATGCGGCATGAAGGCCTGCGTGCAGAGGAACATGCCCTTGAGATTAATATTCATGACGTGATCCCACTCCTCCTCCGTCACATCGGACAAGAGGCCGTAATGGGCAATTCCCGCATTATTCACCACGATGTCAGGCTTCAATTCCAGCTGATCCAGCTTCTCCTTCATGCGTTCAATCTGCTGCTTCACCGCTAGATCTGCCGTAATCGTCAGCACGCGCGCCTCCTGCTTCAAGCAAGCCCGGGCCACCTCGTTCGCTGCTTCATGGTCCTGATTATAATGAATAATCACATTCATGCCGGCTGCGGCGAATCGCTTGGCGATCGCCGCTCCAATGCCTCGATTGCCGCCTGTCACCAGCATCGTCGTCTCAGAGAACGGTTTGTTAAGCGGACTCTCACTCATGACGGACTCCTGACGATCGAGCTCGCCAGCTGCTCCCAATTGAAGTGGTCCTCATACCGCTTCTGAATGTCCACCAGCGTCAACGCTTCGTAGACAGCCAAGAATTCGAAGAAGTCGATCTGCCGGAAGCGATACTTCGTATATTCATTGGCGATCGCCTCAGGTGAATTGAACATGCGCAGATAATTGCCGATACGCTTCTTCTTCACACGATTAAATTCCGCCTCCTGGATGCCGCTGACCTGGACGATCCCCAGAAGCTCCCGTGTCCGAGCGATCAATAACTCCGGATCCCGTGTATCGCCGCCAATCATGGAGTAGGCATACTGCTCGGACGCTTGATAATCATAGCCGAATGAATCCGAGATGAGATTCTCCTCATACAGCGTCTGGTAAATTTGACCGCTCTGACTGAACAGAATATCGAATAGGAGCTTCGTAGCCAGCTCCCGATGCAGCATCTCATCAGGCTGTAACGGCTCTGTAATCGGCTCCTTGAAGCCGAATAGACATTTGGGCAGAGACACAGGCAGGGCGATGACGCGCTCACGCTCGCGTACGCCTGGCTGCTCAACCGGGAAGATACGCTCGACCTCTGTATACGGCTTGAAGGATTTAGCTGCCTGATTCGTGCGAATACGCGCCATCACACTTTCCGGCTCTACACCCCCGACAATGAACAGCGACATATTCGCCGGATGGTAGAACGTCTCATAACACGCATACAGCGTCTCCTTATCGATCTTGGAGATGGATTCGATCGTACCCGCAATATCGATGTAGATCGGATGACTCGCATACATCGCTTCGATTAACCCATAATAGACACGCCAGTCCGGCTGATCCTGATACATTTGGATCTCCTGCCCGATGATCCCCTTCTCCTTTTCCACATTCTCGTCAGTAAAATAGGGATGCTGGACGAAGTTAAGCAGGGTGTCCAGATTATCATCAATATGATCGGTCGCCGAGAATAGATAAGCGGTCCGATCGAAGCTCGTGAAGGCGTTGGCGGATGCCCCCTTCTCAGCGAAGCTCAGGAACACATCGCCGTCTGGCTCCGCGAACATCTTATGCTCCAGGAAGTGAGCGATCCCGTCAGGCAGCGTCACCTGTGAGCCGTCACCTGCGATATACTGATTATCAATCGATCCGTAACGCGTCGAGAATACCGCATAGGTCTTGGAGAATCCGGGCTTCGGAACAATTCTGACCTCCAGTCCGTTCGGCAGCACCTCCGTATGCAAGACTTCATTCACACGCGGATAAGCTTTCGTATTCATATTAGGCATCTCCCTTCTGATCACGCAGGAAGTAGATCGTATCCAGCTTCACCTGCTGGGCGACCGATTGAATAGCTGGAATCGTAACCGCGTTGATCGACTCGATCATACCCGGAATGGTGCGAGTGATACCGATCAGATTGGAAGCGAAGTCGAATGCGATCATCTCGCCGGCCGAATCATTCACCTCGCGCAGCTGGTTAATCATCATCGCCTTGGTCTGGCTCAATTCCAGCTCGCTGATCTGGCCAGCTGCCAGTGCATCCAGTTGCTCTTGAATAATTCGAACCGCCTGCTCATAATTGCTCACTTCGATACCGGATTGAATCATCAGCGTACCTTTGAAGCCGTCCATCCGTGAGGAAGCGTAATAAGCCAAGCTCGCCTTCTCCCGCACATTCGTGAACAGCTTGGAATGCGGATAGCTGCCTAGAATGCCATTATAGAGCATGGCAGCTGGGTACTGCGGATTATCGCTTAATACCGGCATAAGCAGCCCCATATTTAATTTGCCCTGATTCACATCGAGCTTCTCCACAACGCGATGCACATCTGCGCGAGCCGCAGGCGCTGTGAAGCTGTTGGAATAGGTCGAGGCTGGGCGCCGCTCAGGAGTGAACACCTCCTGAATAATCGAACTGACCGCATCGAGCGTCGTATCGCCGACTACATACAGATCCATCTGTGCCGTGCTGAGCCAGTCTTCATAGCGCTCGTACAAGGTCTTAGCGTCGAATTGATCCAGCTGATCCAGACGTCCCAGCGCGTTGTAACGGAATGGATCCTGCGGGAACATCTCCTGCATGCAGCGCTCGGCAGCATACTGAATCTTATTGTTGATGATCGCCTCCAGCTTCCTGCGAACCGTATGGATCTCAGCATCGACATACTTAGTCAGGAACCTGCCATTCTCCGTTGCAGGCGCGCATACAGTCTGCAGCAGGTAGACTAGCGACTCGCGCAGCAGCGACTCGTTACCCTCGCGTTCCACATAGCGATCGGCGATCGTATCCATCCGGAATTGAATCATCTGATGATTGCCGCGCTTATAGACATCTATACCGAATCCGGCACCGTACAGCTCATCCAGACGCTCTCGATAAGCCTTCGTCTCCGGATAGGCAGCCGTCCCTCTTCGCAGCACGAATGGAATCAGCGCATTCGGTGTCACCTGCTCGGCCGTGAGCGGACTGCCTGCATAGAGACTGATCGCGTACGTTTTGAATCGATCGGTCGGCAGCACATGAACCCGAATATTGCGTGTCACTTGCCGCTCGAACGACCTCGCTTGCAACTCTTGCATCATTAGAACGCCTCCCCTTCAAGTTCAGATCGTTCATTCATTATAATGGAAGAAGTAGCCTATCGGCTACTTCTGTGTTAAGTATGCGTGTTGCAGGCTTGCATTATTTGCAGAAGATATGCTTGCCGATGGTTTTCACCTGAGGCCTCGTCCAGATCCAGGCTGAGGTTGCCGTATCCGGATTGAAGTAGTAGATACAGCCTCCTGTAGGATCATAGCCGTTCAAGGCGTCACGCACCGCCTTCTTCGCAGTAGCATTCGGCGTCAGCCAGATTTGGCCGTCTGCAACCGCTGTGAACGCTCGCGGCTCGAAGATTACACCATTCACCGTATCGGGAAAGCTAGGGTCCTTCACGCGATTGAGAATAACGGCAGCGACCGCCACCTGTCCGACATACGGCTCTCCTCGAGCTTCGCCGTATACCGCATTAGCCATCATATTCAAGTCATTCTCGGATAGACCCAGATTATTCGATGTAGTGAGACCAGTGGACTTATTCGATCCGCCTGCTGCTGCTCCGCCCGCTGCTCCGCCACCGCTTGTCCCGCTCGGCTTGTCCATCGTCATTTCCGGTGACCACTTCTTCGTGGCCTCCCACAGCTTCAGCTTCGTCTTGCCGCCGACTACGCCGTCCGCCTTCATTCCGAACTCCCACTGAAACCACTTGACGGCATTCAGCGTCTTCCAGCCGAAATCGCCGTCGACTGAGCCGTTGTAGAAGCCTAAGAATTTCATTCTGCCCTGCAGCTCCCTCACATCATCGCCTGCCGATCCATATTTGATCGTGGCATTGCTGAAGGTTTCCTCGGTTTTCAGCTCATGCTGAATCTGCCAGATTCCGATGAGCAGCATTGTGACACAAGCTGCGACAATGACTATTCTTCTCTTCATCTATGTCCAACCTTTCTCTCCTAGTCCGTCTGCCCTAGTATGAGATAAGTTGGCGGCTTCTATTCAACTGTCACACCTACATTGAAGAATTTGATTTATTGTACTGGAATTGCTCCAATGACATCAGCACCTCGCGCGGCTTGCTGCCCTCGTATGGACCGATAATATTCTGAGCCTCCATCGAATCTATCAAGCGAGCGGCTCTGGTGTATCCGATGCGGAGTCTGCGCTGCAGGAGCGATACTGAGGCTTGCTTAGCCTCTAATACAATCTGCGCGGCCTGATCGAACAGCTCGTCCTGGAATTCATCGCCATTGTCCGGCTGCTCCTCCACCTCAGGCACGAGCTCCTCCCGGTACTCGGCCTCCTCCTGCGCGCGCACATAGTTCACCACCGCCTCCACCTCCTGATCGGAGAGGAAGGCACCTTGAATGCGCAGCGGCTTCGACTCGCCAACTGGCAGATACAGCATATCACCTCGACCGAGCAGCTTCTCTGCGCCTACGCTGTCCAGTATCGTACGAGAGTCTACCTGCGAGGATACGCCGAAGGCGATCCGCGATGGGATATTCGCCTTGATGACACCCGTGATAACATCGACGGACGGACGCTGTGTAGCGATGATGAGATGGATGCCTGCCGCGCGCGCCATCTGAGCCAGACGCGTGATCGCGTCCTCCACATCGCCTGCCGCTACCATCATCAGATCTGCTAACTCATCGACGATGACAATGATATAGGGGAGCGGCTCTACTCCCTTCTCCAGCGCCTGCGCATTATAGCCTTCCATATTGCGTGTACTTGATTTAGAGAACAGCTCATAGCGCTTCTCCATCTCCTGCACGATCTTCTTAAGAGCCAGTGAAGCCCTACGCGGATCCGTTACGACAGGCGCCAGCAGATGAGGAATCCCGTTATATACATTAAGCTCGACCATCTTCGGGTCGACCATCAGGAACTTAACTTCATCTGGACGCGCTTTGTACAGCACGCTTGTAATAATCGCATTGATGCAGACCGACTTGCCCGAGCCCGTTGCTCCAGCCACCAGCAAGTGCGGCATCTTGGCGAGATTACCGACTATGGGCTGACCAGAGATGTCCCGCCCTAGGACGACAGACAACTTGGAGGACGCATCATGGAACGCTGCGCTCTCCATCACCTCTCGCATTGTAACCACAGACACCTCAGTATTGGGCACTTCTATGCCAATCGCGGACTTCCCTGGGATCGGCGCTTCCATGCGGATATCCTTGGCCGCTAGAGCCAGCGCAATATCATCTGTCAGCGATACGATACGACTGACCTTCACGCCGACATCCGGCATGAGCTCATAGCGGGTTACCGCTGGACCGCGCACGACCTCCAGCACCTTAGTCCGTACACCGAAGCTCTCCAGCGTCTGCTCCAGCTTGCGGGCGTTCGCCTTGTAATCCGTGCCGCCTCCACCCTTGCCTGCCCCTGCAGGCTTGTTCAGCAGATGGAACGGCGGCAGCTTATAGGGCGGCTTCACGACTGCCGGCTGCTGATTCGAGATCGCCAGCTGCAGCTCGTCTTCATCACTGCCCTGCAACGGCTGCGCCTGCGCAGCTACAGCGGAATCCTGTTCGCTGTCAGGACCAGTCGCAGGATCCTCATAGTCGGCTACTGGCTGATCGTCATGCTCCATGAAGTCTCGGACCAATACCACGGTCTCCTCATCGCTGACTTGCGCGATCGGCACAGCTTCTTCAACCGGATCATCCGCAGGCGGATCATCACTGAATAGCGGCTCTCCGCTATGCGCAGCATGTTCCTGCCAGTGGTCTTCTTGTTGCTCATGATCCGCAGCTTCGCTCGCATCCGCCTTCTCTGGGCGCAGCAGATCGAAGAAGCTGACCTTCTTCTTCGATTTGGTCTGCTTCACTCTACCAGGATGATACGTCTCCTCATCGATGCTGTCGACTGCATAGAGCGGGGACAGCTCATCCTCCTCGTCTTCCTCTTCGGTTCCATATTCAGCCGCTACCAGCTTGCGCTGCTCTGATTTCTTCTTCAGCTGTGTTGAGATCCCTTGAATCTCCTGCTTGCCCTTCAGGCCTACCTTAGCGAACAGACGCTTCACCCGGCTGCCCAGCTCGACATAAGACCATCCGGTAAGATACAGAATCCCGATCGCCAATATAGCGAACAGAATGAGCTGCGCGCCCAGCTTGTCGAAGAAGGCATTCAGCGCGCCGTACAGCATGGCGCCAACGAATCCGCCGCCCAGCTCCGCATAGAAATCGTTGATCGCCTCAGCAGTAGCCTCATCGTTGGACGGCAGCTTGAGCTGATCCAGCAGATCCTTGAGATTATGATAAGGCTGCGTGAAGACTGCGCCTGATTCCGGCGCTACGACTGGATACATCTCATTGAACATCCCCAGACTGATTAAGCCGAGGAAGGATAGCAGGATGAGCAGTACGCCTGTCTTCTTATAGCTCCAGCCCTGCGGCCATTTACGTTTAATCATGACATACAAGCCTATGTAGATTGTGATCAGCGGGATCACAAAATAAAGCTT
Organism: Bacillota bacterium; assembly: GCA_023441055.1. Classification (GTDB taxonomy): domain Bacteria; phylum Bacillota; class Bacilli; order Paenibacillales; family UBA4045; genus JAEZQY01. The sequence continues at coordinate 150,502 of JAEZQY010000057.1, read as the reverse complement.
ACCTGCTAGAAACAAGCATATATAATTCAGAGCCCGTCCAACGCTTCCCATGCCTGCAATTGGACCTTGGCCGGCAAGCGCGATGACCGAAAAAATTAAGATAATAATGCCGTACACTTCATATGTAAGCACAGCTCCGGAATTCTTCTTCCGCTTCCTCTTCTTGGACAAGCGCTCACACCTCCCAAGCCATTATACCACAACCATCCAACAAGAAAACCTCCGCAAAAGCATACGGAGGCATCTGTTTACATCAGTGAGTGAGGAACTTGTTCAGGTTACTGCTAGACTTCCATAATAATCGGCAGAATCATCGGTCTTCTGCGCGTCTGCTCGAACAGGAAGCGGCCTAATGCTTCCTTCACGTGATTCTTGAGTGACGACCATTCATTCACATTCTCTGTCATCAGCTTGTTCAACGTCGAGCTGACGATGCGATTCGCCTCATCCAGCAAGCCCTCGGACTCGCGTACATAGACGAAGCCGCGAGAGATAATATCCGGACCGGACAGAATCTTGCCGTCTTGCTTGCTTAAGGTGACGACTACAACCAGAATCCCGTCTTGGGACAACAGCTTTCGATCGCGTAGCACGATATTGCCTACATCGCCAACTCCGAGACCATCAATTAATACATTGCCTGCTTGCACCTTGCCGGCCTTGCGCGCGATGCCGTTCTGGAACTCGACCACGTCTCCGTTATCGACTAGGAACACATTCTCGCGATCAACACCGACGGATTCGGCCAGTCTGCCATGATGACGCAGCATACGGAACTCGCCGTGGATCGGGATGAAGTACTTAGGCTTCATGAAGTTGAGCATAAGCTTCAACTCCTCTTGGCTGCCATGGCCGGAGACGTGAACGCCTGACACGCTGCCAGGACCGTAGATCACGTTCGCGCCAAGCCGGAACAGCTCATCCACTGTTCGTCCAACCAGCTTCTCATTGCCCGGGATCGGCGTAGCGGCAATGATTACCGTATCTCCTGGCAGTATATCCAGCTTGCGATGGGTCGATCTAGCCATGCGCGTCAACGCAGACATCGGCTCTCCCTGTGATCCCGTGCATAGCACGGCAACACGATCTGCTGCAAGCTTATTCACATCATCAGGCTCGATCAGCATGCCTTCCGGCATGTTCAGATAGCCGAGCTCCTGCGCGATGTTCACGACATTGACCATGCTGCGGCCGACAACAGCCAGCTTGCGATCCGACTTCGTACAAGCATCGATCACCTGTTGAATTCGATGCACATTGGACGCGAAGGTGGCAACTACGACACGCTGCTGCGCGCGTAAGAACACTTCCTCCAGATTCGCTCCAACCCCTCGCTCCGATGGGGTGTATCCCGGGCGCTCCGCATTGGTGCTGTCTGATAATAGCGCCAGCACACCTCTGCTGCCGATCTCCGCCATCTTATGCACATCGGCATATTGCTCATTCACTGGGGTTTGATCAAACTTGAAATCCCCGGTATGCACAACAACACCTTCTGGTGTATCCAGACATACACCGACTGAATCGGGTATGCTGTGATTCGTCCGGAAGAAGGTCACCTTGATTGCGCCCAGCTGGATTTCCGAATCTCCATTAATCAGATAACGCTTCGTGTCGCCCATCAGGCCAGCTTCCTTCAGCTTGCTCTCGATCAGGCCCAGCGTCAGCTTTGTTGCATAGATTGGCACATTCAGCGCCCGAAGCACATAGGGAAGACCGCCGATGTGGTCCTCGTGTCCGTGTGTAATGACAATGCCGCGAACCTTATCGCGATTCTCCACCAAGTACGTAATGTCAGGAATGACGATATCAATACCGAGCATCTCTTCCTCGGGAAATTTCAAGCCGGAATCCACCACTACGATGTCATTTGCGTACTGGATCACATACATGTTTTTACCAATCTCACCCACGCCGCCCAGGGCAAAGATCGATAAAACTTCATTATTCTTTTTTGCCAAGTTCATCTATCCTCCTAAATAATTGTTGTAAAGCTTTCGCTTTATCTATTTGAACCCGCGCCAGTCACTCAGAATTTATTATACATGAAGGCTTTCATAAAACACAAGGCAAGAAAAAAACGATGCAGCAGCGGAGCGCTGACGCATCGTGATGTGAATCGTGTAATTCCCTTATGCTTCCCTGTTCAACACGGCCCGAATGTCCGCCTGTTCCTGATCGTTCAGATCGACGAGCGGCAATCGAACCCCGCCAACCTGCTTGCCTTGAAGCGTCAAAGCATACTTGATCGGGACCGGATTCGGATAGATGAACATCCCCTTGAACAGCGGCATCAGCTCGCCATGATGGTAAGCGGCCTGCTGCACATTGCCTTCGATGAAGGCATCGACCATCTGATGAATCTCAGGACCGGCAATATGACTCACGACGCTGATTACCCCGTACCCGCCAATTGCGAGGATCGGTAAGGTAAGCTCGTCGTCGCCACTATATAAACGGAAGTTCTCCGGTGTATGCTTAATAATAGCGGTAATCTGTTCAATATTGTCATGTGCTTCCTTCGTTCCAACTATATTCGCACATTCCTTGGCAAGTCGAATAGTTGTCTCTGCTGTAATATTGCTGCCTGTGCGCTTAGGCACATTATAGAGCACAACGGGGAGGCTGGTGTTCGTCGCGATTGCCTTGAAGTGGCGGTATAAGCCTTCTTGAGTAGGACGATTGTAATATGGAGCGACTAGTAACGCGCCATCCACACCCAACTTTTCTGCTTCCTTCGTCAGATGAATGGAATGCGCGGTATCGAAGCTGCCGGTACCGGCTATAATCTTGGCGCGACCAGCCGACACGCGAACTGCAGTTTTGAACAGCCGAAGCTTCTCATCATCGGTTAAGGTCGGCGATTCTCCGGTCGTTCCGCTGATGACCAGACCATCACTCTTCTGCTCGACAATCAGATACTCAATTAAATCTTCTACCATACTCCAGTTGATCTCTAATTGATCATTTAGTGGAGTTACCATCGCTGTAATCACTCTACCGAATCCCACTTAATTTCCTCCTAAGCATATTGTGCTTCAATGATTAGTGAATCCTGTTCCATCCCGATTAAGCGCCGGACTCATACTGGAAGCGTTCGATAATCATAGGCTGAAGCTGCCTGCCCTGCAACGCTGCCTCACATGCTTCCATAATTAAGTCCATTCTAGCAACTAGCGAATTCGGCTTCTTATCTGGGGCATCCTGTCCGAACGGCACGAAATAGATGTTCTTGGCTACCAGCAGCTTGGCGATATTGGCGGCGTTCAGCCCAAGTCCGTCATTCGTCGAAATCGCCAGCACGAGCGGTCGGCCATTGCGCATCTGCGCCTTGGCTGCCATGAGCACCGCGCTCTCCGTTATGGCATTAGCAAGCTTACTCGTTGTATTCCCTGTGCAAGGAGCGATTACTAATACATCGAGCAGTCTGGATGGCCCCAGCGGTTCCGCTTCAACAATTGTAGAAATAATATCATTACCCGTTATATCTTTCAACTGTTTTCGCCAATCCTCCGCCTTACCGAAGCGCGTGTCAGTTGTCAATAACGTATTCGAGATGATCGGGATCACCTTAGCTCCGGCATTTACGAATCTCGCAATCTGAGGCATCACTTCAGCGAAGGTGCAATGCGAGCCGGAAAGCGCATATCCAACCGTAGTCTTGGACCAATCCATTAACCATTCCCCCGTTTCTTCGCGTCATCAAGGATTAATCCACTGAGTGTACGCGCGATAATTTGTCCTGCCGTCTTGGGAGCGACAATACCGGGCAATCCAGGGGCGATCAGCGCCTTGATCCCACGCCTGCTGGCGAACCTGAAATCTGTGCCGCCTGGCTTGGAAGCGAGATCAATGATAACAGCTTCTCGGGGAATGTGCGCAATGACCTGCGCTGTGATAATCATATGCGGTATTGTATTAAAAATCAAGTTAACATCAGATGCCTGTAAGGCCAATTCCGACGTGTAGAAAGGCGCGAAGCCAAGCTCGAACGCCCGCGCGAATTGCTCAGGTTTATGCACGCCAGCCCTCACCTTCGCTCCTAATGCCGCCAATACTCGTGCCAATGTCATCCCCGTTCTGCCCATGCCCAGAACCATGCAGACAGATCCGTGTATGGTGAAATCCGTCTCCCGGATGGCCATCATGATAGCCCCTTCAGCTGTAGGAATTGAATTATAGATGGCTACATCGTCTCGCTGGAACAACGGAACAGCATCTATATTGGCTTGCTCGCACAGCTGATTCAGGTACGGATTGATCATACCGGCATAGATCTTTGCATGCTTCGGCAGCATGCGAATATGGTCGTCAGTGAGCACCAGTTCTTGATCGCTGTAATCCGATTCGATTCTGCCTGCCGAATCTGTGCCAATCGGAGGCAGAACAACCGCATCCATATCCATGAAGGACGCAGGTTCGAAGTTTGCCTGTTCTACGCCGCTGATCGATTGCTCCAGCTGTTCAAAACCGAGCAATCGAATCGAGGCGTCCATCTCAGATAGCCTATGAATCACCTCAATCACTCGGGCATCCCCGCCAACGACTAGAATCTGTACTCCTGTCAGCATTCATTCACAGCCTCCTCTCCTGCATGCAATGTTTAGCGCCATGCCATACAAGCCGTAACGAGATTGATGGCCTACCATCAGATTATGCCGTCGCCTAGATCAGTGTGACTGATTGCGGAATGAAACGACAAACACCCAGATCGCTTACCGATCTGGGTGTTCTGCTATATATCGTTATAGTTATTATTTGCCAGTATGTCCGAACCCGCCTGCTCCGCGCGCTGTCTCGGATAAGCTGTCAACCTCAGTGAGTGTAACTGCGGGAACTAGCTGGAACACCATCTGTGCAATCCGCTCGCCGCGCTGGATCAGGAAGGGCTCTTGTCCCAAATTGATGAGCAGCACCTTCACTTCGCCTCGATAATCTGCATCGATCGTACCTGGTGTATTCAAGCACGTAATGCCATGCTTATAGGCCAATCCGCTCCTCGGTCTAATCTGAGCCTCGAGCCCTTGCGGCATGCTGATTGCCAGACCAGTGGGGATTAACCCGCGTTCACCGGGCATCAGCGTAATCGGCTCTTGATTCGCTGCCAGCAGGTCGAAGCCGCTCGCCCCGTCAGACATTCTGCTAGGTAGTGCCAGTCCTTCGCTGCCCGGCAATCTCTTCACTTCAACCTGATATGACAAACGAATCTCTCCTTAATCCAATTATGGAAGAATCGGATTCCCCGACCATCGAGACGGCCAGCGGCGCGGAGAACATACTCCTCACCAGCGCTTGCAAATCCGCCATACTAATCCCGTTGATGCGTGCAATGACCTCGTCCAACGTATCATGTCTGGACAGCAGTAGCTCATTCTTGCCCTGGCGGTTCATACGGCTGTTCGTGCTCTCCAAACCCAGGATGAAATTACCCTTCAGCTGCTCCTTGCCCTTGGTCAGTTCCTCCTCGGTAATGCCATGATCCCGCACATCGAGCAGAACTTGGCCGATAATCTCCAGCACCTCGTCCAGCTGATTGGGCGCAGTGCCCGCGTATATGGTGAATAAGCCGCTATCGATATGCGCAGCATGGTAGGAATAGACAGAATACGCCAGTCCTCGTTCCTCCCTCACCTGTTGGAATAAGCGCGAGCTCATGCCTCCACCGATTACATTATTAAGCAGCGCCATCGCATAGATATGCGGGTGATCCAATGCAATACCCTGCAGCGACAGGCAGATATGATTCTGCTCGGTCTTCTTCTGATGGAACCGATACCCGCCTGTGTAAGGAGGGGCTTGCAGCTCGGATGAAGGGCCGGTATTGGTGAAAGCGCCGAAATGCCGATTGACCAGCTCGTCGATATCATCCGGAATATTGCCGGCCACACTGATGACCGTGTTATCAATCCGATATTGCTCCTGCATATAACTCCGCAGATGCTCAGGTGTCATCTCGCGAAGCCTCTCCTGCGAGCCTAGAATCGAATAGGCCAAGGAATGGCCGCCATACGCCGCCTCAGCAGCCAGATCATGAACAAGATCATCAGGCGTATCCTCGTACATGGCGATTTCCTCGAGGATCACATTCTTCTCCTTCGCCATTTCCTCTTCCTGCATGAGGGAATGGAAGAACATCTCCGCCAACACATCGATCGCTTTAGGTAGATGCTCATCCAACACCTTCGCATAATAGCACGTATACTCCTTGGCCGTGAAGGCGTTCACATGACCACCGATCCCATCGAATATATCGGCGATCTCACCGGCAGTATAACGGGAAGTACCCTTGAACAGCATATGTTCTATGAAGTGCGAAACCCCATTATTCAACTCGGTTTCATTGCGTGAGCCTGTCTTGACCCATATACCGAAGGACACAGAACGGAAGGCTGGGATATCCTCTACGATCATTCTCAGTCCATTGTCCAGCTTATAAATTTTCACGTAAACCCTCCCGATGATGATTCGAACATTCCTTTCGTTAATACTATCATTTCTGTGCCGATTGCTCAACTGACCGCAGCCTGCGCTCAGAGAGCAGCTCGGATACTGTTCCAACCGTGTAGCCCTGCTGCTTGGCAAATTGTATCATGGCTTGCAGCGACTCGCTGGAGGCCTGGGTTGGATGCATCAGAATCATCGCGCCTGGCTCTAGTCGGGTCGTGATGCGCTCATACACCCAACGTGATGACGGCTTCTTCCAATCGACGGTATCAAGCGTCCATAGGACGGTGTATAGCTTGAATTCACGGGCGATCTGCACCGTCTCCTCATCATAATCTCCAGATGGAGGAGCGAACAGACGATTATTTACCCCAAGTTCCTTGAGCAGTTCCTCTGTCTTACGGATCTCCTCTGATGCTTGACTTCTGCTTAGCTGACTCATCATCTTATGGGAATACGCATGATTGGAGAGCTCATGGCCGTCCTTTAGCAGCTGTTCTGCAATGTCTTTATTTTTCTTCAACCAGCTCCCATCGAGGAAGAAGGTAGCCTTCACCTGCTCATCCTGCAATGTCTTTCGTATACTTGGTATATACTCATTACCCCAGGCGACATTCACCATGAACGCAATCATCGGCTTCTGAGAATTGCCCTTATAAATTGGCGACGGCGCCAGATCCGCCAATCGGATGTCCGGTTCTATCTCTCTGAACACCACAGGCAGCGATCCCGCATCTGGATGATGCAGATATCGCTTCAACGTTTCCTCAATGTCCACCTCTAATCCGTTATAACCCGGGATCGCCTTCCATACCCGATCGATCCTCGCGTTGATTGGCGCGATACGCAGCTCCTCTGCCTTCGCTGTAATTATCGCCCGAGCTTCCATCGGATCCGTACTCGCGTCTTGACTAATACCGCTTAAGCTGGATACTACCACAACGATGATGGCTGCTAACAGACCCCATCTGACGAACAGACCCCATCTCATCATTGACCTACACCCTTCCTCACGTTGTCCAACAGTGTATGTCCAAGCTTCAAGGGGTAGAACAAAAAAAGAGACAGAATAATGATATTCTGACCCTTTTTGGGCGGTTTATGAGATTCAAATGCCGAGTAGGCGATTAAGCCTGCGGCTGAGATTCAACAGCCAATGTCGCCTTGCGTGACAGGTTGACGCGTCCTTGATTGTCAATCTCGGTTACCTTCACGGTGATCTTATCGCCCAGTGCCACAACATCCTCCACCTTCGCGACTCGCTCCGTAGATAGCTGCGAGATATGAACCAAGCCTTCCTTGCCTGGCAGCACTTCGACGAAGCAGCCGAACTTCTCAATCCGCTTCACCGTACCCAGATACGTCTCTCCAACAACAACCTCGCGCACAATATTCTCAATCCATTCACGCGCTCTTGCAATTTTGGACTCATCCGAAGAGGCGATGAAGACGCGTCCATCCTGCTCGATATCAATCTTCACGCCGGTCTCATCGATAATCTTGTTGATGATCTTACCGCCTGGTCCAATGACATCGCGAATCTTGTCCGGATTGATGTTAATGACGACGATCTTAGGTGCGTAAGGGGACAGCTGCTGCTTAGGCGCTTGAATAACCTGGAGCATCTCATCAAGAATATGTAATCGTCCTAAGCGCGCTTGCTCCATCGCTTCTGTCAGGATAGCGCGATCGATGCCAGCAATCTTAATGTCCATCTGGATCGCCGTAATGCCTTCAGCGGTTCCAGCAACCTTGAAGTCCATATCGCCGAGATGATCTTCCATCCCTTGAATATCAGTTAGGATCGACACATGCTCGCCGTCCTTGATCAAGCCCATCGCTACACCTGCCACCGGTGCCTTAATCGGTACGCCAGCATCCATCATGGCTAGTGTGCTCGCACAGATGCTCGCCTGGGAGGATGAACCATTCGATTCCAGCACCTCAGATACGAGTCGGATCGTATAAGGGAAATCGGTCTCTGATGGAATAACCTTGGATAATGCGCGCTCCCCTAATGCGCCATGTCCAATCTCGCGGCGTCCCGGAGCGCGGAGCGGTCTGGCTTCGCCGACACTGAATGGCGGGAAGTTATAGTGATGCATGAATCGCTTAGATTCTTCCAGGGAGATGCCGTCCAGAATTTGGACATCGCCGAGCGGTCCAAGTGTACATATGCTTAGCGCCTGAGTCTGACCGCGTGTGAATAAGCCGGAGCCATGCGTGCGCGGCAGCAGCGAGATCCCGCAGGAGATCGGACGAATTTCGGACAAGCCGCGACCGTCTGGGCGAACCTTATCATGCGTGATCAAGCGGCGCACTTCTTCCTTGACGATATCATAGAGCGCTTCCTTCACATCACTCATAAGCTCAGGCTGCTCTGCATACACTTCGATAAAGTGTTCGACCGTCTCTGCATTGATCTCGTCTATTGCTTCTTGACGTGCATGCTTCTCCTCAATGCGAACAGCTTCCTTAAGCCTTGCTTCCGCATAGGCTCTAACCGCAGTGTTCACCTCTGCATCGACCGCATGCAGTACAACCTCCATCTTATCCTTGCCAGCGATCGATTTGAGCTTGTCCTGCAGATCAATTTGCTTCTTAATCTCGTTATGTCCGAACATAATCGCTTCCAGCATAACAGCTTCCGATACTTCATTCGCTTCGGCTTCAACCATCATGATTGCGTCTCTAGTGCCGGATACCACGCAATAGAGGTCGCTGGCTTCCTCTTGCTCGGTCGTAGGATTAACGATGAACTGGCCATCGATTCTTCCGACAATCACACCGCCGATCGGACCATCGAATGGGACATCAGAGATGCTCAGTGCAGCGGAGGTTCCAATCATTGCTGCGATTTCAGGCGTGCAATTCTGATCGACACTCATGACCAGATTGACGATTTGTACATCGTTGCGGAACCCTTCCGGGAATAACGGACGAATCGGTCTGTCTGTCAGACGGCTCGCTAGTATCGCTTTTTCACTTGGACGACCTTCCCGCTTAATAAATCCACCTGGGATCTTGCCAACCGCGTATAGCTTTTCTTCATAGTTGACGGTCAACGGGAAGAAATCCAGATCCTTGGGTCCCTTAGAAGCCGTAACGGTACATAATACAACCGTATCCCCGTAGCGGACCGTAACCGCGGCATTCGCTTGCTTCGCTAATAATCCGGTCTCAAGAACGAGCTTGCGACCGCCAAAATCCATTTCTACTTGATGCAACATCCACACCTCCACTATTTGCCATCTTCAATTAACATACCACTTTTTTTGCGTTAGGAATAGTATTTCCTGTACCTGCTGGCTATATCAATAATGAAAAAGCAACCAAGGCGTCAACCAAGCCGGCGTCAATAGGTGCCGAGCTGGTGAAACGACAAGGTTGCCTTAGCGCCAACTATCTGCGAATGCCCAATTTCTCGATCAGCGTACTGTAACGCTTCAGATCAGACTTCTTCAGATAAGCCAACAGCTTGCGACGTTGACCTACCATTTTGAGCAAGCCGCGACGGGAGTGATGATCCTTCTTATGCTCCCTGAAGTGACTAGTCAAATTCTGGATGTTCTCAGTCAGGATCGCAATTTGCACTTCCGGAGAACCTGTATCTGATTCATGGGTCTTGTAAGTGTCAATGATTTCTTGCTTGCGTTCTTGTGTCATTGCCATCCGAATTCACCTCCTCTATTCGTATCTCTACCATTATTATAGATCCTGCAGCCTAGAAACCGTCGGTGAGAACGTGTATCCACGCTGTGGATATTGCCCGATTCATGGCAACAGTTAGTAGTATAACACATTATGATTTATGAAGTAAACTCTAATAACAGCGAATTGTTATGCTTGATCTAGAATCGCCGAAGCTTGCTCAATATCTAATCGAATCTGGGCTATGAGCGCATCAATAGAGTCGAATTTTCGTTCCATCCGAATAAGTTGGATGAACGTGACCTGGACCATAGCGCCATAGATCATGCGATCGAAGGATAACAGATGCGCCTCTAATGTCCGATTGTCCGGATCATTCTCGAAGGTAGGCTTAATGCCGATGTTCATCACGGCCTTGAACACCTCGTCGCCAAGTTGAATGCGTACCGCATACACGCCGTTGCCCGGTATTAAGAATCGTTCATTCGGTTCAATGTTCGCAGTCGGCATGCCGATCGTCCTCCCGCGTCCGAATCCGTGAACGACCTGCCCGGCAATGAAGTAGGGGCGTCTTAACAATTCATTGGCTGCTTCAATTCGGCCATTACGGATATGCTCTCGAATGATGGTGGAGCTTACTCGGACACCATCTTCCTCATATGCGCGAATAATATGTACCTTCATCCTGTCGCCGCCCAGCATGCGAAGCTGCTCCGTGTTGCCCCTGCCCAGATGTCCGAAGGTAAAGTTGAAGCCGACGATCACATGCTGTACACGCAGCGGAAGCAGGATCTCATCAACGAATTGCTGCGGCGTCAGCTGAGATAAGGTCAGGTCGAAATTTAGAATATAGCATCGATCCAGACCACATTCCTTGAGCCGCGCAAGCTTCTCCTGCAGGGGAGTAATGTACTGCCAGTTCTCATAGCCGCCCAGCATCTGCCGCGGGTGCGGATCGAAGGTCATAACGGCAGCCGGTATCCCTTCTGCCTGCGCGATCTGGACCGTGCGGCGGAACACCTCCTGGTGCCCGCTATGCACGCCGTCGAAGAAGCCTATGGCCAATGCCTGCGGTGAATCCATTACTAATTCAGAGAAAGGATAAGTCAATCTAATGATGTCCACACTGTCACCCGCCTGATACGTTCAAGTTGCCTGGAGCGAATACCTTGTTAGCAAGAAGTACACCTAAGCTCGGATCATAACGGAATAGGCCGATCAGCTCCTGGTTCGTCTGATGCACGCGAACCAGCGCTTCGGATTCCGGCGGATTCGATGGATGTACAATGGCCTCTCCCGGCCATTGCACTGGAATCCCGTTACTTGCTTGGAAGCTGCCGGATGCATTGACGGTCACAGCAGGCAGGAATGCAACGGCATCCTCGATCGGTATCAGCGCCTGTTCAAGCGTCCCTTGCTCCGCCATCTGTTCAATTTCCTCCAGCCGGTAGCAAGCGGATAACCGAATGCCTCCCGTTTCCGTACGCAGCAGCCCTGACATGACAGCTGGATAGCCGAGGGATTGTCCGATATCGACGCACAGCGTACGAATATAAGTGCCCTTGGAGCATGCGACACGGAATCGAATGATCGGGAACGAGCCGGAATCATTGTAATCGAGCAGCTCTATCCGATGAATGGTCACTTGACGCGCTTCACGCTCCACTGCTATACCTTGTCTGGCTAATTCATACAGACGCTTGCCGTCCTTCTTGACTGCCGAATACATGGGTGGAATCTGTTTAATCGTCCCGTTGAACTGCTGGAGCGCCTTCTCAACCTGCTCCCTTGTAATCGACACAGATTCCGCTTGCGCAATCGTTGTGCCGCTGGCATCCTCTGTATCTGTCGCGTAGCCAATTGTCAGCTCTGCCTCATATTCCTTGGGCAGCTCCTGCAGAACTTCTACGAGTCGCGTAGCGCGTCCTACACATAATGGGAGTACGCCTGTTACTGCGGGATCCAATGTCCCTGTATGACCGATTCTCCGTTCGCCTAGCAGTCTGCGGGCCTTCGCTACAACGTCGTGCGATGTCCAGCCCGCTGCTTTATAAACCGGTAATACACCTATGTAAGTTGGTTTCATGAGAATTGCCTTTTCAATAATGTAATAATCATGGATACTGCGTCATCCAGCGGTTGCTGGATCGTGCAGCCGGCTGCGCGAATATGCCCGCCTCCGCCTAATGACTTGGCGAAGCTGGACACATTCACGTTGCCTCGAGATCGCAGACTGACCTTGACCTCGGCAGGGCCGACCTCCTTGAAGAGAATACCGACCTCGACGCCTTCCACGTTGATTGCGTAATTCACGATGCCTTCCATATCCTCGTTATTCGCGCCGCTCTCCGCTACATCGCTGCCGCGGATCAGCATCCAGCTGATCCGATTATCTGCGTCGAAGCTAAGTGACGCCAGCGCCTTCTTGAGAATCAGAATGTGCGCGAGCGTCACCTTCTCGAGCAGATGCTCAGCCAGCTTATGCCCTTCCACCCCGTAGGTCAACATCTTAGAGGCGACCTTCATAACATCAGGTGTCGTGCTTGAATATCTGAACCCGCCTGTATCAGTCAGCAATCCCGTATAGATGCAATCAGCCAGCTCGCGATTCCATGCAATCGGTAATTCATCGATCAGCTCGGCCAGAATTTGAACCGTCGCCGCCGCGTTCGGACGTATGAGACGAACAGTCCCGAAGCCATCATTAGTCGGGTGGTGGTCGATGTTCAGCAATTGTGCGTCTTCGGAGAACCACTTGCTGCAATCCCCAACTCTAGCGTAATCGGCGCAATCCACTGTAATGACGCAGGCATACTTCTCTGCCTCTGCTGGCTCCTGCTCGGCAGAGCCGGCGCGGCCGATTCGATCGTAACCGGACATATAGTCGAATTTACGAGGAATCTGGTCCTGGTTGATCAACTCGTACTGCTTGCCAAGCGCCTGCAGGATCAAGCCCATCGCCATGGTCGAGCTGGCAGCATCCCCATCAGGCTGCACATGGGATACGACCAGGAAGCGGTCATGCTCTATCAGGAATTGCTTGGCCTCCTGCAATTGATACAAGGTTCCGGGATCCTTATTGCTCATAGGTTCGAATCTCCATGATTAAGATCATTAAGCAGGCGATCGATTCGATTGCCGTACTCGATAGAGGAATCGAACTTGAAGATCAGCTCGGGAATATGCCGGAATCGAATGCGTCGACCAAGCTCAGTGCGGAGGAAGCCCTTGCCCTTGGCGAGCGCCAGCAAGGTATCCTCCCTCTGCTCCTCTGAACCAAGCACACTTAGATAAACCGTTGCCTGGGATAGATCATTGGTCACATCCACGCCAGTTACGGTTATGAAGCCCAGTCTGGGATCCTTAAACTCAGTCTGCAGAATCAGGCTAAGCTCCTTCTTGACCTGCTCGCCTACACGACTAACTCGGATTTTGGCCAACTTCTATCACCTCTCGACAGACTCCATGATGTAGGCTTCAATCACGTCGCCTTCTCTAATATCGTTATACTTATCAAAGGAAATTCCACATTCATAGCCTTGTGCGACTTCCTTGGCATCGTCCTTGAAGCGCTTGAGCGAATCAAGCTTGCCTTCGTAGACGACAACACCTGCGCGAAGCAGACGAGCCATGGCATTGCGCGTAATCTTACCGTCGATCACCATACAGCCTGCAATCGTACCTATCTTGGAAACCTTGAATAGATTGCGAACCTCAGCATGTCCGGTTACGCTCTCCTTGAAGATCGGATCCAGAAGTCCCTTCATAGCCGCCTCGATCTCTTCAATCGCCTGATAAATAATCGTATACAAGCGAACATCGACCTTCTCTTGATCAGCCATGGACTTGGCCGCGGATTCCGGTCTCACGTTGAATCCAATCACGATTGCATTGGAAGCAGACGCCAGATTGATATCCGATTCATTAATGGCCCCAACTGCTGTATGGATGATCTTCACGCGTACGCCTTCCACATCGATCTTCTCCAGTGAACCTCTCAGCGCTTCGACGGAGCCCTGCACATCACCCTTGATGATGACATGCAATTCCTTCATCTCGCCATCCTTGATATGCTGGAACAGATCATCCAGCGTAACGCGCGTATTCGCACCGAATGACGACTGACGCGCAGTTGTTGCTCTGCGTTCGGCAATCGCGCGCGCCTTCCGCTCGTCCTCGAAGACGATGAATGGATCGCCCGCATGCGGCACGTCGGTAATGCCCGTAATTTCGACAGGTGTAGACGGCGGTGCTTCCTTAATTCGACGTCCCTTATCATTGATCATGGTTCGCACACGCCCGAAGCATACCCCTGCGACGAATGCATCGCCGACTCGGAGCGTTCCGTTCTGGATCAGCACACGCGCAACCGCGCCCTTACCCTTATCCAGCTCAGCTTCGATAACCGTTCCGCGTGCGCGCTTATTGGCGTTGGCCTTAAGCTCACGCACCTCTGCGACGAGCAGAATCATCTCGAGCAGCTCTTCCAGCCCCATGCGTTGCTTGGCTGAGATATTCGCGAATATCGTATCGCCGCCCCACTCTTCGGGAACGAGGCCATGCTCCGTTAATTCCTGCTTGACACGATCCGGATTCGCGCTTTCCTTATCGATCTTGTTGACCGCTACGATAATCGGCACATCCGCAGCCTTCGCATGATTGATCGCCTCGATCGTCTGCGGCATGACACCATCGTCAGCAGCAACTACAATAATCGTGATATCGGTAACTTGTGCACCGCGCGCTCGCATAGAGGTGAACGCTTCGTGACCAGGCGTATCCAGGAAGGAAATCTTCTTGCCCTTGATCTCTACCTGATAAGCACCGATATGCTGGGTAATGCCGCCGAATTCATCGGCGATTACATTGGTACTGCGTATCGCATCCAGCAGTGTCGTCTTCCCGTGGTCAACGTGACCCATAATCGTCACGACTGGCGGACGTTCTTCCATATCTGCAAGCTCATCTGTCTCTTCGACCAATTCGAAGTTATCCTCATCGACCGCGATCTTCAGCTCAACTTCCACCTTGTAATCGTCAGCGATCAATTGAATCGTATCCAGATCCAGCTCTTGGTTAATCGTAGCCATTACACCGAGGAATAACAGCTTCTTAATGACCTCAGATGCATCCTTATGGAGCAGCTTCGCTAATTCGCCTACGGTCATTTCGCCACGGACAATGATCTTCTTAGGTGTGTTGTCGATCTTTTCCTTCTTCTCCTGCTGTCTGCCTCTGCGATTCTTGAACTTGCCGCCACGTGAATCATCGAACCGCTTGTCGCCTGGACGTCCACCCTTCTTGCCCTTATTGAAGTCATCGCTTCTGCCTTGGAACGTCTTCGTGCCGCCCTTCTGCTTGTTCTCACCGAAGTTCTTGGTGCGATCATTGGGTTGTGCTGATGCCTGCGTGGCACCTCCGGCCGCTGATCTTGGCGCAGAGCCCGACTGGGCCTGCCGATTGCCAGCAGGTGCCGAGCCTTGAGCTGGCGGGCGATTGGACGATGTCTGCGATTGCGACCGCGGGTAATTGCCGCCTGTGCCTTGTCCAGCAGCTTGACCAGCGCGGTCCCGATTAGGGCCGCTCGAACGGTTCGCATTCGAGTTCGAATGATTCGGACGATTGCCTTGTCCCTGCTGACGCTGTTGTGGATTCGATTGCGACTGTCCGCTGGATGCGCTCCCGCTTCCTGCCGGCCTAGCTGGGCGCTGATCGCCGCGTTGTCCCTGACCTTGCGACTGCTGACTGCGTCCGCCTGAATGACCGGAAGGACGTGCTCCTTGGCCTTGACCGCCGGAACGATTCGGAGCCGTTCCCTGCGCTGAAGCTTGAGGAGCGCCTACAGGCTTGCTGGCCGCAGGCTGCGAGCCTTGCTGCTGCTTGGCTTCCTGGGCTGCATGCTTCGCTGCGGCATTCGCCTTCACATCGCGGAAGAATTTCTCTACAGCTTCCACGTCGCCCTTCTCCATCACGCTCATATGATTATTAACCGACTTACCCAGACGCTTAAGAATGGTAATAATCTCTTTGCTGCTCATATTTAGTGACTTTGCGTATTCGTATACTCTAGTTTTGTCTTTATCTTGATTTTTATCCTGATTACTCAATAGCCTGCACCTCCGTTTTTTCCAAACCGTCCAGAATCCCTCGGGCGAATCCTTGATCATTAACAGCGACTACGACTTGCTCAGCCCGACCAATAGCGCGGCCGATCTCCGATCGGTTGCCTGGTTGTATACATGGGATATGATAATGAGAGCACTTGTCAGCATACTTCTTGCTTGTGCCTGCCGATGCATCGCTGGCCAGGATCACAAGCTGCGCAGCGCCCGATCGAACCGCCTTCAGGCAGTTCTCATCGCCAAGCACCAGCTTGCCTGCTCGTCTGGCTAGACCTAATAAGGATTGTATCCTAGGATTCATGGTCGTCCTTTCCGCATTCCACAGAAGCATACTTCTCGTGAACCGTAAGCCACTGCGCTTCCAATCGATTATAATCGTCAGGCGTAAGCGTTGCTTTCAGCGCCCGGTCGAATGCTCTGCTCTTCTTGGCTTGCTCGAAGCCTTCCAGCTTGCCGCATATATATGCGCCTCGCCCATTCTTCTTCCCGGTCAGATCGAGTTCAACGATGCCTTCTGAATTACGCACGACGCGTATCATCTCTTTTTTGGAGAGCATCTTGTGGCAGGCGATACATTTGCGAAGCGGTACTCGTTTGGTCTTCATCGCGTAATCCTCCCCGGTTATTAGCCTGGCTCGTCAGTTAGAACTCGTCATCCGCATCCTGTGGTTCATCGAAGTCAGACGAACGTGGTCTGCCGAATTCTTCCTCAGCCTGGCTTTCACTCTTAATATCGATCTTCCAGCCGGTGAGCTTGGCGGCTAGCCGGGCATTCTGCCCACGAATGCCAATCGCCAGCGACAGCTGATGATCCGGCACAATGACACGCGCCATCTTCTCATTCTCATACACGTCAACCTCAACAACCTTGGACGGGCTAAGCGCGTTAGCCACATACTCCTCTACGCTGTCCGACCAGTTGACAATGTCGATCTTCTCGCCCTTAAGCTCATTCACAATCGCTTGAACGCGGGATCCCTTAGGCCCAACGCAGGAGCCGACCGGATCAACCTCAGGATTGCGGGAATAGACCGCGATCTTCGACCGATAACCCGCCTCGCGCGCGACTGAGCGAATTTCCACAATGCCGTCGAAAATTTCCGGCACCTCCAATTCGAACAGGCGCTTCAGCAAGCCAGGGTGTGTGCGCGAGAGGATAATCTGCGGTCCTTTTGTTGTATTTTCCACCTTGGTAATATAACTCTTCACTCGATCGCCTTGCGCGAACTTATCAGTCGGCATCAGCTCATTCAGCGGCAGGACCGCCTCGACCTTGCCCAGATCAATATAGATATTGCGCGCATCCACGCGCTGGATAAGACCGTTGACGATATCCTCTTCCTTATCCACGAAAGCGTGATAGATCAGACCGCGTTCCGCTTCGCGAATGCGTTGGGTGACCACCTGCTTCGCCGTCTGAGCCGCGATGCGTCCGAAGTCACGAGGCGTTACCTCGATCTCCACGATATCCCCGACCATATAATTCGGATCGATCTCGCGAGCGGCATCCACAGAGATCTCAAGTCTCGGATCAAGCACATCCTCCACCACCGACTTGCGCGCATACACCTTGATCACGCCGGACAGGCGATCGATATCGACTCGTACATTCTGTGCAGCGTTGAAATTACGCTTGTAGCTGGAGATCAGCGCGGCTTCTATGGCTTCAATCAAGATATCCTTACTGATTCCTTTCTCTGTTTCAATCGCATGCAGCGCCTCTATAAAATCCGTATTCATGTGATTGGACTTCCCCCTTTCGACATTTCAATTCATTTGTTTTCGTATTAAAATACAACCGCAAGTCTGGCGCCAGCCAGCTTATCGACAGGAATGACATGCTGAAGCTTGCCTGAACGAATCACCAGCTGCTCCTCGTCGTAGGCCTCGAGTATTCCTTCGAATTCCTTGTGTCCGTTAACGGGCTCATACGTCGTTACATACACATTGCAATTCAGCGCATTATTGAAGTCCTCGGGCTTCTTGAGCGGCCGCTCTGCTCCTGGAGAGGTAACCTCCAGAAAGTAAGGGTCCGCGATCGGATCCGCTTCATCCAATTGCGCGCTGACATATTCGCTAATTCGGCTGCAATCCTCGATATCAATGCCGCCAGGTTTATCGACAATGACGCGGAGGTACCAGCTTCCACCTTCCTTCATATATTCAATATCAACCAGCTCAAAGCCGCTGCTCTCAATCCACGATTGAACCAGCTTCTCGACGGCGGATGTGATCGCCTTGCTCAATAGTTGTTACCCCCTAATCAAAATGTAAAGAGTGGGTTTCCCCACTCCGTAGCATCGATCGTATACGCAGAATATCACAAAATAGTATAGCATAGGTAAAGCTTACTTACAAGTAGCGCGGGTTGCCTCTACTCCCACTTCCATCCACTAGAACAAGGACAGCTGGTTCGATTCAGGCAAGCCTCTGAAGCAGCCCATATTGCCGAGTAATTCCACGATCGTCTTGGTTACCTTGGCGCGGGACTGGAAATCCTCAACCGACAGGAATTCGCCATCCTCCCGCGCTGCCGCAATGTTCCTGGCGGCATTGTCGCCGATCCCCGCAACAGCGGAGAACGGCGGGAGCAGCGCATCTCCGTCTAGCTGGAAGGAAGTCGCATGCGAGCGGTATAAATCAATATTCTTCACACTGAAGCCTCTGGCGGTCATCTCTAGCCCCATCTCCAAGATCGAGACCATCGCTTTCTCCTTCGGCAGCGCCTGGAAGCCTTTCGCTTCGATCTCATTCAGACGGCGCTTAATCGCTTCATACCCTTGGCAGAACAACTCAACATCGAATTCGTCTGCGCGAACGGTGAAGTAGGTCGCATAGAAGGCGAGCGGATGATACACCTTGAAGTAGGCGGTACGCACGGCAGAGATGACATAGGCGGCCGCATGCGCCTTAGGGAACATATACTCAATGCGCAGGCAGGAGTCGATATACCACTTCGGCACCTTATGCTCCTTCATCTTCGCGATCCATTCATCCTTCAGGCCTCTGCCCTTCCGCACGCTCTCGGTAATCTGGAAGGCCAAGCTGGCATCCATGCCTGCCTTATAGATCAGATAGAGCATAATTTCGTCCCGACAGCCGATTACCGTCTTGATCGTACACGTACCGCTGCGAATCAGCTCCTGGGCATTGCCGAGCCACACGCCGGTTCCATGCGATAAACCGGATATCTGCAGCAGGTCCGAGAACGTGCTCGGACTAGTCTCCTGCAGCATCTGGCGCACGAATTTCGTGCCCATCTCCGGCACGCCGTAAGTAGCGACCGGCGAGCGGATTTGCTCCGGCGTCACGCCCAATGCTTCCACGCTGCTGAAGATGCTCATCACCTTCGGGTCATTCATAGGAATTGTAGTCGGATCAATGCCTGTTAAATCCTGCAGCATCCGCATCATCGTCGGATCATCATGTCCGAGTATATCCAGCTTGAGCAGGTTCTCGTCGAAGGCATGGTAATCGAAGTGCGTCGTCTTCCACTCCGAATTGACATCGTCCGCCGGAAATTGCACAGGCGTAATATCCTCGACTTCAATATAATCAGGTACGACCACAATCCCGCCTGGATGCTGGCCCGTGCTGCGCTTCACTCCTGAGCAGCCCAGTGCCAGCCGCTGAATCTCGGCGGTTCGCCATGTCTTCCCGTGTTCCTCTGCATACTTCTTAACGAACCCGAATGCCGTCTTCTCCGCGACCGTTCCGATCGTCCCTGCTCGGAATACATTCTTCTCCGAGAACAGCTCCTTCGTGTAGTTATGCGCGGTCGGCTGATAATCGCCAGAGAAGTTGAGGTCAATGTCCGGCACCTTATCCCCCTTGAAGCCGAGGAACGTCTCGAACGGAATATCCTGTCCTTCCCCTCGCATTGCCGCGCCGCAGCTCGGGCAGTCACGACTAGGCAGGTCGAAACCGCTCGGAACGCTGCCGTCTGTGATCCATTCGCTATGCTTGCAGGAAGGACATAGATAATGCGGCGGCAGCGGGTTCACCTCAGAGATACCGAGCGCCGTCGCAACGAAGGAAGATCCGACCGAGCCTCTAGAACCAACGAGATAACCGTCCGCATTCGACTTCTTAACGAGCCGCTCTGAGATTAGATAGTTCGCTGAGAATCCATAATGGATAATGGGCTTGAGCTCCTTCTCCAATCGGGCGGTGACGATCTCAGGCAGCGGCTCTCCATACATCTGAATCGCTGTGCTGTAGCAGGTTTCTCGTATCTCATCATCCGCCCCTTCGATAATTGGTGAGAATAGACCGTTATCAGTCGGACCGCCCTTGCGCGGGAACATCTCGAACGGCTCGAAGCGATCCGCGAGCTCCGACGGATTGCGCACGACGACGCGATGCGCGTCCTGCGCGCCCAGGAATGCGAATTCCTCCAGCATCTCCTTCGTTGTCCGCAGATGGACCTTCGGCTTACGTATATCCTTAAGCGGGCTGAAGCCGGTAATTCCGTTAATCGTAATATCCCTTAGTATATGATCCTGCGGGTCTAGGTAATGGACATTACCAGTGGCGATAACCGGCTTACCTAGCTTATCGCCGATTGCTAGAATGGTGCGCATGGCGTTCTTAATATCATCGATACTTCCAACCAAGCCCTTATCGACTAGATGCATATACGTATCGAGCGGCTGGATCTCCAGCACATCGTAGAACTGTGCGACCTCCTCGGCCTCTTCCTGCGATTTATTCAGGACCGTCTCGAAGAACTCACCCTTCTCACAGCCTGACACGATCAACAGGCCCTCTCTCATCTGTGCAAGAATGGACTTTGGAATCGTAGGTTGTCTCTTGTAATAAACCGTATGCGACAGCGAGACGAGACGGAACAGGTTTTTCTTGCCTATCGCATTCAGCGCATAGATATTACTATGGAACGGACGGGCCAGATTAGGCGTCTGCCCGACCAGCTCATTCATTTGATCGAGCCGCTGAATACCACGCTCCATCACATCCTTAATCATGCCCAGCAGAATACCGCCCAGCGCCGCAGAATCGTCCACCGCGCGGTGATGGCTCTCCAGCGAGACCTTATACTTGTCGGCTAGTGTATTCAGGCGATGATTCTTCAGTGATGGGAACAGACATCTGGCCAGCTCCAGCGTGTCCAGTGAAGCATTGTTCACAGGCGGCAGACCGAGCTTCTTGCTGAATGCCTGCAGGAAGCCCATATCGAATCTAGCATTATGGGCTACTAGAATGGCATCTCCGACGAATGCAAGAAAGCGCGGCAACGCCTGCTCCACGTCCGGCGCATCCTTCACCATATCGTCCGTAATATGAGTCAGTTGTTGAATATGATAAGGAATCGGTTCATGCGGATTGACGAATGTAGCGAACCGGTCGATCTCCCGCCCATTCTCGAACTTCACGCCGGCAATCTCAATCAGCTTATTATTGACGACCGACAACCCCGTTGTCTCCACATCGAATACGACATAGGTCGCTGTCTGAATATCTGCTGGGAAAGCATTGGTGACGATCGGCATCCCGTCAGGCACGATATTCGCCTCAAGTCCATATAGCACTTGAATACCATGTTTCTTAGCGGCCTTATTCGCATCCGGGAATGCCTGTACCGCATTATGATCCGTGATCGCGATCGCCTTATGTCCCCACTTGGCTGCGCGTTTAATATATTTATCTATCGAAGCTAATCCATCCATCGCGCTCATGCTGCTGTGTAGATGGAATTCCACGCGCTTCTCATCAGCATCGTCCATTCGTTCAGGCGGCGCGTCCATCTCATTGAGATCCTGGATCATCATCGACAGCTCTGGCGGATTCATGAAGCGGTCATATTCCACGCGGCCGCGCAGCTTAATCGACATGCCGTTGGTCAGCTTCTGCATCATCTTCTGATCTTCCTTGTTCTTGGCGAACAGCTTGGCGCTGATGGAGTCCGTCAGGTCTGTAACGCCGAAGGAATACAGAACCATGCCGTTCTTCAATTCCTTGGGTCCATCGAATCCGAAGACCGTGCCTTGAATCACAACCTTGGATTCTTCCTCTGTGATGCGAGAGATCGGTACACTCGGATCCCTTAATTCATAACCGAACATCAGCTTCGATGGTCCATCTCCCTCCGATGATGACGATTCGGGCGGAGCGACCATCATCTCTTCAATGGCCAGGCGCTCCTCAGCGGCTCGCTTCTGCTCGAAGCGCTCATACTCTTCCTCACGCGACTCACTGACCTTGAAGCTGACGCGCGGATCGCGGTTAAAATATTGTCTATAATAGCTCTTGATATAACCGTCTACGCCCTTCTTGATCGCCATCTGCATAAACTGCTCGTCCAACAGGGCAATGCGAAGCTCGCCATTATCGAACAAGCGCTCAGCCTTCGCCAGCCAGCCATGAACAGAGACGACTCGATGCTGCAGCCACGTGATGAAGGAAGGCCAATATTCCTCAATAATCTGTTCAGTAGCCACATCATCCGAGTAATTCATACATACCTGTATGTCCGCGATCGATTGGAAGCGAGCGGAAACCAGGCGAATGAACTCGATGTACGCATGCTCGGGAACCAATTCATCCTTCCGAATCAGCAACCGCCATTCGCGTTTGCTTGCGCTGCATTCCACTTGATCGATATAGCCATCGTGAAAAAAAGCTTCGACAAGCGAAGCAGGCATATTCGCCTGCTCCAGCATCTGCTCGAAGCGGTTGCGCTTATTCTCGGCCAGGTTACTCATAATAGAAAGTCCTCCCTAACCTAAGTAGTGTATGACATCAATTTAGTAGGCTCTAGCGAATACCACGGTATGCTTCGATTGATCACCGCACACCAAGCACTTGGACTTATGCTCCTTGCATTCGAATGGAATGTTGCGGCTCGTAGCACCTGATTCTTCCTTTACCTGTCTCTCACATGCCGCCGATCCGCACCATCCAGCCCAGAAGAAGCCGCGCTCCTGCTCGAGCTCCTGCACGAGTTCATCCAGCGTATTTATCGATTTGAAGCGACTACCCATGAACGACTTCGCATTGTTGAACATCTGCAGCTGTATCTCCTCGAGCAGCTTAGCAACCTCGGCCTCAAGCTGATCGAGACTAACCACTCGCTTCTGTCCGGACACGCGATCCACGAGTACTGCCTGTTCATTCTCCATATCACGCGGACCGAACTCGATTCGAACCGGAATTCCGCGCATCTCGTATTCATTGAATTTCCAGCCAGGACTTACGTCTGAACGGGAATCCACACGCACTCTGATGCCGGCTGCTTTAAGCCGCTGGAACAACTCGTCTGTGCGTTCCAGCACCTGATCGCGCTTAGCGGCAGGTCCAATCGGAATCATGATCACTTGTGTAGGCGCGACCTTCGGTGGCAGCTGCAAGCCGCGGTCATCGCCGTGAACCATAATCATAGCGCCGATCAGCCGTGTAGTCACACCCCAAGAGGTCGTATACACATACTGCTGCTCGTTCTCACGGTCCAGATATTGAATATCGAACGCCTTGGCGAAATTCTGACCGAGATAATGGGAGGTGCCAGCTTGCAAGGCTCGTCCATCCTTCATCATCGCCTCTATGGAGAATGTGTCGACAGCGCCCGCGAACTTCTCTGACGGTGTCTTCTGACCTACGATTACAGGGATAGCCAGGAAGTTCTCTAGGAAATCACGGTAGATGCCCAGCATCTGCATCGTCTCCGCGCGCGCTTCCTCCTCCGTCTCATGCGCCGTATGGCCTTCCTGCCAGAGGAACTCACTCGTTCGCAGGAAGGGCAATGTCCGCTTCTCCCAACGAACGACGTTAGCCCACTGATTAATGAGCATTGGCAGATCGCGATAAGACTGTATCCACTTGGCGTACATATAACCGAACATCGTCTCGGAGGTCGGCCGGACAGCCAGACGCTCCTCCAGCTGTTCACCAGCAGCTTCTGTGACCCACGGCAATTCAGGATTGAAGCCTTCCACATGATCCTTCTCCTTCTGGAAGAAGCTCTCGGGAATGAATAATGGGAAGTAGGCATTGCGGTGGCCAGTCTCCTTGAAGCGGGCATCGAGCTCACGCTGGAAGGTTTCCCACAGCTCGTAGCCGTCCGGCTTGAACACAATGCAGCCGCGTACTGGGGCATAGTCCATCAGATCGGCCTTGCGGATCACATCAATGTACCAACGGGAGAAGTCCTCGCTCTGAGGCGTGATCTCCTTTACAAATTGCTTATCATTCTGCTTATCCTTTGACATGGCAACCTCCATAAGACAACTATTCGAATTGAATGTGTGATAGACGATCGACATTATTCGATCATTTAGTTAATGTCATTAACATTTATGAACCTTAATAATTTACTACCCTTTGAATAGCCTCAGGATGTCATTATAGGTGACTGCCACCATCAACATCATCAATAATGCGAATCCGATAAAGTGTACCATGCTTTCCTTGCCGGGGTCTACCGGCTTCCCTCGCACCGCTTCAATTCCGAGGAACAACAAGCGGCTTCCGTCTAGCGCAGGGAACGGCAAGAGATTGAATATGCCCAGGTATAAGCTGAGCAATGCGGCCCATAAGACCAATCGATCCATCCCGAGGGATGCGGCCTGCCCAGTTACTTCAACGATGCGCACAGGACCACCCAGATCATCTAAGTTAAATTGCAGCGTGACCAGCATCTTGAAGCCAATGAAAATCTGTTCGGTGAAGCTCCAGGTTAGCTTGCCAGCCCCGCTGATCACCTCACCCACAGTTGCATCTCTGCTGTACAACCCGATATGGACGCCGACCTTGCCCTTGCCATCGACATTGCTCGGAGTAATCTTCAGTATCTTCTCTTCCGTGCCGCGTCTTACCGTCCACAGCATCTCCTCGCCAGCAGATGCGGCTATGAGATCCACGAATCGCTGCGAGTCAATGCCGATCTGCTCGCCATTGACCGCTAATATAATATCATCCGCGTGAAGACCAGCGGCCTCTGCCGCAGAGCCCTCTTCGATCTTAGCCATTTGGAGCTGCTCGGGAATGCCGGTGATCCACATATAGGACAAGAAGAGGATGAAAGCCAGCACGAAATTCATCAACGGTCCTGCGAAGATCGCCATCGCGCGTTTACCAACAGATTTGCCGCCGAACTGTCGATCAAGCGGAGCAATTTGGGTCTCAGAGCCGCGCGCCACCATCATCGCCTGAGGATGCACCACATAACGAATCTGCTCTCCGTCTACCAGCAAGGTAACAGTTAACTCGCGATCCAGATCAATATGCTCCACTTCACCTATGAGCACATCTCTGCGCGTATCCAGCTGATCCAGATAGATCGACGTAACCTGACCATCGGTCTGCTTCACTGCAATCGTCTGTCCCGGCGCAATCTGGATAATTTCCGGATCCTCACCCGCCATACGAACGAAGCCGCCGAGCGGGAGCAGTCTAAACGTATATCTCGTCTCGCCGCGCTTAATGGAGAACAAGCGCGGACCGAAGCCAAGCGCGAACTCGCGAACAAGTATGCCGGCTCGCTTAGCGAAGTAATAATGCCCCCACTCATGTATACCGACTAATGAGAAGAACACCAATATTGTGAGTAGGATAACCTCGGGTGTAAACAAGCCATATCGCCCCTTCCTTCGTCAAGCCCCCACCGATCTGTGAAGCTTGCTCTTAGCTTAACATTATTCAATTTGTTTATTCAAGCAGATCGGAGGCGACGCTTATCGTCGAATGGTATGCGATAGCTGACGAGCGCGGTCGTCAGCATCCAAGATCTGCTCCAGATCAGGCTGTTCTACAAGCTGATGGGCTTGCAGCACATTCTCTACAATATATTCAATGTCCATAAAGCTTATCTCTCTTCGCAGAAATCTGGCTACCGCCACTTCATTGGACGCATTCAGCACGGTAGGCGCAGTACCCCCCATACGTCCTGCCTCATACGCTAGACGCAGCATCGGATATCGTGCGGTATCCATCGCTCTGAAGTTTAACTGTCCCAGCTTCACGAAATCTACACGCTCAGAACTGCTTCTCAGGCGTTCCGGATAAGTTAACGCATATTGAATCGGGACACGCATATCCGGTGTGCCGAGCTGTGCGATAATGCTGCCGTCGCAATACTCCACCATCGAGTGGATCACACTCTCCGGATGAATCAGCACCTCAATCTGGTCATACGGCAGATTGAATAACCAATGCGCCTCGATCACCTCGAAGCCCTTATTCGCCATCGTGGCAGAATCAATCGTAATCTTCGCGCCCATAGACCAATTGGGATGCTGTAAGGCTTCCTCTACTGTAACCGTCTGCAGCTCGGATCGACTGCGGTCGCGGAACGAACCGCCGGACGCGGTTAAGATTAGCTTATGTAGAGATTCACGCGGCTCGCCATTGAGACATTGGAAGATAGCAGAATGTTCACTATCGATCGGAATCAAGGCTGTGCCCATCCGTCTAGCCGCCTCCGTAACGAGATGTCCGGCTGTCACCAACGTTTCCTTATTCGCTAGACCGATCGTCTTGCCCGCTGCAATCGCGGCAAGCGTAGGCTTCAACCCGGCGCTGCCCACCATCGCTGTCACCACATAATCCGCCTCATGATGAGCAGCTGCTGCAATCAATCCCGCCTCGCCATGACGAACCTCGATATGCGGCGGCAATTGATCACGAGCCTTGTTTGCCAGCTCCGCGGTGGACAGGCAGACCAGCTTGGGCTGAAATTCGACAGCCTGCTGAACGAGCAGCTCCACATTCGCGCCTGCCGCCAGCGCTTCAACCGAATACGATTCTCGATGTTGGCGAATGACATCTAGCGTCTGCGTACCAATCGAGCCGGTTGAGCCGAGAATGCTTATTTTCTTCATGACAACCTCCGAATGTTAGATGAACGGGATAACGAGCGCTACGAATGGGAATACAATCAGCCAGCTGTCGCACCGATCCAGCACACCGCCATGACCGGGCAGCAGCGTGCCAGAATCCTTAACGCCATATGTACGCTTGTAAGCCGATTGAATCAGATCGCCTAACTGCCCGACTATCCCAATGGACAGCCCCAGCATAATCGCATGCCAGTACGTAATGATCTCTGGCGCGACAAGCGCGAACAGCAGCGCTGCCACGATGGAGCCTGCCAGCCCGCCAATCGCGCCCTCCACCGTCTTCTTCGGGCTTATCGCCGGCCACATCGGAGTCTTGCCGATGGCCATCCCTGTGAAGTAAGCGCCAGCGTCTGTCACCCATATGCAGATGAAGATCAGCAGGGTCATCAACAACCCATCTTCAGACCAGCGCGAAAATGCCATATAATGAAATCCTATCCCAATATAGAGGACACCAAAGAACAAAGCCGCCGTCTGCGTAATGGGCGTCTTGTTCTTACCGACAACCATCGCGCCGAACATAAGCAGCAAGGTCAACCACACCCAGCGCTCGAGTTCAGCTCCGAATATATATTGTCCGTTATTCCATGGGAATACGAATAGGGTCACTGCCGCATATCCAACAATTGCAACCCCGTCTAGTCGCTTCGTCCCACTCATTCTAACAAGCTCATCGAATGCGATGATCGCCATGATTAATAATAAGCCGTGGAAGAAGTAAGAGCCTAGATAGAGGAATAATAAGAATACCGCACCGGCAATGACTCCTGTAGTGATGCGCTGCTTCAAGGAATACCCTCCTATGATGGCGATCTATATGGCTCCGAATCGTCGATTCCGACGCTGATATTGCAGAATAATGTCGAAGAACTGTTCCTTGGAGAAGTCTGGCCAATATTCATCTACAAATGCCAGCTCCGAGTATGCAATCTGCCATAGCATAAAATTGCTGATTCGCTGCTCCCCGCTCGTTCGGATCAGCAAATCAGGATCAGGAAGACCTGATGTAAACAGCATGTCGGAGAAGTGCTCCTCCGTAATCTCCTCCGGCTGAAGATGACCTTGCTTGATCAGCTCTGCCATCTGTTTAACGCCAGTGAGCATCTCACTTCGACTGCCGTAATTCAATGCGAATACCAGCTTTAATCCCGTATTATGCTTGGTCTTCAATTGAGCTTCATCTAACGCGCGCAGCGTATGATCCGGCAGACCTGCGCGATTGCCAATCATCCCGATTCGCACATTATTCGCGACTAGCTCATCTAATTCTATAGCAAGGAACTCCTGCGGAAGCATCATCAGATAGTCAACTTCATCCTTAGGTCGCTTCCAATTCTCAGTCGAGAATGCGTATAACGTGAGAATCTTGATGCCGATCTCATTCGCGGCCATCGTGATGCGCTTAACAGCCGACATACCGCTGCGATGACCTGCGATGCGCGGCAAGCCGCGACGACTCGCCCAACGACCATTCCCATCCATAATAATGGCTACGTGCTCAGGCACATGCTGAGGATCAATCACAGGAAGAGAAAGCTTCTTATCCCTGCGAAGAAAGCTCCAACCGAATCCGTTCATCTCAAGTCCTCCATGGGCGTTAGAACCACAAAACCCCTCCTATAGTAGAGGGGAACCGCAGTTAAACTTCCATCATTTCCTTTTCCTTTGCGGCGATGAGCTTATCCACTTCGGCGATATAGCGATCTGTGACCTTTTGAATCTCATCCTGAACCCGACGCGACTCATCTTCTGATATTTCTGTTTTTTCGAGCTTTTTGCAATCATCATTCGCATCACGGCGAATATTGCGGATGGCAACCTTTGACTCTTCGCCCGTCTTCTTAGTCAGCTTAGCAAGCTCAGCGCGTCTTTCTTCAGTCAGCATAGGAATGACCAAGCGAATCACAGATCCGTCATTCGAAGGCGTGATTCCCAGATCAGACTTTTGGATAGCCTTCTCAATGGCCGGAAGCACCGTCTTATCCCATGGCTGAATGAGCAGTGTTCGCGCATCAGGTGTTGTTATCCCGCCCATCTGCGAAATTGGAGTCATCGTTCCGTAGTATTCAACCTGTATACGATCGAGCATCGTAGGCGTCGCCCTTCCAGCCCGAAGACTGGCTAATTCCTTCTTAAGCGATCCGATTGCCTTTTCCATACGTTCTTCTGCATTCTTCTTAATCGTCTGTGGCATTAATCGTCACTCCCTTTAACTAGTGTTCCGATTTTCTCACCGAGGACAACTCGTTTGATATTCCCTTTCTCGGTAATCGAGAATACAATAAGCGGAATGTTATTGTCCATACATAGGGATGAAGCGGTGGAATCCATCACGCCTAATCCTTTATTCAGCACATCCAGATAGGTCAGTTTCTCATACTTGATTGCCGAGGCGTCGACGAACGGATCAGCCGAATATACGCCATCCACCTTATTCTTCGCCATCAGGATAACCTCTGCTTCAATTTCCGCGGCTCGCAGCGCTGCTGTCGTATCGGTCGAGAAGAACGGATTTCCAGTCCCAGCTGCGAAAATAACAACACGTCCCTTCTCCAAGTGACGGATCGCGCGCCTGCGAATATAAGGCTCCGCAACCTGCTGC
Source organism: Bacillota bacterium (assembly GCA_023441055.1). Lineage (GTDB taxonomy): Bacteria > Bacillota > Bacilli > Paenibacillales > UBA4045 > JAEZQY01. Next base: position 120,830 of record JAEZQY010000057.1, on the reverse strand, counting down.
ATACCAATCGAGCTCTGAACGCGAGTCGGTACACCGATCTTCTCCAGCGAATCCTGCAGGGCAAGAGCGTTCATTACAGTGGCTAGCATCCCCATATAATCAGAGGTCGCTCTGTCTATTCCCTTAGCGCTGCCAGATATGCCTCGCCATATATTGCCTCCGCCCACGACAACTGCAACTTCAACCTTTAAATCTACAACTTCCTTCACCTGGTCGGCTATGGAAGCGATCATCTCCGCATCAATTCCATATCCCGCCTGACCGGACAGCGCTTCGCCGCTCAGCTTGAGAACGACTCGCTTAAATTCAGGTTGGTTCACCGTCTGTTCCTCCATTCGTGAGCCTTGCTGTGATGATTCCGATCGTGTGCAAAGAAGGAACACAGCGGTGTTCCTTCTTCGAGCATGTGGCAACCTGCCAATTGATTCCTATGCGCCGCCTCTAGCTTGGGCCATAACTTCTTCTACGAAGTTCTCTTCCTTCTTCTCCAAGCCTTCGCCGAGCTCATAGCGTACGAAACGACGAATCGTAATGTTCTCGCCAATTGTTGAGACCTTCTCGTTCAGAAGCTGAGAGATGGTCTTATCCGGATCCTTGACGTAGCTCTGTTCGAGCAGACAATATTCCTCGTAATACTTGCTAATACGACCTTCTACCATCTTGTCTACGATATGTGCAGGCTTGCCTTCATTCAACGCTTGCGCCTTCAGGATTTCCTTCTCATGCTCTAGCTCCTCTGCAGGAACCTCTTCACGAGATACGTACTTCGGGCTAGAAGCCGCGATTTGCATGGCGATATCGCGAACAAATTCACGGAAGGAATCCGTCTTGCCGACGAAGTCCGTCTCACAGTTTACTTCAACCAGTACACCGATTCGGCCGCCAGCGTGAATATAGGATTCAACCGCGCCTTCTGTCGCAATTCGTCCCGCCTTCTTGGAAGCAGCGGATAAGCCCTTCTCGCGAAGGATGTCTACCGCCTTGTCGATATCGCCACCTGATTCATCCAATGCCTTCTTGCAATCGAGCATGCCTGCTCCTGTTTTCTCACGAAGTTCCTTGACCATTGCTGCAGTAACTGCCATAATATTCCCTCCTGAAATTAATTGTGAGTTCATCATCATACTCTAGAAAAAAGAGGGTGGTGATAGGTTTTTTCAACCTTCAACCCACCCTCTGTTTCATTCTTATAAGTTTAAGCCGTAGTCTGTTCGCCCTGCTGGGACTCAATGACCGCGTCGGCCATCTTAGCTGTTAGCAGCTTAACGGCGCGAATGGCGTCATCATTACCCGGAATCACATAATCAATTTCATCCGGATCGCAGTTCGTATCAACAATACCTACGATTGGAATACCAAGCTTGCGAGCTTCTGCAACTGCAATTCTCTCCTTGCGCGGATCAATGATGAACAGCGCATCAGGCAGACGCTTCATGTTCTTGATGCCGCCCAGGAACTTCTCCAGACGCAGCTTCTCCTTGCCGAGCAAGATAACTTCCTTCTTAGGCAGCAGTTCGAATGTGCCGTCCTCTTCCATCTTCTCCAACAGGTGAAGTCGATCGATTCGCTTCTGAATCGTCTGGAAGTTAGTCAATGTACCACCAAGCCATCTCTGGTTGATATAGTACATGCCGCAACGCGCAGCTTCTTCTGCGACGGAGTCTTGTGCTTGCTTCTTCGTTCCAACGAATAAAATCGTGCCGCCTTCTTCAGCGATCGACTTCACATAGTTGTACGCTTCTTCAACCTTCTTTACTGTCTTCTGAAGGTCAATAATGTAAATCCCGTTTCGTTCGGTGAAGATGTATTTGTCCATTTTGGGATTCCAGCGACGGGTTTGATGCCCGAAGTGCACCCCAGCTTCAAGAAGCTGCTTCATGGAAATTACTGCCATCTTCACTCACCTCCTCATAAGTTTGGTTTTTGTGTCCTCCGCGTCTCGCATTTTCCGGACTGACCTTCGACATAAAAAAGGCACCGGACCGGAATTGATCCGCGTGTGAAATTAACACCGTCAATTAATATACCATAATCCGATTAGGATTGGCAAGCGCAGGACCGGGCATTATTTGGGCTTGGAGGTTAAGGTCTGTACCAATTCCGGTATGGTGGGCTTGGTGTTGAAGGTAAAGGTGCCAATCTGCAAGCGATAGGTCAGATTTCGTCTAATCAGCTCCTGCAAGAAGGCGTCCTTATCATCGAGTAAGCCTGCTTCAATCGCGGCATCGGCTGCATCCTCTGACGTCATTCGATAGCGGATGGTCACTTCGTAGGTAGCAGTCGCCTCGACTTCATCATCTGAATCTTCTGATGATTCCAAATCCGCTTGTATCGAATCATCCTCTATCTCCGCTGCAGACAGCGCATCCTCGTCAGCTTCAGATGACTCAGCCTTCGCCTCTTCCTCAGCCAGGGTTTGTTCGGCAGCTTGTACGAGCGCCTTACGGACGAGCTCGTCCGCTTCCTCCTGCGAATATAGTTTGTCCGTCGGCACGACAGATTCGCGCCCAGCTCCAGCGAAGTTCATCAGCTGGAGCAGAATGGCGCCGATGATTAATCCGGTACCCAGTCCCGTTAGGAAGCGTTTATCTTTAGTCACGGAACTTCTCCTCCTGTTTGGCAAGCTGGATAATAAGCTGGACCTCGCCCTTGTTCATATCGTTCTTCTTCGCGATATATTCAATCGACTTACCTTGCTCATGCAGCGCGAACACATCAGCGTATCGATGCCGGATGCTCGTATCCTTCAACCGCTGCTCCGAGCTGCTAGTTACCAATTCATCCACTGGCTGACTAGGGAATCGGCGCTCCTCTGTCTGACTAGCTTCAGTCGTGGTGGAGCGTCCAACGCTAACTTGCTGCTCTGCCTGAGCCGCTGCGCTTAATACAACCGGCAACTGCAGCTGGCTTCTCTCCAAGGCTTCTACTCGGCCGCTGAGCTTATTCACGTCCGCTTCAAGCTCATGCTTCAACCCCGCAATAAACTTAATTAATTGTTCATTCTCTTCCTGCAGTTCATCCGCGAACTGCTCTAAAGCCGTCTCAATATCCTGTACCGCAGCACCTTTCGTCATACGCTCACGATTAGGTTTAATTAACGCGAGACCAATAATGGCAGCTCCTAAGAGCACTACTGTTACCCATGGTTGCATCATTCAGCTCTCCTCAATTCGAGCAGTTCGGCTTAGAGCGAGAGGTCGATAAACTTCCCCTTATATGGATGCTCGCTTAAGCTGGGTTCCTCTTCCGAATCATTGTTTTGATTTTTGCGAAGCTCTTGTTGCTTCTTCCCCTGCTCTCCGCCGTCACGAATTTTCGATTCGGCAGAGCGATCTACCTGGTTGCTCTTTTTCCGTTCGGCTTCCTTTTGCTTTTGGAATAAATTCGCGCCAGCCATAAGATCATCGGTTGGCTTATGGTGCATTTGATTCTGAACAGAGCTGACCTCGATTGCGCGTGTTACTGACAGCTGACCGTCTATCGCTTTTAGAGACATCCGTCATCCCTCCCAATCGAATCAATTAGATCACAGTTGTAACCGCAACTTCACCTTCGCTCATTTTGAACGTGACATGCTTAGTAGAATCCTTCACGAATCTTGTATATCGGCCGATTACGATCTTGCATCCGCTGTAAATCGTATCAACGACTTCTACCGAAGCTGTTGATATATCTTCGAGCGATTTCTCAATTTCGAGGACGCGAGCTCGGATCGTTTCGATCTGTTCGTGCAGCTGCTTCTTCGTTGACGTTAAGCGAATACGCATCGCAGCCTTATCTGGCGCCAATTGACCAGCGGCAGCCAGCTGATCAAGCAGCACGAGGGCCTTATCTGTTTTATCGGAATTATCGAGTAATTCTCTTAATTTCCCGCGAATATCATTCAATTCATTGCGCAGCTCGGGCCGCACCCCTACCTCAATAACTGTTGCCATAGATGTTGTATTGCCGATCGTTCTGGCCTTCACCTTCTCACCAGCTTGAATAATGCCGCCAACGATCAGCCCTTTGCTCCCGTAGCAGTTCACATTCCTGCCGCCTCTAATAGCAGAATGGAGAATGCTTTGCGAGACGATGACATCCTCGCCCGCCTCGACATTCCCCTCCTGGATGAAGGAGCTCTTCACATTCTTCTTAGCCTTAACAATGCCTTTATTATGACCGAGAATACCAGCAGTGATCTCAATGGAGCCTTCCGAGATCACTTCCGCCGCTTCAACGCCGCCAATAATTCGAACATCACCAGTTGCCTTCACACGGAATCCAGGGAGCACATTGCCACGTATAACGACGGTCCCAACGAAGTCGATATTCCCGGTGCTATAGTCAACATCTCCGTTGACCTCATAAACCGGGAACACATTTAGCTTATCCTTTTCGGTTCGAGTGATAAGTCCGTCGATCGCAGCATATAAGCGAAGCTGTTCCTGATCAACCACGACGTTTTTACCAATTTTGAATCGAACATCCTTGCCAGGCTTGCCTGGAATTGTGACACCGGTAACCGTCATCCCATCCACACCTGCCGTGGCGGGAATTCGTTCGGCAATTAATTGTCCCTTCATGGCATTATTCAGAGTCGATACTTCCTTGTAATTGACTGTTCCATCCTCAAGCTGCAGCGGCTTTGATTCCGCATCACTTTCGAAATGATACTTCACACTGCCGTTCTTCCCATCCATAGGCGCGATCCCTGTCGCAATGGTCACCTGGTTGTAGGCAAACTTATTCGTATCCTTAGCGATCTTGGCCAGAACATCGTAATGAATCCCATACTTTACCCCATTCTGCTTAATAAACTCCTCTAAATCTGCCACCGAGCAAGCGAAGTCTGATTTATCATGCGAGAACTGCAATTTTGCCGTCAATAAATCCTCCGACAAGACAACATTCACATAATAGTCTAGAGAGAATGATTGATGAGTATCCATTATCCGCCCTCCTTTAATTGGGATATCACAACATCTATTTGGAGCATGCAGTTAATCCTGCATAAGCTGGTTTTTTGAATTGGTGAGCACACCGCGCAGGCGCAGCATCGCTTTGGAATGCAGCTGTGAAATTCTAGAGGGAGTCAATGACATGACCTCCGCGATTTCACTCAAGGTCAACTCTTCATAATAGAATAAGGATACAACAATACGTTCCTTCTCAGTCAATCGTTCAATCGCTTTAGCCAGACTTTGTTGTAGATAGATCTCATGTACCCTGCGCTCCGGATTTTGAGCCTTCTCATCAATGAGAACCGACATTCTCGTCTCGGATTCATCATCCTTAAGTGGATCATTCAACGAGAAGACGGTCGTAACAGAGACATCAAGCAATAATTGATTGAATTCACGTTCATCAAGTTGCAGATCCTGCATGACCTCTTCATCTGTGGCGGAACGCAGATGCTGCTGCTCCAACCTCGCATACGCTTCTTCCAGCCGCTTAGACTTCTCTCTGACTGAGCGCGGCACCCAATCCCCCTGACGCAGGCCGTCGATAATAGCCCCTCTAATTCTCCAAGAAGCGTAGGTTTCGAATTGCAAGCCGCGATCATAATCGAACTTATCAATTGCGTCAATTAGTCCCATCACGCCGAAGCTGATCAGTTCATCCTTAGTTACATTCTTAGGCAGGCCGATCGCAACACGGCCTACAACATAATCGACCAGCTTTAAATAGGTCTCGATGAGCTTGCGTTTGGCATCCAGATTGCCATCCCTCTTGAATGTCTCCCAAATCTCATAATCCTTAATTTGTGTAGATTTTTGATCTGGCATCTATCTCACCCGCTTTACTCTTCCGACATCTCCCGCACTGAACGCGCCAATAGCTCTGAATCGAGCTGTTCCTTCTTTGTAACCAGTCTCTGCGGTTTAAGCGGTTCGAACACCGGCACATCCGGCTGCGAATCGCTTGACAACTGTTGCATTAGCATGCTGTTAATCGCTTCGTCATCATTCGGTGTTGCCAAATCTATAGAATGTCCCGCGTCAGTACCAGTGTCTTGGATCGTGTCCATATTATTCAGCCCTGCTAGGGTACCGAGTACGAATCTTACCGCGAAGATCAGAATGAATACAATGATGAACGCGTAAATGGCGCGAATGCATGTAGTTGTCACTGGATTATTCGATAAAGATAAACCAAACGTTAATGCCATTGCTGCTATTGCCGTAACCATATTCCATTTTATCGAACCAATCATGTTTAAACTTCCTTCGCTCCTTGTTGGACACTCCTAATCAGCAGCTTCCCCGTCGCGCAATAGAATTCTATGGTGCGCCCATAATTGGCTCCTGTGTCTTCTGCATGAATCGGGATTCGAAGCTCGCTTAATATCGCCTTGCAGGTTTCCACATTGCGCGGCCCAATACGCATCGTATCGTTAGTTGTTTTGAATGCGAACATCTGGGCTCCGCCCGCCATCTTGGCAACCATTCTCCGCTCACTCGCGCCGAATTCGCGCATCAATCTGATAAGCTCCGGAATCGCAGTATCCGCATACTTGGCCAAATTCAGCGAACCCTCTCGAGCAATCGCAGAATCGGGCAGCATAATATGCGCCATGCCGGAAACGCTCGCAGTTGCGTCATAGAGCGTGACGCCGACACATGAACCTAATCCTGTCGTTTTGAGAACATTACTCAGTTGATTGGTTACTTGTAAATCGGCCATGCCTACTTTTATCAGGTGATCGTTTATCATTCTAAGGGTACTCCCAGTGAAGCGAATATTTGACGGAATGATTCCGGATCAGGTATGAAGAAGAAATGGCCTTCAACTTCTTGCTTATCCTCTAGAAATTTCGTGTCTATCAGGAGCGCATGCTCCCCCATCTCGCCGAATTGAATCAATCCATAACTTAAGATCGCGCCTGCCATATCAATAGCCAGTGACGGTACTGTCGGATAGAGATGAAGCTGTGTGAAGTCAGCTAATGAGGATAGGTACGAGCCTACCAATATATTGCCGATCTCCTGCAGAGCAGACAATTCCATCTCTGAGAACATCTCGTCCATCTCCGACTGGATACCTGCCATCTGGCCAACAAGCTTCTTCGCGGATAGCTGAGACAGGATGAAGAACATATTGCCTGGCGCTTCACCTTCAACACGCATGAAGATCGCAATGACGACCTCTTCCGCGCCGTTCAAGCTATCGGTAATTTCTTCGAAGTGCAGCACATTCACCTTCGGTATGTGCATGTCTACCGGCTTGTTGAGCATCTTGGAGAGTGCGGTAGCCGCGTGTCCAGCGCCGATATTGCCTACTTCCTTCAGAACATCCAACTGAAAGGCCGCGATATGCTTAAGTGGATCCACGTCTATTACTCCTCGATTTCTTCTAGCTGCACAATTTCACTCTTATTCAACACTTCTTCCAAGTTCAACATAACGAGCAAACGGTTATCTTCGATCTTCGCGACACCACGCAGGTACTTCGCCTTAATGCCACCGACCACTTCCGGAGGGTCTACGATGGAATCACTGTCTACATCGACGACATCGCTGGCTGCGTCAACAATTAAGCCCACTTCGATCTTACCGACGTTTACAATGATAATGCGTGAATCATTCGTGAATTCACCTTCAGGGAGTCCGAATCGTCCGCGCAAGTCGATGACGGGCACTACTACACCTCGAAGATTAATGACACCCTTTACGAATGAAGGCGTTCTTGGCACCCGCGTCATCGGTTGAATGCGTTCGATTGTTTTGACTTTATCTACTTCTACACCATATTGTTCATGCGCCAGCGAGAATACGATCACCTTTAATTCTTCTCCCATTGTAATTCCCTCCCAGAGTATAGTGCTGATGCTCTACTTAATGAGTGCGTTAGTATCCAATATTAATGCTACTTGACCATCGCCCATAATGGTCGCTCCGGATATGGCGAACAGGTTGGTCAGATAGCCGCCCAATGATTTGAGTACGATCTCCTGCTGACCAAGCAATTCGTCGACGATGACAGCAGCTAGTTTATCCCCTTTATGGACGATGACAACCTCATGCTCCTGCCGCGTACGCTCCGTCTTAGGACATCCCAGCATATCGTCTAATGGAATCAAAGGAATGAGACTATCACGATAATCCATCATCAACTTCTCATGTACCTGCCGAATCGCGCTTAGCGGCAAAATTGCGGTCTCAACGATGGACGATAATGGAATGGCATACTTCTCATTATGGAGCCTGATCAGCATCCCGCCGATAATCGATAGCGTGAGCGGCAGCTGAACAGAGAACTTCGTGCCCGTACCTGGCGACGAGGTGACAGACACATTGCCGCCTAGTGAACTGATCTTCGTCTTCACGACATCCAGCCCCACACCGCGGCCGGACAGGTCAGAAATCTGATCCGCTGTGCTAAAGCCGGAAGCGAACAAGAATTGGAAGATTTCCTCATCCGTTAATGTTTGGGCATGTTCTTCAGACACAACCCCGTTCTTGATCGCCGTATGCAGAACCTTATCTCGATTGATTCCTCTTCCATCATCCTCAATCTCAATGAACACATGATTACCGCTGTGGAAAGCTCTCAGATGAATCGTGCCTGATTGCTTCTTCCCGGCCTTCAAGCGATCCTCGACGGATTCCACACCATGGTCTAGCGAGTTGCGCAATAAGTGGACGAGCGGGTCGCCAATCTCATCGATTACGGTCCGATCCAGCTCTGTATCAGCCCCGATCACGACTAGCTCGACCTTCTTATCCAGCGACTTGGCAATGTCCCGCACCATTCTGGGGAATCGGTTGAACACCGATTCAACCGGGACCATCCGCAGCTTCAACACAATATTCTGCAGATCGGAGCTGACCCTCGACATATGCTCAACCGTTTCCGTCAGATCATTGCGGCGAATTTCGTCAGCGAGCACCTCAAGACGCACACGATCGATCAGCAGCTCGCTGAATAGATTCATCAATACATCCAGCCGTTCAATATCCACACGAATCGTTCGATGCAGATTGGCGCTCTCTCTTGCGGCTCCTGCCTGCGGAGCAGCTCCTGCTTGTGGAGGAGCCGAGGCAGAGGCTGCAGGCGTAGCGGTATTAGGCTGTGCTATTGATGGGATTGCTTCGGGCGCACTAACCTCAGTGTTGCGCGTGCTGTATTGGAGCAGCGTCTCCTGATCAAGCTGGGCAATTTCTACCGACTCAATCTCGGACACATTCTCCGCATACGCTCTAACCGTGTCGATATTCGCTTTAGATATGTAGAATAGCGTGAAGGAACGATCGAATTTCTCCTGCTCGATATCCTGGACAGAAGGTGTGGACTTGGCGATCTCACCATGGTGCTCCAGTGTATCGAACACCATGTAAGCGCGCGCCGCTTTTAATACGCAGTCCTCGCGGATGACAACCTTCATGAAGTAGACAGCATGTCCGCTCTCGATGGATTGGTTCAGCACGGAGTATTGAAACTCATCCAATTCTCCACCTATCGAAGACTGCTGCGTAATTGCAGCGCTGGCATTAGCAGACAGATCCCCGCTAATAATAGCCTTCAGCGAGCTGACGACTGCCGTTACATCTGCCTGACCCTTCCCGCCCGCAATAATATCCTGCACCATATTCTCCAGCAGATCCAATCCCTTGAAGAGCGTGTCGAAGATCGGCGAGCTCATGGCGAGTTTATTGTTGCGCACCAGATCCAAGATATTCTCCATCTCATGGGTCAGAGATGCGATATCCTCGTACCCCATTGTAGCAGACATTCCCTTAAGGGTATGTGCGGACCGGAAGATGATCTGGACAATTGAAATGTCCTCTGGGCTCCCCTCCAGCTTAAGCAAATTTTCATTCATCGCTTGCAGATGGTCCTTGGATTCTTCGATAAACATGGCAAGATACTGATTCATTTCCATTGATCTGGCACCTCCAGTAGGCTGACAATCGAGTCTGTTCACTCATCCTCATACTGCTTTTTCACACAAAGGCTCTAGATGATTTTGTTCAGCTGCGCGGGAATATCCTGCAGCTTCATGATATGGTCGACGGCATGTAATTCGATCGCCGCGCGAGGCATCCCATATACAACACTGGTTTCTTCAGCTTCCGCGATCGTACATTTCGCTCCGGCGCGCTTGAGCTCCAGCATCCCCTTGGCTCCATCTGACCCCATCCCGGTCATAATCACCGCGTATCGCTCCAATTCCTGGAATGGAACAAGCGATTCAAACAGTACATCTACAGATGGCCGATGTCCAGATACAGGCTCGTCCTTGGTTAGCTGAATGCGGTAGCTGGCCGCGTGCACCCGCATAAGCTGCATATGATAACCGCCCGGAGCAATATATACCGTTCCTGGACATACTGTCATATGCTGCTGCGCCTCTACTACATCCAACTCACAGATGGCATTCAAACGATCTGCCAGCGATTTCGTAAAGTTGGGCGGCATATGCTGCACAACGAGGATAGGCGCAGGGAATTGCGCGGGAATGCCGCTTAGCACCGTCTGCAGTGCTCGAGGTCCCCCAGTTGATGTGCCAATCACAACCACCTTATGAATGTGAGCATCCTTGCGTATAGGCGGCTCAGGCTTCTCCTGTCTCCTATACAGAGACGCGGAGGAATGCAGGCTCGCTTGATCACTGTCCGCTGAAGTCGAGGACTTCACTCTCGCTCGAACGGCGATTCGCAGCTTATCGAGCAGCAAGTCTTGAATCTTATATAAATCCAGAGAGATCGAGCCGGAGGGCTTGCGAACAAAGTCGATAGCTCCGAGCTCTAAGGCACGAATCGTCTCTCTTGCGCCTTCTTCCGTTAATGTGCTTAGCATAACAACAGGTGTAGGAGACTCCTTCATGATGACCTTGAGCGCATCAAGACCATTCATGATCGGCATCTCAATATCCAGTGTAAGGACATCAGGCTTTAATTGCTTGACTAATCCAACGGCTTCCGCGCCATTCTTAGCAGTTCCGACCACTTCGAATTCTGTGTTCTCAGTGATCAAATCCGATATGATTTTGCGCATGAATGCAGAATCATCCACAACTAATACCCGGTATCGTTTCATTTCGAATCTCCTCCTGGATGCATATGCGTGATAGTACGTGCCGGAGCCTCTATCGAATCAACTTCATCATTCGACTTAAGAAACGTTTGACGCCAGTCTGCTCTTCCGCGTTGCTCTGGTCATACCCTGTGACGAAACTAGTCGCAATTTGGCTTATGGACCTAGCTGCCGCGCTATTGGGATAGGCCACTGTGAAGGGTACCTGTCGCTTCACAGCGCGTGAGACATATTGATCGTCTTCGATACAGCCGAGCAGCGGGATGTCCAATTGCAGAAAACGCTTGGCGACCAGGCTGATCTTCTCTGCTGTTCGCTTCCCTTCATAAGGATCGGTAATGCGATTAATGATCAGATTGAACGGGACTTGATAGTCCATCCCATGTACCATCTTGATGATCGCGTATGCATCCGTAATAGAGGTAGGTTCAGGTGTAGTGACTACGATTGTCTCATGAGCCGCTACAATAAACTTCAACGTTTCTTTCGACAATCCTGCCCCAGTGTCGAAAATGATAAAATCAGCGTACCCATTCAGCTCATTGATTTGGTCTGCAAAGTACGCCAGTTCTTCCTCGGTAAGCCTTAAAAGATCATTAAATCCTGAGCCCCCTGCAATAAATTGCAGGTCATTTACACCGGTGTGAATGATCTCCCAGATTGTCTTCTGCCGCTTGAGCAGATGATAGAGGTTATATTTCGGCGATGCCCCCATCAGCACATCGATATTCGCCAAGCCAATGTCAGCATCGAAAACAAGTACGCGATAACCGAGCGATTGCAGCGATAGCGCGAAGTTCAGGGTGAAATTCGACTTGCCTACCCCGCCCTTACCGCTGGTCACGGTTATTATCTTCGTCGATCGATCGCTGCCGTCCTGACGAACATTCACTAAATCTCGCAGCGATTGCGCTTGATCATTCATGGTGAACGCCTCCCAGAATCAGATCAACAATCCGTTCCTCCTGCAGAATCTCGATGTCGTCCGGAACGTTCTGACCATTGGTGACGTATGAGCCGCGAAGATCAAAGTCATGGACTAAATTGACTATGCCGCCGATGGTCTCCGTTTCATCCAATTTCGTGAAGAGCAGCTTGTCCAGCTTGAACTTCGAGAAATTCTCGGTGATCGTCTTCATATCGCGATACTTCGAGGTTAGGCTAAGGACTAGATAGGTTTCACATTGTCCGCTAGCTTTGAGCAGCGCGTTGAGCTCTGAGACGTTCATCTCATTGCGAAAGTTGCGTCCAGCTGTATCCATGAAGACCACATCGTAATCGGCGAATTGATGCAGAGCCCGGGTCATCTCTGAAGAACTGAATACGACCTCCAGCGGCACATTCAGAATATTCGCGTAGGTACGGAGCTGCTCAATTGCCGCGATCCGATACGTGTCGGATGTTATGAACCCTACCTTGCGGTTAAATTTCAGCACTTGCTCAGCTGCTAGCTTGGCGATCGTTGTCGTCTTCCCAACACCGGTCGGACCAACGAAGTGAACAATTTTGGTGCTATTCTGTATAGGCTTGGCCTTGGCGCTGCGCAGCAGACGCAATAGAAGCTCTCGTACGACAGTTATTGCATCAGCAGCCGTCCAATCCTCGAATGCTTGGTCGAGCTGTGATCTTGCCTCTGTCAGCAAGGATACGACCAGCTCGGGATGAATTTCCTGCTCCAGCAAGCGCGATTCGATCGCAGCTAGCTCAGCCGGAATCATCGGCATTCCGCTATCCTTGGTCATCTGCTGCAGTAGACTCTTCATCTGACGAACTTCCTGGATTAAGGATTCATCGCTAGCAGCACCAGATGCGGATGCTGCAGCATGGGCTTTAGCATGGGCTGGAGCAGGTGCTGTAACTGGTGCTGGAGCAGGTGCTGCCGGCGGCGGCTTAACAGCTGCCAGCACTGCCGCATGGCCTGAATCCGCAGCAGACATCACCGCTGTTGGTGTCCTGCCTGCAGGCTTAGAAGCTTGCGGAGATGCGTTGGTGTCGATCGCAGCGATCACCTCAATGCATTTCCTGCCGAACATACCGAGAAATCCGCCAACCTTGATGTCCTTCGTATTCAGAATGACCGCGTCCTTGCCGAGGTCTGTTCTTATTTTCTGCATGGCATCGGGCATTGAATCTACTACATAGCGTTTCACTCTCATATATTAACCACTCCGACACTATGAATTTCCACATCGGGCTCCAGCTCGTTGTAGGATAATACAGGTACATCCTGCATAGAACGGTCCAACAATTGACGAAGATACATACGTATCGTCGGAGAGGCCAGTATGATCGGCTGCTGACCGGATTGCGCCAGCTTGCTGAGCTGCTCGGACATGCGGTGATACAGCGTCTGTGTCGATGCAGGGTCCATCGCCAGGTATGAACCTTGCTCGGTCTGCTGTACAGATTCCGCGATTTTCTTCTCAACTCCCGGACCGACCGTCACCACCTTAAGCGCATCTCCTGCAGAAGCGTACTGCTGTGTGATCTGCCTTGATAACGCTTGTCTGACATATTCCGTCAGAATATCAGGATCCTTGGTGTAGCTCGCATAGTCCGCCAGCGTCTCGAAGATGGTGACCAGATCTCGAATCGAGATCTTCTCCTTCAGCAGCTTGCATAACACCTTCTGCAGGTCGCCAATCGCTAACAGATTCGGAATCAGTTCTTCGACAAGTGCAGAGTAATGCTCCTTCAAGTTGTCGACGAGCGCCTTCGTCTCTTGACGGCCCAACAGTTCATGCGCGTGCTTCTTGATCACTTCTGTAAGATGAGTTGCAACGACTGACGGCGGGTCAACGACGGTATAGCCGGACAGCTCCGCTCTCTCCTTGGTCGCTTCGTCAATCCACAATGCGGGCAGCTTGAAGGCGGGCTCCAGCGTCTCGATGCCGTGAATCGATTCATCATCATATCCAGGACTCATGGCTAGATAGTGATTAAGTAATAATTCACCGCGGGCTATCGAATTCCCTTTAATCTTGATGACATATTCATTCGGTTTAAGTTGAATATTGTCGCGGATTCGAATAACGGGAACGACAATTCCCATCTCCAGCGCGCATTGTCTGCGGATCATGATGATCCGATCCAGCAGATCCCCGCCCTGGCTCGTGTCAGCAAGCGGAATTAATCCGTAACCGAACTCAAATTCGATTGGATCCACGCTGAGCAAGCTGATGACGCTCTCTGGACTGCGCACTTCCTCGATCTGCGACTCCTCCTCTAATTGATCAGTCACTTCCTGTCGACGGTTTAGATTGTCTTGCATCTTGTACGCCGCGTAGGCGATAACGCCCGCGATCGGAAGCGCGGTCAGCATCTGGATCGGAGTGAACAGGCCCAGCATGAAGATTGTGCCGGCAACAATATAGAGCAGCTTGGGATAGATGAAGAGCTGCGCAGTCAGATCCTCCGCCAGGTTTCCGTCAGACGCGGAGCGTGTAACGATCAGTCCGGATGCTGTCGAGATGAGCAATGCTGGGATCTGACTGACCAGACCATCTCCAATCGTCAGTATGGAGTACGTCTCAATTGCCTCCATAAATGGCATGCCATGCAGAGTTACACCGATAATTAATCCAGCGATCAGATTGATCAGAACGATGATGATGCCTGCGATTGCGTCGCCTTTCACGAACTTGGTAGCACCGTCCATAGACCCGTAGAAGTCGGCTTCGCGCTCGATTTTTTGTCTTCGTTCCCTTGCCTGTTGCTCATTAATTAATCCAGCATTCAGATCCGCATCGATGCTCATCTGCTTGCCCGGCATCGCGTCGAGGGTGAAGCGGGCGCCGACTTCAGCGACGCGCTCTGAACCCTTGGTGATGACGATAAACTGCACAACAACCAGTATAAGGAACACAACAAAGCCGACAGCAAGTTGCCCGCCGGCCACGAATCGTCCGAACGTCTCTACGACCTGACCGGCTTCTGCCTTCGACAGAATGTTACGGGTAGTCGATATGTTGAGCGCAAGTCGGAATAAGGTTGTAATTAATAATAAGGCTGGGAAGATGGAGAATTCCAAGGCTTCCTTGGTATTCATAGCTACAAGAATGATCACGAGGGCAACTGATATGTTAATCATTAATAAGAAGTCCAACAAGTGAATATTGACTGGCACGATCATCAGCATCACAATTCCGATGATACCCACAAGTACGACCATATCTTTGATTTTCATCTTCCGGCCTCCTCTCTGCTAGTATGAATCGGGCAAGGACAATGGTTAGATCTTCTTCTTCAGTCGGTACACATAGGCTAATACTTCTGCGACAGCTTGGAACAGATCATTCGGTACATGCTGACCAATCTCGACTTGGGCGTACAGCGCTCTTGCCAGCGGTTTATTCTCCATTAAGACGATGTTATGTGACTTCGCGATCTCACGGATTCGGAGCGCCACATAATCCTGCCCCTTGGCGATAACCATGGGCGCGTCCATTTCATTGGCATCATAGCGTATAGCGACAGCGAAGTGAGTCGGGTTTGTGATGACGACATCCGCATTCGGTATTTCTTGCATCATGCGCTGCATCGCCATCCTCCGCTGTGTCTCTCGAATTCTGCGCTTGATTAACGGGTCGCCCTCGGTTTTCTTGTACTCATCCTTAATGTCTTGCTTGGACATGCGCAGGCTCTTGGCATGCTCATACTTCTGATACATGAAGTCAAGGATCGCTAGAATGATTAATACCGCGCATATCTTCAACCCCAACTCGATAATGAGATCTACCGCATAGATGAACACATTCTCGATCGGCAGCCTGGACAGCGTAAGCAAGGTCATTCGCTCATCGATGACAGTCAAATATGCGACCGTGCCGACGATGAACAATTTCATTATTGATTTTAGGAAATCAACCAATGAACGCATGGAGAACATGCGTTTCAACCCTTTGAGCGGGCTGAGCTTGCTCAGCTGCGGCTTGAGCGGCTCACCCGTCAATAAGAAGCCGACTTGAATGTAATTTCCTAAAACCCCGATCACTACGACACCTATCATAATCGGCGCCATCATAATCATGCCTTGTATGATGAGCTGACCGAATATATAGGTGACATTCTCCATTGATGCGTCCAGCAGCATATATTCCGTTAAGGGGACCGTTAGCAGGCTATGCATACGTTCCTTTAGATAGGAGCCGAACATAAGGAAGAACATGAAGGCGAAGAACATGATGAACGCGCTGGGGAGCTCCATGCTCTTGGCAACTTGTCCCTTATTGCGCGAATCCTGCTTCTTCTTAGGAGTGGCAGGTTCACTCTTCTCGCCTGCGAACCACTGCAGATCGACGGGCAATCGATGCTCTGTCAAGCCTCCCTCCTCCTTCAATCATCAAATAGCTGCGATTAATTGAAGCAATCGCTCGATCGCTTCGAACATGTTGATGAATAGTCCCCTGAACGTCCCGCTGAAGCTGGAGACGAGCAAGGTCAGCATGATGAAGCCAACTGTAATCTTAACCGGAAATCCGACTACGAACATATTTAACTGCGGCATGGTCTTGGCTAATATCCCTAAGCAGACATCGACCAGGAATAGCGTGACGACCAATGGAATGGCGATTTGGAAGGCAAGGTAGAACATCGTAACAAATGCGTCAATGAGAAAATTAGACACACCGCCATCTGCGATTCGCGCGAAAATTTGCGAATCGAATGGCACCCAGTCGTAGCTGTTCATTAAAGCCAACAGCAGATAATGATGGCCATTCATCGCTAGGAACAACAACATCGCTAGGAAGAACTTGAAGTTACCTAGGACGGGTACCTGCGCGCCTGTCATTGGATCCATGACGTTGACCATACCAAACCCAATCTGGTTGTCCATGAAGGCGCCGGCCACTTGTACAGCCGTGAAGAATAGGTAGGCGGTAAACCCCAACAGCAGGCCTACAAGTATTTCCTTCAGAATCATTAGTGCATATACACCGTCTATCGATAATGCCGTCTCATTGCCCATAACTGAGAAGATCGTGGCACTCACGAAGAATGCAAGGCCAACCTTAAACATATTCGGCACATTGCCAAATGAGAAGACAGGAGCTACCGCAAAAAATGCCGTGATTCGACAGAAAATCAACAAAAAAGTAGGCAGCAACTGCGTGATGTTCTCCATCGACTATTCAGCCCTATCCAATATATGAATGCAGATTATTTAGAATACTGTAAGTGAAATCTACCAGCGTCGATAAAATCCAAGGTCCGAAAATCAATAGCGCAATCAGAACACCGATGATTTTGGGAACGAACGCTAATGTCTGCTCTTGGATCTGTGTTGTCGCTTGGAAAATGCTGACTAGCAGACCGATCCCTAATGCTACGATCAGCATAGGCGCACTTGCCTTCAGCACCGTATAGACGGCCTGCCCTGCCATCCCGATAATGAATTCACCGCTCATACCGGCCTCTACTCTCCTTCTTGGTCAACCTCAATTGAAACTGATTAGAAGCGATTTCACTACTAGATACCAGCCGTCTACCATGATGAAGAGCAGAATCTTGAATGGCAATGAAATCATAACTGGCGGGAGCATCATCATCCCCATGGACATCAGAACACTAGCCACAACCATATCAATAACTAGAAACGGTATGAAGATCATGAAGCCCATCTGGAAGGCAGTCTTCAGCTCGCTGATCGCATAAGCGGGTACCAGCACCGTTAGTGGAATATCCTCTGTATTCGCCGGCCTTTCCGAATTCGTGTAGTTAAGGAACAATAACAGGTCCTTCGGCCTCGTATGCGCAGCCATAAATTTCTTCATTGGGATGACAGCCTCGTCGATCGCTTCCTGCTGTGTCATTTCCCCGTTGAAGTAAGGCTGCAGCGCGGTCTCATTAATGGCGGATAAAGTCGGTGACATAATGAATAAAGTCATAAACAGCGCCAATCCGATGAGCACTTGGTTCGGCGGCATCTGCTGCGTTGCCAGCGCCGTACGGGTGAAGCCCAACACGATGATGATTCGGGTGAAGGAAGTCATCATTATGACGATCGCCGGAGCTAAACTTAACAATGTTAATAAAACAAGGATCGTTACCGTATTCGACACATCGGCAGGATCATCAGAGGTCGGAATACCTGGCAGCTCTAATCCTTGTGCGATGACATGCTCCGCCGGCAGCCAAGCAAAACCAACGAGCAGTATCGCTGCTAGGAAGAACAACTTGTTCCTATTCATGTCGCTCTCCATCCGTCTTCCTATCTTCCTGAAGCAGTTCTTTCAAATTTTCTCTCCTGTTTCCAACCTGCTGCAGCTTAGAATGGAAAAGCTCCTGAAAGCTTTCCGCCTCAGGGCTCGTCGATTCATCCTTAGATGCGGTTAGCTTCCTGCGAGCATCAGTCCAATTCTGCAGCTTCGCGAGCATATGGCTTCCTGGAATGGATGGCGCCGTGTGCAGCGACTCCATAATGTGCGCTATCTCGCTGTCATCCTCAATCTTATCGAGTATTTGCACATTGTCGCCTACGCCAACTACATAGATCGCGCTGCCGACCTTAACCAGTTGAATGGATTTATTCTGACCGACTCCAACTCCGCCTAATTGGCGAAGCGAGCGCGCCTGGGACCACGAATTATTCTTATAGGCCATGAAGCGAACCAGTAATAAGATCAGCGCGACAATAAGCACCAGTACGATAATTACGGTGAACCAATCCCACACGGATACACCGCCGTTGTTAAGACCGATGTCTATTCCATCATCTGCTTCGAGATCAATAGCTAGTGTTATCGCATTCGGACGCACGAACTCCAATCCCTTCATCAATAGAAATACTTGTTAGCCCAGCGTCTTCTTGATTGCCTCTATAACACGGTCTGCTTGGAATGGCTTAACGATGAAATCCTTGGCTCCGGCCTGAATCGCATCTATGACCATCGCTTGCTGCCCCATCGCGGAACACATAATGACCTTGGCGTTGCCGTCGAACTTCTTAATTTCCTTCAGTGCAAGAATGCCATCCATCTCAGGCATGGTGATATCCATGGTAACAAGATCCGGCTTAAGCTCCTTGTACCGCTCAATCGCTTGTGCACCATCGTTCGCTTCACCGACGACTTCATATCCATTCTTCGACAAGATATCCTTGATCATCATTCTCATAAATGCCGCGTCGTCTACGATTAAAATCTTGTTAGCCATCTCGTAATCCTCCCAAAGCAATGATTATTGAATTTTTGTAATGCGATCCAGTTGACTTACGATATCGGTGACACGTACGCCGAAGTTCTCATCGATAACCACGACCTCGCCCTTGGCAATCAATTTATTATTCACCAGAATATCCACCGGTTCGCCAGCAAGCTTGTCCAACTCTACAATAGAGCCCTGCGATAATTCTAGAATGTCCTTAATCGTCTTATGTGTACGACCTAGTTCCACTGTCACCTTAAGCGGAATGTCCAGGAGCAGACCCAGATTGGTCTGGTCGGCATGAACCGGATGCCCGCCGGTGAGACCGCTGAATTGTACAGGCTGCACATTGACGTTACGATTCGACATCGATTGACTAATATCCTGCATAGGCGGCATCATCTGTTGTTGATTACCATACGGCATCCCCATACCTGCTGCAGGCTGCTGATAGTAGGGCTGCTGCTGAACAGGCTGCATCTCAGGAGCGTATGGCTGCTGCGCAGGAGGCTCAGCTGCATATGCGGGCTGTGGAGCTGGTGCCTGCGGAGCCGCTACAGGTGCTTGCACAGCCGCGGCCGGCGGTGTAGCTGGAGCCGGTTCGCTAGGCTTGGACGGTTCGCTGTCTGACGTAGCGCCGAGCAGCGAGGACACCATATCCTTAGCGAACTGCACAGGAAGCAGCTGCATAATATTCGAATCGATTAAATGACCGATCCGCAGCTCGAATGAGATCTTAATGAAGACTTCATATTCTGTAAAGCTCTCGGTGCCTTTACCAGTCGTCATATCGAATACATCAATCCCTGGAGGAGAGATGTTCACAAATCGATTGAAGATGGCTGACATCGATGTAGCGGAAGAGCCCATCATCTGATTCATCGCCTCTTGTACGGCGCTCAGATGAATGTCATTCATCTCCCCGTCCACGTTGCTTCCGTCTCCGCCTAACATCAGATCAGCAATGACTTGAGCATCCTTCGTCTGAATAACGAGCATATTCACACCTTGGAACCCGTCCACATAATTGACACTCACTGCCACATGCGGCTTAGGGAACTCCGCCTCTAAATCCTGCTGGAAGATGACAGACACGGTAGGCGTAGTGATATCAACCTTCTGTCCGAGCAGCGTAGATAATGCAGTAGCTGCGCTGCCGAACGTGATATTGCCAATCTCACCAAGCGCGTCCTTCTCAATTTCGGTGAGCATCGTATGTATATCTACATCCTGCGCTCCGCCCCCGAGCAGATCCTGATCCCCGTCATCCTCAACAGTCTGTTGAAGCAAAGCATCGATCTCTTCCTGGGACAGATAGTCTTTATTACCGCTCATCTTCTTCAACTCCTTCCTCTACAATATCCGTGATCTGGATGGCTAGCTTACCTTTCACCGCGCCTGGCGAAGCATTGTACTTCAGCCTCTCCCCGACTCGGATGTCAAGCCCCTCTTCCGTCGATTTATTGAGCGAGATCACATCACCGATCGATAGATTCATTAATTCACTGACCGTTATGGAGGATCGGCCCAGCTCAGCTACGATCGGCAGCTTAGCTCGATGAACGCGATTCTCAAGCGCTTCGATCTCCTCCGGCGCTCTGGTCTTCTTTTGTGACACGAACCAATGATGGACCGACAATCTAGGCATAATCGGCTCAAGCACCACATGCGGTATGCATAGATTAATCATTCCTGTTGTCTCGCCGATCTTCGTGCTCATCGAGATTAGAGCAATCGTCTCATTCGGTGATACAAGCTGCAGGAACTGCGGATTTGTCTCGAGTGTGACCAGCTTCGGTGTTATATCGGCTACGGACTTCCATGCTTCCTGGAAGCTCTCGAAGGTACGTCCGAATATGCGCTCCATGACGGAATTCTCAATCTCCGTCAAGCTGCTCACCTTGGTCGGCACATTGCCAACACCGCCTAATAATCGATCCAGCATGGCGAACGCTACATTGGGATGGATCTCCAGCACCATACGGCCTTCTAGTGGATCGGCCTCGAATATGTTTAGTATCGTCATCTTCGGAACAGAGCGTATGAATTCGTCATAAGGAAGCTGGTCCACGCTGACAACATTAATCTGCACATAGGTCCGAAGCTGTGCGGAGAAGTACGTCGTTAAGTAACGCGCAAAGTTCTCATGCACTCTAGTTAAACTGCGAATATGATCCTTGGAGAATCGAACTGCCCGCTTAAAATCATAGGAGCGAACCTTCTTAGTACTCTCCTCTTTCTTCAGCTCTTCCGCATCCATCTCACCGGATGAGAGAGCTGCCAGCAAGGCGTCTATCTCGTTCTGGGATAACACATCGACCAAAGGATTCACTCCTTTCGTTCTTTAGAACTCGATTACGAAATCACCAGACCCGTAATATTGACTTCTCTAACTTTGCCTTCTTCAAGAATCTGATTGATCTTATTCATGAGCGTGGCGCTGACAAAATCATTCCCCTGACTACCACGTATATCATCTGGCGAGAGATCAGCTAATGTTGCGTTAATGATATGACGGATCTTAAAGTCCAACAGCTCGAATTCTTCTTTCCCATTCTCATTGCTTAGCACAAAGGTAAAGCTGATTTTGATGAAATCACCCGTATTCAAATTTGTCAGAATATCTGGAATTTCAGTGGACAGCTTCTTGAGTTGGGCTGCCGGCATCTTCGTGCCTTCAACGCTTACTACGCTGCTCTGAGCGCGATCGGTGTCGCTTTGAGAGGAATCTGTGAACAGCTTCTCCCACAGCAAGAACGCAGCGGTTACGATTAATGCGATTACGATCAAGATCATTAAAACCCAAGGTAACATTTTTTTGAACACTAGTAATCCTCCGCTTCTTCCGCCGTGGCAGACTTAATCGCCAGATGCAGTGACCCTAAATGCCGCATGTAAGCCCTAACTAAGCTTACCACATCGGGCGCCTTCTCGAGAACTATTAATTTCTTGCCTGTTGTCAGTGTAATTATCGTATCCGGCGTTTCTTCAATACTCTCAATCAGAACTGCATTTACATACATCGCGGCGCCATTCAATCTAGTCACCTTAATCAAATGCGTCCCTCCAAACCCATGTTGAAGCTTGTCAGCTTATGACCGATTCCCATGACAGAATCGGTCATAAGCCATTACCTAGCTAAGCGAAGATTTATCGCTTCAGATTGACAACCTCTTGCAGAATTTCGTCAGATGTTGTAATAATCCGCGAGTTGGCTTGGAAGCCTCTCTGTGCCACAATCATTTCTGTAAATTCGGCAGTCAGATCGACATTGGACATCTCCAGCTGTCCCGCGATAATCGCGCCTGTGCCTACTTCCTGGTCATTAGCCAGTCCGATTTCGAATTCACCATCGGGGTTTGCATTAGGCGTAATCCGATACATATTGCCGCCAATCTTCTCAAGACCGGATGGATTAACAATCTTCACCACACCGACGAAGATCCCAGTTGCCTCCGAGGTGCCATCAGCGGCAATCGAGATAATCTCGCCGCTCTGTGCGATGGAGAAGGCGGTTACTTCCTCATCCAGAATGATGGGTTCACCTTCTGAATCCATAACCAACATGCCGTCGCCATTCACAAGCTGTCTATTGGCGTCGAGCGTGAAGTTGCCTGCGCGTGTCAGGTATGCAACTTCCTGGTCGGCAGTCATCTTCACTGCGAAGAATCCGTCGCCATTGATTCGTAGATCAGTCGGCACATTCGTTGTCATTGCAGCGCCTGGCGTGTGAATCGTGTCAATTGCCGAGATCGCGACTCCGAGCCCGATTTGCTTGGCGTTAGCCCCGCCAGTAACATCAGTCGGCGCCGTGACACCCGCTATGCTCTGGCTGAGAATATCCATGAACATGACGCGTCCGCCCTTGAAACCAATCGTGTTGACATTTGCAATATTGTTGCCGATTACATCAAGCTTAGTCTGGAATCCTCTCATGCCGGATATGCCGGAATACAGAGATCTTAACATGGTTGAACCTCCTGTTTATTGAAACCTTATTGATCAATCGTTGAACCGCGTCAGTCAATCGGCGGTTAGGAGGCCTCCTAATAAGGTCCAGCCTCATGAGCGCCCATTCATTACGAGATGATTACGGCGCTGTCAATCTTCGTGAATACATTATCCTTGAGCTGATTGCCATCCATTGCGGTGACTACTGTCCGACTCTTCACATTCACAATCAGCGCGACATTCTGGAGCATAATTAATGAGTCCTTGGCTCCCTTAGCGTCGGCTTTATTGATAGCAGATTCCAATTCCGCCATCTGTTCCTTGCTGAACTGAATCCCTCTCTGCTGTAAGCGAACCTCAGCATGGTTGCTGAAGTGAATCAGCTTATCCTGCAGTATATGCTGGAAGGAACGCTGATCAGCAGCATTAGGCGGCGTGGACGCTATCGCGCTGCGGTTGATTCGTCCAGGCATACCAATCGGCGTGTGCAATTGCCCGACTTGTATACGATCTGTCATTGTTCGTCCTCTCCCTGATCGCTGCCTCCAGGATCTGCGCTCGAGTTCGTGACATATTCGATCCGATTGATCGGGACGGCTGTACCATCTACTACCGCATAAGTTAATCCGTCTCGAACCGTTATCGAGTCTACCACCCCGAATTTAGCTTCTGGCTGTTCTGCGCCATCCTGCTCTGTCGTCCAGCCAATTGTCTTGCCGATCAATGAGGAGGCAAGGCCGATTGAATTCGTCAGAGCGTCAAGCGATTTAGTCATCTTCATCAATTGCTCAACAGATGTGAACTGCGCCATCTGCGCGATGAATTCCTGATCCTGCATCGGTGACATTGGATCCTGATTTCGCAACTGAGCCATTAGAATGGTTAAGAATTGATCCTTGCCTAATGTACTTGCTTCCCCAGCAGTCTCAGAAGCTTTGTTGGTGCTAGAATAATAAGGCCAGATATTAGAAGTGCTGATGATAGAATCCGCCATTTCCTTTCACCTCCTGCCAGGTATTACGCGGTTGCGCTGAATGTATTGCCGTATTCCGGATGCGATGGATCCAGCTCAAGCGCATCTTCAATTTCTAATGCGAATTCAGCATCTCGGTTAGATGACTTGCTGGAACGCTGGCCTCCATCAGACTGTTGTCCGGTGGATTGCTCTCTGCCTTCCTGGTACAATCCGGAGCCAGGTGTCTGCTGATTGGACACGACGATACGTTCAATTTGCAAGCCATGCTGCTGTAGCGCTGCTCGCAGTACTGGCAGCTGATTCTCGAGCATCTCGCGCGCAGCAGCCGTCTCTGCTATGAAGGAAGCAGTGATCTGACCATTCTGCATCTGAATCTTCACATCGAGCTGCCCTAGATGCTCAGGCATCAGTGAAATTCTCGCATGCGATATGCCGTTGTGCTGGGTAATGCTCATGTGCTTGATCACAAACCTGCTCATCTCTGTAACGAATTGCTCCGAACGTATGACCGGATCGGGAGCTGCAGTCTTCACTTCCGCAGCTGCATCACCTCTTAGCGAAGCCATCATCGCTTGCGGCGGAACTGCATGATTACCCGCAGTCTCAACAGTCGCAATCAGCTTCGCAGCATCCTGCGGAAGCGTAGCAGCATCACTCGTGATAGCAGAGGCTTGAGACGCTGCAAGCTGAGCCATAGGCTGCATATAGGACAGGCGCTCCAGCAGTTGAAGCTTATTGCGTCCTTGATCAGCTGTCGATTGATTAGCTGTATTAGCGCTCGAAGCATGCAGCAGATTAGCTAGTGCGCGCTCAGATCCGCTGAAACGCTGATCCGCTCTAATGATGTGACGCGCGTCGATCTCTTGTCCGCCTGATAGCATTCGCAGTTGCGGGAAGCTTGCGGATAATTCGGCAACCATCGCCTTCATATCGCTGCCTATATGCTCCGTTGCCGCTCCGGTCACACCGGTATGCAGTCCATGCTGGAGCAGTTGAAGCAACTGTACGAGCGCTGCGGATTGCTGCTTCACATCAACCTGCTGTTCAGCAGAGACAAGCCCGCCTGCAACAATTAGCTGCAAGGCAGCCTGGTCGATCAGAGGCATGGTCTGGCCGCTGTTGGTCTGAACCTGTTGAAGTTGCTGATGCAATTCAGTTAACCAGTTCGCAAGAGCAGGATGCTCCAATAAATCAGCTAGCTGCTCCTCATCAGCCTCGTTCAGCGCATCCAGGAGGCTCTGAATCAATTCAGCCGCTTCGGAATCACTAGCCTGAGGGGCGATTGCCATCAACACACTGATCGGAATAGCTCCAGCTGACCAAGCTGCGTGATCATGAAGTTCCTCTACTGTGTCTGTAGCTCCACTACCGAGCAGCTTATTCAGCGCATGCATGAAATCTTGCTTGCCGCCGCTGGCAGCAGGGGCCCCAGTACCTTGCGCAGCGGGAGTGCTTGCTTGCCCCGCGACAGATGCCGCAATCACATTTGTCGGCATTTCCATTGTATATCACCTCCTTTCAAGTGGACCGTGATCTAGATCTCCTGCTCTATTGCCCGAGCTTGTCGGTCAACACCGCCGCGATCGACGGCGAGCTGTTCGCGATTGCGGTCAGCAGCGTGGAACGGGCGTTGTTATCCATAGCCTTCAGGATATTGACCGTCTTCGTTTGATTGGTCTTGTTCAGTTCAATCATAATCGTTGCCGCGCTGGCAGGTGTCATCACAGTGAACGTCTGGGCAAGCTCAGCGATTGTCAGGTCATTCGCGGCATCAGGATCATCCTGCCTGGTGCGATCCGCGCGGGCGCTAGCTGCTTCCGCCTCAAACTCCGTGCGGTTAGATTCTGTAATGTCCTTGAGCTGAATGGACGCATCGGCTGCTGTCTTGGGGTTCATCCTGGCCAGCACCTTGCCTCGATCATCCGCATTCATTTCATACAGCACGAGAACGAGCTCAGGCATTGTAAGATTCTCGAGGATCCTAGCCGCCTTACTCGCTGACATATCGCTATACATCTTGGCGAGCGATTTCAGCTGCGTACGGTACTCCTCGATATTCGCTTCAGCGGTTTGATCCAGCAAGATCAGCTGCTCGAGGTTGTCCTCCAGCGCGGTGATCGATTGCTCCCTCGTCTCAAGTGCTTGCTGAAGCTCATTGATCATCGTTTCTCTCTCCGCCAGATCAGCGCTCAAATTCTGAATCGTCTGCTCATTCTTGATCGTCTGGTTCGCTGGATTCACCAAGTCAACTTGAGTTGACTCGTCGTCTGGCACAAGGCTAGAGACAATGGGTATCTTGCGTCCAAGATCATATACGGCGCCTTTGACATCATAGTTGAATATGTTTAAAAATACGCCAATCAACACAATCGCGAAGAGTACTGGCAAAAGAAATATGTATAGAAATCGCTCAAACGAGCTGTAGGATGACTTCTCCATATCCAGATTATCCACTCATTTACGCCTCCTTCAAATCACGCGCTGACCGTCGTCGACAGAGCTGTGCTACTGAAAACCGAATCGCATGGTTGCTACTTCGTCCAGTGTCTCCTGCTCTCTCTTCAACTCAAGAGCGTGATGCGCGACGTAAGCCTTCTCCCTAGCCTTCTGCCATACCTTCTCGTCACGGGAGCACTCTATCAACTGCTGTTGCTTGCTGTCCACATGCCCTTGCGCACGATTGACCTCTCGCGATTGGGATTCAATCCTGCGCTGCAGATGCTCTGCATAGTCTTGCAGTTCCTGCAGCTGTAGGATGGGCGTCGGCTTCCCTGCCGCCTCCTGGATTCGCGACTGCTGCAGCCGCTGTTCATTCAATAAAGCCGTCAGTGAAGTCTGCTCCTTATGCAATGCAGTGATCGCATCGGAGAGGTGCCACTGCGCTTGCCTCTTTTGGTTACCCTTAAGATCGACAATTTTCTGAAGCGAGAATCGGAATGTCATTGCGTTTACTCACCTCTATAAGAAGGTTTGAATTAGTGAAGCTTTCACATCGGTATAATCGATCTTCTCAGCTGTACGCTGCTTGGTGAAATCCCAGATCGCTTGAATATAGGACAGCGCCTGATCAATATCCGCGTTAGAGCCTCGCTGGTAAGCGCCGATATTGATGAGATCCTCAGCGTCACGGTAGATCGCTAACAATCGCTTCAAGTTCTCTGCGGCATTCTGATGGTCTTCCTCGACAATTTCAGTCATAACCCGGCTTACGCTTGCCAGCACATTAATCGCTGGATAGTGGCCTTTGTTAGCGATGTTGCGATCCAGCACAATGTGGCCATCCAGAATACCGCGTACGGCATCCGCGATCGGTTCGTTCATATCATCACCATCCACCAGAACGGTGTAGAATGCGGTGATCGAGCCTTTCTGCGCGGTTCCTGCGCGTTCGAGCAGCTTCGGCAAGTTGGCGAATACGGAAGGTGTGTAACCGCGAGTCGCAGGCGGCTCACCGATCGCCAGACCAACTTCTCTCATCGCCATGGCATAACGCGTGACCGAATCCATCATAAGCATGACATTCAACCCACGGTCTCGAAAATACTCAGCGATCGCTGTGGCGATTAACGCTCCCTTGATTCGAATGAGCGCAGGCTGATCGGAGGTTGCGACTATGACCACCGATCGGGCTAGACCCTCTGGTCCAAGATCCCGCTCGATGAAGTCGAGCACTTCCCTGCCGCGTTCACCGATCAACGCGATCACATTGACATCTGCTGTTGTATTCCGAGCGATCATCCCGAGCAGGGTGCTCTTCCCTACACCTGAGCCAGCGAAGATGCCTACACGCTGTCCCTTGCCTATCGTGAGCAACCCATCAATGCACCGAACCCCTACGCTGATCGGCTCCAATACACGCGGGCGCATTAGCGGATTACTCGGCTTATTATGGGTGGAATACTCGCCCATTCTAGCGGGAAGGACATGGCCATCCAGCGGCTCTCCTAATCCATTCAACACCTTGCCTAATAACTCGAACCCAACCTTAACCCCTAGCGGCTTGCCGGTCGCGACAACCTCGCAGCCAGGACCAATGGCATGCAGCTCGCCCAGCGCCATCAAGACGACGCGGTTATCTCGAAACCCCACAACCTCGGCTTGAATCGGAGCAGCATTCTTCTGAGGATAGATTAGACACACATCGCCGACTGCCGCATCAGGTCCCTCTGACTCTATCGTCAATCCGATCACCTGTGTGACTCTTCCATTCATTCGAATCGGATCGATCTGACTCAGCGATTCCAGATAGGGCGTTGCATCGAGAACCGGACTATTCAGCACTGGCTTGCTCACCTCGTCTACATAGATCAAGTAAAGCATCCTTAATTTCAGTAAGCTGTGTATCCACGCGAGCATCGATGCTACCGAATGAGGTCTTCACGACACAGCCATGATCCTTCACGCTTGTGTCTGGCAGAATTTGCAGCTCAGCCTGGGCATCAATCATGTTGGAGAGCTCGTCTCTGACACTCTGCACATAGGCGTACTGCCCAGGTGACACACATAACGTGATCGTCCCCTTATCAATACTGCGCTTCAATGCTTCTTGAATGATGCCCTGCGTCCAATCCTGAGACAATTCGAGCTGTCTGCCGATAATACGCTCTGCAATCTTGCAGCTTAGTGCGATGAGGAACGGTTCCGAGCCAGCCAGCGTATGTCTGGCCGCCTCATGTGCTTGCTCCAATACGGATCGCCCTTCCTTAATGAGCGATTCATATTGTTCACGAATGTGCTGTTCTCCTGCTTGCTGCCCCTCTGAGTAACCTTGTTCATAGCCGGACTGCCTGGCTTCTTCTTGGCGCTCTAAATCCTTAGCGCGCTCTTCCTCCCACCAGCTGGAAATTTCAGCTCTAGCTTCTTCTTGCTGCCGCTGCGCGACTTCCTGCGCGCTCTTGACGATAAGCTCAGCCTCTTGCTTGGCCTCCTGCAGCATTTGCTCCTTCTGGAGTTCGATTGCGGCAAGCTCAGGATCCAGAGCTTGCGATGATCCATCCTGCGCATCGTCACCAGCTGGGTGCTGCAAGGGCGTGAATTTAAGCGCTGGCGCTTCTATCTGTTTAATCGATTCAAGCGGAACATAGTAAGAAGATTTTATCAAATTAGACAATGATATCATCTCCTCCGCCGCGTGCAATAATAATTTCACCTGATTCTTCTAGGCGGCGAATTGTAGCAACGATACGAGTCTGTGCCTCTTCGACATCACGCAGCCGCACAGGTCCCATATACTCCATCTCTTCGCGGAATGTATCCGCCATGCGCTTCGACATGTTGCGGAAGATCGCATCTCGTACTTCCTCGCTTGCAACCTTAAGCGCAAGCTGCAGATCCGCATTCTCAATATCACGGATAATCCGCTGTATCGAACGATTGTCCAAGTTAACAATATCTTCGAATACGAACATCCGCTTCTTGATCTCTTCTGCCAGCTCCGGATCCTGAATCTCAAGTGAGTCCAGAATGGTGCGCTCTGTTCCTCGGTCAACCCCATTGAGGATTTGCACGATTGCTTCGATACCGCCTGCATTCGTATAATCCTGTGTCGAAGTTGAGCTCAGCTTCTGCTCAAGGATGCGCTCGACCTGATTGATAACCTCAGGCGAGGTGCTGTCCATCATCGCGATCCGCTTGGCGACATCAGCCTGCTTGTCCTGGGGAAGCGACGAGAGAATGACCGATGCCTGATCGGCTTGCAGATAAGATAGTACTAATGCGATCGTCTGCGGGTTCTCATTTTGTATGAAGTTAAGGATTTGGGCAGGATCAGCCTTCCGAGCGAAGTCGAACGGCCTTACCTGCAGGGTAGCGGTTAATTTATTAAGCACATCAATCGCTCGCTGCGACCCCAGCGCTCGCTCCAGAATATCCTTGGCATACGAGATACCGCCTTGCGAGATATACTCTTGAGCAAGGCAAATCTGATGAAATTCAGCAAGGATATCCTCTTTATCCATACTATCAACTCTACGTACATTGGCGATTTCGAGCGTAAGCTGCTCGATCTCTTCATCTCGAAGATGCTTGAAAATTTGTGCTGACACCTCAGGACCTAGCGCGACAAGCAGGATTGCCGCTTTCTGCCTGCCTGTCAGCAATTGGGTTTGCGTTTGAGGCCTTGCCATGCCTTCTCCTCCTCCGAACTGATTGACGGCAGAGCTAATTTATCTCTAACCTATTTAGATGTCTCTACTCATCAACAAGCCACGTGCGGAGCAGGTTGACGAACTCTTCCGGCTTCTTCTTAGCCAGTGATTCAAGCTGCTTTCTGACTTGACTTTCATTATTGACGCTCTCGAGATCAATCGCTGGTTCTGCCTGAGCATTCGCAAGCTGAATCGAGAGTTCTTCCTCTTCGAGAATCGCTTGTTTTCTTCTGCGCACGAGCAGTAAGATTCCTATAATAATAATGGCGAGCGCAATTGCAACAAGTCCATAGAATAGATTGCTTGCAACAAATGGTTCTGATGATACCCCATCTACCCCATCAAATGAATGAGCAAGTACGAATACTTTATTATCGAGCTCATCATCCGTGTAGGTTCTACCAGAATCAGCCAGCGACGCAGCAACGACATTCTTAAGAATTTGCTGAATCGCATCCTTCGTCTCCTCAGTTAGCGAGGCCGGATCATTCTTGATCGGCGGCTCGAGGGCGACGTTAATCGTTAAATCCTTAATTTGGTATGGCGAAGATTGAATCTCGTTATTAATTCGATTCACTTCAAAATTAATGCGTTCCGTCAAACTCTCGGACTCGGTGCTGCCCCCAGATCCAACTGTTGGATAGCCCGGAATGTCCGTCTCGCCTGTTCCAGCTACGCTGCTGTCAGAGCCGCCTTCGCTGGAATACGTCTCTTGAATGGTCTCAACACTGATCTCGATACCCTTCTGATCGATCGTATTCACGGGCTCCACTAGCTGCTGAATGCTGTTCTTCTTGTCGAAGTTCAAGGAGGAGACCACGCTAACAACCACCTTCTCAGGCGGGAAGATGCGATTAAGCATCGATTGGATATTGCGTTGAATCTCATTCTCGAACTGCTTCTTAATCATGAACTGCTCAGACACTAGGCTGGATGAACTGCCTCCGCTCCCCAGCTTCGAGGATGGGAGCAGCTCTCCACTTTGGTCTGACACAGCAATATTATCAAGACTCATATTCGGCAAGCTGTGTGATACCAGATTATAGATCGTATCAATCATCTTCTGGTCCGGTCGGAATGCTCGCTGGAACCAGATCATCACAGCAGCGGTGGATTGCTCCGGCCTATCGCTTATGAAGACATTATCTTGAGGAACATACAGTACAACCTTAGATCTATCTACACCATTCATCCCATTAATCAGCTGCTGAATCTCTCCAGCGATCGCATCAGCCCTCAGCACATTAAACTCATTATCTGTCATGCCGAAGCTGGACATATTCTCCTTGAAGATGCCATATCCAATCGAACCATTCTGAACCAACCCTTGTGATTCAACCGCAATCTTCACTTCTGCAACATCAGTAGTCGGGACACCGATTGTACGTCCGTCTGTACTGATCCGATACTTAATCCCTTGCTCTTGCAGATAGCTCGTAATGGCGGCGGCATCCGTAGCATCCAGGTCCTTAAAAGCATTGGAATATTCCGTTTTGGATAGCATCAGAGCTGTTATTCCAATAACTAAGAGGAGTAGCGCGATCCCGGAGACGAAGCCGATCTTTTGGGTTTTGTTCGTCTGATTCCAGTATTGGACGAGCTTGTCGCGATACTGGATAAGTCTTTCTTTCACAAGTCCACCTCACCCAAAATGAATTACACAATCGTTGCTGCAGCTCTGTTAGATCTGTATCCTCATCATCTCTTGATAAGCCTCAATCACCTTATTACGAATTTGGACAGTCAGTTCCAAGTTCAAAGAAGCCTTCTCTGAGGCAATCAGCAATTGCTCAACGTTCTCCATCTGCCCGGAAGCGAATGCATCTGTAAGCTGATGAACAGTGTTCTCGTTCTCAACAATACGATTGATCGCATTGTCTAGCACATCTCCGAACTTCGCCGAGATTGAACTGTCATTAGCGGCTGGAACGGCATTCCTGCTCGTCGATTGATAGACGTTCATCCCTGGCACGATCTTGTCGATCATTATTAACTCCCTCCAATTCTTCTCGAGCTCGTTCCTGCTATGTATGGCTTTGATTACTTGCCAATTTCCAACGCTTTCATGAACATGGCTTTAGACGCGTTCAGAACGGTTACGTTCGCTTCGTAAGAACGCGAAGCAGACATCATATCGATCATTTCCTTCAATGGATCGACATTAGGAAGCAACACATAACCTTCTGCGTCTGCATCAGGATGCGTCGGATTATGTACTTTCTTAAAGGGAGTCGGATCATTCGATATGTGACTGACGCGAACACCTAGTTCCGACTGTTTATTAATCGCCTTGTCCAGTTGTTGACCGAAGCTGGGCGCGCCTTTCGACTCCAAGGCTACGAGTTTCCGTTGATACGGCACCCACTCGCCATTCACCAGCTTGCCTCTGCTAACTTCCGCATTCGCAATATTCGAGGCAACAACATCCATACGCATGCGGTTCGCCGTCAACGCGGATGCGCTGATATCAATTCCACTTAGTCTCATTGTTCATCACCTTTTATCGATCGCGGTTCGGGTAATCTTCAGCTCATGGTTAACCTGCCCGATTAGCGTATTGTAGTACAATTGGTTCTTCGCAAGAATCGACATTTCGTAATCGATATCAACATTGTTGCCATTATTATTCATAATGGTTGTGTTATCAGCGACTACCTGGGCTCTGGCTGATTCAACTGCTCCGCCAATATCCAGATGTCTTGGATCTGTTCGATGGCCGATAAATGTCGACTTCGAACCTCTTAGCTCCTGCTGCAATACATCCTCGAAGCGCACAGTAGATCGTTTGAAATTAGGGGTGTCTACATTGGCTATATTATGAGCGATGACATCCTGTCTCAGCACGCTGGCTTCAAGCGATCGGCCGAGTCTGTCGAATGTATTGGAGAAGATCTGCAACATATACACCTCACTTCTTAATAAATTGATAATTGTTTAATTCAACATCATTCTCAATATTCCTTTTTTTTAACGACAAGTTTCATAATATTCCACTACATCTGTCGAATATTACCGAATCTAACATATTGTCATGCAACGGGGACAAGGATTCAATCAGACATAAGCCCTATCTTCAATTGAAGAATAGGGCTTATGGAATAGCACGATATTTCGTTATACATTCGCCTTGTCACCGGACTTCATAATTTCGTCGATCAATCGCTCATTCAGTATCTTGATATAAGTGCCTTTCATCCCCAATGAACGGGTCTCGATGACTCCTGCGCTCTCCAGCTTGCGAAGCGCATTGACGATCACTGAGCGGGTAATACCCGCTCGATCCGCAATCTTGCTGGCAACCAGCAAGCCTTCCAGATTGTCGAGTTCTTCAATAATGAGCTCTACAGCCTCCAATTCGCTGTAGGACAGTGAACTGATCGCAACCTGGACAGCAATCCGATTGCGCGATTCATTCTCATGCTCATCTACATGCCCGCGAAGAATCTCCATGGCGATAATCGTAGCTCCGTATTCCGCTAGGATAATATCATCCTCCACAAAGGCTTGTCCATTGCGTGAAAGCAGTAGTGTACCTACCCGCTCATCGCCTCCAATGATTGGAACAATCATCAGCCGCGCGCGATTAAACAACATGCGAATCTGTTCATAGATGGCAACCGCATCGCTGCTTCGCGCTTCATTGTCGATCGTCTCCGCCACCGAGAACAGCAAGCTGTTCTGCTCCGGCGAGATTCGCATATTCTGGAACACCTCGAGCTCAGCTTCCGGCTCGGTTACGACCTGGCTGGCCAGCAGCTTCCCCTTACGGCTGATGACATAGATATCAGCATGGATCAGCTCCCTCAACACCTCAGCCATCTCTAGGAAGCTAACCGGCGCTCCTGCAGCTCGCTGCAGCAATCGATTGAGCGCGCGGGTTTTATCAATAAGCCTAATCATACGCGTTACTCTCCTCCTGCAATCCTTCACACTTGATCTTGTTATTCCTTATAGAATATATTGACTTAAATCACGGTTCTTGGCAACATCGGAGAGCTTCTCCCTAACGTACTCAGGTGTGATCACGAACGTTTCAATCTGAAGCTCCGGCGCTTCAAAGCTAAGATCCTCCAGGAGCTTCTCCAGCATCGTATGCAGTCTCCTGGCACCAATATTATCTGTATTCTGATTCACTTCAGCCGCCAGACGCGAGATCTCTATAATGGCCGACTCCAGGAAGGTGACCGTGATACCTTCTGTTTCAAGCAGCGCAGTATATTGCTTAGTTAGCGCGTTCTGAGGCTCTGTCAGAATCGACACAAAGTCCTCCGCTGTCAAATTGGTCAGTTCTACGCGAATCGGGAATCGACCCTGCAGCTCGGGAATTAAGTCAGATGGCTTAGCGATATGGAATGCACCCGCAGCAATGAACAGCACATGATCCGTCTTGACAGGACCGTACTTGGTCATGACGGTAGAGCCCTCTACGATGGGCAGTATATCCCGCTGCACGCCCTCGCGGGATACATCAGGACCAGCGCCTCCTCTAGAGGAGCTGGCAATCTTATCGATCTCATCCAGGAAGATAATCCCATCCTGTTCTGCGCGGCGAATCGACTCTTGGAACACATCGTCCATATCGAGCAGCTTCTGTGCCTCTTCATGGAATAGCGCCTTGCGCGCTTCCTTGATCGGAAGCTTGCGCTTCTTGGTTTTCTTGGGCAGGAAGCTGCCAAGCATCTCCTGCATATTGATCCCCATCTGGTCATTGCCTTGACCAGCCAACATATCGAACATATTCGGGGCATGATCATCGACCTCGATCTCGATCACGCGATCTTCCAGCTCGCCCATTGCCAGCAGCTTGCGCATTCGATTGCGCTCCTGGGTTAGTGCATCATCCTCATTGCCTGACACCTCTTGCTCCGGCTGCTCCCCGCCGTTGAACAGCATCTCGAAGGGGTTCTTAGGGGCTTTGCTCTTCTTCCCAGATGGAACCAGAATCGCCACGATTCGTTCGTTGGCATTCTCCTCAGCCCGATCCTTGACAAGCTCTGTGCGCTCCGCCTTCACCATGCGGATCGATACTTCCAGCAGATCGCGCACCATCGATTCCACATCACGACCGACATATCCGACCTCTGTGAATTTCGTTGCTTCCAGTTTGATGAATGGCGCATGCACTAATTTGGCGAGTCTTCTGGCGATTTCCGTCTTACCGACCCCAGTTGGACCGATCATCAGAATATTCTTAGGAGCAATTTCATCGCGAATTGAAGCGTCGAGCAAGCTTCTGCGATACCGATTTCGAAGCGCGACAGCAACAGACTTCTTTGCTTTCTTCTGCCCGACGATGTACTTATCCAGCTCATCTACAATTTGTCTTGGCGTCAGATTATTATCGTTCATCCGATCTCCCTCCGATTTCTTCTACGACGATATTCCCATTCGTATATACACAGATCTCAGAAGCGATCTTTAGCGCATTGTAGGCCATCTCCTTCGCCTCCATGTCAGTCGCATGCCGCTGCAGCGCTCGCGCGGCGGATAGCGCGAAGCTGCCGCCCGAGCCGATCGCCAGAATACCGTCATCCGGCTCGATCACTTCTCCGCTGCCCGAGAGGAGCAGCATCGCGTGCTCATCCATCACGATCATCATCGCTTCCAGCCGCCGCAGTACGCGATCCTGACGCCAATCCTTCGTCAGCTCCACAGCTGCGCGCTGCAGATGACCGCCATGCTCCTCCAGCTTCCCTTCAAACTTCTCGAACAGCGTAATGGCATCCGCAACAGAGCCGGCAAATCCGGCTACCACTTGACCACGGTACAGCCTTCTAACCTTCTTCGCGGTATGCTTCATTACCATGCTGTTGCCGAATGTCACTTGACCATCGCCAGCAATTGCTCCCTTGCCGTTATGACGCACTGCACAGATCGTAGTAGCGTGGAATGTTGTCTCCATCAGTCAGACTCCTCTCATAACCATAGTTATGCGCGCGGGTGCGCTTTATTATAGATCGATTGCAGATGATCCTTCGTAATATGCGTATAGATTTGCGTGGTTGATAAATTCACATGACCGAGCAGCTCCTGAACGGTTCTGAGATCCGCCCCCGCCTCGAGCATATGAGTCGCGAATGAGTGCCGGAGCGTATGCGGGCTAATATTCCGTGTCTTGGACAGCCTGCTGACATAGGTATCGACAATTCTCCTGACACTACGATCACTAATCCTCGTTCCGCGCGTATTCAGGAACAGCGCGGGGATACTCGAGTCGCTGATCATACGGACTCGGCCGTCTGCGATATACCGGCGCAGAGCAGTGATCGCATGGTCGCCGATCGGTACATAACGCTCCTTAGCTCCCTTGCCGAATACGAGCGCAACACCTACTTCCAGATCGAGTGACATCAGATCTAGTCCGACAAGCTCGCTGACGCGCATCCCGCTGGCATAGAGCGTCTCCAGAACGGCGATGTCGCGCTGGCCAATCGGAGTCGCAAGATCAGGCAGTCGCAACAATTCCTCCATCTCCTCCACATAGAGGAATTTGGGCAGCTTCTTATCCAGCTTGGGTGTGCGCACATAAACTAAAGGACTCGTCTCTAGCAGCTCTTCCCTGACCAGAAAATTAAAAAACGAACGAAGCGCCGACAGCTTTCTCGAGACACTTCGTTTCGCATATTCCTGCTTTTGGAGCTCGGATAAATAAGCGCGCACAGTCAAATAAGTAACAGAATCGAACGTCGTTAGGACACTTCGATCCAGGAAGGCTTTGAATTGATACAAATCCTTGGCGTAATGTTCAGAAGTAAGCGGCGATGCACCCTTCTCCACTTGCAGATAGGTAATGAAGCTTGCGATAGCGTGATCCATGTCAACACCTTCATTCCTGGAATTCATTGTCCCGTTGCTTGCTCGGTAATAAAACTCCTCAGCTGCTCAAGTGCGCGATTGGCCAATGCTTCATTGCGATCCTTCTTATTGCGAATTCGCTCCGTCATCGGCGACAGAATGCCGAAATTCGCATTCATCGGCTGGAAGTGCTCATAATCCGCTGCGGTGATATAATGCGACAAGCTGCCAATGACTGATGCCTTAGGGAAGATCAGACCCGGCATACCCTTCGCATACCTAGCGGCATTCAGCCCAGCGATCAGACCAGATGCGGCTGACTCCACATATCCCTCAACCCCGGTCATCTGACCGGCGATGAACAAGCTGTCGCGAGCATTCGTCTGATAGGTAGGCTGCAGCAGCCTGGGAGAATTAATGAAGGTATTGCGATGCATAACGCCATAACGGACAATCTCCGCCTCTTCAAGTCCTGGAATCAGACTAAGTACCCGCTTCTGTTCGCCCCACTTGAGATGGGTCTGGAAGCCGACCAGATTATACAGCGTTCCAGCTGCATTATCCTGTCGCAGCTGTACGACTGCATAGGGTCGCTTGCCGGTACGCGGATCCGTTAATCCGACAGGCTTCATCGGTCCGAACAGCATCGTTTTCTTACCGCGTGATGCCATTACCTCAATCGGCATGCAGCCCTCGAAGTAAATTTCCTTCTCGAATGATTTGAGCGGTGCAGCTTCTGCTGTCGTCAGCGCTTCGTAGAAGAGGTTAAATTCCTCTTCATTCATCGGACAATTCAAGTATGCAGCCTCGCCCTTATCATAACGAGATTGCAGGAAAACCTTCTCCATATTGATGGAGTCCTTCTCAATAATCGGAGCCGCCGCATCATAGAAGTACAAGTATTCTTCGCCGAACTGAGCCTGCAGCGCAGCAGACAGCTCAGGCGAAGTCAACGGTCCTGTCGCGACAACCACGATCCCCTCCGGGATGTCCGTCACCTCTTCGTTACGCACCTCGATCAGAGGATGCTCACGAATCGCGGCGGTCACACCGCCGGAGAACCGATCACGGTCTACAGCCAGCGCGCCGCCTGCGGGGACTGCGCTGCGATCTGCGCACGAGATAATCAAGGAATCGAGCATACGCATCTCTTCCTTCAACACGCCAACCGCATTCGTTAGACCGGCTGCTCGCATAGAATTGCTGCATACCAGCTCAGCGAATTGATCCGTGTGATGAGCTGGTGTCTGTCTAACAGGTCTCATCTCATACAAGACGACAGGAATGCCTTGTCTGGCCAGCTGCCAGGCTGCCTCGCTGCCAGCGAGACCCGCTCCAATAACCGTAACTTTATCCCATGTAGCCACTAGTCATTGACCTCTTCTTTATAATCACATTGGACGCAACGATTTTCCTTGACGCCCTTAACATTCTTCTCGATCATACTAGAGCCGCAGGCGGGACACGGCTTTGCAACCGGCTTATCCCAAGACACATAATCGCACTCTGGGTACGTATTGCAGCCGTAGAAGATCCGGCCCTTTTTGCTGCGCCGTTCAATAATTTGCCCCTTATGACACTTCGAGCACTCCACACCGACTTCCTTAACAATCGGCTTCGTATTCCGGCAATCCGGGAATCCGGAGCAGGCTAGGAACTTGCCGAACCGTCCCATCTTATACACGAAGTGGCTGCCGCACTTCTCGCAAATTTCGTCGGAGACCTCATCCTTGATCTCGATCTCCTTCATCTCCTCCTCCGCAACGATCAGCCGTTGTTCGAAGGTTTGGTAGAATTCATCGAGTACACGCACCCAGTTTTCGGTTCCCTCTTCAATCTGATCGAGGCTTCCTTCCATCTCCGCTGTAAATTCACTATTCAGAATTTCCGGGAAGAACTCCTCCATCAATTGAATGACCAGCTCTCCAAGCTCGGTAGGAATGAATTTCTTGTCCTCGATCGCGACATAGCCACGCTTCTGTACGGTTTCCAGCGTTGGCGCATAGGTGCTCGGTCGTCCGATCCCCAGTTCTTCGAGTGTCTTGACCAGTCTGGCCTCCGTATATCGCGGCGGCGGCTGGGTGAAGTGCTGCTTCGGATCTAGACCATGGTAGTGCAGCTTCTCCTGCGCCTTCATCACCGGTAGAATACCATCCTCTTCCGGCGCGCCTTCATCTGTACCTTCAATGTACAGCTTCATGAAGCCTGGGAACTTCACCGTAGAGCCATTGGCGCGGAATAAGTAATCACCCGCTGCGATATCTACAGTTACCGTATCCATCACCGCAGATGACATCTGACAAGCGACGGTACGCTCCCAGATAAGCTTATACAGCCGATGCTGGTCCCTGCTTAGGTAAGACTTCACCTCATCGGGATGGCGAACAACCGATGAAGGGCGTACCGCTTCATGCGCGTCCTGCGCGTTAGCGGCGTTCTTCTTATTGAAGTTGCGAGGCTCCTCCGGCACATACTCGCTGCCGTAGCGATCTGCAATATAGGCTCTAGTTTCCTCGACCGCGGTTGGTGACAGGCGTGTGGAGTCGGTACGCATGTAGGTGATGAGTCCGACGGTGCCTTCCTTCCCGAGGTCGACGCCTTCATAGAGCTGCTGTGCAATCTGCATCGTCTTGGATGCTCGGAAGTTCAGCTTGCGCGCGGCCTCCTGCTGCAGAGAGCTCGTGATGAACGGCGGCGAAGGATGACGAAGCCGTTCCTTTTCCTTCACTTCGGACACGATATAGTCCGCTTCTGCGATATCGGCCAGAATCTTCTGAACTTCTGCCTCATTCTTCAGTTCAATCTTCTCACCCTTACGACCATAGAACTTCGCGCTGAACGCATTCTTGCCAATGCCCAATTGAGCAGTCAGCGTCCAGTATTCCTCCGGATTGAATGCCTTGATCTCATTCTCGCGATCAATGATCAGCTTAACGGTAACCGATTGCACGCGTCCAGCAGAGAGTCCTTTTTTGACTTTCTTCCATAATAATGGGCTGATCTTGTAGCCAACCAACCGATCCAGGATGCGCCGGGCTTGCTGCGCGTATACGAGGTCCATATTGATCTTACGGGGAGTTTTGAATGCATCCTTCACAGCTTGCTTGGTGATTTCGTTGAATACAACTCTGCAGGCGGTATTCTCATCCACCTCCAGATAATGCGCCAGGTGCCAGGCGATCGCTTCCCCTTCGCGGTCAGGGTCAGCTGCGAGATAGATCTTGCTAACCTTCTTGCTGGCATCCCGCAGCTCCTTGAGCACAGGACCTTTGCCCCGAATAGTAATATACTTAGGTTCGAACCCATTCTGTACTTCGACGCCTGTTTGACTCTTGGGCAAATCGCGAATGTGGCCCATTGATGCTTTTACAATATACTTGCTCCCTAAATACTTGCCAATGGTCTTGGCTTTAGCTGGTGATTCCACAATAACGAGTGTGTCGGCCACTGGGTTGCCCCCTCTCTGATAATTAAGTAAGAATATATGATGATCCTGCATGTTGTTCAATCCACTTTTTCATGAGTAAGGATATCAGAACTGAATGCAAATGTCCAAAATCAAATTGCGAGAGCTCGTATAATCGGTCAAAAGTTGCAGGCTCAGCGCTTAGAAATGATACGATCAGCGCTTCATCCTGGGTAAGTGCTGGTCCTATCTGCTCCAGCTCTGGGAACAGCGGTCCGGGTTGACCATCCTGCCTCTTCATATATTCCAATGCTTGGTAGATATCCTCGGTTCCTGTCACCAGTGTCGCCTTATTGTTCCGAATGAGATCATGCGTCCCCCTGCTCTTCGACGAAGAGATCGGACCTGGCACGGCGAATACCTCCCGATTCGCATCGAACGCCGCATCTGCGGTAATCAGTGAGCCGCTGCCGCGATCCGCCTCCACGACAATCACGCCGCGCGACAGCCCGGCGATGATCCGGTTCCGATATGGGAACATACCCTTGGCCATCACAGTCTGCAGTGGGTATTCGCTAATGATCAATCCCTCTGCCGCAACTTGATCATACAGCTTCCTGTTCTCTGGGGGATACACATAGTCGATTGGCGTGCCTAATACACCGATCGTCTTCCCCTTGCCTGCCAGCGCGCCCCAATGCGACTCACTGTCAATGCCTCTGGCCATCCCGCTTACCATGCACCAGCCCTGGTCAGATAATTGCCGTGACAGCTGATTAGCTACGCGTCTGCCATAGGCCGTTGGAAATCTCGTGCCCACAATACCAAGCTGTTCATGCTTGAACACATCGGGATTGCCCCGATAGTAGAGCACCCACGGCGACTGCGGGATATGACGCAGCAGCGTCGGATACTCGTCATCAGCATGCGTTAAGTAATGATAACCGCGCCTGTCGTACAGCTCCAGTCTATGCTCGATGAACGCCTTGCGACTCCCCTGATAGATCAGCTTGCGCTTGCCCTTAGGCAATGGCAGCTCTTGTATATCCGATTCACTCAGATCAGGCAGCACACGAACATCCTTCACTGTCTCCTGAATGGCCTTCAACGTCTTCCATCCAATCATGGGCGTTTCATGCAGCCCGAACCATACTTCCCTTTCCATCATAAGCAAACCCCTTTTCATTGTTAAAATAAAACAACCTTCCAAACCCCTGCAGGGGTATTGAAAGGTTGCTTACCTATTCGGTCTTGCCCATATTCACTTTAATCCATCTAAGTGCTTGTTATTACTTAACCGTAATGCAGGATTCCAGCATGCCGCGCTCTTCCAGCACAGCATACAGAGTGGAGCCCATCTCCGATGGTGTTGGCGCTACGCGGATGCCGCATCTCTCGAGCGTGGCGACCTTCTCAGCAGCCGTTCCCTTGCCGCCAGAGATGATCGCGCCTGCATGACCCATGCGCTTCCCTGGAGGGGCGGTCTGACCGCCGATGAAGCCGACAACTGGCTTCGTCATGTTGGCCTTAATCCACTCAGCAGCTTCCTCTTCCGCGGTACCGCCGATCTCACCGATCATGATGACCGCATAGGTGTCAGGGTCCTTGTTGAACCGATCCAGGATGTCGATAAATTCCGAGCCCTTCACCGGGTCGCCGCCGATGCCGACAGCGGATGATTGACCGATTCCGCGGGTCGTAAGCTGATGAACCGCCTCATAAGTGAGCGTACCGGAACGGGAGACGACCCCAACATGTCCAGGTGTATGGATATAACCCGGCATAATGCCGATCTTGCATTCGCCCGGTGTGATCACGCCCGGACAGTTCGGTCCGATTAGCACCGTTCGCTTGCCCTCAAGATAACGCTTGACCTTGATCATATCAATCACCGGTATGCCTTCGGTGATGCAGATAACCAGATCCATATCAGCGTCAACGGCCTCCAGTATGGCATCTGCCGCGTACGGCGGAGCCACGTAGATGACGGATGCACTCGCGCCAGTTGCTGACTTCGCCTCTTCCACGGTATTGAATACTGGGAGACTAACGGTATTGCCATTCTCCAGCTCGATGTCTACAGATGTTCCGCCCTTGCCAGGCGTCACGCCGCCTACCATCTGCGTGCCGTAATCCAGCGCGCCTTTGGCATGGAATAGGCCCGTCTTGCCTGTGATCCCTTGTGTGATCACCTTCGTGTCTTTATTGACCAATATACCCATCGTTTCTATACCCTCCTACTAAGTTTGCATAAGACTGTCCGAATCCTATGAGACTAACGCAACAATCTTCTGAGCGCCGTCAGCCATAGAGTCTGCAGCCACGATATTCAATCCGGATTCATTCAAGATCTTCTTCCCAAGCTCAACATTCGTACCTTCCAGTCGCACAACAAGCGGACGATCAAGGCTAATCTGCTTAGCAGCCTCCACGACGCCGTTAGCGATAACATCACAACGCATAATACCCCCGAATATATTCACGAAGATTCCCTTCACATTCGGATCAGATAGAATGATCTTGAAGGCCTCGGTCACTTTCTCGGTCGTAGCACCGCCGCCAACATCAAGGAAGTTGGCTGGCTCACCGCCGTAATACTTAATGATATCCATCGTGGACATGGCCAGACCAGCGCCATTGACCATACAGCCGATGTTGCCATCGAGCGCAATGTAGCTCAGATCGTACTTGGAGGCTTGAATTTCCTTCTCGTCCTCCTCTTCCAGATCGCGCAGCTCCATGATATCCTTGTGACGGAACAAGGCATTCGAATCGAAATTCAACTTGGCGTCAAGCGCCATAACATCGCCATCGCCAGTAACGACTAACGGATTAATCTCCGCAATGGAGCAATCCTTATCAACGAATGCTTGATAGAGGGCGAGCATAAATTGAATCGCCTTATTCACCAATTCATTCGGAATGTTAATCGCATACGCCAGCTTCTTCGCTTGGTAAGGCATTAATCCGACAGCAGGATCAACCACTTCCTTGAAGATCTTCTCCGGCGAATGCTCCGCTACTTCCTCAATTTCCGTTCCGCCCTCTTCGGACGCCATCATCACGATACGTCCAGTTCCGCTATCCACAACAACGCCTATGTAATACTCCTTCTTAATGTCGCAGCCTTGCTCAATAAGAAGGCGCTTCACTTCCTTGCCCTCTGGACCTGTCTGATGGGTAACCAGTACCTTGCCCAGAATTTCACTTGCATACTGACGAACCTCGTCCAGGCTCTTTGCGATTTTGACACCGCCAGCCTTCCCGCGTCCGCCTGCATGAATTTGGGCCTTGACGACGGTTACTGCTGAGCCCAGCGCCTTGGCCGCCTCCACTGCCTCATCCACCGTGAACGCAACCTTGCCTTCCGGGACTTTCACACCGTACTGCTTGAGCACGGCCTTACCTTGATACTCATGGATGTTCATCCTTCGTTGGACCTCCTATCACGATTTGCTCTCTAATTGGAAACATTGACATGCACAGACCTTCATTATTATACCATTCCCATTCGACACTTTCCTTAATTATTTCGAAAAGAATTGGACAATTGATGAGAAAAATCATTGTAGCATCCCTTTTTGATATTTGTTACACTTACTTTAGATAATAAGGAAGCACCTTTTATCCGA
Source organism: Bacillota bacterium (assembly GCA_023441055.1). GTDB lineage: Bacteria > Bacillota > Bacilli > Paenibacillales > UBA4045 > JAEZQY01. The sequence goes on along the minus strand of JAEZQY010000057.1, from coordinate 76,760 downwards.
ATGCGTGACCAAATTTCGGAGAAGAGGTGCTTTTTCTATTATGTATGCCAAAGTATACAGTGCGGCAATTCATGGCATTCACGGTCGAATAATCGAAGTGGAAGCGGACGTCTCCAACGGCCTTCCGCAGATGACCATTGTTGGTCTGCCGGACAACTCGGTCAGAGAGTCAACAGAACGGGTCAGGACCGCGATTCGCAACAGCGACTATGAATTTCCGATGGCAAGAATCACCATTAATCTGGCGCCAGCCGATGTCCGCAAGGAAGGCTCAGCCTTCGATCTAGCCATTGCGGCGAGTCTGCTCATAGGCAGCGGTCAGCTGACTGCACATGCGATCGACGGCATCCCATTGATTGGCGAGCTGGCCCTGGATGGAGCAGTCAAGCCTGTCCTCGGCATTGTGAGTATGGTGCACGCGCTTAGCCTGGCGGGCTATCAGATGGTTGCAGTGCCCATAGCGAATGTGGCGGAGGCTCGACTCATTCCTCATATTCGAATCATCGGTATCGCACATCTGTCGCAGCTGAAGGTCATGAAGGAGATTAAACTTGAGGAGAACTCAGCGCATACGGTTCCCATTGCAGACCTGCAGCATGTCAGCATGGAGGAAGAGGCGACCAACTATGATGATGTCCGTGGTCAGCCGCATGCGAAGCGGACGATGATGATCGCCGCAGCCGGCATGCATAATCTACTTCTCCTCGGGCCACCGGGCTCAGGCAAGACGATGCTGCTCAGGCGCCTGCCGTCCATTCTGCCGCCGCTGACAGACGAGGAAGCACTGGAGGTGATGAAGATCTACAGCATCGTAGGTCAGAAGCCGAGGGGCAGTCTCCTACGGCCTAACCGTCCATTCCGCGCTCCTCATCATACGCTCTCCTATGCAGGCATGATAGGCGGTGGAAGCATGCCGAAGCCGGGCGAGGTAAGTCTCGCCCATCGCGGGGTGCTGTTCCTCGATGAGCTGCCTGAGTTCAGCCGGCAAGTTCTAGAAGGACTCAGGCAGCCGCTTGAGGATCGCCATGTCACGTTATCACGCGCTAGGGCAACGCTGCAATTCCCGACTTCCTTCTTGCTCGCCACCTCGATGAATCCATGCCCCTGCGGATTTGCAGGCGACATGAATGCTGCCCGGCCATGCACATGCACGCCCAAGATCATACATCGCTATCGAAGCAAGCTGTCTGGACCATTGCTAGACCGAATTGACATTCATGCGGAAGTGCCCAGAGTAGAATTACCCGACCTCCTGGTGCAAGCTAGGCAGGAGAATGGGTTAACATCGGAGCGTATGGCCCAGCTCGTTCATCAGGCGCACTTAAGGCAGCTAGAGCGCTATCGTCATCTGCCCTTGCGCTTCAATAGCGAGCTTACTGGCCAGCTGATCAGACAGCATTGTGTGATACCGGCAGAAGGCGAGCGATTGCTTAGGCAATCCTACGACTATCTGGGACTGAGCGCGAGGGCGTATGACCGTATTCTTAAGCTTGCCCGGACCATTGCTGATCTCGAGGATTCTAAGTGTATTCAGACAGCGCATCTGGCAGAGGCGCTGCAATACCGCATTCTGGATCGCGCCAACACTTAGAATGCATTGGCATAGTGGTCAATATGCTTGATAGCCATGTCAGACCCCAGCATAACCGTAATGACATCGAAGCGCATCGCTTGATGATGAACGGCATGCATGGTCACATAGATCTGAGCTAGCATACGGAGACGCTGACGCTTCCGATTCACCACCGATTCGGCCGCTGTCCCATACCGTCCACTGCTCCTGCGTGTACGCACTTCGATGAAGACCAGCTGTGCATCATGCAGGGCGATTAGATCAAGCTCACCGTTGCGGCAGCGCCAGTTGCGCGCGACAATCTGATAGCCCAATTCCGCTATATATTGCGCAGCTGCCTCTTCCCCTATCTTGCCCGTCATCCGGCGCGAATCTCCTGAGATCCGCCCGTTCGGTCGTGAGTCTCCCGGGGGCGGCCGATTCATTCGAGCAGCTCCCCAGCGTCAATTCTGCGATCCGTCCGGTAGATGAAGCTGAGCAGCTCCGCGACAAGCGCATACATCTCTGCGGGAATTTCCTGATTAATGTCTAGTCTAGACAACACTTCGACGAGGGAAGGATCCTCCTGTACCTCGACACCATGCTCCCTCGCCTTGCTCAGGATCGTCTCCGCGACGAAGCCCTGCCCCTTGGCAACTACTACCGGGGCCTGCTGCTCCTCCGGATTGTACTTCAGAGCTACTGCCTTCTTCCTTGGCACACTCGATTCGTCACTCATACGCGCAGATCCACCCCCTTATAGGGTTGATTCCGATAACTGGAAGAGACAATTGCTGCGGTTTGTTCAGTTCTGCCTTGCTCCGAAGCGGACGATGGCCCGATCGGATACGGGAGATGCTTGATCGAGATAAATTGATAACCAATCGATGCGAGCGCCTGGTCGATGTCAGGACGCAACTCCTCTAATAAATCGCTCAGCAGCGGATGATCATTATGAATTTGCAGACTGACAATCCGATTCACCACAGCCGCATCAATAATCGTATTACCTAGTCGATTCATCTGAAGATCGAAGATCAACCGGCAATTGTCCGAGTCGAACCGCCCATTTTTATTTTTTCGAGCCTGGATTTGCACTGCGGCATGATCAGCTCCATCCCCTTGCTCACCAACCGGCACCAGCATCGTCATGATCGCGATCGGCGCGCCGCGCTCGCTTCCGAGCAGCAACTGTTGGCCCGTAATTTGCTGCAGCGTCTGCTGTAAGGCTTCCTTCAATGCCGCAGGCAGCCGATCATCCGCTGCTAGCTGCAGAATCAAGCCTTTAACCGTGTCCTTGGCTGCTTCCAGCGCTTCGGTGTTAACGGTTTGATGTCCAATCGCATCCACTGCCCTACGCTCATAGTCCAGCCCCAGATGCCGGAATATTAATTTAATCCACGGCTCCTCCCTGCCCTGCTGAGTCGCCGCCAGCAGCGCTCGTTCAGCTGCTCGTCCAGCTGAATCATCCGGAGGAGGCGCTGCCGTTGCTGCGGCACTAGCAGGGCTAGCTCCGTTCTCCGTTCTAATTGCCATTGCTCCGGCATCTGCTGGCATGGGATTGGTCAACCTAGCCGCCTGCTCAGCGGAGGAAGCGCCTTGTGCCTGCCCTGCAGAGGCAGCATTAGCCACAGATTGTGTAGCAGCCGGCGGTTGATCAATGCTGGCAGCGGCAGCCTGCGCATGATTAGCCGATGACGCAGCTATAGATGCTGCTGGCTGTGTGAACAGCGCATTGGCTGTTTGGGCATTCACAGCAGGCGCATGCACCTCTGCAGCACCCGCTGCCGAGGCAGCACTCGCATAAGCGCCAGCTGCCTGTGCTGTCACAGCCGCGCCACTAGTGGACGAAGCAGGCCCCCCCTGGCTGATAACCGGCAGCAGCTGTTGCAGCTTCACGAGCGCGTCAGCGAGCCGCTGTGCAATCGGCAAGCTGCTACTCATAGCCGCATCCGATCCGCCAGTAGCGGCGGGCTGCAGGTAGACTTGCAGCGCCTGCGTCAAATTCGTATTTAGTGTATTCAGGGATTGGCCGGACATGGCCTGATGCAAGGGAGCGACAATCTCGCTCCTGATCGGCAGATCCTTGCGGTAGGCGACAATCGCAGCATCGACAATCGTTTTCAGCTCCGCCCTGCCACCTTGCTGTCTCCATACGTCCTGGACAGCCGCTTCAAAGCGCTGTGCCTGCTTCGCTGTGAGCGGAATGCCGGCAAGATGCAGCTCTCTGAGCATGATGCGATTCGCCTCTGTATCCTTAAGCCCCAGACTCTTAGCCAGATCAGCTAGAGATTGCTCTGGAATCGGAACACCAGAATCAGTGAGAGGCTGGAGCAGGATCTGCCCCGCGGTGGATTGCGGACGCACCTGCAGCAGCGTTGCTTGTCCGGGCTGGAGGGGCGATTCCAGCTTGGCGCGCACCGACACACCAGCGATATTCACCAGCGCCTCCGAGTCAGCGAACAGCTGCATGACAATTCCGCGGACAACTTGTCCAACCTTAAGCTCGAGCTGCTTAGCATCTGTATTCTCCCGCATGCCGATCATCGCGCTTAGCAACCGACTGATCTCCATCGCATTCCCCTCCTTCTGCACGGATACTTCTCTCTTTTATATCGGCAGAAGCCGTCTAGATTAATAGTGTTAACTTATCCCTCTAGCAACAGCGTCTCCGCTTGGGAGGGCCATTCCTTGTCGCGGGATATCAGAACAATTCCAATTGCATGTGCAATAAATTGCGAATAGGCGCGTATGTCTTCCTATGAATCGGAGAAGGGCCGTATTTTTGCAGCGCTGCCATATGATTTTTAGTCAGATAGCCTTTATGCTTGTCAAAGCCATAATGCGGATATTCTCGGTGAAGCTCCCTAACCGCTTTATCACGTGCAACTTTAGCAAGGATAGATGCGGCGCTGATAGCGGGGATCAGGTCGTCCCCTTTGACAATAGCCTCGGCTGGAATGGCCAGATCAGGCAAGGTATTGCCATCGACGAATACCCGATCAGGTTGAATGCGCAGCCCTTCTACTGCCCGTTTCATAGCAAGCAAGGTTGCGTTCAGCACGTTCAGCTGCTCAACCTCCTCTAGCGTTGCTATTTCCACATTCCAGCAGATGGCTTTGGCCTTAATTTCTTCAACAAGCGCTTCCCGCTTTTTGGCAGACAGCTTCTTCGAATCTCGCAACCCCTCTATCGGATTATTGGGATCAAGTATACATGCAGAAACCCATACCCCCGAAATGGAAGACCCTCGTCCTGTTTCATCAACTCCGCACACAATCATCACGTACGACTCCCCTTATCCCTTAACGAAGAATACCTACACACAAGAACTGCAGTTGCAATGGAACTTTGTTGAGTTTGTTGAGTTTGTTGAGCGTACTGAGCATGATGAGTGGGGAAGATTGGTGAGAGCTCGAGGATAATGGTGAGGAAAGAGAGGACACTACACATAACAATTACCTATATCGCACCATGCAGCTTCAGATTACGGCGCTGCATGCCCCAATTACCACGCATCGCAACATGCAGCTTCAGATTCCGGCGCTGCACGCCCCAATTACCACGCATCGCACCATGCAGCTTCAGAATCCGGCACTGCACGCTCCAATTACCACGCATCGCACCATGCAGCTTCAGAATCCGGCACTGCACGTTCCAATTTCCACGCATCGCACCATGCAGCTTCAGATTCTGGCACTAAAGTTCATCCATGCTTTGGCTTATTCCATGTTTGACGGCCGCTCCAAGCTAATACGGCCAAGCGCGCCGGATCGCAGGTCCCGCAGCAGCACGGATGCTGTCTTGGTCAGGTCCACCTTGCCTCCGCTAACGACACAGCCTCTTCTGCGACCAATCTTCTCCATAACCTCTACGATCGGATGCGGATCCTGATCATCCACCTCAGGCAATTCATCCAGCTCATAACGCTCCATAAGTCGCTCAGGGTACGAGCGAATCAGTTCCTTGACCGCGTAGAAGGCTATGTCGTCCAGATACAGAATCTCTTCCTTAATCGCGCCTGTTATGGCCAGCAGATAGCCGACCATCTGATCCTCAAACTTCGGCCATAAGATGCCGGGCGTATCCAATAAATCGATTCCCGCATCCGTCTTGATCCATTGCTGCGCCTTCGTAACGCCAGGCTTATCACCGGTCGCTGCGATACCTTTACCAGCCAGGGTGTTAATTAATGTCGACTTCCCCACATTGGGAATGCCGACGATTAACGCGCGTATAGGACGCGGCACCATACCCTTACGTATCTGGGCCTCAATTTTATCGCTTAAGAGCGCCTTGCAGACTGGCGCAATCTTCTCCATGGGTCTGCCTGTTGTCGAGTTCAGAGCGATCGCTTGCCTGCCATCACCACTGAGCGCTCTCTCCCAAGCTCGAGTTGTCTCGGCATCCGCTAGGTCCGCCTTGTTCAGCAGAATCACTCTTGGCTTCTCCTTCACGATGGCATCCACCATGGGATTGCGACTAGCCAGCGGAATTCTAGCATCTAGCAATTCGATCACAACATCGATCATCGATAACTTTTCTTCAATTTTCCGACGCGCACGCGTCATATGTCCCGGAAACCATTGAATCGTCATAGCTGCACCTCCTATTCATGCTGTACAATACCGAGCTCACGTATCGGCCAATAGACGAGATCAGCCCGGCCGACAATCTGATCATAGCTGACGAAGCCGACATCGGGGAAGCGGCTGTCCTTGCTGTGCGAGCGATTATCACCCAGAACGAACAAGGTGTTCTCCGGCACGGTTACCTCGGCTGTTACGCTATAATTGCCGTTATTATAGCTCCTGCCCAAGGCGCGCGCAGCTTCAATCGCTTCGGTCAGATAACCTTCCTCCAACACCTGATCATTGACGTACACCCGATCGCCCTCGACTCTGACGCGCTCGCCGGGCAATGCAATGATTCGCTTAATGAAATCCTTGCCCTCTGGGGCTAGGAAGACGATCACTTCACCGCGCCTTGGATCACGGAACTCATAAATGAGCTTATTGACGACGATCATCTCGCCGTCTTGAAAGTTAGGCCGCATCGATTCGCCATCCACCAGGAACGGATTGAAAGCAAGCCACCGGACGACCAAGATGATCGCGAGAGCGATGAGCAGCGCCTTAATCCATTCCAGGATTTCATCCTTAACTGATTTGGTCTTGTCCGACATCCTTCAAGTCCTTCCTTTGTTCCCATATCTATATTATAACCTAAGTCTGGATCTGATAAGTCCAGATAAACGGCTCTGCCGTCCTCCAAGTTTGCGCAGCAAACGACTTCGTAAGCAAGGACATTTCCGTTTAGCGCTGATAGATAAGTACCTTTAAGTTGAAAACTTATGAAAACTTATAAAATCGTATATATTCAAAAAAGGGAGCCTAGGCTCCCTTCTTCATTAGCGAATCTCTTGAATTCTAGCTGCCTTGCCGCGAAGCGCGCGCAGATAGTATAGCTTAGCGCGACGAACTTTACCTCGGCGAGCCACTTCGATCTTGTCAATCTTAGGTGTATGCAGCGGGAATGTACGCTCCACGCCAACACCGTAAGAGATCTTACGAACTGTGAATGTCTCGCTGATTCCGCCGCCACGGCGCTTGATTACAACACCTTCGAACAGCTGAATACGTTCGCGAGTACCCTCGATTACCTTCACATGCACCTTCAGCGTATCGCCTGGGCGAAAAGCCGGGAGATCCTTGCGAAGCAGTTCCTGTGTAATTTCTTGAATTAGATTCATCTATGACTTCCTCCTTCCACTCGGGCGTTCATGCCGGCCTGATACGCTATTCCCTCGGAATAGCAACCGTGCAGCGGACCGCCGGATTCATACACACAACAGCATCTATAATAGCATAATGCTTGTCGAAACTCAAGTAACGGCTGAGCCGTTAATCGGCTTTATTTTCCGACTTAAATTGCTGTAGCCACTTGCTCTCCTCCGCGGTAAGCTCATAGCTCTCTAACAAATCCGGTCGGCGCTGCCATGTTCGTCTCAGTGCCTCGCGTCGGCGCCATTGCTCGATATGCTCGTGGTGGCCGGACAGCAGAACGTCAGGCACGGCCCACTCCCGGAATACTGCGGGACGCGTATAATGCGGATGCTCCAGCAATCCGGTGCTGAAGGAATCCTGAACCGCCGAGCCTTCGTTGCCGAGCACACCGGGCAGCAGCCGGACAACGCTGTCAATGACTGCCATTGCGGCGATCTCACCGCCGGTCAGGACGAAGTCGCCGATGGATAGCTCATCCGTCACGAGCTGCTCGCGTATCCGCTCATCATAGCCTTCATAATGGCCGCAGATGAATACCAGCTCAGAGGCCTCGGACAGCTCCTCCGCCTTGCGCTGCGTAAACCGCTCGCCCTGCGGGCACAGCAGAATGATTCTACGACGTCCTGCGGCATCGCCCTCGCTGGGCAGCGACTCGACCGCGCGGAAGATGGGCTCAGGTGTGAGCACCATCCCGCCGCCGCCGCCGTATGGATAATCATCTACCGTATGATGCTTGTTCGTTGAGTAATCACGGAAATTGACAGCCTGAATGCGGACAATGCCCTTCTCTTGCGCTCTGCCGATTATGCTGTCGCCCAGAACGGCCTCAATCATCTGCGGGAATAAGGTCAGCACATGAATTTGCATGCCTAGATTAGTCCTTCCATCAGCGTGACAAGCACACGCTTGTTCGCAATATCAACCTGCTTGACAACATCTTCGATATAAGGGAGATAAACGGGTTTGCCTTGTTCAGGCTGCACGACCCACACATCATTCGCGCCGGGCGACAGAATTTCAGTGATCTTCCCCAGCATCTGACCGTCATCCGTCACAACCTCGCACCCGATGATTTCATAGTAATAGTATTCATCCTCAGGAAGCTCCAGCAGCTGGTCTTCCGCTATCTTGAGCATCCAGCCCTTGAACTTCTCAGACTCATTAATATCATCCCAGCCCTTGAGCTTCAGGATGACCATATTCTTGTTGGATCGCGAAGAAGCTACCTCGACCGGCACAATCTTCGCACCTGTCGGGTCAATGACAGACAGCTTGCTGCCCGGCTTATAGCGCTCCTCAGGAAAATCAGTCTGCGAGAGCACCTTCAATTCACCGCGGATGCCATGTGTATTAACGATCTTACCAACTGTGAACCACTTCGGAGACATGCTCATTCCACCTTGTTATGACGATTATATACCCTCGCATATAGACTGCCCCATATCCACTAGCGAATATGAATACCTGCCGCATACAACAATAGGGCCAGGGAATCTCCCTAACCCTATCCACAGCTTAGCAGCTACGAACCGATTTCCACCGATACGCGCTTGCTCTGCTTGACTGCCGCTGAGGTGACAACGGTACGGAGAGCCTTCGCGATCCTGCCTTGCTTGCCGATCACCTTACCGACATCGCTGGGATGCACAAGCAGATGATACGTAACCACATGATCGTCTTCCAACTCATGTACGCGAACTTCCTCTGGATGATCCACTAGCGCCTTTGCGATGACTGCAATTAGTTGTTTCATCGCTCTGCCTCCAATCCGTTCTTACTTTTGAAGCTTGGATTCGTGGAACTTCTTCATAACGCCGGCCTTGCTGAGCAGGTTACGAACCGTGTCGGATGCTTGCGCGCCTTGTTGCAGCCACTTCAATGCCTTCTCCTCGTCAATAGTGACGGCAGAGGCCTCAGCCAATGGATTATAAGTACCGATTTCTTCGATGAATCGACCGTCTCTAGGAGAACGGGAATCGGAGACAACAACACGATAGAACGGAGCCTTGTGCGCTCCCATACGCTTCAGTCGAATACGAACTGCCATATCATTTCACCTCCCTACGTTAATAAAATAAGCACTGCCGTCTGTCGACTACTCGAAAATTTATCCGAACGGGAATTTCATCCCTTTGCCGAGCTTCTTCTTCATGGCCTTGCCGCTCTTGCCGCCCATCATCGAGGAAAACTGCTTCATCATCTTGCGCATATCCTCGAATTGCTTGAGCAGACGATTCACATCCTGAATCGTAGTTCCACTGCCCTCTGCGATGCGCTTGCGCCGACTGCCATTCAGCAGTTCAGGCTGACGCTTCTCCTGCTTGGTCATCGACTTCACGATCGCTTCCACACGAGCCATCTGCCGCTCGTCCACCTTCATATTGCCCTTCATCTTGCCCATGCCAGGCATCATATCCAGCAATTGATCGAGCGGGCCCATCTTCTTGATCTGCTCCATCTGCTCCAAGAAGTCCTCGAATGTGAACTCAGCATTGCGCATCTTGCGTTCCAGTTCGGCTGCACGATCCGCATCGATATTCGATTGCGCCTTCTCGATCAGGGAGAGCATATCGCCCATTCCGAGAATACGAGAGGCCATCCGCTCCGGATGGAAGGGCTCGAGCGCATCCATCTTCTCGCCGAGCGCGGCGAACTTGATCGGGCAGCCGGTTACGGCCTTGACCGATATTGCCGCGCCGCCGCGCGTGTCGCCATCCAGCTTGGAGAGCACTACACCTGTCAGCTCCAGCTGATTGTGGAAGCTCTCCGCCACATTGACCGCATCCTGACCGGTCATGGCATCTACCACAAGCAAGGTCTCATCAGGACTAACCGTTGCTCGGATCTGCCGTAGCTCCTCCATCAGCGACTCATCAATATGCAGGCGACCCGCCGTATCGATCAGTACATAGTCGAGGTGGTTCTCCTTCGCGTAGGCAATGCCGCTCTTAGCAATCTCCACCGGACTGACCTGATCGCCCAGCGAGAATACCGGCACGTTCAGCTGCTCGCCGAGCACCTGGAGCTGCTTGATCGCAGCAGGACGATAGATATCGCAGGCAACAAGCAGCGGCTTGTGGTTCTGCTTCTGCAGCAGCCTCGCCAGCTTGCCAGAGGTCGTCGTCTTACCCGCCCCCTGCAAGCCCACCATCAGAATGACAGTCGGCGGCCGATTGGCATGTGCCAGCTTGCTCTGCGTACCACCCATCAGCTCTGTCAGCTGCTTGTTCACGATATTGATAACAGCCATGCCCGGTGTGAAGCTCTTCATGACCTCTTGGCCGACCGCTTCTTCCTTGACCTTGGCGATAAATTCCTTAACAACCTTAAAGTTTACGTCGGCTTCCAGCAGCGCGAGCCGCACTTCACGGAGTGCCTCGCCCACATCTTCCTCTGACAGCTTGCCGCGTCCCTTCAGCTTGCCGAATACGTCCTGCAGCCTGCTTGCCAATCCTTCGAATGCCACTCTCGCTCACCTCCGCCTTCTCCGGATTAATCCAGTTGTTCAATTTGTTCTATAATCGTACAGCATTCGTCGCGCTCGGATTCCGGCAGCTTCCCCGCCAATACCCGCAGCCGATCGAAATGCGTCTTGCGCTGTTCATGCTTGCTCAGCAGCAGCAGCTTGGATTCATAGTCCTCCAGCGCATGCTCCGCCCGCTTAATATGCTCATACACTGCTTGTCGACTAATCTCGAACAAGGCAGCGATCTCGCCTAGCGAATAATCATCATCATAATAATACTTAAGGAAGGTCTGCTGTCTGTCTGTCAACAGCTCGCTATAGAAGTCGAAGAGCATATTCATGCGGATCGTCTTAACCAGCTTCTCGTCCTGCACCCATAACCGCCCCTCTCGTCCGAATCAGTGACAAGGAAAACTACCTTACAGGCACAACCATAACCCATTGTATACGGAAATAAATCCAGTGTCAAGCTTATATGCTTGTCACCAGATACTGGCCGCTTCACCTGACTCTCGTTACGTGTTCGCCTCGTTCGTAGAGGGTTCTTCCACCATCAGTCCAGCGAATAATCCATAGACGAATTGATTAGAATCGAACGGCTGGAGATCGTCCATCTTCTCGCCCAGTCCGATCAGCTTCACCGGAATGCCCAGCTCCTGCTTAATCGCAATCGCGATGCCTCCCTTGGCGGTCCCATCCAGCTTCGTGAGCACCAGGCCGGTCACGCCGGTCTTGTCGCCGAACAGCTTGGCCTGGCTGAGCGCGTTCTGTCCAGTCGTCGCATCCACGACGAGCAGCACCTCATGCGGCGCGTCCGGCACCTCGCGGCGGATCACCCGATAGATCTTGTTCAGCTCCTCCATTAGATTTGCTTTGTTCTGGAGACGACCGGCCGTATCACAGAGCAAGACATCGACCTGACGGCTCTTCGCTGCCTGGATGGCGTCGAACATCACCGCCGCTGGATCCGCGCCTGCTTGCTGCTTGATCACATCGATTCCGACCCGCTCGCCCCATACCTCGAGCTGTTCGATCGCCCCAGCACGGAACGTATCGCCGGCAGCCATCAACACTTGCTTGCCTTGCAGCTTCAGCATATGTCCCAGCTTACCGATCGAGGTTGTCTTCCCCACACCATTAACACCAACGAACAGAATGACGGTTAGTCCCTGCTCTGCCATATGCAGCACTTCACTCGCGCCGTCACCGGTCATTAGCTCAGACAGAATTTCCGACAGCACAGGCCGGAGCTCCACCGCATCCTCGATCCGGCGCTTGCGAATTTCCGCGCGCAGCTCATCCATTACCTTCATGACCGTTGGCAGTCCTACATCCGCGCCGATCAGAATTTCCTCGAGCTCCTCATAGAAGTCCTCGTCGATCTTCTTGCGGCGCACGATCAGATCCTCCACCTTCTCCACGAAGGCGTCCCGCGTCTTGGTCAAGCCGTCGATAAATTTCGATGTCACATTATCTGTGCTCGTCGACAGCTTATCCTTTAATTTCTTGAAGAAGCTCAATTGTATATCCCCCTCGTAAAAAAACATTGTGACTAACCCTGCGATTTACTCGCATCATGACATGGATAGTGTCTTCCGCGAGTAAACGCTGTTGTGCTTTTTTTACAGCCGCCTATGCGTGACCCTCGTAAAAAAACATTGTGACTAACCTCGTTATGCTGTAAATGCCTCATCTTCATCCTCGAGCCGGACGGATACCAGCTTGGATACGCCGTCATTCTCCATCGTTACCCCATACAGCACATCGGCCTCCACCATCGTTCCCTTACGGTGTGTGACCACGATAAATTGCGTATCTTGAGAGAATTCGCGCAGGTATTCGGCGAATCGCGATACGTTCGCGTCATCTAGCGCTGCCTCGACCTCGTCCAGTACGCAGAATGGAACTGGCTTGATCCTCAGAATACCGAATAGCAGCGCGATAGCGGTAAGCGCGCGCTCGCCCCCGGAGAGCAGCTGCAAATTCTGCAGCTTCTTGCCAGGCGGCTGTGCAACAATATCAATGCCCGATTCGAGCAGATTATCCGGATCGGCCAGAATCAGATCCGCCCGGCCACCGCCGAACAGTCGAGTGAAGATGATCGCGAATTGCGTGCGAATCAATTCGAATGTCGTGCGGAATCGTCGCGCCATCTCCTCGTTCATGTCCTGAATGACTTGATACAGCGTCGTCTTGGCCGCAATCAAGTCCTCCTTCTGCGTGCTGAGGAATTCGTAGCGCTCACTGACGCGCTGGTACTCCTCAATAGCCCCCAGATTCACATCGCCGAGCGCGGCGATATCCCGCCTCAGCTCACGCACCTTATTCTGCGTGGCGATTAGATCCTCCGGTGCCGGGTAGCGCTCCTTAGCCAGCTCATAGCTGATCTCATAGTCCTCAGACAGCTTCTTCAGCAGCCCGTCGAGTTCAACATCCAGACGGTTCGCGCGGACCTCCGTCTGGCGAAGCTGCTCCTCCACCTGCTGAAGCGCACGGCGCTTCTCGCGGATATGGCTGTCCTCCTCGTCTAGTCGGGCGTTGCGCTCCGCGCGCTCTGCACGCTTGAAGTCAATCTGCTCCGAGCAGGAGGTCTTGTCCAGCTGCAGCTGATTCAACCGTTCGCGCTGACGTACGATCTCTTCCTCATTCGCCTCGATATCCTGCTCCAGCTGCGCATAGAGGCGCTGACTCGTCTGGTGCTCAGACTCCGAGCTCTCCAGCTCGGAGGCGAATCTGGATAGCTGCTCGCTAATCGAGGTTTTCTCCTGGGATAGCGAGGCCGTCTTCACCTTCAACTCCGTCACATCCGCTTGCAGCTGCTCCTTAGCCGATTCATTCAGCTTACGCAGCTCCTCTGCCTCCTTGATTGCCGTCTGAATACGCGACTCCTCAAGTGCAAGCATGTCATTCTGCTCGAGCAGCTCCCGCTTACGGTCCTCTGCCTTGCGCTGATCCTCAGCATGTCCGGTCTGATCCTGTTCATATACCTCCAATTGGCTGCGAAGATGATTCATCTCCGTCTCCAGCTGCTGCATATCCGCCTTGAGCTGCTGCTCTTCCAGCCTGCGCTGCTCACCTTCAGCCCGCAGTCCATCCAGCTGCCCGGTCAATTCATCAGAGGCCTGCTTCAACGCTCTATATTTATCACGAAGCTCCTTCACTTGCCGCTCGGCGTCCGAGATCTCAGCAGCGATCGCATCCAGCTGGCGCTGCCTGCCTAGCAAGCTTGTCCCGCGCTTCTGCAGACTGCCGCCTGTCATCGATCCGCCCGCGTTCACAATGTCACCATCACGCGTCACGACGCGGTAGCGATACTTGCACGATGCTGCGATTCGGTTCGCGTCCTCCAGCTTCTCAGCGATGATAATCTGACCGAGCAAATTGCGAATGATTGAATCATACTTCTGCTCATACTCGACCAGATCGACTGCCACGCCAACGAAGCCCGGTAATGACTTCGCTTGAGCAAGCTCATGCTCGCCAATCTGACGACTGCGGATCACATCCAGCGGCAGGAACGTCGCGCGCCCCGATTGCTTACGCTTGAGGAAGGCAATCGCTTCACGCGCATCCGACTCAGTATGCATCACAATATTCTGCAAGGCTGGACCCAGCGCGGTCTCCACAGCAGTCTCCACATGCGCAGGCACCTTGATCAGCTCTGCGACAGCGCCATGAACACCACTTAGCGCGCTTCGCCTTGCGCTGTTCCCGCCAATCTCTCGATTTCTGAGTACTTCCTTGACACCATGCTGGAAGCCGTCATAATCGTTCTGCATCTCCTGCATCGTATCCCGGCGGGATACATACGCCTCCAGCTTCTGCTCCCACTTGCGGATCGTCAGCTGGAGCTCCTCCAGCATCTGTGTATCCGCGCGCATCTGCTCCGTAGCCTGCAGATAGGCATTGCGAATACGGAGAATATCCGCGCCACGCTCCTCGATAAGCGCGATCAGCTCTAACTTCCGCGACTCCAGCTGCTTCAGCTGTTCATCGAAGCGTCCCCGTTCTTCAACCAGACGCTCCACGCGGCGGCCTATGCCATCGCTTTGCTGGTCTAGGAATTTCAACTCATTGCGCACCTGCGCCAGCCCGTTCAGAGTGTCGATCAGCTCTGCCTTCAGTTGTTCCTCGCGCTGCGTTCCGCCAGTCGCTCCAGCCAGCTTGTCCTCCTGCTGGCGCAAGGCAAGCTTAAGCTCGCTGAGCTGTCTGCTCACATCCTCGTGCTTAGCCTGGAGCGACTCTTGCTCCACCCTGCGCTCTTCCATGCGCCTAGCCTGCGTGCTCATCGCTTGCTGCAGCTGCTCTTGATTCGCCAGCATATTCTTGCGGCGTTCCTGCAGCACCTCGCCTTGTCCCGAGCAGCGGTCAAATTCCTCGCTGATCTGCAAGAGACGCTCACGCTCGCGATCCAGCGCCTCCTCCATCTGCCGAAGCGCTAACCGCTCTTGCTCCAGTCTCGCATCATGCTTATTCACAACCGTTGATAATTCCAGCTGCTCGTGCTCCAGCGCCTTAAGCTTCTCCTTGGATTCCGTCCAAGACTTATGCAACTGCTCGATTTGAACCACGTACATGGAGATTTCATTGGACTTGAGCTCGTCCTTCAACTGCTTGAACGTCTGGGCGGCCTCCGACTGCGCGCGCAGCGGCTCCAATTGATCCTCCAGCTCGCTGATCAGATCGTGAATGCGGAGCAGATTCTGCTCCGTCTCGTCGAGCTTCTTCTGCGCTTCCTTGCGCCGGGATTTATACTTAACAATACCAGACGCTTCCTCGAAGATCGCCCTGCGGTCTTCGGAGCGCGTACTGAGAATTTCTTCTATCCTACCTTGGCCAATAATCGAATAAGCCTCCTTGCCAATCCCCGTATCCATGAACAGCTCCATGATATCCTTCAGACGACAAGACTGCTTATTGATAAAATACTCACTATCCCCGCTGCGGTGAATGCGTCTGGTTACGGTAACCTCGCTGTAATCCAGCGGCAGCGCGTGATCAGAGTTGTCAAGGGACAGGGAAACCTCACCGAAATTGACCGCCTTTCGCGAATCGCTTCCCGAGAAGATGACATCCTGCATATTGCCGCCGCGAAGCGACTTCGCACTCTGTTCGCCGAGCACCCAACGTATGCCGTCAGAGATATTGCTCTTCCCGCTGCCGTTCGGTCCGACAACTGCTGTAATGCCTTGTACAAATTCCAGCTCGGTCTTATCCGCGAAGGACTTGAAGCCGGACAGCTCAATTCGTTTCAGAAACATCCTCTCACCCCAACGTCTATCATAGCATACCGGTGAAATCACTTGAAAGGGAAAACTGGCCCTGTGCTATAGCCCTGTAAAAATAGGATTCAAAACAATCCTATCCGGCATACAAGCGCAGATAAGGTTGTTTTGAACCCTATTTTGAATCGACCCGCGGAAACATGCTCATGGCCGCTGGCTCAATCGTTTGAGCGCTTCCGCGGCCGCCCGCTGCTCGGATTCCTTCTTCGTCCGTCCGCTGCCCGATCCACGCTGCAAACCATCGATCACAACGTCCGTGATGAACCGTTTGGCATGTGCCGGCCCCTGCTCCTCTACCAGCTGATAGACCACGCTGCCTAGACCAATCTGCTGAACCTTCTCCTGAAGCTGCGACTTATAATCCTGCAGCTTCACGGACGGGCCTGTATCGACCTTGCTGAACACCATACTCAGCAGGAAGCGCTCGACAGCCGCCATCCCTTGATCGAGGTAGAGTGCGCCGATGAACGCTTCGAACACATCAGCTAACAATGCTGGCCGGGTACGGCCGCCGGTCAGCTCTTCGCCCCGCCCTAGTAGAAGATAGGCGCCGAAATTTAATTGCTCGGCGAATTTATTCAAGGACGGCTCGCACACGATCGAGGCTCTCAGCTTCGTCAGCTCGCCCTCCGGACGATGCGGGTACGTTCGGAACAGATATTCGGATACAGCAAGCTCGAGCACCGCATCGCCCAGAAATTCCAATCGCTCATTATGCTTGGCCGAACGATGCTCGTTCACATAAGAGCTGTGCGTGAACGCTTGCGTAAGCAGCTTCGGATTAGCGAACGCGATGCCCAGCTTGGCTTGTAATTGCTTGAAGCTATTCGTCAGCATGCGCGTTACGCTTCATATCGCTTGAGGACGACCGTCGCATTGTGACCTCCGAAGCCGAAGGAGTTAGATAAGGCGATCTTAACCTCAGCCTTGCGCGGCTTATTCGGCACATAGTCGAGATCCAGCTCGGGATCTGGATTGTCCAGATTAATTGTCGGCGGAATGATCCCTTCCTGAATCGACAGAGCTGTAATGATCGCTTCAATTCCGCCAGCCGCTCCAAGCATATGACCGGTCATTGATTTCGTCGAGGATACCGCAAGCTTATAAGCATGCTCACCGAAGGTCTGCTTGATCGCGATCGTCTCCGAGCGATCCCCTACCCCAGTCGATGTGCCATGCGCGTTAATATAATCGATCTGTGTTGGATCCAGGTTCGCATCTCTTAGCGCCTTCTGCATGCAGCGGGCAGCCCCGTCCGGATCTGGATCGGTCATATGATGCGCGTCTCCGCTCATGCCATAACCGACGACCTCGGCATAGATTTTGGCCCCGCGCTTCTTGGCATGCTCCAGCTCTTCAAGTATGAGTACGCCCGATCCTTCAGACATGACGAATCCGTCACGATCGCTATCGAATGGACGGCTGGCCTTCTCCGGCTCGTCATTGCGCGTTGACATCGCGCGCATCGAGCAGAATCCCGCCATACCTGTAGGACGAATAGTTGCCTCTGCGCCACCGCAGATCATGATATCCGCTTCATCACGCTGAATCAGCTTGTAGGCGTCGCCAATCGAATTCGAGCCAGTTGCGCACGCTGTCACTACTGTGCTGTTCGGTCCCTTGGCGCCGGTATTGATCGAGATTTGACCGGAGGCCATATTGGCAATCATCATCGGAATGAAGAATGGACTTACACGCTTGGGACCGCGCTCGAGCAGAATTCTATGTTGCTCCTCCCACGTCTCAAGACCGCCAATTCCAGATCCGACATAGACACCAACACGCTCTGGGTCCTCCAGCTCGCGAATATTCAAGTCAGCATCCTTCAATGCCGACTGGCTGGCTGCCACTGCGAATTGCACGAATCGATCCATCTTGCGGGCTTCCTTACGATCCACATAATCCTCCGGATTGAAGTCCTTGATCGAACCCGCAATCCTCGTGGGATAGTCGCTAACATCGAAGCTTTCGACTAGTGAGATCGCAGACTTCCCTTCCATTAAGGACGACCAGAAGGTTTCGAGATCCTTGCCGATTGCCGTCATTACGCCCATTCCGGTAATAACTACTCTACGTTTCATTCGTGACCACCCAACCTCTGCTACTAATTAATTCTATATACACTGGTATGAATATCTGTTACCCGTTCATTGCCAATCAGACATATAGGCTGTAATAAGGAACAGTCCCGCTGCGAGCCGAAGCTTGTTACGGGACCTGTGCCTACTCTAGGATTGTTGAGCCTCTATGTATTTCACAACCTCGCCCACTGTCGTTACCTTCTCGGCGTCTTCATCGGAGATTTCCAGATCGAACTCATCCTCGAGCTCCATCACCAATTCTACTACGTCAAGAGAATCAGCGCCGAGATCGTCCTTGAAGGAAGCCTCCGCAGTTACTTCTGCTTCTTCCACTCCCAAGCGATCGATGACGATCTTCTTCACGCGATCATAAATATCAGACATTGTGGTTCACCTCCTCCAAGCATTCTCTATGGTATTATACGAAACTTCCATTCAAATTACCATACTGACCTAATCATAATAATTGGCTTTACGGCATATACATACCGCCGTCTACATGAAGTGTCTGTCCGGTCATATACGAAGCCGCGTCAGAGGCCAGGAACAGGACCACCTTGGCGATTTCCGACGCCGTTCCCATGCGGTTTAACGGGATTTGAGCCAGCATCGCAGACTTCAGCTCATCCGATAAGTCCTGGGTCATATCCGTCTCGGTAAATCCAGGAGCTACGCAATTGACCGTAATATTACGCGCCGCCAGCTCGCGCGCGGACGATTTCGTCAAGCCGATAACGCCTGCCTTGGCAGCCACATAATTAGCCTGCCCCGGGTTGCCCAATACCCCTACAACAGAGGATATATTGATGATCGTGCCAGAGCGCTGCTTCATCATCGGCCGGGATACAGCCTTAATACAGTTGAATACGCCCTTCAGATTAATGTTGATCACGTCATCGAATTCCTCTTCCTTCATACGCATCAACAGATTGTCGCGCGTAATTCCAGCATTATTCACCAGAATATCCAATCGTCCGAATTGCTCCAGCGCAGCCTTGACCATGGTGTCAACCTCGTCTGCGGAGCCCACATTCGCCTGAATCTTCTCTGCGCGTCTGCCCATTGTGCGAATCGCCTGTACGACCTCTGCCGCCGCCTGCTCGTTGCCGGCATAGTTGACCAAGACATCTGCGCCCGCCTCCGCGAGCGCGAGCGCGATGGCACGGCCAATTCCTCTGGAAGCGCCAGTTACTAGCGCCGTCTTACCGTTAAGCATGCTGCGACACCTCCTCCACGAATTTCTCGATACTAGATACGCTATTCAGTGTGTGACAGGTTACCGTGCGATCAATCTTCTTGATCAGACCGCTCAATACGGCTCCTGAACCAATTTCTACAAATGTGTCAACACCTTCGTCGATCATGCGAGTCACGCTGTCTTCCCATAGCACCGGCGAATACACCTGCTGGACCAATAAGGAGCGAATCAACTCGGCATCCGTCACAGGCGCTGCAGTCACGTTGGCTACAACCGGCACCTCCGCCGGCCGCAGCGTCAACTGCTGCAACACCTCCGCTAATTGCGCAGCAGCAGGCTTCATCAGAGACGAATGGAACGGACCGCTCACCTCAAGTGGAATTACCCGCTTGGCGCCTGCTTCCTTGCCGCGCGCAACGATGCCGTCCACTCCAATCTTACTGCCAGATACGACAATTTGTCCGGGACAATTGACATTCGCCAGTTCAATGGTATCCGTATCATCAGTAAGCTGCCGGCACAGCGCTTCCAGCGCCTCCCGCTCAGCCCCCAGCACGGCGGCCATTGCACCCTTCCCGCTCGGCACGGCCCTGTCCATAAACTCGCCGCGGAGACGTACAGCTCGCACCGCGTCCTCGAAGCTGATTACACCAGCCGCTACGAGCGCACTGTATTCACCCAGACTATGACCGGCCACATAGTCCGGCCGTACGCCAGCATCGTCCAGCCATCCGAGCAGCGCAACGCTTACGGTCAACAGCGCAGGCTGCGTATGATAAGTCAGCTTCAGCTGCTCCTCGGGACCATTGAATATGATATCAGACAAGCGATAACCAAGTACTTCGTCAGCCTTCGAGAATAACGCTCGAGCCGCACTGCTGGCCTCGAACGCATCCTTTCCCATTCCAACTGCTTGCGCTCCCTGTCCCGGGAATACGAACGCGAGCTTCCCCATGTTGATTTCCTCTCTCTCCATTCACAGTAGCTAATGCTTTTACCATACTAATACGGATGAGCCCCACGTAAGCCCGCCGCCGAAGCCAACCAATACAAGCGTATCGCCTTCCTTTACCCGACCTTGCTCGACAGCTTCAGCGAGCGCGAGCGGGATCGAGGCAGCCGACGCATTCCCATATCGATCGAGATTCACCATACACTTGTCTGGGGACAGCTCGAGCCTTTCCAATGCCGCGTCGATGATGCGGATATTAGCCTGATGCGGAACGAGCAGATCGACATCGGACTTCTGCTTGCCCGCCTTACTGAGCGCTTCCTCTGCCGCTGAGCCCATAATACGCACAGCGAATTTGAACACCTCGCGTCCATTCATATAGATATGACCATGCTCATCCTTATTCAACAGAGGACCGCCCGTTCCATCCGAACCAAGCACGAATGATTGGAAACCGCGTCCCTCAGCAACCGGTCCGAGCACGACCGCACCCGCACCGTCGCCGAACAGGATGCAGGTGTTACGATCCTCATAATTGGTAATGCTGGATAACCGTTCCGCGCCGACAACCAGCGCATGCTTATACGTACCGAGCGCGATGTAATTATTCGCATTGGATAGCGCGTAGATGAAGCCTGAGCACGCCGCTCCCAGATCGAAGGCTGCCGCGTTCTTAAGCCCCAGACGCTCCTGCAGCACGCAGGCCGTAGACGGGAACGTCGCGTCGCCCGTTATCGTAGCCACGATTACCAGATCGATATCCTCAGGCGCAAGTCCGGAATGCGCCAGCGCGCGTCGGGCAGCCTCATAGGCTAAATCTGAAGTCGTCTGCGTCTCATCGGCGATTCGACGCTCCTTGATGCCGGTCCTGCTAACGATCCACTCTTCATTCGTATCGACCATACGTTCTAAATCTTGATTGGTTAAAATTCGTTCAGGCGCATAACTACCCGCACCTAGAATGCCCACAGGGACAATTGCCATTATGCTTCCACTCTCTTCCTATTAATTTCCGAGGAGATTGTCTCTATTAATTCATGCTGCAGCATCGTCCTCGCTTGTCTGATTGCGTTGTAGACGGCGATCTCGTCGGAGGAACCGTGCCCCTTGACGCATAACCCCTTCAGACCGAAGAGCGGCGCGCCGCCGTACTCGCGATAATCCATCTGGCTGCGGAACTTGCGAATGCCCGGCGCCAGGATGCCCGCGGCTACCTTCGACAGGAAGCTGCTGGTGAATTCCTTCTTGAGAGCGGAGAAGATCGTGGCTGCTGTTCCCTCCAGCGACTTGAGCAGAATATTGCCCGCGAATCCATCACAGACCAGCACGTCGCATGCCCCCGCTAATACATCACGCGCTTCAACATTACCAATGAAATGGATATCGGCTTGCTGCAGCAGCGGATAAGCCGCCTTCGTCAGCTCATTGCCCTTCATCTCTTCCGTTCCTACGTTGAGTAGCCCCACGCGCGGCTTCGCAATACCGTTCGCCTTCTGTCTGTATACCGTACCCATGATCGCGTACTGCAGCAGCTGCTCGGCGGAGGCGTCCATATTCGCGCCAAGATCCAGCACCAGCACACCTACTCCGTCCATGGTAGGCAGCATCTGTGCCAGCGCCGGCCGTTCCACGCCGTCAACACGACCAATAACGAGCAATCCTGTAGTCATGAGCGCGCCAGTATTGCCCGAGGAGATCATCGCATCGGCTTCGCCTTCCTTGACCATCCTGCCGGCTACAACCATCGATGCATCCTTCTTGCGTCTGACCGCCTTCACAGGTTCATCGTCCGCTTCAATAACCTCTGACGTATGACGAATATGCATGTTCGCAGGTTTATCCTTGGCCAGCGGAGCCAGCTTCTGTTCATCGCCAATTAGATAAATCTGAGTATCTGTCCATTCACGCGCTGCCTTAAGAGCTCCAAGCACATTGGCTTGTGGCGCATTGTCTCCTCCCATTGCATCAATCGCAATCCGCACTGGTGTATTCCTCCTGACTATTGATGAGTACGATAGATGACGAAGTCTCCCTTGAATACGAGCTCCTCACCCACATAACTGGCAACCTCGACATTCGCCTTCAGCTTGCCTCGGGATATCGAGCGCACCTGCGCCTTCGCCACGCACTTCTCGCCAAGCTTGACCGATCGGATAAACTTAATATCAGCCGAAGCGGTCAGCGCGACCTCATCATTGATGAGCGCAACCGCCAACGAATTAGCCTGGGCGAAGAGGTGGTGACCGCGCGCGATCTTCGTACGCGAGAAGACATGATGCTCAGCAATCTCGAGCAGCGAGATTCCGCTCTTATCCAGCTGCAGATCAATAATATCGCCGATTACTTCATCCAGCGGCAGCGAGCGCACCTGGTCATAGGTCTGCTCCGCCATCTGCTTCATCCGCTCTCTGAGCTCGGGGATCGACAGCTCCAATCGATCCAGTCTGATCGTTTGTATGCTCACATGGAATAGTCGCATCAATTCCTCATCGGTTATGAACGGATTTTCTTCAATCGCTTTAACCAGCCGGTGCTGGCGTTCGCGTTTGGGCAGACGTTCGATCGGTAGCACCTCCATGTCGCTCGAAACTTAATACCTGATACTAGTAGTAGTATATAATAATCAATCTGTTTTGCAAACAAAAAAAGCGCCCCATTAGGATGGGGACGCTTGATTTGGTTCATTTGACCTGCGCGAACTTAGGCTTGAACGATGTCTCTGCCTTTGTAGGTGCCGCAAACTTTGCACACGCGATGCGCTAATTTCAATTCGCCGCAATTGTCGCACTTTACCATGCCAGGCACACTCAGTTTAAAGTGAGTACGGCGCTTGTCACGGCGTGTTTTGGATATCTTACGAAAAGGTACTGCCATATTCCCACCTCCTACCAGAATATACAAGTAAATTATGACTGGAATAAATCTTGAAGTCCGCTCCAACGAGGATCTATCTTCTCATTCTTACATGCGCAAGGCTCTGTATTGCGATTATGTCCACATGTCGGACATAATCCAAGGCAATGCTCGTCACAGAGCGGGAATTGCGGCAATTCAAGTATGATATTCTCCATTATATAGGGGGTTAGTTCAACCTTATCCTCCGCTATGTAATGAACATCCAATTCGCTGTCAGCAGCTAGCTGCTCGTCGTCAGGCGGCACATTCGTAAATCGCTCTTCAAAGCTTACAGACAATGGGTGTTCGAAAATCGTTAGACAACGAGAGCAGACCAACTGCAAGTCGCCAGTCGCTTGTCCGTTAACGATCACTTCATCGGCATCCGAACTGAACGCTGTCTCCACCGTTATCGGACTAGAGGCATGCAGACTCGGTTCTTCCTCAACGATCTCTGTAAGATCAAGCTGCTGATTATGCAGCGTAAGCTTCTTGCTTCTCACATCACGCAGATTTAATTGCATAGGATCACCTCGAACAAACAAAGTTATTATAGCTATGTTTCCATTCGTTTGTCAACCAAAAAGACTTGAAAGCTGAAATCATGATATAGTGTAAGTGTCCAAGTAAGGAATGATTTCTTGATAAAGAGGGTACCGCCATGCGAACTGTAGGCTTAATTGTAGAATACAACCCGCTTCATTATGGTCATGTACACCACTTCGAGGCGGCCAAGCGCGCTGCGGGAGCGGACGCATCCATCGCCGTCATGAGCGGGCACTTCCTGCAGCGCGGCGAGCCTGCGCTGATCGGCAAGTGGGCGCGCGCTGAAGCAGCGTTACATATGGGCGTCGACCTCGTGCTCGAGCTGCCCGTACGTTATTCCACCTCAGCCGCGGAGTGGTTTGCGTACGGAGCGGTTGCCTCGTTGCATGCTACCGGCATTGTCGACTCCCTCTGCTATGGCAGCGAGCTCGGGGAGCTCGACCAGCTGCGGGCTTTAGCTGAGATATTGGCAGCTGAACCGGCGGGCTTTCGCCAGCTGCTTCAGGAACAGCTGCGCCAGGGCATCAGCTATCCAGCAGCATATAGCCGAGCGATTGCAACGTTCACCGACTCTGAACAGATTGGGATCGATCTGGGTAAGCCCAATAACAGCCTCGGGCTTCATTATCTGATTGCCTTGCAGCGCTTGAATAGTCGAATTGAACCATACACCATCCCTCGAATAGCCGCGGATTATCATCAGAGCAGCATCACAGATGAACGTATTGCCAGCGCGACAGCCATACGGCAATTGATAGTTGATGGCAACGGTCTAGAGCAGGCAGCGCCCTATCTACCACCTTACACGCGGTCCATCCTGGCGCGTGAATTCGGCGAGGGTCGGGGGCCTGTCGCCTGGGATTCGCTTGCTATCCCGCTGTTCTACCAATTATTGAATCAATCCGATGCCCAGCTGGAGCAATACGATGAAGTCGACGAAGGACTGCAGTATCGCATTACGCAGGCACTATCTAAGCTGCGTTCTGCTCCCCTGTCCGTACCGGAGCTTCTTGATCAGCTGAAGACCAAGCGATATACGCGAACCAAGCTTCAACGCATGCTGCTGCGTATCCTGCTCCAACAGCATAAGCGAGATTTCACTAGAACGCACCTGAGTAACGGACCGGGTTATCTGCGTGTGCTGGGATTTAATGCGCGCGGACGCGAGCTCCTAAGCCGCATGAAGCAGCAGGCGCGATGGCCGATTGTAACGACGATAACCAGCAAGAACGCATCGCTTGTCTTGGTCGACGTCCGAGCGACGTCTATCTACAGCCTCGCACATACCAAGCCTGATCTGTGGCAAGCCAAGCGTGATTATTATCAATCCCCAATCCAGCTCTAGCTATTCATCACCCTTCGGTGGCAGCTGCTCCAGATAATCAATAGCGGATTTCAAATTCGCCACTGGCACAACCTTCATCTCGGTGCCAATCGCCTTCGCCTTCGCAGCAGCCTCTGCAGCATTGCTCGTTGGCGTGAAGAAGATATCCGCCTGCTGCTCATGAGCAGCGACTACCTTATGCTTCACACCGCCGATTGCGCCGACCGTTCCATTCGTATCCATTTCACCGGTCCCGGCGATGCGATGCCCTCTGCTCAGATCGCCCTGTGTCAATTGATCATAGATCTCCAACGCGAAGATCAGACCCGCGGACGGTCCTCCAATATCATCAACCTGAATGACCACCTGCTTGGAGGCTGTCTCCGCTCTGACAGCGATTAGGTCGGCCAATTGAATGCCCAAGCCAGGCTGCTGCTTCTCCGTTCCATTGCTGGAATCTGGCAGCCTTGAGAAGTCACCGATCTCGATCTCACTCTCCACCGCTTCCTCGCCACGCATCACGACGATTGTATACGAATCCCCTATAGCTGCGCCGCTCACCAGGCTGATGAGCTCATCACTCCTCGTAATCTTCTCATCATTAACGGTAACAATCCGATCCCCCGAACGCAGCTTATCTGCTGCCGGCATCCCGGGTATCGTACGCAATACGATTACACCCTCATAGGCCAGTTCATAGGGGATTTCCGCCGCGCGATACGCGGCTTGCATGGCACTGCTCTGAGAGGAGAGCATGACGTACTGCTGTCGCTGTGAATACTCTTCACGAGATTCCCCTTCACGGAAGATATCCGATTTCTTGTAGATATCCCAGTCCGGGTGCACGCGAGCATACCAGAACAACAGCCAATTCGGATACAGCTGCCTCACAGTAGTCAGCATCATCACGCTGTCCGCCGCCGCATCGGCCTCCGCCACATGCACCATCGGTCCGACATCTACTGCTAATCCCGGTTTATATACGACATAGGGAGTCGGCAGATAACCCAAGCTGTACACAATAACCAATACTGCGGCTACCGTAGCTCCCCATCTGAACCAATCCTTCTTAGCTGACATCCATCCATCTCCCATAGCTGAGGCTTATTCAGTTGACCGGTGCATCACCATTGCTGGGATGGCTTGGTCTATTTTGCAAACCGCAATCGTAAACTATAGCACAACACACTCAGTAGAGGTATGGAGGCTGCCATGCATGCGAATTCCTCACACTATGTATCGAGGCTAATTACGATCCTGCTCGGATTGCTCGCGATTGTATTCGTAATCACGGTCATTCTCCATCCATCGGAAGCGTTCACCGCCTCCATGAATGGATTGCAATATTGGTGGGGTACGCTATTCCCGGCCCTCTTGCCTTATTTCATCCTGTGTGAGATTGCGTTAGCGCAACGTGCCCCAGGCAAGCTAAGCGGCCTATTAGCACGGGCGGTCCAAAGCTGGCTGCGCATTCCAGCACGTCTTACATCCTCGCTCTTATCCAACCTGCTCACTGGCCAGCCCTATGTGATCGAACGAGCTTGCCTGCTGCATAAGCAGGGACGTATCACGCTCGTCCAAGCCGAACGCGTGCTCATGCTTACTGGAGGAGCTCATCCCATACTTCTGCTGACCGTCATCGGCATCGTCTTACTGCATCATGCTGCGCTGGGACTGCTTCTAGCAGGTGTGTACTATACGTCATGGCTGATTATCGCATGTCTGGCCCGATATTACCACAGAAGCTCCACTGTTGATCCGGATAACCTTCTCACGATCGGACCAGCGGCATGCGTCGATGACATACCCCAACGATCCTTCGGCAGCATGCTGGGAGACAGCGTTGCAGACTCCCTGCAGCGATTAATGCAGCTCGGCGGACTGATCATGATCCTTGCGGTGCTCATACGAATGGCCCAAGAATGGGGGCTTCCTCTAGACCCTGCCATCAACGCAGCGCTGGCCGGTCTGCTGGAGATTCACCTTGGTGCGCAATATATAGCGCTCATGCAGCCAGACTCCATCATGAGTCAGTTAATCGCCCTCAGCGCCATGCTGGCATGGGGCGGACTGCTGCAACACGCCCATATCCATTCCCTCTTGCGGGGAAGCCAGCTTCGATACACCCGTTATCTGATCGCCAGAGTGGTGCAGGCCGTGCTTGCAATCGCACTGGTTATGGTGTTCGGGCAGCCGTTCCTGCGGCGTATCGTTGACTCGTCAGCAGGCAGCCCGCCCAATTCTCAGGCGCAATCCAGCCCCGCTTACATGACGATGGAGCTCTGGCCATTCGCTATGCGTTATCCGCAGATCTTCCTGCTCATCGCGTTAATAATTAGCTTGCTGTTGATGCGTATTTATTCAAGACGACAGCTAAACCGCTGAATCACGGAGTCATTGATCCATTAAACGCAAGCTATGCTGTTAGTTCACACTATACTTCGCACGCAT
Organism: Bacillota bacterium; assembly: GCA_023441055.1. Classification (GTDB taxonomy): domain Bacteria; phylum Bacillota; class Bacilli; order Paenibacillales; family UBA4045; genus JAEZQY01. The sequence goes on along the minus strand of JAEZQY010000057.1, from coordinate 49,224 downwards.
CGCCTGCTCGACAATAGGTGGAACCAGCTCGGATACAGGTCCGTTGAACATGGCGATCTCCTTCACGATACTTGAGCTTAGGTAGGAATACTGCGGGCTGGACGTCATGAACAGCGTCTCCACATGATCCCCTAGCTTCCGATTCATTGTCGCAAGCTGCAGCTCTAATTCATAGTCGGAGACAGAGCGGAGCGCTCTAACAATCACATTCACATTCTTGTCGCGCATATAATGAATCAGCAAGTCCTGGAAGCCGTCGATATGCACATTGGGCAGCTCCTTGGTTACCTCGCGCAACAGCACAATTCGCTCCTCAACCGTGAACAGCGATTTCTTGCTCGGATTAATCAGCACTGCGACAGTCAGATGATCGAACACATCCGCAGCGCGCTTAATGATATCCAGATGACCGAATGTAACAGGATCGAAGCTTCCTGGGTATACGGCTGATTTCATAAGCCTACTTCCTTTCTTCTGTGAGTTCATTCGTGTAGATGGAGACTGTAATCTCGCCATAGCTGGCTCTCCGTATGCATGTCAAGCTTTGAATCTGATCCGCGTAATGCACCTCTGTATCATGCTCAATTACAACCGTTGCCTGCTCGGCGATTAATCCCTTATTCAACATGTCGATCGCCAGTTCGTCCATGTTCACCATCCGATAGGGCGGATCGAGGAAGATATAATCGAATACCAGCCCTCGCTTGGCTAATTGCTTAATCGCTTGCATCGCTTCATTGCGATAAATCTCTGCCCGCTCCTGCAGCTGAGCGGCTTGCAGATTCGTCCGAATGACTGATACGCTCACCGGATCCATATCGATGAATATCGCCTGCTCGGCGCCGCGGCTCAGTGCTTCAATCCCCAATCCGCCCGTGCCAGCGAACAAATCCAACACCTTACCGCCATCGAAGTATGGCCCAATAATGCTGAATACAGCTTCCTTCACCTTATCCGTAGTCGGACGTGTCCGCTTACCCGGCACCGCCTTCAGCGTCCTGCCTTTTGCAGTTCCAGATATAACCCTCATGCCCTGATTCCTTTCTCAAGTGCCCATAAGATAGCTTGCCAACTTTTTCATCATCGTACCATAATCGCTCGAGATTTGAAAAGCGATGTATAATCTTCAAGAATCGGGTTATCCTGAATATATCGGCATCGAGAGATGTCGTAGATAACCGCGGAGAAGGCTTACGTTTCCCCATAAGCTCTTCATCCGGTTTCTCCTCTCCCATTGAGGGCTCCCGCAAGGGGGCCCGATATTAACAACACCGCAAACCCTTATGGTTGTGCGGTTTTATTGTTTTTACTTGAAGCTTATTCCTGCCGGATAAGAGTGTTCGTGGCAGTTTGGTGGTGAAAGGCATCCTAGAGTTTAGAATTTATCAAAAAGCAACTATTACTCTTCTCGTGACCATCAATGTAATTCATAGTCTTGTCCGGGCATTAACACCCTTCAATATGAAACTTAGCAGAACCCCAATCGTAATAGTATTAATGACATCTATGGAGGTACACTCATGAAGAAGTTTCTAAAAATGGTATTAGTGGTTATATTGGCCTTAGCTTTATGGGATGGGATTAAATACATATGGAATCTGATTTTTTAGTCAACGATGAAACAGCCGATTTTTTTGGTTGTTTTTTCTTTTGAACAGTTTCTACGTTCTCCTGCACAATATGGGTCTGGTCTGCATTCTCGTACTACGCAACAACAGATTCAGATTTCAGTTGCTCGGATGCCATTTTCAATCCGACTAAGTAACCGTGGACTCTCCAAGGGATCTCATCGCCGATGCTGTATCATCTCCCATTGAGGGCTCCCGCAAGGGGGCCCGATAATAACAGAACGCCGCTCCCTCGTAGCAGAGGCAGCGGCTTATTTTGATATCCCATTATTCGTCTATCCGGTACAGCCTTCTCGTGTTACGAGCGATATAATCAGCCGTTGCCGCGACAGACAAACCACGTATGGCGGCGATCTCCTCGATCACGCGTCTCACCATGCCTGGCTGTGTAGCCTGACCCGAGAATGGCCCTTCGAATGGCCAAGGCCCATCCGTCTCCGCCATCATGAGATCGATCGGATAACTTCGCGCCAGCTCACGAATCTCTTCCTCATAGACGACATCCGGTGTAATTGAGATGTAGTAGCCATGCGCCGCCATCCGCTCCACTGTAGCCTGATCTCCTTTGAACCAATGGAAGTGGGCGCGCGTGCAGCCATGCCGCGCCAGCAGGTCGCAGACAACAGCTGCATCCTCGTATACCGCATGCAGGGCAATAGGCTTATCCAGTTGCACCGCCAGACGGACGAACTGGTCCAGCATCGCGATGTACGGAGCCAGATCGAAGGGCTGGCCGGCTGCCTCCGCCTCCTTGCGCGCGTAATAGGGAAGACCGACCTCCCCGATCGCTGCCGCATCCGCGTGATGCTCGTTCATCCATTGCAGCAGCGATTCCAGCTCACCCTCGCGCGGCAACAGCAGCTCCGGGTGATAGCCGAAGGCGGGATAGATCTTGCCAGGGAGCGCCTGAGCCAGCTCCAGATTAACCTTGCAGGAGCTCTCGTTCATCGAGACCGCAACGACCGCTTCCACGTCATGCCCGAGCACAGCCAGCAGCTCCTCACGAAGCGCCGGCTCATACTTGTCTAGATGGATATGCGCATCATAGTACTTCATAAGGGCATCGATTCCTTCCGCATCAGATCGTAGATCCGGCTCTTCCATTCGATAAATCGGGTATCATGCAGCAATTCATCTCTGCGCGGCCTAGCGAAGGGGATCTGAATTTCCTCCAGCACGCTGGTCGGCTTATCTGACAGCACATAGATCCGGTCCGACAGGAATAGCGCTTCCTCGATGCTATGTGTGACGAACAGCACGGAGCGCTTATTCTCCTCCCAGATGCCCATCAGCCAGCGCTGCATCTCCACGCGTGTAAGCGCATCAAGCGCCCCGAACGGCTCATCTAGACACATGATGGACTGTGGGCTCAATAGAGCGCGGAGGAAGGCTACACGCTGCTGCATACCGCCTGACAGCATATGCGGATACGATTGTTCATAACCCGCTAGTCCGACACGTTCCAGCCATAACCGTGCCTCCTGTCTAGCCGCGCGCTTATCGAATCCACCGGCGATCTCCTGCCCCAGCACCACATTATCAAGCACATTACGCCATGGCAGCAGCGTATTGGCTTGGGGCATGAAGCTAATATGTCCGCGTGCCCCGGTAACATCCTTGCCATCGATAAGAATACGACCCTGATCCGGCTTCAGAATGCCGCCAATCATATGGAAGAGCGTGCTCTTGCCGCTGCCGGACGGGCCTAGAATCGATACGAACTCCCCGTCCTTCACATAGAGCGAGAGATTGGACAAGACGACCGAATCATAGCTCTTCCCGCTGAACGACTTGCCGATTTCGTGCAGCTCCAGCTTATGCATGCTCATTCCTCCTCCTTCGCGCTATGTGGCTTCCAGCTTAGCACTAGCCGCTCAATTAGACCAATTAAAGCATAGAGCGATAGACTGAGCACAACAACAACCAATATAGAAGCGAATACGCGATCCGTGCGATAGGCCGAAGAGGACAAGGTCATGAAGTAACCAATCCCTTTACTCGCACCGAGCCATTCCGAAATAACGGCACCCATTACGCTGTATGTAGCGGAGATCTTAAGACCGGAGAATAAATGCCCGAGCGAATGCGGAATTTCCAGCTTGAACAGCATCTGCAGCCGGCTCACGCCGAGCATCCGCATATAGTTCCTCATGGCATGATCGGGATCAGCCAGCCCATTCATCATGGACACCGCGATCGGGAAGTAACAGACGAGCGCGATAATGATGACCTTCGGCAATAAGCCGAACCCGAACCAGACGACCAGCAGTGGCCCCAGCACGATGATGGGAATATTCTGCGTGAACACCAATACGGCTGCCAGTGTGCTCTTGATCGGCCTGTACAGATGCATGGCCAGCGCGGTCACGATGCCGCATACTGCGCCGACAGTGAAGCCCACCAGGCAATTGCGAACAGTAGACCATGTATGCATCATTAATCTGGGGAAGGAAGCGACCATCTCTCGGGCGATATCAATTGGACCAGGAAGCAGCCACTTCTCCACCTCGAAGAAGATGACGGCCAGCTGCCAGATGATTAACATAAGGAGGACCGCCGTTACCGGCGGCCATCCCTTATTGATCTTATCGCGCAAGCTAGTCCTCATTTGGTATCATACTTCTCCGTTAATTTATCCATCGACATCCCATTCGGATTATAGGCGATCTTCACTTGCGCGAGCGCGCTCGGGCAGCCTGCCTCGACCATCGCTTCATGCATCTCCTTCACAATAGCCAGCAACTGATCCAGTTCACCCTCCATAGTTGTCTCCAGTGGACTGACTCGATACTTAACGCCTGATCGGTCAATGACGGCGATTGCCTTATCCACATAAGGAATGACATCTTCCCCATTCTTCGTCTTCGGAATAATCTGTATACTTAGCAGCGCATTAGCCATAATAGACACTCTCCCTCACATTATTCCGGCAGGAACGCATTCGTGAACGCGGCCTCCGGGTCAAACGGCTTGGACAACAGCTCGTTGCTGCTCATCCATTGTGCGTAATTGCTCCAAACCTCGAGCTTCTGCTCCCCCCATCTGGCTGCATCATCCTGATAGCGCGGGCTCAGCCACTTCTGACTCGCGATGACCAGCTCCTTGTCCAAGTCGGGCTCCGCTGCCGCCAGCACCTCGCCAGCCTCCTGCGGTTGATCAATCGCGAACTGATACCCCTTAGCAGTCGCCTTCATGAACTTCTCAACCAGCTCTGGCTGCTCGGCAATCAACTGCTCATTAGCAATTAGCACAGGTGTGTAATAATCTAGCTCACTCGCGTAATCGGTCAGGTAGATCATATCGATCTGATCGCCGCGCAGCTCTGCCTCTACGCCTGTCCATGCATAGTAGATCCAAGCGAAGTCGATATCGCGCTTCACCGCCGTGAAGAAGTCCGCATCCCCGATGCTGATCGTCTCCACCTTGGAAGCATCCGCCTGATCCTTCTTCATCAACAGATCCAGCGTCGCTTGCTCAATCGGCGAGCCCCAGCCGCCGTACTTCTTGCCTTCGAAATCCTTAGGCGTCTTGATCCCCTTATCAGCAGGTGCGGCGAAGCCGGATGTATTATGCTGAATAACTGCTGCAATCGATACGATTGGCACGCCTTCGATCCGCGCCAGCGTCACACCCTCCTGATAGCTTACACCGAACTGTGCATTCCCAGTGGCCACCATCATATCTGAGCCCGCTTCGCCAGGCATCTGAATGCTGACCTTCAAACCTTCCTCTTCGTAGAAACCCTTATCCCTGGCCACATATAAGCCGGTATGATTCGTATTCGGTGTCCAGTCCAGCACAAGCGTGACCTCTGTCCAATCACCTTCCTGCGATGCTCCTTCGCTGCTGGTTGCATTATTCTGCCCACATCCCGCTGCCAGAACCACCATTCCCACACAAATAGCCATCCATAGAGCGATAAACCTTTTACTACGCATGCTTCTCTCCCTCTCTCTTCCTAGATCAATATTGAACAATCGAGTTAAGTGACTTCAGGGTCGGAGAGGGCTCTGTATCCAAATAAAAAAGGCGCTCTCCCGACGGAAAGCGCCACGCTTGCATTCATAAGAATAACTTCTCTCGAAGTTCATTCAGGGACGACAACAATCGTCCATGTCCGATTCCTACGCTGGCATTATCCAGATCAGGTTGCAGGTCTGTATCCTGGGGGATACACTCTCAGCCGGCCATTTCCAGCTCCCTGTCGACATCTTAAGTTCGATTATTACTAAACCTATTATAGCAGATTATTCGCTGATGTCCAGTTATAGACACACACAGCCTAACTGTCGGCTATTCAAGCTTCTTCAGCAGCTCAGACAGCGACAGCTCAGACATTGAGGACAACCGATACCGATGGTTCTCGAAGGCTAGATGCTCAGTAATTGGATTGGGCACGACGACGGCGTGCATGCCTGCGGCGACTGCCGCTCGCAGTCCGTTCAGCGAGTCTTCGAAAGCCAGCGATTCTGCACCGGTAACACCGAGCAGCTGCATCGTGCGCAAATATAACGCTGGATCCGGCTTCACCACCGCCACGTCATTCGATGTGCTGATTGCTTCGAAGTAGTCCCGCAGACCGTATTGCTTCAGATAACCCTCCACCCATTCTCGAGAGGAACTGGACGACAGTCCGATCCGCAGTCCCATTTGCCTGGCGTCGCGAAGATAATCCTCGACACCTGGGCGCAGCTGCAGCTGCTGTACATATTGATCATAATTAGCTTTCATTCGAGCTTCGATGGATTCGCGATCCACGGGCTTGCCGATCTGCGACTCGAGATAAACGTAGGGATCGAATACACCGAACGTGGTGCCTACCGCCTTCGCCCACTCCTCGACGGGCAGCACGCCGCCTTCTTCCGCATATACTGCGCTATACGCATCAAACCATAGCGATTCTGTATCTAGTATTAGTCCGTCAAAATCAAACACTACTGCCTTAATCATCTGTGCATCTCCATCCATCCATTGTTTTTGTTGACCATCAACCATCATGAATGATCATCTACTGATCTGCTTCTCCAGGCTGTACAGCTCATCCTCCAGCGACAGCATACGCTCGCTCAATACAGCTCGAGCATCCGCAATAGCTAGATTATACACGAAGGGGCCAATAATCGTAATCATCGCGTCGACGATTTGCTCAGCTGCAATGGAGCCGATTGATTCCCCGCGTTCTTGTTCATAATAGACTTGAATCTGCTCAATCATGGTCTTCTTCTGGTCGCTTGTCCATTTCGTCTTCAGCATGCCCAACCCATCTCTCCTTGTCATTCACCTTTTGCGTGATTTACCTCACATGAGGATCAACCGATTAAGAATAGAATAGAAGTATAGCCAACCATTTCACTTGAGGTGATGATGATGTACACGAAAATAATAGTGGCTTATGATAGCTCGGAACCATCCCGTCGCGCCTTGGCACAGGCTAAGATATTAGCTGAGGCGTTCGGCAGCAAGCTCGAAGTCGTGCATGTGTATGCTTACCCCACCTTCGCATTCGGGGAAGCGCTCATCCCGCTGCCGCAAAATTATGAAGTAGCTAATTATGAATACGCGCAGCAAATCGTGCAGGAAGCCAAGGCTAGAACCGCCGACCTGGCGGATGCGCATGTCACCCTGCTGCAAGGGAATCCTGCCAAGGCATTGATTGAACACGCGAAGCAGTCGAACGCTGATCTGATCGTCATCGGCAGCAGAGGACTCGGTGCTGTGAAGGAGTTCATGCTGGGCAGCGTTAGTCACAATGTCATCCAGCATACGAAGATCCCTGTTCTTGTGGTCAGATAACTTCATTATACACGAAGAGCGCCTATGTAGGCGCTCTTCGTGCTTTAATCCTTAACGATCCTTATGATACTATCTTTCTTCTGGAGGCAGCAGCACAATCTTGCCGTCTTCCAGCGCCACCTGAATCTTATTCGTGTTCGTAGCTCCGATCGCCTCCAGATATCCGCTTGGGATCTGTAAGCGTCCGGCCTTGTCTAACACCGCATACTCGATATGGGTGTCCTCTTCCATCTCCGATTCCATCGCGGCCAGTTCATCCGCGTAGGATTGTCTGCGAATCATCTCAGATGAGGTCTTACCATCGCGAATCGCGATCACGCGATCTACCTTCTTAGCGATCAAGGGATCATGCGTAACAATGATGATGGTGAGGCCCATCGTGCGATTTAGTTCGCGGAACAGATCTAGAATTTGATTGGCCATCGCAGAGTCCACAGAGCCGGTCGGCTCATCCGCGAGCAGAATCTTCGGCCGATTAGCCAGCGCAATGGCGATCGCTACACGCTGCTGCTCACCGCCAGAGAGCTGATTCAGGCGATTATGAATCCGGTGACCCAGACCAACAGCCTCGAGCAGCTCCAGCGCGCGCTGGCGCTTGCGCCTGCCCTGCAGCAGAATCGGAAGCTCCACATTCTCCAGTGCAGTTAAGTAAGGTATTAAGTTTCGCGCATTGTTCTGCCAGACGAATCCGACCGTCTCCCGCTTGAATTTCATCAGATCGCGCTCGCCGAACTTCAGCATATCCTTGCCATCAATCACCAGATTGCCGGCCGAAGGCTTATCCAGGCCGCCGAGCATGTTGAGCAACGTAGATTTGCCGCTTCCGCTGTTGCCGATGATGGCCATCAGTTCACCTGGCGCGATATGAAGATCGAGCCCTTGCAGGGCGACGACCTCCAGATCCGCTACCTTGTAGATTTTGACCAGATTGTCGCAATGGATCATCGTTAATCCTCCCCTAGCTTCACAGCTTGATGAATCTTAATACGCGATAGTAAGTAAGCAAGGATAGCCAAGCCCAAGACGATCATCAGACTCACAACGATGAACATGCCGATCGTATCGCGCGAATCGAAGATCACCTCGAACGGTGGAACCTGTGTGGCTGGGTTGAAGGACAGCTGGAAGAACTGAACGAATAGTCTGCTCGTCAGATTGCCGCTGACCAGCCCGATTGCAATACCTGCTCCGGAGGTCAGAATCTGCTCCGTAATGAGCATCAGCACGAGCTGACGGAAGGATATTCCCATCGCTCGGAATATGCCGATCTGAAGAATGCGACCATGCAGCGAGAGCACCCAATAGAGCAGGAATCCACAGAAGGACACGATGATAGAGATCATGAATCCGAGCGTCATCACGCCGTTGACTGCCAGCTGGAACGGGTCATTCTTCACCTTAATAATCTCGGAACGCACATCGATATAGCGCTCGATCGGAATTCTACGTTCCCTCAGCTCCTCTACCAGCGCCTCCCGATTGACATCATCCGATGTCTTCATCCAGATTTGATACGGCTCAACCGCTAGCAAGGATTGTACAGCGCTAAGATGAGCGACGATTAAGGTTGGCATTGGCGCACCCGGCATTGTCGGATTCGGTTGATAGGTCGGGAAGTAGTCAATAATACCGTACACCATGAAGGTGCGCGGCTCGACCATTTCCCAGCCGAGATATATTTGGTCACCAGGCTTAACCGAATGCTGATCTGCTAACGTCTGCGAAATCAGAACCGCCGATGGATCCGGCGCGATCAAATTCAAGTAGTCATAGATGGGATAATCCAGCAGGTCATTCTTGAACCATGCGGTCCGCCCGAATTCATCGGTGTCGATCGCCATCAGTGTGCCTATGCCATTATAGCCCGAGCCTGAATAGGTCGCCTTCTCCTTCACGAACACCTTGGCAGAGGACTCGACTCCGGGCAGGCCGCGAACCATCGGTTCATACGCAGGCTCCACGAATTGAACACGCTTAGGCAGCGTAGAGGTTGGCGCCTCTTGGCCGGGAGCTGGCGGCGGTGGTGCGTCATTCTGCCACTGCACCCTCATCACAATATCAGCGCCATACTGATATGAGATCTTATCCTCATTGTTCTGATTCATCGTTCTAGCCGCGCTCGCGCTGAATATCCCAGTCGCAATCGTCATGATCAGGAATACCATTAGGAATTGGTATTGGGTGCTGGAGCGCCCTACCTGAATCAGTGTTGAATACAGGGATGGCGGCCACCACCTGCGCCCAATCCAATAGATCAACCGAATGAACCACGGGTATAGTCGCAGGAACAGCAGTCCGCAGCCAACCGTGAACAACGTCGGTACAACGAACAGCAGCGGATCAATTGTGAATTGTGAAGCATCCAGCCCTGCGCTGGACAGCTCCTTCATGCGGCGATCGAAGCTGACTAAGCCGTAGATGGAGATTGCCACCAGGATAACATCCAGGAACAGCTTATGCCACAGCGACTTCTTCTGCTTGCGCGCCATCGATTGCTTATGGCCAACTATGGATATTCGTGTCGCCATAAATCCAGGTATAAGTATCGTAAGCAAGCCGAAGCCAAGCGCGTATAGACTATACACATAGGCTGTCTTATCCAGTCTGACTTCCATCGCGGAGCGCTGCACGAATTCCAGGAAGCCATTGGAGGCACCGAGCACCTTAGTCAGGATTAGACCTGCATATGGACCAATGGCCAAGGCAATTGCTGATAGCGCGATACCCTCGAGCAAGAAGCTCAGCATAATCTGCAAGCGACTTGCACCTCGGCTGCGCAGCACTGCGATCTCCGTCTTCTGCCGATCCATGATCAGATTGGATACCATATACAGATAGAAGGCCAGCATAATCATAACCGGCACGTTCATAGACCAGAGCAGCGTTCTAAGCTTCGCCTCGCGCTCATCATAGACATTCACCGTGTCGTAAGCGGCAGCACCAACGCTATGATGGAACGATAAGGAGCCCAGTCTGTATTTCAGCCACGAATGGGTAATCAGGTAATCCTCTACATTCTCCAGCTTCATCTGCGAATAGTCGAGCACAATATTATAATAGAGAGATCGCACTTGAATCGAAGCGCCAGATGTGAAATCACGTTCGAACGTGTCGAATGGGATAAGCAGCGTTCTGGCATAACGCGAGACATTGTTGTTATTCCAATATAAGTCGGTATCATCCAATTTATCGATGACGCCTACGACTCTCACGCGAACCTGGTTCTCCGTGTTGCGCTCGGTCATCACATACTCTGCGCCGACCGCCAGCTTCAGATCGAAGATCGCCTTCTGCACGATTACTGCTTCATATACGCCATCTACGGGCTGATCGGCTGCAGGCATACGTCCGTCCAACAGGCGCACATGGTTCTCAATGCCCTCAAGTGTGCCTAGATCAGCCTGTCGCTTCACACTAGGATCATACTTCACCGTATCGACAGGCAGCGTCTCCATCATCGACACGCGGCGCTCCTTCACATAATGAAGCACGGGAATATGAAAGCCGTCATTAACAGCAGCGCTGGCAATGTTATCCAGCGTCCTAAGGCGAGCGACCCGCGTCTCGGGCTTCTCGTCCGAGAAGCTGTAACCGATCGTGACACTGCCGGGATATTGATTCGAGTTCGTCTGGAGCAGCTCCAAATCCTTGATCAGCATACGCTGCAGGATAGCATTCGTATAGATCGGCATGCTGCTAACTAGAGCCACACTTAGAATAAGCCCAAGCAGCAGGCTGAGTTCCAGCCACTTATTCTTGATCATCTTGCGGAATATCATAACCAGCAAAGCCACAAGACCGTCCTCCTTCCGTCATCCGATAATCAACCTAGCGGAGGATCAGCATCTGACCTTCCTCGACCCCAGCAAGAATCTCAACCTCTGTAGGCGTCTTAATCCCGATCTCGACATCCGCCTCGCTGATGCGTTCACCATCGAGAATCTGTACATAATTGCGTGTCATGAACGTGCGGAGCGCTTGTGTCGGGATAATGAGCGTATCCTCCTTCTGCTTAGTCACGATTTTCACATCCAGCAGATTGCCCATCTTCGCATCCTCAGGCAGCTCCTCCAGCTCCAGGTAGATCGACCTGGAGTAGCGGTCCCGAAGCTGCGTATCGTCTGTGGACGGCGCGGAGCTCGGCGTCTGCACAACCTTGGCGGAATAGGTGTTGCCCTTGGCTGTCGCCACTGCCTGCATGCCGACCTCAGCGCCTATCATCGAATTCGAGTCAGACTTCTCCATAACCAGACGCAGCTTGGAGGTGTCAGCGACGATGACCAGATTCTCGAATGCATCTACATAATCCGGTGTCTTCTTATTGACAACGAATGTGACCGCACCGTCCATCTCAGCCTTCAATGTTCGGCTGTTCAGCTTGGAGGCTGTATAGTCATACTCCGTCTGGGCTATGTCGAGCTCGAGCATCCGGATCCGCATTAGATCCTCGTCTCGATTATCCCTGGCTTGCGTCAGGGCTAGCTTGGCCTTCTCCAGATTCAATGTCCGATGCTTGATCTCCATATCCAGCCCTTCGACCTCCAGCTGGATCATAATATCGCCCTGCTGCACCTCATCGCCTGATCTGACCAGCACATCCTTAATCCGGCCGCCGCCATCCTTGAACTGGTGATACTTCACCAGATAGGGCTCCAGGAACGCGACCCCGCGAATCGCCTGCTCGATCGAGCCTCTCTTCACCTCTACAGTCGTGAAGTTCTGCTTGACTGGCTTTACTAGTGGAGGAGAGAGCGCTTCCTCCTCCTTCGGCAATAACGAGCAGCCGCTTGCCAGGAGCATCGCCAGGCTGAGCGCTGTCGCTGATGCGAGCTTCATTCTACCCTTGATCGACAATTTGACCATCCTCCAATGCGTATACTTGATCGACGATCTCCATAATCGCCGGATCATGAGTCGTCATAATAATCGTTATCCCTTCCCGCTGCACCAGATCCTTGAACAGCTTCATAATCTGGAGCCCCATCTTGCTGTCCAGCTCGGCAGTCGGCTCATCAGCCAGGATAAGCTTCGGTCTGTGTGCCAGCGCGCGCGCGATGGCCACGCGTTGCTGCTCTCCGCCGGACAATTCGAAGGGACGATGCTTCATACGCTTCTTCAAGCCGACGAAGTCTAGGACCTCTTCTGCGCGATGTTTGTAATCGCTCGCGCTTATGCCAGCGATGCGCAGGCCGAACTCGACGTTCTCGTAAGCTGACATCAATGGAACGAGGGCGAAGGACTGGAAGATCAGTCCCATCTGCCGGCGGCGCACTTCATTGCGCTCATGCTCCGACAGTCCGCTGATCTCCCGACCCATGAAGTAGATTGCGCCTTCCGTTGGTCGATCGAGCGCGCCCAGCATATTAATCAAGGTCGTCTTGCCAGACCCAGATCGTCCCTTCAACGCCACAAGCCTGCCACTGGGAACGGACAAATCGGCACCCTTCAAGGCATGTACGGCAGAAGCTCCCTTGCCGAACACGCGCTTCACTCCTACGGTTCTTATAATCGGTACTGCTTCATCCAATTTCACTCACCTCGAGGCATATTTAGCTATAATAAATGTAACCGCTTCCCCGCATACAAAAAAGACACCCCTTGTTCGATAAGGTGTCTATTTGTTCGATTGGCAATATTCCTTGGGCGAGCAGCCAAGCTGCCGCTTGAACGATTTTGTGAATGTCTTGCTATCATTAAAGCCGACAGCTTCTGCAACCTCATACACCTTGAGATCGGTACTGAGCAGCAGTCTGCATGCCTCCTCAATCCTCACCCTGGCCAGTGTCTCGATCAATGATTCTCCGGCCTCCTTGCTGTACAGATCACTTAGATAGCTTCGACTAAGCTTGACATGCTCGGCAATATCCGCTGTACCAATGTTCTCCATGTAGTGGCCGCGGATGAAAGCGATCGCCTTGCGAATGAACGGATGCATATTCTCGGCTTGCCGGGTACGAATAACATCCTGCCTATCGAACAGCTCACGGGTGAAATCGATCATATGCCAATATAAATCCTTAAACAGCAACTTGCCGGCTATCGTTTCTAAGGACACATACTTCTGTTCCAGCTCGCCTATATTCAGATAATGATGCTCACGCGCATAGCCGATAATTAGGCTGGCGGTTTCGAATATATAGGCATGCAGTTTGGGCAGCTCCGGCTTCGATTGCTCGATCATCGTCAGCAGCTCCCCCAGATGATGACGAACCGCCTCCGGATTACCTCCGGCGATTGCGCGCAACAGGTTATTGCGTGATTCGGCAGCAGGGGATAGATCGCCAATGGTTCGAGGCAACGGCGCGTCCATGTAGATCGGGTTGTTACTGCCGCTGTAATAACGCCAATGCGCCTGCTCGCGATGATAGTCAATTCTGTCGGGCAGCTCGCTCAGATTGTGAATCGGCGGTCCGACGAATATAACTGGATATTGCTCTGTCTGCGAATCACGTCCGCGAGACTTCGCCAGCTGCAAGATTATACCCTCTGCGGTGCTGTGGGCGAGTTGATACCATTCATTCGTTGACAGCGCGCGCTCACAGTCCAGCAACAGCAGATAGCCGTTATCCTGCAATCGGACTGCAACTAGAATATCTGATAACGCTGCATCCAGACTGGCTATGTTCATGTGGAGCGGCAGCAGGATATGAAGCGTGTAGAGCTTCCTGTCTGCCCGGCAGAGCTCGCTGGTCAGCTCCTCAACATATTGTCCCTGCTCGAGATAGGCGCGCAGGGTCGCTTGCAGGCGATATGCCCGCGATTGTTCCAGGCGCTCGCTGAGCACCTGGAGTTGGGCGCGCTCCGATCGTTCCTCTAACAAGGTGCTGCTAATAGACTTCAGTGTCTCGACCAGACTGTCGGGCTCCATCGTCGGCTTCAGGATATAATCGCGCGCGCCAAGTTTCATCGCCTCCTTCACGAAGCTGAAATCATCGAGGCAGCTGAGTACAACAATTCCTATATCCTCATTACTGAGTCTTGTCTGACGAATCAGCTCGAGACCGTCCATTCTAGGCATGCGAATATCGGTTACGAGCAGATCTACTGGCTGCTGCGCCATAAGGCCGAGCGCCTCCTCGCCATCGGAAGCCTCAGCAACGAGTCGGAATCCGTGGCTCTCCCACTCGACCAAGGTACGCAGCCCGATTCGAATGATCGGTTCATCATCGACGATCATAATATTCATTACTTGCTCTGCGAGCTGCGTCATAATTAGGCCTCCTCACTGCGATGGATCGGCAGGGATAATCGAATTGTCGTGCCCTGATTCGGCTTGCTGAATATCAACATCTTATAATCCGGCCCATAATACAGCTTTATTTTCTCCCGAATATGTCTAAGTCCGATCCCGCTCATCTTCTCCTTAATTCCTTCTCTCCTGCCCGTCTGTTCGGACAGAAGCGCGTCTGCATCCATTCCTCTGCCGTTATCCTCAACCTGACAGATGAGCAGATCGCGATCCAGCCAAGCTTTAATGGTGATCCGCTTATCCTTGTCGGACTTGTAATCCAGTCCATGAATGATCGCGTTCTCGACCAGTGGCTGCAGGATGAGCTTAGGAACCAGGCATAATCCGGCAACCGGCTCCATATCGATGATCAGCTGCGTATCGTCACCATAGCGGAAGGTCTGGATCGCCATATAATCCTGCACCAGTCCCACTTCGTCGCTAAGCGAGATGAAGTCCCCCTTCTTCCCTAGACTGGATTGCAGGAGGCGCACTAGCGCGCTGACCGCTTCTGAAATCTGCGGTGTCTTATGAATCTTCGCTACCCACTTGATCGTGTTCAACGTATTATACAGGAAGTGAGGGTTCAATTGGTATTGCAGCGCCTCGAACTCCTTCTCCTTCTTCAATGACTCCTCGATCTTCACCTGCTTGATCAGATCTTCAAGTCGATTCAGCATCTGATTATAGCTTTCGCCGAGCTCGTCGATATCCCGTGAGGAACCGGATGACCAATACGCTTTCAGATCGCCCAGCTCCGCCCGCTTCATGAGCATCCGCAGCATGCTGAGCGGCCGGGTCACCCCTCTGGCGAATAAGATCGCGACAGCACCGGATAGCGCGAACATGACAATCAGGAAGACGGCGACTGTCCTCGCGAAGGACTGCTTCAGCTCCGTATATCCGCGATTCTCCCACCGTATGACGGAATGCCATTGCATAGAGAACGCTTCCAATGGCAGACTGCTTATTACTCCGCTAGCCGTCGTTCGCAGAATCGGCTCATCGAGCTCGGTCTGCGATAGCTGTGGCAGCTGTGCGATCGAGGACTGCTCCGAATAGTGGATGACTGACGCGCCATTGGCATTGACCAAGCTATGATCCAGAATAGGCAATAGATAGTTCGCCGGCTTCAGCAGCTGCATGCGATTGATGAGGAATACCATATAGCCGCTCATCTCCATCGTCGCGCGATCGAACAGCGGCGCGACATAACGAAGCTGAACGGCACCATCCTGCGTGCTGAACGTTTCGATTCCGGGCGCAGATGCCGCGACTGGAGGCTCCGTCTGCAGAATCGTCAGATCGCTGCAGACGGATATGCCGGAGGCTTGGAAGGAGAAGCAGAGATCACTGACTGGTAGTCCGCCATGAATGACAGCCTGCACGCGATCCTGCAGCAGCGTCTCAATATCTCGTCTAGCCGTTGTGAAGCTGCTCGTGCCTAAGCGCAGTGTCTCCTGCAGCTCCCGGTCCTGATTCAGCGTTAACGACTGGAGCTCGATCTGCTTCAAGACGCGCTCCATCTGTTGGACAATATGGAGATGCTGCTGTTCCACATACGCTTCATATTCCGTCTCGGCGAAGCTCGTCGATTGCTGGTAGAACATATACAAGGCGCATAGCAGCGGTACAGAGCCGACCAGCATCAGATACGCCATTAATCGTACGCGCAAGGATCGAAACGATAAATTACGCAGCCAGTCCACATTCAATGTCATCGTCCACCCTATAAGATGAGTTAGATTACCAATTCGACAGCGCCTGCGAAAATCCTACAAGCTGCGTACTGCTTCATGACATTGTTCAAGGTGCAAGTGACGAATCAGAGTCGGGCTCCTCCACTGGCAGCAGCGGAAGGTTAGGGATCATCGGCTCATTGGGCTGAATCGGATCCTCGGGTTCCACCGGATCATCAGGCTGCGTTGGCTGCCCGATCGGGAAGTCACCGTCCTCAGCCGGCTGCCCTCCGCCCTCGATCGGCTGGCCGCCGACATAGCCTTCTCCGCTATTGCCCTGTTCGTTCTCCTCCACAGGCAGCTCCTCTGGCTCCTCTAGCCCATCATCTACGATAACCTGAACAATGTTGGAGGGCTCGCTGGCCACACCAAGCTTCGGATCAAAGGCAATCACATAATAGTCATAGCTGATGCCTGGCATAACAAGAAAATCAGTAACAGAAACCTTAGGCGTGCTGGCTAAGAGGCTGTATGCCTCATCCTCCATGGCCTTGCGGAACACGCGATACTCGTAATCGCCGTCCAATGCCGACCATGACAGCTCAACTCGGTGATAATCGGCTGAATACGAACCACCAAGATCAGTCACACCATCGATCGATTTCTTGGGATCAGGCACACTGCTCGGCTTCGTCAGGGCAGATTTCTCCGTGTTTAATGCCTTGCTCATAATCGATGCGAACAACGAGGCTGCAATGCCACTCGAATCCTTCAGCACATGCTGCTTATCCGTTCTGTCGAAGCCCATCCACACCGCCGCGGAGTATTCGCTCGTATAGCCTGTGAACCAGATATCGCGATTGCCGCTAACTCCCTTCAATCCGGATTGCGTTGTACCTGTCTTGCCTGCCACTTCATGATTGTTAATCTTAGCCTTCGTGCCGGTGCCCTGGGCGACGACATCCTTCAGTAACAGCGTCGTGTACCAGGCTGCTTCCTCGCTCATTACACGCTTGGCGCCCTTCTCATTCCAGTCGTAGATCGTCTTGCCCGACGTATTCGTAACCTTGGTAATCGCATGCGTCTCATGCAGCACACCGCCAGCCGCGAACACGCCGAACGCTCTGGCCATCTCCAGCGGAGAGGCACCATGCGTAAGCCCGCCCAGCGCGATCGACAGATTGCGGTCCTCAGGCGCCATCTCGATGCCCAGCGATGCGGCGAAATCCATCCCAGTCTTCACCCCGATCTCATTGAGCAGCCAGACAGCAGGCACGTTAATCGATCTTCTAGCGGCCTCCAGCATCGTGATCGGCTCGCCGTACTTCCCATTCAGGTTTGTAGGTGTATAGCCGTTGAACGACTGCTTCTCATTGTTCAACAAGGAATAGATGCTCCAATTCCCTGTCTCCAGCGCAGGCGCGAAGGAGACGATCGGCTTGAACACGGAACCAGGCTGGCGCTTGATAGTCGCGCGATTTAATCCCTTGCGCGCATATTCTCGGCCGCCAATCATCGCGCTGATCCCGCCGTCAGAATGATCAATGATGACCATGCTGGATTGCGCAATCTGATTCGGTCCATCCTCAGGGAAGTTCGACGGATCCTGATACGCCTCCTCCATCGCATCCTGAGCGCTCCGATTTAATGTCGTATAGATATGGTAGCCGTCTGAATACAGCTCCTCCTCCGACAGTCCGGTGGCCTCCTGTACTTCCTGGATGACGTAATCAACATAACTCGGGTATTTGACCTTCGTATTATAGGCATTCACTTCAATCGGCTTACTCTGTGCAGCAAGCTTCTGTTCGAGCGTAATCACACCCTGCTGCTCCATCAGCATTAACACGGTATCCCGCCGCTGCTTAGAGCGGTCCGGGTTATCGATCGGGTTGTAATAGCTCGGCGCCTTCGGAATACCGGCTAGAATGGCGATCTCATCCAGCTCGAGATCATGGAGATTATCCTTGCCGAAGTAAGTATGCGCAGCCGCTTGAATACCATAAGAGGCCTTCCCGAAGAAGATCCGATTCAGATACATCTCCAGAATTTGCTCCTTGGTGAATCGACTCTCTAAGGCGGTCGCGATGGACATCTCGGTCGCCTTACGGAAGAATGTCTTCTCATTCGTCAAGAATAAGTTGCGGGCCAGCTGCTGCGTAATCGTGCTCGCGCCCTCTACAGCCTTGCGCGCTATTATATCCTTCACTATCGCGCGCCCTATACCGATATAATCGATGCCCTCATGCTCATTAAACCGCTTGTCCTCAGTCGAGATGAACGCCTGCTTGAGCAGCTCCGGCATATCCTCATGCTTCACATACTCACGATTCTCCACGAATAACCGCGCGGCCTCCCGACCTTCCTTGTCGTAGATGATCGTTGTCTCCTTGAACGCAATAGAACCGACATTCTTGTCCAGGTAGCGATCTCCCTGCACAATAATGAACATGTAGCCTGTCATCATGCAGAACAGCCCTGCCGCGCAGAGCAGGAATACGCTCCAGAATAGTCGGCGTCCCCAGCGTCTGCGGGTTTTCTTGCTGCGCTTTCGCGGCCGCTTCGATCCGGAGGAGCTGCTGCTGGCTGCTGATCTGGCAGATTGTCTAGTCGTCTTCTTCTCCACTCCTGTCACCCCATATCTATATATGTGCCTAACATTGAAAAACAACCCGGGAACGGGTTGCTTCAGTCAGATTATATACAATTAGACGTTGTTATCCCGATAAAAGTTACGCGTGCTCGCCGATTCCTATGATTATTCAGATGGCTCCTGCGGCATCAAGGAGACATTGCGTGATGGCATGAAGGTTGATATCGCATGCTTATATACCATCTGCTGCTTGCCCTCGCTGTCAATCACGATCGTAAAGTTATCGAATGCCCGAATCTGTCCCCTAATCTGAAAGCCATTCGTGAGATATACGGTAACCGGAATACTGTCCTTACGCAGCTGATTCAGGAATGTGTCTTGGATATTGATTGATCTGTTCATGATTGAGTACCCCCAATTACTATTAGCATTGATTCTAAGTATATTCTGGATTGAACATAATATTTCCTGCTATTATATCATTTATTATGCGCAATTGCTCGGATATTTTTGATGGATCGGTCATATCAACCCAATGCATCTCCTTCATCTGACGGAACCAAGACAATTGACGCTTCGCGAATCGACGCGTGTCCCGCTTAAGCAGTTCCACGGCTTCACCGCGCGTGCATTGGCCCCGCAGATATGCCGCAATTTCCTTGTAGCCTAGTCCCTGCATAGATGTCATGGATTCATCGCAGCCTTGGTCCAGCAGCCGCTGCACCTCTTCGATCAGCCCCTGCTCCAGCATCTGATCGATCCGCTTCTCGATTCTCGCATACAACAGCTCACGGTCCATCGTCAGTCCAATGAGCTTGAGCTCATACGGACTCGTTCTGGTCTGCTCAGCTAACTGATCGGACATCCGCTGCCCGGTCAGATGCAGGATCTCCATTGCGCGAATTACCCTCCGCTGATCATTGGGATGGAGGCGGTCTGCTGTGACTGGATCCAGCTCGCGCAGCTTCTCGTGCAAGGCAATGAGCCCATGCTGCTCCCCGTAAGCCTGCATCTCCTGACGGAAGACAGGATCCTGACCGCCTTCCGTAAACGTATAGTTATAACAGACAGATTGCACATACAGCCCTGTACCGCCCACCAGCAGAGGCGTGGCGCCGCGGTTATGGACATCAGCGATCGCTTCCCGAGCATGCCGCTGAAAGTCAGATACGGAGAACGGCTCATCCGGCTCGCATAGATCGATCAGATGATGGGGCACCTGCGCGCGCTCAGTGGCGCTCACCTTAGCAGTGCCGATATCCATTCCCCGATACACCTGCATCGAATCGCCGGATATTATCTCACAGCGATGCTGCTTCGCGATCTCCAGACTGATCGCCGTCTTGCCTACGGCAGTCGGACCAGCAAGCACAATTAGCTTGATCCGATTCGTCGTGCTTGATTCATTCACAGTGCGATCACTCCGTATGTAATCTTCGAATGCCCAGTGGCAAGCGGCTGGAAGCCCAACCGTTCGAACTCACCGCTGCGATTATGCTCCTTCATCACGACCATTCTTCGGGCTACCCGAATCGCCTCCGTCACCGTCTCGGGCTGGAGGGCATGAGGATTCGCCAGCTCGCGGAGCGGCTCTATGGCGCTGCTCATAACAGATCTACGGAACATCGGGTCAAAATACACAATATCCGCGCTGTCATCCGGCTGCTTGCGCAAATAGTCGAGATGATCCGCCCACACCGGTACAATACTTCGCATGGCCTGCTCCAGTTGCGCCATCCTGCAAGTATAGCATTGCAGGCCTTCTCGCGCTAATAGATAGGGCAGCTGCTCGCTTTCTAACGCTGTCACGCGGCCCGTGGTCCCAACAGCATGGGCGAATACGATCGCGTCAGATGCCAAGCCCATCGTCGCGTCTATGACAACATCGCCTGGCCGCACATTCGCTGCTGTTAACATGGTGTCGCGCTCACCGGCCAGCAACCGCTTCACACGAATCTTAGCCATGCTCGGATGGAAGAAGTAGGCTTGATCTTGCTCGTCAATCACCCGAAGTCCTTGTTGGCCGGCTACGACAATACGCGATACCTGATGGTGGTCCATCAACGCAGCCAGCGAATGCCGGTCGCGCGCGACCGATGTCCATCCGAATTCATCCGCTAACCGCTCAGCTTGTTGAATCAAGCTGGTGGTCGGATCGATCGTTGTGGTCACCAGCATCACATCACCCGCTTGAACATCTTCTCTAGTTCATAGGTCGTGAAGCTGATCAGGATCGGTCGACCATGCGGGCAAGTGAACGGACTGCGGCATTGTGACAGACGATGAATGAGCGCCTCCATCTCTGCAATGGACTGACGGTCATTCGCCTTAATCGAGGCCTTGCAGGAGCATAGAATAGCTGCCTGTTCACGCAGCTTGGCGATGTCGATCGCCTGCTTCTCCGCGAGGAGCCAATTGGCCATATCCATCACAATCCGTTCCTCTTCGCCTGCGGGGAACCAATGCGGATAAGCCCGCACGATGAACGTTTGTCCACCGAAGTGCTCGAGTACGACGCCCGCCTGCTCGAACAGCGTCAGCTTCTCCTGGAGGACGGTTGCCTCCGCCGTTGTAAACTCCAGTGTAATCGGCACGATCAGCTCCTGGCTGGCGTCAGCGGGCGAGCCGAATAAATCATAGAACTTCTCATAGTTGATGCGTTCATGCGCCGCATGCTGATCGATCACATACATGCCGTTCTCATTCTGAGCGACTATATAAGTGCCATGTACCTGTCCCACCGGATGCAATTCCGGGAACACCGGCGCGCGCGGCTTCTCCTCGGTCGGCGGCTGCATCCAGCTAAGGGCGTCAATCGATGCCTGAGCGGATGCGCGGGTGCTAATGCGGTTGTCATCGCGGTTGCTAACGCGGGATCCATCGCGGTTGCTAACGTGGCTGACATCGCGGTTACTAACGCGAAATCCATCACGGTTGCTAACGCGGTTGTCATCGCTACGGTAGCCGTCACGCTGCGACTTCCAATCCCCTGGGTCAATGTTGCTGCGCGTAATTGGCGGAAGTTCTGCTTGCTCAGCCTGCGCGCCTGCAGCAGTCTCAGCCGCAGAGATTTGATTATCCTGCTGCTCATAGAGCGCCAGCCGTTCCTGCACAACTTGTTCCTTTACAACCGGCTTCTTCGCAGTTGGAATCAAGGTTTCCCTCATCAGATGATGACGCACCGCCTGCTCTATGAAGCGATACAGCTCCTGCTCCTTGCTGAAGCGCACCTCTAGCTTGGCAGGATGGACATTCACATCCAGCAGGCTCGGCTCCATCCGCAGATGAATCACGGCAAGCGGATAGCGATGAATCGGCAGCAGCGTATGATACCCTTGGGCAATCGCTTGGCCCAGCCCGAAGCTGCGCACATAACGCCCGTTCACAATCAGCGTCATCGCTTGCCTGTTAGAACGATTCAGCTCCGGCTTGGAGATCCAGCCGCTGATCGAATAGTCCGGGTTCTCCGCCTTCAGCTCCAGCATCTGCTTAGCCGTCGCATTCCCATAGACCGAAGCAATAACCTGCAGCAGATCCCCTCTACCCGCTGTCTGCAGCAGAAGATTGCCATTATGCCGCAGGATGAATGTGATAGTCGGATGGGAGAAGGCCAGGCGATACATATAATCCGAGATATGCGACATCTCGGTCTGCACGGTCTTCATATACTTGAGCCTTGCGGGCGTATTATAGAATAAGTCCCTTACTTGAATATCCGTACCGCGCGGCGCGGCCGTCTCCTCCAGAACGATTACCTCGCCGCCTTCAATTCTTAGCCGCGTGCCCAGCCCGTTCTCCTCCCTGGACGTGGTGCAGCTCACTTTGGAGACAGCGGCAATACTCGGCAACGCCTCACCACGAAAGCCGAGCGTGCGAATCTGGAATAGATCCTTGCCAGTAGCAATCTTGCTCGTCGCATGACGAGAGAAGGCCAGCGCGCAGTCCTCCGCATCCATGCCAGCGCCATTATCCGTAATTCGAATTAGCTGTAGTCCGCCTTCCTCTACGGTCACCTCTATGCGCGTGCTGCCTGCGTCGATCGCATTCTCCACCAGCTCCTTCACGACAGACGAGGGACGTTCTACGACCTCGCCAGCCGCGATCTGGTTCGAGAGCTGGATATCGAGCACACGAATATGCCCCATTCCAATTACCTCCCGTTCTCTATCAGCGTCAGCACCCCGCTCGCATCTGACCATGCGAATGCATCGAACATGTGCTGGAAGTGATCGAGCGCAATATAACTGACACCTCTAGTCAGCTTCACATGCTCGCCGTCAACCGGATACAGCGCCTGCCGCTGCGCGGCATGGATCATTACGCTGCGGCTGGCCGAGTCCCAATCGGTGCTGCTCTCGACGATGGCAGCGAGCACCCGCGAAGGGACATATACACGTCCATCCTCCCTCAGCACCTGGAAGCTGTCGGTGAAGCTGGCCCCATTAATGGACATGCCCTTGCTTGTCAGCTCAACACTGACATCTAGATCCTCGACCTGCTGAAAGGCGGTAATGAGCTGCGCGGCATTCCCGTACACCTCAACATCCGGCTTCAACCCAACCTTATTTACAGGATGCTTATGCGGCGTAAGATATTCCTGAACCGTTAGCTTAAGCACACTGCCATCTGTCAGCTGGAATAAGCTCTGTACACTGCCCTTGCCATACGTATTCTTACCGATCAGCTGTGCGGCGTCATAATCCTGCAATGCGCCAGCGAGCACCTCAGAGGCGCTGGCTGAATGCTCATTGACGAGCGCATAAATCGGGATATCAATCGGGTTATCACTATGGATTGGATATGGTGTCTCGGTCTGCGAGCGGTCTCGCGTATGAATGAGATTACCCTCGGTGAGCAATCGGGACGCGATATTCCCTGCGGAATCCAGCAATCCGCCTGGATTATCACGAAGGTCGATTACAAGCGAATTCATGCCTTGATCATGTAAGCGATCGAGCTCCGCGCTGAATAATTCATCCGCGTCACTCGAGAAGCTGCTGATGCGAATATATCCAATGCCAGACTCCAGATAGCGGCTCGTAATCGCAGAGATATGGATCGCCCTGCGAGTTAACGTATGCTCCGTCTGGCGCTCATCCCGCTCAGTCGTCAGGTTCACTTGCGTACCCTCGATACCGGTTATCGAGCTCACCAGCTCCTCAACCGTCTTGCCCTTCGTTGGCTGGCCCTCTACTGCGACAATATAATCGCCCTCCTGCAGCCCAGCCTCCGCGGCTGGCGTCGATTCGAAAACTTCTACAACATAGAAGCCATAATCATCTGCACCTACCCGGATCCCGATCCCGGTATAATTGTTCTCCAGGCTATCCATGAAGACCTGCCATTCCTCTGTCGAGAAATATTGCGTATATGGATCCTTGAGCGAGGCGATGATCGTATCGATGCTGCTAACGTCAAGCTCGTTCATCTCTACGCCGCTGACATGGTAATTGACAACAAGGTCGATGATTTCTTGCTTGGTACTGACGGTATTCGCTTCTGCCATAGTGGATAACGGCGCGCCGATGAGCAGCGCGCTCCCCAATAGTAGGGTCAGTATGCTTCGGAATGACACAATGCCCCGTAATGCTCTAAATCGCTTATTCACGAATAACACCTCTCTCTAGTAGGATAGCAGCTCGTATTCGAATCACGCTTACGATTGCTTAGGAATGAGCAGCTTCAACTCATGAATGAGCTGCATCGCTTGCAGGGGTGTCGTATTGAGCAAATCGGTATCGCGCAGCACCCCTACCAGCTTCTCTATCCCAGGATCGAGCTTCTGTGGCTTAGCCTTGTCCTGCTTGGCTGCCGCCGGCGTCTCGAACAGACTGAGCTGCACCACCTCAGGTCGATTATCTGACGCGGCAGCGCTCTCGGATAACAGCGCTCTATGCCCTTGCTCCAGCACCTGCATCAGCTCATAAGAGCGATTAATAATGGACTCGGGCAAGCCCGCGATTCTGGCACAATAGATGCCATAGCTCGTGTCCGCGGCCCCCGCGACCAGCTTGCGCAGGAAGGTCACCTCACCCTCCGTCTCCTTCACAGCCATACGGCCGTTCCATAGCTGCTCTAGCGGCTCATCCAGATGCGCCAGCTCATGAAAGTGCGTAGACACCAGCGTCTTGCAACCGATGTGATTATGCAGAAACTCAATGACGGCCTGCGCAATGGCCATCCCTTCATTCGTCGAGGTGCCGCGTCCGAGCTCATCGATAATAACCAGACTGCTGGGCGTTGCTTTCTCTGTCATCACTCGGATGTCCATCATCTCGACCATGAAGGTGCTCTGACCGCCGATCAGGTCGTCTGCCGCGCCGATGCGCGTGAAGATGCGATCGATCAGCGGGATCTGCGCGTATTCCGCTGGCACGAAGCAGCCGATCTGAGCCATGATACAGATTAAGGCGACCTGCCGCATATACGTGCTCTTGCCCGCCATATTCGGCCCGGTGATGAGCAGCATCGCGCCCTGCTCATGCGTCAGCTGCGTGTCATTGTCGACGAACCGCTCATCCTGCAGCACAGCCTCGACAACGGGATGCCGCCCTGCGCGGATCGTCAGATCGAAGCCAGTCCCCACATTCGGCCTGCGGAAATCCCTGCTGGTGCTTACATCCGCCATCGATTGCAGGGAATCAATTTGAGCGACAATGCCGGCTAGCTTCTGTAGACGCGTGATCTGATGCGCAACGCGCTCGCGCAGCTCATTGAACAGCTCGTACTCCAATCCGACCATGCGCTCCTCCGCCTCGAGGATCAGCGCTTCCTTCTCCTTCAGCTCAGGCGTCACATACCGCTCAGCGTTCGCCAATGTCTGCTTACGCTCATAGCGGCCTTCTGGCAGCAGATGCAAATTCGCTTTCGTCACTTCTATATAGTATCCAAATACCTTGTTGTAACCCAGCTTCATCGATTTAATTCCGGTCGCCTCTCGCTCCGAGCGCTCCAATTCAGCCATCCACTGCTTGCCGTTGCGGCTGGCTTCACGGAATCCGTCGAGCCGGTCATTGTATCCGCTCTTGATCATCCCGCCCTCACGAACAGAGATCGGCGCTTCCTCATCGACAGCGCTGGAGATCCAGCTCTGGATATCCGCACACGGATCAATCGACTCAACCAGCGCGGCTAACGTGCCAGAGCCGGAATCCATACAGGCCTGCATTACCGCAGGGACCTGCTCCAGCGATTGTCTGAGCGCCAGCATATCCCGGGCGTTGGCATTCCCGTAGGAGATGCGTCCTACAAGCCGCTCGAGATCGTAAATTCGCTTCAGCGCATCACGTAAATCGCTGATCGCCATCCCATTCCTGGTCATCGCGTCGACCGCTTCGAGCCGCTGTTCGATAGCCGTAATATCCATCAGCGGCTTCTCGATCCAACGCTTAAGCATGCGAGCGCCCATCGATGTCACAGTGCGATCGAGCAGCCAGAGCAGCGTGCCGGTACGCGACCGGTCGCGTACCGTTTCCGTCAGCTCCAGATTCCTGCGTGTGAACGGATCCAGAATCATATATTGCTGCGGCATATAAACCTGCAGGGAGCGGATATGAGCTAGCGAACGCTTCTGCGTAAGCTGCAGATACTGCAGTAGAGAAGATACCGCTCTGGCCGATGCAGCATGCAGGCCGGCGCGCAGCTCCTCGGAGAAGCGCTCCTGATAGACGGTCTCTTCATCCGTTTCCCAAGCTTCGCTGCGCAGCGGCTTGGCTCCATTCGGCATAGCACCGAGCACGGTTGTAATCAGACGCTGATCTCCGATCAGCTCAGCCGGCTTGAACACATAGAGCTCATCAAGCAGCAGCTCGTCCGACCGCTCGAGAGCGGTGACCAGCAGCTCGCCCGTCGACAGGTCGCACGCCGCCAATCCATATTGGCCGTCACGGTCCGCCACACATACGATGAAGTTATTCCCGGCATCCTGCAGCGCCTTGCCCTCCATCAAGGTGCCAGGCGTCACAATGCGTACGATCTCTCGGCGCACGACGCCCTTAGCTTCGGCGGGATCCTCCACCTGCTCACAGATCGCCACCTTATAGCCCTTGTCCACCAGTCGATAAATATAATTATCCGCAGCGTGATGAGGAACCCCGCACATCGGAATTCGCTCCTCGGCTCCACCGTCGCGGGCGGTTAATGTGATATCCAGCTCGCGCGCGGCAAGCTTGGCGTCCTCGAAGAACATCTCATAGAAATCGCCCAGACGGAACAGCAGAATCGCGTCCGGCGCCTCGCGCTTAATCGCGAGATATTGCTCAATCATTGGCGTATATTTCGGCATATCACGTATCCTCCGACAACTTATGCACATATTCAACCCATTTAACCTATTCAGTATAGCACGAAAATATAGCCAGCATCATCCTTTAATGATACGGGGGGATTCGCCAATACACGCGGAAATCGACCGTCTCCTCCCACACTCTGCGATTGTCGATCCACTGCTTCACTCGCGACAGCTCAGCTGCGTAATCGCCATAGCCCGGGAGCCTGACCAGCTCCTGCCACACGCGCTCCACCGGTTCGAGCAGCGCCTGCTTATCTCCTTGATAATAGGCGCTTGCGTATCGCTCTTGATCGAGGTAGCGCTTCGTCAGACGCGAGCTGTGCAGGGCAATCAGCTTGGCCATCGCCAGCGCTCCCTTCGTCAGCGTCGGTGAATTGAGCAAGCTCGGCAAGGTTCGGTATTCGAAACCGCCGTATGCTTTCAGACGTATGTCGCCCAGCTGCCCATACTTCCTTCGCCGATCGATACCGGAAGGATGCTCGAGCAGCAGCAGCGGCATCGCCATATAGTTGTCCAGCGCGCGCACCAGGCTGGCGCGCAGCGGAACACCGCTGAAGTGAATATGACCGCCTAGAGGCATGCCGCGAACCGGCATGCCCCCAGCGACCCATCTGAGCGACGGATCAGTAATACGTGCTGCAGCTTGCCACATTGTCTTGCGCAGATTGCGCACAAGTTCGTCAGGCTCAGCGCTGGGCGCTGGCCTGAGCTCCGCAAGCGGATGGAGATCAGGACGCCCCTTGATCGTCGCGGTGTCGTACCCGACTGATCCGTCGAAATCCAGAAAGCGGCTGGCCGGTACAAGCTTCCCCTGTGCATTCACAATGACAAATTCAGGATCCATACCCAATAGGAATGACGCATCTTCAGCCTGCTGCTCAGGACGAACCGAATGAGCGGTCGCCCGGATACGCAGCACGGTCGCCTGCCGCCTGCTGTCACACCGGATGATAACCTCGGCTTGATCGAGACCTGTCGCGTACACGACTCTGACCGCGTACCGCCCGATGCGCTGCAGGAATGCATGAGATTGCGGCGAACCGGTGTCTCCTAATGATCGAATCGGCTCGATGCGCAGCACGCGCATGTCCGAAACCAGCACCTTAAGCATAAGCTTATCGTATGGTCTGGACCACACTCCCTTACTATCAGGCGTTCTTGTCCGTGTCAGATTCGGATCATAGTCGATGCCGTGCAGCGCGAGCAGTCTGCGCATGCGTTCATGCTGACTCAGGCGCTGCACATAGCTAGCATCATTCCAGACAGGCTGCAGATCAGCAGTCTCCATGGGCATTCCCTCTCATCCATGACAAGTTGTAAACCCAATTACAGAGAAAGAGGGCTTACGCCCCCTCCATCAGTCCTGTGTCTGCATACACTGCATCATACGAGATCTTCATCCAGCAGATCGGGATCGAGATCCTCATAATCGCTTAGATCGCTGTCGCCGGCGATATGGAAATCGAAGTCCTTCTCTCCTAGAGGGTCGCAGCCTCCTGGGTAGACGACGACACATATCTTCGTCTCAGCGATCATCTCCACCGCGTACTCACGTTCGACATGCACGAGAACCGTGCCGTCGGATCCAACATTCGCTTCTAGACAATTCGGCTCCTGCACAGCCACCGCATTCACTTCTTCCGTGTTCTTGCGGTAATTCGGGTCCTGGAAGCTCAGCGGCACAGCTTCCACATAGGATACCGTCTCCTTGGCTACGTCCGTCTTGGAATTCTTGTCATGCGAATACCAGATGTTAATATCGTAAGTACCTAATACCTCAATGCCATGACCGGATTTCACCGCTTCGTATTGATGGTTTATAATCCAAGCCCCGAGGATATTCGTTGGATTATTAGGCGGAGTTACGGTATGAGTGACCTGCGAAAACTTCCTACCCTTGCCACAGACTGCTTTCGTGTAGATTTCTCTGCATGCCAGCTCTTTGTCTACGATCGACATTCATTCAACCTCCTCCATACGATCATTCACTTCAATTGTATGCAGGACATTCGTCTAGGGTGACAAAAAGCTTGGCGCATACTTGCTTCTCAGATGCGCAATGAGATAAGCCGGATTCAGCGGTTCACCCGATACGCCTCGGATCAACTCATTCGGGGTCTTCAGCTTGCCATGCTTGTGGATATGCGCAGCGAGCCAGTCCTTAATCGGCAGCAGCTGACCGCGCCGGATGCGTTCATCCAGATCCGGCATTGCGCCTCGCAGGCTGTGCATCAGCTGTGCAGCATACATATTCCCTAGTGAATAGGAAGGGAAATAACCGAATAAACCCGCAGACCAGTGAACATCCTGTAGCACGCCTCCGGCATCATTATCCGGCCTGATGCCCAGGTACTGCTCATATTTGTCATTCCATAGATGTGGTAAGTCAGCAACCTTGATTTCGCCGCCGATTAGCGCCTTCTCCAATTCATAGCGAATTATGATATGCAGATTGTAGGTCAGCTCGTCAGCTTCGATCCGAATCAGCGACGGCTTCGCAAGGTTAATCGCATGATAGAACGCCTCTAGCTCAACACCAGTCAGCTGCTGTGGGAAGTGCTGCTTCAGCTTAGGCAAGTAACGCTCCCAGAATGGTCTGCTCATCCCGATGAAGATTTCCCAGAAGCGAGATTGCGATTCATGAATGCCCATAGACGCCCCATTATGCAGCGGCGTTCCTGCCAGCTCCTCCGCGATGTTCTGCTCGTAGAGCGCGTGCCCGCATTCATGAATCGTGCTGAATAGACTGAAGGTGAAATCATCCGGCTTATAACTGGTCGTGATCCGAACATCGCCAGGATTGAGACCGGCCGCGAAGGGATGCGCGCTCTCATCCAGACGGCCTGCCTCAAAGTCGAAGCCCAGCTGCTCCAGCATGTACAGACTGAACGCCTGCTGTTCCTCCTTCTCGTAGCGCTGATTCAGGAAATCCGCAGGGGGCAATGGATGGTCAACCACTTGCTGCACCAGTGGCACGAGCTGCTCACGCAGTTCGCCGAATAAGCGATCCAGCACATCTACCGTCATTCCTGGTTCATAATCATCGAGCAGCGTGTTGTAGGGATGCCCCTCATATCCCCAGAGCGCAATGAACGATCGGGTATAGGTCACGATTTCCTCTAGATAAGGCGCGAACATCGCAAAGTCAGACTTCGCCTTCGCTTCCTCCCATACGGATTCCGCGTGCGTCGTCAAGGTTACATAAGCCTCATACTGATCCGGCGGAATCTTCACACTGCGATC
The DNA here is from genome assembly GCA_023441055.1 of Bacillota bacterium. Lineage (GTDB taxonomy): Bacteria > Bacillota > Bacilli > Paenibacillales > UBA4045 > JAEZQY01. The sequence continues at coordinate 18,770 of JAEZQY010000057.1, read as the reverse complement.
ATAATCCTTGCGCAGCACCTCGATCAGCTTGCGGTCCCGTTCGCTCAGCGAATCCGAAAGCTGCTCAAGCTCATCCAGATAACGCCCCATCTCTGGTGATACGGCTAGCTTGAACATCTCAGCTGCCAACGCCCCAACAGCAGCGGAACGCGCTTCGAGCCCCTTACGCGGGGCACCTGTTCGCATATCCCATTGAAGGACGGAAACTGCCTCTTCATAATGCTTTATTTTACGGATTAGGGTATGCATAGCTTGCAGGGTCTGCTCCACAACGGTTCACCTCTTCCTCATCATTCATCTCTGTCACGATCATACCCGATCAAGCCGCTCGGATTCAACTTGTCGCTCTCCTATATATAGTGATAAACTTAACATATATAGAAGGAGATGAAACCTATGCAAATCGTTATATCAGATGCTGCCCAGCGCGCGCTGTCCGAGAGGCTTACCGCAGCCAATGCGAAGCTCAAGGTCGTCTATGACACGGATGGCTGCGGATGCGCAGTCAGTGGTGTCGTACAGCTCTGGCAGGTGGATGCGGTAGGCCCGAATGACAAGATTGCCCACGACGGGCCTGTGAGCGTCATCTATGAGGCTAGGCAGGAAGTATTCTTCGAGGAACAGATCAAGCTGGACTATCGGGAGGCAGACCGGAGCTTCTCACTCAAGAGTAATAATCAAATTTATAATCCGTCAATGCGAATCATCGACCGAGTTGGAGGGGTAACACTTGGAGAATAACTTGACCCAGATTCTGAATTATAATGAAGCTTTCGTCGAAAGCCGCAAGTATGAGGAGTTCGTCACGACCCGCTACCCGAACAAGCGTATGGTCATCCTATCCTGTATGGACGCGAGGCTGGTGGAGCTGCTCCCGAAGGCGATGAACCTGAAGAATGGCGACGCGAAGATTCTGCATAACGCCGGCGCGATCCTTACGCAGCCGTTCGGCAACATCATGCGCAGCATTATTGTAGCGCTGTATGAGCTAGGAGCCGATGAAGTATTCGTAGTCGGGCACTATGATTGCGGCATGACCGCGCTGGATTCGGACGCGATCATCGCGAAGATGAGCGCGCGCGGCGTTCCGCCTCATATGGTTGATACGTTGCAGCATTCGGGCATTCAGCTGTCTCGCTGGCTAACCGGGTTCGACAGTGTCAAGGAAGGGATGGAGAAGAGCGTATCAATCATTCGCAACCATCCATTGCTGCCTAAGGACACCCCTGTTCATGGCCTCATCATTGATCCGGTAACCGGCAAGCTAGATCTAATCATTAACGGATACGAGCACTAATTCGAATAGAGACAGCTCAATCATGGATTGAGCTGTCTCTATTCTATCTACTGAGCTATTCGCCATGATCCTCTATGCGCTTCAACGGCTTCTTGGCCGGTCCCTCCAGTACTTCACCCTCGAAGGAGAAGCGGGAGCCATGGCAAGGGCAATCCCATGTGCGCTCTCCCGTATTCCACTCGACCTCGCAGCCCATATGCGTACAGGTCGTATCCAGCATATACAGCTTATTATCCTCATCACGATAAGCACCGGCCCGCTTGCCATTGATCGTGACAACTCCACCCTCGTCAATCCCCAGATCCTCCGGCTTGCGATTCACCATCTCGAGCTTGCCTGCGATCAGATGCTTCGCCACATTCGCATTCTCTGTGATCGCCGACTTCCAGCTAGGATCCGCGGGAAATCTGGTTGGTCCGAACAACGCCTCATAGGGACTCTGCTCACCTGCGATCAGCTTATCGATCAAGATGGCAGCTGCGGTTCCAGTCGTCATGCCCCACTTTTTGAATCCGGTGGCCACTAGAATATTCGGCTTGCCCGCGGTCGTACGCCCGATGAACGGAAGCTTGTCGAGTGTAATATAATCCTGCGCCGACCAACGATAATGAATCTTCGAGATGCCGAATAGGTCTTCACCGAATACCCGCAATGCTTCATAATGATCTACCGTGCAGATGCCTTGCCCGGTCTTATGGCTCTCTCCTCCGAGCAGCACCCAGGTCTCGTCCCCAGCGGAGATAGATCGCAGTGACCGCTTCGGATCCTCCGCGTTCACATACATGCCTCCGGGATAGGGGGTATTGGTCTGTACAGCCAGTGCATAAGAGCGTTCAGGATGCATTCTTGCAAAATAAAACCCCATCCCTTCATAGAAGGGATAATGGGAGCACGTCGCGATGTAATCGCAGCTGATCGTATGTCCGCCTTCCACGGTAACCGTACACGGCTGTCCGTGATCCGCACTGATCGCAGCGGTATTCTCGAAGATTCGCCCGCCCTGCTCTATGACCGCTTGTACCATTCGTGTGAGGTAAGAAACCGGATGAAATTGCGCCTGTTCCTTCATGACGACAGCACCCTTCACAGATAGCGGCAGCGGTGTCTGCTCGACATAGGCGCTTGGTATGCCGAGTGCCTCATAAGCGGCGAATTCGGCAGCCAGCTTGGCGAGCTGATCAGTCGAGGTCGTATACACATACGCGTCTTGATCGATCAGATTGCAATCTATGCCCAGTTCCCGCACCTGTCGCCTGATGAATTGCAGCGCTTCATCATTCGCTTCGTAATACAGTCTGGCTTGCTCCTTACCGAAGTGTGAGATGTATTCGTCATAGATGAGATCATGCTGGGCAGTAATCTTCGCTGTTGTATGTCCAGTTGTCCCTGTTAGCAAGGTTCCCGCTTCGACTAACACGACCTTCAGTCCGCGCTTTGTCAGCAGATAAGCGGTGGTAATCCCGCTGATCCCGCCGCCGACAATCGCGACGTCGACGGTGATATCTTCCTCTAGCTTATCGAATTTAGGGGTAGCTGCAGCATGCAGCCAATACGATTCTGGATATTGCGGCAGGCTCATTAGACAGACCTCTCTCTTCTATACAATGGTCTGCTTAGTATGTTCCCTGACGATACCAGCTATGCGCAGTCGGCCGATTACGATTTGGCCGAATGCCTGAGCGCGAGTTGTTCTGCGCGGGCCGCAATAACATCCGAGCGGTCTCTTAATGTATGCTTATCGATCAGATAGGCATCAGGTGCATAGCCTGGAATCGGCTTTGCATAGGGACGAAGCTGCTCATCTTGGACCGGTATGTTCAGATCGATGAACGGTTGATCCGGTTGTTGCCGCAGCTGTACGATGCGCGAATCAAGCAGCATCATGAACCGCTCGGCATCGATACCGAGCAGCGTCAGATCCTCAGCTCGCAGCTGTTTCACAGCGCTGGACAGCATCTTGATGGCGCCGAGTATATTCCCTCTTCGATGATGATAGGAGCCTACCGCGACTTGAATCAGCCCGACCCAGGTCGTACGATGCGGGCTGTCCGGGTGCTCCTTCCAGTATTCCTCCAGCAGCTCGTGGCACTCGAAGTAATCCCTTGTATGATGAAACTCCTTCAGATAAGCGATATAAGCATTCGGATAATACGGCATGACAGCCTCCTCTACCATTGCTGGCGCTAGTTCGATTGATTCTGATTATAGCATAGTTCTCGACATGTGCTTTTTTTCCATCGCAACCAATCTTCTTTTTTCTCGTCTATACATTTAGTAGATTCATAGATGATTTGGGAGAAGGAGAGATTAATTTGTCGAAACGCATCATGGCCTTCCTGCTAGCCGGCGTATTATTGCTCACATTCATTATGCCGGAAGCAGCCAGCGCCGCTGATCTGACTACCAAGTACAGATTATTCGAAGAGAACCGCATTATGAAGGAGTACACCTCACTGAACCAGGCTATTGCCGATGGGAAGAAGCTCAGGAACAGCCACATTGAACAAATTTCCAATCGCGCTTGGGTGTGGGACAATCTACCGAAGTACCGTGTCTATCAATATGATGTCAGCTTACCTGAATGGCAGTTCGCAACATTGGCTGAAGCGGAGAAGGTGGCTAAACAATACGCCAATAGCAGTATTCGTGATCTGAACAGCGACGGCTGGGTATGGAGCAGCTACGCCACGAGCCTCTCGCAATTCAAGCTGCAGCAAGGCGATATCTCGCTGCCGGAATGGATCTTCCCAGATCTGGCGTCCGCGCAGAAGGAAGCCAAGAAGTGGGCGAACGTTCATGTGATCGACCTGTCCACCAATGAATGGGTTTGGGACAACCTGACAGCTGAGCGTAAGGAGACGCTGCGCGCCGGCAATCCGGTCTATCAAATTCACGTGGACGGCATCACGCTAGAGGAGTGGAAGTTCGCTTATCTAGAGGATGCAGTTGCCAAGGCGCGTGACATCGATAATGCCATTATCGTGAACACGCTCACCAAGAAGGAAGTGTACAGCAATACACGCCCGTATGTGGTCTTACAGAACAATAAGGCGCTGCAAGGCTATACAAACCTGAATGATGCTATCGCCTACGCGAAGAAATGGGCTCATGCCACGATCACATGGAAGAATCGAACGATCTGGAGCAATTATCCTTATTATCAAGTGTTTCAGAACGATAAGCTGATTAACGAGTTCAAGTCCATCACGGATGCGGTCGCCTATGCAACAGGGTACAGCAACGCATCGGTCATTACCTTGCATAACGAGGTGCTGTGGGACAATAAGCGTACGCTTCAATTCTGGTCCTGGAATGGCTCCTCTAATCCGACCACGATTCGCGGCCATGTGTCCGGTACGATGGGACTAGATGTCGTCTCGCCAACCTGGTTCGAGCTCCAGAGTGCGGACGGTACGCTCAAGGACACCTCTGACCAAGCGACCGTTGATTGGCTCAAGTCGCAGAAGTATGAGGTGCACCCGCTCGTACATAATCAATTTGATTCCACACTAACCAGCTCATTCCTAAGTAATACGAAGGCGCAGACCAAGTTTATTACTGCGCTTGTCGACAAGAGTGCCAAACTGGGCGTCAAGGGGATCAATCTAGACTTCGAATCGCTGTCCGGCAAGGATCGTGACGCATTCACAACGTTCGTCCGCAACCTGACGGATGCAGCTCATGCCAAGCAGCTGACGGTATCCATCGACCTGCCGCGCGGCAGCGTAAGATGGAATCATCTCACCGCGTTCGATCATGAGAAGCTGGCGAACATCGTCGACTACATCATCACGATGACTTACGATCAGTATTATTCCGGCAGCACAGAGCCGGGCTCTGTTGCCGGTCTGCAATGGACCGAGGAAGGCGTTGTCGAATTCTTATCATACGGCATTCCGCGCGACAAGCTGATTCTGGGCATCCCCTTCTATGTACGGGATTGGAAGCTGGACGCACAGGGCAAGCTCGTGGGGAACCGCGCGCTGGTGATGCGCAATATCCCTGAGCTGCTGGCAACCAAGAAGCATACCAAGGTTTGGGATGAAGCATTCAAGCAGTATAAGATCACCTATGAGGAGGATGGCTTCACACGCGTATTCTGGCTAGAGGATGACAGCACGATTGCAGCTCGGTTAGACATTGCCAAGAAGTATGATCTTGCAGGTGTCGCTGCTTGGCGCATGGGTCATGAATACTCCGCCATCTGGGAGACGCTGCTGAAGCACAAGTAAGAACAAACTTACACCCTATTATAAATAGCCGCCAATTCGCTCAGTTTGAGCAATCGGCGGCCTTTTCTCTGCTTTGACTGGTGCTTGGTGTGAATATGATGAAATTTTTTAGTATATTTCTGCTTTGACTGTTGCTGTGGTACGAATATGATGAAATTTTTTAGTATATTGTTGCTTTAACAGGTGCTATGGTACGAATATGATGAAATTTTTTAGTATATTTCTGCTTTACAGGTGCTATGGTACGAATATAATGAACTTTTTTAGTATATTGTTGCTTTAACAGGTGCTGTGGTACGAATATGATGAAATTTTTTAGTATATTGTTGTTTAACAGGTGCTATGGTACGAATATGATGAATGTAATGCATCTATAGCTCTAACTGGTCAATCCCATGACATATCGTATCGGACGTCCACTTATAATTCATGTAACCAGCAGGCGCATTCAGGTATGGGAGCCAATCGTCCCCATAGCCGGAGTCCTGCTTGGCAACAGAGCACGCTGCCGCTATAGTTTCTGTTGTAGCTGCTATATTTGCTGTAACTGCTGTGCTATGCCCAATCAACTCCTGCAGTAATCGACGTCTCATCTCCGCGAACTGCTGAATGACAAGTTCGAAGTCAGCTTCCCACTCCGGCTGCTCGCCACCCTCTACCCACTCGCCATTATATTCGAATGCATAGGCTTCATAGGAATCTTCATAGTGTGAGGCAGCGTCCAGATAAGACTGCAAGGCACGCTCGACTTGTCCATGTGCCTCTGCCCACAAGCCATCTAACAAGTGATGATAAGCGGTTGGAGATTCGGCGAATACACGATCGACACGTTTAATCAGCTCACCATCCACTGTATAGCTGTCCGTATAGGCTCTCTGCCAGGGGCCGGCACCTGCAGAGCCGATTATGCCGCCAGTAATAGATAGCTTGCGATCAATAATATCAACTCGTTCTGCATTCGGCATCTCAATCGCCTCACCCAGCCTATCGCCATTCTGATCGGTGATCTTGAATGTGCTGAGCGTCGTATGCGCACCGGCTACATATTCGACCCATACGGATTCTGGCTCCCCATCCCCCGTTAGATCGCCCTGCGCGGCTAATTGAGGGGCAGGCTCAGCATGATCACCTGGTACTTCCTCATGTAAGACTGATTCAGAATGCTCTTCATATACCTCTGACCCCGCTTGCCCCTCTTGTACATCCGGCCCATCCTGCACTGCTATATCTTGCACACCTGACTCTATATCTGGTCCATCCTGCACCTGCTGCAACTCAGCAGGCTGTTTAATAAACTGAATAGCAATGATAACCACCAACATGATACCAATGCCCGCTAACAAGCTGACACGCTTCATACCAGTTCTCCAATCTTGTACATACTGTATTCGGCAGCCAAGCGCGGTGGACGGAGAGATGCATACAGCGATCCCACCAGTGCTTCCCGACCTCTGTCCTGCTCACATCTGTATCCGGTACCGAACCACGCTACAAAGCGCTGCTGTCCTCAATGTTATGTTCAACCTGCGACAGGAAGACATAATGGTTTCGCCCATTGCGCTTCACATAATACAGTGCCTTATCGGCATTGCTGAGCAAGGTATCCGCGTCTGTACCATTGTCAGGATAGATGCTGGCTCCCAGACTGATGCGTACGGACAGCCGATCTTCTCCGACCAGCATCGTTGCTTCCTCCAGCGCATCCTGAAGCTTTCTGATAACCGCTTCAACATGCGATATCGAAGCGACTGGATGAAGATAGAAGATAAATTCATCTCCGCCCAATCTGGCCGCCATACCACTGCCTGGCTGAATGACGCTGCGAAGCTGATCAGCGAGGAGCAGCAGGGCTTGGTCGCCTGTGAAGTGTCCGAATTTGTCGTTAATTCCCTTGAAGTAGTCCACGTCGAACAAGATGACAGCCAGCTTCTGCCGCCGCTCGCGAGCCTCCTGAATCGCCATGTCCAGCTTCTCCAGGAAGCTCCTGCGATTGGGCAGACGAGTCAACGCGTCATGATAGGCCAGGAACGTAATCTCACGCTGGTTCATCTTCTCTGTGGTTACATCTCTTACAATCAAGATCATATGCGGCTCATTCTCCACCATAACGAAATCACCGTCAACGACGACATCCATTTTCTGATCCCCTCTGATAATGGACATCTCACAATTGCGAATTTCCTCACGGTCGTTAATACGCATCATCAATGACTCATCAAGTTCAGCATAAATGTTCGTGTGCTCCAGATATGAATTACGGAATAATTGCTTGGCGCTAGGGTTAGCTTCCTTCACCTGACCATGAACATCAATCAGCAGAATAGCTGCCGGGTTTAGATTAAACAGCTTCTCATAGCGCTTATCCGTATGATTGAGGAAATCATACTTCAACATCGTATGCCGCAGCAGTATACACCAGACAATCGTGCCGTAGATATAGGGATAAGGCGGCAGATAGCCTTGGAAGTCAATTAATCCAACCCCCATATTGAACGCCAGTGTGGACAACACACCCAGCATCAGCAGGTTATAAATATCCTTCAACTCATCTGTATCCGCATGCTTCTTGCCATATAGAAGAATCGTTATGTACAGGATGTTGAACACATTGCTGCCGATCATAGCCGCATAGTACGCGGTGTTATAGACGGGCTGCTTCCATATGCCTATCTCCTGGAAGGCGCCGCCGGACACCATCTGATCGTTGAAGAAGAGATTCAGTAGGACGATTACGGTTGGCAGATAACAGAGATAGGGGAACAAATATCTGGGCATCCGATAGTGTAACCGCGCGAGCCTAATGAACAGATGCAGACCGAAGCCTGTAATCGTAATTCCAGCCGTGCTGAACCATGCCGCTGTGATCAGCGGACTGTATGAGATCGGCAAGTAATGGCGTATGAATTCCTCGATGAACATCAGCATACAGCATGCAATAATTCCGAACGCCAGTCGATGCTCGATGCTCCTGCGATTACGCAGTAACACATCCATCATCATGTATACAAAATATAGGATTGGAGTAAAATGGGTGAATAATGGCATGACAGCTGTTACGATCGTCAAGTTCATACACTTCTTTCCTTACATTCATACACAATAATCTAACGTTATGCGTACGGGACATTTATTTCCGAATAAAAATAGGTTACGATTGGGTTGTCCACACCAAAATTGACTAAGGAGTGATTACTATGTCTCTGAATGCTTACTTGATATTCGATGGCAATACCCGTGAAGTTGCGAAATACTATGCGGAAGTATTCGAAACGGAGGAGCCGAACTTTATGACCTTCGGCACCACACATGCACCAGGTGAGCTGCCGCCAGGAGCTGAGCATTTAATCATGCACACGCAGCTGATCATCGCTGGCAGTCGCTTGATGTTCTCGGACAACTTCCCAGGTCAACCGTACCAGCAAGGCAATAATATCACACTAGCCTACGTTAGCGACGATGAAACCGCTATTCGCAGCGCCTTTCAGAAGCTGAAGCTGGACGGCAATGTCATAATGGACCTGATGGAAACCCCTTGGTCGAAGTGCTATGGAAGTGTGACCGATAAGTTCGGCATTCAGTGGCAGTTCAGCCACGAAGCATAGCTGGTTTCAGCTCGCTGACGATCGCCAATTCATACTCGCATGAACGAGAAGGCAGTACAGTGCGCGATGTGCAACTGTACTGTCTTCTTGTTCATGTTTCAATTATAAGACCCGCATCGTCATGCGGGCCTACTTAAGCTAGATCTTCATCTGATCAACCTGCTTCTCAGCGATATCGCCAACTACAGGTAATTTAAACTTCTGACCCTGATAAGCTTTAACCATCAGAACAATCCATAGCACAAGCGTTAAGATCGGAATGAGTAATCCAGCAAGGAACCCGATAATCGGCACCCAGCCCAGTACAATATTCAGTATGAATAGACCGCCGAAGACAATGATGGACTGCATCGCGTGGAACCTTACAGTTTTATTGTTCTTCTCCAGAATCAAGAAAATGATTCCGGTAATGAATCCAGCGAGGTAGCATAACAGTCCTGCTAGATTCTCATCCAAGCCAGTTGAAGACTTCGGCTTGTTCCCATCCAATTGCGGTTCAGTCATTCATGATCCTCCTTAATATCTCCAATAATTGCGTTATCATTATTTATTATAATACAAGTGATACATAATGTGTCTATATATATTTTATAGTTTACTGCGATTTTGTGCTTGTCAATGTTTTTGTATAAGAGATTTCTCATCTTTTTTTAATAAAATGCTCTAAATCGTAATAGATCAAGGCGTGAAAGCATTCCCGGTAAATTCTGTTACTCTTTGCTCTGTTATACTGGTTGATGTCTTGCGGTACCGCATCTGCTAGTACAAGTGATTAACAAACTTGCAAGGAGGACATCATGAATCATTTATCGCCGAATACTGGACAAGCTGTTGGAATTGTCGACAAGCTGAAGATTAGGAAGATTGGACGCGCGCTGCTCACAGCTACACTGGGCGTATCACTGCTGTTCACAGGCATTGAAGCAATTGCGCCGCAAAAAGTAGAAGCCGCCTATTCCGCTTCCAAGGCGAACGCAATCATCGCAGATGGTAAGCGATATCTAGGCCGCCCTTATAAATTCGGAGCATCTACGAGCACAACCCGCTACTTCGACTGTTCATCGTTCACCAAGCGTGTATACAGCATGAATGGAATCACACTGCCACGCACCTCGAAGGCTCAGGCGAAGAAGGGCTATTTTATCTCCAAAAGGAATTTGAAGAAGGGCGATTTGGTATTCTTCGATACAACATCAAAGCGCGCGGGCATCGATCATGTTGCGATCTATGCAGGGAATGGAAAAATTCTGCACACCTTCAAGAAAGGTGTCGGCGTCACTTACTCCAACCTAAACTCCAGCTACTGGAGCAGCAAGTACAAGACTGCGCGACGCGTGATGTAAGCATGCAAAACCCTGGTGGATCTTCTAATTGGAAGATCCACTCTTCTGTATATCCACCTCGAACATATAGCCGCTGCCTCTGATCGTTCGGATCAGCTTCTTCTTATACTTGTTATCAATCTTCAATCGCAGATATCGAATGTACACATCCACCAGATTGGAATCACCTGCAAATTCATACCCCCACACATTAGCCAGTATCTGTTCTCTGGGCAATACCTTGCCTTCATTCCGCGCTAGGTAGTAAAGCAGATCAAACTCGGTAGCAGTCAGCATAATCTTATCGCCCTCGACATAAACCGTCCTTGAGGAAGGATCGATCCGAATATCGTCAACCCGAATAGGTGTATGGCCATCATCTACCTGCAATCGCTGAAGACCGAATAAATTCCATATGCGCGCCATAATTTCCTCAATCGGCTCTGTTCTGCTAATGACCTCATTAGCCCCCAGACGGAACAGACGCACACTGCGCCACGTTACTTTCTTATCGGTTAAGATCATAATCGGGTATTGGAGTTTGAATTCTCGGAGCAGTATAAGCAGGTTCTCAGCAGTCATGTCACTCAGATTAGCCCCTGCTATAACGAGCCGCCACGGTTGCTTGTCGACTTGTGACAGTCCCTCCCGCCCTGTGCTCACTTGTTCTACATGAATCGAATCGAGCATCAATCCGTTTACAAGCCGATTCACCATGGGATGTTCTTCATCTATGAGCAGCAGCTCTCGCAATCCGTTCACTGTCCTCTCGTTTTTACTCGTTATTATTTCCCTTAAGTTGTGGTAAAATAAACACTTGTCAATGCAATTTAATAAAGCGGCGGCTACATTATAGATTGGAAGGATGACTAGTTCATGTTTATCGCGCAAGATTGGCAGGATTATGAATGCTTAGACACAGGCGATGGAGAGAAGCTCGAGCGCTGGGGGGAGGTCATTCTGCGTAGACCGGATCCCCAGGTGATCTGGCCGATTGTGAACGAGCGGCAATGGAAGCAAGCGGATGCAAGGTATTACCGCAGCTCCTCTGGCGGCGGTCAATGGGAATTCAATCGCAAGCTGCCGGATCGCTGGAACATTCGGTACCGCGACTTATCCTTCACGGTGCACCCTACCAACTTCAAACATACCGGGCTTTTCCCTGAGCAAGCAGTTAATTGGGCCTGGATGATGGACAAGATCGCTAATGCCGGCAGGCCAATCAAGGTACTCAACCTGTTCGCTTACACAGGCGGCGCGTCTGTCGCCGCCGCTGCGGCCGGAGCTGAGGTTTGTCATGTGGACGCAGCCAAAGGTATGGTTCAATGGGCCAAGGAGAACGCGGAGCTGTCCGGGCTGAAGAATCGGCCAATCCGCTACATCACAGATGATGTATTCAAATTCGTGCAACGCGAGCAGCGCCGGGGCAACACGTACGACGCCATCATCATGGATCCTCCGTCCTATGGACGTGGCCCGGGTGGAGAGATGTGGAAGCTGGAGACGAATCTATATCCATTTCTGGACTCCTGCATGGCGATCCTGTCCCCGCAGCCGCTATTCCTGCTCATTAACTCATACACGACAGGGTTATCCGCCACCGTATTGGCGAATATGCTCGCCATGACGGTGAAGCCGCGCCATGGCGGACAGATCACTTCAGGAGATGTCGGTTTGCCGGTCACATCGACGGGGCTCATTCTGCCAGCCGGCTCTTCCGGTCGATGGGAGGCATAATCCAATGACCTTACGCCGCAAAGCCATCTTCCTCTCCGTCATCAGCATCCTTCTCGTGTTCTTCATGATCAGCGGCTGTCAGCTTGACGAGGATGAGACGAGAATGGACGAACATTCGTCCAAACTGAACGACGTACAATCAGAGGGAATGGACGAACAGGAGATGCTCCACCCGGCTGAACCTGAACCAGTTGAACCGACCGAGCCTATACAAGAGCCTGAACCGTATTACACGGAAGCAACACTCACAGCGGTAGGCGACATCATGATGCATCTTCCGCAGATTAATTCCGGCTTCAATGCCGAAGATCGCAGCTATAATTTTGATTCCTTCTTCTCGGAGGTTAGTGATCGGTTATCCGCAGGGGATTGGGTAATCGGTAATTTGGAGACAACGCTCGTGGATGAGGACCCCAGAGGGTATACCGGGTATCCGGAGTTCAATGCTCCGCCTGAACTAGCTGACGCAATCAAGAAAGCAGGCTTCTCTATACTGACAACATCGAATAATCATTCGCTCGATCGCAGGGAGAGAGGGGTCATCCGCACACTGGAGCATCTGCAGGATCGCGGCTTGCTGGCTATAGGCACCGCGGCATCGCCAGAGGAAGCGGAGCACATACATGTCGTCACCCATCAGGACATCTCTATGGCGATTCTGGCCTACACGTACGGCACGAATGGTATACCCATTCCAGAGGGGAAGGATTATCTAGTTAATCTAATTGACGAAGAACGCATTCTCCATGATATAGAACGCGCCAAGGAGCTGCAGCCTGATCTCATCACAGTCGCCTTACACTTCGGTAATGAATACCAATCCAAACCGACAGCTGAGCAGCAACGTCTGGTACGCAGCCTAGTAAGCGCCGGCGCGGATCTCATATTAGGCAGTCATCCGCATGTGCTGCAGCCCTACGAAGTGATCGATGTTGAGTCTGAGGATGGCGGCACGAGGAAGGGGATCGTGATCTACTCCATGGGCAACTTCATCTCCAACCAGGATCGTTCGCGCAACAACAACCATCCGACTGAAATTGGTGTCATCTTCGAGGTCGATATACGGAAGAGCTTCCCCGATGAGTCGATCAGCTTCACAGAGGTAAGAGCCATACCAACCTATGTTGACAAGGGTCCTCAGCATGGCAAGCAAGCCTATCGGGTACTCATGCTGGACACCATCCTGGCGGAGCGCAGCATAGAGCTATGGTCAGGCAAGAGCTATGACACACTGGATAGCTATTATCAGACCGCGCTTTCGTCACTGGAAGCCATGCATGTACCTGCTCAGCTGGACACCTTGCCTAATAGATAAATCAACAGCTGTTGGTTATGCGCGGATATTCTGCCAAGATACGTCTCGAGGAATTGACGACGCACCGCAATCCCGCGCTCGCCTTCCTCTAGACCTTTAGCTGTCAGCTTCAACCATACAATCCGACGGTCTGATGTATCGCGCTCGCGAATGATCAGGCCGTTCTTTTCCATTCTGTCCATCAGCGTCGTGATGGCCGCGGGTGTAGTGGCTACGTACGCAATCAGATCCGATGGCTTCACTTGGTCATGATTCATAATAAACTCCAGGACATTCAATTGACTCTCTGTTAATCCAGGTGCCAATTGTGCGTCCATATGCAGTCGCAGGTCCATTGACACTTTATACCACAGCTTCGCGAAATCGTCGGCATACAATGCGGTGACCCTCCTCACGTCTGATTAATCTGTAATCAAGTATAGCATTCCGCTTATTGATTTGGAAGTTTAATAGATTTAATAGTTTACGACATAAAGCAGCAACACCGCTCGAACGCTGTCGGCTGGTGTTGCTGCATGTTCACGCTTTATTCATTGGTGGTGATCGGTATGATATCAATAATACGGTCCGTCTTTTCGAAGCTGGCGATCAGCTTACCATGCGACTTGCGGTCGTCAATCGGGAAGCTCTCGGTGGATACAGCTATCGCATCTTGTTGCTCGAATATAAATCTTAGCTCATAGCGATCCCGAACGTAGAATGCCCCGATCAGCATACTGCCATTCGGCTTCACTCGCTTGCCTTCCTTGAATTCAAACGTCTGTACCCCCTTGCCGCCCCTGCCCTGAATCGGGTAATCATAGAGCAGCGATCGCTTGCCGTAACCGAGATCGGAGATCGTAATGACCTCCCCTTCATCCCCCTGTACCTCAAGCGCGGCAATCAGTTCATCCTCATCGCGCAGCGCGATTCCTCTCACTCCAGCAGCAACGCGTCCCATCGGATTCACAGCCTCCTCACGGAAGCGAATGCTCAGTCCATTCTTGCTTACCAGCAGCAGTTCATTCACGCCCTCGCTTAGACGAACATCGAGCACTTCATCGCCCTCGGCAAGCTTGACTGCCACTATTGCAGTAGAACGTGTAGTTATATATTCCTTAAGCTCTGTTCGCTTCACCTGACCACGCTTGGATATGAAGAGCATGGACTTGCTGCTGTCATTGAAATCCTTGATCGGAATAATGCTGACGATTCGATCATCCTTGGGCAGTGGAATCACATTCACGACAGCTGTTCCATTGTCCTTCCACTTCGACTCAGGAATCTGATGCACAGGGAGTGAGTAGAAGTTCCCCTTCCTCGAGAACAGGAGCAAGCTATCCAGTGTATTGACCTCGAACAGGCTGTGCAGATAATCGCCTTCCTTAAGCCCGGTCGATTCTAATTCTCCACCCGAGCGAGTAAAGCTCAGCTTGCTTGTCCGCTTGATATAGCCTTCTCCAGAGAATGTCACATACACATCCTCGGCTGCTACCAGCACCTCCAGATTCACCTTGATCTCCTCGACCTCACCCTGAATCTCAGAACGTCTGGGAATGGCATAGGTCTTGCGAACATCCCGCAGCTCCGACTTAATGACATCCATCAGCTTCGTCTCATTGCTCAGAATGCCCCGCAGATATTGAATCTGCTTGCGCAGCTCATCCATCTCCTTGGCCAGGGTGGTGATCTCCAGATTGGTCAGTCGATACAGTTGTAAAACCAGAATGGCATCTGCCTGACGCTCGGTGAATTGGAACTGGGCAACTAGATTATTCTGAGCATCCTGGCGGTTCTTGGAGGCTTTGATACAAGCAATCACTTCATCGAGAATGTTCAACGCCTTGATGAGGCCCTCCACAACATGCGCCCGATCCTCTGCCTTCTCAAGATCATAACGCGTGCGATGCGTGACGACCTCCTTCTGATGGGCGATATAGGCATGCAGGATCTCTCGAATCCCAAGCTGTCTCGGCGCCTTATTCACAATGGCTACCATATTGAAATTATAAGCAACCTGCAGATCGGTCTTCTTGAGCATATAATTCAGTATGCCTTGCGCATCTGCATCTTTCCGCAGCTCGACGACAATGCGCAAGCCATTGCGACCACTCTCGTCCCGTACTTCGCTAATCCCCTCTACTTTCTTCTCCAGACGCAGATTCTCCAAAGCAAGCACCAGCCGTGACTTCACGACTTGATACGGAATTTCGGTGATGACAATTTGTTGCTTGCCGCCCTTGAGATCCTCAATCGCGGTTCTGGATCGGTGGAAGATCTTGCCCCTGCCGGTCGCATAAGCTTCGCGGATACCATCCTCCCCCATAATAATCCCGCCTGTCGGGAAGTCAGGTCCGCGTACAATCTTCATGAGCTCAGTCAGCTCCAGTGTTGGTTGATCGATAAGCGCGAGACAGGCGTCGATCACTTCGCCTAGGTTATGCGTAGGAATTTCAGTGGCGAAGCCGGATGAGATACCGCTGACACCATTCACGAGCAGGTTTGGATAACGTGCCGGCAGAACGACCGGCTCCTTCACAGTATTATCGAAATTATCCTTGAAGGGCACCGTTCGCTTCTCGATATCGGTGAGCAGCAGCTCCGCAATCTTGGACAATCGCGCTTCGGTATACCGCATAGCCGCTGCGGGATCATCATCCTGTGAGCCCCAGTTGCCATGCCCGTCGATCAACGTATGCCCCATCTTCCATGGCTGCGCCATGCGAACCATACCTTCATAAATCGAAGAGTCCCCATGCGGATGATAGTTCCCCATAACGTCTCCGACTGTCTTGGCAGACTTGCGATACGGCTTGTCCCCAGTATTGCCCGCATCGTACATCGCATAGAGAATACGCCGCTGCACAGGCTTGAGCCCATCACGAACATCCGGTATCGCGCGATCTTGAATGATATATTTGGAGTATCTACCGAACCGATCCCCGACGACATCCTCGAGGAATGCCGGCGCGAATTTCTCGAATTCATTCATGCTTATGATTCCTCCTACTCATCGATTTCAGTGAAATCCACATTCTCTACCAGCCATCTCTTGCGAGGGTCGACCTTATCGCCCATCAGCGTAGTAACACGGCGCTCAGCCTTGGCGGCATCCTCGATCCTCACCTGATACATCAAGCGACTCTGTGGATCCATCGTAGTCTCCCACAATTGCTCCGGGTTCATCTCTCCTAGTCCCTTATAGCGCTGGATCTCAATATTCTTGCCTCCGAATTCCTTCACAGCCTGATCCATCTCTTCTTCCGTGTATACGTAACGCATCTGATCCTTCTTGCCAGACTTCTTAGACACCTTGAAGAGAGGCGGTCTAGCGATATATACCATGCCTGCATCGATCAATGGCTTCATATAGCGATAGAAAAAGGTAAGCAATAGCACCTGAATATGCGCGCCATCCAAGTCCGCGTCTGTCATAATAATGATCTTGTTATAATTGCTCTCATCTAATTCGAATTCAGCGCCTACCCCCGCCCCAATCGCATAGATCAACGCCTTGTACTCGTCATTCTTCATAATATCGGCTAGCTTCGCCTTCTCGGGGTTCATCGGCTTGCCCTTCAGCGGCAGGATGGCCTGATGCTTGGAGTCACGTCCTTGCTTGGCCGAGCCGCCCGCGGAATCTCCTTCCACGATGAAGAGCTCATTCTTCGTATAATCCTTGGATTGCGCAGGTGTGAGCTTTCCACCCAGGCTGAGCGATTGGCTCTTGCCCTTCTTACCGCTTCGCACCTCCTCGCGCGCCTTACGAGCAGCCTCACGCGCCTTGGACGCTTGAATCGCCTTCTTCACCAGCGATTGCGCGGTTTGCGGATTCTCTTCGAGATAGACAGCAAGCTTCTCCATCACAACGGAGTCGACAATCGTTCGCGCAATTGCGCTGCCGAGCTGGTCCTTCGTCTGTCCGACGAATTCCACTTCACCCATCTTCACGTTAATGACAGTCATCATGCCTTCACGCAAATCCGAGCCCTCGAGATTTTTGTCCTTCTCCTTCAGCAGTCCGCTCTTACGCGCATATTCATTCATGATTCGCGTGTAGGCGGACTTGAAGCCCGTCTCATGCGTTCCGCCGCCGCGAGTTGGAATCGCGTTTACGAAGGACACAATCGTCTCAGAATATCCATCGTTGTATTGGAATGCGACTTCGACCTCCACCTCTTCCTTCTCAGCGTAGAAATGAACGACATCGCTAAGCACGGTCTTCTCTTCATTCAGGAAGCTCACATATTGACTAGCTCCCCCATCATATTGGAACGTCTCGGATTGATCGCTCCGCTCGTCCTTCAGATTGATTTTCAACCCGGAATTCAGGAATGCGATTTCCTGCAGACGCTCGAAGAGCACATCATAGCTGAAATGAGTGGAATTAGGAAACACGCGCTTATCCGGTTTGAATGTTACCTTCGTTCCTGTCCGGTTCGTATTGCCCATCACGTCTAAGCCTGTAACGGGCTCCCCGACATGCTCCTTGCCCTGCGCGTCTACCCAATATTCGAATCGCATCTTATGGATCTTACCATCGCGAAAGATTTCCACCTCAAGCCACTCCGAGAGCGCGTTAGTCACAGATGCGCCTACGCCATGGAGGCCGCCGGACTTCTTATAACCGCTGCCGCCGAACTTGCCTCCCGCATGCAAGATCGTATACACCACTTGCGGTGTCGGGATGCCCGTCTTATGTAAGCCGGTTGGAATGCCTCGTCCATTGTCATATATGGTGATTGAGCCATCCTTATGAATTGTGACCGAGATCTGATCGCAAAACTTGGCTAAGTGCTCATCCACAGCATTATCCACGATTTCCCATACGAGATGGTGCAGGCCGGATGCGCTGGTGCTTCCGATATACATCCCTGGTCTCTTACGGACAGCAACAAGTCCCTCCAGTACCTGAATATCATCTACGTCATATGCTGTGTTAGAAGCCTGTTCTATTGGTTTGGTAAACAAGTCAAGCTGTTCTGCCATTCACGAAGCTCCTTCCTGGTTCTGCAATATAGCTTAGATCAAGATGTCCTATTTTGTAAAGACTGATCATGACGTTGACATTGCGCCACCTACCGAATACGACCGTCTTTTTTTAGAACAATCTTACTTAGAGTATAACTTCCGCCTGATTTTTGCAACAAAGCTGGAGGCCAGATAAACGGCTCTGCCGTCCTCCAAGTTTGCGTAGCAAACTACTTCGTAAGCAAGGGCGTTTCCGTTTTATCGTCGATATATAAGCACCTTTAAGTTGAAAACTTATAAAGTCTTATATATTAA
>JAEZQY010000040.1 GCA_023441055.1 Bacillota bacterium | reverse complement strand
GTGCTGGGCCTGGTGATGCTGACCGTCCTGACGAAGGACTCACACGGCAAGAACGCCCTGAGCCGCGGCGGTGCCCGCGCGGCGTGGTGGTCGGCGCGCTCGCGCGGCTCGAACGTGTACCGGTCCGGGCCGCTGGGCCGCGCCCTGTGGGGCACGTACCAGCTGCCGGGGATCGTTGCACCGACGCGCCTGTCCGAGCACCGCGACTCCTACGGCCGGCCGTTCGCCCTCGTGCACACGCCGGCGACCGGCTCGTTCGCCGTGGTGATCGGCACCGAGCCGGACGGGGCGGCTCTGGTCGACCAGGAGCAGATCGACGTGTGGGTGGCCGATTGGGGCCACTGGCTGGCCAACCTCGGGGACGAGCCGGGCGTCGAGGCGGCGTCGGTCACCGTCGAGACGGCCCCGGACTCCGGGACGCGCCTGCGCCGTGAGGTCGCGATGAACGTCGACGAGGACGCGCCGGCGTTCGCGCAGGCGATGCTCCGGGAGGTCGTTGACCACTACCCGGCCGGCTCCTCGACGGTGAAGGCGTTCGTGGCCATCACGTTCACCGCAGCGCAGCGCTCGGGCGGGCGCAAGCGCTCGGCCGAGGAGATGGCGCGCGAGCTCGCGGCCCGCCTGCCGGGTCTGACGGGCTCGTTGCAGGCCACCGGGGCGGGCGCGGCGCACCCGCTGTCGGCCCAGGAGCTGTGCGAGGCCATCCGCATCGCGTACGACCCCGCGGCGGCCAGCCTCATCGACGAGGCGCGCGCCGCCGGCGAGACGCCGGAGCTGTCGTGGCCCGACGTCGGCCCGTCGGCCGCGCAGGCCTCCTGGGACGGCTACCGGCACGACTCGGCGTACTCGTGCACCTGGGCGATGACGTCGGCCCCCCGAGGAGCCGTGCAGTCCGGCG
Organism: Bacillota bacterium; assembly: GCA_023441055.1. Lineage (GTDB taxonomy): Bacteria > Bacillota > Bacilli > Paenibacillales > UBA4045 > JAEZQY01. Next base: position 1,873 of record JAEZQY010000040.1, on the reverse strand, counting down.
TGCTGGCGCGGCTGCTCGCTCCGCACCGGGACATCGCGCGCAAGCGCGTGACGCTGCTGTACCGGCCGCTCGACGCGGCCAAGGCGGCCGCGATCGTCGAGGCGGACCTGCGGGCCGCGGAGTTCCGGATGACGTCGACGAGCAAGCCGGCGGCCCGCGACTCCCTGGCGGTGCGCGCCGCGGCCGCCACGGCGAGCGAGGAGGCCTCCGGGGCGGGCCTGGTGCAGTTCGGGATGCTCATCACCGCCACCGTGGCCGACCTCGACAAGGCACCCGACGCCAAGGCTGCCGTCGACAACCTGGCCGCGACCGCGCGACTGCGGGTGCGCCCGGTGTACGGCTCGCAGGACTCGGCGTTCGCCGCGGCGCTGCCGCTGGGCCTGGTCCTGCCCAAGCACATCAAGGTCCCGGCCGAGCTGAGGGAGAAGCTGTGAGCAGGAAGTCGGGCAAGCAGGCCGCGAAGGCGGCCGCCGAGCGGTCCGCGGGACGAGTGGTCACCCCGTCGCGGCCGCCGATGCGCGGGTGGATCGGCCGCGGGCGGGGTTACTCGAACTACGTGCAGGCCGCCGACGAGTGGCGCGGCACGACCGTGCAGGTGTGCGGGCTGTGGCCGTTCGCGATCGGGACCGGGACCCCGATGGTCGGGGTCCCGCTCGGCCGGCACATCACGACCGGCGCGACCCTGTGCTGCGACCCCATCTCCTGGTTCCAGCGGGCCAAGCTCATCAGCAACCCGTCGGCGTTCGTGCTCGGCAAGCCCGGCCTGGGCAAGTCGACGATCGTGCGGCGCATGGCCACGGGCCTCGCCGGCTACGGCGTGATGCCGCTCGTCCTGGGCGACTTGAAGCCGGACTACGTGGACCTCATCGAGGCGCTCGGCGGTCAGGTCATCACCCTGGGCCGCGGCCGCGGCTACCTCAACATCCTCGACCCCGGCGAGGCGACCGACGCCGCGGCTCGGCTGCGCGAGGCCGGCTACGAGAAGGAGGCGGCGCAGGTGCTCGCGGACGCCCACGGCCGCCGGCACACGATGGTCTCCGCGCTCCTGACGATTCTGCGGGCGGCACCGCCGACCGACCGTGAGGAGACGATCATCGACCGGGCCCTGAAGTGGCTCGACGAGCACCACGAGGGCGTGCCGGTCCTGGGCGACCTGCTGCGCGTGATCCAGCAGGGCCCGCCGGAGGTCCGCGCCGTCGCGCTGGACCGCGGCGTCGACGAGCGCTACCAGGCGATCACCGAGGCGCTGGAAGCCTCCCTCATCGGGCTCGTCGGTGGCGGGCGGCTCGGAGAGACGTTCGCACGGCACACCACGAACCCGATGCGGCGGGACGCGCCGGTGGTCTACGACGTGTCCGCGATCGACGACTCCGAGATGGACCTACAGGCCGCGACGCTCCTCGCGTGCTGGTCCGCCGGCTTCGGCACGGTCAACGTCGCGAACGCCCTGGCCGACGCGGGCCTCGAACCGCGCCGGCACTACTTCGTGATCCTCGACGAGCTGTGGCGCGCGCTGCGCGCCGGGCGCGGCATGGTCGATCGCGTCGACGCGCTCACCCGCCTCAACCGTCAGCGCGGCGTGGGCATGGCGATGATCTCGCACACGATGAGCGACCTGCTGGCCCTGGCCAGCGAGGAGGACCGCATGAAGGCGCGCGGCTTCGTCGAGCGCTCGGGCATGGTCATCTGCGGCGGCCTGCCCTCGGCCGAGATGCCCCAGCTGACCGCCGCGGTGCCGTTCTCCCAGGCCGAGCAGGAACTCCTCATCGGCTGGCAGGACCCGCCCGCCTGGGACCCGATGACCGGCCGCGAGGCCGAGCCCCCGGGGCGCGGGAAGTTCCTCGTGAAGGTCGGCGGCCGCCCCGGCATCCCG
>JAEZQY010000020.1 GCA_023441055.1 Bacillota bacterium | reverse complement strand
GAGCTCAAAGATCTCTGAAGGTGTTAGTGATCGCTCTTCACCCGCCTTTCTAAAGCCTCGAGCTTTTTTAAGAATTCGTTCTCCACTTCTAATAACTTAATCTTAGCTTCAGCACGTTTAAGTTTCTCTTCTGTGCTCAGCTCCTTCGAGGAGGGTCTGCCTGTACTTGCTCTGCCTCTTCGGTCCACTAACAATCCCTCCTCTCCATACGTTCTATACGAATTCCTCCAACGGTTTAATGAGGTTTTTGGGTTCTTCTTCCCAATGGTAGCTACGTCAAATCCAGCTTCAAGGAAGATTTGCAGGGGTGTGCTGCCATTCTCGTATAACTTAATTGCTTAAAGTTTAAACTCAGGCGTATAGGTAATGGCCTTTTCCGATACATGCACGACATTGGGATTAGACTCAAGTATTCTCATCTGCGTTGTTGTGAAATTTTTACGTTTAGACATGGTGTAAGTATACCTCGCTCATTTTAGTAAGTTCATTAAAACATAAAAACCCGAAAGACGGGCACTTTTTTAAAAGTGTCTATCTTTCGGGTTACAGTTCAGCATAGTGCTACTGTTTTTTTATACCCAAATAACAAACACACTCCAACGCTTCTCACCTAATAGCTGTACAATCGCAATATAGCTATAGATTTTGCAATGTAGCTATATTGTTGCGTTGGGCATTGAGCGGTATAGTCATTAGTAAGGGGGGATTCTCATGGGACGGATGGGTCCAAGAGGACGAAGACAGATGGCCTGCATATTCTTCGCGGGTCTGATCCTGATTGCCGCCGCATGCTCGACCGGCGAGCCGGATTCTAATAAAGCGCCGCCGGATCATCATGCTGTGGAAAGACCTATGCTGCCCACGATTACGATGATCTTGTCCGATCAAGCACTGAAGGTACCAGAGACGGTCGCGATGTACGAGGATTACATGAGTGAACAAGCCGGTGTGAAGCTGGAGATCACCTATCTGCCGCACTCCCAGTATCTGAATCAGCTTAACTTGAGGTTTGCTGCAGGCGAATTCCCCGATGTATTCCAGCTGTGGTCGGGCCCAAATCAAGAACTAGTCAGAGCGGACAAGGTGTTGGCGCTCAATGAGTTGATCGAACAATACGGCACACATATACGACGAGTGATCCCCCAGTCCGCTTGGGATGCGGTCACGGTCGACGATAAGATCTATGCGATCCCGCAGCCGACGGAGACGCTGCAGGGCCAGATTATGTATATTCGCAAGGATTGGCTGGATAAGCTGGAGCTGGAGATTCCGACTTCGTCTGATGAACTGCTGGAAGTGATGCGAGCGTTCCGAACCGGAGATCCCAACGGCAACGGACTGCCGGATGAGATTCCATTCACGATGCGCGAGAAGCTGGAGTGGGGCGAGACGATATTCGGCATGTGGGGCATCGGTTCGCGCTATACGGAAACCTACTACAATAGTGAGCTTATTCTGGGCAGTATCCATCCCGACTTCGTCACGGGACTGCGATATCTGAACACGATGTATGAGGAGGAGCTGCTGGACAGAGAATTTCTGATGAATACGCTGTCCATCTGGGATCAGAAGATCGCATCGGGCGTTGTCGGCATCTGGTCGCACGCCCCAGGATTGGCATGGAGATGGCAGCAGGTGCTCAGTGAATCGATCCCGGAGCAGCAGCCGGAGGTAATCGCGATCCCCACGCCGCGTGGTGCAGGGCATGAAGGACCGATAGGCACGAGATGGAGCATCATCGGCAAGACTTACGTGATCTCGAGACAGGCCGAGGATCCAGAGTCGATCATCCGATACTTCGACTGGCTGCTTAGTGACGAGGGACGGCGCTTTACGGAGTATGGAATCGAAGGCGAGGATTATACGAGGTCCGGAGATACGTACAGTCTGAGTAAGGAACATGCGGATGAGATTGATTTTATACAGAAGGTGTATGCGGCGCATGGGCTTAACGAAACCACAAATCCAACGATATTGAACAACCCAGCTGCGTACGAGAGACTCAAGGCCGCTTATGCGGTGGCGAATGCGCAGGGGTTCGTGAGCGAGACGATCGGCATGCCGAACATAGATAATGACTATAATCTTCATTCGCTATTCTTAGAAGCGGCAGCGCTGGTGATTACGGGCACGAAGCCGCCAGAGTCATACGACGAATTCATATCCGCATGGCGGGAGAGCGGCGGGCAGCAGTTCATCGATGAGCGAACGGCCTGGTATCGCAAGAATAGGCTCCAGCCTTAGGCATCGCAACGAAATAACTTCTGCTAAATGGCCGACAACAATCAGTAAAGCGTTGATATGTTGTCGACCAAAGCGGGAAGTAATTTCGTTACGAGCCCTTAATGGCGCATGACGGGCAGGATGGGGAGGCGCTATGCTAAGAACGATCACGTCGTCGTTGAAGTGGAAATTTGTGAGTCTGATGATTATGGTCATCACGATTACCGTATCGGTCATCGGCTTCTTCAGCTATTGGGACACCTCCAAGACGCTGCAAGCGGACATTGAGCACTTCAGTGAGCAGATTCTCAGGCAGGCCAATCTGAATCTCAGCCGCTATTATCAGCAATATGAACAAGGGTTCCTGCTGCTGGGCACGAGCGATGAGGTTGGGGACTGGATGGGTTTAATGCCAGACGATACGATGGAGAAGGCCTTTACCTACTATAAAATAAAAGACAATTACATCCTGCCCCTGATGTCTCGCTATTCCGAGATTCTGTCGGTGTCCTTGTTATCCGACCAAGGCAATGAAATTCATGTCGAGAATGGGTATGTTCGCCTGATTAAGGATTATTCCCTGCACAGTGAGCCATGGATCGAGAAGGTGCGGGAGCAAGACCGGTTGTACGTCGAGGTCAGCAGTAGCGGCAACTATATGACGGACAGTGCGGATCCCTCCTCGATGCTGGTCATGAGCATGGTTAAGCAGTTCGGGGGCTTACATAACGGCATGATCAAAATGGATATCGCGCTCGCGCCAGTGCAGGCCATTCTGGCCCAGATTGATCTGGGTCAGACAGGTGTAAGTCTGGTCAGCAACGCGGCTAATCGCATTATCGTGCATCCCGACAATGCGATGATCACCACGATGCTCCCAGACGATATTAGCGAGCGGATTCATGAGCAGGACAATGGCTGGTTCTTCAGAGAGGGCAGCCAGGATATGGTCATCTATGATACGATTCAGAGCAATCGATGGAAGACGATCGCGATTATTCCCTATGACGAGATGAATAAGAACATTATTCGCATTCGCAATGTGACGATCATTACGGCGGTGGTCGCGCTGCTGCTGTCCACCTTGCTCGTTATCTCGCTCGCCTCCTCGGTCACGAATCGTCTGACCAAGCTGCGCCAGCTTATCCGCAGCACCAAGACCGGGAATATCGAGGCGCGCGCCTCGGTGAGTGGCAATGACGAGGTAACCGAGCTCAGCATCGCGTACAACCAGATGCTCGACCGATTGGACGGAACCGTGCATGCGCTGGCCGATCTGCAGATCAAGCAAGAGCAAGCCGCGATGCGTGCCATGCAATCCCAGATCAATTCGCACTTCCTGTTCAATACACTGGAGACGATTAATTCGATGGCCAATCTAGTCGATCATAAGGAGATCGAGATGACGGCGATCAATCTATCTAAGATGTTGCGTTATGCATCGAATTACGAACGAGCGCTGGTTGCGCTCCATGACGAGATGCAGCATACGCTGCGCTATCTGGAAATCTGCAAGCTGCGATTCAATGATCGCATTCACTATGAATTCGACATTGAAGAAGGCGGCAGTGAGCTGCTGTGCCTGAAAGCGATTCTCCAGCCGATCGTTGAGAATTCATTGAGGCACGGGATAGAGAAGACCGGCCAGCCTCTCATGATTCGGATTACAGCCAGACGTGAGGAAGCCCATCTCCGAATACGTGTAACGGATGATGGTCCCGGGTTTGCGCCTGATGCGCTGCGCAATCTGCGCGCAAAGCTAGCTATCCCAGATGTTAGCTCCGCCTTCCACGAGCTATCGAGAATCGGGCTGCTTAATGTGCATTATCGGATTCGCATGTTCGATCAGCACGAGGGCTCAGGTCTTAGCGTGAGCAATGAAGAGGCAGGAGCGGTGACAGAGCTGCGCATATTGCTGCGCGAACAGTAAGGGAGGGTGTATATTGCATCGTATATTAATTGTTGATGACGAGCATCTCATTCGATCCAGCCTTAGTAAGAAGGTGTCGCAGATTAGACCGAGCATTGCGGTCGCGGCTGCTGTGGAGAACGGACAGGATGCGCTCACTTGGCTTGAGCATTATTATGCCGATATCTGTATCACAGATGTCAGCATGCCTATCGTGAACGGGCTTGAGCTTATAGAGGCGATCCGCAGGCAGTATCCGTGGATGCATTGCATTGTCGTGTCCAGCTACGATGACTTCAACTATGTGCGGGAGAGTCTAAAACAGGGAGCGATCGACTATATTCTGAAGCCGATCGAGCAGGATACGCTCGTACTTGCTCTGAATAAGGCTGTCGCGGCGATACAGCGGGATCGCGATGATCAAGCGAGTCTGTTGCTGCTGCATCGTCTGGCCCATCACCGCGAGCTGATGGAGGAATGGGTGAATAAGCTGCGTCTGGGTGATATGGGCACAATCCCGCTGCTTGTCGTGGACACGCTCGATGTGTTGGAGCGCTGGACGGATCACCGATTGGAGCTATTGCAGCGACTTGCCTGCGCCTGGTTGCAGATGGTGGGCGAAGAACTGAGCAAGGAGAAGGTGGACGTCGAGCTGGCGGACGACGCGGATATTGGTATGGGTGAGCCGCTGCTGCCCACGGATAAGACCCGGTTCTACTTCCGGTTAGGCGCGGTTCGATGCCTTGAGGAGGGGGCTGCTGCGCTGTACCGCGCTTGCCAAGCCGTATTCAGCAATCCGAAGAATAAGGCAATTGAGTGCGCGAAGGCCTACATCGATCAGCATTATGCGGCTAAACTCAGTCTCCAGGAGATCGCGGAGCAAGCGACGATGAGCCGCAGCTACTTCGCGAACACCTTCAAGCAGGAGACCGGCATCACGGTGTGGACCTATATCGCGAATGTTCGGATGAGTGAGGCGCGCAAGCTGCTGCTTGGCACCTCGAAGAAGGTATATGAGATCGCGATGGAGGTCGGATATGACAACGCCGTCTACTTCACTCAATTGTTCAGATCGTACTACGGCACCACACCAGCTGAGTACAAGAAGCGGATGAGTGAATGATGGCTGGACATGGATATGCGGATCTGTTGAATAAGAATCGCAGGTGAGCTATTTTGATTGAAAAGCTTTCTCGAAGCTCACCTGCTACGCTCGAGTAGTCCAGCCCCACTTCCCTACAAGCATCAAAATCCTCTGCTACACACCGATAGTCTGACCCCACTGTTACTTCTCACCGAATTTCCATCCATCTCCCAACCGAACTGCCCACGCATAGCACAACCTTCCACTATCCCGCAAGAAAAGTAATCCACCGATAGAAGTCGCAATATAGCCTCATTGTTAGCGCTCTCAGGCAATCTTATGATGGAGTTAACCCACTCCACTAACATAAGAAGGTGAGCGAATATGGCAGGAACGATTCAATCTGCGACTACGATAACGACATGGGCCAAGCATGTTCGCAAGCATCGCGCGCTCTATCTGATGCTCATTCCGGGCATCGTCTATCTGCTCGTGTTCAAGTATGCGCCGCTCCTCGGCAGCGTGATCGCCTTCAAGGATTACAACATCTATAAAGGGATTATCGCGAGCGATTGGGCAGGCCTCAAGTACTTCGAGCGGTTCTTCACCTATCCGCAATTTTCCCGTCTACTCTGGAACACGCTGGCGATCAGCTTCTACCAGACACTGTTCGCCTTCCCAGCGCCAATCATCCTGGCCATTCTGCTCAACGAGATCCGCAGCGGCGCGTTCAAGCGCAGTGTGCAGACGGTGCTCTACCTACCGCACTTCCTATCATGGGTCATCGTCGGTGGTCTCGGCTATATGCTGCTGTCGCCTCAGGTCGGCTTGGTGAATCAATGGATCACATCGACGGGCGGGGAGGCGATCTTCTTCCTGCAGGAGCCGCGTTACTTCCGCTCGATCATCATCACTTCCGGCATATGGAAGGAGATGGGGTGGAACGCGATCATCTTCCTTGCCGCGCTGGCCGGCATCAGCCCCTCGCTCTACGAAGCGGCCAGGATTGACGGCGCAGGGCGCTGGAAGCAATTCGTGCACATTACGATTCCGGGCATCATGCCAGCGGTTATGCTGCTCCTGCTGCTCAAGATCGGGCATACGCTGGATCTGGGCTTCGAGCAAATCTATATCTTCCTGAATCCGATCACGTACGCGACAGGCGATGTGATGGACACTTATTCGTACCGGGAAGGCATTATTCAAGGACATTACAGCATGACGACGGCGATCGGATTGTTCAAGGCGGTAGTCGGGTTCCTGCTACTGCTCATCGCGAACCGCGCCAGCAAGTCGATTACTGGACAAGGAATTTTCTAGGAGGGATTGAGCATGCATATTCGATCCACATTAGGCGAGCGCATATTCGATGCGGCGAATTACCTCTTACTGCTACTGGCCTGCATCACCGTAATCGTCCCGATGGCCCATGTGCTGGCCAGCTCATTCAGCTCCAATCTGGCGCTAGTGCATGGCAAGGTCAGCGTCTGGCCGGTTGAATTCACACTTAACAATTACGCGATTGTCTTTCAGAATACCGTATTCTGGCGCGCGTTCGGTATATCCGTATTCGTCGTCGTCGTCGGGACGCTGCTCAATATGGCATTGACGGTCTTGACGGCCTATCCGCTATCCAAGACGTACTTGCGGGGCCGCAATGGCGTGCTGTTGTTCATCGTCTTCACCATGATCTTCTACCCGCCGATGATACCGGTCTATCTGGTGGTCAAGGAGCTCGGCCTGCTCAACTCGATCTGGGCGATGATTATTCCGGTGGCGCTGTCGCAATTCAATATTCTCATCTGCCTCACATTCTTCCGCTCGCTGCCTGAGGAGCTGTTCGAGGCTGCTAGAGTCGATGGTATGGGCGAGACGCGAATGGTCGCGCAGATTGCCATCCCGCTGTCCAAGCCGATCATGTTCACGCTCACGCTGTTCTACGCCGTCTTCCATTGGAACAATTACACGATATCGCTGCTCTACATCACGAAGCCGATACTCAGACCACTGCAGCTGTATTTGTACAATTTGGTCGCAAAATCCGAGATGAACGAGATGCTGGCAATCGTGAGCGAGACAACAACACAGCTGAATCCGCAAGGGTTGCAGATGGCGACGATTGTGGTCGCGACGGTGCCAATTGTACTGATCTATCCGTTCATCCAGAAGCACTTCATTAAGGGTGCGTTGATTGGTTCTATTAAAGAGTAGTGCAATAGGGGAATCCCCAAAATAAAGCTGGTGTCAATGGTCAATGCCATTCACATATAACACTAAGGAAAAAGTGGGAGGTCATTCAATTATGAGAAAGACGAAAATGATGAAGGCGCTAATTATAGTGCTGGCACTCGTACTCACAGTAGCTTGTTCGGCAAATTCCAATTCGAATTCGACGGAGAAGACGACTACGGCTAATACGCCGAAATCAACTGAGAAAGTAGGCTCGAATGAAGCAACAGGCAAAGACGATATACCGGCCAAAGAGGCGCCGGCAGCGTTCAAATTAGTCGCGTCTGATCATGGCGTGCCTACTCCGAACGCAGATGACTCTCGAATTGTGTATCTGGAGGGGAAGACGAATACAGATATTGATATCGAATTCCTGCCACATGGCAATTATGTGGAGCAATTGAAGCTAATGTTCACCGGTGGTGAATTCCCCGACGTGTACCAATCCTGGTCAGGACCTGATATGGATTTAGTCGATGCGGGTATGATTCTCTCATTGAATGATTTAATCGATCAGTATGGTCCGAATTTGAGGGAGTTCATTCCGCAGGCGGCTTGGGATGCGGTTACGGTGAAGGGCGAGATTCTGGCAATTCCGGAAGTCGCGCAGTCATTGGCAGGTCAGGTTATGTTCATCCGTAAGGACTGGTTAGATAACCTTAATCTTCAGGTACCGACGACATCAGATGAGTTGGTGAAAGTGCTCAAGGCGTTCCGCGACGGTGATCCTAATAGGAACGGAGAGTCAGACGAGATTCCATTCTCCATGCGCGAGAATGTACAATGGGGCGATAACATCTTCGGGATGTGGGGGATAGGAACAGCATGGACAGAGTATTATCACAATGAAGAAGTCATTCTAGGCAATATTCATCCGAATATATTGAAGGGCCTGGAATTCATTCAGGGATTGTGGGAGGAGAAGCTCATTGACTCTGAATTCCTGACGAATAATCGTCAAGTGTGGGAGCAGAAGATTAGAGCAGGCTTAGTTGGCGTGTGGGGCCATACACCACAGCTTGCGACACAGTGGAATATCGACCTGCGTGAATCCATTCCCGATCAGAATCCGGAAGTCATCGTCATCCCGACACCGCGCGGCGCCGGATATGATGGTGCTCTTGGAACAAGATGGAGCCCGATTGGCAAGACGTTCATTCTAACCAAGAATGCGAAAAATCCGAAAGCGATTATCCAATTCTTCGATTGGCTCGTCAGTGAAGAAGGCCAGCTGTTCACAGAGCTCGGAATTGAGGGAGACACCTTCTTCAGAGCGACCGCTAACGGCCAGATTACATTCGATGAGAAGAAGGCGCAAGCGATTAGTTGGCTAAATCTTGTGTTGCGTGTGCATGGTTACAATTCGGAAATGGCCAGAGTGAAGCTCGGTGATGATGAATTGTTCAAGTATATGGATGAAGCCTACAATGTTGCGAACAATGAGGGCTTCCCGAATGAATCAATCGGCATGCCGCCCATTCAAGATGAGCGCAATATGACTACGATGTTCCGCGAAGCAGCGGCCAAGGTGATGATCGGGCACTCTCCACTTAGTGATTATGAGAAGTTCATGGCAGATTGGAGAGCGCAGGGCGGAGACGAGTTAGTGAAAGAGCGTACGGATTGGTATAATGCTAATCGTAAGTAATTATTACAATGATAACTAGATCGGATGTGCAGATCATGGATAACAAGTATTACCGGACTGCACTCCAGGATGGGAAGTGGCGGCTGATTGCTCCAAGCGGTCGGCCGCATTTCTCTATTGGAGTGAATGGAGTCTACAATCAAATTCTGGATCAGTCCGCTTGGCTCGAAGTGGATTTCGTGGAGAAGTATGGTGCAGACAGCCAGTGGTTGGGACGTTGGTGCGATGAGAAGCTGGCCCAGGTCAAGGATTGGGGCTTCAATACGCTCGGCGCCTGGCATGAGAAGCGGTTCTGGGGCGACGGTACGCCTAAGACGGTAGAAATTCGGATGTCGCGTTATGCGAAGAAGGCGAATGTGGATTGGGGTATCGGATTTCCCGATGTGTTCGACAAGAGCTTTAAAGCATCCGTGTACAAGACGCTGGCGGAATGCTTCTATGAGAAGGGGGAAGCCCTGCTCAGTGATCCGGGTCTGATCGGGTACTATACCGACAATGAGCTGCATTGGTGGGGCCATGGCGGCAAGTGGGGAGACAATGAGCCGGAGGGCGCAGATCAGTCCACCAATCTAGTCGATGATTACCTCGAGCTGCCGGCTAACGCAGCGGGCAAGCAGGCATGGGTGCAGTATATCAGCGAGAAGTATGAGACAATTGAGCTGCTGAATGAAGCATGGGGAAGCGAATATATCGAATTCGACGATCTGAATCATATCGCAGTGTACCGCGCGCGCGCGGACGTGCTGCAAGCGGATAAGCTGGGATTCCTGGAGCGAATCGCGGAGGTTTATTTTGCAACGACGAGTCATGCCCTGAAGCTATACGATCCGCATCGGCTCAATCTGGGGTGCAGGATGGTGGGGACGAGCACGCCGCCTGTGGTGCTGGATGTAATGAAGCGATATGCGGATGTGCTGTCACTGAACTTCTACAGCTTCGAGTTGCCGACCAAGTGGATGCAGCATATGAGCGAGCGGATGAACATGCCGGTGATGGTGACGGAGTTCAGCTTCTGCGCCGGGCGCGAAGCGGGCTTCCTCAAGAGCACGAACGGGGCGCGGAATGTGCTGGTTCGCGATCAGGAGGGCCGCGCGCAGGCCTATCATGAATTTGTTAGGAAGGCGCACGCGCTCCCTTATATGATCGGTGTGCATTGGTTCGCCCTGTATGACTACTCGAATCCGGATGGCTTGATCGGCAATTACGGGCTGCTGGATATGCGCGATGAGCCGTGGCAGATATTCACGGACGGTGTCAGGCGGACGAATGCTGCGCTGACGGGCGTATCTGAAGAGCGTTCAGGTCGTCTATGATTGTTATCACTCGGCGGATAAGAATTAGGTTGTGATTGTTAAGAATGGCTAAAAAGAAAGCGCTGTAAAAAATGTAAATGTCTCCAATAATATTATAACCCGAACATTGAGAGTGATTTCACTGAATTTGTTCGGTTTTTCTGTTGACAAGCTTTAGGGGTTGGTCATAGAATGAGGTGACTGACAAATATGACATCAGGTCATCGTTCGTCACCACAATTATTAGGAGGTTGTTAAACGCATGGAACGCTTTTTCAAATTGAAAGAGAATGGTACCAACGTACGGACAGAAATTATGGCCGGTATCGTCACCTTCATGACGATGGCTTATATTCTGGCTGTAAACCCGAATATTCTGAGTGGAGCAGGTTTGAACTGGACATCGGTATTCCTGGCGACTGCAATTGCCGCAGGTGTCATGACGATCGTGATGGGACTGTTCGTAAACTTCCCGGTCGCGCTGGCTCCCGGTATGGGACTGAATGCTTATTTTGCAACGGTGGTATTAAGCTCACAAGGTGAATTCACGGCATCCATGGCGTTGACGGCTGTATTCATCTCCGGTCTAATCTTCATTGTCTTGACGCTTACCAGAGTGCGCCAGATGCTCTTGGTCGCTGTACCAGACAACTTGAAGTTTGCAATTACAGTAGGTATTGGTCTGTTCATTGCAATTATAGGCCTTAAGAACAGTGGAATCATGACGGTCAATGTGGAATCGATGGGCGATATTAAGGGTGGCGCGTTCACGCCGCTGCTTGGTTTTGAATCGGTTATCACACTTGGCAGCCTGCATAGCGCTGATGTTCAGATCACGCTGATTGGTCTTGCGCTGATCTCGATTCTGATGGTGCTGCGCGTGAAGGGCGGCATTCTGTTCGGTATAGTGGGTACGACAATCATCGCGGCATTGATGGGACATGTGAACTTCGATGTGCTGACGAGCGGCGAGACGACTTGGATTCCTGACTTCGGTCAATTGAACTTCTGGGACTTCGATTTCAAGGCGGTTATGTCTGCCGGTATCGTAACGGTAATCTTGACGTTCACGTTCGTTGAATTATTCGATACATTCGGGACGCTCGTGGGTACTGCGGATCGCGCAGGCATCATGAAGAATCCAGAAGAGGGCAAGAAGAAGGTCGGTAAGGCAATGATGGTTGACGCCATCGGGGTTAGCGGCGGCGCTATGCTGGGAACCAGTACTGTTACTGCGTTCGTTGAGAGCTCGGCAGGTATTGCCGAAGGCGGCAGAACGGGTCTGACTGCGGTTACGACTGGTGTGCTGTTCCTAGCAGCCCTGTTCATCGCTCCGCTGATCGCGCTCGTGCCTGCAGGCGCGACGAATGCGGCACTGATCATTGTTGGTCTGCTCATGCTGCAAGCTGTTAAGAAGATTGACTTCGAAGATTATGTCATTGCAATCCCGGCATTCCTAGTCATTATCGGTATGCCATTCACGTACAACATTGCTAACGGGATCTCGTTCGGTATCGTAGCATACGTGCTGCTGGCCGTTGTTGGCAAACTTAGTGGTAAGAGTGAGCATAAGGTACACTGGCTGATGTGGCTGCTGTTCATTCTTGTCGTCGTGCGTTATGCGTTCTTCGGCGGGGAATAATAGCTAGAGTAAGAATTGTTATTCGAATCGCATAAGCATGTTGGAATCGGCCTCGAGCTTGCTCGGGGTCGATTTTTTAGCTATATGTGATGGAAGCGCTCTCTTGAGGTAATATCAAACAATTGCAGTAAAATCCGAACATTAAATCAAACAAGTCAATAATTGTTCGCCTTTTGATTGACATGGCCCTATGCAGACTGATAAAATGTCCTTATTAAGGTTATAAAAATTTAACGCTTAGTTAGGAATACAATTCTAAGAAAGCAGGTACATTCATGTCTACATTGGTTGGCGTCATTATGGGTAGCCAGTCGGATTGGGAAACCATGAAGCACGCATGCGACATCTTGGATGAGCTTGAGGTTCCGTATGAGAAGAAGGTCGTATCCGCGCACAGAACGCCGGATGAGATGTTCCAATACGCAGAATCCGCAATTGATCGCGGTATTCAAGTGATCATAGCTGGAGCTGGCGGAGCTGCACACCTGCCGGGCATGGTAGCCGCTAAGACAGTGCTGCCAGTCATCGGCGTACCTGTTAAATCCTCAACATTAAATGGCCTCGATTCGTTGCTGTCGATCGTGCAGATGCCGGGCGGAGTACCCGTAGCGACTGTGTCAATTGGCAAGGCTGGCGCGACGAATGCGGGGCTTTTGGCTGTCCAGATTATTGGACTTACAGATAAGCTTGTACAACAACGACTAATTGAACGGCGCGAGCAGCTTCGGCTGAAGGTGCTGGAAAGTAGCGAGCTGGAATGACTAGTATAGGGCAAAATAAGAAAAGAATACTCCCCGGCGGTACGATTGGTATTCTAGGCGGAGGACAGCTGGGCCGAATGCTGGCGCTGTCCGGACGCAATATGGGTTATCGGTTCATTACGCTGGACCCGACGACGAACTCGCCATGCGGGCAGGTGGCGGATCAGCAGATCGTAGCAGCCTATGACGATGCTGAGGCGGCTCGACAGCTGGCAGCGCGCTGTGATGTGATCACCTACGAATTTGAGAATGTGGATTCGGGCGTTGCGGACATGCTGATGCGTGAATCATATGTGCCGCAGGGCAGCGAGCTGCTCTACACGACACAGCATCGCTTGAGGGAGAAACGGGCTATCGAAGCGGCTGGCGTGCAAGTGGCGCCTTACCGGCAAGTGCGGTCCGCAGAGGAGCTGAAGCAGGCGGTCGACGTATTCGGTGTACCGTGTGTGTTGAAGACAGCGACCGGTGGATACGATGGCAAGGGACAATGGGTCATTAAGGACGTTAATGAAATTGTTGAAGCATACGAGACATTGGCGCGCACAGGCACAGAGCTTGTCGTGGAGCAGTTCATCCGGTTCGAACGAGAGCTGTCCGTTATCGCGGCGCGCAGTCCGTCCGGTGAAGTGAAGGTATTCCCGCCTGCTGAGAATGTTCATGTCGATAATATTCTTCATCTATCGATCGTGCCGGCAAGAATTTCCCAGGAAATAATCGAACGCGCTCGAAAGCTGGCAGAAGCAATTGCAGCATCGATGCAGGTAGTAGGCTTGCTAGCTGTTGAGATGTTCCTGACAGCTGATGGAGAATTATTCGTCAATGAGCTGGCGCCGCGTCCGCATAACTCCGGGCATTATACGATGGAGGCCTGCAACGTATCCCAATTCGAGCAGCATATCCGAGCAGTCTGTGATCTTCCGCTAATCGAACCTAAGCTACTCTCGCCGGTTGTAATGGTGAATGTGCTTGGTGAACATGTGGAACCGCTCATGGATTGGATGAATAATAGCGGAGAGCTAGAGCCTCAGGCGAGTGGGATGACAGCGAAGCTTCATCTATATGGCAAGAGCGAGGCCAAGCATAAGCGCAAGATGGGCCACATCAATATATTAACGAATGATGTAGAGCAGGCGATCGCGTGGGTGAAGCAATCACCGATCTGGTCTTCTTGAGCAGGTGTCTGAGCGAGTGGCTGGAGTTTATTCTGGATGGGGGAGTGGACGATGTTAGAACGATATAGTCGGCCGCAGATGGCGGCGATCTGGAGTGAGGAGAATAAGTTCAAAGCTTGGCTAGAGGTTGAGCTGTGTGCCTGTGAGGCATGGGCCGAGCTGGGCGTAATCCCGAAGGAGGATGCAGTGAAGCTGCGCGCGGGAGCTGGGTTTGTTATAGATCGCATCTATGAGATCGAGCAGGAGACGCGGCATGATGTAATTGCCTTCACGCGAGCCGTGTCTGAGACGGTGGGATCTGAGCGCAAGTGGGTGCATTACGGACTGACTTCAACGGATGTGGTGGATACCGCGCTGGGTTACCTGCTTAAGCAGGCTAATGCGATAATAGAACAGGATTTACTTAACTTCATAGATATTCTACGCCATAAAGCAATTGAACATAAGCATACAGCTATGATGGGGCGCACGCATGGCGTACATGCCGAGCCTACGACATTCGGACTGAAGCTGGCGCTCTGGCATGAAGAGATGAAGCGTAATCTAGAACGGTTCCGGCATGCGGCGGATGGTGTGCAGTTCGGCAAGATCTCCGGCGCGGTAGGAACTTACGCGAATATTGATCCGTTCGTGGAGCAATTCGTCTGTGAGAAGCTCGGGACTAAGCCAGCTCCGATCTCGACGCAGACCCTGCAGCGGGATCGACATGCGGAATATGTCGCGACGATTGCGCTGATCGCGGCGTCACTCGATAAGTTCGCAACAGAAATACGCGGGCTGCAGAAGAGTGAATTCCGCGAGGTTGAAGAAGCGTTCAGCAAGGGCCAGAAGGGCTCATCGGCCATGCCGCATAAGCGCAATCCGATCGGCTGTGAGAATATAAGCGGTCTGTCACGCGTCATTAAAGGTCATATGCTTACCGCTTATGAGAATGTGCCGCTCTGGCATGAGCGTGATATCTCCCATTCCTCCGCAGAGCGGGTAATTCTACCGGATTCTACTGCATTAATTGATTATATGTTGAACCGTCTAGGCAATATTATTAAGAACCTGACCGTGTTCCCTGACAATATGAAGCGCAATATGGAGCGGACTTATGGTGTGCCGTTCTCTGGACGCGTGCTGACCAAGCTGATTGATAAGGGCTGGTCACGCGAGCAGGCGTACGACACCGTACAACCCAAGGCTATGCAGGCTTGGGAGATGCAGCGCCAGTTCCGCGAGATCATAGAGGAAGCGGCAGACATTACAGCTGTACTAAGCGAAGATGAGATCGCGGATTGCTTCGATCCATCCTGGCATCTCAAGCATGTGGATACCATCTTCTCCCGTCTGGGACTGGAATAGGGAGGAACAGAGGTGAGCGCGACTCAAGCGATTTCCACAGCTGAAGGCTTAGTGAAGGCACCGCTGCTCTATAAGGGCAAGGTGCGGGAGCTCTATGATATTGGCGAGCATGTGCTTATCGTTGTCACCGATCGCATCTCGGCTTTCGATTACGTACTGGACCCTCCGGTTCCGGGCAAGGGTAATGTGCTCAATCGCCTAAGTGCATATTGGTTCCAGCAGTCAGCTGCATACCAGGAGAATCATGTTGTGCATACGGACATCGACAGGCTCGGCGAGGTAATTGATCAGGAGCACCGGGAATTGCTGCGCGACCGAGTGATGGTGGTACGCAAGGCGCAGCGCATCGATATGGAGTGTGTCGTGCGCGGTTATGTTACAGGCGGCGGCTGGAGACAGTATACGGAGAGCGGCGAGATTAATGGGATCCGGCAGCCTGAGGGACTGCGCAAGAACGAGCGATTCGCATCGCCGATCTTCACGCCCGCGGCCAAGAATGATATCGGCCATGATGAGGATATTGGGTTCGCGGCTATGGAGTCAGCAATCGGGCCGGCGCTGGCGGAAGAGCTGAGGGATCGAAGCTTGAAGCTGTACACGTTCGGGCATGATTACTGTGCTGAGCGTGGGGTCATCCTGGCGGATTGCAAGTTTGAGTTCGGCTTGATCGACGGTCAAGTCATTCTAATTGACGAGCTATTCACACCGGATTCCGCGCGCTTCTGGGCGAAGGCGGACTACGCCTTGGATACAGAGATCAACAGCATGGACAAGGAGCCGGTTCGCCAGTATCTCGCAAGCTCGGGCTGGGACAAGAACAGCAAGCCCGCCCCGCTGCCGGACCATGTGGTGGCTGAGACATCACGCCGCTACCAGGAGATTTACCGCCGATTAGTGGGATAAGCGATTAGCTGAGGCGGAGTTGGAGTAGCTGAGGTTGCTGAGATGCTGATGAGTGGCTAGAGTGATTAGCAGTTAGTGTGGCTGAAGTTTCTGAGATGCTGATGAATGGCTAGAGTGATTAGCAGTTAGTGTGGCTGAAGTTTCTGAGATGCTGATGAGTGGCTAGAGTGGTGGAGCGGGTGGTTGGAGTAGCTAGCTTTCCCTGTGTTTTGTACAGTTAATTTGCGGGGGATTAGGGTTTGAGCGGGCTTCATGTAATTTGTACAGTTAATTTAGCTCCTTCTGTGGTTCCAGTGTAGATACGCGGAAATTAACTGTAGGTTTTACAGGATAAACAGATAAGTAGTAGAAATCAGCGGAATTAACTGTAGTTTTTGCAGGAATCGTTCCAAATAAATGATAACAGTGTAGAGGAGTCGGGAATCCAATGATTAAAGCAACCGTCTATGTAACAATTAAGCAGAACGTGTTAGACCCCCAAGGGAAAGCGGTGCAGAGCGCGCTGAATTCGATGGGCTTCGAGGAAGTGGGCAGCGTGCGCATCGGCAAGTACATGGAGCTGGAGCTGAATACGACAGACCGCGGCGAAGCGGAAGCTAGAGTGAAGACCATGTGCGAGAAGCTGTTAGCCAACACAGTTATTGAGGATTATCGCTACGAGCTGGTGTAATAGCGGATTTGATCGAGGTTGAAGACAGCGACTGTTTGAGCAGAGTGTGGTCTTTTGACAACAGTGTAGTCGTTCGAGAAAAGTGTGAGTTTATTCAGTAAGTGTCGCTGTTGTGCATAGTGGTTTTGGAGTTACGTTAGCTATTCAAGTATCAGTATGAGAGGGGCCTTTATGATATGAATTTCGCGGTATTAGTGTTCCCTGCGTCCAACTGCGATCTAGACTGCGTCAAGGCGGTCGAGGACACGATCGGGCAACCGGTCGATTATGTATGGCACACGGAAACAGACCTGTCCAAATATGATTGCATCATCGTACCCGGTGGATTCTCCTATGGCGATTATCTGCGCACTGGAGCCATCGCTCGATTCGCGCCTGTCATGAATGCGCTGCTGCAGGCAGCCGAGCAAGGCAAGTACATCATCGGCATCTGCAACGGCTTTCAGATTCTGCTGGAATCGGGTCTGCTGCCCGGTGCGATGCTACGCAACAACTCGCTTAAGTTCCGCTGTCATCAAGCGGACCTGCGTGTTGAGACTACGCGGACGCCCTTCACGACCGAGTACAAGGTCGGCGAGATCATCGATATTCCGATTGCGCACGGCGAAGGCAATTACTATTGCGATGAGGCGACGCTTGCGGAACTGAAGGCGAATGATCAGATCGTGTTCCGCTATCATGGGACGAATCCGAACGGCTCGGTCGATGATATCGCCGGGATCTGCAACAAGGCTGGCAACATTGTAGGCATGATGCCTCACCCAGAGCGTGCAGTGAATCAACTGCTAGGCTCAGAGGACGGCAAGCGCATGTTTACATCAGTATTGAACGCTTGGAGGGAACAGCATGGTACAGCAAGCATCGGCAATTGAGCCAACAGCCCAGCAAATCGCTGAGCAGAAGATCTATAAGCAATTCGGCGTAACCGATTATGAATATGGGCTGATCTGCGACTTCATGGGTCGCCAGCCGAACTACACCGAGATCGGCGTATTCAGCGTTATGTGGTCAGAGCACTGCGCGTACAAGAACTCGAAACCGATCCTGAAGACCTTCCCAACCACAGGTCCGCATGTACTTATGGGGCCTGGCGAAGGCGCTGGCATCGTCGATATTGGCGACAACCAAGCGGTCTGCTTCAAGATTGAGAGCCATAACCATCCATCGGCGATTGAGCCTTACCAAGGCGCTGCAACGGGTGTTGGCGGCATTATCCGCGACATCTTCTCGATGGGCGCTCGCCCGGTAGCACTCATGAATTCGCTGCGCTTCGGCCGTCTCGAGAATGAGCGTGTGAAGTACTTATTCGAGCATGTGGTTTCAGGTATCGCAGGCTACGGCAATTGCATCGGCATTCCAACAGTCGGCGGTGAGGTCGTGTTCGATGAGGCTTATGAGGGCAATCCGCTCGTGAACGCGATGTGTGTGGGCATTATTGATCATGATAAAATACAAAAAGGCGTCGCCAAGGGCGTCGGCAACCCCGTGTTCTACGTCGGTCCAGCAACTGGCCGCGACGGCATTCATGGCGCAACCTTCGCATCGGAGGAGCTGACAGCTGAATCTGAATCGAAGCGTCCTGCGGTACAGGTCGGCGATCCGTTCATGGAGAAGCTCGTTATGGAAGCGACACTGGAGCTGATCGATTCCGGTATCGTTGTCGGTATTCAGGATATGGGCGCTGCAGGTCTGACTTGCTCGAGCGCAGAGATGGCGAGCAAGGCTGGCAATGGCATTGAGCTCGACCTGGATAAGGTGCCACAGCGCGAGCCAGGGATGACGCCTTATGAGATGATGCTCTCGGAGTCGCAGGAGCGCATGCTGTTCGTCGTGAAGCCTGAGCATGAGGCGCAGGCCAAGGCGATCTTCGATAAGTGGGACGTACTGTGCGAGAAGGTTGGACGTGTTACGGATGACGGACGTCTGCGTCTTATTCATCAAGGCGAGGTAGTCGGTGATATGCCGGTACATGCGCTCGTAGATGAGTGCCCCGTATACAATAAGCCGTCGAGCGTTCCGGCGTATTACACAGACAATGCTAACATAGATACAACTAGCTATCCCGAAGTGACCGATCTGCTAGCTGCACTGCATCAAGTAATTGGCTCACCGTCTGTAGCTAGCAAGGAATGGGTATACAGTCAATACGACCATATGGTTCGTACCGATACAGCAGTGAAGCCGGGCTCGGATGCAGCTGTCGTCCTCGTTCGCGGCACGCGCAAGGCGATTGCGATGTCCACGGACTGTAACGGTCGCTATGTGTATCTGGATCCGAATGTAGGCGGACAGATTGCAGTAGCCGAAGCGGCACGTAATGTGGTATGCTCCGGCGCACAGCCGCTGGCCATTACGGATAACCTGAACTTCGGCAGTCCGGAGAAGCCGGAGATCTTCTGGCAGCTTGAGCAATCCGCGGCAGGCATTAGCGCAGCTTGTATCGCTCTGGAGACACCGGTCATCGGCGGTAATGTCAGCTTGTACAATGAGAATGCCAAGGGCGCGATCTACCCGACGCCGGTTATCGGCATGGTCGGACTCGTGCGTGATACCGATCATATTACGACGCAAGGGTTCAAGGCAGCAGGTGATACGATCATCCTGCTAGGCGAGACGAAGGCGGAGCTGGGCGGCAGTGAGTTCCAAGCCGTTGTACACGGTGTCGTGGAAGGCCGTCCGCCAGCGATTGATCTTGCTGTTGAGCGGAAGCTGCAAGATGCGCTGCTCGAGGCGATTCGCCGCGGACTGATTGCTTCCGCGCATGACTTGTCAGAGGGCGGACTGGCGGTTGCGTTGGCAGAGAGCTCCATCAGCGGCGGCTTAGGCGCTGATGTATCGATCAGCACAGCGCTGCGTGCCGACATCGCGCTGTTCAGCGAGAGCCAATCCCGCGTACTGATCTCTGTGAAGGCTGATCAAGCAGATGCTGCACTAGCATGGTTCGGCGAGCAAGGCGTTCCAGCAGCGGCAATCGGCCGGGTTCAGGCGGAAGCGGAAGGCATCCATGTGAATGTCAATGGCAAGCCGGCTATCCAAACCGATCTCGCTGGTCTGGCGCAGATCTGGAAGGATGCGATCCCATGTCTGATGCGATAAGCAGACCTAAGACGCAGCTATGGACGGGCGACTACTATAATCAAGGCGATTATCATGAGGACTTCTTCGATAAGCTGAAGGAGGAATGCGGCGTATTCGGGGTGTATGGACACCCCGATGCCGCTTCTCTGTGTTATTACGGTCTGCATGCGCTGCAGCATCGCGGTCAGGAGAGCTCGGGCATCTGTACGGCAGATCACGGCGAGTTGAACTATCATCGCGGCATGGGGCTGGTGAAGGAGGTCTTCACAAATGACATCATGCAGAATCTGACTGGCGGTACCGCAGTCGCGCATGTACGCTATTCGACAGCAGGCGAGAGCAAGCTGGCGAACGCGCAGCCGCTCGTCTTCAAGTACCGAGAGGGCGACCTGGCGATTGCGACGAATGGCAACATCGTGAATGCGGGTGACATTCGCAGCAGACTGGAGAAGCAGGGCTCAATCTTCCAGACGACGAGTGATACCGAGGTGCTGGCGCATCTAATCGCTCGCTCGGAATATGACGATATCGTGGACGCAGTGAAGGATGCGCTGAAGCAGCTGACCGGCGGATTCGCATTCGTCATTCTATCTCAGAATAAACTGATCGCCGCCCTAGATCCGAACGGGCTTCGCCCATTCGTCATCGGCAGGCTGGGAGAAGCGGTATTGCTCGCTTCGGAGACCTGCGCGTTCGATGCGGTCGGCGCGACGTATGTACGTGATGTGCAACCAGGCGAGCTTATCGTGTTCGATGAGAACGGGGAGCATTCCCAGCAATTCGCTACTGTGGATCGCCGCGCGGTGTGCGCGATGGAATTCATCTACTTCGCCCGACCAGACAGTGATATTGATGAGATCAATATCCACATGGCTCGCAAGCGGATGGGGCGCAGGCTGGCGATGGAAGCGTTCGTTGATGCGGATGTGGTCACCGGCGTGCCGGACTCCAGCACGTCTGCTGCGATCGGCTTCGCAGAGCAGACCGGGATCCCATATGAGCTTGGTCTGATCAAGAACCGATACATCTCTCGGACCTTCATTCAGCCTAGTCAAGAACTGCGCGAGCAGGGTGTGAAGATGAAGCTGTCGGCCGTCCGTAAGGTGGTTGAGGGCAAGCGCGTGGTTATGATCGATGATTCGATCGTACGCGGGACGACCTCGCTGCGCATTGTGAACCTGCTTAAGGAAGCAGGCGCTAAGGAAGTGCATGTGCGGATCAGCTCGCCGCCTTATATGAATCCTTGCTTCTATGGGATTGATACGCCCAGCAAGAATGAGCTGATCGCCTCGTCCCATACGGTTGAGGAGATTCGGAAGAAGATTAATGCGGATTCGCTTTATTTTATGAGTAAGGCGGGTTTGTTGGAGAGTATTGGGCGATCTGGAGAACCAGGTGAATATAATCGCGGGCTGTGCACGGGCTGCTTCGATCACGATTATCCGACGGATATCGGACTGGCAACGGCTGCTAGCTGCAGTGTGAAGGCATAGGAATACTAAATTCGTATGGGAGTTGATTAGCTGTGTCGGATGCTTACAAGCAGGCGGGAGTCGATATCGCAGCGGGGAATGAAGCGGTAGAACGGATGAAGAGGCATGTGAGCCGGACGACTCGTCCAGAGGTGCTCGGCGGTCTGGGCGGCTTCGGCGGATTGTTCGGTCTGGATAAGTCCAAGTATGAGGAGCCGGTGCTCGTATCGGGGACGGACGGTGTGGGGACGAAGCTGAAGCTGGCGTTCGCCATGGATAAGCATGATACGATCGGGATCGATGCGGTCGCGATGTGTGTCAATGATATTGTGGTGCAGGGCGCGGAGCCGTTGTTCTTCCTAGATTATCTGGCCTGTGATAAGGTCGTGCCGCAGAAGATTGAAGCGATCGTCGCGGGCATTGCCGAGGGCTGTGTGCAGGCGGGCTGTGCGCTGGTAGGCGGCGAGACGGCTGAGATGCCGGGTGTATATAATGCGGGTGAATATGATATCGCGGGCTTCTCTGTCGGCGTAGTCGATCGTGCGAAGATGATTGATGGGTTGTCGATCAAGCCGGGCGATGCGGTCATTGGGCTGGCTTCGAGCGGTGTGCATAGCAATGGATTCTCGCTGGTGCGCAAGCTGCTGCTCGAGCAGAAGGGCTACAAGCTGACGGATCAGGTAGAGGCGCTTGGCGGCGCGGTTCTGGGCGATGTGCTGCTTGAGCCGACCAAGATTTACGTGAAGACGGTACTGGCGCTGCTGGAGCAGGTTGAGCTGAAGGGAATCGTGCATATTACCGGCGGCGGGTTCATTGAGAATATTCCGCGCGTGTTGCCGGAGGGTGTAAGTGTGGAGGTCGATTACGGCGCATGGCCGATTCTGCCGATCTTCTCGCTGATGCAACGTGAGGGCGATATTAGCAATCGCGATATGTTCACGACGTTTAATATGGGCATCGGCATGGTGCTGGTTGTACCGGCTGAACAGGCGGATGAGGTGCTTCGAGTTGCGGGCGAGCTTGGTGAGCAGGCTTATCGCATCGGGACGGTCACTGCGGGTGATCGCAACGTGATGTTCACTGGGGCGGACGTGTAATGATGAAGGTAGCCGTATTCGCTTCCGGTGGCGGTTCGAACTTCCAAGCGATCATCGATCGCGTGCAAGCGGGGGAGCTCGATGTGAAGCTCGAGCTCCTGGTGTGCGACAGGCCGGGGGCGGGAGCAATCGAGCGCGCCGAGGCGGCGGGCATCGATTGCTATGTGTTCCGGCCTAAGGAATATGCGAGCCGCGAGGCTTACGAGCGCGAGATTGTCGCCGAGCTGCAGCGGCGCGGCGTCGAGCTCATCGTCATGGCCGGCTTTATGCGGCTCGTGACGGAGGAGCTCGTTCGGCCGTATTATGGCCGAATGATCAATATTCACCCGGCGCTGCTGCCGGCGTTCAAGGGCGCGCATGGCATCGCCGATGCGCTGGCCTATGGCGTCAAGGTCACAGGCGTGACGGTGCATTACGTCTCGCTGGAGATGGACGCCGGACCGATCATCGCGCAGCAGGCGGTTGAGGTTCGCGAGGACGACAGTGAGGAGACGCTGGCGGCGCGCATCCATGCGGTGGAGCACGAGCTGCTGCCGCATGCGATCGGCTTGATCCGTGCAGGACGTGTGCGAATCGAGGGCAGTCGAACGGTGATCAGCGGTTAGTGCGGTGAGACCGTACTAAATGAGCTTAATGTGTGGTAGTTTCGTCGATAGTCCGGTGTGGTCTTACTAATTGAGCTTAGTGTGTGGTATACGCGTGGATAGTCCGGTGTGGCCTTACTAAATGAGCTGAGTGAGTGGAAGTTTTGCTGATAGTCAGGTGAGACCGTATTAAATGAGCTTAATGTGTGGTAGTTTCGTCGATAGTCCGGTGTGGCCTTATTAAATGAGCTGAGTGAATGGAAGTTTTGCTGATAGTCAGGTGAGACCGTACTAAATGAGCTGAGTAGGTGGAAATTTCGCCGATATCCGGTGTGGCCTTACTAAATGCGATAAGTTGGTTGAAGCTGTGCCGATAGTCCGGCGTGACCGTACGAAATGAGCTGTTTTGAGTTGATAAGTTGAGGAGGAGTAATGGTGGCAATCAAACGTGCGTTAATAAGTGTGTCTGACAAGTCCGGGATTGTGGAATTTGCCGGTGAACTAGCTAAGCTTGGTGTTGAGCTGATCTCGACGGGAGGGACGAAGTCGCTGCTGGAGAACGCTGGCGTGCCCGTCATCGGGATCAGCGATGTGACGGGATTCCCTGAGATACTGGATGGCCGTGTGAAGACGCTGCATCCTGCAGTTCACTCCGGTTTGCTGGCGATTCGCGACAGCGAGGAGCATCAGGAGCAGATGAAGAAGCTGAATCTCGACTATATCGATATGGTGGTTGTGAATCTGTATCCGTTCCAGCAGACGATCGAGAAGCAAGGCGTGACCTACGAGGATGCGATTGAGAACATCGATATCGGCGGTCCGACCATGCTGCGCTCAGCAGCTAAGAACCACGCATTCGTATCGGTGCTCGTAGATGCAGCGGATTATCCGCAGGTGCTAGAGGAAATCCGCACGACTGGAGACACAACACTAGACACACGCAAGCGGCTGGCGGCCAAGGTATTCCGTCATACCGGCGCATACGATGCCCTGATCTCCGACTATCTGTCTAAGCAGACTGGTGAGCTGCTCCCAGAGCGTCTTACCGTCACCTTCGAGAAGGTACAGGATCTGCGTTATGGCGAGAATCCGCATCAACGCGCGGCGTTCTACCGCAAGCCACTTGCTCCTTCGGGCAATATCACAACAGCCAGCCAGCTTCACGGCAAGGAGCTGTCCTACAATAACATCAATGACGCGAATGCCGCGCTCCAGATTGTCAAGGAGTTCAGCGATCCTGCGGTAGTAGCAGTCAAGCATATGAATCCATGCGGCGTGGGCATCGGCAGCGATATTCATGAAGCTTATCAGAAGGCCTATGCGGCTGACCCAACCTCCATCTTCGGCGGCATCGTTGCAGCGAACCGGACGATCGGCAAAGAAACGGCACAGCTGCTTAGCGAGATCTTCCTGGAGATTATCCTCGCTCCGTCCTTCACAGAGGAAGCGCTGGATATTCTGAAGCAGAAGAAGAACATCCGACTCATGACGATTGGTGACCTGAACGCATCAGCGGAGTCCACAGCGGCATCCGCGAGCACAGGCGATCATGGGTATTCGGCGCTGGCCAGCTCGAATTTCCTCGTCACCTCCGTAGACGGCGGATTGCTCGTGCAAGACAGTGATCGTCTGCAGCTGGTAACTGGCGATCTGAAGGTCGTGACTGATCGTGCGCCGTCCGAAGCGGAGCTGAAGCAGCTGCTCCTCGGCTGGAAGGTCGTTAAGCATGTGAAGTCCAACGCCATCGTACTCGTGAATGACAGCATGACCGTCGGCGTAGGTGCTGGTCAGATGAACCGCGTCGGCTCAGCGCGCATTGCAATGGAGCAGGCAGGGGACCGCGCGCAAGGCAGTGTGCTGGCATCCGATGCGTTCTTCCCCATGGGTGATACGCTGGAGCTGGCTGCCAAGGCAGGCATTACAGCAGTCATCCAACCGGGCGGTTCAATTAAGGACGAAGAGTCCATCAAGGTTGCTAATCAGTATGGGATCGCAATGGTCTTCACAGGCGTTCGCCACTTCAAGCATTAGTCTGTTACTGGACGATTGCGCTTGGATTGTTCATAATAGGCATATTAACGCAACATTCGATAAGAAGTGCAGGAGTTGGGGAGGGTTACAGTGCGAGTATTAGTTATCGGAAGAGGCGGTCGTGAGCACACGATTATCTGGGCGCTGAAGCAGAGCGATAGTGTGAAGGAATTGTACTGCGCGCCGGGCAATGCGGGAATCGCAGAGCTAGCCGAATGTGTAGATATTGATGAGAACAGCTTCGAGCGGCTCGGTGAATTCGCGATCGACCATGCGATCAATCTGGTTATTGTCGGTCCGGAGGATCCGTTGTTCAACGGAGCGGTTGATTACTTTGAATCGATCGGCATCGCCGTGTTCGGTCCTCGGAAGAATGCAGCCATTCTCGAGGGAAGCAAGGTATTCTGCAAGCAACTATTGAAGAAATACAACATTCCGACTGCCGCCTACGAGTCGTTCGACAATTACGAAGCAGCGCGCGCATACCTGCTTCAGCAGCAAGCGCCCATCGTCATTAAGGCCGACGGTCTCGCAGCAGGCAAGGGCGTGACCGTCGCTCAGACGATGGAAGAAGCGGAAGAGGCACTACGCGACATTATGCTGGACAAGGTATTCGGCGATGCGGGCAGTCAGGTCGTCATCGAGGAGTGCCTGCTGGGCGAGGAGATGTCGATCCTGGCGTTCGTCGACGGCGAGACGGTTCGACCCATGATGCCTGCGCAGGATCATAAACCGATATTCGATAATGATCTAGGTCCGAATACCGGAGGAATGGGCACGTATTCGCCTGTTCCGCACATCTCGCAATCGGTCGTAGATGAGGCGATCGAGACGATCATCAAGCCGACCGCTCGCGCGATGGTGCAGGAAGGGCGGCCATTCCGCGGCGTTCTCTTCGCCGGTCTGATGATCTCGCCTGACGGCAAGCCGAAGACGATCGAATTCAACTGCCGATTCGGCGATCCAGAAACTCAGGTCGTCCTGCCGCGATTGAAGACCGATCTGCTCGACATCTTCGTCGCGTCCGTCAATGGCCGATTGAGCGATCTAGAGATCGAGTGGAGCGATGAATCAGCAGTATGCGTGGTGCTTGCGGCTGGCGGTTATCCGGGCCCTTATGAGAAGGGATTGCCGATTACCGGACTTGATCAAGTGAAGCATTCCATGGTCTTCCATGCGGGTACAACGCTGCGTGACGGTAAGACCGTGACCAATGGCGGCCGACTGCTCGGCGTTACCGCGCTCGGATCGGATATCCACGAGGCGCGGGCCAAGGCTTACGCGGATATTGAACATATCCAATATGAAGGCCGTCAATACCGCACAGACATTGCGATGAAGGCCCTAAGAGCAGCAGCTAACAAGTAAAATACGACAGCAAAAAGAGCATCTCTTATGATTGAGGTGCTCTTTCGTGTGTATGGCGGCATATAAGTGGTCACTGCCGAACGCGAACGCTTATCCGTCCATTTCGCCCATCCGACAGAAGGACATACCGTACTAACTGCCCTGCTGCGCGCCAATAGACCGGCCCGTCACATAGTTATATTGCATCCTCATAGGCAACCTTTCTTATTCGTTCTTATGAATAATGATCCGATCACTAGCGTCAAGCCGAAAGTTATCGAAACGATAATGATCATAAGCTGCACCGGCCCGCTTCCTAATTGATTGAATGGTTCGGGACCATTGATTATCCATAAGTATCGATCGCGGTTTCCATGCAGGAGCCATAGCAGTACCGGCGGGGACAGAAGGAATATCACACCGATTACAAAGCTAAGGGATTTCATGACTTTCAAAGTGTTCCTCCAGCTTATATGACGTACTCGTTAATATAAACGAACAGACTAATAATCAGATAGGAAACTACACTATGTAGGAGAGGCTTTATAAAAAACCAGAGTACCCGATTAGGTCTATACCGTGGATATAATGTAAAGACTATACAACTACCAATAACGAATACGGATGTAGCGATATAGAACGTTAAAGAGAAATGAGCAAAGAGCATAAACGCTAAAGCGAAGTAGGTAATAACCCCATTTACTATAAAGCTAAGTACGTATGGGAGTTTTCCTGCTGGTAAGGAACGATTCATTCAGGACACATCTCCTTATCGGAATACATTGCATCCATGCAGTTAGTTTTGTAGATGGTTTTGTGTAAACTCATTAATAGATTTCTGTTGTTTTACTAAATCTTTCAGCTTTAAGATGAACTGCTCTTTATCATAAGTTACTTGTTCTCTTTCGTTCACAGAAGCTGTATCTTTAATGATAGCTTCTAATGTTCGATCTTTCCAAAAGCTATTTGTGACTAAATGTTCACTCACCTTGTAAAAAGATGTTTCTTCTCCTAAAATATAATAAGTATTTATATAATCTGCGCTTTCTCCACGAGCCTGCATTAATAAGAGAATATAGGTCTCATCACGTTGGAATGGTTCGTTATCATTAAATCTTATAGTGCTATTTCCCATTTGTAAGATGTTGATAGTGGAATCCATTAAATCGACCTTACTCATATAAACTTCATTAACTTTTGCAGAATATATAGTCTGATAAATCGGACCTTCTAACTCCTTTACCATATCTGTTATAGTGATTTGGGCAACTAAATCGGCATTATTTATCCCTTCTTCTAATGTATAAGCCGCTACGATACCATGCATAGAACGAGAAGTTCCTACATCAGCTCGTGAATCACTTTGATTAAAGTATACAAAAACAGCAGCCAAAATTATTACAATAGCGATGGATAGAATACTAACCCTTCTTAATGTCAATAGAATCTCCTCCAAGCTCTCCTCATCATACTTGAACAACTATCATTCTAAACGTCTAATTTACTAAAATCGTTCCCTTAATCAAGCATTAAGCAAGGTGATGCAATATTGGAAACATATAATAAAGAAAGGTGTGAATGGTATGAGGAGAATGATAATTGGTTTCATTAGTGGGTGTATTTTGATGGGAATGATACTGAGTATTAGCCTGGCATCGACGCAACAGCTTAACGTTTCCTGGTTTCCGGTGGCATTCAAGATCAATGGAAAAGTGAAGGCGCTCGATGATGCATATACAACCTTTAATCACAACGGGCATGTTTATGTCCCAGTGAGATTTGTCTCAGAATCGATGAGCGCAGTGATTTCTTATGACGATACAACGGAGACGGTCGATATCCAGTATATGGAGCCTCACGAAACCTTCTCGGAGCAGGCATCGCTGACCGTTCAAGACGATTTTACGCTAACCATCCATTCGGCCAGTTCTGTGTACAAATCAGGCGAGCTGATCCGGATCTGGTCTACTTTCGCCTACGGAGGAGATGATGATATTGTCTTAGGCGCACAATCGACACCTTTTCTAGGGTTCTATCTCATAGATGAGGAAGGGAATTATTACGAAGCTCCTCGTTTCTCAATGGGATTCGATAGAACGATGAGCAAGGGAAGCAGCTTTATATCGAACTTGAACAAGAATACAATCATTTCTTACAACGAGCAATTCAACAGCGATCCTGATCTTCACCCGGATATGAATCAGTTCCTGCCGTCAGGAACTTACACAATTGGCGTGATTGCAGATTATAAATTAGGAGACAGTATTTCGTTGTTGAAGGCAGAGACATCTATTCGTATAGAACGTATAAAATAAGTTGATGTATGGAGAGCCGCTTTCTTCTGGATTTATATAGAACACCTCGTGTTCTTGGCTACGATGCTGCCGATAATGTGCAGGATTAAGTCTGATCTCGAGTACACGCCTAGTCGCGCATAGACGCTGTCGATATGCTTGCGGACGGTTGAATCGGTGATGGATAGAGCGGCGGCAATTTCCTCGTAGTCGAAATCTCTGATCCAGAGTTTGATGATTCGTTCTTCTCTAACCGTGAGCTTATAGTCATGCAGTTGTTCGTCTAATAGAATGAGCAGTTTAGCGTGTTTGATTATCATGACATCCCCTCACGAGCTGGTTGAATGTTCAACTATTATAACGTCACATTGATAGAAAGCGTTCCCTAGATTTGACAGTTTCCAATCCTATTCAAAACTATAGAAATTATGGGAACGATATCCGCAAATTTGGCGTTATTAGTTTGTAGTACATTCCAATTGAGAGGATGATTGCTATGAATCGTAAGTTGAAGTTGAGAATGGTAGTGTTGATTATTGTGATGCTCGCTTTGATTGGGTCGCCTGCTTTGACGCTCGCTAATGACAAGTTGGACGAACGACCGCCTGCTCCAACTGTAGGTTTCCCAGCAGGGACTAGTGCGCCCGGAGGTGATCCTGGTTTTGGGATCATGTCGCAAGAGTTGCTCAAAATATGGAATGCAGCAATTATGGTAAATTCATCGAATAGTGTTGAGATTCGAGGATTCACAGATACACTAGGAGCGGTGGAGAAGGTTGCAATTAGATTAACTTTGCAATATTGGGATCAAACGAATCTGGAATGGGTGGATGTAGCATATGCTGGAGAATGGTTTAATCTAAATTCATCAACAGTTACCGCGTCTACAAGTTATTATGTGACTACTGGGCAATATTATCAAACTAAAGCTTATCATTATGCGATTGATGGCAGCATCATCGAATCGAAAACTAGTTATTCCGGTTATGTTTATGTACCTTAAACAGATATGAACAGAAAATAAGAAGAAGTCGTCCTAGTAGGTTCTACGGAACCAGCTAGGACGATTTTTTGTTACATAGAATTTATTAGTTTAAAAAGTTCTTCTTCGGTTAATCGGCTTCTAATGATCAGCTGCATGAATGAGTTATTCCAAATTAAAGTGCTTGATCCATTCTCATGATGCACTAGTGTTTCTTGCATCCCCTTAAGATTCAGATCCCTTAATTGGCTGTCGTCATGATCAATGCCAGAAGAGGCATTATATGACCCGACCAGTGAGAATTGACGTATAGATAATTCGGAATCACGATTCCTATAAATCATATCTACCTCATTACTCATGTTCTCTTCAGTAAAGTAGACAAGTATGTGGTTTAATGAATAACCTTCAGGTACATGTTCAGGGACAAGAATTGAAAAATTGACGGCCTTCGCTGCCTCAGCCAAGGTCATTTCTTTGGTGAAAGCTACTGATTTGTCAATCGCTTGTTCGACACGGACAGGAGGCAACGGCTGTCCCTTCACCGGTTCGTTCGGCTGTTCTGTAATGGAGATGAACAAGGTGGTTACCGTTCCCGTCATGGTGGACCAGTATCTAGTGAACCAGTTGAAGCCAGAGCTGTCCTGCGACATGAGCATGGAGGAGATGAAGGCTGTAATGACCAGTGTCGCGATTAAGGAGAATCGCTTGAAATACCTGTTGTATCGCCTAGGCCGCATGGGTGGATGCAAGTGGGGCAGCTGCTTGCTGAGTTGCTCCCATGCTTCCGAACGGGTTAATGGCGGATCTGGCGAGACCTCTAACTCAGTCTTAATCGCTTCACGTATGAGGTGGTCTTGATCATGAAGCCTGGTCAATTGCTTTCACCTACACTTTCCCTCTTACCCCGCTGCTCGTGAGCTAAGAGCAAGGAATGGATCTTCTTCTTAGCGCGATGCAAGCGTGACTTGATCGTTCCCGCGGTTGAGCCTGTCAGCTTGGCGATCTCGTCGTCCTTCAATCCGTGATAATACTTCAGCAGAATGGCCTGTCTATGCTCAGGACTGAGATTGCCGAACTGGGCTTGTATCTGTTCGATCAACAGCGTCTGGATCACTTGATTCTCTACCTCGCTATTATTCTCTTCGTAGGGCTGCATCTGATTCAATAGAATAACGTCATCTGTAGGGATTCCGTTCCATCGCTTGCGCTTGCGCAATAAATCAATGGCCGTATTCGTGGTTACTACGCTTAGCCATGACCCTGTCTTCTTGATATCTTGCAGATCATCCAGGTGATTATAGGCCTTCATGAATGCTTCCTGCAGCACGTCCTGTGCGAGATGGCGATCCTTGGTCATATAATAGGCCACCTCGAAGACACGCTCGTAATAAGTGTTGAATAGGGTCTGGAAGGCTTCTATTCTATTATTCGTATCATTCAGCTGCTTCAGAATAACACCTTCTTCACCCGTCATAGTCACTCTCATATTGTCTATAATACCATATTACTCCATGCAGATTCACCATCACGCGCTCAGCAAGCTTCGTGATATAATGGATGCGATAAATTTGCGAAGGCGGTAGTTGGATGAAGCCTGGGAATCGATGGAATTGGGAAATAATCGGGATCGTCTGGACGCTACTGTTCCTAATTGGGGTTGAACTGATCTGGTTGTTCGATCCGGTTCGATTCGGACCGCTCTATTGGCTTGATCTGTTGAACGTGCTGACGAGATTGCTGCTGATCGCACCAATCCTATGGGGGGGTGCAGCCTGGCGTCAGCTGCGCGGCAGCGTGACGCATTGGGGCTTGCGGTTGATCATGGTAGGCATCGTAGCCGGGTCTACGGCAACGATCTGCATAATTGTATTCCTCCCAGACGAATTGCTGCTTATTGGCGGTTGCTATACTGCATTGTTCCTCTTGGTCGTGCTTCACGTATTCATACGGCAGCTTAAAGCTAGGAGCGGTGTCCCATGGCGAGCGCTCGCACAGCTGCTCGGTACGTTCGCGATCTTGGCCGTGCTCCTGTGTCCGACACCCTATCAGGTGATCTATCCTGGACTTACGATGAATCTTGGTCAATATGCGGAGGTGGAGGGCTACGCCCAGAAGGGCGAGCTGATGAGCGTACTCATCTTCGACCGGCCTGCTGTACCGATGGACTGGGTGTATAACCTGCTGTTCGATCATTATGAGTTAGAGAAGCGAACGCAATCGCTCGGATCGATTCCCGAGCAGCTGGCAGCGGTGAGAGCGACGAAGCTCGATGCGAATCAGGTTGCCGCCGCAGTGGCGCTGCATAAGCTTGGGCTTGGCGAGGGGGCGACTTACCATGGTGCTCGCGTGGTATTCGTGCAAGCCGATGGTCCGGCAGCCGGCGTATTGCAGGCTGGTGATATTATTACAGGTGTGGCTGGTGAGAGTATCTCGCGTACAGAGGAGCTGATCGATTGGCTCGGCGAGACGCCGCCCGGCACCGAGATTGACCTTACGCTGGCAAGAGGCAGCCAAATCATCCAGCTAGCTGTGACGACGGCTGCTCATGCAACAGAACATAAACGCAGTGTGCTAGGCATCCAGATTGCCAGTGAGATCGAGCTGGATCTGCCGGTTGATGTGAGCTTCAAGCCTTATGTGCTGCATGAGGGAGGCCCATCGCATGGCGCGATGCTGACATTAGCGTTAATCGATCGATTATCCGCTAATGGTGTGACGAATGGACATGTAGTCGCAGGCACAGGCACGATCGCGCTTGATGGCTCGATTGGCCGTATCGGCGGGATTAAGCAGAAGGCCTACACGGTAGGCAGGACGGATGCGGATGTGTTCTTCGTACCGTCCTCCCAGCTGGAGGAGGCACGGCTCGGTTCTTCGACCCTCCGAATTGTCCCGGTAGATCACATTGATGACATTCTGCTATGGCTGCGGACGCATTCATCGTGAATGAGTCATCATCTCTGAGCGAAATTTCGCATAACGGATGCAAAAATGCGAGATTCGAATCTATCACTTTATGATATGATGGTGAAAGCAGCAGAAAGGTGAGATGGATGGATGCTCCCAAGTCTTTTCCTAGCCCATGGGGTTCCGACACTGGGACTAATGGATATCGCTTACACACAGGCTGTGAAGGGATTATCCGATCAGTTCCCGAAGCCGCAGGCCATTATTATTCTTACTGCAGATACTGGTATCGGGCCGATGATGCGAATCAGTGCCGCAGATCGCTATAAGGGGATTCGTCCGGAGTACGGATTTCCGGAAGAGCTGGCAGATCGGTCTTACCCAGCCAAGGGTGAACGCCAGCTGGCCTCCGACATTGGGATTCTGTGCAGCGGCCAGGGTATATCTTATCAATTCGATGTGCGATCAGACCTTGATTATCGCGCATGGCTTCCCCTTCATCTACTCTATCCGCATGCTGAGGTGCCGGTTGTCGCCGTCACATTGAATGGCAAGCTGGTTCCTGAGGAGAATTATCGAATCGGTCGCATGCTGGCACCGCTGCGGGAGCTCGGTGTATTGATTGTTGCCAGCGGCAGCACAGGGCATCAGCTGAAGCGGGTGTCCATGGATTCGAGCAGGCCCCAGCGTTTCGCGGTTACGTTCGATGAATGGCTGTCGGAGCGAATTGCGGTATGGCATACGGAAGATCTATTCCATTATGAGGAACGAGCGCCGTTGGTGGAGGAGGCAGTACTCAGGGGCGGTGAGCCGCATCTGTCTCCACTGTTCACGGCTATGGGAACTGCTCACGCCGAGCAGGAATCTGCCAAGCTGCATCAAACTTATTTATATGGATGTCTATCATTAAATGTCTGGATGTTCGGGAAGGATGAGAGGGAAGACAATGACATGTACGAATACTAGCCGATCGTACCGACATTATTACGCGCTTGCGCTGGTCATGCTGTTCTTATCGATGATGATACTAGCCGCCTGTGGTCAAGATGTGGAAGAAACAGTGAATACGGATGTAGAAGAGCAGCAGATGGCTGATCTGGAGGATTCGATTGTTCTCATACCTGAGCCAGAGCCGGAACCGGAATTTCCATTCCAACATGCGTTGACCGGCATGGGCACAGATGAGGAGATGAAGAAGCGGCCGATTGTGGTTATGGTGGAGAATTCACCTAGGGCGAGACCGCAGGACGGCTTGTATAAGGCCGATATTGTCTATGAGGTACTAGCTGAGGGGGAGATTACACGCTTTATCTCCGTATTCCATAGTCAGACTGCGGACGTGATTGGTCCAGTGCGCAGTTTGCGGCCTTATTTTGCCCAGATTGCTCATGGTCTTGATGGGTTGATTGTGCATGCTGGCTGGAGTCAGGAAGCGATTAATTACGTACACAAGCATAAGCTTCCGAATTTCGATCAGGTGTACGGGGATGATGCCTACTACTGGCGAGATTCCTCGCGCAAGGCACCGCATAATCTGTACACGAAGAGTGAGCTGATCTATGAAGGCGCTGTGAAGAAGAAGTATCGCGACGAATGGCAGGCGGTTAGTCCGAGGTTCTATAGGGCCGCTAGCGGCACTCAGGTGATCAGCGGGGAGCCCGCGACAACGGTTAAGATCAATTACATAGCAGGCTATCATGTCGGGTATGACTATGATGCGGCAGCCAATCGCTATAATCGCACCATGCTCGGTGAAGCGCATAAGGATAAGACGGATGAGGTGCAGATCACGGCTGAGAATGTGATGGTGATCTACGCCAAGCATAAGATTGTGGATAATATCGGACGGCGCCAGGTTGATGTGGTCGGCCCTGGTACGGGGCTGCTCATTCAGGCGGGACAAGCTAGAGTGATTACTTGGGAGAATAAAGAGGGGATGATTCGCGCCTATGTGGATGGCCAGGAAGCCGAGCTGCTGCCTGGACAGACGTGGGTGCAAATTGTGCCGGAAGGATCGAAGGTGGAGATGCAATGAGGACAATCACGGTGCAACAAGTAGTCGACACCTTCAAGCTGGAGGTGCTCACAGGCGAGAACGAGCTATCCCGTACGATCGGGAAATCTAAGGCCCATCGGCCTGGATTAGAATTCGTGGGGTACTTCGAATATTTCCCCATGGAGCGGGTACAGATTCTGGGGCTTAAGGAGATTACTTATCTGCTGCGGCTGACCGAGGAAGAACGGAATCTGCATATCGGTAATATTGTGAAGTATCATCCGCCGTGCTTCATTGTGACCCGGGATCAGCAGGATCTGAAGTATCTGATGATCTACTGCGCACAGGAGGGTATTCCACTTCTCCGGACATCGGAGTCGACGACGCCGTTCATAGAGAAGCTGGACAGCTATCTGAAGAAATCGCTGGCGCAGGAGATTTCTGTACATGGTGTCTGTGTCAATGTGTCTGGCATCGGTATACTGCTAAGAGGCAAGTCAGGTGTCGGCAAGAGTGAGACTGCGCATACACTGGTACGTCGCGGGCATCGTCTGATCGCTGACGATATTGTAGTGCTGAAGAAGCTGAGTCCTCAGACGCTGCTAGGTACGCATAATCAGAAGACACGGGAATTTCTGGCGCTGCGCAGCATCGGGTTAATTAATGTCGTCCGCATCTATGGGCGCAAGGCGTTCCAAGATGAGACCCGTATTGCGCTGGATATTGAACTGACGCAGTGGCGTGAGAACACATTGAACAATGACCTGATGCTGGAGCCGAAGTTCGTTGATTATATGGGCGTGCAGATCCCGCATATCGAGATTCAGCTTCAACCAGGCCGCGATGTAGCGGGCCTGATCGAAGCTGCGGCGAATAACTGGTATCTGCAGCAGCTCGGCTACAGCGCCGCTGAGGATTTCCTGCAGCGGCTGGAAGAGGATTTCAAGAACGCGGATTCGTCGGAAGCTGAGTAATAGCAGTTGATGTAAGCTAGCACGAGCTGGCACGAGCTGGCGCGAGCTGGCGCGAGTTGGCGCGATTCGTGAGGCAATCGTGTCGACGCGCTCAGGCTCCGTATCAACGACTGCTCTTGACACTGCGCCTGCGGGTTGATGAATAGGGAACGCTCTTGGACTGCGTCTGCGTACTCCGTCTCGCCCGCGATCTGCCGGATTGCGCTGACTTGGCATATCTGGAGCTATATCCTGAGCCATGTCTGGAGCCATACCTTGAGCCGCGTCTGGAGCCATGTCTGGAGCCTGAGCGTCTTCTCCGCCTCCTGCGGGGATAATCCTCGTAGTCGTCATCATCACCGGAATCGCTGGACTTAGCGCCGAGCTTGGGGATCAGCATCTTGACCATGGGGGCGAATTGCTGGACGGTCTGCATGATCTTCTGCACCTTGGAAACAGTGGCCAGTATGCCATCTACGCCGCCAAGCCGGTCAATTGTAGATTTAATCTGATTGAAATCCAGCTTTGACAATAAGCCAGAGGATGAAGAGGCGGGTGTCGAAGTCGGCGCGGCGGGCAAGTATGCCGAATAGGTCGCTTGCTCCGGCAGCAGGTATGGATCGGGTGGAGCTGCACCAGGATACTGTTGCTGCCCGGCTGAGTAATTAGGCGTAGATTCCGGATTTCTATAATACATAGGTTGTTGAGGTTTCAATAGGCTCACAATCCTTTTTTTTAACACATCATATGTTAGATGCCCATTGACTGATTGGACGTTTGTCACGATTATAAGGCTTAACTGCCACTTCAACGCTTGCAAACTTTGCCGATGTAAAGTGTCATCGCATACACATTATGGAAGGCTATGTGCGCGATGAGATGCATGCGAGAGTGATGCAATGATGCAGTGATGCGATTGAAGAAATAAGAAACTGAGCGAGAAATCGGTAGAAAGATGGCGTTGGATTTACTGGGCAAGTAGAACAAGATGATGCAAGAAGGCCGGCTGCATAAGAAGATGCGGATGCGGTCTTTTTTGCTGACATAACTAATTGCTATTCCTAAGGGACGTTAGACAATGGGGGTAGGATTTTGGAGATAGAAGATAGGATTAGGAATAGGTGATAGGTATAGGTGGTAGCAGTCTGCAGTTAGCAGTTAGCAAGCAGTTAGAAGGGGGATATCAATAGATGGGCTTGTTAATAAGAAAACTTATTGCAGCAGGAGCTACCTCAATTCTCTTTGGTGTTTGTTTGCAACCATTGTTTAATGAAGATGCACCTATCTGGGCACTAGTCATGTACTCATTACTGATCAATGTACTCATAGCTGTTCCATGTTCTATGGGTATTGAATTTTTAACGAATCGCATGATTCGAAAACTTAATGGCGTATATGTAACTCTGTATTTGTTGCTCCACATTATTTTCGCTATGGGACCATTTTGGTATTTATATGCTCAATCACCTCCAGGGGTAGTAACCGTATTTATTGTTGCGATTATATTTACGGTCATTGTATTCTGCTCTACCGATTTGGTAATGAAAAAGAAAGAATGGCCATACTAAGGATAATACTCCATTCGTCTGTCACGATTATTAGGCGGAATGCCCGCTTTATCGCTTGAAAACTTTGCCGATGTAAAGTATCATAGCATACAGATAAGGAAGGCTATGTGTGCGATGGAATACATGCGAGAGAGGGATTCAATGATGCAATTGAAGAAGCTGAACGATAAATCCGTTGATCAATTATTTGAGGCTGTCCTGACACTGAAGAGTGTGGAGGAGTGCTACATCTTCTTCGATGACTTGTGCACAGTCAATGAGATTCAGTCGCTGTCTCAGCGGCTTGAGGTAGCGCGCATGCTCGGCAAGGGAAGCACGTATAATCAGATCGAAGCGGAGACTGGGGCCAGTACGGCTACGATCTCGCGAGTGAAGCGCTGCTTGAATTACGGCAATGATGGCTATAAGCTGGCGCTTGATCGTCTGGGCAAGTAGAATATGATGTAGAATGCAAGAAGGCTGGCTGCATAAGAAGATGCGGATGCGGCCTTTTTTGACCATACGAGGAATTTGACGTTGCGAAGACAGTGACGATAGCGGTATTCTCATTGAGTGGGTTGGTAATTAAACTAGTTGCATTTTGTGACTTTAGTTTTATGGAATTCGTCGATTCTGACATAACTAATTGCAAATCATGCCATTAGATGCAATAAAACGAGCGATTACTTCATATATGCCCCAATCTAAATGACACTTTTGCACTTAGTTGGAGCTGGCACATATAGCGGCTGAAACTAATTGCACAAAAGGACGTTAGATTATAGCGAGTAGGGCCGGGGGTTAGCAGGAGTTAGAAAGTGAGCAGGAGTTAGTAGTAAGTTGTTGGGTAAGCGGTAAGCAGTTGGGCTAGAAGTCGTCAGTTAGGTTATAAGTTTGGGTTTGCAGTATAGGTAAGGAGTTAGTAGTAAGTTATCGGGTTAGAGTCCAGTGATTGGGTATGAAGTAAGAGATAGCAGTCAGTAGTTAGATGCACTTGGAGGAATAGGAATGAGGAGATTCGGAGTCTTAGCCATAAGTCACGGCTCAAGGGATGCCAAGTGGACGCAGCTGGTGAGAGAAGCGTGCGCTGCAGCAGTTCTCCCGGTCACCGCCTCTAGGGAACCGATTCCGCTGGAATGCGCATTCCTGGAGCTGGTAGAGGGAGCGCTAATCCAGGACGGCATTGACCGCTTAGAGGAGCAGCAAGTAACGGATATTCTCGTTGTGCCGCTATTCATCTCCTCGGGCAGTACGCATATGGATGAGATCGCTTGGGCGCTAGGCGTCAAGTCGGAGCCTCAGCTGCCGACTGATCTAGCGCGGTATCGTACACGCGCTCAGATCCATCTCTGCGATCCAATCGATGATGATCCCGAGATCGCGCAGCTGCTTGCCGACAAGCTGAAGCCAATCACAATGAATCCGGCGCAGGAGGTCGTTCTGCTCATTGGACATGGCAGCAAGGAGCAGGGCTTCCACGAGCGCTGGAGGCATGGGCTAGAAAGCTTGGCCCAGCAGGTAAAGGCGATCGGCGGCTATGCGGAGGCAGACACGGTGATGTTGCTGCCGGATGAGGTTCCGGAGAAGCTCAGCTGGTGGTCTCAGAACAGGCAGGATCTGGCGATTCTCATCGCACCATTGTTCCTCAGCCAGGGCTACTTCACCAATCAAGTCATTCCGAAGCGGTTAGATGGATATACATACCGGTATACGGGTGCAACATTGCTCCCTAGTCCGCATATCACAGCATGGATCGAACGTCGTGTGCATCAAGAATGCGAGAAGAACATAGAAGAATAGGTGATCGTGTATGGCGATTAGAGCAAGACTTATCTATAATCCAACATCGGGCAGGGAAGAGATGAAGCGCAGGTTGCCTGATATTCTGCAATACCTGGAGCAGGGCGGGATCGAGACATCGACTCACGCTACCATTGGTGAGGGTGACGCGGTTCTCGCGGCTGCGGAGGCGGCGGATCGCGGCTTCGATATTGTCATTGCCGCAGGCGGTGATGGAACGCTATGCGAGGTGATCAACGGCCTGTCGCCTAAGCCGAATCGCCCGAAGCTGGGCATTCTCCCGCTCGGCACGACGAATGATTTCGCACGAGCGCTGGGTATCCCTAAGAATTGGGAGTGGGCGTGTGACCTCATCATTGATCAATATAGCAGAGGAATTGATGTCGGCAAGGCGAATAATCGCTACTTCATCAATATTGCCGGCGGTGGATCGATGACTGAGCTGACGTACGAGGTGCCAAGCAAGCTGAAGACGATGATCGGGCAGCTCGCCTATTACATGAAGGGCCTGGAGAAGCTCCCGCGGCTAAGACCGATCGAGATCAACATTGAATCCCCTCATCTAGAGGGCAATGTGGAGGCGATGCTGTTCCTGGTGGCGAATAGCAATTCGGTAGGCGGCTTCGAGCGATTAGCGCCGGACGCCGGTCTGAGCGATGGCATGCTGGACGTCATCGTGCTGCGCAAGTGCAATCTGGCCGAGTTCCTGCGGATTGCGACCTTGGCTTTGCGGGGAGAGCATATTAATGATCCGCATGTGATTTATTTTCAGACGAATGAGATGGTAATTACAACAGATGACTATGTGCAGCTCAACCTGGATGGTGAATTCGGCGGGACCCTGCCGGTGAAGTTCAACGTGCTGCCCCAGCATCTGCAGATTATTGTAGATGAGACCGGAGTCTCGACTTACAAATAGAGCTTCACGCTGAGCAAGCTTCAGCATCACATTCAGTAGAAGGACGTTCATCGATGTCACTTACTCGCAAGAATACAATCATGCTTACGCTCGTCGTCTTCATTGGGTTTCTGGTCTTCGGCTTCTCGGAGAATGTGAAGGGCCCTGCCATTCCGCGCATCCAGCTTGACCTGGGCTTGAACGAGCTTCAGCTCGGCACATTGCTGGCGCTTAATTCGCTCGGCTATATGCTCGCTTGCAGCTTTACCGGTTACCTGTCCAATCGGATTGGACTTAAGCAGGTATGCTTGCTGGCCTTCGGCTCGATGGCATTCTCCGGTGTGCTGATCTATTATGCGGAGAGCGCATCGTTCTTCATGGCGGCTTACTTCCTGATGTACATCGGCAATGGCATGCTCGAGATCGGACTGGCGATTCTGAGCGCGCGCATCTTCACCAAGAACACCGGTATGATGATGAATCTGGCGCACTTCTTCTATGGGCTTAGCTCCATGGTCGCGCCGCTGATTGCAACCTATCTCATGAGCGTCCATCTATTCGGAGTACCGCTCGGCTGGCGGGGCATGTATCTCGTGATGCTGGCTCTGGCGATCCTGCCCTTCCTGCAGTCTCTGCGGCCCAGGTTTCCTGAAGCGCGCGAGGTGCAGGGGGAACGTATACCGCTTAGCGCGTATATGAAGGATCGCGGAGCTTGGCTGATCGTCGGCGTACTGTCGCTCGGCGTTGTGTCTGAGCTAGCGATCGGCGGCTGGTTGGTGAATTTCCTGGAGAAGGCTTACAATTGGGATACGACGGCATCGGCCGGTATGCTTAGCCTGTTCTTTTTATTTTTCATGTTAGCTAGATTGCTGCTGGGTGTCGTCATCGACAGGATCGGCTATGTGAAGTCGCTGATTATACTGTCTGGTCTGTCCGGGCTATGTTCAGTCGGGGCAGTGCTGATCGGTCAGTCTGGCGCGATACTGTTCGCGCTGGCAGGTATCGGAATCGCGCCGATCTACCCGACCGTTATGGCGCTGCTGGCGAAGCGATATCCCAGCGGCACAGATACCGCGATCACCTTCACTGTTACAATAATGGGAATCATGAGCGTGATCGGCAACTTCCTGATCGGCGCGATTATTGATGGGTTCAAGCACATCTTCACGAGCATCTATGATCCGCAGACCGGTCTGGTGATCGGGCTGCAGGCCGGATACTTGTTCATTGGGCTATGCGCTGTCGCTTGCTCAATCGTGAGTGTCGTGCTGCTAAGATACTTAAAGCGGGCGGGTCAACTGCTATAATCCACGTCGGCTATACTTATAAGAAAGCAGGGAGAAGGATGAGCAATAATAATCATTTGACAGCGTTATTGGAAGGCTTCACCAAGTCCGGACCGGTAGGCTGTTCACTGCTGGTGGCAAGAGACGGGGAAACCTTGTACGAGCATCATGCGGGGTATGCGGATCTGGGAGACGAGCGTCCGATCGGTCCTGATACGATCTACCGGATCTACTCGATGAGCAAGGTTGTCACCTGTGTGGCTGCACTAATGTTGTATGAACGCGGTGTGTATCTGCTGAATGATCCGCTGTATGCGTATCTGCCCGAGTTCAAGGATGCACAGGTGTATCGTGAATCGCCTGACGGCAGCGCTGAGGCGACACCGGCAGCAAGCCCGATTCTAGTGAAGGATCTATTCAAGATGACATCTGGCATTACGTATCCGGGCGGCGATAACGAGACACAGCGGCATACCACGAGAGCCGTGGAGGCGCTACAGAAGCAGCAGGAACAGGGTGGAGAAGCGCTGACGGCTCAATCGCTGAGTAAGGCGCTCGCTGCGGTGCCGCTGGCGTTCGATCCAGGCACGCGCTGGCAATACGGCTTCAGTCATGATGTGCTCGGCGCATTGATCGAGGTGCTGTCCGGCAAGCGGTTCAGTACATTCCTCGACGAGGAGGTCTTCCAGCCGCTGGGGATGACGGACACGTTCTTCCGCATTCCGGATGAGAAGCGCTCACGGCTATGCACCTTGTATAGACGCGCTGATGATGGTGGACTGGCCAAGAATTCGGATGCCAGTTTGGATGTGAACTATCAGCCGGGCGCCCTATTCGAAAGCGGGGGGGCAGGCTTGCTGTCAACGCTGAGCGACTACAGCCGGTTCGCGCAGATGCTCGCGGCAGGCGGGACGTTCGATAGCGCTCGTATTCTAGGACGCAACACGATAGACCTGATGGCCTCTCAGCATCTAGGGCCAGAGCAGCAACGTGACTATAATTGGGAGTGGCAGCGTGGCTACGGGTTTGGACTTGGCGTGAGAGTGATGCAGGATCGCGCGCTCGGCGGAAGCAATAGTCCGGTCGGCGAATTCGGCTGGAGCGGGTTGGCGGGCACTTGGCTGTCGGTTGATCCATCGTCAGGACTCAGCGCCGTGTACATGCAGCAGATGTTCCCGAGCGATGAGCATATTAGTCAGCCTAGACTGAGATCGGCGGTATATGGCTTGGTGTAGATCGGAGATAGACTTATGGGCAAAATACTAATCGTAACAGCAGTAGAATCTGAACGAGAGGCCGTGCTGCGCGGTCTTGCGGGCGATGACCGCGTGGATGTGATCGCCGGCGGTGTCGGCGCAGCCGCGGCGGCTGCCAGTACAGCCAGCGCGATTGCGCGGGCGCAGCTGAACGGCGAGCCTTATGAGCTGGCGATCAGCGCGGGTATTGGCGGCGGCTTCGCGGGACAGGCGGAGATCGGCT
This sequence comes from Bacillota bacterium, assembly GCA_023441055.1. Lineage (GTDB taxonomy): Bacteria > Bacillota > Bacilli > Paenibacillales > UBA4045 > JAEZQY01. The sequence goes on along the minus strand of JAEZQY010000020.1, from coordinate 99,171 downwards.
GGCTGGTCGTTGCCAGCTCCATTATCGCCGCTGATCTAGGCGTGGAGACAGCCGATGGCTTCCAACGTGTAGATGAGCTGGGCTTCGGCTCTTCGGTCATTGCCGTTGATCGTCAGCTGGCTTCTCGCGCGGCTGATGCGCTGGCGCAGGCAGGTCTGCCTGCTGTCAGCGGGCCGATCTTGACCGTGACGACCGCGACCGGGACAGCTCTAACCGCTGAGGAGCTGGCTGTACGCGTGCCAGGGGCTGCGGCCGAGGCGATGGAGGGCTATGGCGTTGCCATTGCCGCGCAGCAGCTTGGCGTGCCTGTGTTGGAGCTGCGCGCGATATCGAACGCGGTTGGTCCGCGCGACCGCGCAGCCTGGCGAATCGGGGACGCGCTGGAAGCACTGGCGTCAGCAAGCTCTATTTGGAAGGAGATCATCACATGAAGCTGGCATTCTCACCTTGTCCGAACGACACCTTCATCTTCCATGCTTGGGTGCATGGTCGTATTCCTGATGCGCCGGTATTAGGCGCCGATGATGTGCGCTATGCGGATATCGATATAACGAATGAGCTGGCTGCCGGATCCGCGGGGCCTGACGTGATGAAGATTTCTTACGCCGCGCTGCCCTACGTATCGGATGATTATGTACTCATGCCATGCGGGGGCGCGCTGGGCAGGGGCTGCGGTCCGCTCGTGCTGAGCGGCCGGGATGCTGCCACAGGCTCTGCGCGTATGACGAGGGCGGAGCAGCTATCAGGCAAGCGCGTGGCGATTCCGAGTGAGCGATCGACGGCTTATCTGCTGTTCCGGTTATGGGCGGCCCGTCATGTGCCAGGTGGAGTTGGCGAGATGATCGTCATGCCGTTCGATGAGATTATGCCTGCACTACGAGAGGGTGACATTGATGCAGGGCTCGTGATTCATGAAGCGCGATTCACTTACCCCTCGTACGGGCTTAACTTGATTCAGGATTTGGGTGAGTGGTGGGAGGCGGATACCGGGCTGCCAATCCCGCTGGGGGCGATCATCGCGCGCCGCACGCTGGACGTTGGCGAGATCGCTCGGGTGATCCGAGCATCCGTGAATTATGCGTGGGCACATCCGGAGGAATCCAGCGACTACATCCTGCAGCACGCCCAGGAGATGGATCCTGAGGTGGCTAAGCAGCATATTGCGCTGTATGTGAATGAGTACTCCGCGGATCTAGGTGAGAGCGGCTACCGCGCCATCGATGCGCTGCTCGGGCGAGCGGCGAGAGAGGGACTGCTGCCTGCGGTGAAGCCGGAGGTTATGGGGCTGAAGGCATTCTAGTGAATGCCGGGGGCGCTAGGAGAGATACTTCACGATCATTCGCAGCCGATTGAGCGCTTTGTCCTTTAGCGTGTAACGGAATGGCAGGTCATAGCGAGTCGATTGCTTGAGCACACTCTTGTGATGGGTGAACAGCTCGAAGCTGGCCCTGCCGTGATAGCTGCCCATTCCGCTGCTGCCGACCCCGCCGAAGGGCAGGTATTGGCTGGTGAAGTGCATGATCGTGTCATTGATCGTCCCGCCGCCGAATGGGATCTGTTCGATCAGCTCCCGCTGTAGCTGCCGCGACTCGCTGAACACGTAGCACGCAAGCGGCTTCGGACGTTGATTCACGAAGGTAATAACCTCGGACAATTCCTCATATTCCAGGATCGGCAGAATCGGCCCGAAGATTTCATCCGTCATCACGGGCGCTGTCGGATCCACTTCATCCAACAGTGTGAATTCAAGCTTCAAGCTTGCCTCATCATAGCGTCCGCCGATGATCGCTGTCCCGTCTTGCAGATAGCTGACTAGACGATGGAATTGTCTGGCATTGATTACGCGCTGGTAGCGGTCGTGATTGAGCATATCGCCGCTGTACCACTCGTGTACATAGTCGCGAATATGGGCGACGAGCGCATCGCGAACCCGGCTGTGCACATACAGATAGTCTGGCGCAATACAAGTCTGGCCTGCGTTCACAAGCTTGCCCCAGACGATCCGCTTGGCAGCCAGACGCAGATTAGCATCCGCTGCTACGATGCATGGGCTCTTACCGCCCAGCTCTAATGTAACCGGTGTGAGATGCTTGGCAGCAGCCTCCATTACAATACGGCCCACTGCTTCGCCGCCCGTGTAGAAGATATAATCGAACTTCTCTCCGAGCAGGGCGGTGCTGGCCGCAACCCCTCCCTCGACTACAGCAACATAATTCGGCGGATACAGCTCGCGGATTAGCTCAGCTAATACCCGTGAGATTGCAGGCGTATATTCGGAGGGCTTGATGATCGCGGTATTGCCTGCCGCAATTGCGCCAATGAGCGGCACCAAGCTCAGATTGAGTGGATAGTTCCATGGCGAGATGATCAAGACAGCGCCATAGGGCTCGCGATAGATGCGGCCGGTTGAGCCGATCACCGAGACAGCCGTCCGCACGCGGCGCGGCTTCATCCATGAGTTCAGCTTGCGCAGCGCATGCTTAACCTCCAATATGACCGGTGTGAATTCTGTCGCATACGTATCAGTGGCAGACTTGCCCATATCCTGCTCGAAGGCAGCCATGAAGGCTTGCTCGTACCGTTCTAACCCAGCACTGAGCTTGCGCAGCGCGTCCAATCTGCTGGACAATGCGCGAGTAGCGCCAGCTGCGTAATAGTCCCGCTGCAGCTGAAGCAGCTTGTGAATCTCATCTGCCTGCGGGATTGATTGCGGTTGAGCGGATGCCGTCATAGGAGCATACCTCCAAGTCAGGATAGTAGGCGTGCGTCGAGGTGAGCGTGGATTAGAACTTGCCGCTAACTACATAGATGACTACGAACGCAGCAATGGCCAGAATCAGCGCTGTGAGAATGAACGTATTGATGCTCTTCAGTGCCTGAGCATATTCACCTGCTGCAAGACGCTTGGTGGCCTTCTTACCAATGATGGATACTGCAATAATGAAAGCTAAGATGGTAATTGCGCCGGCTTGCTCCATAAATGTGATCCAGAACGGGAACGAATTGTGATTAGCCATGCCCCAAGTGTCGCTCATGAGCATGAATATACCGGTGAGCAGCACCAGGAATGCAGTAGGATGCGTTACTCGATTGAGCAGCTTGATCGTCTTCGTCGACAGCTCAGCAATATTGGGCGACTGCAGGTCCTTCTTCAGTGTGCTCAGCAGGATAACCGCCATGACAACCGAGCCAAGCCATAATACTACTCCGGCAATATGCAGGAATAAAAGAACACCATACATGAACAAATGCCTCCTCGTGATTTCATGATTCCGACACATGTGTCGGAATCAATCAAAAAAATAGTTTAACCACTCTCTATTATGCATGACGCTTCAGGCAAGTGTCAATCAGAGGATTGTGTCTGTATGTTGACGTCAGTCGTTCGTGTTAAAGCTTAGCTTCATTGTGATTGTCTGCACCGCGCCACCAAAGTGAGAATAGCAGCTCCGCCCATTGTTCTGTCGGCAGCTGCAGCCAGTTCGGGGTGTCAATGGCATGGAAGAATACTGCGGTGATAGCCGGTAAGGGGATGTCTCGCCGCATGATGCCCTCCACCTGAGCGCGCTCGAACAGCGCATGAATCTCTTGCTTAAGCATATCGTGTCCCTGCTCCAAGAACAGCAAATCCTGCTTGGCTGATTCGGAGGCGGCTTGATCAAGCTTAGGGGTTTGTGACAGCAGCTTATGCATAGCGGATCGCTCCAGGAAGATCACGAGCATTCGCTTGATGGCAGTCAGCGTCTCCAGCTCCTCCAGTCCCCCGAAGGCGCGAAGCAGGTTCTCCATTAATCTGCGCATACATGCGGCGACCAGCTCTTCCTTATTGGCAAAGTACTCATAGATCGTGCTTCTCGCGCCGCGAAGCGTATCCGACAGGTGCTTCATACGCAGACCCTCATAGCCGTGCTCAATGAGCAGTCGTTCAGCGGCGTCCAACAGCTCTTCTCTGGTATAGGCTCTGGCTCTAGCCATTTCGAATCCCTCCTCTCCAGTAACCAGTATACCTGTATAACCAATTATCTTACAATAGAGCGCGAAATAAAACGAGCAGACGAGCGGCCAATTGCCGCCTGTCTGCTCACTTATGGTATGCTGTACGTTCGTCCAGCAATCGTTATGCGCGCCCAGCCAGCACAGCTTGCTCTTGCGCGGCGGACTTGTCATGAAACTTCATGCCGTCATAGACAGCATCTACATATCCAGTGCGCACGACGAAGTCGCCGAAGTGCTCGCCATCCTGACGCTCTCTGGCATAATGATTAATGATTGGTGTCAGCACATTTAGGATTTCCGCTTCATTGATGTTCTCGCGATACAGCTGATTCAGGCGATCGCCGGTATGGCTGGCGCCAAGATAGAGATTATAGCGTCCAACCGCCTTACCGGTGAAGGCGATCTCACCGAGGAACGGTCTGGCGCATCCGTTCGGGCATCCGGTCATGCGGATCACAATCTCTTGGTCACGCAGTCCGGCTTGCTCGAGAATCGCTTCCAGCTTCGTCAGCAGAGTCGGCATGTAGCGCTCGGCTTCGGCCATGGCCAGGCCGCAGGTAGGCAGCGCGACACATGACATCGAGCTTCTGCGCAGCGCGGATTGGCGCTCGCCATCGCTCAGATTATATTCAACCAATAGCTTCTCAATTTTCTTCTTCTTCTGCGCAGTGACATTCCCGACAATCAGATTCTGGTTCGGAGTCAGCCGGAAGTCACCGGTGTGAATCTTGGCAATCTCGCGTAAGCCGGTCATCAGCGGATAGCCTTCCCAATCCAGAATACGGCCGTTCTCGATGAACAAGGTCAGATGCCACTTATTGTTCGTGCCCTTAATCCAGCCGTAACGGTCACCGTTATGATCGAAGTGATAAGGACGCGCATCCTCAAGTGAATAACCAAGCCGATCAGCCAGCTCATTCTTCAGCCAATCCAGTCCGCGCTTGTCAATCGTGTACTTGAAGCGCGCATTCTTGCGCACAGAGCGGTTGCCATAGTCACGTTGAATCGTGACAATCTTCTCCGCCACATCAATCACTTGCTCCGGCCTGCAGAAGCCGATTACGCGAGCGAGCTGCGGATACGTCTTCTCATCGCCGTAGCTCATCCCCATACCGCCTCCAGCCGCTATATTGAAGCCGGTCAGCTTGCCCTTCTCGTAGATGGCGATCAGGCCCAGATCCTGTGAATAGACGTCGATATCATTGTTCGGAGGCACGGCGATCCCGATCTTGAACTTGCGCGGCAGATAGACTGGGCCGTATATGGGCTCCTGAACGAATGGGTCGGTCTCGCGCGAATCTACGACCTTCTCTTCATTCAGGAAGATCTCGAAGTAAGCACGTGTGCGCGGCTCGAGATGATCGCTGATCTGCTTAGCCCAATCGAGCACTTCCTCATGAACCTCGGAGGCGTATGGATTCGGATTGCACATGACATTCCGATTCACATCCCCGCATGCGGCTATCGTGCTGAGCAGGGCATTGTGAATCTCCTGGAAGCTTGGAATCAGATTCCACTTCAGGATGCCGTGCAGCTGGAATGATTGGCGCGTGGTCAGGCGGAGCGAGCCGCTTGAGTATTGTCTGGCGATGCGATCGAGCTCGAGCCATTGCGCCGGTGTGACGACACCACCCGGTGCGCGTACGCGAGCCATGAATTGATAGGCAGGCTCGAGCTTCTGCTTCTCACGCTCAAGGCGCAGGTCACGATCGTCTTGCATATAGCTGCCGTGGAATTTCATCAGCCGATTGTCGAGCTCCGGTATGGATCCGGTGATCGGATCCTGCAGGGTCGCTGCCAGGTTGCCGCGCAGGAAGTCGCTCTTCAGCTTGAGCTCCTCCACATCGCTCGGCGGTCCATCTTGAGACTTGGTATATTGTGCGTGTGTCAATGGTGTTGCTCCTTTCCCATTCATGGCGTTATTAGTAAACGTCGCGTTGATAACGCTTCTGTTCAATTAATTGATTGAGATAGGCTTCAGCTTCCTCTTTGGTAAGGTTGCCTTCCTGCTCAATGATCGATAGTAGAGCGGCATGCACGTCATGCGCCATATGCTTCTCATCGCCGCACACATAGACGACAGCGCCCTCTTGCAGCCAAGCATACAGCTCACTGCTCTTCTCGAGCATACGATGCTGGACGTAGACCTTCTGGTCGGTGTCGCGAGAGAAGGCGACATCCATGCGTGTCAAAACGCCGTCTTGGAGCCAGCGCTGCCATTCGGTCTGATACAGGAAGTCTGTCAGGAAGCGGCGATCGCCGTAGAACAGCCAAGACTTGCCGTCGGCGCCAGACTCTTCGCGATCTTGAATGAAGGAACGGAACGGCGCGACGCCGGTTCCCGGTCCAATCATGATGACCGGTGTTGAAGCATCCTCCGGCAGCTTGAAGTTCGGATTCTCATGTACGTAGATCGGAATCTTATCACCAGGCTCCAGCCGCTCTGCCACCTGTACAGAGGCGACACCGTAGCGCTGACGGCCATGTGCCTCATATCGCACCGCGCGAATCGTTAAGTGAACCTCATCAGGATTAGCCAGATAGCTGCTCGCGATGGAATATTGCCTCGCTGGCAGCTTGCGGAGTATGCCGGTCAGCTGGCTAGGCGAGATCGTCCATGGCCCATAATCTTGTATCAGATCAAGCAGGTCGCGGCCTGCGATGTAGCTCTTCAATTGTTGTTCATTGCCCGGCTGCACCAGCTGGCGCAGCGCCTCATTGGCAGACAGAGCGGCTGCCTGCTCGAGCAGAGGCTTCGTCAGTACGCTGATCTCGAAGCTCTTAGTCAAGGCTTCCTTCACAGCCAACTGCTCGCCTTGCTTATTGACCGTCACGCGTTCATTCGGGTCCCAGCCCAGTGAGGCTATAAGGGCATCCACGAGCTCGGGATGGTTTTCTGGATACAGACCTAGACAGTCGCCCGGCTTGAACTGCAGATTGGAATCCTCCAATGATAGGACCAGATGACGTGTCTCTCGATCAGAGCCCCTGCCATTGAGATTGATATTTTCGATGACCTCCGCTAGATAAGGGGATGTTCTGGAATAAGCGGATACGGAAGCTGCAGCATCGATGCTGCCTGCCTGCGCGCTTGCTGCTGCGGGTGCGCCGCTGCCTGCTTGGGATGCGCTGAGCGCGCCTGCGACCGCTTGGAACCACTCTGCTGCAGGGTCATCGTAATCCAGATCGCAATCGACACGATCGGCGATACGCTTCGCGCCTAATTCCTCCAACCGCTTATCGAAATCCTTGCCAGTCTGGCAGAAGAATTCATAGGAGGAATCGCCCAATGATAATACAGAATACCGTACCTGCTCCAGCTGTGGGGCACGCTTGCTGTGTAGGAACTCGTAGAAGGAAATCGCGTTATCCGGCGGATCACCCTCGCCGTGCGTGCTGGCGATGATCAGCAGGTTCGTCAGCTTCTTCAAGTTATTCGTCTTGAAGTCACGCATAGCCGACACGGTAACTTCAAAGCCTTCGCCTTGCAGCTTGGTCGCCAGGCTCTTCGATAGACGCTGGCAATTTCCTGTCTGAGAGCCGAATAGGATCGTCACTTCCTTGGATATAGGCTCCGCCGCGACGGCTGGAGCAGTCAATGCGGTTGCGATTGCTGAGGCAATCTCTGGAGCGCCTGTACTGGATATCGCTAGCGCTCCGCTGGCTTGACTTGCTGCGATATAGCCGCTAAGCCAACATTTCTGACCATCGGATAATGTGGGATACAGTCTATTGAGTAAATCGACTTGCTCCTGACTGAATGGACTGTTCGTAACCTGAAATTGCACGGAATACACCTCGCTGAGAATGGATGAATTTAATTCATAGTAAATCACTCGAATTTATTATTCATCTAATCTATCACAACGGCGGTCTGCATTCAATGCAATTAACACTTAATGGGTATAACAATATAAGTGGCTACCTATAAGATTCGCTTATACTTGATTATTCCCATGCGGTGGCGTGTTCGAACATAGGTGAAGTGGGGGAGAGAGGGGACGAGAAAGTGAAGCTGCATGATGCGATGAGAGGGAATGTGTGCGTGTAGTATCGAAAAGTGAAGCTACATGGTGCGATGAGAGGGAGTGTGTGCGTGTAGTATCAGAAAGTGAAGCTGCATGATGAGATGAGAGGGAATGTGTGCATGTAGTATCAGAAAGTGAAGCTGCATGGTGCGATGAGAGGGAATGTGTGCGTGTAGTATCAGAAAGTGAAGCTGCATGATGCGAGACGAGGTAATTACGTGCTGTAGCTTCAAATTGGCACCAAGTGAACGCAAAGGCGGTAAAGCTCAATGTCACGAATTGCACGTAGTATTAGTGACTCAATCAAGCACGTCGCGCTGCGCTGGCCCACCTGACGTCTCCTGCTTGGCAGGATCGCCGCTTACTTGAACCAGCCGCGCTCGGTGAATTGCTTGATCGCTTCGATGCGATTGCTCACACCGAGCTTGTCGAGGATGACCGATACATAATTCCGGACTGTACCAGTGGTTAGGAATAGCTCACTAGCGATTTCCTTCGTATTCTTCCCTTCCGCGATTAGGCTCAGCACTTCACTCTCGCGTTCGGTAAGCGGATTGTTCTCTTCCCTGTATGCTTCGTCTACGAGCTCTGAGGCATAGATGCGCTTGCCAGCCATTACGCTGCGAATGGAGTTAGCCAGCTCCTCACTTGGACTGTCCTTGAGCAGGTACCCATGGACACCGGCTTTCACCGCGCGTTCGAAGTAGCCGGCGCGCGCGAATGTGGTCAGGATAATCACCTTGCAGCCGAAGCTGCTTAATTCCTCGGCAGCGTCGAGCCCGCTCTTGCCTGGCATCTCAATATCCATGATGCATACATCAGGCTTATGTTGATGCACGAGCGTGACTGCTTCCTCCCCATTGTTCGCCTTGGCGACAATCCGCATATCCGGCTCCAGATCGATTAATGCGGCCAACGCGCCCAGCAGCAGCTTCTGATCCTCTGCAATGACGATACGAATCACTTAGATCCCTTCCTTGTCTTGTGGTATGACGATATTCGGTACGCGAATAGTCATCATCGTACCGGGTGGAGAGATGATCTCCAGACTTCCGTTGACGAATTCCAGACGTTCACGAATACCGCGCAGGCCATTGCCTCGGATACCTTGAACTGGTTTCTGAAGCCCGATGCCATCGTCCTGTATGGTGATGCTCAGCTCGGTGTCGGTCGATGTAATGGTCATACTGCAGGCTGATGCATTGCTGTGCTTGACCACATTCGTCACCGCTTCCTTCACACACATGCTGATGACATGCTCCGCGATGACAGAGGCTTGGATTTCAACTGGATCACCGTAGAGCGTAAATTCGATCTGGGCAACCTTGAGAATTTGTCTGATCCGATAAATCTCATCCTCCAGCTTCGTACCGCGCATCTGAGTGACCAATTCTCGGACCTCCTGAAGCGCGATTCTGGCGGTCTGCTGGACGTCGCGAATCTCGCGGCGCGCCTTCTCGGGATTGCTGGCGATCAGCTTACCAGCCAGATCACTCTTCATCCCGATTAGCGAGAGCTTCTGACCGAGCGTGTCATGCAGGTCGCGCGCGATGCGCTGACGTTCCTCCTGCTTCACGAGCTCGGAGATTCGCTTGTTCGCATCGTCGAGCTGGTCCTGCAGCTTGTCTTTTTTATTGATATTATAGGTGCTTACAGGAAGCAGGATGACTGCGACCAGGCATAGGAACATGAATGGCAGCTGTGCCAGGAAGACCGCTGTCTGCCTGACGAGCCCATAATTAATCGTAAGGAATGTGGCCGCGATCAGGACACCGTACAGGATGAAGAAGGCGACCTTGTTTTTGAGATGGCCGATGAAGAATGCCAGGAAGAGCGAGAAGTATACATAGTTAAACAGGATGCTCATGACAATTGAGATTGCGATCTGCACACTGGTCCAGAAATAAACTAGCCATCCCTTGAACACTGAGGATAGCACATAAGCAATGAAGAAAGCGGCGATCATCACAATGCCCAGCACAACCTGATAAGTCGTGGATGACTGACTGATGAAGTAGAACGGCAAAATAAAGAAGACGATCCAGACGTATGGATTGAGTCCTGTATTCTTGCGCAAGAGTGCAATCCAATTCTTCACGTCGGTTCGTCTCCTCTAAATCAGCTTAAGCCAATTATACCATAAATCAGCTAGCTCGCGATGGCGCGCCAGTCAGCTTGGCTGACCTTTCCGGCTGCTTGCGCTTCACATCTTTATAGCTGACGAAGCTCTTCGTCTCTTCATCCCATAGTCGATAACGCAAGGACTTGAAGCTCGTCTTGATCGTGATCGTTGTTGCGCGCTGCAGCGGCTTCACGGCATCATGCGCTTTCTCCAGGTTGTAATTCGGCACCTTAGGGCTTAGATGATGCACGTGGTGAAAGCCGATATTACCAGTAATCCATTGCAGCGGCTTCGGCAGCTTATAATAGGAGCTGCCCTCGACGGCAGCCTGCACATAGGTCCATTCGTCTTCATTCTCGAAGTAGGTGTCCTCGAACTGATGCTGCACATAGAACAACCAGATGCCCATAACGCCAGCTCCGAAGGCGACAGGACCATGGATGAGCAGGAATGCCTGCCAACCGACCGCCCATATCAGTAAGCTATATAGAGCGACAATGCCGAGATTCGTAATATACGTATTTATTCGTTCGCCGCGTCTCACGCCACGATGATTGAATCGATATTCCAGCATGAACACGAAGATCGGACCGAGGCCGAACATGACGATGGGATTGCGGTACACCCGATAGCGCAGGCGCATCCAGCGAGAGGCCTCCGCATATTCCTTCACGGTCATGATCCACATATCGCCTACACCACGCTTATCCAGATTGCTGCTGGTGGCGTGATGAATCGAATGGGTTCTCTTCCATTGCCGATACGGTACGAGTGTAAGAATACCAGCGACAGTACCAAGAATGTCATTCGCTAGCCGATTCCGGAAGAACGATTGATGACAGCAATCATGGAACAGGATGAACGTCCGCACCAGGAAGCCTGCGGCAAGGATTGTCAGTGGAAATGCGAGCCAATAAGAGACAGGGAGACTTAAGTAAGCGGCGTACCACAGCAGGATCAAGGGAGGCAGAGTATTCAGGATTTGTCTGATAGAAGCACGGAGGTCCGACTTCTCATAGGGTGCTGCATCTTTCTTGAGCTGTGAAATCTTAAGTTCTGTCATCGCATGGACTCCTCTTTTTTTGGTATAGTCTTATCATAGCGATCGCATGTCATACACAGTAGTCACAAGTGTCAGTTCTTCTATATGACATTTGTCATATGGACAAGTACGAATAAGGATCTGCGCAAAATAATACGAACCCATTATACGATCATAAATGTGGAATTGAGGGTATACTTTTGATGAAACGAACCAAATTGAACCACCTCTTGACAGTACTCTTATTGATACTGAGCATGATGCTCAGCGGCTGCGCGCTTCCGCTGCTGGAAGAAATTGATCCGATTCATCCAATGAACGATGCAACTGCCGAATCCCGAATGGATGAAGCGGGTCGCTATTCCGATCCTGATGATGTGGCGGCCTACCTGCATGAATATGGCAAGCTGCCGAGTAATTTCATCACGAAACGGGAGGCAGCGGCGCTTGGCTGGAAGAGCAGCGAGGGCAATCTGTGGGAGGTAACGGATCAACTGAGCATCGGTGGCGACACATTCGGCAATCGCGAGGGCAGACTGCCCAGCGCCGCTGGACGCAAGTGGTATGAATGCGATGTGAATTACACAGGCGGCTACAGGGGCGCGGAGCGAATCGTGTATTCGAATGATGGTCTGATCTATTATACCGATGATCATTATGAGACATTCACGCTGTTATTTGAGGGAGGTAAGACGAACGATGCGAATCATTAAGCTGGACGGCGAGCAGATGTGTTCCGTAAGAGAGGCGCATGCGCATATTGCGCGGGAGCTTGGGTTTCCGGAATACTATGGAGGGAATCTAGATGCATTATGGGACGAGCTCACTGTAATAAGTGAACCTTGTCATATTCAGATTCGCCACGTGAACAACATGCATAATCAATTGGGCGAATATGCAGCGAGACTTATCCATACGTTCCTAGAAGCCTCGGAAGCTAACGAATACTGTCAGGTCGAGCTGGGAGAATGAATGATGTGGAACTAATTATTCCGCTAGGAAGCCGTCCGCGGATCATAATATGCAGACGAACCCGCGGACGAAACCCTCTTTATTATTTGAAGAATTCGTATTAATTATGAGCCAAGCCGCTTCTTACGGTATTCACCAGGTGAGAGACCTGTTATTTTTTTGAATACACGATTGAAGGAGGTCACGTTATAATATCCGACTTTTTCTGCAATTCTACTAATTGGTAGATTTGTTTGTGTTAGAAGTTCGCTAGCTTTTTCAATTCTTGTATTCACTAGGTGATCGATAAAGTTAATTTCGGTTTTCTGTTTGATATAATTCGATAAATATCCAGTAGACAGCTTAATTTTGTCCGCGATCAATTCAAGCGAGATATCTTGGTGATGGTAGTGGTTTTCCACATAATCAAGTACAAAATCGAGGATGTCATCCTTTTTCTGTTTGTTATCTTCGATTTTTATACAGATGCTTTGCAATTGTTCCCCTATATACGCAAGCAACTCATTGTAAGAAAAGCATTGCTCTACTGCACGCGATAACTTGTCACGATCGCGTTCAGTTTTAGGATCTATTTTACTATCTATTTCATTCCGTTTGTTTAGAATCTGCTCAGCAAGCAACGTAAATTGAAGCGAGGGTGCATTTTTTTTGTTCAGTTGATCAAACAGATCTTCTAATTTAGAACGGCTCTCAATAAAGTTCCCTTCCTGTAGATGGTTAAATAAAATTTGTAGATCATAATCTGAATAAAGTGGTTTATCTACCTGTTTTGAATCATGGAAGAACAATTGTGTTTCCTTTAATAATGCCCGTTGTTCAAGCATGCTCAGCGTCTGGGAGTATGCTTTTTCGAAATGATGCGGAAATTCATAGGTTTCACTAACACAGATTGTAACAATATAATGCTCCACGTCTTGATCGAATACGACTTTCAAATGATTAAGTTCGTGTATAAGATTTGCTTCTTCTGTTTTACCAAATAAAACAGTCAATATTTGATCAGGCTCCATCTGAAATGTACGGGATTGGACATAGATCTCCGAGAAATACAAATCAATGTACTCTTTAATAAAATAAGCCTTTTTTTCAATTGGATGTTCATCGATATTTTCTTTAAAAACAAATTTAAACAAGATGAGTTTAACTATATCATCGCCGGCTTCTTCATGAGATACAGCAGTTTGTTTGGAATGAATTCTTTTCATACGGTTTATATAATTATAGTTTGTTAACAATAAATCCTTTTCCTTGATGTTAAACTGCAACGAGTCCATCTCCGTGAAAATGCGGGCAATCTTATCTTGTATAAGATGAAATTCAGTCACATTACTATTAATGTTATCTGGAGATTGTTTATGAATGAGCGCTTGGATGATCTGATGGAGTGGCCGATTCAATCTCCGAGTCATCCAGAGCGCAACAATGATGCTTAAGGTCAATGCAAGCACGAGAATTAGACTGACTACATGGTTTAGCCAGCTGATGCGTTCTGAGATTTTATTCAATGGGATCTCATTCACATAAAAAACTCCAGTAGTGCCGCTCTGTTTAAAGAAATAATAATGATCCTCACTCTTAATGTATGAGGTTTCTGATAATTTCACAAGATGCTCTGTGATATCCAACGAAGGAACTTTTTCGGAGGAAGAATAGATAAGCTCGCCAGATTCCGAGAACATATAAAATTGCCCGTCCAAGGATGGATGCAAGGTTTGATAGAGCTTGCTCGCGTCAAGGTATGAAATGATTAAATAGTCATTGGGTTGAATACGCAAGATTATAGGGATCAGTTTTTTGGTTGTTTCATAGGCATTCGAAAAATCAGAAGCTGGAAGAATAGTGAAGCGATGGTGCTCCGATAGTCGATCCTCATAAAAAGAAAAGGGGTATTCTTTACTCTGAGTATAGGAAGAAAAAAAATCAAAGGCTGAATAAGAGCCATCCTTACCGAGTGTGAAAGAGAACGGCTTATAATAAATCGCGATATTATCTATATATAATAAAGGGTTATTCGTATTCATCTTGATCGAATTCCAAATCTCATTAACAAGCAAATAGTCGACACTTTGTTTATTGTATCGCTGTAATTGATGATATACAGAAGCAACCTTATTATCATAATACATCGTGAGCATCAAATTATTCGTAATTTGTAATTGCTTATCGTAATTTGTAATCGTATGTTCAAGGTTAAGCTTATTAAAATTAACGATTTCGTCTTTAACACTGTTGCGAAATATACCGAATAGAACAAGCGTAATAGCCGTTAATATCAATATGATAAGTAGGAAACTCAGGAAAATTTTAAAGAATAAGCTATTTGTTTTATTTAGTAGCTTTGTAGACATGTTGTAAATCTCCTTAATGTATAGTTAAAGCTGCATTATATATTCTACACCAGTCCGTACATGAACGATCACATACACCATTATAGATTCTTATCTTTTCTTGATATATCTTGAATTAGGCGAAGATAGTAAGAAGACGTCTGTATTCAATTAAGGTGTTGTGGATATATTCTAATGGGGCGAACAGCAGACAATACAAATTTAGAGAGGGAGTTATTGCAAATGAAAAAGTCATTACTCATCTTCATCGCCTTAGTAATCATGTTTAGTATCGTTATGGCAGGCTGCGCGAATGGTAATAACGCTGAAACAGGAAAGTCGAACAATAATCAGCCACAGCCAACAATCTCGACGCCAGCTTCAGAGGGAGTCCAAGATGTTTCCCCGGTGGAATTAAAGATGTTGCTTGTCGACCACCCGGTTTGGCCGTATAACGAGAATTGGCCTATTTATAAGTACATTAAAGAAGAAACTGGCGTTAGCTTCAATGCTCAAGGTCAACCTGGATCGGATTATGACAATGTATTGAACTTGACTATTGCATCTGGCGACATCCCTGATATTGTATTCTTGACCAATACACTGCAGGCTAATCGATTCGGTGCGCAAGGAGCATTTGTTAATATTCTAGACTACTTGGACGATATGCCGAGCTATAAAGCATTCTTAGATCAGCATACCGATGTGAAGGAATCGATCCTTTCTGCAGACGGATCAAGCTATCTTTTTCCAAACCACGGATTAGGCGAACAATTTCGCAGGGTATGGCAGTATCGGGAAGATATATTTCAAAAACATGACCTAAAGGTCCCGGCTAATTATGACGAGCTATATGTTGTGGCCAAACAATTACAAGAATTGTATCCGGATAGCTATCCTATTAATTTCTATGATAAATTGAATTCTATCTCTTATATTGTTACGAACTTTGGTACCTGGGATTCAGCATATTACGACCATAGCAGCAAGCAGTGGAAATATGGACCGACAGAAGATAATTTTAAGACAATGCTTGAATATCTTCACACCTTTCATTCAGAAGGGCTAATACCTCCTGACTTTATGTCGATGCAACGAAATCAGAGTAGAGATTTGTTCGCACAAGATAAGTCCTTCATAACTGCAGACTTTATCGGTATTATCGATGAGTATAAAGTGGCGCTTGCAGATAAACCAGAATTTCAACTAGCTTATATGCCTCCACTCGCAGGTGGTGCGAATGGAGAGCAGAAGAATCCGTTCTCCTCATTCCAGACTTCTGGATTCGCAATAGCGTCAACATCCAAGAATATTGATGCAGCTATTCGTTATTTTGATTATTTGTACTCTCAAGAAGGAATTGAGCTTGTTAGTTGGGGAAGAGAAGGCGAAACCTATGTTGTTGAGAACGGGAAAAAGAAAATAATAGAAGACTTTAAGGATTTTGGGGATTTGCGAGTTAAGACCGGTATGGTTACTAACGGCTCCTACGCGGCCATGGATTTCGACGCTTACCTGAGCATGGCATCGGACACATTAAATCATGCATTTACATTAGTAGAACAGTATGAAACGCTGCCGCAACCAAGACCCGCCCTAAACGATCAGGAGATTGAGATTATGGCAACGATTGGACAGAGTGTTAGGAAGCATTATGAAGAGAATATCGCGAAATTCATCATTGGATCGAGAAGCTTGTCTGAGTGGGATCAATATGTGACAGAAGCTAATAAATTAGGAACGGATAAAATAGTAGAAGTATACACGAATGCTTATAATCGTGTGCTGGACAATTAATTGTAACTTATACGTGGGGCAGTCTAACTGCCCCTTTATATGAGAGGTGAGGATCAAATGGTTATAGTAAAAACAGCGCAGAAAGCGGTCGTCATCAAACATTCCTATAATTTAATTAAGCGAACAAGAAAAGATAAATATCTACTCCTGATGCTGCTTCCTTGTTTGCTTTTTTATTTTATTTTTAAGTATGTTCCTATTTTCGGCATTGTCGTTGCATTCAAGGATTACAATTTATTCTGGGGAGTATGGGCGAGTGAGTGGGTTGGATTTAAACATTTCTCCATGTTTATCAATCACCCCGATTTTCTTCTGCTCTTGAGAAACACATTTTTGCTCGGTCTCTACAAATTGATATTTGGTTTTCCGATCCCGATCATTTTTGCCCTTTTGCTAAACGAGGTAAGACATAAGCTGGTTCAAAGATTTGTTCAATCGGTCAGTTATATGCCTCACTTTATATCTAATGTCGTAGTTGCAGGCATGATTGCCATGTTCTTATCTCCAAGCAACGGTCCGGTTAACCGATTCTTAGAGAATATAGGATTCGAGAGTATCAACTTTTTGATGGAATCAGAATGGTTTAGAACCATTTATGTATCATCCGAGTCTTGGCAACATATGGGTTGGGAAGCGATTATTTATCTTGCAGCGTTAACAGCTGTTGATCCTGGGTTGTATGAAGCCGCTAAGATAGATGGTGCTAATCGTTGGAAGCAGACGTTGCATATTTCTTTACCCGGTATAGCAGCAGCAATTGTTATTATGTTACTTCTGAACATCGGCAGAGTACTAGAGATTGGTTTCGAAAAAGTGTATCTGTTATATACACCTGCAACCTATGAAACTGCCGATATCATAAGCACATATGTCTATCGAGTAGGTCTCGTACAAGGAAATTACAGCTATGCAACTGCTATTGATGTATTCACCGGTATTATTGGTTTCATATTTGTATTCTCCGCAAACTTTGTGAGTAGGAAAATAAGCGATAACAGCCTGTGGTAGGCAAGAGAGGCGATGCATAATGAAGGAAAAAATAGGATTTGCAGATGCGATTATATATATAGTTATGCTATTTGTGGTCGCATTAACATTGTATCCATTTATATATATGATGGCTGTTTCATTTAGTGGTACTTCTCATATACTGAAAGGAGAAGTATTCCTCTACCCAAAGGGATTTACGCTTGATATGTACAAATACGTATTTGAGGATGGGCGAATATTAATTGGCTATAAGAATACGTTTATATACGTTACTTTAGGTACCCTCATCTCTTTAGTAATAACGGCATTAGGCGCATATCCGTTATCCAAGAAAGGAATGGTTTTTAATAAACCTATTCTAATGATGATCGTATTCACAATGTTTTTCAGTGGAGGAATGATTCCAACGTTTCTCGTAGTGAGAGAATTGGATATGATCAATACCATATGGGCGATGATAATCCCGGGTGCAGTCTCCACTTGGAATCTTATCATTATGCGAACCTTCTTTCAGAATTTCCCTATTGAGCTTGAAGAGTCAGGGAAGCTGGATGGTCTTAATGATTTTGGTATTTTCATTAGGATTTGTTTGCCGCTTTCCAAACCGGTGATGGCGACAATCGGACTTTTTTACGCCGTGTGGATGTGGAACAATTATATGACTCCACTTATGTATTTGCGTGATTCAAGTCTATATCCACTGCAAGTCATTCTAAGAAATATCGTATTAGCTGGTCAGTTGACAAACAGTGAAGGATACTCAGGCGGAAGCTATTCCGTATCGGAAGAGGCATTGAAATACGCAACAATAATGGTATCCACAATACCTATCTTGTGCGTTTATCCGTTTCTGCAAAAGTACTTTGTCAAGGGAGCATTGATCGGATCAGTGAAAGGATAAGGAGAAATGAATCATGAAGAGACCGAATATTCTGCTCATTTATACAGATCAGCAACGATGGGATGCGCTTGGCGCAAATGGAAACTCAGAAATTCATACACCTAACTTAGACAGATTAGCCAAGAATGGAGTCAATCTTAATCATTATTTTGTACAGAATCCAGTATGTATGCCTAGCCGTATTAGTTTCTTAAGTGGAAGGTATCCTTCTGCTATCGGAATTACTCACATGGGTGTCCCAGTTCCTGAATACATAGATACGCTGCCAAAGGTAGTAAGGAATTACGGTTATGTAACAGGTAATATAGGGAAGCTGCATTTTCTCCCACATGCGAACAGAGATTACCGTGAGGTCTATCCAAGCTATGGTTTTGACCACTTGGAGATATCGGACGAGCCAGGATGTTACGAGGATGCGTACCGCGCGTGGGTACGCGCGAAAGCGCCGGATCAATTGGAGCATCTGAGCTTGGGACTGCCTCCAGCGGCAGAGTCTTGGCATCAAGTAATGGGCATTCATGACTCCATTCAACATCCAGAACGAGAACCTAAGCGAGCGGTGGCCTTTCCGGGGAGATCAGATGTAACGCATTCAGCCTTCGTCGCTGAACAGACGCGCGAATTCATTGAGAAGCATCAAAACGATACATGGATGTGTATCGCTGGTTTTTATTCGCCCCACACACCGTGGGTTGCTCCTCAGGAGTTTCTGGATTTGTATGATCCGAATACCTTATCCATTCCCGACTATCCACAATATATGAATGAACAGCGTTCAGAATCGTATTATTCAGATCATGAGCTTCGCTCTGTCAAGCATGGATACTACGCCATGATCAGCGAGGTTGATCATTATGTGGGTGAACTTGTAGCACAATTAGAGAGCTTGAGAATTATGGATAATACAATCATTATCTTTACTTCGGATCATGGAGAGTATTTGGGTGATCACCTTCGCTACCAGAAGGGATATCCAGGCGAAGATTGTATTAGTCGTGTTCCTTGTATTCTCCAATGGAAGCAGGGGATCGTAGATGAGGGAAGAACCTTCGAGGGGATTGTTGAGGCAGTTGATGTTCTTCCGACGATATTGGAATGCATAGGCATTCCAGTCCCAGCCACGATGCAAGGCGAATCCTTATATCGTCTGCTGAAGAACGAACAATTTACAGGTAAAGAACTAGCGTTGATGGAGTTTAATGGATGGAAAAACATTAGGACCAAGGAATTTAGATATTTGTGTGAGTCCGATGGCAAAGAATCATTGTACGATCTAAGAATAGACCCCATGCAATATCATAATGTTGCAAACGATCGTGAATATCAGGATATATTGCAAGATATGAGGAAAAGTCTGCTAGTCAAGATGCTAAATGTGGAACAACCGCGATCGAGGTCTTGGGCTTATTAAGAACGTGGCTTCAAACCGGATCCCATTTGCTTCATTCGTCAAGTAAAAGTTAGAATAGACGTACACAAGTCTGTGACGAGCCCGGAGCGAGCGGACGTGAAGAGGCTTAATCAGACGATCTTAATAGGAGGGTACAAAATGGAGGCTTTCTCGGAATTTCTTGCAGGCATCGAGAACCCGCAGCATCGGGCTCGAATGGAAGAAGTGTTGTCTTGGGTCATGGAGAAATTTCCAACCTTAGTGCCGGTAGTGAAGTGGAATCAGCCGATGTTTACCGACCACGATACCTATATTATCGGCTTTAGCGTATCCAAACAACATATGGCTGTTGCTCCTGAGCGGGCAGGTATGATCAAGTTTGCTGATGAGATTACACAGGCTGGCTATGATCATACGAAGGAGATTATTCGACTCAAATGGAAAGAGCCCATTGATTTCTCCTTGCTGGAAAAAATGATTGCTTTTAATATCATGGATAAGGCAGCATGTACAACCTTTTGGCGGTGATCAACCTACTGCTTTACCTATAAATTTGCTATACTCTTGTTGAGACATTATCAGTCATTCCTTCAGTCACCTTCGTCAGATGTCGGAAATCTAACGCTAGGATGATAATAGGTTGCTGATAAGTGTCTCTTTTTTTGTTTGTTTGAAATAACGAGGGGGAATCAAAGAAACGATGAAGACTATTCCATTAATTACGAATTTCTTTGAGCAGCTCACCTTCAAAAAGAGAATCATGTTTATTTTCGTCGCGAGTACGCTAATCCCATTTATTTGTGTTGTCGTATTGTCCTATCACACGATGTCCTCCATACTAAGCAGCAACCTGGAGAGCAGTGTTCGCAGTAATTTAAGGCAAGTTCAATTGTCACTGGAAAGTACGATCAGCAACTTAAATCATATCTCTCAGCAGCTGGCTTTCGAAGGGAGTATTGGGAAGAAAGTAGATCAGCTGCTGAACACTGACAATCCCTTTGAAAGAGCTGTCCTGACAGAAGAGATTAATACGGAGCTGAATCTGATTTCGTTCACAAATCCCACTATTGGACTTGTGATGTATTATTTTGCAGAAGAGAGTTCTTATAAGTTTAATAATACAAGTGTGAAGGCTGACCACGGGATAGATCGCTTGCCGCTGCTAGCGGGTTATTTTCGGATCTCTTATTTCGGACCGCATATTAGCAACGAGCGATATAATAACGAATATGTATTGTCTGCTCTACGAAAGATGGAGCTTACGGGCGAACAAAATGATGTATATGTGTATATCGAATCCAGCTTCAAGACCACTCAGCATATACTGGAGAATCAATTGGGCGAGCATTCTTACCATCTGATGCTGGATAATGACAACCGAATTGCATACAGTGAAGTGCCTGCTGATTTCCCTGTAAACGCTCCCTTCGGGGATTCGGATTCCGCGAAGGATGCAGGTTTGCTGCACGGATACTACTGGACGAAGAACACCAGCAATCAAGGCTGGAGTATCGTTTCATTAATTCCCAAGGATGAATACAAGGAGGAGCAGCGGCGTTGGGTCGTCAAAATTATTTATTTATCATTTTTGTTCGTATCCATCAGCTTGATTATCGCTTGGTTGTTATGGAAGATGGTGTATATCCCGCTGCAGCAGTTCAACAAAGAGATTAAATCGATGACGCAGAGTAATGCTCCTATGGAAACGGCGGCCACGAAAATACCTGAGTTTCAGTTTCTTCTCAATCAGTTAAAGAATATGAAAAGACAGGTTGAGGATTTGTTTAAGGAAGTGGAAATGAAGGAGAAGCGAAGGGCGGATCTAGAGGTTGAAAATCTACTCTACCAAATTAATCCTCACTTCTTAATGAACACCCTGGATACCGCGCACTGGCTTGCTGTGATGAATGGACAGGAGGAATTAGATAAGCTGGTTTCATCCCTTAATAAGCTGCTCTATTACAATCTCGGCAAAAGGGGACAAGCTTCAACGATACGCGAAGAAATTGATTCGATTAATCAGTACTTAACACTGCAGCAAATTCGTTATAATTTTAAATTTGATGTTCGCATTCATACGGATGAGGATGTGTTAGATGTAGCGATGCCTCGATTTATATTACAACCCATTCTTGAGAACGCATTATATCATGGATTAAATGATGATGGGTACATATTAGTAGAGGTGAACAAGTCAGATGACCATGTAATCCTGGCTGTCCATGATAATGGCGCTGGTATAACGGAGGATGAGATCAATAAGCTGTTAAATCATCGACAAGTGGAGCAGCAGAAAGCAGGCATGGGGATCGGTATGAATTATGTGAAGCGTATGATCGAGAATCAATTCGGTGATCAAGCTAAACTGGAAATTAAAAGTGAACTGGGACAAGGGACGACTGTATTCTTAACCTTACCGATTACGGAGGCGATGTCAGATGATTAAAGTGCTGATCGTGGACGATGATAATTTGGTGAGGAGAGGTCTCATATCCTTAATGCCATGGGTTGAATTCGATATGAAGGTTGTGGGAGAAGCGAGGAATGGCGAAAAAGCATTGGAATTTCTGGCATCCAATGAGGTTGATTTAATGCTTACTGATATCGCTATGCCTGTCATGTCGGGTATGGAGCTGATGAAGAAGGTACGGAGTCAGTATCCGAATATCTTTATTGTTGTCTTAACCCTGCACCAGGATTTTGAATACATTCAGGAGGCTTTACGATTAGGGGCCATAGATTATATTGCCAAAGTTCAGTTGGAAAAAGAAAGCTTTGAAGAAGTGATCCTAAGAATTCAAAACAGAATCATGGAGGAACAAAAAAGGAATTATGCTGAGCTAGGAGACTCCGAAGCTGAGGTGATTGCTAATCCCAGGGGATATGGTTTAATTTCCACAGCGTACAGCATAAATGGAGATCAGCTTCATGTGACAGAAATCGTTAAGCCTATAGAGCTGGACCTTGACCTGTGGTTATGGCTCCCTGGAGGAGAGCAGGAGGATCAGGAGGTTATCGCTTACTTATCCAGCATCGTAATGAATAAGGACGAATTAAGTATAGTGAAGCTTGAGGGTATAAAGGGATACAAGAGACAATCCGTGTATCGATGGCTGAGGGAATATAAGAGGAATCAGTTTTTCTATGATTATCATCCCAATAAAAAAAGCTATGAAATAGCTATAGAGGCACTAGGCACTCCTCCCCCCGCAGATGAAGAGAGGTTGACTCGCTTAAAGGACAAGTGGAAGTCCCTAGAATGGTTCCATGATGTATCAGTGTTTGAGTATTTAGTTAGAGAATTGAAGCTGCTTCAGTTAACGCCGCATCGACTCATTCAATTTCTTAATGGCCTAGTTCATGCTTGGAATCGGATTTATACATCCGTGACTTCTGAACAGATCGAACTGCCTGATTCATCCGACGGGTGGTACCAAGTAGAGAGATGGCTTTACGACATCAGAGAACGAATCATTGGCGTGATCGGAAAATCCCAACACTCTGAAGAGGTTCAGAATTGTATATTACGGTCTATACAAATTATGCATGAGGAACTCTCGGAACAAGTCTATGCCTCCGATGTAGCAAGCAGAGTGAATATGAGTCGAAGCTACTTTAGTCAATGTTTTAAAGAGCTAGTAGGAATGACCTTTAACGACTATTTAAGGCACATACGGATTGAAAAAGCGAAGGAATATTTAAAACAGACCCAAAAAACCATTCAATGGATTTCGGAGAATACAGGCTATTCGGATGTCAAGTACTTCAGTCGCGTTTTTCGCGAGAAAACAGGCATGCTTCCAAGCGAATGCCGGCAGTCGTATCACGAAGGGGCAAAATTGTCCGATTAATAGGGGGACTAATGTTTGATGTGTATCATCGATCTCCCTTCATTTCTCTCCCCATAATTGAAACCGCTTTCTATCTCGCGAAATTGGTAGACATACTATAGTGAAAGTGCGAGGAAATTTATAAGGAAGAAGGGGAAGCAATGTTTAAAATGAAAAAAAATCTGATGATCTTGTTGGCGATTATGCTTCTATTCGTCAGTGCATGCGGCAACAACAATAATCAAGGGAGCTCTAAGGACTCGACTAGCTCAACATCCAACCAGGCTAGCAGCTCCAATCCATCAAATGCCAGTACGGCTGCTGATCCATTTGGAAAGTATGAGAAACCAATTACGATTAGTATCGGCATTGAGATTGACCCCACGGACACAAGCCTGCCAAGCGGCGATACACCATCAGACAATCAATATACCCGCAATATCAAAGAGAACTTAAATATTGAGGTCGAGCATGCCTTTACAGCATCGGCTGCCAATTACAAACAGAAGGTGAGCCTGGCCATTGCTAGTAATGACTTGCCTGATGCTATGATTGTTGGACCAGTGGAATTAAGACAGATGTATGAGGCAGGTCAGCTTGAGGACTTGACAGATGTGTATAATGACTATGCTTCTCCTACGATCAAAAGAATTATTGAAAGCACAGGGGGATTAGCGCTGGAGGCCGTTACCTTCGATGGAAGAATTATGGCCATCCCAAGTGTGCAATTACAGGCCGATGGCGTGCATACCTTATGGGTGCGCAAGGACTGGTTAGATAAGCTTAACCTGAATCCGCCTCGAACGGTCGAGGAATTAGAAGCAGTGGCACGCGCTTTCGTGGAACAAGATCCAGATGGAAACAATAAGAAGGATACCATAGGACTTGCTGGTCCCGATACAAGCGGAAAGCTGTATGCGAATTTCCTAGAATCGACGAATAATTTATACGGCTTTGACGGTATTTTTGCGGCATACAATGCTTATCCTGGCTATTGGTTAGAGGATGGCGGCAAGGCGGTATACGGCTCCATCCTGCCAGAAACAAAGGAAGCGCTGGCTCAATTGAGAAAGATGTACGCCGACGGATTGATCGATCAGGAAATGGGCGTTCGTGAGAAGTCATCTGAATCTGTGATCAGTGGACAAACGGGAATGTTCTTCGCGCCATGGTGGATGGGTTATGGACCACTGGGTGATGCCATCACTACAAATCCGGAAGCGAACTGGCAAGCCTATGCACTGCCGCTGGATGGCAGTGGAACGTACAGTCCGCATATGAGTACACCATCAAGCCGATTCGTTGTCGTGCGTAAGGGATATGAGCATCCGGAGGCTGCGATGAAGCTGCAAAACAACTTGTTAGCGCAAGAAGGCGCAGCTACATTTGACCCGAGCAAGGGCGGTCCGGGCTATTATCCGCTTCGTCTAGTCTTCGCGCCTGCCGATGAGACAGAATATGAAGTGCTTGCGTTAAGAGAAGTTATGGCAGGCAGCAAAACAGCCGAAGATTTCAAAGATAAGCCTGAATATAAGCTGTTGTACACGGACGCACAAATGATCAAGGATGTAAAATTAGAGCCATATGACAACTTGGACATCGCACATTGGAATACAGCCGATATGGGATTGTGGAAGCGCGCTTATTCCTTGCTGGTAGGAGGATCGCCACTGGTAGATACTGACATAAACGGTGTTTACAGTGTGACCTACGCACAGACGAAAACGATGGAAAGCAGATGGGTGAACCTGAAGAAGTTAGAGGATGAAACCTTCCTGAAAATCGTAATGGGCGTTGCACCGCTTGATACATTTGATCAATTCGTTAAGGACTGGAAGAGTCAGGGCGGCGATCAAATTACTTCCGAAGTAACAGAGCTTGTGAAGTAATACAACAATGATGTAAATCTCCAGAGAGGCGCCGGAGAAGGAAACCGGCGTCTTTCTCTAAATTGTACAGGGTGGGGAGACGTCCATGAGAGATAAATCATTTGCCAAGCATTATTACTTCATGCTGGTGCCGGGTTTAGTTTGGTTATTGTTATTTAGCATTGTCCCTATGTTCGGAATTGTCATTGCCTTTCAAGATTTCAACCCCGGGAAGGGCATGCTGCATTCCGAATTTATTGGATTAGAGACCTTCAGATATATGTTTTCACTGAACGACACGAAGAGCATTTTTTTCAATACGATTTTTATTGCGGTTATGAAAATCATAGCAAACTTAATCATCCCGTTGCTGTTCGCTCTTATGCTTAACGAATTGCGATTTTTAATTTTGAAACGATGGATTCAAACCATTGTCTATTTGCCGCACTTTTTATCCTGGGTTATTTTGGGCGGAATCCTTTTAGATATATTTTCATTTTCAGGTCCGATTAACTCCCTTCTCGCAGCCTTCGGGATGGACCCGATTTTATTCTTTGGAAAACCTCGCCTATTTCCTTTTCTTGTAGTGGCGAGTGACGTTTGGAAGGAGTTTGGCTTTAATACGATTATTTATCTTGCAGCTTTGACGGGCATTAATCCTTCCTTATATGAAGCTGCCGGAATAGATGGCGCTAATCGAATGAGACGCTTATGGCATATTACGCTGCCGGGCATCCGAACAACAGTTGTTCTGCTTGCGGTTTTAGGTCTGGGAAATGTACTGAATGCAGGATTTGATCAGATCTTCAATCTGTATAATCCGCTTGTCTATTCAACGGGAGATATTATTGATACGTGGGTATATCGGTCGGGATTGCTAAACCTTCAATATGAGCTGGCCACTGCCGTCGGACTGCTGAAGTCTGCAGCTGGCTTTATCCTCATCACCATCTCCTATTACTTAGCTTATCGCTTTGTGAATTATCGTATCTTCTAAGGAGAAGCACTCGGACATCACTTGGATGGATTGGAGGAGAAAATATGGTTAGAGATAAAACGTTGAGCTCGAAGGTGTTTGAAGCGGCTCTCCTCATTATACTGATCGCGATCACACTAACCTGCATTCTGCCTATTTGGTATACACTGGCTCTTTCTTTGAGCTCCAAGACGGCGGCAGCAGCAGGAGTTGTATGGTTGTGGCCTGTAGATATTAATATTAGATCCTATATGCAGCTACTGAATGACAAACAATTTTTTGTATCGTTCTGGACCTCCTTTCAGCGTGTGGTATTAGGCGCAGGACTAAACTATATCGTTGTGGCTTTAATGGCTTATCCTCTGTCAAAAACCGTGAAGGATTTTAAGCTCCGCAATGTCATCATGTGGCTTACCGTGTTCACGCTGCTATTTAACGGTGGTTTAATCCCTCTGTATCTAACGATTAAAGGATACGGCTTGCTCAACAGCATATGGGCGCTTGTGTTAGTAGGAGGGGCACAAACGATTGTGTTCAATATTATTCTGACGGTGAATTTCTTCCGCAACATCCCAAAGGAATTAGATGAAGCAGCACTCGTGGATGGAGCGGGACCTTGGTATATGCTCTTCAAATTATATATACCGCTTGCTGTGCCTGTACTGGCTACAGTGACGCTGTTTAGTATTGTCTATCACTGGAATGAGTTTTTATATGGGTTGATCTTCATGACCCGACAAGAGTACTATCCGCTGCAAACCTATATTCAGCAATTGGTCGTTTCGCTCGATCCTTCCACGATGACGGAAGAGCAGTATAAGCGTATGAGTGAAATGTCAAACCGTACATTAGATGCCGCAAAAATATTTATCGCGATGATTCCAGTATTGATCGTTTACCCGTTTTTGCAGAAGTATTTTATACACGGCATTACACTGGGATCTGTAAAAGAGTAAGTGAGCCAACTACCTGCATAGTAAGACTAGTCAAAATAATCCGCACATTGGGAATGCCCAGGGCGGATTTTTTGCATGTTGTGAGTGGCGCTGGCAGTAGTTCGATTGCTTGATTGGCAGTATAATGGAAGGAATCGTACAGACCTATAATATTTAGAATTAGTGAGGTGGAGCATGTGGGGAATACGGATAAGTTTGAGATGATTGCAGGCACATATGACACGGCAGATCGAGTGAACATTGCACAGCTGTCATCAGCTGCAATTCGAGAATACTTGGAGAATACGTCGGACAAGACAGCGATTGATTTTGGCTGCGGGACGGGTTTGGTGGGTTTGGAGCTAGTGCAGGATTTCAAATCCATGCTGTTCCTGGATACCTCTCCGAATATGCTCAAGGAAATTGAGCGGAAATTAGCTGATTCCGCTATCCAGAATGCGAAGACCATATGCTTCGATTTCGAGCATGACAACAGAATGGATCTGCGCGCAGACTATATTCTGATGGCTCAAGTGCTGCTTCACATTCCAGATGTGGAGACGCTCTTATCCAGGCTGTATAATGTTCTACATCCAGGCGGACACTTGATCATCGTAGACTTTGATAAGAATGAAGCGGTGGTATCGGATATCGTGCATCCTGGCTTTGAGCAAGATGAGCTGACACGATTGATGACTAATTTGGGGTATGGTCATATCCAATCGAAGACGTTCTACACCGGGAGGAAGCTGTTCATGGGTCAGGATGCATCCATGTTCATTCTAGATGCACAGAAATGAGGAGACTCCAGTAGTTGATTGGATAGATTGGAAGTATAATGGAAGAGCGTGAACAGACCGGACAAGACACGGGGGTCTTGGGGAAATGGTAGATGGATTCACAAAGCGAAGCGGTATGTTCGCAGCGGCTATCCTAGTCAGCCTGCTCATGCTGACTATGATCAATTTGAATGTGATTCGGGATGGAGGAAATTGGCCTGAGCCCAAGAATGGCGTGCTGGATCTGGCGGCATGGGATTCGAGCGCTGGGACGCTGCTGCGGCTGAACGGAGAATGGGAATTTCATCAAGGCTTGCTGTCGTATGGTGAATTTCCAGCCACAGCTCTACCGAATATTGAAGCTGTACCGCATCGATGGAATGAAGGACATGCGCGGACAGCTACTTATCGCATCGTCATCCGCAATGCGCCGCTTGGTGAGCCGTTTGCTCTGAAGCTCGGCAGCACATCAATGGCCTACCGATTGTATGTCAATGATCGAGTACTGGCTGCCAACCGAGATGTTGAACGGCATACGGATTCGCCAATCGGGCGGGACACGCTGCCGAGGATGGCGGCTTTCCAAGCGCCTGACCGGAATTTCGAGCTGATTGTCCAAGTGCGCAGTGACGGTGAATCGGTAGACGGCTTCTGGTTTCCGATTGAGATGGGCTCGGAAGATGCCGTGAAGCGCGTCGATAAGCGAGTGGTTCAGAAGGAATCCATCCTGATAGGCGCGCTGCTCATCATGGCGCTCTATTATCTATGCTTCTATCTTGCATTCCGCCAGGATCGGCTGTATGTCATTCTAGCTGCTGGCTGCGCGCTGATCATCCTGCGGATCATTGTAGTCGGTGACCGATTGCTGGTACAGCTGCTGCCTGAGATGCAGGTGGCCGTCTTGTCATTCCTAGCGATAACGGCTGATGTGTGGGCACCGCTGCCGTTCCTGCTGCTCATTCACGGATTGTTCCCCAGCGAGAGCAAGCGCTGGCCGATTCAGGCCTATGCCGCTTGCGCTGTAGGGTTTTCTCTTCTCTCGTTAATCCTTCCCGATCGGTCGCTAATCGGGATTTCCAATATGATGTATGTTGTCGTGTACGGCGCGCTCGCAGCTGGCGCAGCAACTATTATTAAGGCACAGCTGCTGAAGCGCCCTGGCGCTTTTCCCCATCTGCTCGGATTTATCGCGATTGCTGTGTTCGGTCTGCATGATATGCTTCATTTTCAGTCGGTTATTATTACGCGCCACGGCGAGCTGGGCTCGGTTGGGGTGACGATCTTCTTAATCGCCCAGGCATTCGTGCTGGCGCAGCGGTATGCGCAAGCATTCGAGGAATCGAAGCAGCTGTCTGCAGAGCTCGTGGTGCTTAATCGGCAGAAGGATGAGTTCCTGGCCAGCACCTCCTATGAGCTGAAGACACCGCTGCATGGCATGGTCGGCATTGCAGATTCTATGCGGCGGGGCGCTGCCGGTGCGATGAGCGAGCAGCAGCGGGAGCAGCTGGAGCTAATCGCCGTTGGAGGGAGGAAGCTTAACCATCTCATCGACGACTTATTGATCTACTCCCAGCTCAAGTATGGCCGGCTCTCGGCACATCTGGAGCGGATATCGCTTGAACCGATGATCCGGTCGATTCTCGATGTGCATCGCCATCTGGCTGGTGATCGCGGGACGCAATTTGAGTCCAATCTCCCTGACGAGGCGGCTGCTTACGCAGATGAACGCATGCTGGGTCAGATTCTGCATAATCTGGTCGCAGCCGCTGCGCAGATTGCGCGGGAGGGCAGGCTCAAGGTAACGGTGCTCCGATCAACAGACGGGATGCTGGACGTATCGGTGCGAGTTGAGTCCGGCTCGATGACTGAGGAGGAACGCCAGCTTGCGTTCGCATCGTTCGAGCAAATCGATCACTCCTTGACATCGGAATACCGTGGAATCAAGCTCGGCCTTCCGATTGCGAGAACGCTGATCGAGCTGCATGGCGGGCACATGGAGCTCGAAGTGCTCCCGGATGCAGGCACAGCCATTCGATTCCAAATCCGGGAGTGGAGCAGTGAGCTGGAGCGTCAGTCGAGTGATGAACGCTTGCCGCTGTCTATGGCGGATGGCGGCTTGCGAACAGCTGATGAGAAGCATACGCATCTGGAGACCGCCGCTGCGCAGGCTTGGCCCGGCGCCAATCAAGGCCGGCAGAAGGAGCTGGTGCTCATCACTGCTGACGATCGCGTCTATCTGCAAGCGATTGCGAATACGCTCGAGCTGGAGGGCTGCGGCGTCCTATCGACCATGGATGGCGAGAGCGCCTGGCGCCTGATCGATACGATGGGCGAGCGGCTGTCTCTGGTCATATGCGATACGGTCATGCCGGATAAGACTGGCTTCGAGCTGTGCCGCATGATCCGTCAGCGCTGGACGGAGGTGGAGCTGCCTGTGCTGCTGCTATCCGCGGATCATCGTCAAGAGACGATGCTGGCAGCGTTCGAAGCAGGCTCGAATGATTTCCTGCAGAAGCCGTTCGATGCCGCTGAATTCCGCGCGAGGGCAGGCATGCTGCTGGAGATCAAGCGCGCGATGAACAAGGTGAAGCATGCGGAGCTGGCCTTCCTGCAGGCACAGATCAAGCCTCATTTTCTATATAATACGTTGAATACGATTTCGACATTCTGTGTGAAGGATCCGGCTAAGGCCAGAGATCTGATCAGTGATCTGTCCACCTATATGAGACGCAGCTTCGAGGCTACCCGGATCGAGACATTGGTAACGGTTGAGGATGAGATGGAAGTAGTGGAAGCTTACTTGAATATGGAGCAAGCGCGATTTGGCAGCCGTTTAACTGTTCATTACCGCATTGATGCGGATGCGGAGCAGCTGCTGATCCCGCAGTTTACGATTCAGCCGCTCGCGGAGAATGCGGTTCGGCACGGCGTCATGCGTCGCAGCGTTGGTGGTGTGATCGAGATCGTCATTACGCGCGGCGAAGATGGCGCCTGCCGAGTATGCGTCAGCGATGATGGCATTGGATTGACCCAGGAACGGCTGGCCGAGGTGTTCCATCAAGAGCGGACAAGCAGCGCGGAGCGGATCGGTATCGGGCTGCGCAATATCGATGAGCGGTTGCGCAAGCTGTACGGTTCAGGTCTCCGCTTCCATACGGAGCAGGGCACAGCAGTGGAGTTCGAAATTCCGCAGACAGCGAGCGAGACTGCGACAGGAGGGATTCGATGATCAAGGTCATGCTGCTCGATGACGAAGAGCATGCACTCGAGAATCTGGACATGACGCTGAAGGAGGCTGGCGGAATCGAGCGGATATCCGCATGGCAGTGTCCAGATCGGTTTCTGGACGAGCTGCAGCGCCTTGAGGAGCTCGACAGCCTGCCAGATGTGGTGTTCATCGATATTGAGATGCCGGAGACGAATGGTCTGGAGGTCGCTGAGACAGTGAAGGAGCGATATCCAGAAGTTGAGGTTGTGTTCGTTACGGCATACAGCGAGTACGCGGTGCAAGCGTTCGAGCTGCATTCCTTGGATTATGTGCTGAAGCCGGCAAGCCGCAAGCGTCTGATGAAGACGCTGGCACGGCTGCAGACGACAGGCAGCAAGCCGCAGAAGGCGCGCAAGCGAGGGACATTGCGTGTGCAAGCGATGGGCGAGTTCGCGCTGATTGATCAGCATCAGTCTGAGCAGCTGAGATGGCGGACAAGGAAGGTGAAGGAGCTGTGCGCTTGTCTGCTCCACAACCATCAGCGCGCCGTCACGACGCTTGAGCTTATCGAACGACTGTATCCGGAGTCTGACAGCGAGCGGGCCAAGGTGCTCGTGTACACGAGCATGTCCTACTTGCGCAAGTCGCTTAAGGAGCTCGGATATTCGGAAGCCATACGCAAGCATGATAACGGGTATCGGTTTTATTTGGCAGAGGGAATGCAATGGGATGTTCTTGATCTGCTGCTTATTCTTGACGAGCTGGAGGCATCCGAAGCTCCTCCGGATTGGCATACGGTGAAGAAGCTGATGGCTGTCTATCAGGGCGATTACTTCTATCAGATTGAACAGCCGGAATTTGTGCTGCAGCGGCTGGAACTGCGGAATCGTACGCTGCGCGTCATCCGCGCGGCCAAGGAGCGGTATCGACTGGAGGGGGATCGCCAGCGGCAGCTGGATTGCGCGGCGCAGTTGTTCCAGCTCTCACCGGAGTCCGAGTCGACTGCGCTCGAGCTCATGCAGTTATATGCAGAGCGCGGCAGTCATGCAGAGATGCTTAAGATTTATGAGCGATATGTGCACTATGCCAGAGATGAGCTGGGGCTTGCTCCTAGCGATCAACTGGTGGACTACGTTCGTACCGTACTGGGTGACGCTGGATCTTCTACATGAATCGACAATGTTAAACTTTAGTTAAGGTGCGCTGCCGTATAATCAACTCCAAATGTGTCATGATAAGGAGCTGAAAGCGCATATGTTGAGGAAGCATGTTGTACTATGGGCCGTCGCTCTGTGCGTCGGCTTGCTGTCGTATACAGCACCGACTCCAGTGAGTGCAGCGATCATTGAGCCATGGACGGATCAGAATCAAGGTCTAACGCATGTGCAAATACCGGATGATGTGACGGAGATCGGTATGGGTGCGTATGCGGATAATCACCTGCGCAGCGTTGTTATTCCGCCATCGGTCGGGAATATCAGGGCGTGGGCGTTCGAAAATAATGAACTGAAGCTGGTGGTCATAGAAGGCGCAGCCACTTCGATCCATAACGATGCGTTCGCTCATCACTCCGATATCATCGTGGTCGGACATCCGGGATCACCAGCCCAGACATTCGCTTCAAATAGAGGGTTTACGTTTGTGCCGCTGGACAATTACCATGCAGATGCAGATGGGCTGCACTATGCGATTGTGGATGATCTGGCGGATGTCATCTTCTATGACCGCTTGAGTCTGAATGTGGTGATTCCAGAAGAAGTGGACGGCTTTCCAGTTGTGGGGATCTTCTCAGAAGTGTTCAAGGACAGCGGATTAACCAGTGTCGTTCTTCCGGAGAGTCTCCAGTCGGTCGGCCGCGCGGCGTTCATGAATAATGCGCTGCCGCACGTGACGATCCCGGACACCGTAACCACTATCGGCGATTGGGCGTTCCAGCACAATCTGCTTAGAACAATCCAATTTGGGACAGGTCTCACTGAGATTGGGATGGGTGTATTCGCGAATAACCAATTGGCATTCTTAGAGGTGCCTGGACATGTTCAACATATCGGGGATTGGGCATTCGAGAATACGCCAATACGGGAGCTGCGCTTATCGGACGGTGTGCGATCGGTGGGCCGAGGGGCGTTCAATAATAGTTTGATTCGTAAGCTGCGTCTACCTCAGTCTGTGGAGCAATTGGATGAGCTGGCGTTCGCCAATCATCGGTTGGAGACGATTATCGTGGAGCGATATGATATACAATTGGGGGATGCTTCATTCGGCAAGCTGCCGGGGTACCCTGTGGATCCCATCATGATCGGCGAGCCAGGAGGAGAGGCAGAAGCCTATGCTAACGCGAATGCGTTTGAATTTGCGGAACACCTGATGATTGGCGATTATTCTTATATTGAACGAGCATCCGATACAGCTAGGATTGTCGATTTCGTCGGTCATGCGGGAGGCGAGCTGACCATTCCGGCTAAACTCGGCGGCAGCGTCGTCCGAACGATTGGGGCATCTGCGTTCGCCTATCGTTCGCTGACAGGAGTGGAATTGCCTCCGTCCGTACAAGTAATCGGATATGGCGCATTCCAGAGCAACCCGATCAAGCGAGTGAATTTCAGCGATGAATTGAAATCGATTGGCGAGAGTGCCTTTCTGGGTAACGCGTTGTATAAGGTTATGCTGCCGGCGTCAGTGGAGGAAATCGGGCAATGGTCATTCTTATATAATCCAATGCGGCTTGTTATCGTTGAAGGAGAAACGATAATCGGTCACGATGCGCTTCAGTTAATCGGAGACCAAAGCCTGCTCACGATTGCCGCATCAGCCGAGTCTCCCGCAGAGGATTACGCGATGCAGCAAGGCAGCCTGTTCAGAGTGCTGCAGTCGGATGGCGAGTTCTACTATTACGAGCATGAGACAGGCGAAGCAATGATCTATGAATACGCAGGAGTTGGCGGTGCCGTGCATATTCCAGATACGTGGAATGGGCTGGATGTGACGGCGATCGATCATTATACGTTCGAGCTGAAGGATGTCACATCGGTCAAACTCCCGGCGCGGCTGGCTGCAATCGGCGAAAGCGCGTTTCGCTATAATCACTTGACGGAAGTGGCATTGGGACCGGAGCTGAAGGTGATTGCCAAGGAAGCCTTCCTGAATAATAAAATCACCCATTTGAGAATTCCGGCTTCCGTTGAAGAAATCGGTCAGTGGGCGTTCGTGTTCAATCCATTGCAGCAGATTATCATGGAACGGTTGGATACGAGCATTGTGAACAATGCTTTCATGCTCAGCGGTGACGATGAGGCTGCGGACAGGGTTATCCTGTCCGGACATATCGGCTCGACAGCCGAAACGTATGCCGACGTTCATGGACATACCTTCTATGATGTAGCGATAACGCCAGACGCGGTGTTCAGCCCGGATGGGATGGCATGGAGTCGACTCGTCGACACAGCTGCAGCAGTTGATGTCGCGCATGGGGGCTTGCTGCACTACCTGTGGTCGAATGATGAAGCTCCTCCAGCATGGGGGACCAGTGCAGGCTGGACCGAATTTACATCCGGTGACGAAGTATCGCTGCCAGTGGACAGCGGAGAGTGGTACATGCACGTACATGTGGCCGATGCGCTGGAGCGCCCGTTCTTCCTGCGTTCTGAGCCGTATCGGATCGACCGTATCGCGCCAGGTATACGGCTTGAAGCAGCGATTACGCTTCCGACGAATCAGGCGGTAACGGTGACAGCGGATGTGTATGACGTCCATAGCGGCATTGCTGTGAAGAAGTGGATGCTCGGCGAGGCGGATAAGGATGTCATCCTCCTAGAGGGTCTGGAGCTTCACGACTCATTCGCAGCTGAACATGATGGTGTGTATTCCGTCTACGCGCAGGACGCAGCGGGCAACGAAACGCTGACCTCCATCACCATCTCGAACATTGACCGCGTGAAGCCAGTCGTTACACTGATCGGTTCGCCGGTCGTGACGATACCGATTGGCGCGCCATTCCTAGATCCCGGCTTAACCGCGACGGATGATAAGGATGGCATTCTGACCGCTTTCGTGAGCGTGACTGGTCATGTGGATTCATCCGAAGCGGGCGTATACACGCTGATCTATCAGGTGACCGATGCAGTCGGCAATACGAGTGACCCTGTGCAGCGGCTGGTGCATGTTGTTGAGTCGGATGAATCACTAGCGATCTTCCCGAGCTTATCGCCAATCGGGCAGACCAATGGCGCGGTAACCGTGACAGCTGCGGTCTATGCGACCAATGGGCTGGATGTCATGAAGTACATGCTGGAGGATGCGCAGCTTGCTGACTTCGCTGCAGGAGGAACGCTGTGGGACAGCAGTCCGATTGTGCTGAATGAAAATGGATGGATCAGCCTGTATGCGAAGGACCTGACCGGTCTTGAAGTAATCGAGAAACGTCAGATCGCGAATATTGATCGTGTGAAGCCGGTCATCACCTTGAACGGCTCAGTAACGATTATACTTGAACAAGGTCAGGCATTCAGCGATCCGGGGGCGGCAGCCATTGATGATGTAGATGGGAATATTACGGGGCTGATAACGGTCAGCGGCAGCGTCAATCAAGCTGCAGCCGGAACATACACGCTGCAATATGATGCAGCGGATCGGGCGGGCAATGCTGCTGATCCGGTGACACGAACGGTGCAGGTGATCGCGGCAAGTGAGCCTGATGAGCCAGAAGATTCAGAATCGTCGGATTCAGAGGAGGAGTCCAGCTCGGATTCGGATGCCGAGGATGAATTTGAGACAGGAACGATCACACAGCAGGGCGGAGTCATAGAAGTGCTGGGGGTTGTTTTCCAAGTGCCGGAGTCAGCTGTTGAACAATCGGTCACAATCCGCGTCGAGATGGTTAGTGATGATGCGCTCCCATCCCTGGAGCAGATTTACAGCAGCGTGTATGAGATTACCAAGGATGTGCCCGGGCTGTTCGCTGAGCGAATCCGAGTGGAGCTTCCGTTCGAGGTCGCGCCAGAGGAGCTGGATGCCAGCGGGATGCGGCTTACACTGGCCTGGTTAGATGAGCAGACAGGGGAATGGATAGAGCTGGAGCAGGTTGAGGTCGATTGGGAGGCGCGGACGGTCAGCGGCGAAACCGATCACTTTACGAAGTTCGCAGTGATCGCGGTAGCGGCTGAGGAAGCGGCTGCTGTGGAGATCGAGCTCGAAGTGCCTGCTGATGTAGCGGGCCATTGGGCAGAACCCTACATCATGCAGCTGATGCAGCTGGGCCTGGCTTCCGGTTACCCGGATGGCCAGTACAAACCGGATCGGCCAATTACGCGGGCAGAATTCATCGCCCTCGTGGCGCGCGTCCTTCACCTGGAGCCTTCCGGGGAGCGGCGCTTCGCGGATACGGCGGGGCATTGGGCGGAGGCGATAATTTCGGCTGCAGCTGCGCGTCAATGGATCAGCGGGTATGCGGATGGCACCTTCCGGCCGAATGCGCAGATCACCAGAGAGGAGACGGCGGCGATCATAGCGAGGGCGTTCGGGCTATCCTCGGGGACCAGGGAGCGGTCATTCGCGGATGACGCAGCGATCTCCGGCTGGGCGAATGCGGCGGTTCAAGCGGCGGCAGAGAGCGGCATCATTACAGGGGATACGAGCGGACAGTTCCGACCTAAGTCCAACACGACCCGCGCAGAGGCGGCGACCGTAATTGCGAAATGGCTGCACAAGAGCGATGAGGAAGGAAGGCTGACACGATGAATAAACGCACGGCAAAGCTGCTGCTCATCATTTCGCAGGTTGTGTACGTGATGTTCCTGGCCGCATGGCTCATCTTCGCGATGGTGATGATCATGATGTTCGATGCGCCTGGCTCAGAGGAGAATGCCGGTCTAGTGCTGCTGTACGTTCTGATTTGGATGTATCCGCTAGGCCTCTTGGTTGGCGCGGTCGGCAGTTGGATCGCCTATCGTAAGGAGAGGATACAGCGAGCGATCCTGCTGAATACGATCCCGCTGCTGTGGGTGCTGCCGATCGCCGGCATTGTGATCTATGCGAATACAAGGTGAATTGAACCATTGGTAATGAGAATAGACCGACTACCCATAAGCGGGGAGGCGGTCTATTCTCGCTTGGTATAATAATTGTACGATAATCCGGACTATAATTTCGAGCGTTCGTTGTGATATCCTGTTAATTAGGTTGTGGAAAGATGCATAACCGAATATGATCAATGAGATCGAACCGAGAATCGCAGAACTCCAAGTTCACAATGTGGAGACCTTGTGGTTTGGACCTCTTATTCAAATTATATAATGCTCTACATCAAATTCTAGTCTGACACGTGGGAGGAACATACATGATGAACGTTCTATTAGAGATCTGGGAGTATGTCGTAGTATTTCTATTAGGAGCGGTACCATGGATTGAAGTTGCTGCTGTAATTCCTTTAAGCATTGTCGCGGGTTTAAACCCTGTACTGGTAGGCTTATTCGCCTTCCTAGGCAACTTGTCTACTGTGTATCTGTTGGTCGTATTCTTCGAGAAGTATCGACAATGGCGCAGTCGCAAGAAGGGGGAAGAACAGCCGGAATCTAAACGGCAGGCACGAGCCGTCAACATCTGGAACAAGTATGGTCTTCCCGGCTTATCGTTGCTCGGTCCTCTACTTATTGGCTCTCATATTGCTGCATTCATCGGTCTTGTCCTCGGTGCACGTAAGCATCAGATGTTGTTCTGGATGACGATCAGCTTGTTAATATGGACAGTCATTATTACGATTATCTCGTACTACGGCATAGATTGGCTAAGCGGGTTAAGAAAATAACGTAAGAAAGAACATCTCCAACCTTGGAGATGTTCTTTCTTCTGATAGCAATGGTTCAATCCATATCGATTTGGTCCCCTGCGTTAACTCTCCCTGTGTGGATAACAGAAGCATAGACGCCGAAGCTTCCTGCATTATGTCTCACGATTGATCTAAGGACGTTCGGGTCTCTGGGAAGATCGCCTTGAGCCAGGGTTGTCATCACACATCTCTTCGTTTCCTGAGAGATGTGAAGTTGTACACGGCCGATGGTTAAGGTTTTACCGACCCAATCATTCTCAATGAAAGCTTCCGTATCTGGAACTTCAATAATCAGATTTGGTCTGAATCGCCGGGCTTCAATTCTACTCTCCGGAGCCAGAGCTCTTAGGTAATTGATTGTTGAGGTTGTAAGGATATGTACCCTATCAATATCAAAAAACGTGTCACGAGGTGATGTTCTAGTGAAGATCGAGCCTCTGTTGTCAAGCTCTTCAATTTCTTCTGGAATATAGCCTTCGAATTGTACGTCTCTAGAGGATGGCATTGCCAAATACACAGCGCGATTAAAGCTCTTCGACAGCAGGTCATCGCTCTGTTGATCGGTGCTGATCATCGAATGGCCATCCGGCAGCGTAATGCGTACCGGCGGTATGGCCTTATCCATCACGGGCGGCTCGATAAAGGCTGCTCGATATTGAAACATATTCGGCCATTTCTTGGGGTTCTTGGCGTTAGCAAGCTTACCGGATTCACGATCAATTACACCGTAAGCTCTATCTCCAAGTAACCCTTTCTCCGTAATCTCACATGCGTTTAGTTCCTCACCCATCATCGATTTAACGGGATATCTCCAAATGGAAGCAACCTTGCCGTATGCCATATGAATCATCCTCCTACATGATCTATCCTTACATCAATCCTTAGCCTATTGTGCAGTTCTCACTCTGATGATGAGCTTCACACATTCATTCACTGCTACTGGAATTAGCCCTAGCACAATCACTATGCCCCAATCCAGCAGGCTCAGGTTCTGCACCTTGAAGGCGCCGGCCATGAATGGGATGGTAATCACCGCCAACTGCAGAATTAACCCCGCGGCGATCGCTCCTAGCAGGAACTTGTTCGTGAACAGTCCCACCTGGAAGATCGACTTGATATGGCTTCGCATCGTCATCGAATAGAACAGCTGGGAGGCGGCGAGTACGACGAAGGCCATGGTGCGCGCATAGGTCATGACGTCATCCGGGATCGACTTCGAGGTGAGGCTGTAGCCGTGCTCCCGGAGCCCGATATAGAAAGCGACTAGTGTCAGAATCCCAATGAGCGCGCCGCCCATTACAACACGCAGCCACGCGCCGTGCGCGAAGAAGCCTTCCTGGGGATCACGCGGCTTCTGCTTCATCACATCCTTCTCGCCAGGGTCAATCCCCAGCGCGATTGCCGGCAGGGTGTCGGTCACCAGATTGATCCAGAGGATCTGCGTCGGCAGAAGCGGCACTGGCCAGAAGAAGAGGATGGAAGCCAGAATGGCCACAACCTCGCCTAAATTGCAGGAGAGCAGGAAGATGACGGATTTGCGGATGTTCGCGTAGATCGTCCGTCCTTCCTTAACCGCGCTGACTATGGTGGTGAAGTTATCATCGGTTAGAATCATATCGCTCGCGCCCTTGGACACATCGGTGCCTGTGATGCCCATCGCTACACCGATATCGGCAGTCTTCAGCGACGGCGCGTCATTGACACCGTCACCCGTCATGGACACGACATGACCTTGAGCCTTGTAGGCCTTGACAATCTTGACCTTATGCTCGGGGGATACACGCGCGAATACACGAATACCCTTAATCTTCTCAGAGAATTGCTCATCGGACAAGGGGTCGATCTCGGCGCCTAGCATGCTCTGCTCGATCGTATCTGCGATGCCGAGCTCACGCGCGATCGCTACGGCGGTATTGCGATGGTCACCAGTAATCATGACCGGTGTAATACCGGCGATCTTCGCTTCCTTGATCGCAGGCTTCACCTCAACGCGCGGCGGGTCGATCATCCCGACGAATCCGATGAAGACGAGATCATGCTCCATCTCCTCAGGTGTTAGGATGCGATCGGTGTCCTTATAAGCGACAGCAAGTACACGCAGCGCATCGTCGGACATCGCCTCTGCGGCCTTGAGCAGCTCCTGCTTCCGATCCTCGGTCAGCGGCTGCGATTGATTGTCGGCCAGGATCATGGTTGATAGGTTCAGCAGCTGATCAATCGCACCCTTCGTATGTACGCGGTAGCCGTTGTTATACTTGGTCAGCGTGGACATCAGCTTGCGATCAGAATCGAATGGATTCTCCGCCATACGGGGGTAGGCCGCATCGAGCGATCGCTTATCGAGCTGATGACTGCTGCCGAACGCAACTAGCGCGATCTCGGTCGGATCACCTGTTGCCGCATTGCTCTCAGGGTCATAGGTCGCGTCTGAACAGAGCACGAATGACTCGATCAGCGTAGTCGGCGGCGCTTCCGAGCTCTCGCTAAGCGTATGATGCTTGACGACCGTCATCTTATTCTGCGTGAGCGTCCCCGTCTTATCCGAGCAGATAACAGTGACGGAGCCTAGTGTCTCGACAGCGGGAAGCTTCTTCACGATGGCGTTGATCTTAGACATCCGTGTGACACCGAGCGCGAGCACGATGGCGACAATGGCCGCAAGGCCTTCAGGAATTGCCGCGACAGCCAGGCTGATTGCCGTTAGGAACATCTCGAACAGGTCTCTGCCTTGAATCAGCGCGATGACGAAGATCAATGCGCATATCCCAATCGCGGTATAACCGAGCATCTTGCCCAGCTGCTCCAGCTTGAGCTGCAGCGGGGTAAGCCCGCTCAGATCCTCATCGAGAATCTTAGCGATCTTGCCCATCTCAGTGGACATGCCGGTCGCCGTGACGACTCCCTCACCGCGGCCGTACGTGACCATCGTTGACAGGAAGGCCATGTTCGATTGATCACCGATCGATGTTGCCGGATCGTCATGCAGATCGTCTGCATCCTTGCTGGACGGAACAGATTCACCCGTCAGCGCAGACTCTTCGATCTGCAGATTCGCGCTGACGGTCAACCGCAGATCAGCTGGAATATACCGGCCAGCATCCAGGATCACGATATCGCCAGGAACGAGCTCCTCGGAGGCGATTTCCACAATTGCGCCGTCGCGACGGACGAGCGAGTGGGGGGTGGTGAGCTGTTGAAGCGCTTCGATCGCTTTCTCGGCTTTATTTTCCTGGAATACGCCGATCGCCGCATTAAGCAGTACAACTACAATAATGATAATGGAATCGACATACTCCCCGATCAGGAGTGTCACCACAGCAGCCCCGAGCAGCACATAGATGAGCATGTCTCGTAGCTGAGCGAAGAAGAGAGCAAGTAGACTCTTCTTGGGCTTGCCTTGCAGCTTGTTCGGACCATATTGCTGTAATCTAGCGGTTGCCTCTTCGGTGGATAGGCCAGTTACGCTGTCGACTTGAAGCTCTTGCAGAACGGCCTCGCGGGATTGCGCGAATCTCATGGAAGTCACCTCTCCATTGGAATGGAATGCGGGTAATGGCTAAGCCTTCAATTTTATGGAATGCCTATGTACAGTATAACTCATCTCGTCGAAAATAATAAAAAACTCCCTGTCAGGGAGTTTTCAGATTCATAGGTAAGCCGCTTAGCGGGTTACGCCTCAAGCTTAGGGTCAGAGCCGTACTTATTCGCGCCTCGATCGCCTTCCATTACCATGAATACGATCAGGATTATGGCGCCTATGATTGGGATAAAGCTGATCAGCACCCACCAGCCCGAGCGACCGGTGTCATGCAGTCTTCGGAAGGAGACCGCCAGTCCAGGCAAGAACAGCGCCAGCGAGTATAGGGCAGTCAGGAGCGTGCCCATGTCGGCCATATACTGCAGGATGCCGAGCACAGCGGAGATGATAAAGTTAAATAACACGAACATCCAATACTCGGTGCGTCTCGCTCGTCCTGAGAAGCCAACGTAGTTTTTGATTACTTTCAAATACCAATCCATGTTCATTCCTCCACAATAATTTAAGTAGATTCACAACGCATAGCTGTACAACAATATATGCTGCACTAGCTTATTCTATAAGCGAGAGTTAATTCCTCTAAATCCGACATTATTTTGTGGAGGGGGCACATTATTCCTTTAATTTGTCGAGAATGGAGATGGTATCGATCAGGTGGTTGTTGAAGATTTGCTTGGCTGCTGAGAGTACCTCGGTCACCATCGGATCACGCAGGGAATAGATGACGCGATTGCCATCCTTGGTATTGGTCACGATATTCTTGGCGCGCAGAATCATGAGCTGCTGCGATACAGCGGAGCCCTCGCTGCCGATTATGGACTGAAGCTCG
The DNA here is from genome assembly GCA_023441055.1 of Bacillota bacterium. GTDB lineage: Bacteria > Bacillota > Bacilli > Paenibacillales > UBA4045 > JAEZQY01. The sequence goes on along the minus strand of JAEZQY010000020.1, from coordinate 56,820 downwards.
TTCACGCTGCGATCACCATCGGCCAGCACCTCCAAGATGCGAATGCGCAGCGGATGGGCCAGAGCCTTGAAGAAATCTGATTTAAATTGCTGCAATTCCAAATCCATGACTAGATCCTCCCAATCAGACTAGCAGCTTCGTGCGTACATATCGCAGGGCATCTTCATTCGATTGGAAGAAGTGCGACATGCCGATCGTCTCATCCAGCCTTGATTTGATAAATACCGATTTTAGCTCGGGTCTCATACCCGCAATTAATACGGTCCCGCCATATTGCTGTATATAGTAGATGATTTCTGAGAAGTAGGAGATGCCCGATATATCCATAAAGGGCACTCGCTCGATATTCAAGAGCACGATGCCGGGATGATTGCGCACGACATTCTGCAATGCTTGCTCGAAGTCTCGCGCTGCGCCGAAGAAGAGCACGCCCTCGATATTGTAGATCTTCATCGACAGCGAGCTGTCCACCTCGTCCAGAGAGAGCTTGGTTGCTTGAATCGAGATCTGGCTCATACGTCTGATGAACAGGATGAAGGCGAGCAGCAGACCTGCGCCTACGCCTACCGTCAGATTGGAGAAGACGGTAAGTATGAAGGTGACCAATAGGACAATCGTATCGCTCGACTTCATCTTATAGATATATAGAAATCGCTTGCGCTCGCTCATATTCCAGGCCACGATCATAAGAATTGGCGCCATACTGGCAAGTGGAATATGGGAAGCATATGGAGCTAGCGCCAGCAGGACGAGCAAGACGACAATACTATGAATCATACCAGACACCGGCGAAGCTGCGCCACTCTTAATGTTCGTGGCAGTACGAGCGATTGCGCCAGTAGCGGGAATGCCGCCGAATAGCGGTGTGACCATATTCGCAATCCCCTGTCCAATCAATTCGCGGTTGCTGTTATGCTTATCGCCTGTCATGCCGTCAGCGACCATCGCTGACAAGAGGGACTCGACACTGCCTAACAGTGCGATGAGCAGGGCAGGCACGATCAACATCTCAATCTTGTCGAGCGTGATCGCGGGGAGCTGAATCGCAGGCAGCGAGCTGGGAATCATCCCGTAAGTCGAGCCGATGGTTGCAACCTTATGCGGATAGAACACCGCAGCAACACCTGCGGAGACGGTGAGACCAATTAAGGTACTGGGGATTTTAGGGAAGTGCTTGGCAACGAGTATAATGATCACTAAGCAGATGATGGCTGTCGCTAGACTGTAGATATTCATAGAATGCAATCGAATCATAACTTCCTTCATATTGGCTAGGAAGCTCTCATGCCGCTGCATATTCGTCAGTCCCAGGAAATTGCCGATCTGTCCCGTGAAGATGATGACGGCGATTCCGCTGGTGAATCCGATCGTGACGGGTCGGGGTACGAACTTAATTAGTCCGCCCAGCTTGAATATGCCCATGAGCAAGAGGATGACACCGGCGAGGAAGCCCGCTATTAATAAGTTCTCATAGCCATAGCTTAGGACAATCCCGAATAGTATGGGGATGAACGCGCCGGTTGGCCCTCCGATCTGGAATCGGGATCCACCGAATAGGGAAATGATGAAGCCTGCGACAATGGTCGTGTAGATGCCATATTCAGGTTGTACGCCAGCTGCAATGGCAAACGCCATTCCCAAGGGAATGGCGATGATGCCGACGATCACGCCGGATATCAGATCCTTGCGGAAGCGAGCGAATGAATAGTCCTTGAATCGGTATGAACGGAATGGGTGCATAGCGCTTCGACCTTCTTCAAGTTTTATAGTTATGAATATTCAGATATACAAATATAGATACTTAACTATTAATATATGTGTTATAATGGGATTTGTCAAGGTGAAAGCGTGTACATACAGTCACTATCGCGCATAGACAGAATTTAATCTTGGCTTGATTGTAATAAGTATGATATTATAATTATTGTAATTAACGAATCTGGAGGTGCTTTTCAACATGAGTGAGAATGATAATCAGAACAAATTGACTACAGCCGCTGGCGCGCCAGTTGTCGACAATCAGAACTCGATGACAGCGGGTCCCCGCGGGCCAGTCCTGTTGCAAGACGTATGGCTGATTGAGAAGTTGGCACACTTCGACAGAGAAGTTATTCCAGAACGCCGCATGCATGCCAAGGGATCAGCAGCATATGGCACATTCACGGTTACACATGATATTACCAAGTACACGAAGGCTAAGATCTTCTCCGAAATCGGCAAGAAGACCGACATGTTCGTTCGCTTCTCCACAGTTGCCGGCGAGCGCGGGGCAGCAGACGCTGAGCGTGACATTCGCGGCTTCGCGATGAGGTTCTACACCGAGGAAGGGAACTGGGATCTGGTCGGCAACAACACGCCAGTCTTCTTCTTCAGAGACGCGATGCACTTCCCGGACCTGAACCATGCGGTTAAGCGTGATCCGTATACGAATATGCGATCAGCTAATAATAACTGGGACTTCTGGACATCGCTTCCCGAAGCGCTTCACCAGGTCACAATCGTGATGAGCGACCGTGGTATCCCTAAGACTTACCGACATATGCATGGATTCGGAAGCCATACATTCAGCATGATCAATGATAAGAATGAACGAGTATGGGTGAAATTCCATATGCGCTCACAGCAAGGCATCGAGAACCTGACCGACCAGGAAGCAGAAGCGGTTGTCGGTAAGGATCGCGAGAGTCATCAGCGCGACCTGTTGGAATCGATTGACGGCGGGGATTTCCCGAAGTGGAAGATGTACATTCAGGTCATGACAGAAGAGCAGGCGAACAATATGCCTTACAATCCGTTCGACCTGACTAAGGTATGGTATAAGAAGGACTTCCCACTGATCGAAGTCGGCGAATGGGAATTGAATCGCAATCCGGAGAATTACTTCGCGGAGGTTGAGCAAGCGGCGTTCACACCTGCGAATGTGGTGCCTGGCATCAGCTTCTCACCAGACAAGATGCTGCAAGCCAGATTGTTCTCTTACGGGGATGCTGCTCGCTACCGTCTGGGCGTGAACCATCACCAAATCCCGGTGAATCAGCCTAAGTGTCCAGTCAACAGCTTCCATCGTGATGGCGCGATGCGTGTTGATGGCAACAATGGCGGACGCACCCATTACCATCCGAACAGCTATGGCGCTTGGAAGGAGCAACCGGAGTTCAGCGATCCGACTCTGAAGCTGTCAGGCGATGCCGGTATCTGGAACTTCCGGGACGATGATGACAACTACTTCGAGCAACCGGGCAAGCTGTTCAGGAATATGAGCGACGCTCAGAAGCAGGTGCTGATCGAGAATACCGCGCGCAACATGGAAGGTGTCGAGACCTTCATCAAGCATCGCCACATCAACCACTGCTACAAGGCAGATCCGGCATATGGCGAGGGCATTGCCAAGGCAATGGGGATCGATATCGCAGATGTGGATCTGAACGCGAAGCACGCTTAATGCACTTATAATTATTTCATAGAAGAAGAAGCTGTTCTATGCGTGTCGTATCGGTGACGCATGGAACAGCTTTTTCTTATTTATTGGTGGGCGGTACTATTCTTCAAAATCGACCGTTGCCAGATTGATAATTATTCTGTATATTAATTAGTATAATATTTATACTAATTGGAGGTGATGCTGTGTTGTACGACAAACTGAAGGTGAGAATCAGCCCTGATCGCTCGTCTCTGGGCAAGGCTTCAGGGTACGATGTCGCGGATAGAATGAAGCAGCTTCTGGGGACACAGGAGCGTATTCGGATGATATTCGCAGCAGCGCCCTCGCAGAATGAATTTCTGCAGACGCTGACTCAGATCGAGGGTATCGATTGGAAGCGTGTGACGGTCTTCCACATGGATGAATATATCGGTTTATCCAGCGATGCTCCTCAGCGATTCAGCCAGTTCCTGAAGGATCGCCTGTTCGATGTGGTGTCGCCCGGCGTGGTTCACCTGATCGATTGCAGCGGTGAGGCGCAGGAGGAATGCGACCGATATGCAGGCTTGCTCTCGCAGTCTCCAATCGATATCGTATGTCTGGGCATTGGGGAGAACGGCCATATCGCCTTTAATGATCCCCCGGTGGCGGATTTCAATGATCCTGCGCTAGTCAAGCTAGTCGCGTTGGAAGGTGATTGCAGACAGCAGCAGGTGAATGACGGCTGCTTCCCTGTGATCGCGGACGTTCCGACACATGCGTTGACGCTAACGATTCCAGCGTTATTGTCCGGCAAGCATCTGTTCTGCATGGTACCGGGGCCTACTAAGCGCGAGGCAGTTAGCCGAACGCTGCATGAGACAATCGGAACGGGCTGCCCATCGACGATTCTGCGCACACATCCGGATTGTACACTGTATGTTGATGCGGATTCTTATCAAGAGAGGCAGAGAGCGCGATGATGGTTCAGGAGCCAGCGCAGGATGCGCAATGTCAGATTGAGGGCTTGCATTACCGAACTGGATCGCCTGTCCGCATTCGGATGATATGCGGTAAAATTGTCGCCATTGAAGAGCTGGCGCAGGATGAATACACGTCCGGTTTGCCCTGGGTTGCACCCGGATTAGTTGATCTTCAGATCAATGGCTGCTTCGGGATTGACTTCAATACGCCGCCGATAGGTGAGCGTGCCATCCATGATGCGACTAGACAGCTATGGGTAAACGGTGTCACGACCTATTACCCAACGGTAATCACCAACTCGGATGATGCGATCGAGGAGATGGTTGCCGCTATAGCAAGAGCATGTCGGAACGATGGGATGGTGAATGCGAGTATTGCCGGCATACACCTGGAGGGTCCGTTCATTTCCCCGCTAGACGGGCCGCGCGGCGCGCATGATCAGGCTTATGTGAAGGCGCCGGATTGGGCGTTGTTCCTGCGCTGGCAGCAAGCAGCAGACGGATTGATTCGGCTCGTCACGCTATCGCCGGAATGGGAGGGAGCGACCGACTTCATCTCGCGATGTGTGGAGAGCGGCGTGATGGTGTCTATCGGACATACGGCGGCTAGCCCGGAGCAGATTGCCCGAGCGGTACAAGCGGGCGCCGCGCTCAGCACACATCTGGGCAACGGGGCACATCTTACACTTCCTAGGCATCCGAATTATATCTGGGAGCAGCTAGCACAGGACCAGCTCTTCGCGACCGTGATTGGCGACGGTTTCCATCTGCCTGCATCTGTGCTCAAGGTGTTCTATCAGGTGAAGAAGGAGCGGATGCTGCTGGTTAGCGATGCTGTCTATCTAAGCGGCCTTGCGCCAGGCGACTATGAAACCCATATAGGTGGGCGCGTTACGCTTACTGAGGAGGGGCGGCTGCACCTAACCGGAAATCAACAGCTGCTCGCAGGGTCAGCACAGCTGCTGAGGACCGGTGTCAGTCACATGTCGCGAACAGGAGTCTGCTCCAGGAGTGCCGCATGGGATATGGCATCTGTGCATCCGGCGCACTTTATGCGGCTGCCAACGGCGCAAGGCCTGGCAGTAGGGGCGCCAGCAGATTTATTGATTTATAGTTGGGGCGAGGAGGGACAGATCCGCATTCATGACGTCTATAAGGAAGGGAATCATGTTGTCGAATCGAATGTGATAAGCTCCTCTTCCCAAGCATGAATGACGCTGGCAGCAGCACCGATGCAGCCGGCATAAGGGAACAGCTCGGAACGTACTAACAAGAGTTGATCGACTGTAATGGATACGCAACGTTGCTCTAATACATCTTGTATATGAGGGAAGATATAATCGGATGCCTGCATGAGCGGACCGTCGCAGATGATCACGCCGGGGTTCAGCAGATTGGCGACATAGCTCAGCGCAGCGCCAATCGATTGCCCAACCTGCTTCATCTCAATGTGAATCGTCTCATCTCCTGCGGCTAGCTCGGCCATAATCCAGTCCATCGATAGATCCCGAGGCGGAGCTGAGACCGTTCTGGCCAAGCGTTGGAGGATCGAGGGCAGGCTGACGCAGGCCTCCAGACAGCCGGTATTGCCGCATCCACATATGGGTCCTTCCGGATCAACGACGATATGGCCAAGCTCCCCAGCCGCATTCCGCTGGCCTCGGACGATGGCTCCGCCGATGATGATGCTGCAGCCGACTCCGTTGCCAAAGTAACAATAGACGAAGCTGTCTAAGCCCTGGCCGGAGCCATGCCACATCTCACCCAGGGAAGCCAGCTTGACGCTGTTGTCTGCTTGCAGTCGAATCGATGCGCGGCCTTGCGATTCTCCCTGCAGGCGGTCTTGCAGTAGGTCTTGTAGACGGCTCTGCAGAGCTACATCTCGCCATCCCAGATGGCTGGAGCGGATCACTCGGCCGATGCCTTCCTCCATTAGGCCAGGCACGCCGACGCAGATTCCTGTGCAGTTGGATAATGGATATTGTTTCGAGATTTGATCGATGCCGCGCAGGATGGTGTCTATCACATAATCCGGGTCGGAGGCTTCAAGCGGTACCGAGAATGAGGATAACGGGGTAGCATACAGGTCGGTAATCGCCCAATGGATCATCGTGGAGGTTACTTGTGCGCCGATCGCCAGCTTCACATTGGCGTTGAAGCCCAACAGGATTGGCTTGCGGCCTGGCGTATGGGTTGTCTGAGGGCCAAATTCTTTCACGAAATCGGCGGCGAGCATCTCCTCTATGATAACGTTAACCGTATTCTTGTTCAGATGAAGCTGCTTAGCCAATTCCACTCGGGAGGCGCTGCGCTTCTGCTTGATTAATTGATACACCCGCTTGCGATTGATATCCTTAGCTAGGGTTGGTCCGCGGCCTCTCGATTTTATAGGATTGGATGGATCGATCGTTTTTGCCACAGTATCGTCACCTCAGCTATATTTGTGTTCATCATAACAAGTGTGTCGCATGTTCTGCAACCATGACGGTTTAAGATACTTCTTGGAGGAGAGTGACTATGAATAAGTTGAAATTTGCGATTATTGGATGCGAGCACGCGCATATCGGTATATTTATCGAGGAAATGCTCGCCTTAGGACATACATGTATTGGTGTGTGTGAATCCAATCCCAATCGGGTGGTCAGTGCTGTCGTCAGTAAATTCAATCTGCCGGTGGTGGAGGATGAACAATGGCTGCTAGCGAACGCCGACATCGTGGGCAGCTCAGCAATCAATAATGAGAAGATTACCATTATTGAACGGTGCGAACAACACGGGATCCCGATTATGGTGGACAAGCCCGCAGTCACGAATAAACGCGACCTCGAGCGTCTGCAGGCTGTTGTAGGCAGGGGCAAGATCGAAATAGGCATGCTGCTCACTGAGCGATTCCACCCTGCTATCTATACATTGAAAAGTCAGATTGATCAAGGGGTATTGGGGGACATCGTCTCGATCGGCATCCGCAAGCCGCATCGATTAAGCGCATCGCAGCGCCCAGCCTGGTTCTTCTCGAGAGAGCAGAGCGGTGGAATCGTGATTGATTTATTAGTTCATGATTTCGATCTGCTCAGGTGGTTAACAGGTAAGGAGATCCTGCAGGCAGAAGGCTATATGGGCAAGCGAATACTGCCCGAGCATCCTGACTTCTATGATACCGCCAGTGTGCAAGTGCTGCTGGATGGGCATATCACGGCCCAGCTGTACGCGGATTGGTTCACGCCTGAGCGCAGCTGGACCTGGGGAGATGGGCGTCTGTTCGTGACAGGCACGGAAGGATTCGCAGAGCTGCGACTGGCGGGTGATCCGTTAATAAGCAAGGATGGATTAATGCTGCGCACGACAAGCTCGGAGCAGCTGCACAGCATAGAGCTTAAGCAGCCCCCGACGAGCATAACAGGCGATTTCCTGCAACGGCTGCAGAACAGGCACTCCCTGCTCGGCGTCCATGATATCCTACAAGCATCACAAGCATCGGTAGCGGTTGATGAGACGGTCAGGCTGATACGTTAATTGCGGATTCCCAATCTAATCTTGAGGTGAGCTTATGAGCCAAATACTAAAATTCGGCATACTCGGAGCCGGTGTAATATCCGCTTCGCATGCGAAAGCGATAACTGAAAATCCCCGCGCTGAGCTATACGCGGTTTGCGATACTGTTCAGGAGAAGGCAGAGCGCTTAGCTAACGAGTACAACATTCCTCATGTGTGTGCTGATTTGAAAAGCATGCTTGCAATTGAAGAATTAGATGTGATCACGATCTGCTTGCCAAGCGGATTGCATGAATGGGCAACGATTGATATCGCGAATGCGGGCAAGCACATCCTATGCGAGAAGCCGATTGATATCACACTTGAGAAGATTGATCGTATGATCGAAGTGATTGACAGGAGTAAAGTCAAATTTGCTTGTGTCTACCAGCGCCGCACGATGCCTGAAGCCATTGCTGCGCGCCAGGCGATTCAGGAAGGCAAGCTTGGCAGGATGGTGCTCGGAGACGCTTTCCTGAAGTATTACAGAAGTCCTGAGTATTATGCTAGCGCGGGCTGGCGCGGCACATGGGAGCTTGATGGAGGCGGCGCCTTAATGAATCAAGGGGTGCACGGCATCGACTTAATCCAGTGGATGATGGGAGACATTGAATCCGTATTCGCTCATACGGCTGCGCTCGTACGCGATATCGAGGTGGAGGACACAGCAGTGATTGCAGTCAAGTATAAGAACGGCGCACTCGGTGTCATACAAGGCGCGACTTCCGTATATCCAGGACAGGATACAAGATTTGAATTGCATGGCGAGAATGGTTCGCTTATCTTCGGCGATAAGGGTGTGCAGACCTGGGAGCTGCTGCAGGGAACGATTGATAGACCTGATGATAGCAGCGCAGTAGGCAATCCAGGGGCTGACCCGCGTAATATCGCCTTAGATGGGCATCGCATTCTAATCGAGGACATGATTACCTGCATTATTGAGGATCAGGAGCCATTGATCAGTGCGCGAGAGGCAAGGAAGGCAGTAGCCGTCATTATGGCGATATATGAATCCTCACGCACAGGCAAAGAAGTGTACGTAAATCACGAACCAACGATCTCAAACTAGAATAGGGGAGCCATACAATGGAACATATTATTGTGTATCAAGAAGAGGGTCGCTATGCGGGCTGGCCTGCGAATTACGGAATCTGGTCCTGGGGAGACGAGATTGTAGTTGGATTTACGTCCGGTTATCACTTGGACAGTGGAGGCTTCCATGCCCGGGATCGTTCCAAGCCTTCAACTACGATGCAGGCAAGAAGTCTGGATGGCGGGCTAACTTGGGACTACCAAGAGATGCCGTTGCGAGCACCGGGGAATAAGGGATTATCGGTAGGCGAACACTCCGATGGCTCGGATAATGATAATAAGGGGATCAACCAGCCTGTTCCATTGGATAAGGAAGTCAATTTTATGGATCCCAATTTCGCCATGCTATTCGCGCGGGAGAATGTTGATGGCGGTACGTCCTGGTTCTATACGTCTACTGACCGCTGTCATAGCTGGCAAGGTCCTTACAGCTTATCGATGATGGGACAGATTGGAATTGCTGCTCGCACAGATTATGTGATAGACGACGCTCAGGAATGCATGATATTCCTGACGGCACCCACGATTGAGGGGACAGAGACAGGAAGCCGCGTGTTCTGCGCACAGACTGTCAATGGTGGTAAGGACTTCGAGTTCAAGTCTTGGGTAAGTCCTAGCCGTGAAGACGGCTTCAGCATTATGCCAGCCAGCGCGCGAATTTCTGAGGATACATTGGTCGTGGCAACCCGTGAACGTGAACAATTCAATGAAAAGGAAAAAAAGGATTGGATCGACCTGTACATCTCTCAGGATAATGGTCTATCTTGGAGTTATCGAGGGCGTCCAGTGGAGGATTGTGGTAATGGTGGAAATCCTGCGACATTGACGAAACTAGCGGACGGGCGACTATGTATGACTTATGCGTTTCGGAACTCGCCTTATGGAATGAGAGCCAAGCTCAGCGAGGATAACGGATTGACCTGGGGGGAAGAAATCATTCTTCGCGCAGACGGGGGCAGTCATGATATCGGATACCCGCGGACGATTCTACGACAGGATGGGCAGTTGGTTACTGTCTATTATTATAATGACAGATTGGGCGGAGCTTGCTATATTGCGGCAACAATCTGGAAGCCATAGGATATCAGGGGATGATGAGTTGCATCATCTCCTTTCTATATTATTGCTTCTAAATGGGGGAACTGAGATGAGGATTGGACAGGGACAATTAATGATCAAGACCAACCGTCTTTATTTTCGAATATTGGGCTATTTTCTATTTTTGATCATTCCCACTTTGATTGTTGGATTTATCGTGTATTTTGCTAATATATCGATCTTCAAGCGCCAACTGATGGAGGATGTTTCTTCTAATTTGGCCTCCTCATCCAAGACGGTCGATATTTATTTGCGCACTGCCGAGCAGACAGGCATGAATTTTCTGGCGAATGATACAGTCCAACAGTATTTATCCCCCGCAGCCTCGCTGACCATAGAGGAGAGGGCGCGCTCCTCAAGCATCAATAAGGTGCTCTCCTCCAGTCGCACAATTATAAGCCCCTATATCGATGATATGTTCGTCTATGTTGATAAGGAATGGATTTACAAGAGCGATGGCTTGGAATCCTTTCAATCGTTTTTTACCAGGTTCTATGAATTCGATGCCTATGATACAGACTATTGGGAGCAGTTGCTGGATGAGACCTTCGCCTTCCGCGTGCTCCCGACGACAATGATTAAGAAGTCATTCACCGAACAGGCCGTTACCGTAGTGCCTGTCGTGATGGGCCAATATATTAGAGGGAATCGGGTTGTTGTGGTCATTACGATTTCCGTATCCAGTATGATGGATGTTCTGAAGAAGAATGCGGCCTACGCCTCAACGACTTATCTAGTCATGGACCAGGATGGACGGCCGATCGTAGCGGATCACACAGTGTCTGCTAATCCGAGCGAATGGGATCCTACTATGATAAGGACGGTCTATGAGTCCGAATATGGCTGGAAGTACTATGCGTTCACGCCGGTGACGGAATATCGCCAGCAGGCGTCGGGTATTCTGCTGGTAACGGCGTGGCTTTCCTTTATCTTGTTCATTATCGGTATTGTGTTTGCATTCGTGTTCAGCACCAAACTGTACAATCCGATTCGTAACCTGATCGAAGCCCAGAACAAGCATGAACAGTTTTCTAGCGAATTTCTTGAGAACGCGTTTACCTTTATTCTCAATGGCAGTAACTTGGATAAGCATGAAGCATTCATGGAGATGATCGGGTTCGAGAAGGGCGAATACTTGTGCTGTTCGATTAAATTTACCTTTAAGGACGCATTCATGCACGACATCCAGGATATCGACCGGCTCATGATTATGGAGAAGCTCAGGAAGGTGTTAGAGGGAGTACTGAAAAATTATGTAAATGCCTATGTCATAGATAGTCAGAATCAATTATATATCGCGATGATCAATTTGAGGGAGCCTGATGATTACGAGAAATTCGAGCGTGGATTGAAATCGATCATGCAGACTTTCGATTATGACCTCAAATATTACAGCCTCGCCATTGGTGTCGGTCATATCTATTCCCACATAGGAGAGCTGTCCAAATCGTTCGGCGATGCAAGGATGGCGCTTGCGAAGGCAGATCCAATGAATGATTTCCAAATTGTGCACGCCTCAAATCAGCCGAAGAAGGAAGGCTTCCACCTCAGCTTTGTGGATGAGAATAAGGTGATCAATGGCATGAAGGTCGGTGATTCCGAGCTGTTGGAGCGCGAGGTGCGGACGATTGTCGAACTAAATTTACACAAAGGAACGGCCTATTCCTATATGAATTTGCTTCTGATTCAACTTTATAATATTGGCATCAAATACTCGAATGAGAAGGGAATTAATCCGGTTGAACTGTTGAGTGAGGAGGAACATACGATTCTCAGCGGGAAGAGCAAGCATATCCTCGACCTGAATGATCACCTGGAATCGCTGTTAAGCTTCTATCGGGCTATTCTAGAACGAACGGTTGACACGGAGGACAATAAAACGGGGCAGCTTGTTGCTCGAATAATCGCTTATATAGATGAGCATTACTCGCAGGATCTCTACCTGGAACGAATTGCAGAAGAGATGAATCTGTCAGCTAAGTATGTGTCAAAGCTATTCAAAGACATTGCGGGTACAAATTTGACAGATTACATCAGTATGAAACGAGTTGCGGAGGCCAAGCGATTATTGGCTGCAACTACGATGAAGAATGATCAGATTGCTGAGCAGGTCGGCATTCTGAGCAGAGCGACGTTCTTCCGATTGTTCAAAAAATATGAAGGCGTTACACCCCAGGAATATCGGACAATGCTGCGCAAAGAAACGGTAGCGGACGATTGAGACTGTGATGGAAGAATGCGACTGGACTGGCGATAAGGAAAAACGAGAGTAAATCGGTAATGTTGATAATTTCATTGTCGACAGGGAGCCCCTATGATAGACGCAGGAGAGGATCGATATTCAAATGCGTACTGCAAGGGGGTGACGGCATGAATTATGTACAGGATCAGACGGTTCCATCCATGACAGTTCCTAATCGCGGCAATTTGATCAGGAAGAGAGTGGCTAAAAGTAAGTATTTGTACATCATGTTTTTTCTGCCTGCCATTTACTTCATCATCTTTCATTATGGTCCGATTTTTGGTAATGTCATTGCATTTCAAAAGTACAACGCGTTTCTAGGGTTCGTTAAAAGTCCATGGGTAGGGCTTCAGTATTTTAGGGAGTTCTTAGCCGATCCCTACTTTTGGAAGCTTGTCCGCAATACACTGATGCTTAATATTTATGGACTCATTTTTAGTTTTCCTGCACCTATTATTCTTGCATTGTTGTTGAATGAGCTTCGCTCCAATCTGTTCAAACGATTTGTCCAATCGATCGCGTATTTACCTCATTTCCTATCGACGGTTGTTGTCTCGGGGATGATCGTCAGCTTTCTATCCTATGACGGGATGCTGAATCAAGTCATTGAATTCCTTGGTGGCACACAGATCCAGTTTCTGAATGAGGCGTCTTGGTTCCGAACCATCTACATTTCATCGGAGATCTGGCAACAAGTGGGTTGGGGAACGATTATTTATTTGGCAGCGCTTACCGGTGTTGATCCGCAGCTCTACGAAGCGGCTCGTATGGATGGAGCGAATCGTTGGAAACAGAACATGTATATTACGATTCCAAGTATCTTTCCGGTCATCACCATTCTGCTTTTACTGAATATCGGGAACTTTCTGTCGATCGGCTATGAGAAGATCTTATTGATCTATAATGGATCGACCTATGAGACGGCTGATGTGATCCAAACCTATGTGTATCGGCGAGGACTGCTTGGCGGCGAGCTCAGCTATTCGGCTGCTGTCGGATTATTCCAATCGGTCATTGCTTATATCTTAGTAGTTGGAGCGAATCAGTTAACCCGGCGTTTGGGCGGGACGAGCCTGTGGTGAATGGATAGGAGACAATGGTTATGAGACATCAGAGTATACGCAAATATTCGCTATTCGATTATGTGAACGTTCTACTTATGTTGCTTATTATTTTTATCATGTTGTATCCGCTTTATTATATGGGGATTGTGTCAATCAGTCATGGCGGTGCAGTGGCACGGGGCGAAGTGTCATTCTTACCGATTGACATCACATTCAAGGCCTATTCCATTATTTTCGCTGATGCCCCGATTGTAAGGGCGTACGCGAATACATTGCTCTACACGTCCACAGGGGTTGCGGTCAATTTATTTATGACAGCAATGTGTGCCTATCCGTTATCACGTAAGGAGTTTTATGGGGGTCCCGTATTCGCTATGTTCATTATATTCACGATGTTCTTCGACGGCGGGATGATTCCAAGATATCTGGTCGTGAACTCCTTAGGTATGCTGGATACGTTATGGGCGATTATATTGCCGCCGGCGATTAATATTTTCTACATGATCATGATGCGAACGTTCTTCCAGGGGATTCCTAGCGCCATGCATGAATCGGCTTATATGGATGGTGCTAATGACATCAGGGTGTTCTGGCAGATCGTGCTGCCCTTGTCCGCGCCGCTAATGGCCACAATGGTATTGTTCTATGCAGTCTCGCATTGGAATAGCTTCTTCCCAGCGCTGATCTACTTGAATGATACGAGTCGTTATCCGATACAGATCATCTTACGCAATGTGGTGATCCAAGGGGATGTAGGAGCGCAAACGACGGAAACAAGCGGTGTTATGGGTACGCTGGTGGTCGATCAGAACATTAAATATGCGGTTGTTATCATCGCATTGCTGCCGATCCTGGTGTTGTATCCTTTCTTGCAGAAGTACTTTGTAAAGGGCTCTATGGTGGGCTCGTTGAAGGGTTAATTACATTATGAACAATGGGGGATTGTATATGTTTACACGTAGAAACAGAGTTTCCTTGTTATTGATTGTCACGCTATGCGTGGCGCTGATCTTAACGGCATGCGGTGGGAATTCGAATTCGGCTCCTAATAGCACCACAACGAACAGCGCGAATACAAGCTCTGGCAATACATCGACGCCGCCGGCAAGTGAGCCTGTGAAGGAACCGATCAATGTTACGGTGATGAGAGGGGACAGCCCGCTGCAACCGATTGTGAAGGATGCTCCGGCCTTGCTGGAAATTCTGAAGAATACGAATGTGAAGATTAATATTGAAGGTGTTCCGAACAGCGACTACACAGCCAAGAAGAACACGATGATCGCTACGAACAATCTCCCTGACATTATGCATGTCAGCCGTGGTGACATTACGACATACGCGAGTACGGGAGCATTCCTCAATATCTCGGAATATATGGATGAATATGCCCCAAATATGAAGAAACGAATCGAGGCCGATCCAGAAGCTTATAAGCTGACGATTGATGGTGACTTCTATGGCTTTCCTATTATGGCTAGAAAGTCTGTCGCTGCGAACGTAGGGGGAATGCCGATGATTCGTACGGATATTCTAGCGGAGCTCAATCTGGAGGTTCCAACGACGTTCGATGAATTATATGAGGTGCTGAAGGCGTTCAAGCAAGCCTATCCGGATTCCTACCCTTGGTCCATCCGCAATGGCTCGCAGTATAATTTACGCTTACTCGCCTATGCGTTCGGTGGTGGATTCTCCATCTACTATGAACCGAATGAGGATAAGTTCGTGTACGGCCCGACCAGAGAATCGTTCAAGGATGTCATCACTTACATGAATAAATTGTATGTGGACAAGATCTTGGAGCCTAACTTCGCAAATCTGACGGTGCAGCAGTGGCAAGAGAACTTGAGCTCAGGCAAATCGATGTTCTTCTATGACAACTATACATTTGCAACAAACTTTAACATGGTGCTGCAAGAGGTGAATCCTGATGCGCAGTTTGATATGCTGCCAATTATGGCGGATAATGAGGGTAACAGAAGAAATTACATGGATAATCCGTCCAGCTTCAACTCCTATGTAGTCAGCAGTAAGGTGAAGAATCCGGAAGAAATTGTGAAGATGTTCGATTGGATGTACACGGATGAAGGCGCGGATGTGACCAACTTCGGAATCCCGGGTGAACACTTCACCAGATCAGGCGATCAGGTCACTATCTCACAAAGCTTGATTGACCAGTTCAAGGATAAGCAGGATCCTTATCGCGCTATGCAGTCATATACGGGAACGGGTCTCCTAGGCTTCAGTGTATTCACGGATGACACACCGATGCTGACCATCTCGCCTCCGCAGCTTCAAGAGTGGTCGGACATGGTAAAGGTGCAGAAGGAGCAAGGAATCATTATCGAAAAACCGCTGGATCCTCCGTTTACGGAAGAAGAGCGCGAGAAGCTGACACAGCTTAATACGAAGGTGAATACAATCCTGGATCAGAATATTGATAAATTCATCTTCGGAGCAAGAGCGTTAAGTGAGCTGGATCAATTTGCTAAGGAGCTCATCGATAATGGGGCTGATGAAATTGAAGCGATTTACAACACGGCCTGGGAGAGAATGAAGTAATGGAAATTCGTTTACTGCATGCCAGTGAAATGAAGGATGCTGTCGGCTTAGCCGATAGCATCTTCCGTTCTGATGGGCGCGTATCAATGGGAGACAGTCTTCCTAAGGTGTTCTCGAAGAGCCTCCTGCAATCAATCGGTGCCTTCGACAATGGGAGGCTGGTCTCCTTCGCGGGACTGGTGCCTTCGATCGTCCGGATCCACGAGTCGCGATTGACTGTGTATTCCTATGGGGCTGTCTGTACACATCCTGATTATAGAGGTCAGGGCTATGCGCGCCGCATGTTGCGTTATGTACAGGAGCACGCCAGGCTATCAGGCGCATCACTGCTGCTCGTCTCGGGCGTATTACCGATCTATATAGAAGGTGGATGCAGCCCGTTCGGTACAGCGGTGAGTCATCGGTTGACTCGGGAGAATTTGCGGGGACTGGCCGAGAATGAGGGACATGGCAATTTGCGCTTCCGAGAAGCCGGGGAAGCGGATTGGTTTGGCTTGCACAAGCTTGCCGATGGGCGTCGTGTTCGCTATGAGCAGAGTATATGGGATCTGGCCGACCTGTTGGAAGCACAAGCCGTAGCTGCGCTTCGCGGCAGACGGCAGTTCACGTTCATGGCAGAGCTGGACGACGTTCCCGTCGCCTTCTGTACAGCGGCTGTGTCGCAGGTAACAGGAGACGGACAGGAGGTTGTGAATCCGGTTATCGAGTGGGCAGGCGATGAGCGCTATTTGACAGCATTATTATCTCATATGACGGCATGCTTACCCGCTGAGTACCTGAATATGGTCGTTCCGTGGCATGAGCAAGGACTCCTCGATCGCTTGCGAGACGCTTATACTGGAACGGAGAAGAATCAGGGAACTGTTCACGTTCTGGATGCGGAATTACTGATAACACAGTTAGGTCCTTATTGGAAGGAACGGGGAGCAGACTCGCAATTGCTGGATAGACTGAGACATATGACCGATCACAAGCAATTGGTATCGTTGCTGTTCGATACGCCTGAAGAGAAGCCCGGTCTGCTATGCGATGTGCTGCCCGTCCCGTTCCCGTATACCAAGGGGCTGAATTTCGTGTAGTCGCCTTGTTACAGTTAAGTTGTAATCAGAATCTCGTAACCGTCCAGCAAATCCTCATTCTCAATGTTGATGGAATCGTTGTCTACTACGACCCAAGGCATGCGGCTGTTGGCCCAATCGGCGAACAGCGGGAGCGGGATGCGCATCGTTCTTCGCAGAGGCGCGATGCGTATGGTCTTCTGAGCCCGGTCAATCTGCAGCCGGAGCATGGCGTACAGCACGCCGATCGAGGTTAAGCCGCGCGGGTAATGCCACAATGCATTCTCCCCATAGGTATCGATGTATAATTTGGATTGGCCGCCTGTATTCATCAGCTTCTGGAACGACCAATACTTATCCACGTTATCCAATAGATCATGGCCGAGATAGGCGGCAGTAAAATCACGCCACATATTCTGTGAGAACCAGATCGAATCAGAATCATTAGAGTGATGGCTCCCGTATTGTGAATCGCATGCCTTATACGAGTTATAGATATTATGACGTAAGCGTGATTCGTTCAAGAAGTCGGGCATAAACCCGGATAACAATGGATAGAGTAGGCCGTTCTCCGCATAGATGGAGTAGGAATCCTTGCCCTCCATTGGACCCTTCAGCAGCTCATTCGTTAAGAATGCAACATAACCGTCCTGGGTTGTATCCAGGCATACTCCGTAATGATCTTGCAGCCATAGCTCCGCATCTACGGTTTTCATTATTTTCTGAGCTTGGCCATTCGCTTTATTCTCATAATCGGTATCGCCAGCATGGGCCGCCAGCTTAGCGAAGCATTGGAATGCGCATGACGTCTTGATCGCTAGATACGTCTGCTCCTTCGCATTCTGAATAGCAGGAACCGCGTCATCAATGGTGTTGTCGGTGCCGATGTTAGGAATACCATTGCCTGTAGTATCCGCAGCAATCATATAATCTACTAATCGCTTCAACGTCTCATAATGCTGCTCCGCAACTGTGTATGTGCCTTGTGTTGTGCAATGCGCATATAGCATTAGTATGAAGTTGCAGTTCTCCTCGATCTTCATGGGGTGTCCGTAGGTTGCGCGTTCTATGTGGAAGGCTTCGCCCAGATCATGATCGATATAGCCTTCGCCGGCCTCCGTTGCTGCCCATTGCTCGAATTGTATGGGAAGGAGAGAAGGACACATCGTATAGTAGAACAGACCGTTGTTATACTCAACATCCAGCGTGGCATTGTACATGCAATTCCCTTCCCATACCGTGAACGATTTGCTGCCGCTCGCGTCCACTGCATACAGGGTGTTCAGCTTATAGCTCTGGAAGGTAAAGCCGATGAAGTCCTTCCAGCTCCGTGACAGGGATGAGGCTTCTATGGTCTCGTCATAGAATTGTGACTTGGTCATGAGAAGCTGGCGATTAGCCTGCGCATAGGTGATGATATCATCCATGGAATGGAAGGATGAGGTGTACAGCAAGCGATGTGGAACGCCCTTCACTGTGATGAAATCATCGGAATTGTACGCGGTCCAGATATAGTGGAATGTCCATTCGTCTTGTTCATCTAGATTGAAGGGCAGATCGAATATGCCGCTCGGTTCCGAGGGACCATGCTCGCACCATAGTCGCTCCTCATTGGTAAAGCGATCTACCTGTTCACCGTCCTTCATTAAGCTAAGCTGTAGTGTTCGGGCAAAGTCGCCTTGCACAAATCTGCTGCTTGTGTGAACGTCATACTGAAGATCGACCGCTTGACCTTGCGAGATGGTCTGCAGCCCCTCGCCAATTAGTCCGAAACGAAGTCGACCTGCGCCAATATTCCGCTTCACTCCAGTTAAATTATGAGGGCGTGTTCTACGCTTGACACTTACATCTATATAGAAGAAGGGTGCTATCATCAGCTGCTCATCATCTGGTGAGAAGGGTGAAGTGAATGAACAGATTAAATCATAGCCATCCTGTGTGTTGATGCAATGATAAGTGATGCTGTTCATGGTCGTACTGGCATATACGGCGTCGAATTGATTGTCGTGATCCGAGAAGGGTAAGTAGCTGCCTGGGCTGCCGTCCGCTTCGACACCGCAGATCAGCTCGGATTCCCGCTCCAGGAACATCCCTAACACACCATGCTTAATCCTGCGATGATAAGGATCGAGGATGACGGAAAATCGCGATCCGAATGTGGATAGATTACGAGTCATTAAAGGCATAAGAGTTTTAACCTCCTAGATTAAGATTTAGTAGATACGAGAGTGGTTGCGATTCTCATAGTAATCCGGATTATTGCCAAGCTTAGTGAGGACGGGCTCTGTCAGCTTACTAAGCGCTTGTATCACGGTCGCATCAAGCTGAAGCTGGGCCCCTCTGGCATTGAGCAGCAGTTGCTCCACGTTACGTGATCCAACAATTGTCGTAGCGATTGCTTCATTAGCCATCGACCAGGCAAGTGATAGCTCGATCATGTGCACACCTAATTCGTCGGCTAGCTTGCGAATGCCGTCTAGGGCCGCGACAATCTCCTCCGATGCGCCTTCCTCGCCATGACGCGAGCCGCTTCCGAGGCTGTGATGGAAATGGCGGGAACGGGCTTGCATCGGCTTGACTTGCTCCAGTAGGCTGTACTTGCCAGAGAGTAATCCTTGCTGCAGCGGCATGTAGCCGATTACACCGATGCTATGTTCAGCACAGTAAGGGAGTATGTGCGCTTCAATCGCTCTTGATAGCAGGTTGTAGGGCAATTCATTAGCACCGATTGTAAAGCCGGCATCTTGTACTTCCTTTAACTGCTGCAAGCCATGGTTGCTTACACCGTAATGGCGAATTTTCCCCTCCCGTTTCAACTCCTCTAGTGCGGTGAATACTTCAGTGGCTGTAGGGGGAGCGGCGATAAGGCTAGGATCATCAGAAAAATGCTTAATAGCTAAGGGAGTGATCGGCCAATGCAGCATATAGAGATCGATATATTCGGTCTGTAGACGACGCAAGCTATTCTCGCAATGTTGTTTAAGCACCTCAGGTCTAATGTTGGAGGTACTTACTTTACTTCCAATTAAGACCTGATCGCGCCTGCCTTGCAGGGCGATCCCTAAGGATACCTCGCTCTCTCCATCGTTATAAACCTCTGCTGTATCAAAATAATTGATTCCCAATTCAATGGCTTGATGAACAACCTCATTCACATCCTGCTGATCCTGCGCGCCCCAATAAGTGCCGCCTCCATACTGCCAGCAGCCCATGCCGAGGATGCTGGTTTGCAGGTCGGTATTGCCTAATATCCTCTTTTTCATCTAAACCCCTCCTTCATATGTTCAGTATAAAGTGGCTGTTAATTTAAATCAATATAAAAGATTGTGAAAATCGATTATGAATTAAGCGGTTTATTCCAGTAAATTAACATTTTTTTAATAAATTACGCATAGCTTAATTTATATATTGACATTAGTCGAGTATGCTTTTAATATTAACCTAAATCATACTTGCTGAGTTGATTGACATAAGAACCATAACTAGCGAAGGAAGTGAAGAGAAATGTCGAGCAGTCAGTTATTATTGTCTGTATTTACAAAACCATGGAAGGATAAGTCGGTTTGGGACTTAGCTAAGCACGTCAAGGGCTTGGGGTTGGATGGCATTGAGTTTCCATTAAGAGATGGATTCCAGCTGCAGCCGCATGAAGCGGAGAAGCTTCCGCAACTGGTCGCGCAATTCGCAGAGCATGATCTGCAAATCTTCAGTGTGGCCAGCACACCCGACGAGAAGATTTTTGCTGCGTGCGCGGAGGCCAAGGTGCCAATTATTCGTGTCATGGCGAATATCGATCCGAAGGTGGGCTATGTGGCCTCTGAGGCGCAGTATCGCGAGTATCTGCAGGGGCTTCTGCCGCTATGTGAAAAGTATGGTGTGAAGGTTGGCGTGCAGCATCATTACGGCGATTATGTGGTGGATTCCAGCGGGTTAATGCATCTGATTGATGGCTTGGATGAGCGTTACATAGGCGGTATATGGGATACGGCGCATGACGCGCTGGCCGGACAGCAACCAGAGTTTGGTCTGGACATTACGTGGGATCGGCTTGTTATGGTGAACTTCAAAAATGCGTTCTATAAATTAGAGAGCGGACCGGAAGCGGAGGAAGCGGTTTGGGAACGTTACTTTACTACTGGTGAGCGTGGATTAGCTTCTTGGCCGCGCGCGATCGCACATCTCAAGCAAAGACAATACAAGGGCGTTATATGCTTATCCGCGGAATATACGCAAGAGCATGAAGTTGACCGCTTAATCGCGCATGATGTGAACTATCTAAAGTCGGTAATTGCAAAAGCTTAATTAGGAGCGAGCAGTCAACCATTCGCAAAATGAAACGACAGGGGGCGCGGAGGAAATGGGAAGACCATTGAAGTTCGGTGTTATTGGCTGCGGCTTAATGGCGAAGTTAGTGCATTGTCCGAATATGAAAGCAGTGCCAGATATAGAGTTAGTTGCTTATTGTGATGTTGATAAAAGTAAAGCGGATGAACTGCTGTCCTTGTTCGGCGGGGAATATACAACAACGAATTCGGATGATCTGTTTGCTGACGAGCGACTGGATGGTGTTCTCATTCAGGTAGGACCGTTCCATCATTCCGATTTGGTTCGCAAAGCTGCTAAGGCAGGCAAGCATGTGTTCGTCGAGAAGCCCATCGCGGTTGAACTGGATGATGCGATAGCGACAATGGAGGTTGTAGAAGAAGCGAATATTAAGCTCATGTACGGTACTTGCAATCGGCTGGCTCCCAACGTGAAGCGCGCCAAGAAGATGTGTCCGAAGCCGCTGTATACGTTCTGCCAATGTTCCGATACCATTACCCATCAAGCGGTACATAATATCGATCTGGCTATTAACTTGTTCCATGAAGCGCCGCTGAAGAGTGTATTTGCAAGCGGTATGCAGGCTTGGAATATGGATCCGCATCTGCCGGCTGATTCATTCTCAGCAATCTTGACGTTCGAGGATGGCAGTGTCCATACGTATATCCAACATGGAGGCGCTTACAATCCGATGTTGAAGAAATACCACTATCAATTATTCGGTCAGGATCGCTGTGTGTACCTCGCTAAGCGGTTTAAGGAATGTCACCTGATGACCAATAACAAGGAAGTGGAGAAGTCCTGGATCTTCGAAGGAGACGATACCGACCGTGGACCTGATGGTTATATGGGTCATTTCGAAGAGGTTGAAGAATGGGTGCAGGCAATCCGAACAGATGGCGCATGCACGATGACTGCACGTGATGCCGTTTATACGCTGGCTGTTGAAAAGGCCATATTGGAAAGTGTGGTAACCGGTCAATTGATTCCATTCCAGGAATACCTGAAATCCAACAACCTGGAACATTTATTCCATGAATAAAGGAGGGATTAGCATGAAGAGTGGACTCAACTTAGAGTTTGCCAAGAAGGAAGGACTATCCCTTTATGAAGCGATGGTGAAGTCACATGAAATGGGTTACCGCTATGTAGAACCCTATGTGTATTCTGCGGCAGAAATGAGGATCAACAGTCATCTGACACTGGCCACGAAATCTGATTACCACCATATCAATACCGAGCAAGCGGATGCACGGCAAGTTCATGGCTGGCTGAAGGAGTTGGACCTGCAATTCTCTGCAATTGATGCCCATAGTACGTTGCTGCTTCCGCAAATCGGCGTGCCTTATCTGAAGCGGGCTATTGATTTCGCTCATGAAACGGAATGCCCGATTGTCATGTCAGATGAGGGGCCAATGGATGCGTGGATGCCATTCGATCGAGCATACGACATCATGTGCATGTGTCTGGAGGAGATCATTCCTTACGCACAGAGACAGGGTGTTCGGATGGCAATTGAACTTCATAATCCGCTTACTACGAATAAAGAATCGTTAGTGAAGCTGATGAAACATTTTAACAAGGATGAGTTAGGTATTAATTTCGATACAGGGAACTCGTTCCTCGCGGGCAATGATCCAGTCGAGATGTTAGATGGCATAGCCGATCGTGTAGTACAGGTTCATGCCAAGGATATTCCAGAGTGGCAATTGGTAGAGCGCGGGAAGGTGACAGGGACACGTGTCGGGGTTGCCATCGGAGACGGGGTTATTGATTTCCCAGGCGTTGTGCAAGTCATGCGATCAGTGGGCTATGATGGCGTGTTCTCAGTAGAATGCGATTCTGCCGAAGAAGCTGCCGTCAGTGTTAATCGATTGAATGAATTATTCCGATAGGTAGAGGTTTATTTAACATATAAGCGTAAGTTTTCAACTTAAAGTGGCTTATATGTCGACGCAAAACGGATACGCCCTGCGAAGCAGGACGGCAAAGCCGTTTATCTGGGAAGTGTACAGGGGGTGAATACGTGAACTTATTGTCTTACGCATGGAAGCAGATGGTTCGATCCCGGCAGCTCTATCTGTTGCTGCTACTCCCGATTACTTATTTGATCATCTTTAAGTATGTGCCTATGTACGGGATTCAGATCGCCTTTCGGAAATACAGCCCGGTCAAAGGGATTCTTGGAAGCGAATGGATCGGACTCCATTACTTTATCCGATTCTTCGAGTCGAATGAATTCAGTCGAATTCTATGGAATACGGTGAGCTTGAGTCTATACCAACTGCTTATAACGTTTCCAATGCCGATAATTCTGGCTCTTGGCCTGAATTATATTCGAGTGACCTTCCTCAAGAAGACGGTACAGATGGTCACCTATGCCCCTCACTTTATATCAACGGTCGTCATGATCGGGATTATCATGCAATTTCTGAATCCCCGCATCGGGATGGTTAACAACATCACGGGGCTATTCGGAATTGATCCGATTCACTTTATGGCTCAGGTGTCTTGGTTTCAATCCTTGTTCGTCTGGTCGGACGTCTGGCAGAATACGGGCTTCGCTTGCATCATTTATCTAGCCGCCTTAGCCAGTGTGGATCCTTCCCTGCATGAAGCAGCAGTAGTGGACGGGGCATCGAAATTGAGAAGAATCTGGCATGTTGATTTGCCGAGCATTGTCCCAATCGCTGTCATCCTGCTGATTCTGAATATGGGTAACATGTTGGAAATCGGATATGAGAAAGTGCTTCTGATGCAGAATCCGCTAAATCTGCAGAAGTCCGAGGTTATTGATACCTATGTCTATAAGGTCGGGCTGGCATCGCAATCGGTCAATTTCTCCTATGGCGCGGCGATCGGATTGTTCAAAAACATAGTCAGCTTGTTCTTGTTGCTTGCCGTGAATCGATTGGCGAGAAAGCTGAATCAATCAAGTCTGTGGTAGCCGTGTGTAGGAAAGAGTGAGGTGACGGAAATGGATTTTTATAGAGACACATTTGGAGACCGCGTATTCAATGTGGTGAACTATACATTCAACTTCATTATATTGATAACGGTTTTGTATCCATTAATTTATATTTTAAGCGCTTCCTTTAGCGATCCGAATGCGGTCTTGACAGGTCAAGTCTGGCTATGGCCGGTTACTCTGTCGATAGAAGGATACCAAGCGGTGTTTAAGTATGATCTGGTCTGGACGGGGATGTTCAATTCACTGTTCATTACGGTATTCGGCACCATGATCAATGTGTTTATGACATTGACTGCAGCGTATGCCCTCTCAAGATCTGATCTCTTCGGAAAAAACTTTCTCATGTTCTTGTTTGTTTTCACGATTTTATTCAGCGGTGGTTTGGTCCCGTTGTACTTGCTGGTGCGAGATTTAGGTATTATCAACAGCCGATGGGCGCTGCTTCTGCCTAATGCGATTATCATCTGGAACTTGATTATAGCCAGAACCTTCTTCCAGGTTACGATACCGAAGGAATTACTGGAGGCCGCGCAGATGGACGGCTGCACAGACATCAAATTTCTGATGCGTGTCGTTATTCCGCTCTCGGCACCTATTATAGCTGTACTCAGTCTGTTCTATGCTGTATTTCACTGGAATCAGTATTTCCACGCCTTCATTTTTCTAAGGGATAAAGATCTGTACACGCTGCAGCTCGTGCTTCGGGAGATATTGGTTATCGATGAGGTGGATCAGAATATGATTACCGACGCCGAGGAGCAGGTGCGCAGGGAAGGGCTGCGGCATCAATTGAAGTATGCGTTGATCGTTATTTCGACATTCCCGATTCTAATCGTTTATCCATTCGTACAAAAGCACTTTGTCAAAGGTGTAATGATCGGTTCTCTGAAGGGCTGATCCTCACTATAAAAAGGAGGGGATGCTTATTGCGGTAGTCTAGTCTGACCAGAGTAAGTCAGTAATTAAACTGGGAGGGATATATGTGAAGAAGGGTCTCATGTGGATGTTGAGCATTGTATTGGTGTTAAGTGTCGTATTAGCGGCATGTTCAAAGGACAACTCAGGGGGAACTACAGGAAATCAGACATCTAATCAAACACAAAATCAGACACAGAACACTAACACAGCAGATTCGAATGCTGCGAATGACAAGGTTAACCCGCCGGGTGTATTCCCAATTGTCAATGAAGAGATCACACTGAAGGTGCTGGTCCGGAACAATGACCGTGTACTGGATTGGAACAACAACTATACGACCGAGTGGATCCGAGAGAAGACAAACATTAAGCTGGAGTTTGAAGTGGCTAGCAATACAGGAGCAGATGAGATCTTGAATCTTGCGCTGGCCAGCGGTGATTATCCAGACATCATTATGGGTATGCCGGTTGTTCCGTCCATGCTGATGAACTATGGTTCAGCAGGCGTATTCCTGCCTTTGCAGGATATTATTAAAGAGTATGGCGATGAGATTCTAAAGGCTTTCGATGAAGTAGATTATCTAGAAGACTTGATTACTGCACCAGATGGCAATATCTATTCCATCCCGGATGTGAATGAATGTTATCATTGTACGATGAATCGAAAGATGTTCGTGTACCAGCCATGGCTTGAAGCTGTTGGTATGAATGCACCAACAACGACTGATGAATTTTACGAGATGCTCAAGGCATTCAAGACACAGGATCCGAACGGAAACAACATTGCCGACGAAATTCCGTTGTCTGGAAGAATGAGTCAATATTTCGAAGCCTTCCTGATGAATGCTTTTATCTATCATGATGGCGATAAGCGATTGCGAATCGTGAATGGTCAGATTGATGCGATTTACGATGAGCCTGAGTATCGTGAGGGGATTCGCTACTTCAAAAAGCTCTACGACGAAGGGTTAATTGCTCCCGAAACGTTCACACAGGATGAGGGCGGAGTAAGAGCGATGGCAGAGAATCCAGACATTCCGATTCTCGGTTCAGTTGTAGCGCATTCTCCGACTTCATTCGCCCAACTTGATCTTGAGGGCAAGGGCAGATTCTTAGATTGGGTACCAGTCTCACCAGTTAAGGGACCAGGAGGTCTACAGGTTGCGAGCTATCTGCCGTGGGGTGCAGACATTGGACGGTTTGTCATTACGAACAAGAATCAATATCCGGAAGCTTCAGTCCGACTTGCTGATCTGCTCTACTCGCAAGAAGGTACAATGATTTCCACTAGTGGTAAGGAAGGTAATGAATGGGGCTGGGCAGAGCCTGGTACGAAAGGCATTAATGGCCTTCCAGCCATTTACTGGACGAAGTATCTTGGGGATACACAAACCAATGAGCATTATGCGCAGCGAGCGCCGAACTATCGTTCCAGCCTCTTCCGTGCGGGTGAGATGCTGCCAGAAGGGGAAGTGACGGCGGCGAGCTTATACGAGGAGTATACTGCTAAGTATTATGAGCCGTATAAAGCGAGCTTGGATTCGATCGTACCGCCATTATTCTTCACAGAAGCGCAAGCGGAAGAAATTCTGGACATCGACGTGTCTTTGAATGAATATGTGAAAGCGAGCTTCGCTCAATTCGTAACAGGTCAATTGGACATCGATAAGGATTGGGATAACTATGTGAAGACGCTCGATTCGATGGGATTGAATAAGTATCTCGAAGTTTATAATGAGGCGTATAGCGGGTAAACCGCCTAAGCTGCTTGAATTAGATGGATCGAGAGGTCCATCTAATTCTTCAAATAAAGTCAAATGCAAGGGAGGGGGTTGACCGGTGCTTAAAGGAATACCGAAAATCATTTCACCAGATTTACTTCACGCTTTAATGAGCATGGGACACGGAGACGATATCGTACTCTCGGATGGCAATTTCCCAGCCGCTTCTATCGCGAAGAGATTGATTCGCAGTGATGGGGTGTCGGTAGCGCAGCTGCTGGAGGCGCTCCTTCCTTATTTTCCACTGGATCATGCAGTTGAGCAGGCAGTGACCGTCATGTCAGTTGCGGCCGATGAAGAGACACCGCCGGCTCAACTGGCATATGAGGTGATTCTCAGGCAAGCTGGCGGAACGTTCAACAGTTTTGAAAAACTGGAACGTACGGCATTCTATGCGCGAGCCGGGCAGGCCTATGCCGTTGTGATTACGAGTGATCTCTCGTATAAAGGGAACATCATACTAAAGAAGGGAGTGGTTAGATAGTTTAAATCTATCGATAACAATGAATGAATCGCTTGACACCACGGTATTTGAGTTGTACAATGCATCCATTGATCACATTTTATGTCCGGATTTTAATTAATGATATAAAATAAAAAGAGAAGAACAGGTGAGGAAATGGAAACCGTGAGTCGAGCGATTAATAATATTGGGGATCAGAAACGATCAAAGTTAAATGTGATTCAAGCATTACGAATGAACGGACCCACGTCGAGGATTGAACTAACCCGGATTACGGGGCTCAGCCGAGCGACGATTACTTTCGCGATTAATGAATTAATAGACAGCGGATTGGTCCGCGAGACGAAGTCACGTTATTCTACAGGCGGGCGTCCTGCTACGTTACTGGAATTAGCCGAATATTCGAGAGCGATCATCGGAGCCGACTTCAGTAATCGAGTGTGGACAGTGGGCGCCTTCGACTTGATTGGTAACCTTATTGATGAAGTGATCATACCGGTTGAACAAGAGACGCCGCAGGCTGTCGCGGATAGCTTAATCGCTAGATTACCAGCTTTTCTCAAGGGGTTGAAGGTTCCCCCTCTTGAATTGTTAGGGCTGGGTATGCCGGGACTGATCAATGCGAATGACGGCATTATTCATAGCGCTGCAGATCTTGGTTGGTTCCAGGTCGATATTAAGCACATGATGGAATCCAAGCTGAAGTGGCCTACAGTGGTGATTAATCGTCATAAGGCACGTGGCATTGCCGAAATTCGCGCAGGGGTCGGTCGGGATTATAATGACATTATCTATATCGGTGTGGGGACGGGGATTGCTTCTGGGCTGTTCCATCAACGAACACTCATCTCCGGGGCAATAGGCGGTGCAGGAGAATTGGGGCATATCACTATTGACCCTAATGGGCCGTCTTGTCCATGCGGCAATCATGGCTGCTTGCAGCAGCTGGCGACTGGACCTGCGATGGAGCGGGAAGCGCGTGTCTTATTGCGAACGGGAAGAACGTCATCCATATACCCGGATGGGAGCTATGATCTGCAGCTAATTAAAGCGATCGATATCTGTCGCGGAGCGGACGAACAGGATGCACTATGTATGGAGGTTGTACGGGAAGCGGCTACGTATCTAGGCATTGCCATAGCTAATTTGGTGAATATCCTAAACCCCGATGTCATTATACTGGGGGGATATATTCCAACGCATTGCGACTACTATGTTGAAGTCGCTGAGGAAGTTGTACGGCAGCGAGCAATGAGTCCGCTAACTTCTAAAATCGTGGTAACCAAAGAATCGAACAATATCCATGGCGGCGCGCTTGGAGCGGCTAATTTTGCTGTGGATCAGAATATGGGTTACTCCTTGTTTGTGTAGTCAGCTTATCTGATTTGGAGGAGAAGGACAACAATGACAACGAAGGTTGAACGAAAGGTTAAGATTGCTTTCATTGGAGCAGGTCATATGGCGAATAACGTGCATTACCCTTCGCTTGCTGCAATGGACGATGTTGAAATTCAAGCGATTTGTGACTACAATTCGGATGCTCTACATTCTACTGCGGATCGATATCAAGTTGACAATCGTTATTCTGATTATCGGAAGATGCTTGAAGAGCAAGCGGTTGATGCGGTATATGCCATTGGACAACCGCATTCGATGTACGATACATGGAAGTGGTGCTTGGAGCGCGGTCTTCATTTATATATTGAAAAGCCGCTGGGCATTACGATGCATCAAGCTCATTCGTTGGCGCACTTGGCAGAGATGAATAATTGCATCACGCAGGTCAGCTTTCAGAGGCGGTCCTCACCAATGGTGAAGCAGCTTAGAGAGAAGTGTCTGGAACGAGGACCGATTACACACGCTGTATGCAAGTTTTATAAATCGGAGATGCAGCCCTTCCTAGGCGCGCGTGACCGGATGATGGACGATACCGTGCACTCGATTGATACCGTTCGATGGATGTGCGGGGGAGAGGTCGTGCGAATTGAAAGCCAGACGAAGCGAGTAGGCGTTCCAGATATTAATTACATCTCGGCTACGCTTGAATTCGATAATGGCTCGCTCGGCTATCTGATTAATAGCTGGTCGAGCGGTCGAAGAACCTTCAATGTTGAGATGCACGCGCCTAACATCTGTGTGGAAGCGGAGCATGAGACGAAGGGATTCTTATACGCTGATGGCGATACCGTGGGAATCGAATACGATGCTCGGGAGATTGCCGGCAGCGATCAGCTGTATAAATTCGGCGGGTTCTATGATAAGAACCGCGAGTTCATTGAAGCTGTCAAGACTGGGACGAAGCCATCCTCTCACTTTGGCGATGCGTATAAGACCATGGAGGTTGCAGAGAAAATATTAGCGCAATCCTTGTTAGGTGTGTAGGTTTACTCATGGATATGTAAGACCCTCGCTTCTATATTTAATGAAGCGGGGGATTTTTGTTTACCAAGACAAATGGTATAGTGAAGGGAGAAAAGGGTCATATACCTAATTAGTGGAAGGCTGTGCTGAAGTATGAAGCTAACGAAGGAGCAAATGATCATCCTCGTGATAGGGGTAGTTCCGTTGCTTATAATAGCCATCTACCTATTTAGTCGACCGGGGGATGTGGATGATGAGGCGGTCGTCAAGGTGCCCGAGGATATCACCTATTCCTATCAATGGAAGCTTGGGGAAGCTTGGTTGTATGCGAATCCAACTGCTGACGGCGGCGGAGAGTGGGTCTATGAGAACGAAGCCGGATTGGGAGAGCAGGCATCTGTAGCACGTTATGCCTTCGATCTTGCCCAATTTGATCCGGCAGATGTCCTGCAAGTAAGCTATGCTGTCGAGCCAGAATTGGTCATTATCGCCTTCGAACAGGATACGGAGCATGATTTCGATCAGCCTGGTTGGGGAGAGGTCATCATTGATCCCTATACCCGGAAAACCTATACACCTTGGCCGCGACTCATTCAGAATCCGGATTTGTCCTATTATGCGCATCCCTATTTTGACATGCCGACCGTGCAATCGTCCGAACCTGCTGAGCTGACGCAAATCACCCAGTGGGGGGACGGCTCATATACCCTGGAGGATGAGCGGGGCACGCTGCGCATCACGACCGAGGGACGACGTCAAATCGATCGCTATGGTCATCTTGTCATAACGGCGATGAAGTCCTTCGAGCAGGGATGGCCGCTGCCGGATGGACCGCTCTCGTCTGATTATTGGCTGATGATCGACCGGGAAGGCCGCTCGTACATCACGCGTATGGATGATATAGACTTCTATCCGTTCGAGGCTGATCTGTGGAACGAGAACTGGCAATTATTCTATCGGAATGGCTTCTACCGAATCGATGCAGGCAAGCTGGAGACGCTGAACTATGAGCCGCTGTGGAATAGTCGATACGCAGTAAAGCGTAATCGATATGATTTCGGAGAAGCGCAATTGACGGGACAAGCTGGAGCGGAACTGAAGTTTGTCGAGCAAGGCGCAGCGTTTCGAATCTCGTTGTATGACGCGCTAAGATATGATACGGATCCAGATCATGCAAGAGAAGCCTTCGAGTATATTCAAATCTGGGAGCTGGACGATGAGCTGTTCCGAATCGCAGACCGAGCGGATCGGTTGGAGCAGCCGACTCAAGGGGATTCGAATGCGTCGCATGTTGAACGGCTGCCTGAGATGATCTTCAGCATGCAGGACGGGAGCGATGCGATTCCTGCTGAGGTGCTGCAAGCGGTGGAGGAAGCGTTCTTCTCTGGCAGCGGTGACGCGGTGCCCAGTGTGCTATATCGCGAGGTGGATGGGCAGTGGGTTGTATTGGTCGATAAGTGGTTGTACCGGGTTCAGGATGGTCGACTGCAAGAGATTGGTAGCTTGCCGATTGAAACGACGATCTGGATGACGAATTACTCAATTGGCATCGGCGCGCAGGATCTGATCAAGCTCGGAGCGTATTGGTATGTGGCAGATACGATCGGCAATCGCATTCTACAGCTTGATGAGCAGCTGAATATCGTGCGCGAACTTCCATTACCATACCCATCCAAGATAAGTCGGATTGAGGATGATCGGCTCGAAGTAATTAGTCTGCAGGGGATATCCATCGTCAGTGACCAGTTAGCGCTTATACACACTTCAGCAGCAGTCGCCGAACATGTGAATGAGGAGCAGCTGATTGAGCGGGAGATCGGCGGGTCGGATATCCATCCAAGCGCTTATTATGCAGCACCCGACAGCGGTGTGGTGTGGTATTATGATTCGTCAGGCTATCTGAACCGCTATGAGCCGGAGTCAAGCAAGCTGAATCGACAGTTTGTCGGCTTGCTGATGAACGGCTTCGGCGAACCGCGAATTATTCCGTATGCGAACTGGGTTATGCTGCTGTTCGATGATCGCGCGCTCATCTACGACAGGGATGGCTCCTGGGTCAAGATGATCAAATTTCCGAGAGTGCAGCCAGATGGGATCTATGACTATACGAGTGATGGAGAAAATGCGTATGTACTGGAAGAAGATGCGGGGATGCTGTATCTGGTCCAGGGCTTCCGTATTATAGCTATTGATTTGAACACAGATGAGGTGAAGACGATCTTCCGGCAGAGCTTCAGCAATATCGGGAAGATACGCCTCGCAGACGGCAAGCTGCTGTTCTCGCTGCAATCCAACTACGAGCATCGTTACAACAGCGACATCCCAGGAGAAGAGCGGCAATCACAGCTCTGCGTCGTGGAGTTGGCAACCGGGAAATTAACGCGTTATGAAGTAGCGGGATTCTGGCTGTCGAAGTGAGAGATGTTGAAGCTGATATTTGGACCGGTGGCGTTAATTGTTACTGGGATCATGCTGCTTGATCCAGTCGATCAGTATAACAACATGATTATAGACCGAGTCGCGCGCCGCAGTCAGCAGGGTGACAGGACCGGCGCTTAGTCGCTGATGGATGCCGCTGAGGAACGCATCAGCGTGTTCGTTGGCGGAGAGCTCGGCCAGATAAGCAGACCTGAACCAAGCCATCTTCTCGGGATCATGGTTGAAGGCCTTGCGCAGCGCAGTCGAAGGCGTAATGACGGTGATCCATTCATCGACTTGCGCCTTCTCCTTGGGGACACCT
Organism: Bacillota bacterium; assembly: GCA_023441055.1. Lineage (GTDB taxonomy): Bacteria > Bacillota > Bacilli > Paenibacillales > UBA4045 > JAEZQY01. The sequence goes on along the minus strand of JAEZQY010000020.1, from coordinate 24,237 downwards.
CTGGGCCAGATGCGATCCACCAGTATGCGATATCCGTCTGTCTCCGACCAGGGCTCATAAATTCGCTTCATCCGTAATCCATCGATCCGTAGTCCATCCATATGCGATTCCCCCACCCCGAATAGTCTTGTCAGTGTGTAACAGACTCCAATAACCTTATTCGGACTAAATCAATCAGCTTCCGTTTCTTACGGACTCAGATGCGCTTATTTCGTTCATTCGGCCATGAAACAGCTGCTTTGTAACTGGTTAGCGCCATCTGGGTCCGCTAGATTCTGGGAAGCCGCCTTTATGGACGAATAACGCCTCTCGTGTCCGTAAGCTGTCCGTAAGCCTTCAATATTGGAGTGGGAATTAGACTGCGCCGCTGTCACACCGCTGTCATACCGCTGTCTTAGCGTTGCCGTACACAGGACCAAGCGAGATTGACGACTTCAAGCGCCGCTTGCTGCTGAGCCGAGCCCTTAAACTCCTCATACAGCGCGGGCAGCAGTGAATGGATCACCGCGGTTCGCAGCGCATCACGGGCGAATTCATCGCGCAAGGCGTTGGCGAGCTCCGATTGCGCCTTCGTTAACCGCTCTTCCTCCGCAAGATCGATCAACCGGGCAATCACCTCGTCCCTGCCCACATTGCCAATCTGCAGAGCGTGCTTCCACTCGGCAAGCTTATGCGGATCCAGAATGGACGTATGTCCGTGGATCAGTCCGTTTATAATAGATGGCATATACTGAATCGCGGCTGTCGCCGCCTGCCTGATGCCGGTCGTATGCTGGTTGATAATCTTACTGGTCAGGAGCAGGTGATGCAGAATCCCGAAGAAGATGATGGCCGCTTCGAAGGCATACGGACGCAATTCCTCGCCGCACAAATCCACCAATCGGCCAGAGATCCACTCATGTTCGGTGAAGCGGTAACGGAGCACCAGCCGCTTCAATTCGTCATCCCCGGAATGGAGCATCTCGTCGATCACGGCGTGCAGCCCATGCTTCTCCGTCAGCTGTCTGACCGTGGAGATCTGATCGATGAGCAGCTCGCTCTGTGTCATATCCTTGCCGATGCCGATCTCGGTGCGGCTGTGGCTGACTTCTTCGGAGATGTAATCGAGTATCGCGCTGAGGCATTCATTCTTGGATGAGAAGTAGTTGTAGAATGTTCCCTTGGAGATAGAGGCGCGCTCGATTATATCATGAATAGAGGTTTGCTGAATGCCCTTCTCGAGGAACAGGGTCAGCGCGTGCTCGACGACAACCTTCTTGCGTTTATTCATTAGAATAGGCTCCCGAATGAGTAGTTGTACGTTAAGTATACGCTTAGAAGATGATTTCCATCAACCTATATTGGACGGACGGTACAATAATGTTGATATTAATATACTTATATTATAAAATCGATCCATGGAATCAACCATTAAGAGGAGTTACTACAATATGAGTACAACAAGTCAGACGAATAAACCGCCATACCTCATGCTAGGCATACTGTTCTTCGGCGCTTTCGTGTCCTTCCTCAACAATTCGTTGATGAACGTGGCATTGCCGTCTATTATGATTGATCTTGGTATCGATGATTATGCTGTTGTCCAGTGGTTATCTACAGGCTATATGCTGGTCAGCGGGATTCTAATCCCGGTCTCGGCCTTCCTGATTACGAAATTCACGAACCGATCCTTATTCCTGATGTCGATGCTGCTCTTCACATTAGGAACGGTAATGTCGGCGTTCGCGCCGAGCTTCGGCATGCTACTAGCCGGACGCATGGTTCAGGCAGCAGGTTCAGCTGTGATGTCGCCGCTGCTCATGAATGTTATGCTGATCAGCTTCCCGCGGGAGAAGCGCGGCGCGGCGATGGGCATATTCGGCTTAGTCATGTTCGTTGCTCCGGCGCTGGGGCCGACATTGTCCGGTTATATCGTCGAATATCATCATTGGCGCATGCTGTTCGAGATGATCATCCCATTCGCTCTCATCAGCTTGTTATTAGGGTTCTGGAAGCTAGAGAATGTGATGGACACAAGGCCGACCAAGCTGGATTACCTGTCAGTCGTATTGTCGAGCCTCGGATTCGGCGGTCTGCTCTATGGTGCCAGTTCAGCCAGCTCCTCGGGCTGGTCGGACCCGATTGTCATTAGCACGCTAGTTGCTGGGGCGATCGCCATTACGCTGTTCGTTTGGCGTCAGCTGAAGCATGATAAGCCTATGCTTGATCTGTCTGTCTATAAGCATCCGATGTTCGCGCTGGCATCCGTTATCGCTGTAGTGAATGCAGCGGCCCTATTCTCCGGCATGATTCTCACACCTGCCTATGTGCAGAGCGTACGCGGCATTGCCCCGCTCGATTCTGGTCTGATGATGCTGCCGGGCGCGCTGATCATGGGGATCATGTCACCGATCACAGGCAAGCTGTTCGATAAGTTCGGGCCGCGTAAGATGGCGCTGGTGGGGATGACGATTACTGCGGTCGGAACATTCCTGCTGTCAGATTTGCAGATGGATACTGCGATCAGCTACATTGTCTTCTTATACTCCTTGCGCATGTTCGGTATCTCATTGGTGATGATGCCAATCATGACGAATGGCTTGAATCAACTGCCCACTCGGCTTAACCCGCATGGCACTGCAGTGAACAATACCATTCAGCAGGTAGCCGGGGCGATCGGCACAGCGTTGTTCGTAACGATTATGAATGCACAGGCGGATAAGAAGGCAGCGAAATTGCTGGTTGGACTTGATCCTTCCGTGATCGATCAGGCGCAAATGGCGGAGATCACGAGGACTGCTCTTCTCAGTGGTGTTCGATTTTCCTTCTTGATAGCCGCGATTACAACGGTTGTCGCACTTGTGCTGTCCCTATTCGTGAAGCGGGTCGATGTCAGCGCGGCGGCTGTAGCTAAGCTGGAGAGAGATTCGGCTTAGACAGGCTGTGAAGATTGAGATAGAATAGGAATCAGAACCTCAATCCAGAACAAGAAAAGCAGTGATGACCATTGAGTAGATTCAGAGCCGTCAGCAGCAATCTGTCCGATCGAATGGCATCCGTCTTGAATAAGTTCTTCACGGGGAATTCGATGACGTATAAGCAGGTATTCGCGATAATTATTCCGATCTTCGTGGATACGGCTTTCATTGTTATTATGAGCATATTGAATACGGCGATGATCAGCTCATCCGGCATGGCCGCGATCAGCGCTGTGAGCACGGTCGATTCTCTCAATATGTTCGTGATCAGTATATTCATCGCAATCGCTACGGGCGGTACGGTAATCGTCGCGCAGTTCAAGGGCAGCGGCAATCAGGAGATGGTGTCCCGTTCAGCGGCGCAGGCGATTACGGCGGTAACCGCGTTCGCAGTCGTGATCAGCGGGCTTGTTGTTATTTTCCATACGTCCATCCTACAGGGTTTATTCGGCAGCGCGGAAGCGGATGTACTCGAGAATGCCTCCATCTATCTGATCGCGAGCTGCATCTCCTTCCCGTTCATGGGTCTGCATCAAGCGGCTATGGGTGTGCTCAGAGGCGTATCCGATACGAAGGCGAGCCTGCTCCTGTCACTGATCCTCAATATCACCATGCTGATGCTGAACTTCATTCTAATCAAGGGATTCAATCTGGGTGTAATCGGTCTGTGCGTCTCCCTGATCGCCGCTCGGCTGGTCGGCGCGGCTGCTGCACTCGTCTACCTCATTCGGTATAATCAGACACTCCAATTCAAAATAAAAAATGCGCTCAGATTCAATCTCGCTATCCTGAAGAAGATCATGTTCGTCGGACTTCCATTCGCTGCTGAGCAGCTGTTCTTCAACGGGGGGAAGCTGCTCACGCAAACCTTCATCGTTCAACTCGGCACTGTTGCGATTACAGTGAATGCCATCAGTAACTCGATGTCGATGCTGCTGCAGATCGGTGGAAGCACGCTCAGTATTGCGATTGTCACGATTGTCGGGCAGAGCATCGGACGCAGGGATATTCAGGATGCGCGGAAGTTCGTGAAGTCCATTCTAGGGCTGTCGGTTGTCAATTACCTGCTCCTCCCGGCGATCATCCTGCCGTTCTTCCCGCTGTTCATGAAGATGTATGGGGCGCCTCCGGAGATTGTCCCATCGATCTTCACACTGGTGATGATTCTGACGATCGCTCAACCTGTGCTCTGGACATTCAGCTTCATCCTGCCTTCGGCCCTGCGGGCAGCGGGGGATTCCAAGTATACGTCCATTGCGTCGCTGCTCTCCATGTGGCTGTTCCGCGTTGTGCTCGGCTATATATTAGGCATTACACTTGGTTTTGGCATTGTCGGCATATGGCTGGCGATGGCTGGGGAGTGGGCCGTGCGAAGTGTCGTGTTCTACTGGCGCTTCAAGGGAGATAAGTGGTACAAGCATAAGCTGGTATAACCAGCTAAGCTTGTACCGCTTGTTGTTAGGAGCGGAATCGGTATGTCCAGAAGCGCTCGACCCCGTAGCGCGCATCGATCTCTTCATCCGTGAGCGACTTCGTGCCTAATAGCTCAGCCGCCTGAAATTGTGAGCGATGCGCTTGGATCGACGCGAGCTTCTGCTTGAGGAATGGCTGAACGGGAATGTGAATATCCGGTTCACCCAGATCGCGCACGGCATAGGTTGCGAATGCGATGCAATGAACAACCGGCCTGCGATCTGAGGCGATCCGGCTGATCACGCGGATAACTGCTGCACCGGTAGCGTCATGATCGGGGTGCACGCTATAGCCGGGATAGAATGTAATCACTAGCTCAGGTTGAAGCTCTTCAACCAGCGCGTGGATGGCGCTGTCCAGACGCGCTTCGTCCTCGAACTCGATCGTCTTATCGTGGAAGCCGAGCAGCCTCAGATCCTGTATGCCAATAGCCTGGCAGGAATTCATCAACTCCTGCTTGCGAATGTCAGGCAGTGTCACTCGATTGGCGAATGGGGGAAAGCCCATATTGCGTCCCATCTCACCCAGCGTTAGACAGGCATAAGTGACATGAGCGCCGCCAGAGATTTGCATGGCGAGCGTTCCTGCTGCGCCGAACGCTTCATCGTCCGGGTGAGGAAGGACAACGAGAATGGTTCCGTACTTAAATCCGTCCATGGTGCTGGTCAACTCCTTAGGATTGGAATGGGGCAGGACTAAGCTGCAGGGCGACGATCAGCTTGCCTTGACTGTCGTGGCCGGCCATGATGAGCCGGTCTGTCTCCTGCTCCTCATAGTGGGTCAGACCTTCCGCATAGATCCAGCCATCGGCCATCTTCAATCCGACACGGTACGGACCTTGGCCATTGATTCGGCCGTGGTCATATTGAATTTGGGCATTGCTGATGAATGTTGCTGCTGGATGCTTGGTGGAATCGAAGTGAGCCGCATAAGCGCCGGTCGTCATCTCGAGATGGATAAATAAGGGCTGATTCGCATGGGCGTCCAGCATGCGCTGGACCTTGTCGAGTATGATAGGCTGCAAGTTTATTCCTTCCTTCTATGTGCAGGATGCAAAGATATGCTTCGAGCAGGATATAATAGTAGTATACTAGATAACCACTTCCATTTCGAATCCGTGAACAAGGTTGATTAACCATGTGTTTTTTACTATAATGAAGGTCAGCCTTGGAATGATAATCATTTTCAATTTGGTAGATATTATAGAAAACCGATGATGGGGACTACAAATGAGACTCTGGATGTTACTAACTGCGGCGATTGTCCTGTCCTGTATATCGCTATTCATTGGAGCCATTGATATAAGAATAAGTGATTTATTCAATGGAAACTCGGACAAGCTGGAAATTTTCTTAATTAGTCGTGTCCCTCGACTGATGGCCATTATTCTGGCAGGAGCGGGGATGAGCATCGCCGGCCTGATCATGCAGTCGCTCAGCCGGAACAAGTTCGTATCACCAACAACAGCAGGCACGCTTGATGCAGCGAAATTAGGCATACTGATTTCGATGCTGCTGCTCCCTAATGTAACTTATATGCAGAAGATCATCTTCTGTTTTACATTTGCTTTGATCGGCACCTTGCTATTCATGCAAATTTTGGATCGGATTAAGTTTAAGGATGCTATTTTTGTACCGCTGATTGGGATTATGTACGGGAATATTCTATCGTCCATTACGACCTTCTTCGCTTACGAAGGGGACCTGCTGCAGAACATCTCATCCTGGCTGATGGGCAGCTTCACACTCATGATCTCCGGAAGATACGAGCTGTTGTATGTCGGTATACCCGCTATCATTCTGGCCTACATGTACGCTAATAAGTTCACGGTAGCTGGTATGGGCGAGGACTTCGCCAAGAATTTGGGCCTTAGCTACAAGGTCGTTCTGAATCTAGGTTTAATACTAGTTGCCATAATCTCGACAACCGTTATCTTGACGGTCGGTATGATTCCGTTCCTCGGCCTGGTCGTGCCGAATATTGTGTCGATCTATCTCGGTGACAACTTACGCAAGACGATCCCGCATACTGCGGCATTAGGTGTTGTCTTCCTGCTGATCTGCGATATTATAGGCCGGATTGTGATCCATCCTTATGAGATCCCTGTTAATGTCACTGTCGCTGTTGTCGGCAGCGCGCTCTTCTTGATTATGCTGATAAGGGGGAGAGCGTATGCGAAGTAGAGGGAATGGCATTAAGTTTATTATCTTGATCGCATTGTCAATAATCAGTGTGCTGTTATATGGCTTCTACGATATCAAGGGCGGCTTCGACTATGCCTTCCCTCGCCGAATGCTCCGAGTCGCGGCTATGATTGTAACGGGGTCTGCCATTGCTTACTCGACGGTTGTGTTCCAGACGATCACCCGCAATCGCATTCTAACCCCCTCCGTTATGGGGCTGGATTCGATGTATCAGGTTGTGCAGACGTTAATATACTTCTTCGCAGGCTCATTATCGATCTGGGTGTTGAACAAGTATGTAAATTTCGGCGCGGCGATTGTCGCGATGCTCTTATTCGCGCTGATCCTGTACCGTTTCTTATTCCGAGCGGATAAGCATCCGATTTATCTGCTGCTATTGATTGGGATGATAATCGGTACATTGCTGGGCAGCCTGGTTACCTTCCTGCAGGTTATGATTGATCCGGTCGAATACCTGAGCTTGCAGAACCGATTGTTCGGAAATTTCATGACAGTCAAGAAGGATCTGCTGTATATATCGATCGCCATTCTAATCGTCTGCTTCGTGATCGGCTTCAGGATGATGAGCAAGCTGGATGTCATGTCACTGGGACGTGAGAATGCCATTAATTTGGGCATCAACTATGACCGTATGGTGATGAATGTTCTGATGCTGTCTGCCGTTCTGATTGCGACGTCAACCGCGCTCGTAGGACCAATCACCTTCTTCGGTCTGATCGTGGCCAATCTGTCCTATCAGTTCTTCTCCACCTACAAGCACTCGACCCTAATTATTGGCGCGAGCTTAATTAGTATCGTTGCATTGGTAGGCGGTCAGTTCCTGATCGAGCATATCTTCGAACTCAGGACAACATTGAGCGTCATTATCAACTTCGTCGGCGGTGTTTATTTTATCTACTTACTACTTAAGGAAAGTAGGTCTTCAGGATGATAGAGATCAAGAACATAACCAAGCTATACAATAAGAAGCCGGTTGTCGAGGATGTGTCCATTACAATCGAGCCCGGCACGATTACCTCATTCATCGGCCCTAACGGCGCGGGTAAATCCACGCTTCTATCTATGGTAAGCCGTCTGCTGGATGCGGACACCGGAGAGGTTTTACTTGATCGTAACAATGTGAAGAAGTGGCGATCCAATGAATTCGCTAAGCGAGTCTCGATTCTGAAGCAGGCCAATTATATCAATGTGCGCTTAACCGTACGCGAGCTAATTGCATTCGGTCGTTACCCCTATTCCAAAGGACGATTAAATGACGAGGATGAGCGACTAGTCGACCAAGCGGTAGCGTATATGAACCTCGACGATATGCAGCATAAATTTCTGGATGAGCTGTCAGGCGGGCAGAAGCAGCGAGCTTTCGTCGCGATGGTTATCGCGCAGGATACGGAGTATATCCTGCTGGATGAGCCGCTTAATAACCTCGATATGAAGCATTCTGTGCAGATTATGAAGATTCTGCGCAAGCTGGTTGATGAGTTGAACAAGACGGTGATTATCGTCTTGCATGATATTAACTTCGCATCGGTTTATTCCGACCGCATCGTTGCGCTCAAGGACGGCAAGCTGGTGAAGGATGGACCGACTCATGAGATCATCAAGACGGATGCGCTGCGCGAGATCTATGATATGGATATTCCGGTTCAGGTGCAGGATGGCTGCCGCATCTGTGTATACTTCAACTCCCATACGTAATTCTCGAATTCAAAAAAGAGATTGACCCAGGTCGATATATAAACTATAATGAGAATCGTTGTCAGTGATAATCATTATCATTGAAAATAGGAGCATATACAAAAGGGAGAGTTCTCATGATGAAGAAGTGGAAGTTGATTGTAGCAATTGCCGCAGTGGCGCTAGTGCTCGCAGCATGCAGTACGAATGAGACGAACAATCAAGGAACAGGCGGTTCTGCGGACAGCAGCTCAGCAGCAGGCGGCCAGTCTGAACAGCAAGCTGATGCGACTTCCGAAGATTCGATTTACCCGCTCACGATTGCTTCGACAATCACGGCGACACAAACGGAAGAGAGCGGCACAATTGCCTTCAAGGATATTACGTTCGACGCTAAGCCTGAGAAGCTTGTCGTATTCGATTTTGGCTTCCTCGACACGCTTGCAGCACTGGAAGTTGAAGGGATTGTAGGAATTCCGAAGGGCTCCAGCCTGCCGGCCCATCTGGAAGCATTCGCTGCAGATGAATATGCCAGTGTCGGCAACTTGAAGACGCCATTATTCGAAGACATCGCAGCGCTCTCACCGGACGTTATCTTCATCTCGAGTCGACAATCAGTCTTCTATGAGGAGCTTAGTGAAATCGCGCCTGTTGTATACGTCGGAACTGCACAAGACGATTACTGGAATACGTTCCTAGCATCCGTAGATATTGCAGCTACCTTGTTCGACAAGCGCGCGGAAGCTGATGCTTATCTAGCGAAATTCGATGCTGCCTTGAGTGAGATTAATACACTGGCAGGCAGCTTCGATCATATCCTCGTTACGATGTATAATGAGGGCAACCTGTCGGGCTTCTCTACGAATTCTCGCTTTGGCTATATCTATGATGTGTATGGCTTCACACCAGTAACGGATAATATCGAAGCTTCTGACCACGGCTCCAACTTTGGCTTTGAAGCTGTCCTACAGTTCAATCCGCAGGTTCTGCTGGTCGTTGACCGAACAGCTGCAACTGGCGGCCAATCCAACATCCAAGCGGATATCGAGAATGAAATTATCAAGCGAACGATAGCTTATCAGAATAACAACATTGTCTATCTGGATGGTCCGCTCTGGTATCTGAGCGGAGGCGGCTTACAATCCGAGCTGGCTAAGATTGAAGAAATTCTCGCTGAGTTGAAATAAGCGTAATCGCTATTAATGAATAAGAGCTGTTCGGAAGCCGCCCATGGCGGTATTCCGAACAGCTCTTATTCATTGTCTAGATGTACTCCGTCTTCATCGTGAAGCCCTCGATGACGGCCTCCTCGTCAATCTCGATCATCAGGCATCGCTTGCCTTGATAATTCACTTGCCTGACATACTGCAAGTCCTGCGGACTGATGGTGATATTCGCCACCTTGGTGTTGATTTTGATCGACTTAGTTGTGAACTTCGGCATCACGCTCGCAGCCTTCAATTCATACTGCGCATTATCCGTCACTTGCTGGAAGGCCTGCTCTACCTTCTCAGCCGTCACCTGCTGCACGCCGCTGGCCGTCAATACACGCTCGACATCACGGTAATCCAATTTGGGTGTATCCTCATCGGCATTCTCTTCAATGAAGCTGTTGATCTCCTCATAGATGTGGGCAACCGCAGCGGTATCGAGCTGTTCGCCGGCCACTTCCCGCACGACCTCCTCGAAGATTGCCTTGTCCTGCTCAGCGGTTGCGTGCTTCCGACCATTGAGCACATCCTCGATGAAGCGCACATCCGGTTCATTCGCCTTGCCGGCCGCATACAGCACATGATTCGCGTCGGCTGCATGATCCGTGAAGCAGGGATACAGGAATCCGGATTCCGGAGCAGTCAGCTTCACAACGGGATCAACGGCGATGTTGGACTTGAATTCCTTGGTGATATAGTCGAATACCAGCGTCTTCTGAGGCTGTTCGGTCTTATTGATTGCACAGAGGATGTAAGGGAAGGCATACACCTCATCACGACTATTCTCTTCGGACTCGGCATTGCTCTTCTTGGTCGGCTTGAAGTATTCCCCGCGAATGAAGGTCACGACCAGGTCATGCGCATACTGGAAGTCTCGCAGCATCTTGTCCACTATGCGGAGCATCTGCTCCTCCCAGTCCTCTACATCGACTGCATGGAGAGCAGTATGCAGGATCGCTCGCGAATGCGACTCAGCGTCATCTAGGAAATCCAGCTCGAACAGCTTCTCATCGATTTGACCGGATAGTAGCTTCTTGAAATTGCCGATGAATAATTCCTGCTGCTCTGGTTCTAGCATAGCGAATGGATGGCGCTCATGATGATAAATCTCGCTGCTCTCCTTGGTAATATACACATTGAAGATATCGAAGATGCGCAGCAGATCATGATCGGGCTTAATCTGCCTGCGGAAGGCGGCTATATCCTTACTGTTCACGTGTGGGACAACTCCTCAGCTGATAGATGATTATGAATGTGATTCTTGAATATGATTCTTGAATATGTCATCGAGCGTTCTTCCGTCGCACTTCTCAAACCGTATACCCAGCACGCGCGCCATGGTAGGGGCGATATCCACCATCTGGACATCACCGAGCGAGTAGCCAGACTTGACCCCTTTACCGGAGATGACGAGGTTACAACGATAGCCCTCACGATCAGGGGAATAGCCGTGTGTGGCATGCTTGATTCCTTGTGCTTCCAGATCTTCGATCAGGTGCTCGGATAGGCTTTCATCGAAGGAATAGTCCAGCTTGGCATCCAGCATCACACGCGCGACTCGGCTAGCATATGCAGCATCCAGCTCGTCCCCCGTGTATAACCGCTCGATACCGCTAGCGTCATCCTGCATGTAGTCAGCTAGCGCGGCCAGCGCGAGCTGCTCAGCCTCCTCATCCCCAGGCTGAATATGGAGATAAGCTGCGCCGCCTCCGCACTGGAAGTAAGCACGCCACCTCAACAACCCATTCTCCTCAAAAATAAGGCCTTTATCCCTGAGCAGATTATTCAAGTGTACGCGGCGCTTCACATTGAATTGGCCATGATCTCCGATCACCAGGAACACCGTATCGTCAGCGATGCCGGCTTCTTGAACAGCACGCATCAAATCACCGATACGCCGATCCATACGTGTAATGGCATCTCGGACCTGCTCGCTGTCTGTGCCGTATGCGTGCTTGGTGTCATCGAGGTCAATAAGATGCAGCATGAGCAGATTAGGCTTCTTGTGCTTAATCGTATCGACTGCGCACTGCGTTGTGAAGTCATCCAGGTTGGGCTGGGCGATCCCTTGCCGCGTGCGTCCGAACTTGAGCTCCATGCCGAGGCAATAGAGAGCGCTGCCGCTACGCAGGATCTTAAGCGCTTGATTCTCGTTCTTGATCGCTCTAATCTCAGGCAGATTATAATGGATCGACGATCGGCCTGACACCGGCCACAGTAATCCGGCGGTACGCAAGCCTTGTTCATGCGCAGCATCATAGATCGTCGGTGCTTGTATGGCATCCCTGTACCAGAACCAGGTCTGCTCCTCCTCCGGGACGAACGGCTGCAGCGGATTATTGTTGAAGATGCCGTGCTTGTTCGGATAGACGCCTGTCGCAATTGTCGTGTGTACGACATAGGTAAGTGTGGGGAACACACTGCGCAGCTTCGTGCTGTGCGCGCCTGCTTGAATTAGCTTAGACAGATTTGGCAGGCTGCTTGCGTATGACCAATTGTCCTCCGAGAAGGCATCGTAAGAGACGACAATTAGGTGCCGAGCTATGGCCGTGTCAGCGCTCATGGAAGCCTCCTTGTTCATACCTGATTCAGTTGTTCCTTGGGCAGCCTGACGAATATGAGAAGCCCAATGATGAACAATGGAATGATAGCTAGAATACTGAGCTTGGCTTGGCCGGTCAGTGTCGTGGTCAGCGCCATAATAGCAGGACCCATGATCGCAGCGAACTTGCCGAATACATTGTAGAAGCCGAAGAATTCATTGGAATTATCCTTCGGAATGATCCGAGCATAGTAGGACCTGCTTAGTGCCTGAATGCCGCCTTGGGCCGAACCGATCAGCGCTCCGAGAATAAAGATATGCCAGACTGAAGTGATGAAGAAGGCCGCAATACATGAGATGATGTACGTGAATATACCGACAATAATGAGTACCCTGGCTGAATAAGTCTTGGCAAGATTGCCATATAGAAGAGCACATGGGAAAGCGATGATCTGGATAATCAGCAGAATGCCCAGCAGTGTGAATGTATTGAACGCGTCCGCGCCCAAGACGGAAGTGGCATAGGGAACTACCATCTTAATAATCGTAGAAACTCCATCGATATAGAAGAAGTACGCAATCAGGAAGACGAACACGATCCGGTGCTGTCTGATGTTCTTGAACGTATCCGCTAGACGCTTGAAGCTGCTAGTGATCGGTCTGGGCTCAGGCTCCACATAGTGCCGCTGTCTGACGTCCCTCAGCATCGGAATTGTGAACAGCCCCCACCACAGCGCGGTAATCATGAATCCGATCTGGTACCCGATGGACTTATCCATACCGAGGACTAGGATGAGCAGCAGGCTGATGCCGAATGGAATGACGCTGGAGATATACCCATAGGCGAACCCCCGCGAGGACACCTTGTCCATCCGCTCATCGCTCGACACATCCACTAGGAAGGAATCGTAGAAGATGTTAGCGCCTGAGAACCCAATGACAGACAGAATGTAGAAAATAATCAACACCTGCCACTGCCCGCTCGAAGGCGCTACGAACGCCAGAGACGCGGTGGCCAGCACGCCGATAATCGTGAAGAAGATGAAGAAGCGCTTCTTCTTGTCCTTGTAGTCCGCGATCGTTCCGAGAATCGGGCTTAATACAGCCACTAGCAAACTGGCAATCGAATTGAAGTACCCTAGATCCATGCTGCTCTTCACATTGTCGAACATACCGAACACGATGGGCAGCAGCGCTGTCGTAATGGCCAGCGCATAGGTCGAATTACCGCAGTCATACAGAATCCATGATCGTTCCTCACGGGTAAGCTTCATCTAATAACCACCTTAATATGTATAGTTAACTACTAGAATAACTATATAACACGTTATCATAAAAGGCATGTTAGATGAATGTTAATTTTAATCGCGCCCCTTAACATCTCACATGTTTGCGTTTGAAGCCGAGCTGGCCTTTCTCTACCGCCTTCTGAATATTCGCAGCCGCGTTCAGGAGCTTACTCTTCTTCTTGTTCTTGTCCACCTCTACGAGACCTACCGTCTCGGCGCACTGGATCGCCCGCTCATGGAGCGGCAAGTAGGACGTGCCTACTGTATAGATGAATTGATTCATCGCATAGCGCGCGCGTTCGGGCGAGTCATGAATGGTCTGTTCCACTTGTTCAAGCATGCCAGTCAGCTTGCTCTTGCTGAACTGCTCATCCGGCCGATTGCCCAGCAGCCAGCAGTAGCAGCTCCATCCGGCCGACATTCTCAGCTCTTCTCCGCTGGCGATCCAGGCATCGGCAACCTCTTGCGCGATTATAGCCTCTGATAAAGTGACTGCAACGACGTAGTCAGATAGCATGTAGAAGTAAGCCCCGTCCATCCAACGATTATAATCGTCCGCCGTCATGCCATCCGGGTCAGCAATGATGCCTGCGAAGTACATCGCATCGTAGTTGCCCGTAGCATAGAGCTGATCTGCCAATGGCTGATTGATTCTAATCGCCCTGAACAACGGCTTCATAGCTCCTGTTGCTACACCGAACAACGGTTCACGTGCCCCGTTAGACAGATAGATCTTCTTCGTCCGCTCCTTACCCAGTGCCTCAAGCTCTTGCATGACGATATCTACATTCATCGTTTCACGCTTCTTTCATAAAAGTTGTTGTGATTATTCTAATTGTTGCATAAGGAAGGGTGATTCTCAACTTTAATACCGTTCGCTATTTACTTAGGATTGAAAGAAGGTAAAATTAAGGAAGATGACTACATAATGAAACGGGTGAGGAAAATGCAGTTAGTAAATATGGTTATTAGTGCGATACTACAAATTATTCTGTTTTCGATTATCCCATTCATCTGGTGGATGATCACGGCGAGGAAGGATACATCGTTCTTGACATGGCTGGGCTTCAAAAAGATAAAAGCAACTAATAAAAGGAATTTCCGGAAAGCGTTCTTCGGAACGTTGCTTTTGTTTTTAATCGTCTCTATGTTCATCCTATATATGACCAGAGAGATCGAGACGGCAACCGCTCAATTTCTAGGATTGGGTTTTAGTGCTTTATTGTCAGCTATAATGTATTCGTTTGTCCAGACAGCATTTTCAGAAGAGCTTTTCTTCAGGGGTTTTCTGGCCAAAAGATTAATCAACAAGTTTGGTTTCAACGCAGGGAATCTAACGCAAGGACTTCTATTCGGGATTATACATGGCGTAATGTTCTATGGTTCTGTACAGGTAATGATCGCAGTCATTATTACGCTGTTTACATGTATCATTGCAGTGGCGATGGGCTATATCAATGAGAAATTGGCAGGCGGTGCAATCTGGCCGAGTTGGCTCATCCACGGCATTTCAAACTTCTTCGCGACATTGGTGGCACTGTTTAGTTAGTAAAGGATCTACTAAATGGCAGTATGAGGAGAGGATTTATTTTGCACAGTGACGTCCAGTCCGGTTCTCATAATCAGCTTTTTGTCGGCAGAGCAGAAGAGCTTGCCCAGCTGCATCGCGCTGTATCGAATCCGGATTGGGGCTTGCTTCACATCTATGGCGCAGGTGGTCTGGGCAAGACTGCTCTTCTGAGGCAATTTATTGCTGACATAGGCGCAGATCGTAGCTTCTACATTGACGGACATGATGGCTTGCGAAACCCGAATCAGTTTATGAATAAAATCCTCAATCGACTCTCGGGGGAATCCATGCCGGCTCGCGCGACAGTTGAAATAACTGCTCTTCTGAATGCCTATGCGTTAGCGCAGCAGGGGATTGTATTGCTCATTGATACATTCGAACAATGCGCGATGCTCGAGAACTGGATGCGCAGTGAGCTGCTCCCCTCTCTGAGCCCGATAGTTCGCGTATGCACTGCTGGACGTTATCCCTTGCAAGGGCAGTGGATGCAGGGGAGCTGGGGCAGGCTGGTGAGTAATTGGGAGCTGAGACCGCTATCGATTCCGGACGTGCGCCAATATGCGATAGAGAGAGGGGTAAGCAGCCTCGAAGCAATCGATTCTCTCCAGTACTTATCACGCGGGGTTCCATTCGCCCTAACGATGGCCACTGATATTATGATCAATCAGGGAGAAAGCTTCCTGGAGAGACCGAGGCAGGAACAAGTGATGGGCTTTCTTGTCCAAAAACTAGTGAACGATATAAATCGACCGTGGTTGAAACGATATGCCGAGGCAGTCTCAACCGTCTGGCGGTTCGATCAGGAGATGCTGCATGCGTTGCTGCAAGAGGAAGTGACGGCAGAGCGATTCATCGAATTTTGCCGTTTGCCGTTTGTATTGCGACATGAGAGAGGCTGGATGCTGCATGATTCCGTAAGGCAATGGTCATTCACTGATCTACGTAATCGTATGCCGCAATTATTCCAGGATTACCAAGCAAGAGCGCTGCAGGTGCTGCGCAAGCGAGAGTGTACCCACCAAGACTTGAGAGCGGAATGGGCGTTCGAGAAATTATACTTGCACCAGCATGACATGATTCGAATTTTCAGCTTCCAATGGGATGACCAATTCACAATTCGCGAATGCCAGGAGAGCGACCTGTCTAGAATCGAGGAACTATATGAGGCCTATCTGCAGAGTCGGAAATTCTACATTCCGGGTGATGTTCATCTCGAGTCGCTGATACGGCCGCTGTGGCAAGCAGCGCCCTCCGCTTATATCGGCCTGTGGAAGGGAGAACTGCTCGTTGCCTTCTGCTTCTGTATCATGTTGAACGAGCATACAATCGAGGTCTTGCAAGAAAGTCAGATTACAACACCCGTTACTACCGGATACCAATCAGGCGATAGTCTCGGCTTATTAGGTATTGGTGGGATGGAGCCGCATCTGGAAGAGGAATTAACAGGATCGCTTGCACGCTCGCTTGCGATCATACTCAGTCAGAACCAATGGATTGACCGTAAGGCATTAGTTGTTAATCTGCTTCCTGTATCTCACTGGCTCGAGATGCTACCGTTATTCGGTTACGAACGGGCGCAGTGGGCCGATTCCTCCTCGCCGATGGGAGTCCGCTATGAGGCCTACCAGTTGGACCTACACGCAGAGGACTTCCCAACACGTGTTGACCGTATGTTCACAATCCTGGAGGAAGGGATGGAAGACCATCCTGTTGTTCTGCCTATAGAGGTAGCGATAACCTATGTCAAGCAGGTGCTTAAGCATTATTCACGATTGCCATTCCAGACAGACATGGTTCGCGGGTTACTTCCATTGCTGGGGCTGCAGCAACAAGCGGCATCCGACCTGGAGCTTGCGGCTGTTTCCTTGCAGATACGTATCACACAAGCGCTCCAATCATTAGCGGTGGGGACGGTAGTTGAGCAGCGTTATTCGCAGCTACTTGATGCGGCGTATATTCAACAATTGGGTTCCCACGAGTTCATTGCACAGACGTGCCAGCTTTCACTTCCAACTTATTATCGACACTTGCGTATGGCTGTTCATGCATTGGCGGAGCGACTTATAAAACCAGGGCTATAATTGATGTTGCAGCATAGAGAGGCCCTCTGCCTTGAGAGGGCAGAGGGCCTACTGTATATTCTATCTCGTTTACTTGCCAATCATTGGTTCTCCGATGATGCTTAAGCTTCCGGTAACCCATACATCCAGTTCTTGCACGTCCTTAATGTCCAACTCGACCTCGTACAAGTTTCCATGTTCAACAGATATCTTCTTGACTTCGATTCCGTGTTCGTCAGTGAATATAATCTCCGGATCGGAGCCCAGATAATTGCCCTCCTCATCCTTCTCTTCGTCCACCCAGAATGTTGCTTTAAACTTGTCATATTCAAAGTTCGTGAGCACCGTCATATTCATTCCTGCGTAGAAACCCGGTTCGGACGAGTAACCAAATTCGAAGGTCCTGCCCGGTGCGCGATTCAAGTATTCGGGTGTCCTGCTCTTCAACTTATACATGCTGTCGCTAACTCTAGCAAATTCGGGAGAGACGCGTATGTAACTAAATTGATCCTTCACAATTTCCCCGCTGGCATCACCTAGAATTGCCGTGTTATTGGGACCGTCCCAAGTGACCTCTAGACCGACGGCCTCTGCAACCGCTCTGAGCGGCAGATAAGTTCTTCCTTTATAGGTGATCGGAACATACTTGGAGCCGTCAACGGGATCGGTAGCCTCGAACAGCTTCCCATGCACCATCACTTTAATGCCGTTATTTAGATTGGCCGTTATTTCTGTTAAACCGCCGGCCCCGATTACATGACCCGAAACACTAAACAATAACATAACAGCTAGAATGGCACTAATTAATCTATGATTCCATTTGCTTTTCATCTTGCAACCTCCATCCACATGATTGACGTAATTAGCATTATTATTCCATTGGATGATGATCGCTTTCAATGTCAAAAAACTATCACGGTGCTATAATAAGAGACAACTGTAACAATAAATGGAATGGGGGCGCGGCATAATAGTAATGAAAAAAGTAGGAGATGTTCTTCAGGATGTGGAAGATCGACTGTTCATGGGCCGAGACGCGGAGCTGCAGTTCATGCATGATATTGTTAATGGAGAGGATGCGCCTAATCGGATCGTTCATCTACATGGGATTGGCGGGATGGGGAAGTCTGCTCTAATGAGAAGATTTGCTCGTGATCTGCCGCGACTGCAAGTCTTATATATCGAGGCCGACCAAGATTATCAAGAGCCGGAACAATTCCTGTTAGCGGTCACTCGACTGATCTCAGAGGGGAATTATGGCGGATCAGATAGAATGGGAGCTTCTATTGAATTTGAGCATGTGATAGAACGAATCAACAGACTAGCATCCATGCAGTCCCGATTTGTTATTCTTATAGATCCAATGGAACGCTGGAACCATATTGCTCCATGGTTGTACGCTTCCTTCTTGTCGCAGCTGCCTGCATCCTTGCGGATATTTACTTCAGGGCGATATCCGATAAGACATGAACAGGTGAAGAACATCAGCTTATCTCCGCTTGACCACATCACGGCGCATCAATATATTTTTGCGTCAGGTATTCACAATCCGTCACTAAGGGATGCAATCACCCAGCTTTCCCATGGCATTCCGTCGGCGCTTAGTATATGCACGAAGGCAGTAGTCGAGAACGAACAACAATTTAATCGCATACATTTGTCCCGTACCATTGAAAGGTTGTGCCAATCGGTGCTTGAGGGCATGGATCTATCGTCCGAGCTGAGAGAGCTGCTGGAAGCAGCCGCCACCGTGTGGCGGTTCGATAGACAAGTACTGACTGCTATTACGGGACAACATATAAGTACCGCACGGTTCCAACAATTCTGCGAGCTTCCCTTCGTGATTGGCGGGGAAGGAGGGGGGAGTCTGGTCGATGGGATACGGAACTGGACGAGGACTGAGTTCGAGAATCGTGCGCCGGATACATGCCGGTTGTATAAACAGAACGCACTTGAATATATCTATCAGCAATGGTTAACAACTAAACCATCCGAGAGAACGCAATTATTGCTAGAGTTGCTCTATCATGTGGAGAATGAGAGGTTATCCGTTTATTATTCCAATGATACTTATATTCGCTGCGAATCCATAGCACTGGCGGGTGCGCAGCTATCCCTGGTGGAACAGATGTGGCTGAGTTGGTTCTCAATGACACCCACTGAGAGTGGGGAGGAGTTCGGACGAGCCACATCCATAGTTGCAGGAGGAGAGCAGCATGCCGCTATGACAGCGGTATGGGATCGAGGGCGATTAGCTGCATACGATGTGATTGTTAATTTAAATGAAGTAACCCGTGATGGGCTGCAGGACAGCAAGACTTGTCGCTGCTATATACAGAATTCGGAGCCAGCAGAAGATGAAATCCTGATTTGGGTGGGCATCCAAGGAGATCAGGAATCAGTTGCAGCTTCAAGCTTCATCCTCCGTCACGCGCTACGGCAATTGACACGGCGTAAATTATTCACATTCATTACGCCGATTGAGCATCACGTGACAGCACTTACAGCGCTTGGCTTCACAGAACTCGATTGGGCTAATTATGAATCCCCTGATGGATATCGCAACCATGTCATGCAACTCGACCTGCGAAGCGTCGATCTGGTACCACTTCTGTTTAGTCAAGCTTTCGTAAAGCCATCCCTATCCTACAAAGAGACGACCTATTATGTGAAGGAGATGCTTATTCACGTTCATGAGCTTGAGCATTATGAGTCATTGCCGCAGCTTAAGCGAGTCCTTAACTTAGCGGAGGACTGTGAGAACAACGAAGTAGCGTCCTACGCTTACCAAGCGATAATTAAGGCGATACGGCAGTTAGAACAAACGTCTGATCGGAACAAGATTGCGATCCGCACAATCGACTATGCGTATATCCAACGGATATCTTCAAACGAAGAAATTGCATTGCGCATGCACGTATCCCTAAGCACCTTTTATCGGTATCAGCGAATCGGAATCGAGCTGCTAGCGCTGTATTTTAACAAGTGAAAAAGATTAATTCGTTCTATTGTACATTGGCTATACTAGGAATGAATCCAAAATCCGTATACACGGAGGTCCTCCAATGACTGCAAGCAACCATGATATTGACCAGGATGCGCTGGCAAAGCTGATACGTGATTATCGACCCTATACGAAACAAGGCAAGGTAGCCGATTATATTCCGGAGCTGGCCTATGCCAATCCGCATGCATTGGGGATCGCGGTGGCGGCACCGGATGGTTCGATGCTGACTGCTGGGGATGCCAACGTTCTGTTCACTCTGCAGAGCATATCCAAAATTATTACATTGATGGCAGCGTTGGATGATTGCGGACCGGAGTGTGTCTTCTCGAAGGTGGGCATGGAACCTAGCGTCGATCCCTTCAACTCGATTATCAAGCTCGAGACTGTCGATCATAAGAAGCCGCTTAATCCGATGATTAATGCAGGCGCGATCGTGATCGCTTCATTATTGGCTGAGCATGGCAGTGTGGAAGCGCGGCTGCAGAGGCTGTGCGACACGATCGGTCGTATTGTCGGCCGCAGCGATATAACTGTCAATGAGCAAGTGTATGAATCGGAGCGGAAGACGGGTGACCGGAATCGCTCGCTGGCCTACTTCCTGAAGAGTACAGGGATTATTGATGCGCATGTTGACGTGGAGGAGACGTTGGCGTTTTATTTTCGCGCGTGTTCGCTGGAGGTGGATTGTGTGGATTTGGCTAAGATCGGCTTGTTCTTCGGGATGTGGGGCAAGTGTCTGGAGACGCAGCCGGACGGTCAATGTCTGACCAGCGGGATTGTCACACCGGAGATCGTACAGATTGTAACGACGATCATGATCACGTCCGGTATGTATAATCACTCGGGCGAGTTCTTCCTTAAGGTCGGACTGCCGGCCAAGAGCGGTGTAAGCGGCGGGATTGTGTCATTCTCCCCGAACCGGTACGGATTCGGATTGTTCGGCCCAGCGCTCGATCAGGCAGGCAACAGTGTGGCGGGTGTTCGCATCCTGCGTGACCTGTCCCAGTCATTCAGACTTCATCTGGTATCTCCGTGAGATACGCTTCCGTATGCGCAACAACTGTAATATTTATACCATTTCTATATTACTAGATATATAGAAATGGAAGAGAGACTCGTATACTTAAATTGTAAGCGCTTAACAACGCTTAACAATTCGAGTAGATGAGGAGATGATGAATTGATGAGACGAGCACTAAGTATCTGTATGGCGGTGGCCATGGTGTTCACGGTGCTAGGCGGGCTCTTGACCCCGCAGAAGGCCAGTGCGGCTACCGTGTACGAGGACATGCGGGACAAGTGGAAGGAGATTGTAGTCGGAGGTGAACTGGATCTGATGGACCCGGACGTAGCTGATGCAGCGTCCGCGCTGGGGCAAGAAGCCTATGATCTGTGGTCGAGCATGGACACGTCGCCGACACGGACCTATCTGTGGAGCGACAGACCCAACATTAACAACTCGCGGCATATTCGTGAAGTGTTCCTCCGGCTGAGAACGATGTCGATTGCGTACTGGACCGAGGGGACGGTAGCGCTAGACAGCAGTTCACAGCCTGTAACGCTGTATCAGAATGCGACGCTGGGCACGGATATTGCCGATGCGCTGCATTATATGCTGGAGACCCGGTATAACAGCTATCGGACCGTTCCATCATCCAGCGGTACGAGCTTAACCTGGGACTGGGAGCTCGGTATTCCGGTCCAGCTCAATGATTCGATGGTGCTGATGTATGATTTGTTGTCTACGGATACGATTGATCTGTATGTCGATGCGATCGACCGGTTCACGCCTACAGTCAGACAGACCGGCGCGAATCGGGCATGGCGCGCGGTCATTATTGGGGTTCGCGGTGTTGTTGGTGAGGATGACGACAAGATTGCCGCCGCCCGTGATGGACTGAGCAACATCTTCGATTATGTGACAACAGGCGACGGCTTCTATGTGGACGGTTCATTCATTCAGCATAACAACATCTCATACAACGGCGGTTATGGACTGAGCCTGCTGGAGGTCGTCAGCCAGCTGATGGTTCTTCTGCACGGCTCGCCGTGGCAGGTGACGGATCCTGATCATGTCAATGTATGGCAGTGGGTCTATCTAGCTTATCAACCGCTGATCTACAAGGGCTCGATGATGGATATGGTACGCGGCCGGGAGATCTCGCGCGACTATGAGCCGGACCACGATGTGGGTCATCAGGCGATTCGGGGCATACTTCAGCTAGCTCAGATCGCTCCAAGTGCGGACGCGCTCGCGTTCAGGCGGATGGTGAAGGCATGGATTCTAGCAGATACGTACAAAGATTTCTTAGCGGATGCGCCGCTGGCTTATCAGGCACTGGCCAATGACATCATGTCCGATCCGTCGATCCTTCCCGCGGACGAGCTCATTATGTATAACCAATATGCCGGCATGGATCGGGCGGTACAGCTTCGTTCGGACTATGGCGTAGGACTGGCTATGTTTTCAAGCCGAATCGGAAGCCATGAATCGATCAATTCCGAGAACAATAGAGGCTGGTATACAGGTGCCGGAACCTTGTATCTCTACAACAATGATATCGCGCAATACAGCGATAATTATTGGCCGACGATCGATTCCCGCAGACTTCCAGGCACGACCGTGCTGTCCCAGACGGATAACAATCAGCCGAACAGCGTGCCGAAGACGAGCACGAAGAGCTGGGTAGGCGGCACATCGCTGCTCGGAACATACGGTGTATCCGGGATGGATCTGGAGTACAGGCTGAAGGCGCTGAGCGGGAAGAAATCTTACTTCATGTTCGATGATGAGATCGTGGCACTTGGTGCCGGCATTACGAGCACTGACGGGATACCGATCGAGACGATCGTGGAGAATCGCAGACTGCATGGTACAGGTATGAATACATTCACTGTGAACGGCTCCGCAGAGCTGCCGAACATCGTCTATTCGACAGCGGCAGAGATTAATGAAGTGGGAGGCGGAGACTGGAGCATCCCATCGCCGCCGACTCCGGAGACGATCAATGATGCCGAGTGGGCGCATCTGGCCGGCAGCGTATCTGGGTCGGATATTGGATACTACTTCCCGAATGCGACTGATCTGAAGGCGGTCCGCAACACAAGAGAAGGCAGCTGGAACAAGTTAAGAGGAGGCTCGCCGAGTACGATTCATACGAACCACTTCTTGACGATGTGGATGGATCACGGCACGAACCCGACGAATGCGAGCTATGCATATGCGCTGCTGCCGAATAAGTCGAGTGCGCAGGTGAGCAGCTATGCGGCGAATCCGAACTTCGAGGTGCTGGAGAATTCGACGAGCATCCAGGCGGTGAAGGAGACGACGCTCGGTATCATCGGCGCGAACTTCTGGCAGAATGCGGTTAGAACCATCGATATGATTAAGGTGAACAAGATGGCTTCTGTGTTGACCAAGGAGACGGGGACTGCAACGCTCGATGTGTCGGTCTCCGATCCAACTCAGCTGAACACCGGTACAATCGAGGTGGAGCTGGATCGTACAGCGCTGGCGTACACGGCTGATCCGGGCATTACCGTGACGCAGCTCGGGCCGACGATCAAGTTCACCGTGAATACGAATCTGGCCCGCGGCAAGTCGTTTCACGTCCAGTTCACAGACATCGGACCAGGAGGCGGTACGGGCGGTGATCCCGATCCAGAACCCGAACCGGTCGTGGTGATCGTGGACAATGCGGATTCAACAGGTGTAACGAAGCAAGGTTTATGGAAGACCAACAATTCGGAGACGGATCGCTACGGCCCGAACTATCTGCATGATGACAACGATGACAAGGGCAACAAGTGGGTGAAGTTCACGCCGAACCTGCCGGAGGCAGGCACGTATGAGGTATCGATCATGTATGCGGATCACGACAACCGCGCAGATAATGTGCCGGTTACGGTTGATTATGACGGCGGAAGCGACCTGCATTATGTTGATCAGACTAGCCGAGGCGGAGAGTGGGTTGTACTTGACGAATATGCATTCGAGGCGGGAACGTCCGGTTCAGTCACGATCAGCAATGACGACACAACGAAGCATGTCGTAGCCGATGCGGTTCGGTTCGTGCTGATCCCTGAACCGTCGATTCCTGAACCGGTCATCGTTGATAACGAAGATCTAGGCGGGATCCCGACAGGCTGGCATCTGTCGTCAGCCGCAACAGACCGCTATGGTGATAATTACTTGCATGACGACTTCTCGGGCCAGGGCACCAAGAGTGTAACCTTCACAGCGAACTTGC